>QFXE01000016.1 GCA_003349915.1 endosymbiont of Escarpia spicata
GAGCGGCTCCCTATCCCGATTGGAAATTGCATGGATTTGCTGATCTGGATCATCAATCGACCTCATTTAATGTTAGATGTCAGAAAAGAGGAGAAAATCATCCATACTATGAACAGGCGATAGATTCCTGGGAAAAGGGTCAATACAAGAACAGGAGAGAGTCGTTGATTGCGGGTAAACACGGACGGGATTTCACCTGAGGACTATAAGAATTTAGAAAAAATCAGGCGGTGTTCCTCGGGAGCGGGAACGTGAAGCAGGATCGGGAAGCTGCTAAAGCCGAGGTATTGAAGGAGCGATTAAAGGATTCATTGTTACACTCATCCGACTATCGTTATATTCATCGGTTACATTGCGTATTGTTGGTGGACAATGGCCTGGACTTTGACCAGGTTGCTGAATGTTTTGATGAAAATCCACGCTCGATTGAACGCTGGGTACAGCAATTCAAGCAGCAGGGCGAGGAGGGGCTGCTTGATGAGAAGCGGCGTGGTCGCCCATCTACGTTGGATGCAGGAACGCTCGCGGCCCTCGGCAGGGCGATCAAGCGCCATCCAAGGGAGTTTGGTTTTTTCAAGGCGCGTTGGGATAGCCATCTGCTGCAGAACCACCTGCAATCCAGATACCACATCAAGCTGGGGTTACGTCAATGCCAGCGGATATTCAATAAATTGAAAAGTGGGAAGTAAGTAGTGGATCAGAGCGTAGGGTGCGCTGTGCGCACCCTACGTTCTTCGCTTGATCCAGCCTACAGATTCCTGTAATGAATCCACCAGTATCCCTCCGGCGTATCTCTACATATCCCAAATAATAGAGAGCGTCTTCATTTCAATGGCTGGTCTGGTATCGATAAAACAAACCTCTTTTATCCTATTTTCGTTGGGTATGCTCATACTGACTCAATGTTCGGGTAGCGAAAACAATGGCTTCAATCTGAGAGATGCGCTGATACCGGTCGATGAAATCTATCATGGCGGTCCGGCAAAGGATGGTATCCCTGCCATCGATAATCCTCGATTTCAACATGCTGACGAGGCGGTGAATCTCCGCTCGGAGATGCGGGTGCTGGGTATCAGCCGAAACGGGGTGAGCAAGGCCTATCCCGTTTCGATTCTCAATTGGCACGAGATCGTCAATGACCGGATTGGCGGCGAACCAGTGGTGATAACCTACTGTCCATTGTGTGGCAGCGGGGTGGCCTATTCCGCCAGGACGGGGGGGAGCGTTTTGCATTTTGGCGTATCTGGTCTGCTCTACAATAGCGACGTGCTGCTCTATGACCGTGAAACTGAATCCCTCTGGTCGCAGTTAAAACATCAGGCGATATCGGGAAAGAAGAAGGGCACCCGATTGAAGATGCTGACTTTGGAACATACGACTTGGGGACGCTGGTTGGAACTGCATCCCGAAACCCTGGTGCTTTCAGAAGATACCGGCTATCTGCGGAGCTATGGGGTCGATCCCTATGCGGGTTACGAGAATGATGAGGGTCTCTATTTTCCGGTTTCCAATCCTGATCCACGCTATCACCCCAAGGCCCGTATTATTGGGCTGGAGGTCGATGGTGCCTGGAAGGCCTATCCCTTTTCGGAGTTGGACAAGGCCGGTGGGCGGATCACGGATCACTTTGCCGGGAGTGACTACATAATCAGCTACGATCGCCAGAGCCGTTCTGCCTGGGTGGAGGATCATCAAGGTGGCCAGGTGCCTGTTGTTTCAACCTTCTGGTTTGCCTGGACGGCGTTCCATTCTCAGAGTCATGTCTATGTTTCCAGTCCCGAGACGGAGCGTTGATATTTATCATGGCTGTCCATCGAGTGGGGTGATCGAATGAGACACGACTTTAATCAATCTCCCGTTCGCTGCCCATGTGTATCACCGTACTCTCGAAAAACTCTGCTAACGCCCGGCCTAAATCCAGGATTTGGCAATGGCTGACCCGAACGCCTTTGCGGCTCCTGGGCAGCGCCAGCGTGATTTTTCTGCTGTTGGCCGCTGGAGACTATCTGTCGGGTGAAACGGCGCCTGTCTGGCAGGGTAACAATCTGCTGTTCGGCATCGCGCCACTTCCGTTTTTCGGTTATCTGTTGCAGCGCTATCCCGAATGGCTGAAGCGTTCGCCGGTTCCCTATGTCCGCTACGGGGCGCTCTTCTTTCTCTTTGCCGCAGCACAGGCCGTTTTCCATATCTCCCGGCAGACTGGTGGCGAACCGGGTTTGTTCTATCTCGCGCTGCTGGCGGTTGCTTGGTACCTCGCTATCACCACCCTGATTGGAATCTACCGCTTCGCACTGGATAGCCATCGTACATCTGAGGGCTGGATCAATGGTCTGCTCTATGTCGGCGCGGTGGGACTGCTGCTCTCTGGATTAGGGCTGATACTGGGGGAACTCGCGCTGTCGAATGCCGGTTTCTGGCTGGGGTTGGGGGGATGGCTGCTGCCGTCGTTGCTGCTTGTTGCTCTCCGCCCGTTTTTGCGGCCGGGTCAAGGGAGTCTCTGAACAAGTCATGGACCTACAGCTTGCGGCTGAAATACGCTGCTTTTTCGTTGGAAATCTTCGCAATAGCTGGCTATTACGTGCGATTCCCGCCTCAAATCAGCGCATTTCATCTCACAACCTGAACGGCCCAGACTTATTCAGAGGCTCCCAAGCGCTACATATTCCCTAAGCGCTCCACTTTCCGTATTATCCTCAGGCAATTTTTGGGCGGATATGCCCGCAACTGAATTGCCTCCATGAGCGACACCATCGATTCAACCCTTGAGGGTGTGGAACAGGTTCCCCTCGGCGACTTTACCGAAAAGGCGTATCTGGACTACTCCATGTACGTTATTCTCGACCGCGCGCTGCCCCACATCGGTGACGGTCTCAAGCCGGTGCAGCGGCGCATCGTCTATGCAATGTCGGAACTCGGCCTGAGCGCCACCGCGAAGTTCAAGAAGTCCGCCCGTACCGTGGGCGATGTGCTCGGCAAATTCCACCCTCACGGTGACAGCGCCTGCTACGAGGCGATGGTGCTGATGGCGCAGAATTTTTCCTATCGCTACCCGTTGGTGGACGGCCAGGGCAACTGGGGTTCTCCGGATGATCCCAAGTCGTTCGCCGCCATGCGCTATACGGAATCGCGCCTCACGCCCTATGCCCAGGTGCTGCTTGCGGAACTGGGTCAGGGAACCGTGGAGTGGGAGCCCAATTTTGACGGCACCCTGAAGGAACCCTCTCTGCTGCCTGCGCGTCTGCCCAACGTGCTGTTGAACGGCGCGTCCGGTATCGCGGTAGGTATGG
Source organism: endosymbiont of Escarpia spicata (assembly GCA_003349915.1). Classification (GTDB taxonomy): domain Bacteria; phylum Pseudomonadota; class Gammaproteobacteria; order Chromatiales; family Chromatiaceae; genus QGON01. The sequence goes on from QFXE01000016.1 coordinate 3,288, forward strand.
CGACCGATATCCCGCCGCACAATTTGCGGGAGGTTGCCAGCGCCTGTATCCATCTGCTGGAGACGCCGAAGGCGACCCTCGAGGATCTGATGGTCTATGTCAAAGGGCCGGACTATCCCACCGATGCGGAGATCATTACCCCGCGGGCAGACCTGCGCAAGATGTATGAAACCGGCAACGGATCGATTCGTATGCGTGCCCGGTTTGAGCGGGAACATGGCGACATCATCGTTACCGCACTGCCGCACCAGGTCTCCGGCTCGCGCATCATGGAGCAGATCGCCCAGCAGATGCAGACGAAAAAACTGCCGATGGTGGAGGATCTGCGGGATGAGTCGGATCATGAAAACCCCACCCGGCTGGTGATCATTCCCCGTTCGAACCGGGTCGATGTGCCGCGCCTTATGTCCCATCTCTTCGCCACCACAGACCTGGAACGCACCTATCGGGTCAATGTCAATCTGATCGGAACCAACGGGCGGCCGGCGGTGAAGGATCTCCGTACCTTGCTGGCGGAGTGGCTGGCTTTCCGTACAGCGACCGTCACGCGGCGTCTGCAGTATCGTCTGGATCAGGTGCTGGATCGTCTGCACATCCTCGAAGGTCTGATGATCGCCTACCTCAATATCGATGAGGTGATTGCGATTATCCGCCATGAGGACGATCCCAAGGCGGAGCTGATGAGCCGTTTCGGCCTCTCCGACCGCCAGGCCGAGGCGATCCTCAATCTGCGCCTGCGCCATCTGGCAAAGCTGGAGGAGATCAAGATCCGCGGTGAGCAGGAGGCACTGGAGACTGAGCGGGAGTGGCTGGAGAAGACGCTGAACTCGAAACAGCGCATGCGTACCCTGATCCGCAAGGAGATCCAGGCCGACGCGGAAAAATATGGTGACGAGCGGCGCTCTCCCATCGTCGAGCGTGAAACAGCGGAAGCGCTGGACGAAACCGAACTGACGCCCAGTGAAGCGGTGACCGTGATCCTCTCGGAGAAGGGGTGGGGACGGGCCGCCAAAGGACACGATATCGATCCGGCCGGACTCAACTACAAGGCAGGGGACAGCTACCTTGCCTCCGTTCGGCTGCGCAGTAATCAGTCGGCCATTTTTATTGACTCCAGCGGTCGCAGTTACTCTCTTCTGGCGCATACGCTACCCTCCGCCCGCAGTCAGGGCGAGCCACTGACAGGGCGTTTCTCACCCCCGGGTGGATCGGTGTTTTCCGCCGTGTTGGGCGGGGATCCCAAGGTTTGGTATCTGCTGGCTTCCGATGCGGGTTACGGCTTTCGGGTACAGATGAAAGCCATGTTTGCCAAGAATAAGGCGGGCAAGTCGATGCTCACGCTGCCCAAGGGGGCGAAAGTGTTGCCGCCGGTTGTGTTGGAAAATCCTGCAACAGACCGGGTGGTTGCCGTGACCAACGAAGGCCGCATGCTGGTTTTTCCTGTTGCCGAACTGCCGGAGCTTTCCCGGGGCAAGGGAAACAAGATCATCGGCATTCCCGGCAAGCGTGTGGAGTCGCGGCAGGAGTTTGTCGTGGCGCTCACTGTGGTGCCGGAGGGCGGCCATCTCAAGGTTTGTGCCGGGAAACGCCATATCACCCTCAAACCTGCTGATCTGGACAGCTACCAGGGAGAGCGGGGGCGGCGTGGCAACAAGCTGCCGAGAGGTTTTCAGAGAGTTGACAGCCTCCAGCTGCCGGCTTAAAACAATGCGCGTTATGTAGGTTGGGTTAGCGCAGCGTAACCCAACAAAATGTGTAACGTCCGTAGGACTGTCCCATCAGCGCGATCCCGGCCGCGGAGCCGATCGAGAGCAGACTGCCGCCAATGCCGGTAGTGAGGGTAACAGTGAGCCAGTCTCCGAGCGCCATTTGCGGATTCATCGCCAGTACTGCGAACATCGTCGGGGTATTTTCCACCACGGCGGAATAGAAGCCGACCATCAGATTGGCAACGTCCGTGCCCCACTGGCCATACATCACTGCCTCGGCCATTGAGAGCCAGCCGATATAGGCAAGTCCCCCCACGCTGAGTGCGATGCCGTAGAGGAACAGGATAGCGTCCCACTCAGCGCGCGATATGCGCTGAAAAACGTCGAACGGTGTTTTCTTCAGGCTGGGCAGCGGACCGCCGATCCACTCCTCTTCACCGGTGAGTTCCTCGTTATTGTGGCTCTTTTTGAGGTAGTAGCCGAAAAACTGCAGATAGGCGAGTCCGGTCATCATGCCGATGACCGGCGGCAGTTGTAGCAGGGTTTCAAACGTCACGCTGGTGGCTATGGTGAGCAGAAATAACAACAGAATCACAGTGCCGCCCCGGAGCATGTCTATTTTTTCGACTCTGCTTTTGGGTGTGCCATGTGGGATGGCGCGGGAGAGCAGGAGGGCGGTCAACAGATAGCCGGTCAGTGCCGGGATCAGCAGATTGTAGAAGGACCAGAAATCGAGCGGCCCCTGGCTGGTGATGATCTGGTGCTGCCAGATTACCAGCGTGGTGAGATCTCCAAAAGGACTGAAGACGCCGCCGGCGTTGGCGGCTACCACCACATTGACACAGGCAAGCGAGGTGAACCTGACCTCCTTGCGGCCAAGGGCAAAGACCACAGCGCCCATCAGCAGAGCGGTGCTCAGATTGTCGAGTAGCGGGGAGAGGACGAAGGTGGTGAGGCCGGTCAACCAGAAGAGTGAGCGGTAGGTGTAGCCGCGTTCGGCCACCCAGGTTCGCAGGGCAGCGAACACGCGTCGTTCGTTCATGGCGTTGATGTAGGTCATCACCACCAGCAGAAACAGCATCAGCTCAGCATATTTGAGCAGATAGTCCCGGACCGCTGCTTCAGCTCCGGGGGCAAGCCCCAGGTGTGTTTCGCTCCAGGCGATGAGTCCCCAGATAAGCCCTGCCGACAGCAGCATGGGCTTGGATTTCCGCATTTCGATGAACTCTTCGAAGGTCACCGCGAGAATGGCTAGGACGAAAATAGCCATGGCGGCCAATCCAGGCCACTGAAGCGCAAGGTTTTCTGCGGTGGGAGATTGCATGGCCCACGCAGGGGCGCTGAACGCAGGTAGCGTCAGGATCAGCAGAAAGCGGATAGGGTTGTGCCGGTACAAAATGGTGAACTCTCGAATACGACTCAAACCGTCTGCCATTATTAGAAATTTCGCATTGACTGTACAGCCTCCTCCTAAATAGTGCCCGTCCGCACCATTGATTTCCGTTACTGTTATTCTGGTGCGCATGGCGCACCCTACCAAGTGAATTAAACGCTGCTCTTCATCTTCTCAGGATGGATTGAACTACGAAACTTGAGTTGCCTCAGTGCTCTTTGGGATCTTCTCAGAGAGGTAAAGAGCGTAGGGTGCGCCGCGCGCACCATGATTTCTGAATCACGGTTGGAGACTTATTGGTTCTATCGGTATAATGAACGGTTGGAAATTCCATTGATGGAAAAATGCGAAAGTGGCGGAATTGGTAGACGCGCTGGATTTAGGTTCCAGTGGGGTAACCCGTGGGAGTTCAAGTCTCCCCTTTCGCACCAAATTCAGTCCTGTCGCTGATCCGGGAGTCGTGCGCCTTTAATCGGGAACCGGCCACCGGGCGGCGGTGTGACGTTGTAATTACCTAACTGTTTTGAAAATCATTGGCAGTTCAGTCTGCAGGAGAAGAGATAGATGCAAGTTTCGGTTGAATCGGGTGAAGGTTTCGAGCGGCGAGTAACCGTGGAACTGCCTGCTGAACAGGTTGAACAGGAGGTGACCAAGCGCCTGAAACAGATCGGCCGGACTGCCAAGGTGGATGGTTTTCGTCCAGGTAAGGTGCCGATGGGTATGCTGCGCCGTCAGTATGGTGGCCACGTACTGCAGGAAGTCTATGGCGAACTGATCGAGACCAGCTACAGGGATGCGATCCTCCAGGAGGGCCTGCACCCTGCCGGTCAGCCCAAGATCGAACCGAAAACCTCCGATGATGAGAGTGTCTTCTCCTACGTCGCAACGCTGGAAGTCATGCCGGTGATCGACTCGCCGAAGGTAGAGGGTACCCTCAAGCGGCCGGTTGCGGATGTAGCCGACAGCGACGTGGATGAGATGATCGAAAAACTGCGGGGCCAGCGTGTCACCTGGAGTCCGGTCGAACGTGCTGCTGCTGATGGCGATCAGGTAAAGATCAACTTCAAGGGCGTCATGGACGGAGAGGCCTTCGAAGGCGGCAGTGCTGACGATGTGCCTCTGGTACTGGGCTCCAACTCCATGATCGATGGCTTCGAGAGTGGTCTTGTCGGTGCGGAAAAGGGCGGCAGCCTCACCCTGGAGCTCAAATTCCCTGAAGATTACCGGGTGGAAGAGCTGGCAGGAAAGCCGGTAACCTTCGAGGTAGAGATCAATGAGGTGGCTGAATCTGAGCTGCCTGAGGTGAATGATGATTTTGCCAAGGAGTTCGGTGCTGTAGAGGGCGTCGATAAGTTGAAGGGCGATATTCGGGAGAATATGGAGCGCGAACTCGAACAGCGCATCAAGGCCAGGATCAAGAGTCAGGCCATGGATCTGCTGGTGGAAAGCAATAGCACTGAAGTGCCGGGGGCGCTGGTCGACGAGGAGATAACCGCGTTGCAGGAACAGACCCGAAACCGCATGTCCACCGGTGTGCCGGGTTCCTCCATGGAGCTGCCCCGTGAGATGTTCGAAGAGCAGGCGAAACGGCGGGTGATCCTGGGGCTGCTGATTGCGGAGATCATCAAGCAGAATGAGATACAACTGGACGCCGATCGTGTTCGCAAGACCATTGAGGAGTATGCGGCCAGTTATGAAAAACCTGAAGAGGTAGTCGAGCACTACTATGGCAACCACGAGCAGTTGGCTGCCGTGCAGAATGTGGTGCTGGAGGATCAGGTGGTTGACTGGGTGCTGGAAAATGCCCAGGTCGAAGTTGAAAGCACCTCGTTTTCCGCCCTGACCGACGAGGGCTGAGGCGAAAAGTGGGGTTGTTCCGCCGCTGGAATTGGGTGGTTGGGGTAATTCGGCTGGGTTGACAAGTAAGCTAAGATTTTCCGATAGGGCTAAAGGAATCAGGTGATATGACCGATACACACCACATGGGTGGTCTTGAAACGCAGAATCTGGGGTTGGTGCCGATCGTTGTCGAACAGACAGCGCGCGGCGAGCGTTCGTACGATATCTACTCCAGGCTCCTCAAGGAGCGGGTGATTTTTCTGGTGGGGCCCGTCGAAGACCACATGGCCAACCTGGTGGTGGCTCAGTTGCTCTTTCTGGAATCGGAGAATCCCGACAAGGATATTCACCTCTACATCAATTCACCGGGCGGCTCGGTGACAGCGGGGCTGTCGATCTACGACACCATGCAGTTTATCAAGCCGGACGTGAGCACCATGTGTATTGGCCAGGCCGCCAGTATGGGTGCGCTGCTGTTGACGGGCGGCGCTAAAGGCAAGCGTCACTGTCTGTCCAATTCGCGCATGATGATTCATCAGCCGCTGGGTGGTTTTCAGGGCCAGGCCACGGATATCGAGATCCACGCCAAAGAGATCCTGCTGTTGCGCGAGCGACTGAACACCATCATGGCAGAACACACGGAGCAGTCGTTGCAGAAGATTGGTGAAGATACAGAGCGGGACAATTTCATGGGCGGAGAGGAAGCAGTTGCCTATGGGTTGATCGATCATGTGCTGGAGAATCGTTCCGGACAGGCAGGAGAGAAGAGTGAAGATTGATCGGCTGGATGGCTTGAAAACCGGACCTCGATGCCAAGTTGACTAGATAAAGGCTGACATACCTGACTAGCCCTGTTACAAGATCCGGGGGCTTGTTAAAAGGGTGCAGTAGGATAAGATTGGAATGACCGGCTTTGAAGGCAAAGCAGGGTGTCCTCGCAGGAGATAGAGTGATATGAGTGGTGACAATAACGGCAAAAATGACGACGGCAAGCTGCTGTATTGTTCATTTTGCGGCAAAAGTCAGCATGAAGTACGGAAGTTGATAGCAGGTCCTTCGGTCTTCATCTGCGATGAGTGCGTGGATCTCTGCAACGACATCATCCGTGAAGAGATGCAGGAGGTTGGCGAAAAAACCTCTGACAAGCTGCCGAAACCTCATGAGATCAATGAAACCCTCAATCAATATGTGATTGGGCAGCGCCGCGCCAAAAAAGTCCTCGCTGTGGCGGTCTACAACCACTACAAGCGGTTGGAGTCTATCGGTAAGGACAGCGACATCGAGCTGGCCAAGTCCAATATCCTGCTGATTGGCCCCACCGGCTCCGGCAAGACGTTGCTGGCCGAGACCCTGGCCCGACTGCTGAATGTTCCATTTACCATCGCAGATGCAACCACGCTGACAGAGGCGGGTTATGTGGGTGAGGATGTCGAAAATATCATCCAGAAACTGCTGCAGAAATGCGATTACGATGTGGAGAAGGCCCAGACAGGCATTGTCTATATCGATGAAATCGACAAGATCTCACGCAAATCGGACAATCCTTCGATTACCCGCGATGTCTCCGGCGAAGGTGTGCAACAGGCGTTGTTGAAGTTGATCGAGGGAACCGTTGCCTCGGTGCCACCTCAGGGTGGGCGCAAGCATCCCCAGCAGGAGTTTCTGCAGGTCGACACGTCCAATATTCTGTTTATCGTCGGCGGTGCATTTTCCGGCCTGGAGAAGGTGATCAGGGATCGCTTCGAAAAAGGCGGCATTGGCTTTTCAGCCGAGGTGCGCAGTAAGGATGAGACTCGCTCGATTGGTGAAATCATCGTCGATGTGGAGCCGGAAGACCTGATCAAGTATGGCTTGATTCCCGAGTTTGTGGGACGGTTGCCGGTGGTTGCCACGCTCCAGGAACTGGATGAAGAGTCACTGGTCAGGATTCTCACCGAGCCCAAGAATGCCTTGACCAAACAGTACAGCAAACTATTCGAAATGGAGGGCTGTGATCTCGAGATTCGGGAGGATGCCCTGGCTGCCATCGCCCGCAAGGCGATGGAGCGCAAGACCGGTGCCAGGGGATTGCGTACCATCCTCGAGCAGGTATTGCTCGACACCATGTACGATCTGCCCTCCATGGATGAAGTGACCAAGGTCGTGGTGGATGAGTCAGTGATAACCGGTGAGTCCGAGCCGCTGATGCTCTACGAGAGTGGAGAGCAGCAACAGATTGCCGCCTCTTCTGACTGAGATACCTCATTTTTTGCCGGGCAGGCCTTGAAGTTCTGCCCGGCAGCCCCAATCCTCCTGAACATGCACCGGGATAACCCTGGCCTGATCAGCCGACTGATCTCCCTGTATTTTAGATGTAATCATTAGCTATTTGCGTAGCAGGAATATAAAAATCGAGGCGGGAGTGCCTATTTATATTAAGGGTGGGCCGTTGTTGCATCACTCCGGATTTATACCAATACTTAACCAAACGGCCCTTTGTTATTCATTAGGTCGTAGAGGAATAGAGCCGTTATGGGTCAAGAACAGAAGAGTTCAGCAATGATCGAAGATCCTATGAATAGTGTCCCCGTCCTGCCGCTGCGGGATGTGGTTGTTTACCCTCACATGGTGATCCCGCTCTTTGTGGGGCGTGATAAATCGATCCAGGCGCTGGATGCCGCCATGGCCAGTAACAAGCAGATTTTGCTGGCTGCCCAGAAGAGCGCCGATGTGGACGATCCCGGTATCGACGACATGTACGATATTGGAACCCTGGCAAATATCCTGCAACTGCTTAAACTTCCTGACGGTACGGTTAAGGTTCTGGTCGAAGGGGGAGAGCGAGCCGGGATCACCCGGTTTGTCGATACCGAAGCGTATTTTACCGCCGAACTTGAGACCCTTGGAGACGCACTGGAGCTGGATGCCCGGGAGACCGAGGTGCTGATGCGATCGGCCACCGGCCTTTTCGATCAATATGTGAAACTCAACAAAAAGGTGCCGCCGGAGGTGTTGACCTCCCTGACCAGCATTGATGACCCCAGTCGCCTGGCAGATACGATTGCGGCGCATATGTCGTTGAAGCTGGAAGAGAAACAGCAGGTCCTGGAGATGGCGGACGTGCGTGTGCGCCTGGAACATCTGATGGGCCTGATGGAGGGTGAGAACGATATCCTGCAGATGGAAAAGCGTATCCGTGGCCGCGTCAAGCGCCAGATGGAGAAGAACCAGCGCGAGTACTATCTGAATGAACAGATGAAGGCGATCCAGAAAGAGTTGGGTGATCTTGACGAGGCGCCCAACGAGATAGAGGATCTGGCTAAAAAGATCGAATCGGTAGGGATGACCAAAGAGGCCAAAAGCAAGGCCCAGGCCGAATTGAACAAACTCAAGCTGATGTCACCCATGTCAGCGGAAGCCACCGTGGTTCGCAACTACATCGATACCCTGGTAGGGCTACCCTGGAAAAAACGTTCCAAGATTCGTAATGATATCGACTCCGCCGAGAGTGTATTGGATGAAGATCACTACGGACTGGAAAAGGTCAAGGAGCGCATTCTGGAGTACCTGGCGGTACAGCAGCGTGTACGCAAATTGAAGGGGCCAATCTTGTGCCTGGTTGGACCTCCCGGTGTAGGCAAGACGTCGCTGGGACAGTCCATCGCCCGCGCCACCAATCGGAAGTTTACCCGTATGGCCCTGGGCGGTGTGCGGGATGAAGCCGAAATTCGTGGCCATCGGCGCACCTATATCGGTGCCTTGCCGGGCAAGATCATCAACAATCTGAGCAAAGTGAAAGCCAGAAATCCTCTCTTTCTGCTCGATGAGATCGACAAGATGGCGCAGGATTTTCGTGGTGATCCGGCATCGGCGTTGCTTGAGGTGCTGGATCCTGAGCAGAATCATACCTTCAACGACCACTATCTCGAAGTCGATTTCGATCTCTCCGAAGTGATGTTCGTGGCAACAGCCAATACCCTGAACATCCCGGCGGCGCTGTTGGACAGAATGGAAGTGATTCGTCTCTCCGGTTATACCGAAGATGAGAAAGTCAATATAGCCGAACGATATCTGGTCGGAAAACAGATGGAGAACAATGGCCTCAAACCTGATGAGGTGGTGATTCGGGAGAGCGCCATTCGCGATATCGTGCGTTACTACACCCGTGAGGCAGGCGTACGTAACCTGGAGCGTGAGATTGCCAAGATCTGCCGCAAGGTGGTGAAGGAGATTCTGCTGAAGAAGCCTAAAGGTAAGATTACAGTCACGCCAAAACGGTTGGAGCAGTATCTCGGTGTCCAGCGTTTTCGCTATGGACGCAAGGATGAACATGATGAGATCGGTCAGGTCACAGGGCTTGCCTGGACAGAAGTGGGCGGTGAGCTACTGCAACTTGAGGCGGCACTGATGCCCGGCAAGGGACGGCTCAGCCACACCGGACAGCTGGGCGATGTGATGCAGGAGTCGATACAGGCGGCTATGACGGTTGTTCGCAGCCGGGCAGATGGCCTGGGACTTGAGCCCGAGTTTCATCAGAAGTATGACGTGCATATCCACGTTCCGGAAGGGGCGACGCCAAAGGATGGTCCCAGTGCGGGTGTTGGGATGTGCACCTCTCTGGTGTCCGCATTGACCCGAATCCCGGTGCGAGCCGATGTGGCGATGACCGGCGAGATCACTCTGCGGGGGGAAGTGCTACCCATTGGGGGTTTGAAGGAAAAACTGCTGGCCGCGCTTCGTGGCGGTATCACCACTGTGATTATTCCGGAAGAGAATGAGCGGGATCTGGTGGAGATGCCAAAAAATATTAAACAGAATCTTGAGATCAAGCCGGTTCGCTGGATCGATGAGGTGCTGCAGATAGCGTTGACAGAGATGCCCAAGCCTCTGAATCGAGAGGAGGCGCCCGTGGCCGGGAAGGGTGCGGTCAACGATGAAAATGCGCAAAAAAAAGGCGCCGACCTGACAAAACACTAAACTTGGCCAAATTAAGCGGGAACCGTGGTTATAAAGCGGTTCCTGTTGCTTGACAGGCCAATGAGCAGCCGGTATAAAATCCCGGCGATTGCATGCTCCAGGTAAGGAGTCATAACAGATATTTTTCGACGACGGTGTAATCCGGAGTCAGCCAAAGGGGAAATGATTTATGAACAAGGCCGAATTGATAGACGCTATGGCGGATGCCGCTGATATTTCCAAAGCAGCGGCAGGTCGTGCGTTGGATGGCATGGTTGATGCCGTTACCGGAGCCATGAAAAGTGGTGATCAGGTCTCTCTGATTGGGTTTGGTACCTTCTCTGTGAAGGCACGCGCTGCTCGCCAGGGCCGTAACCCACAGACCGGTGAGACCATTCAGATCAAGGCATCCAACATTCCTTCGTTCAAGGCTGGTAAAGCGTTGAAGGATGCCGTAAACTAGCGCGCCTTCATGTTGGGTGCTTAGCTCAGCTGGGAGAGCATCGCCCTTACAAGGCGAGGGTCGGGGGTTCGATCCCCTCAGCACCCACCATATCTGGAGCGGTAGTTCAGTTGGTTAGAATACCGGCCTGTCACGCCGGGGGTCGCGGGTTCGAGTCCCGTCCGCTCCGCCAATATCGAAGCAAACGCGGGGTATCATCTGATACCCCGTTTTTGTATCCACTTTAGCATTCAACGATAAGCCGATATGTTACAGGCAATTAGGGATAAGGCTCAGGGCTGGTTTGCCTGGGGCATCGTCATTCTCATTAGTATTCCTTTCGCTCTTTGGGGTATCCAGGAGTATCTGGGTGTTGGCGCCGAGCCGGTAGTGGCAAGCGTCAACGGAGCGGAGATCACCGAGCGTGAACTCAATGGCCGTTACGAAAATTTCCGCCAGGATTTACGCAAACGCCTTGGTGCCTCCTACCGCCCGGAACTGTTCGATGACGAACGCATGCGTAAGGAAGTGCTGCAGGACATGATCCGTAGCGAGGTCATCCTGCAGGCATCCTACGATATGGGGCTTCGCGCGGGTGATCAGCTGGTAAGCTCGGCGATTCTCGGCATACCCTCGTTCCAGAAGAACGGCCGCTTTGACCAGGAGACCTTCGAGCGGGCTGTGAGACTGCAGGGTACCAGCGCGGCGGGATTTGAAGAGCGAATCCATCGCATTCTGCTTTCGGAGCAGTTATCACAAGCGGTCAACGGCACTGCATTTGTTACTGACTTCGAACTTAAAGAGAAGATTCGTTTGCAGGATCAGGCGCGCGAATTTGCCTTTTTTGCGGTGCCCAGGACGAAATTTGCCTCGGATGAAGCTATCTCCGATGAATCTGTCCAAGCTTACTACAAAAACCATCAGGAGAGCTATCGCGTCCCTGAGCAGGTAAAGCTCGAATATATATTGCTCGACGCAGACTCCCTCAGTGCAACGATTGAGGCGGACGAAGAAGTCTTGCACGGCTATTACGACGATCATCTGGACAATTACGGTCGTCCCGAACAGCGTCGCGCCAGCCATATCCTGGTTCTGGTTGGGGCTTCTGGTGATGAGAGCGAAGTTGACGCAGCTCGCAAGAAAATCGAAGCGTTGAAAGTGCGTGCTGAACAGGGTGAGGACTTTGCTGAATTGGCGAAGAGTGCATCACAGGATCCCGGCTCTGCGGCCAATGGCGGCGATCTCGGCTTTTTCGGCAAGGGTATCATGGATCCCGCTTTTGAAGCGGCCACCTATGCATTGCAAGATGGAGAGTTAAGCGCGCCTGTACGCAGTGCCTTCGGTTTTCATCTTATTAAACTCACCGGTATCAAGGCGGGTGATGTTAAATCTTTTGAAGAAGTCAGGGATGAGGTTACCAAGGCCTATAAACGGGGTGAGGCTGAGCGTATCTATTATGAGTATGCAGAGCGGCTTGCAGACCTCAGCTACGAAGATCCCAGCAGTCTGCAACCCGTGTCAACCACGCTTGGGCTGGATATCAAGAAGAGTGATTGGATCGGTCGTGAGGGTGGGGCAGGTATACTCGCTTTTCCCAAACTGCTCGGTGCTGCATTCAGCGAGGATGTTCTGAATGAACACAACAATAGTGAGCTGATTGAACTGGATCAGAATCAGTCGGTGGTGCTGCGCGTTCTTGATCACAAAGAGGCCTCTTACCGGGCGATTGATGAGGTAAAGGCAACGATTATTGCAGCAATCCGCAATGAGCAAGCCGAGACGCTGGCGAAAGCAGAGGCGGAGAGACTCGTCGGACGATTGAAGGCTGGAGAGACGATTGATGCTGTGGCGGGTGAATTTGAGCTTAAGAAGCCCGGTGCTGTGAAAAGACGTGGTACAGAGGTTCCGTTGAAATTGCTGGCTCAGGTGTTTCGTGCGCCTAAACCTGCACCGGGTGAGGTTGTGTCGGGTGTAACCCGGCTTGGTGATGGCGATTTCGCTGTCTTTAGCCTGTCTGCAGTGGTGGAAGGTTCCGTAGATTCGCTTGACGAGGTGCGAATCGTTCAGGAAAAACGCACTTTGAGCAGTTTTTACGGAAGACAGTCCTTTGATGATCTTGTAAAGGATCTGCGAAAGCGGGCGGAAATCACATTGACTCAATATGAGAGCGAATAGGTTATTCCACCCAAAGGATCGGATCAGGAGAGGTTCTGATTCTTCGGTTGATTAGCCGTTACGGAAACAATCCGGACTGAAACAGCAGCGGCGGATTTGCTTGTTTCCCAATGTGCTACAATTCCGCTGTACGGGAGGACACGCAGCAGTATCGTCCGGATAGTGGATGTTTCTGTTTGTGTGTTTATTTTTACCAGCGGGATGATCCGTGGTGATTGTTGATCTCTTCGGCTATTCAAAGACTATTAAAGATAACAAGGAGAACTGTGATGTCCAAAGGGCAAAGTTTACAAGACCCTTTTTTGAACGCGCTGCGGAAAGAACGAGTGCCGGTCTCCATTTTTCTGGTGAATGGCATCAAGCTCCAGGGACAGATCGAATCGTTTGACCAGTTTGTCGTACTACTCAAAAATAGTGTGAGCCAGATGGTCTACAAACATGCCATTTCGACGGTGGTTCCTGCAAGGAACGTTCGTATCCAGCACAATGAGAACGGCACAACGCCTGTAGATCAGCCGGCGTCGTCTGCGGGTAATTTTTGATTTTTTCTACACCAAAAAAGGCCGTGCAGGCTGTTTTTAGGTGATTGCCCGGTGCTTCCTCCAGACCCTATATCACACAGTAAGGTCTGTATCCGCCGTTTATGTTTGAACGTCCCAAGTCCGGAGAACGTGCAGTTCTGGTACACATCGATCTGGGTGGCGTAAGTGACCCCGATGAAATTGACGAGTTCACTGAACTGGCCGTTTCCGCTGGCGCTGATCCGGTGGAATTTATCACCGGCAGTCGGCGCAGCCCGGATCCCCGTCTGTTTGTCGGCCGCGGCAAAGGGGATGAGATCAAAGATGTTGTGTCGGGGACCAACGCAGAGTTGGTTATCTTCAATCACACCCTCTCTCCCAGTCAGGAAAGAAATCTCGAGCGGGAGTTCGGCTGCCGTGTGGTGGACCGGACGGGTCTGATTCTTGATATCTTTGCCCAACGTGCCCGTTCGTTCGAAGGCAAGCTGCAGGTCGAGTTGGCCCAACTGCGGCATCTCACAACGCGACTGGTTCGGGGCTGGACCCACCTGGAACGGCAGAAGGGCGGTATCGGTCTGCGCGGGCCGGGTGAAACTCAACTTGAGACAGATCGGCGATTGCTCAATCAGCGTATCGACCAGATCAACCGGCGGTTGGCCCGGGTGGAATCCCAGCGGGCTCAGGGGCGACGTGGGCGGGCGCGGGCCGACATTCCCACGGTTTCGCTGGTGGGTTATACCAATGCGGGAAAGTCTACCCTCTTCAATACCCTGGTTGGATCGGGTGTTTATGCAGCGGATCAGCTATTCGCCACCCTCGACCCGACGTTGCGGCGACTGGAGCTGAAGGGGGAAGGCTCCATTGTGCTGGCAGATACCGTGGGGTTTATCAGTAACCTGCCCCACGATCTGGTTGCGGCCTTCAAATCCACTTTGCAGGAGACGACGGAGGCTTCACTGCTGCTCCATGTGGTGGATGCTGCCAGCCATCAACGGGATATGTGTCTGGCCGAAGTGAATAACGTATTGCGGCAGATTGGTGCCGATGAGATCAGGCAGATCGAAATATACAACAAAATCGATCTGTTGGAGAGTGTGACGCCTCGCATCGACCGCGACGACGAAGGCAATGTGCTGCGGGTTTGGCTCTCTGCCAAGACCGGCGCTGGGCTTGATCTGCTGTTACAGGCGCTGGCTGAATCTTTCAGACAAGCGCATGTACAGCAACGGGTGGTACTCGATGCAGGGGATGGACGCCTGCATGCAATACTCCACCAACGTGCCGAGGTTTTGTTGGAAATTGGCACCGATGCTGGTGGTTGGGAGATGGAGTTCTCTATCGCAAAGCGGGAGTTTGCACGTCTTTTGAAAGAAGAACCTATGTTTGAATTGCGGATTCAAACCTAGCGCTCTATCAATGTAATAATTACGGTTCAGCGCAGTTATTACATTGATAGAGCACTAATTATCTTCGTTCCCCTGGGTCCGGCAGGCTGGTAGAATGCCAGCCAGACTATTGAAGTGCGTGGTAGGTATGAGTATCGGTGGAAGTGGCCTGTGCTGCTTTTTTCCTGATTTCATAAGCTATCGTCTTGAATTTATTTTATTTCGCCCCGATGTAAGGGTTTCAGACACGCTGTCTGGAACAGAGTGCGGCGAACGTTTTTCTGCTGATATATTTGGAGTGGCTGATGGCCTGGAATGAACCGGGTGGTGGTAAAAAAGATCCCTGGAGTGGTAAAGGTGGCGACCAGGGTCCACCGGATCTGGATGAAGTGGTAAAGAAACTTCAGGATAAGTTCGGTGGTATGTTTGGCGGCGGGGGCGGCAAGTCCAACGGCTCGGATTCCGGCGGTGGGATCAGTGGTCCCGGCGGTGTGGGTATCGGGGCGATTGCTCTGGTCCTGCTGGTGATATGGATGGCTACCGGCATCTACATCATCGAACCGGCTGAACGTGGCGTGATCTTGCGTTTTGGCGCTTATTCCGAGACGACTCAACCGGGGCCTCACTGGCATATCCCCTATCCGATTGAAGAGGTCTACAAGGTCAATGTCGATCAGATTACCTCATTCCGGCATAAGGCGACGATGCTGACGCGTGATGAGAATATCGTGGATATCGAGCTGACGGTGCAGTCCCGTATCCAGGACGCAGGGGACTATCTGTTCCAGGATCAGAATCCGGAGAAGACTATTCGTGACGCCATCGAGACATCGGTGCGCGAAGTCATCGGTAAAAGCGATCTCGATTTCATCATGACCGAAGGGCGTAGCAAAGTTGCAGCTGACATCAAACTCAAAGCGCAAAATATGCTTAACTTCTATAAGACCGGTCTTGAGATCACCAGTGTGAACACCCAACCGGCCAAGCCGCCGGAGCAGGTGAAGAGCGCCTTCGATGATGCCATCAAGGCTCGCGAGGACAAGGAACGACTGGAAAACAAAGCGGAGGCCTACGCCAACGAGATCGTGCCACAGGCACGTGGTGAAGCGGCACGCAAGATAGCGGACGGCAAAGCCTACCGGGACCGTGTCATCGCCGAGGCGGAAGGTGAGGTCAGTCGCTTTCTGGCAGTACTGAAAGAGTATGAAAAAGCACCCAGGGTTACCCGGGAGCGTCTCTACATCGACGCAGTTGAAACTGTACTCAGCCAAAGCAGCAAGGTCATGCTGGATACCAAAGAGGGCAACAGCCTGATGTATCTGCCGTTGGACAAGATGATGGGTGGGACCGACACGGGCTATCAATCCGGCGGTCGTGGCGGTTACACGTCTGAGGCGGCCAGAAAGCAGGCGCCGGCAACAGAAACCCGTGACCAGAGCCGTGGCAGGAGGGTGCGTTAATGAAAAACATTAAACTGTTGATTCCACTGATTGCCGTGGTTGCGGTTGGTGTTTACGCTTCGACATTTATCATCAACCAGTGGGAAATGGCACTCAAGCTGCGACTGGGTGAGATCGTCGACAGCGACTATGAGCCGGGTCTGCACTGGATGGTGCCGGTGTTGAACAATGTGAAGAAGTTCGACGGCCGTATCCAGACCCTGGATGCCAGGCCCGAGCGTTTTCTGACCGTCGAGAAGAAAGACGTTATCGTAGACTCTTTCGCCAAGTGGCGTATCTCCAATGTTGCGCAGTTCTTCCGTTCTACCGGTGGCAGCGATGCCAAGACCTCTCGTCTGTTGGCGGAGCGTATCAATACCAGTCTGCGTAATGAGTTTGGTAAACGGACCATTCAGGAGGTTATCTCCGGTGATCGTACCGAGATAATGGCGCTTCTGACCAAGGACTCAGACGCCAAGGCGGCTGAGTTGGGCGTCGAGATCCTCGATGTGCGCGTCAAGCAGATTGACTTGCCGCCGGAAGTGAGTGAATCCGTCTATGAGCGTATGCGTGCCGAACGCGAGCGGGTGGCCAGGGATCTGCGGGCGAAGGGTGGCGAGGCATCGGAGAGAATTCGTGCCGAAGCGGATCGGGAGCGGGTGGTTATAGTTGCCGATGCCTATCGTGAAGCGGAGCAGTTGCGAGGCGAGGGTGATGGTAAGTCGGCAGAGATCTATGCCAAGGCCTATGAGCAGGATTCCGAGTTCTATGCCTTCTATCGCAGCCTGAATGCTTATAAGAACAGCTTCAATAACCGATCCGATGTGATGGTGTTGCAGCCGGACTCTGATTTTTTCCGCTATCTTAAGAACCGCCAAGGGGAATAGACAAGACTCTCTGGCTTTGGGACAATGAGCGGCGATCCACTGAGAAGATGCAGTGGATCGCCAGACAGGACCGGGATGATCCCGGTTTTTTTATGGAAAACAGATGTGGCACGATTTGTGGGTTGCGCTGGCCTTGCTGCTGGTAATCGAAGGTATTTGGCCTTTCATCAATCCGGACGGCATGCGTAGAATGATGGCGGCTATCGCACAGCAGGAGAGCCGTTCCCTGCGGGTCAGCGGCTTTATCAGCATGCTCTGCGGAGTAGCCCTGCTCTATCTGGTAAATTGATGAAACCGATGGAAAACGAGCGCTGGATACTGCCTGACGGCATTGAAGAAGTACTCCCCCCGGAGGCGGGCGTTATCGAACGCAAGCGCCGGGAACTGCTGGATCTGTACCATAGCTGGGGTTATGAGTTCGTTATCCCGCCGTTTGTCGATTTTCTCGACTCCCTGCTGACCGGTACCGGCAGCGATCTCGATCTGCAGACCTTCAAGCTCACAGACCAGTTGAGTGGTCGCATGATGGGGGTGCGCGCCGATATCACGCCTCAGGCGGCGCGTATGGATGCCCATCATTTCAGCAGTGAAGAACCGAACAGGCTCTGCTATCTGGGTACCGTTCTGCACACCCGCAGTGATGGTTTTGCCGGTACCCGCAGCCCGCTGCAGATTGGTGCCGAGCTTTACGGCCATGCCGGCGTCGAGAGCGATATCGAAATCCTGCGTTTGATGATGAAGACCCTGGAGATGACCGGGGTGCAAAACGTCTATCTCGATCTCGGCCACGTCGGCATCTTCAAAGGTCTGGCCAGACAAGCGGGATTGAACAGACATCAGGAGGCCGCGCTATTTGATGTCTTGCAGCGCAAGGCGTTGCCTGAAATCAATGAGTTGCTGCACACCTTCGAACTGGACGAAAGCCACGCCGCCATGCTCTCCAAGCTGGCTGAACTCAACGGTGATGGCGCGCTTGCCGAGGCAGCTGAAGCCTTGCAGGCTGCGGATGAGCCGGTGCGCGAAGCCTTGGCTTATCTTACCAAAATGGCGGAACAGATCGCGGTTTGGCTGCCCAATGTCCCGGTGCATTTCGATCTGGCGGAGCTTCGTGGTTACCATTTTCATACAGGGGTGGTGTTTGCCGCCTTTGTGCCTGAGCGCGGCAAAGAGATTGCCCGAGGTGGTCGTTACGACCATATCGGCAAGGTTTTCGGTAGGGCGCGGCCTGCGACAGGATTCAGCACCGATCTCAAGACATTGATGTTGATGGCGGGTCAGGAGAGGGACATTCTGGATGAGCCTGCTATCTTTGCGCCCTGGTCCGGAGACCTGGTGCTGCGAGAGAAGATTACCTTTCTGCGGGCGGCGGGACGACGCGTTATCTGCGCCCTGCCCGGACAACAGGGTGGAGCCAGGGAGATGGGCTGCAGTGAAGTGCTGCGTTTGGATGGGGATAGCTGGGAACTGCATCCGGTTTGATTTCCCGCAGCCAGCTGCAATGATCCTGTAGGAGCGGCGCCCCGCCGCTCCTACAATTTAATCAATGCTCCCGGTCTTGAGGGACCGTGAGATCGTATGGCCGGAACAACAGAACTGTTTTCCGGTGAATGAAAAGCGGGTATAAAACCCGACTACTAGGTTTGATTGAGAAGAGCCATGGGCAAAAATGTCGTAATTATCGGTACCCAATGGGGTGATGAAGGCAAGGGCAAAGTCGTCGATCTGCTCACAGACAAGGCGTCAGCAGTCGTGCGGTTTCAGGGTGGCCATAATGCGGGTCATACACTGGTAATCGATGGTAAACAGACAGTGCTTCATCTGATTCCCTCCGGTATTCTGCGTGAAAAAGTCCGCTGCCTGGTGGGTAATGGTGTGGTGCTCTCCCCCGATGCGTTTCTGAACGAGATCGATATGCTGGAAGCAGGCGGTATTCCGGCTGCCTCCCGCATGGGCATCTCTGAATCCTGCCCACTGATTCTGCCTTACCACGTCTCTCTCGATGCGGCCCGGGAAAAGGCGCGCGGCAAGAAGGCGATCGGTACCACTGGTCGCGGTATCGGCCCCGCCTACGAGGACAAGGTCTCTCGTCGTGGCATACGTCTGGGCGAGATCTTCGATGCCGACCATATCGCCACCCGTCTGCGTGAAGTGATGGACTACCATAACTTCGCGCTGAAGAATCTTTTTGAGTACGAGACCGTCGACCATCAGCAGGTTCTTGATACCCTGCTCTCTCAGGCGGAGAGGCTCAAGCCAATGGTGGAGGATGTCACCGGCACCCTGCATCAGATGCGTCGTGAAGGTAAGAGCGTAATGTTCGAAGGCGCCCAGGGCGCACTGCTGGATATCGATCACGGTACCTACCCCTATGTGACTTCATCGAACACCACTGCCGGTGGTGCTGCTTCCGGCACTGGCGTCGGCCCACGTTACATCGACTATGTGTTGGGCATCGTCAAGGCTTATACCACCCGTGTTGGTGCAGGTCCCTTTCCGACGGAGCTGTTTGACGACGATGGAGAGCATCTCGGCGTCAAAGGCCACGAATTCGGCGCCACTACCGGACGTAAACGCCGTTGCGGCTGGCTCGATGTGGTCGCCCTGAAGCGCTCTCTCGATATCAACAGTGTCACCGGCATCTGCATCACCAAACTCGATGTACTGGACGGCATGGAGACGATCAAGATCTGCGTTGCCTACAAACTGGATGGCAAAGAGGTAACGACGCCACCGGTGGGCGCGGATCGTTTTGAAGAGTGCGAACCGGTCTATATCGAAATGCCGGGATGGACGGAGTCGACGGTCGGTGCTACGGATTTTGAGGCGCTGCCCGTGGCGGCGCGCAACTACCTGGCAAAGGTTGAGGCGTTGTGTGATACCCCGATCGATATCATCTCTACCGGACCCGACCGCAAAGAGACGATCATTCGTCGTCACCCCTTCGAGGTCTAAACAGGAGACCGGCAAGCATTTCCGTACAAATCCGTAGGCCTGATCAAGCGTAGCGGATCAGGCAGACAAATTGGAAGCACAGACTGTGTTTGCCGGTTCCGCAAGTTTGAACCGGCCTACGGTTACATACGGTTCAACTCCCCCATGACACCTCGAAAACAACGCCTGCCATATTGCAAGGACAGCGCGTTGTTATTCGAGTCGATCCGCAATCTCCCCTGGCCGGTCTTTCTCGACAGCGCCTATCCAATGACGTCGCAGGGGCGTTACGATATCCTCGCCGCCGATCCCACTGTGAGGCTGGTAACGCGTGGGGAGAAAACAGAGATACATACCCGCAACGATTCCACGGTTTCCAACCAGGATCCGTTGCAACTGCTCTATCGTTATCTTGCGCCCGGTGGAAAAACTCCTGACACTGATCTGCCCTTCACAGGTGGCGCCATCGGCTGGTTTGCCTATGATCTGGCGCGTCGGTTCGAAAAACTGCCGGTATTGGCGGAAGATACCGATGGCCTGCCCGAGATGGTTATCGGCATCTACGACTGGGCGGTGGTCATCGATCATCAAGCTGAGAGTAGCTGGCTTGTGGGGCAGTGCAGGGATGCGGCAACCGGAGAGAACTGGGATCGGTTGGTCGATGAATTGAGCAGACCCTCAAATGTCACATCCGGGCCCTTTCATGTGACGGAAATCCGCTCAAATCTGACGGAGAGGGCCTACCATGACGCTTTTCAGCGCATCCAGCGTTACATCCGCAATGGTGATTGCTATCAGGTCAACTTTGCCCAGCGTTTCGATGCAGAGGTGCAGGGTGAGCCCTGGGATGTGTATAAACGTCTGCGCAAGGTCAATCCGGCGCCATTCTGTGCCTACCTGGAGTCTCCCTACGCTGCAATTATGAGCTCTTCGCCTGAGCGTTTTCTGCATCTCACGGGACGGCATGTGGAGACTCGTCCCATCAAAGGCACGGCACCACGCCATGAAAATCCCGGCGAAGACCATATGTCTCTGGTGAAACTGAAAAACAGTGAAAAGGATCGGGCCGAAAACCTGATGATTGTCGACCTGCTGCGCAACGATATCGGTAAGGTCTGTGCGACGGGCAGTGTCGAGGTGAGCCGCCTGTTTGAGATCGAGAGCTTTGCCCGAGTCCACCACCTGGTCAGTACGGTCGAAGGGGAACTTGCTGATGGGGAGAACGCACTCACCCTGCTGCGGGCTTGTTTTCCCGGTGGTTCCATTACCGGTGCCCCCAAGTTGCGGGCGATGGAGATCATCGAGGAACTCGAACCACAACGGCGAGGCGTCTATTGCGGAGCCATTTGCTATATCGGCTTCAATGGCGATATGGATACCAATATCGCAATCAGGACGTTGTTGCAGAGAGGCAACGGCCTGCAGTTCAGCGCGGGTGGCGGCATCATCGCGGATTCCACCGCTGAAGCGGAATATCAGGAGACCTATGACAAGGCGGCAGCGCTGTTTGAATTGCTTAAGGAACCTTTGAAACCGGGTATTTGATCAGGCATTGCTGATCGTGGTCGACTCCTCATCTTCATCGATTTCACCTGCGGGTGAGACGAGTTGGAACTGATTGATCATGCGCCGCAGTCGCGGTCTTGAAACCCCCAAAATTTCACAGGCCCGGCCCTTGTGCCACTGGGTGGCGTTCAGGACACGTGCCACATGCGCCATCTCCATCTCTTCCAGACTCCACTCGTCCATCGGTTTCTCTTTGGAATCCCGGGCGGTTGCTGCCGTGCCGCAGCAACTGATGTTGTCGGGTAGCAGATCACGAGTGATGTTGTCACCGGGGGATAGGGCGACGCACTTCATCAGCAGATTTTCCAACTCACGCACATTGCCCGGCCATTGGTAGGACTCGAGACATTGGAGTACATCCTTGGAGATGTGAGTGACATTTCTGCGCAGCTCCTTGTTGATACGGCCGAGCAGTGTCTGGATGAGATCCATCAGATCCTCCTTGCGATCACGCAGCGGCGGCAGATGGACATTCACCACCTGCAGGCGATAGAAGAGATCCTCCCTGAAGTTTCCCCGTTTCACCTGCTCACTCAGGTCGAGATTGGTGGCGGTGATGACTCTTGCATCGGTGGTTTGCGGCATCTTGGCGCCGAGCGGGGTGAACTCCTTGTATTGCAGCACCCGAAGCAGTTTTGCCTGCATTGAAGGGGAGAGTTCTCCTACCTCATCGAGAAAGATTGTGCCTCCCCTGGCCAGGGCAAACTTACCCTCCTGGCGATTGACCGCACCGGTAAAGGCGCCTTTCTCATGTCCGAACATATCGGATTCGAGCAGGGTTTCCACCAGTGCGGCACAGTTGATTGCCACAAACGGACCCTCGGGGTTTTCGCTGGAACGGTGGACGGCGCGCGCCACCAACTCCTTGCCGGTGCCGGACTCACCAGTGATCAATACCGTGGCCGGACTTTTGGCCACCAGTCCGATGGTCTTGAAAACCTCTTTCATAGCTCGGCTTCTGCCCACCATAGTGAGTGGGTTACTGCCTTTTGGTGGTGCTTCAGTTGGTACCAGATCCTCTGTGCCATCACGGAAGGCAAGCAGTTTTTCGATGGCCGCTTCCAGTTCGTCAATATCGAGGGGTTTGTGGATATAGTCATCGGCACCCTTCTGCATCGCCTCGATGGTACTCTCCATGTCATGGAAAGCAGTGATCATGATGACATGAGTCACTGGGAAACGTTTTTTGAACTCTGGCAGTCCTTCGAGGCCTGAGATCCCCGGCATGCGGATGTCGAGGATCACCAGTTCCGGCGTGTCGGCATCAGCCTGCGCCAGTCCACTCTCCACGCTGTGAGCAACCTTGACATCGTATCCCTGGGTTTGCAGATGCAGTTGCAGCGTGCGACAGCTTGCAGCGTCGTCATCCACGATGAGTATTTTGCTCATGATGTTGTTACCTCCACCGGCCGATTGCCGACCATCTCCGGTGATTGTGGTGTTGTCGGTATGATAATGGAGAGGCAGGTGCCATTGGGCTCGTTGGGATGTAGCTCGATGGTTCCGTGGTGCTGGCCGACGATGCGTTTGACGATGGCCAGTCCCAGTCCTGTTCCTTGTGCGCGAGTGGTGTAGAAGGCCTCGAAGACCTTGGTCCGATCAATGCTGTTGATACCGCAGCCGTTGTCGCATATCTCTATGCGTAAGCCCGTTCCCTTGGCGCCGAGTTCCACCATTGCCTCAATAGCAATCTTTGGATTCTCTACACCATCCGTGGCTTGCGCAGCGTTCACGATCAGGTTGGAAAAAACCTGCCGCAGTTTATTGGCATCACCGAATATGGTTGGCAGACCAGGCTGATAGAAGGTCTGCAGCTTTACATTATGTTCTTCGATTTTGCGCTGAGCGAGTCCCACTGCGGTGTCGATAACCTTCTCCAGGGAGATCCATTCAGGGGTTATGGCATCGGGACGGGAGTAGGTAAGCATGTCCGACAGAATCTCTTCCATATATCGAACCTGGCTCAGTGATATCTGGCGCAGTTCGTTGACCTTGTCATCGTCGGCTACGTCCGGCTGCTTTCCCAGGATCTGCAGGGTCATCTTTATGGAGGAGAGTGGGTTGCGCAGATCGTGGGCAATCATGCTTGCCATGCGGCCCATCGCTGCCAGGGTCTGGGAGCTGGCCAGCTCCCGGTTGCGGGTTTCGACCTCCTGCTCCAGCCTTTTGCGCTCGGTGATATCCTCTTTCACCGCCAGGTAGTTGGTGATTTCGCCATTCGTATCGCGGATGGCAGAGATGACTGCGGCCTCCCAGTAGAGCTCACCATTCTTGCGCCGGTTGTGGAACTCTCCCCGCCATTCTCCCCCATGTGAGATTGCCTGCCATAATGCTTCGTATTCGCTGTTCGAAGTCTCCCCGGATTTCAACAGGCTTGGGTACTCTCCGACGACCTCATCCTGCAGGTAGCCGGTCACTTCGCTGAACTTCGGGTTTACATATTCGATCTTTCCCTGGCGATCAGTGATCAGCACGATACTGGGACTCTGCTCAACGGCCATAAAAAGTTTGTGCAGTTCATTCTCTGCATGGCGTTTTTCCGTGATGTCCTCACCGATGCCGGTGACGCCGATAACCTCGCCTTCGGCATCGTAGGATAGAGTGTTGTTCCAGGTAATGAGTCGTTGGCTGCCGGACTTTGTTTTTACCTGGGTTTCGAGATGGGTGGGGAAGTCTTCCGGGTTGGCCATTCTCTCCAGTACTTGCCTGACGTTTTGGTCGTTATCCTGAGGCGCAAATTTCTCCACCCAGTTTTCACCAACCACCTCATGGCGTTGCCAGCCGGTCAGGGATAAAAAGTGATTGTTGCAGAAACGGATATTGCCGGATCTGTCCAGCGCCACTGCGGCCAGCTCAATATTTTCCAGGGTATGACGGAACCGCTGTTCGTATTCACTTTGTGCCTCGGCACGACGGTGGCGGAGGTGGGAGTAGGCGAGAAAGGCGGAACCGATCCCGATCAACATGAAGGTGGCGAGATACAAGGCAAGGTGCGTGCGCAGAAACAACGGCATGCTTGAGTAGATTTCGCTGGGCGGTACTCTGGAGATGATTTTCCAATAATTATCCCGTCTGAGTTCGCTTTGTCTGACTGAGCCGATTGAAGTTGCAGAGGTCTCCAGTGCAGCCTGGTTAGGATGCACCGTGGCAAAGGTAAACAGACCATCCCCCAACTCGAACTGGCCTGAGTTAAAGGCGCTGATCTGTTTCCAGGCAACGGGGTGTCTTTTGCCAAACGTGGCATCATTTCCCAGCATAAACCCCCAGTTATCCCGGGAGACCGGACTGCTGAGCCAATATCCTTCGTTGTTTACCAGCTCAATATGTTCGCCAATATTTGCGGCTGCATGGGTAAAGTTGTCGATCAGACGATCACCGAGAAAGTTCAACAGGAGGATGCCGCGTTTGTTGCCTTGGACATCAAAAACCGGAGCGGCGAATCGCATTACCGGTTTCAAAGGGTATTCAATCTTCCCTGCTTCTATATTCAAGTCGAGTGGTGAAACGTAGATGCTGCCCGATGCCAGCTGAGAGGCTTCCTGAAAATAGTAACGTGTGGCCTTGTTCTGTAATTCTGCAATGGGAATGGCAGCCGGATTGCCGTCGTTGAAATTGATCCGCACCACCGCCATGCCCTGCTCGTCGAGGAAGCGTATCTGATCATAGAGCCGTTTTTTCTCCGCAAAGACCAGAAATTCCAGGCCGATCTGCTCACGCATGGTCGAAAGATCCATCTGAAAGATCTTTTGCCGTTCGATATGTTCCACCAGAAAAAGCAGATCGCCGACCACTGCGCTGATATCGCTGGCGATCATGCGGCGCGCAAGTCCGACATTGAGTGTTTCACTCGATTCCCGGCTCACCCGCTCGGTAGTGTAGAGCGTGTAATAGTGCATGAACCCCACCACGACCAATACCAGCAGCAGCGGCACAAAAATCTGCAGGAACCCTTTTACCAGGCTCAATCGGGAGAGTGGCGAAGGTGGGGGGCTTAGCGGCATTGTTGATCCAGATAGAGACGCAACCGTTCCATGTAACTGTCGATGGGCTCTTCGCTCTCTCTGGGTACCAGAAATGTCAGCCGGGCCGCTTTGATATAGGGCGTGCGTTCTGTGATCACCCGGCGTGCCAAAGTCAGGGTCTCCTGGGGGTTTTCACAGTGTCTGGGCAGGGTGATGTTGCGTGCATACCACTGCGCGCTTGCCGATATGACCAGCAGGATCGCCAATACCGCGGCGATCAGCCGCCAGAGTCTGAATTCGCTTTTTGTCTCCTGCATGGGTAAGGACGTGTTGTTCATTGCTTAGTGGGCGACTGCCGGATTAATGTGAGTAGTGGGTTCCCGACTGGCCGATTGCCTCCTGCTGTTGAGTATACGCTGGGCTGTAATAGCGCCCTGAATGATGCGGTCCCTGGCCGAAACCCCATCAAGATAGTTTGCTGCCAGATGGAGGCCGCGATGTTTGCCCAATTGAGATCTGACCGATTCGGCGCGCTCATAGTAGTGTCCGTGATAGAGCGGCAATGCCTGTGCATGCTGTACGCTACGGACATATTCCGGTTCACCGGTCACTCCCACCAGCTGCCGCAGATCCTGCAGTGTGTTGCCGACCATCTGCTGTTCACTCCAACTGCAACGATGGGGGTGGCGGGCACCGCCGATATAACTGGTGAGCAGCACCTTACCTTCCGGAGCCCGGTCCGGAAAAAGTGTACTCATCCATATATTGCCATTGAAACTGAGCTGTTCCTGACGGGGGGCGAGAAATCCCGTTCCATCCAACGGATGCGCGATGCTATCTCGCGTCATGCCCAGATGGAGCACCGTCAACGGCGCATACTCGATTCCCTGCAGCAATTTCCCAAGCTCCCCGTTTATGGAATTTAGAAGGTTCGCGGCAGTGGGTGCCGGCGTGCTTATAACAACCTGTTTGAAACGGCGGGTGATCTCGATGCCTTGACTGTTCACTCCGGTAACGCGCCAACCGTCCTTGTCTGCGGGTTCAATATCCACCGCTTTGAACTCTTTGCGCGTGTTGATGGCTGGGTGTGCCGCCATCTGTTTCGTCAATTGTGCCATACCGCCAAAGAATGAAAATGCCTCGGCTATGTTAGCGCGGCCTTTTTTATGCAGTACCCGGTTGATAAACATTCCGCTGGTGAAACTGCCATAGCGGCGTTCCAGATCAGTCAGTCGAGGCAGTACGGCCCAGGCGTTTGCCTTGTCGGGATCGGAGGCCAGGGTGCCGGCGATGAAAGGGTCCATCACCTTTTCCAGAATCTCGTTGCCCAAACGGCGCCTGATGAACTCACTCACAGTCTCCCGTTCGTGCCCCCCTTTGGCAACCAGCAACTCTGTCGCCATACGTAGCTTGCCCCTTAGGCTCCACATGGATGATGCCAACAGGGCGGGCAGTTTCATGGGGACCGGTCGAAGCTCACCTTTATGTACCACATAGCGACGCATATCGGTGCCGCGTGAAATCTTCTTGTCGGACAGGCCCGATGCCTCAACCAACTGATCCACTTCCTGGTGAAAGTTCATCAGAATACCGGCGGCATCCTCGGTCAGATAACCGGATTCACTGTGACTGCGAATCTTGCCGCCCATGCGTGGTGCTGCATCCCAGACCTCGGGCCGGGCGCCTCCCTCGGCCAACCACCAAGCAGTGGAGAGGCCGGAGATACCGCCGCCGATGATTAGAATATTCGCTTCGCACATAATCAAAAATAGGTAAAAGGCTAAAGGTCAAAGGAGGCCGTGCCAGCGGGAAGGCCAGACTTTGTTGTGACTGCTGTTGCCAGAAAAAAGTGTTTGCATTGGGCAGTTCCCGGTACACACTTGATTTAACCTTTAACCTTTAACCTTTAACCTTTAACCTATTCTTTCAATTCCCGCCGCATCTTCTCGATCAGATCCCGCCCCAGCGTACCGAGTCCGCTGCTGTCCGGGTTCTGGTGGCTTTCGACGTATTCGCGAATCTCGGCGAAACGCCTGGCGGCCTGTTCGTTGTCCTTGAGACGGGGCATGCGTTCTCTGGCGATCTCGAAGGCGTCGAAATCAAGGGTCTTCATATCGAACCCTTTCATGCGTCTGACTGCCCGCATCATGGCGCGGTTGCGGAATCGGGTCAGGTCGTCGCTGGTAATCACCTCAAGGCCTTCCCGGCGGGCGGCGAACTCGGCGGCCTTTTTGATGCCGGCACGGACGAATTCGGGGGCGGATTTTACCCGTTCAAGCGCTTCAGGATTCCATTCAACGCCTGCCATCAGGGTATCCAGTACCTTGATGACATCCTCGACGGCCACGCGTTGTGCACGGCGGCGTTTCACCTCTCTTTCCACTGCGGCTTCCATCGAGGGCTGGACGAAGAGGCTGACCTGGGGCCCGCGGTCGGACAGGGCTATTTTCAGCAGGTGCTCTGCTTCTTCATCCCAGGGGAAGGCGCGCCTGGGTTCGTCTTCATCCTCCAGGCGTTGCAGAAGCTTCATGTTGACTTCCAGCCGCCCCTCGTTGCGCGCGACGTCTTCTGCCACCTGGCGGACGCCTTCCTGCAGGAAAGGGGGCATGGTGTCGAGATGGGTTTGTGCCTCAGACGTCCAGGGCAGGGGAGGCGCATCGCTGATGGGTTGCGCTCCTGCCTCGGCGATGGAACTGACGTTGCCTGGTGGACGGGAGGGCATGCTGTTTTTGAAGCGATTTTTCGCCAAAGTCGCCATATGTTCCGGGGTGACCACAGTTTCCCCCAGTTTCCGCACATGCTCTTCAGCCCGTTTGCGTACCATTTTGCGTAGAAAAGCGGGAACGCGGGAGAGCCGCTTTTCCGCTTCGGACGACCAGGACACATCATCGGTTATTGCGGGGACCAATGGCTGGATTATCGGCTTGCCTTCCGGCTGGTAGGAGCACCAGGGGTCTGCATCCATCAGGCTCCCGCCTAGGGCCTTGGGTCGCGCACGGCAGCCGGTGCAGAGTTGCTGGTACTCACATTTGCCGCACTTGCCGCCCAGGTTAGGATGGGTAAGCTGGGCGAAGGTGGGGGAGTTATCCCAGATCTGCCAGAAAGGCGTCTCCCGGATAGTTCCCTCTTCATCTGGGATGTAGGGGCAGGCGGTGACGCCACCTTCCGGGGTGATGCGGCAGTAGTGAATGCCTGCAAGGCAGCCGCCGCCCTCGTATCCCTGGGCACGGGTCAAAGGGGATTCCGGGTCGAGCTGGTAGGCGATGCGCTTGTAGTGGGGTGCGCAGCGTGCGCGGATGATCAGGTCACTGGTGGCGGCTTGGGCCTCTACCAGTTGTTTCAACACGGCTTCGTAACGTTGCGGGGTGATGTCGCTCATCGACTCGCCACGGCCGGTGCAGACCAGGAAGAAGATGTTCAGTACATGGGCGCCGGCGGCCCGGCTGAAGTCGATCATGCCCTGGACCTCGTGGGCATTCTGTTCGGTGACCGAGAAGTGGACCTGGAAAGGCAGATCGAACTTGCGGCAGGCCTCCATGCCGGCGAGGGTCTTCTCCCAACTGCCGGGGCAGCGCCGAAAGCCGTCGTGTTGGGCGGGGTCCAGGGAGTCGAGACTGATGCCCAAACCCATGGCGCCTGCGGCCTTCAGCTGCTGCACCCGGCTTTCGTTGAGTAAAACACCGTTGGTGCCGACCACGATGGAGAGTCCCAGTGCACTGCCGTGGTTTACCAGTTTCTCCAGATCCCGACGCAGCAGGGGTTCGCCGCCGGTGAGCACCACCATGGTCTCGTTGCTGCGGCTGGCGATCTCATCCAGCAGTCCCTCAACCTCGTGGGTGGTGAGTTCATTCGAGCCTCCGCTATCCCTAGTTTCGGCGTCCATGTAGCAGTGGTCGCAGGCCAGGTTGCATCGGCGGGTGAGGTTGACTGCAAGAAGGAAGAGGTCGCTCCTACAAGTCATGTTTAACCGCTCCTGCGATCATTCGGATCGAGGTGGAATACACCACGTTCGGCCCACTCAGCCTTCACTGCGTCCACTGCATCGTGATCGACCCGGTCGAGTCCTTGCCGCCGGGTCCAGCCTTCGATCTCTTTCACCAGCATGCCCTGAACCATCTCAGGTGCCTTTGCAATGCGCTCACGGGCATCTTTGTTCCAGGGCATTGTCTCCTCTACGGTTGCTGAACCTTGAGTGAAGGTCTGCATGACCTGGCCCAGGAAGTCGGCGTCGATCTGTTTTATATCGCTCTGACCGGCAATGGTTTCGGCAGCTTTTACCGTCATGTCGCGGCAGTAGCCCGCGGGAACATTGGCGAGCATTGCTTCCGCATCACTGTTCCAGACCAGCTTGGTTTCCGGGACAGCGGGTTTTAGCTCGGGTACGGGTTGCACCAGTTCGGCAAAGGGGCAAGCACTCTTTTTCTCTGTCGCCGGGGTCGAGGGTTGAGCATCGCCTTGCATTGCCGACGCCATAGCATCCCGGGCTTTTGCCAGACCCGCCTCGGCGGTTTGCAGGGAGATCTCACTGAGTCCCTGGTCACTGGCATAGGCTTCGATGCGCTGTTTTGATGCGTCCCGCATGAAACCTTCCGGAACCCGCATCAGACGGGCCAGTGCGGCGGCCTGCCAGTGAAGGGCCGAGGCAGAGTGTTCTTTACCTTGGCCCTCGGCCCTCGGCCCTTGGTCCTCGATAAAGGGGCGGATATGGTCAGCCGCCACGATTCGGTGACCCTCCCCCCGTGCCTTCTTCTCCGCCCGCATGCTCAGGTTGCCCCGCAGACTGAGGTCATCCACCGTGAGCAGCAACTGTTTGGCCTGGTCGTCCCAACGCATGACCTCTTCGGTAGGGGGTTTGCGTTTAAGCTCACCATTATCGTAGGCCTCGACGATCTCGGACATTGCCTGTTCGGCGTGTCCCGGCATCAGCTGGGCGGTAGCCTCTTCAACGATGCTTTCGGTGATGACCGTATGGCCGTGCTCCTGGGCGTAGCGCAGGATCGCCATGCGTGCCATATTGCGTACGAAGGAGGGAACACGCTCCATGCGGAGCTCGGCTTCATTCGTCCATGAGGTGGTGACCTCGGCGATGCGCTCCACCGGTGGACGGTACTCCCGCTGGCTCAACAATGCGGCGCAATCCACGTCGTGGAGCAGGGCCTCGGCATTGCCGCCGATATCGAGTTCGTCGTCGGCGTGGATGCCGAGCTTGCCGATCACCAGCAGTGAGGGCTGCTCCAGTTTCAGATAACGGTTGATGACGTCATGTGGCTTGCCGTCGAGCAGTTTGATCTCCACTGGCATGCCTTGGTCGGCAGCGATGTTCCGCGCCACTTCGAGATGGCCCTGGTAGATCTTCGCCAGACCGGAGTCGATGATCTCTTCGTGCAGTTTCTCCTGCTCCTGGAAACGGAACACCTTGCCTGCCTCCTCGGAGAGCACACCTGCGATACGATTGAAGGCAACATAGTGGTAGTAAGGATCGAAGGCGGAGATCACCTTCACCGGTACATCCCACTCCTTGCTCAGGGCGAGGGCGGTGAGCAGGCCGCCGTAGGAACGGGTGGAACCGTCCACTGCGACAACGATGGGGCCTTTTTTGATGGACTTTTGAGGATCCTTGATGACCAGCATGTCGATGTCGCAACGTCTTGCGACGCGCTGGCAAACAGTGCCGAGCCGGCTGCCCTTGACGGCGCCCAGGCCCAGTGCACCCATTACCAGCAGGTCGTAGTCCCCGCTGTTGGTCTCACGTACCAGCTCCCGGTAGTTCTTGCCTTCCAGGGCGCGGCGTTTGAGTTCGATGTCCTGTTTTAACGTCTCCTTTTCCACCTGGTCCATGTAAGAATCGGTGATGATAGAGAGGCCCCGTGTGATCAGGTCGTCATGCACGTCCCGCTGACGTTCCAGCTCCTCTTCTTCGCGAAACTGTTCCGGCAGACCTCCCTCCATCTGGCGGAAACGCACATCGTGCAGTTTGGCCGCATAGACGTGGGCGGCAGTCAGAGCGCTGTTCCAGATGCCAGCCAGACTAACCGCCTCGGCAATGCTGCGGTTTGAATGGTCGGAAGAGTCCACTGCGAGGAGGATGGAGTCGTAGGTGGGCAATGTTACTGGTGCAGAGGAGCTGGCTTGAGTTTGTGCGGACATAGATAAAAAGGAGGCAGGTTACAGGTCGCAGGATTCAGGATGTGTCACCTGTAACCTGCCACCTTTCAGTTATTAAGAAACCAGTAGACGACGATGGCTCCGATCACCAATGCATTGATGATCCCGGCAACGATGGCGAGATAGTCGAGCGGCGCCAGGTTCAGCCGTTTTGAAAATGTCATAGTCCGGTCTCCATGGGAGACTGCCGGAATAGGTTATCCGACAGTCTCCCCAAGGTTTTACTTGAAGGTGAAGTCCGCGTTGGCGGTGCCGCCGGCGGTAACCTCAACCTTGGATTTCAGGTCCTTCAGGGTGCCGTGCCAGGCCTTGATGGTGTATTTGCCCGGGGGTACATTGTCGATACTGAAAGTGCCGTCTTCCGCTACCTTGGCGTAGTAGGGGTTCTTGGCGACGAAGACGAAACCATGCATGAAATCATGTGCGTCACACTCAACCTTCATGGCGGATCCGCGTTTCAGCTTGACCGTTTTGGTGACGGTGTTGGGTTCGGGCTGACTTACGTTGAAGACGGTTTTCTTGGTGCGTCCGATGATCTCGTAGGTGTGGATATTATGCAGGATAGGATCCTGATTGACGGCTGCGATCTTGGTTTCGTTCTTCATTACCTGCAGGAAGGGTTTGAACTCACAACCCTTCTGATCCAGGACTGCATTGGAGATCGAGGCGTCGAAGGCCTTGCCTGTTTTGACCTTGTCCAGATAGACAACTGTGTCCATCAGTGAGCCGTTGTTGACTCGAACGTAGTCGATCTCGCGAGTGCCTGTGCCGCAGACATCGTTGTCTTTGGAAATCTTGTAGGTTTTGGGTGCTTTGTCCTTACCGGCAAAACTCACTTTGCCGGTGATGGTACCGCCGTTGCTGACGGAGACCTCTTTGTATTTAGCGGCCTGTCCAGCGACAGGCAGGGCGCAGAGGCCGGCCAGACTGAGGGCGATGATCAACTTCTTCATTGTGCTGACTCTCCTAGTGTTAAACAGCGATGTGACATTACTCGCTCGGTGTTATAGAAAAAATGCAACTCAAGCCGCCTGTTGCGACCGGTCGTTGGAGGATATAAACAGCTCTTCGAGCATCTCGATGACAAACCGGCGTTCAGCGCTTGAATCGACAGTTTCCAGTTGGCTGAGCAGCCTCTCGGCGCTGCCTTGGATATCGACGGAACGCAGCAGTTTGCCGATATTCCGGGCTTGGGCTCCGGCACCGAGAAAACCTGTGTCGATTAACTGCTCCACTATCTCGGTTTTGGACTCGCCGAGTCCCTCAAGGTTCAGTAACTGAACGATGCCTTTGGCCGCAGCCATCCGCACACTGAATTCCGTATCCTCCAGAGCACTGCTGAGTTTGCGCAGGATGGTTTTGGGGGAGACGGGTTTGACCACCATGTGGCCGGCTTTTTCGGGGTCGTCACCGCTGATGCTCAATTCAACCAAAGCGGAGATGGCTTCGGTACGCAAGGTAGTCTGTGGGTCATTCAGGACGTCAAGTAGCGGCAGCATGGCTGCCTTGTTGTGCAGCAGACCCATTGCGCGGGCACAGGCCACTCTTTGGTCTTCGTCGCCAAGACCCAACTGGGTTGTCAGGGAGCCGAAGGCGTTCATCAGGCTCCCAAGTCCGGGGTGCAGGCGCGCGGTTTCCGCGATGGCCAGTGCGGCTTCATAACGCAGTACGCCATTATCCGCGTTGAGGGCCTGGATCAGTCCTGCTGCCGAGGCATCGTCGGTATTACCGATGAGCACGCGCACACCGAGGCGGCGGACATCGTCTTCGATGCTGATCTTGCGACGGCCGCGGGTCATCCGTTCGCCGACGCGCTTGTTCTCTTCCACGACCTCAAGGAAATCCTCGATCTCCTGTTCGAACTCGACCTCGGGTTCCGGCAGTGCCTCGTGGACTCCGAAGGTAACCTCCGCATTGTCCAGGGCGATGGCATCGAGGGTGGAGACTGCAGCATTTACTTCGCCAGGCTCCACAGAGCGGCCAGGGACCTCCGGCAGCACCAGGGATTCGCTATCTGCCAACTCGGTTCCCGTCTCCGCATTTAGAACATCGGGTGTCTCGGTTACGGTATCTTCGGCTTTGCGATCCTGCTCTTTTATCGGAGTGGGATCGAACTCCACTGCCTGACTGACCTTCTGCGGTGTTTCCTGTGGTGAGAGTTCCAGTTCGCCGGCGATGACAGCAAGCACGATGTCGAGGGGACGTTGCAATGCTTCTGTTGTCTCTTCCTCAGTTGTCGGGATGGCGTCGAGCGCCGTCAAGGCGTCGAGGGCGGCAAGGCGTACCGGTTGTTCCTTGTCGGCGATCGCCTCCTTGAGCAGATCGATGGTGTCGGCGTTGAGTATGCCGATATGGCCTATGGCAAGGGTGGCCTGCCGTCGAACCATACTGTATAGATTTTTGTTACGCACGGTGGCGATAAGCGTGTCCAGCGAAGCCGGGTCTCCATTGACACCCAAAAGGTCACAGGCAGATGCTGCAGTGTCATAGATTTTGTCCGTGAGTGAGTCCGCCACCGCAGCGAGGCTCTCTTCATCCAGGGATCGGGGCTGGATCAAACTGCTCAGTGTGGTGGCGACGATTGCACGTACCAGACTGCTGGGGTCGCTGAGTAGGGGAGTGATCTCGGCGATAATGTCCATATCGGCAGAGCTGGATTTCGTCAGGCGGTTGC
Organism: endosymbiont of Escarpia spicata; assembly: GCA_003349915.1. GTDB lineage: Bacteria > Pseudomonadota > Gammaproteobacteria > Chromatiales > Chromatiaceae > QGON01. Next base: position 37,311 of record QFXE01000016.1, read on the forward strand.
AGGCTTCTATGGCCGCAGAGCGAACATCGTCTTCAGGGTCTCGCAGCAGCAGGAGCAGAGCGGGCAGATAACGATGGGCATCGATATCGGCCAGGGCTGTGGCAGCGGCCGCACGGACTTCCGGTGATTCGTCGCGCAGGGCCTGCCCCAGGGCTTTGGTGACCTCGGGGTTACCTGAATGTCCCAATGCACGGGCGGCACGGCGGCGTTGCATGATGGAACCGTTCGCCAGCAGTTCGAGTAGCGCGGTGATGCCGCTCTCTTTGATATTGGCCAGGGCAGCGAAAATTTCCGGGTCGATGTCCTGGGATGTTTCATCCTCCATGATCTGCAGCAGGGTGCCGGTGGCATCTTCGACGCCGAAATTCCCCAAGGCCTCAACCGCAGCGAGTTGTATGTCCCACCATCTATCCCAATCGTCTTCCCATTCGATTCTATCGGGTCGATCTACCGCAACCTTTTTCAGGATGGTGACTGCGTCCTCTGAGCCGAGTTGGCCCAGGGCAGTGGTCACAGCGGTACAGACTTCACCGCTCTCTTCGTTCTCCAGGGATTTAATCAGTGCCGGTACAGCCTGCTGGTCACCGATCCTTCCCAATGCTTCGGCGGCATCCACGCAGGCATCTATGTCCTCATCCGTCAGCTGTTTGATCAGGGCCTCCACGGCACTTCTGCTGCCCAGGGTTCCCAGGGTGCGGGCGGCATAGCAGCGGTCCGCCTCATCACCTGTCTTGAGGAGGTCTGTCAGAGACTGTTCGGTCTTTTCTTTCATATTCATCGAATACCCGTCTGGGATGGAGATCCCCCTATGCGAAGCAAGAGCTGTACCAACATGAGCCGATCCTTAACTGTCTGAGTTAGCGCTGGAATTGTGATGGATGAAAAATGAAGACTAAACGATACGTTCAAACAGGTCTAATAACGCAGGCATGATTGAACACTTTGTGCTGTTTTGGGTGATATCCCCTGTTCCACATTGGTTTTATGAGGGGGAACAAGAGATTATTAGGATTGGCGTTTACGCATGAGGGGGTTGAAACGAATGGTACATACCGGTTTTATTGAGTGAAAGAAATGTTCAGATTGTTTAGTGAGACTCCTTAATGGAAATAGTAAAAATCGAAGCGGCCTGTACGGCCAGTGCTTGGCCGCGTACCGCCAATTCATGGAATGAATACAAGGGATTAGGGTTGTATGAATCTGCAGGGTAAATCCGGACCATTATCGGTCCGGCTTGTGGTTGCCACTTGGCCTGGATTTTGCAATCAGTGCCTGGAATAAGCACTTTTCATCAATTGCGGCCAAAGGTGCAGCTAATGTCCGATCCAGAGAAAATCAACGAATCTGAAAGAAAGGAGGGCACAGATGTGTCCGTGCACTCCAATTGGGGGCCGAAGCTGTTTGTTGGGGTGCTGATCGGTATCCTGCTGTTTTTCTACTGGTTGCTGATCTACTCGGGCGGCGTCACAGTGCATCACGGTTAAAGGGTGGAAAAATGAGTGAAGAAAATAAGATTGGTGGTGCGGCACTGCTGGTCATCTGGATTGCTGCGCTGGCCATCTCCCTGGTGGCATTCTACGGCCTGGATCATCTGATTATGAACATGCAGGGGCTGCCCCTGAATGCTGACCTGACCCCGGCGGGTTGAACGGGTAGGGGAGAGAGAAAAAGATGAGGTCGAACAGACAACAATCGATACGTCGAAACGGTTTTTCAAACGGTCTTGGTTGGCTGCTGTCCCTGTTGGCAGTTCTGCTTGTATTTGGCGTAACCCCTGTTTTTGCGGATATGGGGATGGGTGGTGCCGAACAGCGCATCGCACCGATCGGCCGGGTCCATATTGAAGGTCAGGATTTTGTTCCCGTAGCGGATAGTGTGGCCAGTGGGGCGGAAGAGCCGGAACAAATCGCGGCACCCCGGACGAGTCGCAAGGACTACCCGAATATCGGCGTCAGCAGCCGGGCAGTGGTCTGGATCCTGGCCCAGTTACACCTCTTTTTCGGCGCCTTGGTGTTGGCGGTGCCTCTTTTTGTCCTGGTGATCGAACTGGTGGGGGTGATGACTGGCGATGAGCGCTACGACAGCATGGCCCATGAGTTTATGAAGATCAGCCTTACCGGCTTCTCCATCACCGCCATCTTCGGTGGCTCTCTGGCGTTGGCGCTGTTCCTGCTCTATCCCGATTTCATGGGTTACATGATGCACGTCTTCGGTGCCCAGTGGTTGGTCTACGCAGGGCTGTTTTTCCTCGAGAGCTTCTTCCTCTACACCTACTATTATGGCTGGAACGCCATGCGTTACGGCAACCTGAAGTGGGTGCACCTGAGTCTTGGCCTGCTGCTCAATGGCGCGGGCATGACCATCATGGTGATCTCCAACTCCTGGGCCACCTTTATGATGGCACCTTCAGGGGTCAATGAGGTCGGCGTGGTGGTAGGCAATATTTGGGAGGTGATGAAGGGACCGCTGTGGAACCCGATCAACCTGCATCGGTTTATTGCCAACATCGGTTTCGGTGGTGCCGTTGTCGGGGCCTATGCCGCATACAAGTTCCTGAGCACAAAGGATATGGAGAAGCGGGCCCACTACGACTGGATGGGCTACACCTCCAACTTCATCGCTATCCTTGCCTTCCTGCCGTTGCCTTTCGCTGGATACTGGCTGATGGCGGAGATCTACGCCTACTCCCAGCAGATGGGCATCACTGCCATGGGTGGTATCCTGGCCTGGCTCTTCATCGTGCAGGCGGTGCTGATCGGTACCATCCTGCTGGCGGGCAACTACTACCTTTGGGCGGGCATGTCTCGGACCGAAGGTTCCAAACGCTACAAGCCTTTCATTGGCTTTATCGCTTTCGTACTGGTGGTTTGTTTCCTGACTTGGGTTACCCCCCACACCCTGATACTGTCTGCGTCGGAGATCGCGCAGCTGGGAGGCAGCCACCACCATATCCTCGGGCCCCTGGGCATCATGCCGGCGAAGAATATCGCTGTTAACCTGATGTTGATAGTGACCTTTCTCTCGTTCCAGCTCTATCGCCGTTCCGACAAGGTGGCGACCGTCTCCTGGGCGCCTATCGGCAATGCGCTGATGGTGGCGATCTATGTGGTGGCGATCGTCAACATCATCTTCCTCGGTGTCTATTTCGGCTACTTCAGCAATACGGTCTACAAGGTGGGTTCGTCGGTGGCCCAGGTGAGTTCGACCCTGGTGGTGATTATTGCGGGTATCGTCATTGACAGCCTGATGTTCAAAAATGCCAAGACCCTGCCTTCACACTGGGGCAGGATTCCAGATCGAGCCCAGTACGCCCTGTTTGCCCTGCCGATTGCCTTTACCTGGCTGATGGGACTGATGGGTTATGTGCGCTCTTCGGTGAAGACCCATTGGCATGTCTATACGGTGATGAAGGACAACTCGCCGGACAATTTTATTCCCACCATTGGTTATGCCGGCAACATGATCACCATTGTGACCGTACTGTTCCTGTTGTTTGTGCTGTTTATGTTCTGGGTTGCCAGCCTTAGTGGAACCAAACAAGCCAAACCGGAAACTGTGACTGAAGGAGGGGTGGCATGACCGTCTTCTTCAAAACCATTGGATTCAGTATCGGTCTGGCCCTGGTCTTCACCCTGGTGACCCAGCTGCTGCCACAGGTGGAGGGCGAAGCGCCGGTGGAAACGAAGGTCGATCTGGCTTCTCTGACCATGGACGACTTTGTTGCCATGGGTGAGGATCTGTTCATGAACAAGGGTACCTGCACCCTCTGTCACAAGCCGCCGCCTATCGGGCGTGCTCCTGACATCCAGAGCATGGATATGGTGAGTACCTCGTCCGAACGTCTCGCCGATGAGCGTTATCAGGGTGAGTCGAAAGACGCGGCGGATTATATCCTTGAATCGATGATTGATCCGAGTAAGTTCGTAGTCGCCGGTTGGGGTAAAAAGGGCTCCAACGACACCGTCTCGCCAATGCCCGCCGTCGACAAAGCGCCGATCCAGCTTTCAGCGATGGAGATGGATGCGATCATCGCCTATCTGCAGGCGAAGGATGGCAATGAGGTGACCATATCCCTGCCGTCACCGGAGGCGGCTGCGGAAGTTGTCGCTGCAGCACCGGCAGCTGGTGGAGTTGCGCCAGCACCAGCGGCCACTGCTGAGGAGGCACTGGGTAAATATGCCTGCAGCGCCTGTCATGCGATGGACTCTGAGGATCCCCTGGTGGGTCCGGGGCTGGCAACCGTGGGGGCGCGTCTGAGTGAGACGGAGATACGTCAGAGCATTGTTGATCCTGCTGCAGTAATAACGGAGGGTTTTCCTCCGGCGATGCCAGCAGACTTTGCGGAGAAGATGACGGTTAGAGAGCTGGAGATGCTCGTGCAGCATCTGGCGGAGAAAAAATAATGAAGAGCTTTAGGATTCCGGCTTTCCTGCAGGCGCTGCTGATCATTGCAGCAGCCTATCTGGTGTTCAAGTTCGGTTTTCCGCCGCTGCTGTCACAGACGCTGATGATCCAGTACATGATTATCACCATCATTGGTGTGCTGCTCTATTTCTCTTTCGACGACGAGCGCTGGGCAGAGTTCCAGGCACCGGTTCTTGCCACCCTGCGCAACGATAATCTGTCGGTGGTTCGCTGGTTCTTCCTTATCGCCGTTCCTCTGGTGGTGGGTTATACCGTCTATGGCATGGTGAAGCCGAGCAATGATGCTCCGGTGGAGTTGCGTCAGGTACATCCCGCTCCCCCCGCCTCGGTCAAGGTTTTTGGTAAAAGTTTCGATCTTGCGACACTGGAAAACCCCATTCGAGAGGATATTCTTAAGACCCTCGCCAGCGACAAGGAGGCGGGCTGGGACAAATACCAGACGGCGGTAAGTGCCGGGCGCGACGTCTACTATCAGAACTGCTTCTATTGTCACGGCGATCTGCTGGACGGTCAGGGTCACTATGGATCCGGATTCAATCCACAGCCGATCAACTTCCAGGATCCGACCGTCATCCCCCAGTTGCAGGAGGCCTTCCTCTTTTGGCGCATCACTACGGGTGGTCCCGGTCTGCCGAAGGAGGGTACCCCCTGGAACTCAGCCATGCCGGTGTGGCATGAGATGTTGAGTGAGCAGGATGTGTGGAACGTCATCACCTTCCTCTTCGACTATAACGGCCAGGTTCCGCGGATCTGGGACCCGGAGATCTCCCGGGTTGTGACCGGCATGAAGGACGAGGTGCTGGCCAAACGCAAGGAGATTAAGGGCAAAGACCTTTACAAGTTCCGTTGCGAGGTCTGCCACGGAGAGCAGGGCGCCGGAGACGGCGTGGCTGCGGAGTTGATGTATCCGAAACCACGGGATTTCACCCTGGCTCTATTTAAATACAAGACCTCTCCAGGCACTCTGTTGCCGCTGGATGATGATCTGTTCAACACCATCAAAAACGGCCTGACAGGAACAGGCATGCCGGGTTGGGCATCGCTGATGAGTGATGAGCAGATCCGCAGCCTGATCCCGGTAATCAAGGGTTTCGATATCACCGCCGCCTGGGCGCCGGATGATGCGGAGGATGAGTCCTTCGATGACGATGGTCACTATATCAAGACCGATTTTCGCCAGACTGCAGAAGTTGAACCACTGGGCGGCCAGATCCCCTACTCAGAGGAGTCGGTAGCCAAGGGGCGCGACGCTTTTATCAAATCCTGCAAGGAGTGCCACGGCGAAGCGGGCAGGGGCAATATCGTCTCCGGCAAGAAACTGGAGGACGATTGGGGTTTCCGCATCTGGCCGCGGGATCTGACCAAACCCTGGACCTGGCGCGCTACTCAGTCCACTGAGTCTGCTGAGAAGGAGCGGGATGCCACCGTCAAGGCGATCTATACCCGTCTCTCCATCGGTATTCCCGGTACGCCGATGCCGGCTCACCGCGCAGTGGAGGAGGGCAACAAGGATCCAGTCAGTTTGGAGGATCGCTGGCACATCTCCAATTTCGTCTACAGTCTGCGTGATACAACGGTGCAGCCCAAAGATGGTGCGGTGGTAACCGGCACCAAGGTAAGTGGCGGAGTGCCGACCTCGCTGGATGATGAGCGTTGGAATGGCGCAGACGCGGTTACCTTGAGTCTGGTGCCTAACATCATCAAGGAAGAGCGCCTGTTCATACCGCTAAATGATGCAGTGACCGTACGCGCCATCTATAACGAGAAGGAGATTGCCTTTCTGCTTGAAGTGGATGATCGTACCGAAAGCCGTCCCGGCATCGAATACTTCACAGATCTGCAGGACGAGAACAAGGAGATGCACGCCGATGCGGTGGCGATCCAGTTCCCCATGGAGGCTGCTTATATGTCGGTGCCGATGGTGGAGAAGCCCCTCTATCGACATGGCGACAAGCGTCACCACACTACCATCTGGTACTGGAATGCGGGCAGTGTCGAGCCTAAACGGGATGCCAGTGCTGTGCTGATGGAAGGTGTCGGCCCGAACAAACGCCCCAAGCTGCGTGAGGCGGACGGTACCTTTAGCGCGGCCGGTGAGTGGAAAGATGGTAAGTGGCGTGTCATCATGACGCGTCCGCGCAGTGGCGGTGCGATTTGGGATATCGATTTTGTTGAGGGTCAGTTCATGCCCATCTCCTTCGCCAACTGGGACGGCAGTAACGGCGAGGTGGGATCCAAACACACCCTAAGCACCTGGTACTGGCTCTTCCTGCCGCCGGAGTTCGACTATCAGCGGGTCTATGGACTCCCGGCAGGCATTGCCCTGTTGGTTTTCCTTGCTGGCCTGATGTTGGTTAGGTCGCAACAGAAAAAGGTGAAAGGTTAAAGGCTAAAGTGGCGATCCCATTTCTCCTCATCTTTATGCATTCGCAGGAGTGATTTTTTATGATTCAACGGATGGTCTCCATCTTTCTCTTTCTCATGTTTCTTCCCATTGTGACTCAGGCCGGGGGAGAGGCGCCGCGTGAGGATGAGGTTCTGGATCAGAGCGGGGCTCCGGCTGGCGGTGATTTCACCCTCAATTCTGCTGCTGGGCCGGTTTCAACCAGTGATCTCAGAGGCAAGGTCATACTGCTCTATTTCGGTTACACCAAGTGCCCGGATGTCTGTCCCACGTCACTCTCCCTGGCAACCCAGGCCCTGAACGAATTGAGTGGAGAAGAGTTGAAATCGCTGACATCGATCTTTGTCAGTGTCGATCCCCAACGCGATACGGTGGAGCAACTGAAAGAGTACGTGGAGTACTTCCATGAGAGCTTTCTCGGGGTAACCGGCAGTGAGGAGAAGGTGGCCGAGGTGGCTAAGATGTACGGGGCTCAGTATTACCAGGTGGAACTGGAAGGCTCGGCTTTTGGATATTCGGTGAATCACTCCGCCGCAACCTACCTGATAGCGCCGGATGGACAATTACGTTTTATCTTTCCCCACGAGACGCCGCCGCAAGTGATGCTTGAAGGAATACGCTATCTGATGGCCGGCAACTGAAGGCATACAGATCCACATGCTAAGCCGCCGCAAGGCGGTTTTTTTGTGTCTGGTATTTGCTCAAAACGCTATTCGGGCAAACGCCAAAAGCGTAGGGGAGACCAACCAAGCCCGTACAGTCGGTGAATCCACCGCAGAACGTCTTGATCAGCCCTACCCATTTGCACGGATTATTGAAAAGTTACTTAATAATAACGTAACAAATTGAATTATTAGAAAAATATTGAATTTTTTGAGTGGTTTTGCTGGGCGGAAACTATTCTCAAGTGGGCAGTGTTTCTCTTGAACAATTTGATCGAAGTGAGGGTGGCAATGTCGCCAGGATAGAACAATTCATTCAGGATGCCTCAGAAAACAAATTGATATGAATCAATAAGTTTTTTCTAACCCCACGTAACTACAGGTATTTATTTTTTGCCTGTTGTTTGGCCTGAAAAATGCAGTAAATGAGGTCGAATTGGACTATCGGTATTCATATTGGTTCCGTTGTCCTGATTCTCGAGTTGGAATACCGATAAATGAAGAATTGACCTGGAGGAAATCCAATGGGTGTACGAGTCAAAACCGGACATACTCTTCTGGCGGCAGCGCTGGGGCTGGGTATGGCTTTCGGTGCGCAAGCCGGCAAGTATCCCGACATCACGTCTTTGCCTGATCTGAAGATCAATGCGGCCAAGGCTGAGTTGGGAAAGCGACTTTTTTTCGATCGCCGTATCTCGGGTGATGCAGGCATAGCCTGCTCAGATTGTCACAAACCTGAAAACGGCTATGCGCATCCCGATGCGCTGTCCCCGGGTTATCCCGGTAATGGACATTTTCGCAACAGCCCCAGCGTGATCAACGCTGTACACAAAAAAGTCTGGATGCATGACGGTCGTTTGGGTACAAACCTCAATGACGTAACCCGTGAAATGCTCACGGAAGATTACATCATGAATATGGACATGCGGGTCATGCAGGAGCGTGCGAAGCAGGATCCAAAATATGTTCAGATGTTCAAGGATGCCGGATATGGCGAACCATCCAACGGTTCGATACGTAAGGCAATCCCGGAATACCTGAAGACCCTGACCTCCGTGAATGCCCCCATCGACACCGGCAAGATGTCTGCCTCCGCCAAGCGTGGTCAGAAGCTCTTCGAAGGTAAGGCTGGATGCATCCAGTGCCACAACGGTCCGCTAGCCACCGATGGCAAGGCATACAATACTGGTGTGCCGGAGAACTTCGATATTTTCCTCGACCCCATGAACCATCATGCCTTCATCGCCTTCGCCATGTTTCAGGGTATCGAAGACTACATGAACCTAAAGCGCGATCCTGGTTATTACAATATCACCATGGATGCTGCTGATACGGGCAGGTTCGTGACCCCGAGCCTGCGTGAACTGAAGTACTCCGCACCCTACATGCACAACGGCATGATCAAGAGTCTCTATGATGTGGTTGGCTTCTACAACAGGGGTGGCGGCAAAGACAGCCGCAAGGACTCCCGTCTCAAGCCTTTGAAGTTGGGTAAGCAGGATATCAAAGACCTGGTTGCCTTCCTCGAGTCTATGTCGGGTGATCCTCTGACCAGCGGTCAGCACGTCTGGAAAGATCCCTATCCTGCTGAGTATCCGGTTATCGAAAACTGGACTCAGGTCAAGAACTAAACGTCGAGGAGACAGCGATGAGTAATGTAATACAGACTCCGACCCTGTTGGCCGCTGCCATCACGACGGCACTGCTGGCAGGTTGTGCTGGCCAGGCGACTTCGGAATCCACTGCTGCACCTGCAGCTGAAAAGTCGATGGCTGCAGCACCTATGGCGATGGCCGGTCCTGCGCCTCTGGCGCCTCTGGGTGAACCCCCGATCCCGCCGGATAATCTGCAGAGTCCTGCAAAAATCGAACTGGGAAAAATCCTCTTTTTTGATCCCCGTTTGGGTGGTGATGCTTCCACTGGTTGCTCCACCTGCCATGAGCCGGATCAGGGCTGGGCTTGGGCAGAGGACTTCTCCCGTGGTTATCCCGGTACCGTCCACTGGCGTAACAGTCAGACCATTATCAATAGTGCCTACTTTCCCCGCCAATTCTGGGCAGGTTCCGCCTCTTCCAATGAGTCGCAGGCAAGGGGTGCAGCCAGAGGTGGTGTAGCCGGCAACGGCGAGGCCGACATCATGGAAGCGCGTCTCAGGGTGATTCCTGAATATGTGGAACGTTTCCGCGAGGCATTCGGCACCCAGTGGCCTATCGTTCGGGACGCATGGCGAGCAATCGCTTCCTTTGAACGTACTCTGGTACAGCGTGATACTCCCCTGGACAAGTATCTCCTGGGTGACAAGAGCGCGCTGGATGCAGATCAACTCAAGGGTAAGGAAATTTTTGAAGGTAAAGGTGGTTGTATCCAGTGCCATAATGGCGCTATCACCTCTGACCAGGATTTCCATAATATTGGAATCCCGCCGAACAAGCGTTGGGAGGAGGACGGACTGGCACAGATCACCTTCCGTTTCGAGCAGTATGCGAAGGGACAGACCCAGGAGGGCTACCGCAAAGCCAAGTCCGATTGGGGCTTCTACTACCGTTCCAAGAATGCATGGGATAAGGGAAAGTTCCGTACCGCCCCTCTGCGTTACCTGAAATACACCGCACCCTATATGCACAATGGTGTCTTCTATACCCTGGAAGAGGTGGTTGATTTCTATGACCGCGGTGGTTTCGACGAAGATGGCCGTACCACGCTGTTCCCAGAGAACAAGAGTTCGCTTATCAAGCCACTTGGTCTGACTGACGATGAAAAGGGCGCCCTCATAGCGTTCCTCGAATCCATGTCCGGCGAAGAGATGTTGATGGATAAACCTGCGATGCCCGAATACGCACCGCTGTTTACCCTGGCAGAGCTTGAAGCGGCACAGGAGGCAAAATAATGTCTGATATCAAGAAAAAAGACGAGACTGCAGCAGATCACGGTAAGTGTATGCTCAATCGTCGTCAGTTCCTGATGTACAGTGGGTCCGCGGCTGCCGCGGCCAGCACTGTTTCAATCAGTCTGTTCCCAGGCCAAGCCGCTGCAAAGGCCCGCGTCGTGGGTTATCCCCGTAAGAAGATTGGCCAGCTCAGTGCCCTTAAGGACAATCAGCCGGTGAACTTCACCTATCCTGATGACGGTGCTATTAACTTGCTGGTCAAGATGGGCGGAGTGAAGGCCGGTGGCGGTGTTGGTGATCAGCGTGACGTGGTGGCCTTCAGCTACCTCTGCACCCACCAGGGCGGCAACATGATCGGCAAGTACCAGGCGGTGGGTAACCATCGTGTACTGGGCCAGTGCCCGCTGCATCTCTCGACCTACGATCTGACGCGTCACGGCATCATCGTTTCCGGACAGGCATACCAGAGCGTGCCTCAGGTCTTGCTGGAAGTTGACGGCGACGATATCTATGCCGTCGGTATGATGGGCCTGATCTTTGGCCGTAACGAAAACCTGCTGGAATCCTGAGGAGGAGAATAGACAATGGCAACTAAATATTACCTCCCTGAGGATCATGCACCGCTACCACCGAAAAATGCGGACGTGAAGACCACCTGCTGCGACTACTGCATCGTCGCCTGTGGATACAAGGTCTATCGTTGGCCGGTAGGTACTCCGGATGGCGGTCCGAAGGCATCTGAGAATGCCTTCAATACCGATTTTCCGTCCGGTCCTCTACAGGCTTGGGTGGCACCTACTCAGCACAACGTGGTGATGCATGAAGGGCGTCCTCACAATGTGGTTATCATCCCGGATAAGGATGCCAAGGTCGTCAATATCGGCGGTGATTCCTCCATCCGTGGTGGCTGTATTGCGCAGAAGTGCTACAACCCCAACAAACCGACCAACGACCGTCTGACGTCACCTCTGGTGCGGATCAACGGAACGCTGCAGCCGGTGAGCTGGGACTTCGCCCTCGATATTGCGGCCAATGTGGGTAACCATGTTCTCAAAGAGCATGGTGCCAACGCATACAGTGTGAAGACCTTCTCTTATCAGTTCTTCGAGAACACCTATGCGGTGAAGAAGTTTGCCCGCCGTTCCATCAAGACAGCGGCTTTCACCTTCCATGACACGCCTTCCGATGTGACCTCCACTCCCGGTTTCCGGGATGCGGGTTTTGACAACTTCGGTCCGGCCTATAAGGACTGGGGGGATGCAGAGGTCCTGGTGATCTGCGGTACCGACCCGTATGAAACCAAGACCATGATCTTCACCCAGTTCATCAAGCCTGCTATCGACCGTGGTCAAAAGACCATCTGGTTGAACGTGCGTGAGACTGCTGGTTTGGCATATGCCAAGAGCAAGGGTGACGATCAGACTATCCATCTGCAGATCAATCCCGGTACCGATACCCCGGTACTCGGCGCCATCTCCCGTATCATTCTGGAGAATGGTTGGGAAGATAAGGATTGGATCAAGCACTGGGTCAACGACAAATGGGGCTCCAGCTCCGGTTTCGGCCAGGGCACACGTAACACCCCATGGCAGTGGCGCACCACCTGGGGCAAGTTCCAGACCAATGGTGTCTACGGCAAGAAGGGTTACAAGGCCTGGGTCATGTCCCGCAAGGAGCATGAGCCAGAGGTCGCAGCCAAGATCGCCGGCGTCGATGTAAACGATCTCTATAAAGCGGCCAAGTGGTTGACTGGTGGTGGCGGTGATCGTCCCAAGGCATCCTTCGGTATCGAGAAGGGCTTCTACTGGTCGAACAACACCGGCAACACCAACGCCATCTCTTCTCTGGCAACTATCTGCGGTGCAGGCGGTCGTCCAGGTCAGATGGTTGGTCGTTTCGGTGGTCATCAGCGTGGTGGCGCAGGCGGTGGTAGCTATCCCCGTAACCGCTCACCTGAGAAGGTGCCGGGCCGTCGCCGCCGCTCCCTTGATACGGATCGTTGGCTCTATTCAGGTCACACCCGTATGGCGCACGTCATCGGTACCACCTGGATTCAGGCGATGGCCGGTGCAAACGGTCTGCACGCCAAGTTCGAGGAGTTGACGACCAACAACCCGAACCAGGTCCTCCTGGGACAAGGATGAGATCATCGAGACCCTCAAGGCGCGTGCCGATTCCGGTGGTACTGTTGTGATCAATCAGGATATCTACCTGCGCGATCCCATCGGTGCACGTTTTGCGGATATCGTCTTCCCTGCGTCGACCTGGGGTGAAGAGGATTTTGCCCGCGCCAACGGTGAGCGTCGCATCCGTCTCTATCAGAAGTTCTACGATGCACCCGGTGACGCCAAGCCTGACTGGTGGATCATTTCACGGCTGGCCCAGAAGATGGGCTTCAAGGGTTATGACTGGAAAGATTCCAACCAGGTTTGCGAAGAGTCTTCCCGCTCCAGTCGTGGTAACCGCAAGGCATATCACATGATAAAGATCGCTGCCCATAAAGAGGGTAAGACTCTGCATCAAAAGCTGGCGGAACTCGGTACCGAGGGTATCCAGGGTCCGACCTTCTACAATTACGATACCGGCGAATTACTCGGTACGGTGCGCCTGCACAATACTCAGTGTACGCAGGAGAAGTTGGTGAAGGAGGGACGCACCAAGGGTGCCAACATGATCAACAAGAAGGGATCTCACTTCAATTCCCAGACTGGTCGTGTAAACATCCAGAAACACCCCTGGAGTCTATATGCTGACTACTGGGAGTGGATGAGCCCGAAAGAAGACGAGCTGTGGCATACCAACGGTCGTATCAACGAGATCTGGCAGTCCGGCTTTGATGATATCGAACGTCGTGCCTACATCACCCAGCGTTGGCCGGAGAATTTCACCGAGATCCATCCGGATGATGCCGCTTCCCGCGGTATCGAGTCGGGTGATCGGGTGATGCTCTTCTCCAACAGGGTGCCGGTGCATAAGAACACCATCAAGGGTGTTCACGGCAAAGACTTCCAGTTCTCTGAACTGATGAAGAACGGCCATATCGCACTGGAGAAAGGTGCTACCACCGCTATCGCTATCGTAACCCCAGCGGTGAAGGAGGGGACTTTGTACTCCTACTTCATCACTGAAAAGCAGGCATCCAATGCACTGCAGGGCCGCGTGGTGGATAACATCAGTGGTAACTACAACTATAAGCTCGGTGTGTGCAAGATTAAGAATCATGGGCCGTCTGAGTATAAGAAAGAGTTCCGCAGCATGTCTTTCGCACCGCGAAACATCGTCTGATAACTCAGTAACACTTTAGTAATGGATTAAAGCGGGGCTTCGGCCCCGCTTTTTTTTGCCGGCGTAGTTCCTGATCCATTACAGCCAACGAATGAATGTAGCTAGGATGTAGGGTGCGCTGTGCGCACCATGATTTAGCGTACATACCGTGATTAGGGCTTGTTTTGGTGCGCATGGCGCACCCTACAAATCCTGATTGTATTTATTGAAGGATTACCAGTGCGACCGCCCGATCCGTTACGCTTGATCGGGCCTACGGTCGGGGCAGTTGAGGTTGAAAGGGGCTGAGCAGATGCCACTTTTAGGCCAGTCAGAGTTCGAACTCATCCAATGATCTGGGTTCGCCAACCCCATAACCTTGAGCATAATCCACATTGAGTACACGAAGCTGAAGCAGCGTGGCCTCATCTTCAGCCCATTCGGCAATTGTCTTCAGGCCGAGGATATGTCCGATCTGATTAATCGACTCCACCATGGCGTAGTCAACCGGATCCTTGGCCATATTGCGTACGAAACTGCCGTCAATTTTCAGATAGTCGACGGGCAGGTCCTTGAGATAGGTGTAGGAAGAGAGGCCGGTGCCGAAGTCATCCAGCGCAAAAGAGCAGCCCAGTGATTTCAGGCGCTCGATCAGATGTTGTGCCCGATCCAGGTTTGCCACGGCTGCGGTTTCAGTGATCTCGAAACAGATGGCATGGTGTGGGATGTCCCAGTCCTTGAAGAGTCGCTCAAGATAGTTGAGGAATCCTTCGTCAGTCAATGAAGTGCCGGAAAGATTGATGGCAAATAGAAAGTGTCCCTTCTCAGGGTGCATTTCTGACCAGTGCCTGAGATTTTCACCCTGAGTCGAGAAGAGTTGATTGATTATCCAGCGATCGATGGCCGGCATCAGAATGTATCTTTCGGCAGCAGGAATAAAGTTATCTGGGATGATCAGTTCTCCCGCTTCACCAAACATCCGGACCAATACTTCGTAGTGCCGCTTTCCGGTGTCGCCAACCGAAACGATAGGCTGAGCATAGAGATGGAAACGCCCCTCATTCAGCGCCTGGTTGATGTCAGCAACCAGATGCATATCACCATGATGACGAATCAGTTCCGCATCACCACTGTGATAGATATGCAGGCGATTACGACCTTGTTCCTTTGCCATGTGGCAGGCAACATCCGCCGTGCTCAATATACTTGATGTGCTCTCTTCCATTGGGCTGAACCCGGAAAGCCCAATACTGACCGCGACATCGAAAGAACGATCCTCCCAGGTAAAAAGGAAGTTGCGGATGGTCTGTAACAGATTGCTGCAGATTGTCTCGGCACGTTCCATACTGCAGTTGGAGAGCAGGACCCCAAATTCATCGCCGCCGACACGCCCAATCAACTCGAATTTCTTCAACTGTGATTTGGTGATAATGGCCAGTTGTTGCAGCAACTCATCGCCGGCTTTGTGGCCGCAGGTATCGTTGATCAGTTTGAATTGATCGACATCCATGAAGCAGAGTACATGATGCTCCTTTGGTGTTTTCTTCACGGAAATGAGTACGGCCAGTCGTCGTTCGAATTCAGCGCGATTGAGCAGGCCGGTGAGTACATCGTGCTGTGCCAGATAGGTTAGCCTTTCGTGAGCTTGGTGTGATTCCGAAATATCTTGTATCAGCGTGACGTAGTGAGTCTGATCATCAAGCTCAAGGCGACTGATTGAGAGTCTTACCGGCAGGTTGCTACCGTCTTTGCGTACGCCAACGAGTTCACGGGCATTGCTATCAGGAGAGAGTCCCAGGGTATCGAGAATGTTTGTGCTGGAAGCGTGTGCCTGTTTTTGTGAAAACAGCTGACCGATATTGCTGCCGAGGATATCCTCTTCGAGATAGCCGAACATCATCTCAGCCGCAGGGTTAAAAAGTTGTACGATACCGGCAGTATCGAACATGATGATGCCTTCGACGGCAGCCTCGATGATGCCTTGCAACTTTTGTTCATTATCCCTCAGGGCACGCAGAGATTTCTCACGTTCTGTGACGTCGGTAATTATCAGGTAGAGCAGGGTGTTGCCGTCTGTTCCGGTGGGATTGACCTGGATCTCAACATCATGCTTGGTGCCTGAGGCACTGGTGTGAAGTTCCTGGTAGCTGGAGATGTTGCCTTGGCTTATGGCGTTCAGTTGTTTGCGCAGTTGACTGGCGGATCGATTGTTCAGTCTGCTGTAGTTCATCTTTTTCAGGTCGATGATCGAATGACCGTAAAGCCTGGCTGCGGCGCTATTTGCTTCGATGATCTTGCCGCTCTTGGCGTCCAGGATCAGCTTGATGGCCTGATTGACTTCGAACATCTGGCGGTAGCGTGACTCCTTTTCGGACAGTACCTCCATAGCACGTACCTGTTCTGTAATATTGCTGGCGGTACCGGTTGCGCCAATGTAAGAACCGTTTTCATCGATGACAGGCAGGGCGTTGAATCTTAGGTGTACCTCGCGTCCGTCACCTGAGTTGAGGCGTGTTATGTGGTTGTTCCAGGGAGTCCCCTTCAGCAGTTCGCGAATCGACTTGAACTGCGTTTTGAGTTCATTGTCCGGTATCATCTCCACCAGAGGCCGGCCAATTAACTCCTCCTGAGAATAGCCGAGGATTGGCCAGGCGGCATCGTTGATTTGTGTGATATAGCCTTTGTTGTCTATGTTCCAGATCAGATCCTCCGATGTCTCCAGCAAGTCGCGATACCGTTGTTCGGTGACTTCCCTTTCTGACTCCTCTTTGCGGGCTTTGCGATACAAAATGAGGGAGAGGGCAAAGAATCCCAGCAGAATAGATATCCCTACAAGCGAAATTTCTGCGAATTTGTTAGAGAACAGGGATGGGGTAAAGCTATTTGCCAATATCCAACCAATACCTGGAACTTCAGCTGTAATGGCCTTCTGTTTGGGGTTGTCCACAGGATCGTCAGGATTCAACGGATAGAGGTTTAGTGTGTGCCCATAGACCTGGTGGGTGGCAAGCAGCCGACAGATCGCCTTGCAACGGAAGGCGACAAAAAAGATACCGCGGTTTCCCTTCTTCCCGCTCCAGGGAACCATGATGTCGTATTGATAGCTGTTGTTACTGAGCCTTCTGATTATTGTGGCTTGCTGTCTGCCTTGTGCGAACTGCTTGAAGTCGAAGAGTCTTTGATCGTCGAGCGTCGCCAAAGGGTCGTCAAGCAGCGAAACACCTTCATGATCCGCCAGCATAAAACCTTCTGTATCGGG
Source organism: endosymbiont of Escarpia spicata (assembly GCA_003349915.1). Lineage (GTDB taxonomy): Bacteria > Pseudomonadota > Gammaproteobacteria > Chromatiales > Chromatiaceae > QGON01. Next base: position 54,212 of record QFXE01000016.1, read on the forward strand.
GAAGTGTAGTTTGATGCGTTGACGGGTGCGATTGTACTGCTCGTCGGATAAGGGATCATCAGCCAGGTCGGAGAGAAGTTGAGTCTCCTGCAGGATAAACAGCGCTACGCTGGTGTGGATTTCCCGTAACCGGAGAGCAATCTCTCGGGCACCATCCGTGACTTGGGTTTCCGCCAGCTGTTTATGAAACGTGTGAAAGTTCTGATACTCACGAACACCCAGGGCGAGCAGAATCAATGCTGCAGCCATGTTGGCAAACAGCAGAAATGTCAGCGGATGATTTGTTCGCCTTGAAAGCTTTTCCAACGTCATGAACCGCTCGTTATTGGTCGAACCCCTTAGTTTGAGATTCGCTTGTATTTAATGCGATGTGGTTGGTCGGCATCCGCCCCCAAACGGCGTTTACGGTCTGCCTCGTAGTCAGCATAGTTGCCTTCGAACCAGACTGCATCAGATTCGCCTTCAAACGCCAGGATGTGGGTTGCGATACGATCCAGGAACCAGCGGTCATGACTGATCACAACAGCACAGCCTGGGAATGTGAGTAGCGCCTGTTCCAGTGCGCGCAGGGTCTCCACGTCCAGATCATTGGTCGGCTCGTCGAGCAGCAGCAGGTTGCCGCCGCTTTTCAGCAGCTTGGCCAGATGGACACGATTGCGTTCACCACCGGAGAGGTCACCGATACGTTTCTGTTGATCGGAGCCCTTGAAATTGAAGCGGCTGACATAGGCGCGGGACTGGGTTTCGTAACGATCCACAGTAATGATGTCCTGGCCGTCCGAGATCTCTTCCCAAACGGTTTTGTCGTCATCGAGTGCATCCCGGCTCTGATCGACATGGGATATCTCGACGCTGTCGCCGATGCGCAGCTCGCCGCCATCCGGTGTCTCCTGTCCTGTGAGCATGCGGAACAGGGTCGTCTTACCCGCCCCGTTGGGGCCGATGATGCCGACGATACCGCCTTTCGGCAGATTGAAGTTGAGGTCGTCATAGAGCGTCCTGTCGCCATAGGACTTTTTCAGGCTTTCAGCCTCTATGACCAAGTCGCCCAGTCTCGGCCCTGGCGGGATGTAGATCTCGTTGGTTTCATTGCGTTGCTGGAAGTCCTGGGATTGCAGTTCGTCGAAACGTTGCAGGCGGGCCTTGCTCTTTGCGTGGCGGCCTTTTGGATTGGAGCGTACCCACTCCAGCTCCTGTTTCATTGCCTTGACTTTGGCGGCCTCCTGCTTCTGCTCCAGTTCGAGACGCTGCTCTTTCTGCTCCAGCCAGGAGGAGTAGTTACCCTCCCAGGGGATGCCATGGCCACGGTCCAGTTCCAGAATCCAGCCGGCAACATTGTCGAGAAAGTAGCGGTCATGGGTGACGGCAACAACAGTACCGTTGTATTCGTGCAGGAAGCGCTCCAGCCAGGCAACCGACTCTGCGTCGAGGTGGTTGGTGGGTTCGTCGAGCAGCAGCATGTCCGGGTGTTCCAGCAACAAACGGCAGAGCGCAACGCGGCGGCGTTCACCACCGGAGAGCTTGCTCACATCCGCGTCCCAGGGCGGCAGCCGCAGGGCGTCTGCGGCAACTTCCAGTTGGCGTTCGATATTGTGGCCGTCCGCAGCATGGATAATGTTCTCCAGTTCTGCCTGCCGTTTGGCCAGGGCATCGAAGTCGGCATCGGGTTCCGCATAGGCGGCATAGACCGTATCCAACTCTGCCAACGCCTCCTTCAGATGGCTCAGCGCCCCCTCAACGTTACCACGCACGTCTTTGGTTTCATCGAGTTTGGGTTCCTGGGACAGATAACCGATCTTGATGCCTGGCTGGGGGCGTGCTTCACCCTCGAATTCCGTATCCAAACCGGCCATGATCCTCAAAACCGTCGATTTACCCGCCCCGTTGAGGCCGAGCACTCCGATCTTTGCGCCGGGAAAAAAGGAGAGGGAGATATCTTGGATGATGACGCGTTTGGGTGGGACGATCTTGCCCACCCGGTTCATGGTGTAGATGTACTGGGCCATTGTGTGATTCAGCTTCTTTGTGACAAACAGAGACGAAATTTAACAAGCATTCTCTCACAATCGATCAGCTTGCTCATCCAATTGTGCAGTGCCCATAAGAAATAAATGACTTTGGTCAACCGATAGCAGAGATCTGCGTTATTCCTTGATGAACAGAGAGGAATTCAGATGTCATTCTACACACCCTTTTTTCTACTGATCTGCCTGCCCGGTATGTTACATGCCATGTCGTTCGATGAGGCGAGACACCTGCTTCAACGAAGTGGCTTTGGCGGTACAACCGTGCAGATTGAACAGCTGGCTGGTGTAACCCATAAATCGGCGGTGGAGCAGTTGGTGGCGGCTGCTGATACCGCCATCATCCTGGCGCCGCCTGGATGGGTCGATACCCTACCCCCCGAGCGCCGGTATCTTCGTAGTTTGAATGATGCTGAGAAAAAGATGCTGCGTAAACAGTGGCGGCAGCGCAGTATTGCACTTCAGGCCTGGTGGGTGCGGCAGATGTTGGCATCCGAATCGCCTCTGGCGGAACGTATGGTGCTCTTTTGGCATAACCACTTTACCTCTTCGATGAAGAAGGTGAAGTGGGTTCCGCTGATTTTCAGGCAGCATGAGACGGTGCGCAGACATGCATTGGGTGATTTTCGTGATCTGCTGCAGGCGATGGCCCGGGATCCGGCAATGCTGCGTTATCTCGATGGCGTGGTAAATCGGCGGGAGAGTCCAAATGAAAACTTTGCACGGGAACTGCTGGAACTCTTTACCCTGGGTGAAGGTTACTACACAGAAGCGGATATCAAGGCTGCGGCCAGGGCGTTTACCGGCTGGAGCATCGATCGTCGCAGCGGTAAATTCCGCTACTACAGCCGCTGGCACGATGATGGAGAGAAGCTGTTTCTAGGCAGAAGAGGCCGTTTTGATGGTGATGACATTCTGCGCATTCTGCTTGATCACCCCAGAACCGCGATTACCATTACAGACAAACTCTGGCGTGAGTTCATTTCACCTACGCCTGACCCGTATGAGATCAAACGATTGGCAAAGCTTTTCAGGGGGAGTGACTATCAGTTGCGCCCTTTGTTAAAAGCGCTCTTCAATACCGCCCAATTTCGTGCCGGTGAGAATCGTGGAGGCCTGATCAAATCACCGGTTGAACTGTTGATTGGCACCCTGCATCAGTTGGAAATCAGTGTGGAGAGTGGGCGCTTGCTGGCGCTGGCGAGTCGCCGTCTCGGCCAGGATCTGTTCAATCCGCCCAACGTCAAAGGTTGGCCTGGTGGAGGGTACTGGATCAATACCGACACACTGTTGCAGCGTTGCTGGATGATGCAGCGCCTGACGGCGGAAGACTCTCACCTGCGTAAAAAGATAACGAGCAGCATGGCGGACACAACCTTATCTGAATTGGAACGCCTGCTGTTGCCGTTTCCGTCATTCAGCGCGCAGTTGCAGAGTGACGATCCCTATCAAGGTCTCACCGCGTTATTGACCGAACCCGGCTATCAGTTGAAGTGAGGTGCTGAGATGAACCGAAGAGATTTTCTCAGACTTGTGGCTGCCGCGCCGGTATGGGGTGTGCCGCCGGTCTGGAGTCGTCAGGAAAAGCCGGTCTTTGGCCGGACGCTGCTGTTACTGGAGTTGAATGGAGGCAATGATGGGATCAATACCCTGATCCCCTATCGTGAGTCCACATACTATCGACAGAGACCGAAACTGGCAGTGCCAGTGGATCAGGTTCTTCAACTCAATGAGCGGACTGGTATGCATCCGGCGCTTGAACCCCTGATGCCATTGTGGGATGCGGGGGAGATGGCATGGATACAGGGATTGGGTTATCCGCAGCCTAACCGCTCGCATTTTCGTTCCATTGCGATCTGGGATAGTGCATCAGCCAGCGATGAGGTCAAGAGTGAAGGTTGGTTGAGTCCTGTGGTGAAGACGTTGCCATTACGTGATGAAAAACCACTGGATGGTATAGTGATCGGACGTAATAGCGGACCATTGGCAGGGGAGGGGATGAGATGAGGGTGGTTTCCCTCTCAGACGTCGATGTGTTTTTACGGCGAGCCGCCTCCGTTAAGCCGATTGGTCAAATACCGGGTAACCCGCCCTTGCAACATATCCTGCAAGTGCAGCGGGAGATTGGCCATGCCGTAGCCGCGCTGCAGGAGCGCTTGACGGTGCAGACACAGAGCCTTGTTGATCGCTTCCCCAACAGCCGCTTAGGCCGCGATCTTGCCCTCGCAGCACGACTTATTGTCAGCAGAGTGGATGTGCCTGTCATTAAAGTATCCCAGAGCGGATATGACACCCACAGTCATCAGTCCGCCAAACATCGCCGTCTGCTCACCGAGTTGGCGCAGGGACTCGCTGCATTTCGGTCGGCTTTGACCGATTCAGGGGACTGGAACCGCACACTGGTAATGAGCTATGGAGAGTTTGGACGCCGGCTGGCAGAGAATGCCAGTGCAGGTACGGATCATGGAACCGCTACGCCATACTTCGTGCTCGGCGGAGCAGTAAAACCAGGCCTGTATGGTGAGACGCCCTCTCTCACACCGCTCGATGGAGGGGATCTAAGATTTACTGTCGATCTTCGGCGCTACTATGGGACGGTGGCTTCGAAATGGTTTTGCGTGTCGGGTGCCGGGATTGTCGGAGAGAGTCATGATCCCTTGGGTTTTCTCCTTTGACACCAGCACTTTTTTCAATCGCTACCCGGTAGAGAAAGAGAATAGCACTAAGCGCCTGATTCTGAATCGATGCTGCAAGATTTTATCGACGGCAAGATGAGACAGAAAGGTTTCAATCTCTTTGGTGCCCATCTGCTCGGGGTAGCGCTTACAGTGATAAAGGATAAAACGATGGATCCAGTCGACGTATGCCTGTTCAGTCCGAATACTATAGTATAGTGTTACCTCTGATTTTATCTCGAACACGATCCAGCAGACGGGTTTACCTTCCTTAGCCTTGATGTATTTCCCTATTTCCTATAGTTAATCTATATTATGCTGATGGGAAGTAAAATTAACAATTTGAAATTATTCTGGCGGATTAGGCGCCAGTTTTGACGTGTTTTATTACGTCGTTTAGGACGCCTATATAGTAAGCAGCTAATGACCCGTATCCGAGTAGCAACAAGTCTCGATCGTGAAGATGTTCGCGAGATCCATTTGTGTGCCTTCCCTGAAGCCGATGGTGCAGTGGTTGGCCACATAGCCTTTAGTCCTGTAACTGTGGAATATTTCTCTAAATATTCACTAAATATTGAAGAGATGATAAAAGAACTCAATCCCAAGCTACGGGGCTGGTCCAACTGGGTTTATTCCAGTTCGCCTGATGATTATACTTCAACGACAAAGGTTACTGATAAGCCCGTGGGGAAGGTCATCGGTAATCTATATCGGGGAGAGCTCGACTTACGGTTTGACGAGGGGACAAAGGGAAATGATTAGCTGTACTGGGCATCAAGCGGGGCGCTTAAAGAGCATTGGTAGGCATCGTATGCCGAATTCACCAATGCAGCGGCCATGCACTGAGGTTCTACTCTACTGGGCGCAAACAATATAATAATATGACACTAGAACCAACACCAACACTTATAGAAAATTTATACTGGATAACATTACTTGCGGTTATTGTTTCGTCAGCTTCAGGTGTTCTTAAAGCTGGTTTTAAACAATTTGATTTGTTCGGTGTAATTATTATTGCAATTGCCACAGGATTAGGAGGCGGTTCATTACGTGACATGCTTCTTGGCCGAGATGTATTCTGGATCAATGATCAAATATTTTTTATTGCATCGCTTGGTAGCGCAGTCACTGTTTTTGTAGCGGCCAGACTAATAGTCGTTTCACCCAAATATTTCTTAGTTGCTGATGCTGCGGGTTTAGCTACTTTTGGCGTTGCCGGAACATTGGTTTCACTTATGGTTGGAGCTCCCCCTCTTATTGCAAGTTTTATGGGAGTAATGACAGGAACTATGGGAGGTATTTTTCGTGATATATTATGTAACGAAACTCCTGTCGTGTTTCTAAGCCCGCTTTATGCGACAGTATCCTGGGTTGGTTCTTTGCTCTTTATCGGTCTCTTGCATTTCGACCAAGAGATAACGGTAGCAGCAATTATTTCTGGATTAAGTATATTTATATCACGGCTGCTGGCTATGTATTTTAATATCAGCCTGCCTAGATTTCGCTTCAAGTCTTGAAGCGGCTACACAAAAAATGCGAATACTTGTCAGTAATGCGTCTAACATATATGAGCCGACCCCCTGTCAATAGGCAATAGAAAACCTGCTCTTTAACAATTCAGGAGAAACTATGTTGTGCCATATGGATTACTGCTTAGGCTTCATGGCTGGATTCTGCCCAAACACATATTGAGAGTCTGGCTGCTTTTTAGCAGTACGGCTACTAGAAATGTATTCAGTTCACCTTATACAAATTACCGCCCCATTTTACTCCGCTCTGTATAAAATGGCCAGTTAGCAAGAGCGTTGAGGTTGTAGAAAAACCTCTGAATAAGATATTTCTAGAATCTAAGGCCATTTATGATGTTTTAGAGTGATTTCATAAGTTGCGTGTTGTAGTAAGTGTATAGCGCCTGAAATTGATTCAGTGTAAAGGGTTATGCGCTATCAATGAAAGTGATACATTTTGATGGAATCGCTGAAGTCCTCATTTTTAAGGTTTTTCTACAGTCTCGTTAGCTTGGTGCATGCTAAAAAGAAGCAGAAAGATCGAGAGTCTAATTCCCTAGGAGATGGGCGTGAAACATTCAATAGACTTTTCGGGTAAGACTGTCGTTGTAATGGGTGGAACCAGTGGTATCAATTTTGGCATCGCAGATGCATTCGCTGCCAAGCGGGCGCGAGTCGCTGTGGCTAGTCGCTCGCAAAACAAGATTGACGTGGCCGTCGAGAAACTGTTGGGTTATGGTGGCGAGGCCATAGGGTTCAGTGCCGATGTAAGAGATGTCGACGCTGTCAAGGCTGCATTGGTCGGTGCGTATGAAGCATTTGGTGCCATAGATGTGCTAGTGTCAGGTGCGGCAGTCCGCGTATCCGTACCTGAATAAGCCTGGTGCTTCGATCATCAATATTTCCGCGCCCCAGGCTTTTGTCCCGATGGAACATCAGGTTCACGTCTGTGCCGCGAAGGCTGGCGTCGATATGGTTACTCGAGTTCTAGCAATGGAGTGGGGGCCTGAGGGCATACGGATCAATTCCGTCGTGCCCGGGCCGATCGCGGGAACAGAGGGCATGAAGCGTTTGACACCCACTCCAGAACTTCAGAAAGCTGTAACAGATTCAGTTCCGCTAGGTCGGTTGGGTACACCAATGGACATCGCTAATACTGTTATGTACTTGGCTTCTCCTCTGGCGGGATATGTTACCGGTGCTGTTATACCTGTCGATGGCGGCTGGTCGCTAGGGGGTGCAAGTGTACTTGGAGCCAGTATGGTGAAAACTGCCGAGAAGAGGGGTGTTGATTAAAATAACAAGGTTTCGCGTTACTTTCCAAGACTATGGGCCTAACGATCGCTTTAAGACCTACCTCGTGGCAGGTCCCTTGCGCGTTCCTCTGTGGCTCAGGCAAGTCATTAGGCAATACAAATGTAATCTGTAAACATAAGGAGTGTTTTATGAGGATCAAATCGTTTATTTTTATAGCTGTTGTAACAACTTTTTTGTCAGGTTGCGCATCTGTCCCAATGGGATCAATTGAAGAAGATGCAGATAGAAAAAAGTTCGCCTTGCCCTCACAAGGCATGTCAGGATTGTATGTTTATAGAAATTCAAATTTTGGTGCCGCACTAAAAAAAGCAATCTACGTAGATGGCCAGTTTATTGGCGAAAGTGCGCCAATGACCTATTTTTATAAAGAAGTTAAAGCTGGACAACACACTATATCTACACAATCAGAATTCAGTAATAACGATTTTGATTTAAACACCAAAAGCAACACGAATTACTTTTTACGCCACTATATTAAAATGGGGGTTTTTGTGGGAGGTGCAAATATAGAAATAATGTCTGAAGAAGAAGGCAAAAAAGGTGTTCAAGAGTGCAAGCTAGCAAAAGAGTTAAATGAAAAACCAAAAGTAGAGAAAGAAGATGTGGTTAATTTTTAATGCGTTCAACTTATAAATAATACCTAGCAATCACATCAAATCGCTGCGACGCTTCTTGCGTCGCGTGATTTATGTGAGTGGTCAGGCATTTAAGAAACTTCATTTCATGGAAATATCTTTAATCTTAATACTTGATATTTCGCAATCATTTTGAGCGTTGCCATATTATGTTTTTTTTAAGCGGTATCTGGATGTTAGTGAAAGAGGTGGGCCAGTTTGGCTCTTGGCACGATACTTAATTCGGCGAAAGTGAAGCTCGTCCACTTCTATACAATCAGCTTGTAACCAGAATGTTTTTAGCTGACGCTTTGTTAGCATTCATAATGGCAGTAATACAAAATATACTTTAAGCAAAAAGGGTAGCTTACTTCATGAGAAGTCAAGACGTTAAGGATGTGATATCTAGAATGTGGAGCTTTATATGATGAAAGTAAAAAATAATTCGAATATTATATTGTTAATATTGCTGCTTTTGTTTTCTAGCGGTCTATTTGCCAAGGAAATAAAAGGAAGTTCTGTCATTCAGGGTGCCTTTGGAATGAAATTGGGAGAAATGTATTTGGGGCAAGAGACCACCCAAAAGGATATAATACAGTGGAAATTCCCACCCTCAATAAAATCCCCATATTTTGAAAAATATTACTTTTGGACTTCACCATTAAGTAAGCGTGTTATAGGGATCTCTGCGATAAGTGATCCAATAAAAGGTGGCACAGGAATAGGAGAATATGATTGCCAAAGACGCGCAGAAGAAATAGTTTCAATTTTGAGAACAAAATATGGAGAGTTATGGGAAAGAAATTTTAGTCCAACACCAATTTTATTTGGACGTGATAGTTCAAGTCATTACTCTTTTTATAAAAGATACCAGAAAGATAATGCCTATATAGAGCTGGCCTGTTTAGTCGATGTTTCCGAGTTGAGCGTAACTTATTCTACTGCAGATTTTAGGGAAGAACATGCCAATAATAAGTGTGAGCTAATTGGCAATATGTTTTATAAGGACTATACCGTTGAGTATATAGATAACAATTATAAACGCAAAACAGATAACCTTATATTTTATAATAATTTTGTATCTATTTATTCTCATAGGTATCTGAGTGAGCGTAATAAAAATAATTTTTTTTATTCTAAGTGGGTACATATATATGACGGAAAGGAGTATCTTCCTGTGCCAAAAAATATGCTGGAATGGGCGAAGGGAATGAGCAAATGTAGGACTGATGATATCCCCAGGGTTCACTTGTCCATAAGATATGGATCTAGTGAAATTGAAAATTTATCCATAAAAGAGCTTGATAGTATTCAAAAAGGCAAAGCATTGAATAACCCAAAAGCCAAGGGGCTTTAGAAATTCTAATTTATTAATAAAATCTTTATTTATAAATTAGCAATAATAGGGGACGCACCACGTTTCCCCTACTGTTCGGAAAATCGCATGCCGGAATCTGTGCAGAGATGCAGGGTGACTGGTGTCCTACTGCGATGGCATCGGAGAAAATCATGGGACAATTACGCACACGACCCATTGCAGCCCACATCATCCCGGTCTTATTGTTGATCCTTGGGTTGCGGCGTTTTTCAAGATAGT
>QFXE01000022.1 GCA_003349915.1 endosymbiont of Escarpia spicata
AGTGGATAGCTGTCACGCTGTGTATCTATAAACTCGAAGATCTCTTTTTTCGATCCGAACAATACTGGATGCTTTTTTTAAAAGTTCATGCTCCATCTGCAATGTTTTGTGTGCTTTTTCGGTCTTCCGTAGTCGCTTCAATTCACGACTTGTCTCTGTGTCCATTACTCCTTTAACCGGCTTCTTCATAATCTCACCCTCTCGATACTCTTTCTTCCAACGGTAGAGCATTATTGGATGAATATCGAGCACCTCGGCCACATCTTTTGCGCAAACGCCAGGTAAATCTCCTAATTCCACTGCCGTTGCTTTGAACCTATCGTCATAATAATCGTATTTCGTCTTTCTAGACATTTGCTCACCTCTAATAAATTGTCAATTAGATGTGTGCAAAACTGGGGTAGGTTCCCAACGCTTTTTGCTGTCCGAGTGTATGTGATTGTTAGCGAATTTAATTAAAACTGGCCCCTTTTTTCCTTTTCATTAATTCGAGTCTGACTCCGTTATACTTGTATTTGCCGAGGACCTGAAGGCCCGTAACAGGAGTCATGGAAATTAGAAGCGATAACAGACAGCATTATCTATGCACCGAACCAAATCTTTACGTTCAGGGTAATCCTTTTCATATCCTATATTTAAGGTACAGGTGATATTTTCATGCTGAGACTCAACACCCTTCTCTCTCCAAGTGAAAGGACCTTGGTAAGATATCCGGACATCTTCTCTGTTATAAAAATGGGATAGCGAAGTATCTACCGAGTGTCTACATAAATTAAGCTTTCCTTTGCTTACCGTGAACGATTTGTTTTCGTAATACTTTCTTTTTGTGCAGCTGAACTCCCTAAGACCAGAGATAATCCCTCTTATGCAGAGATCACCTTCATAAACAAAGATTATTTCCTTGTCACAGTACTCTACCTGGGAGCAATCGAAGTTCATGACCGCAAACTTAGTATCAGACATAAGGTACGCAGGGTCTCGGGGAGAAACCCAGCCTGATGAAGGAGAACAAGCTGTAATAGTTACCAATCCAGAAATACTGCACAAGCCTTTCAGAATCACTGGTATTTTACGCATCAGATCTGGACATAAAGCTCTAACAGTTCCTTTTTGCTTACGCTGAAACTGCAATATGTGGCAGCAACGCTCAGAATCGGATTCTCTAATCTCCCCTCCTTGCGTTATATTTTGTTCTCTTTTTGATGTTGCCATAGCTATACCTATAACGAATGCTTCCCGTCGCAAGGCGCGGATATCAATTGAATAAAAAACGGGACAGATATATTTTCAGTATCGTTTGAGTGACCATAAAATAAATCCGTCTCCTTTTTTACGGGCTACTCCCACTTTGGACCCCGCTTCCTATTAGGACTTACGTGTGACTTTACTGCGCTAACGTCCAAAATCACCAGCTTGCGGATAAAGCGCAAGGAGCTTGATGCACACGCTGCACTCGAAAGAATGCACCAAGCCTGAATTCAAGCACCGCAGTAGCAAGTCTGAGTGAATTTTGTTTGTTAGGCTTATATTTTCTGCTTCTCATTAGTTTTGCGAAGCCTTTGCCTGACTCCTTTTACATACGACGAATCAACTAAATCATCAACATCAAGGTCAAGAGCACAATTAACTATTACTGACAATGAGTTATCATTAATTTTAACACCTGCAGGCAAGCCATTTCCAACACGATCAGTATTTTGATCAATAGATGCAAAAAATGCCCTAAGAAAGTCTGATTTTGAAGTACGTTCGGAAGTTGTTGCCGCTTCCGTTAAGGGATCTGTTGCTCTTACGTTTGAGGCTTCAGCATCTAAAGCAATTGCCTTAGCTATATTCGAGAGACTTGGCCAATATTTTAAGTCATATTGATAGGTCAAGGACTTAAGATTTTCGCGCAAAAAACCACGGTAATGACCATTACCTTGAGATGCGGCATCTATAACATCGCAGATATGGTAATGCGTATCACTTGAAAAGCCTGACAAATTACTTAATTTATCTCTTTTTGAAAGTGCTTTTGCTAACTCGTTTGCAGTATTACTGATTAAATTATTTACAGACAATAATTCAGCTTTATCTTCGCGGAGCTTCTTCGCTGCATCTGGGTTCCAGAAAGCTGCCGAGTTAAGAATAATATCAATAAATATTTGATATTGACGATCTGTAAATGTTTTAGCTAATTCTTCATAGACAGGCTTCATGTCCAATGTACGGTATAAAAGCCTATCAACAACTTTTGTTTCACTTGGTAATATTTCGTGATCAATATTATATTTTTTGACTTTATTTAGATAAAGTTCACATTTCTCAGTGGCGGTATGAAGTTGGCTAGTATTCATTATCTAATATCTCCAAAAGATTGCGGTTGATTAGAGTGCAATCCTATAGAGGTGGTATAAATATGTCGGTATCTCAACCTTTCTATTTTCATAGTGATTCAGGTACGTGCTAATTTCTGAAGCCTAACGCTTGCGGTAACCGGAACCGCAAAGCAGTGTGGTTTTTGTGGCAAAATTGAGCGTAGCGAAGCCACAAAAAATACGCTGCTTTGTGGGTTCCGGGTTGACCGCATTGTTAGCCTGGTGCTGATTTAGTGTGGCTGACGTTCGGAGGGTAGGGCACCTGCTTGAGGCTTTGAGGCTATCCTGATTCATTCAATAGAACTCCCTTTGCCATGCCTGGTTGAACGATTCACTTCCCCGCCAACAGGCGGCTGACCGAACTTTCAGATTACACCTTTTCCAGATGGCTACCAACTGGCTGCCATCAGGCCTGACCGAACCCTCAGGTGGCAACAGGTTTGTTTGACTGCCAACTTGCTTCCGCATCAGCGGCATCAAGGCTTGGTTTAACTCTAGTTTCGGAGGGCTACCCACTATCACGCCATTCCAGGCGGAAGGAAAATCAAGGGCCCGGGGTAATTCTGATGGCAACCAACTTTCCCGCAGAGGAGCGGCACGAATAACTTTGATGCTCAACCCGTTTTGGATGGCTGACAACTCGCTTCCGCCCCTCCAAGTTGAATGTGTTTGATTATCCCCGTTGTTGAGGAAGGCATCCAAATTGATTTCATAACAGCGGCAGTACAGCCGTTTTGGTATGCAATTATTTCTCAGCGTGGCACCAGCTTTGAAAATGGCTCCCTTTCATATTCACGCAGATCAGTCGATAGTGCATATTCTGGCTCATTCCGATCACTGATTCTGTTTTAATCCGATCACCCATTCTGGAACATTCCGATCATTGATTCTGGTTTTATCCGATCACTTTTCCCGGATTTCCAGAATCGATGATCAGATATTCCCAGAAACCTTCCTAACGCATTGATTTAACTTGACGACTGCTATTCTCTTAGTCTTTTTCTGGCGGAGAAATCAGCGGTGGCAAAAAAGAGGTTATCAATGCGCAAAATCAGAGACATTCTGCGGCTTCGCTATGAGGCAGGATTGGCCTATAGAGGCATCGCCAATGCCCTGAATATTGGCTATGGCACAGTGGTGGAGTACCTGAACCGAGCCCAACAGGCAGGACTTGGCTGGCCAATTCCTGAAGGCATGAGCGAGCGTGATCTGGGGCGTTTGCTGTTTCCGACTCAGGCCACCACAGGGCAGCGTCGTTTTACGGAACCGGACTACCCAGCTGTCTGCCAGGAACTGAAACGTAAAGGCGTCACCAAGCAGCTGCTGTGGCAAGAGTATCGCCAACAGCATCCTGATGATGGCTATAGTTATGCCCAGTTCTGTCATCGCTACCGAAGCTGGTTGGGATGCCAGCAGCGTAGCATGCGGCAAGTGCATCGAGCCGGTGAAAAGCTGTTTGTGGATTACTGTGGTCCAACGATGGATATCGTCAACCCGGACACGGGTGAATATCGTCAGGCACAGATCTTTGTCGCGGTACTCGGCGCATCGAACTATACCTTTGCCTGCGCCAGTTGGAGCCAGAAACAAGCCGACTGGCTCAACGCACATGTAAAGGCCTTTGCATTCTTTGGTGGTGTCCCTGAGCTTGTGGTGCCGGACAATTTAAAGAGTGCAGTACGCAAAACGCACCGCTATGACCCGGACATCAACCCCAGCTATCAGCAGTTGGCCTCGCACTACCAATGCGCCATTGTGCCTGCACGTACGTATAAGCCCAAGGATAAATCCAAAGCCGAGGTGGCCGTACAGATCGTCGAACGCTGGATCATGGCAAGACTTCGCCATCAGACCTTCTTTACCCTGGCTTCACTGAATCTGGCTATCCGCGCATTGCTGGATGATCTCAATCGGCGGCCCTTCAAAAAACTCCCCGGCACG
>QFXE01000007.1:0-99365 GCA_003349915.1 endosymbiont of Escarpia spicata
GAGCGGCTCCCTATCCCGATTAGGTGTTTCATTGTTAAAACTCGAATTCTATTATTACAGGGTTGTGATCACTCAGCTTTCTCACTTTATCATTGTCAACCACTGTGCAATCTACCAAATGTTTTTCAAGCCTTTTACTTATAAAAAAGTAATCGTTTTGCCAAGGTTTATTGCTTCTACTGTGCCGATGTGTTTGCACGAAATCACTAAAATAATTATCAAAGCAATTTACTAGACCAAATTCATTTAATCGATCAAACAGAACTTGATGTGAATTTCCTGTTTGTTGCTTGTCTATTTGTTTACTGGCATTTAAATCGCCACCTATGATAACTCTGTGTTTTGAGTTTCGACTTTCTAATATTCCAGTTAGATCAGAAAATATTCTATGAAGATTAGGGATTGCATAAACTACATTTGATATTTTTTCCATTAGCCCATACAGAGATATTACTATAAGTTTGAGATCCGGATTTATCTCTATTTCTGCCGCCGTGACTGCACCAAAAAAATTATTTTTAAATGTATATTCTTTGATTTTATGATTTTTGCTATAGACTCCAGACCCCCAAGGGCGCGAATCACCAATTTCATTCCATACTAATTGTTCACTATTAAGAATATCTAAGTTTGGATAGGATTCCTGTGATAGAAGAACATCACAACCTATCTCCGCGGTAAAATATTCCCAAGCCTCTGTTTCATGCCTCTTATGGCTCCAATAAGCCATGTTCCATGTTGCGAATCTTAGTTTCACTCTATTTTACACCTAACGTCGCAAATCACCGGAAGGCAAAAGTGGTGTTTGGTTTGTGTAAAATGAAGCGTAGCGGAATACACAAACCAAACAACGCTTTTGACTGTCCGAGTGAATTTGCTTTGTTAGGCATTATTGGATCTTATGGCTCATACGGCAGACTATAATTCAACACGTTATGCAATTATATCTTGTCCATAATCCAAGGCCGCATGGGAAGGTATTGATAAGAAGAATTTCGTGGCTAATACGATGTTCTTTTTGCTGACTCCGCCCCTTAAATACATATGATGATCAATTTTAAGCATATCATCAGGAACAAGTCTTGCGCGAATCATCAGATACCCATTGTTCATATTGTTGATACATTCTAATCGCTCCATTTGAGTTGAACTTGTTTTAAATGAGTAGAGAGAAAGAAACATTAATAAATCATTATCATCTGAAGGGATGACAACGCATTTAGAATTTTCTTTGACTATTAGATCGCCATTAGCATTCCAAGATGTATCCATAAAAGCTGCATCATAAATTGAGTGTAAGAGTTCTTTCGATAAATTCTCAGATGTTACAAGATCATTGGACATTGTTATTCTCCGCATGCTGGTTGTGTATGGTTAATCTAGATATAAGTTCTAATTATTTTGTAATATCCATTTATAGTTAGGCTAATAATTAATACTCAGGACACCAGTCATTTTGTGCATTCTTGAGTGATTGAATGGATATCTTTTTTTCTTTCATGTCTTTATTGTACAGTGGAAATGGAAGTGATTTTATCACCAAACTATATTGATCTTCTTCTGTGGCGACTAATAAGTCTTTATCATCAAGGATATTAAGGCATTCTAAATTGGCATCATAGAGTTCCTGAATGTGCGTGTTATCCGTAATTTCAAATGTTCTCCAGAAATCTGAAAATAGCTTAATTGACTCGATATTCTCTATTCCAATATTATGGAGAGCTTTGACTAAACTGATTATTGGTGAAATTGTAAAGTATGCTGATTTTCCTAATGTATCGTTGGACTTAGGGGCTAACCATTCATGTCCTTCATCATCATATTGGACATAATCAACATAAAACGCTTCTTCCCTATTTGAGATGATCGAATTCCTAAATATCCAATCAATGTCCATAGGGCCATCAAGATAATATTGATCTAGTTCTCCCTCAATATAGCTACACAGTTCTTTATATGTCGAGACGCTCCAGCCACATAATTTAGCATAGACACCTTTGGCCATGTGATCGTTAAATTTTGCTAATTGTTTAGTGATTGATTTTTTGTTTTTTCTAGGGCATCTTAGCGTGTCAATTAATATTATATATTTTGCAGCTTCCTCATTAGCGATAGAATAAATAATGTTAGATGCGCGATAATTATTGTTTTCAAATAAATGCTTTGATGATTCGCTAAGTTCACAACAATTTTCGTATATTTTGTTTAATCCTATGGCGATTTCATAAAATAGATCATTGTCGCTGAGCTGGTTAAGGTCTCTTATGGCTCGATGTTTCATGATTCTATCTTCCCACGCCTAACATCTAAATAGGCGGCACAGCCTATCTCGATAAACACTGCGGCAGCGTTCGGAGTGATAGGCCGTGGCGTCATATTGTATTTTACATGACGATAGGTTAGCGTTATTTCAAAGAGAAATAAAATCCTTGCCATGGAGGGGATGGAATAAACGTTTTTCTAGCTACAGATTCACTGATAAGGTTGCGCTGTTCTGACGCAACTATCAGAAAACGCTGGCAAAACCTACGATTTAGGAAAATGCGCGGATGTGGTGCGTGCGATATGTCAGAAACCTACCTGAAGCACTACGATTCTATCAGGCTGAGGACTCACTCTCCTGAACATGTGGCGTCCTATTTCAAAAGAATAGGGCGGTAATCCCCCCGGGCAATCGGTTCCAACCTGGGCCTGCAGATCATCCGGGGCATCCTCGCAGTATTATCGGCAAGCGTTGAATACTGTTTGCTGACCCGGTTTTCGAGTTTTACTTCATCCCAGCTTTTCAACTTTCGCTTGTGCTCAGCACTTCCGGAGATTATTTTCACAGTAATCCTACGTACCAGTGACACTGAATATGACAGACCAGCCTGACACAGAAGCCAATAACGAACCGTTGTTAACTCCAGTTGAAGCCCGTATTCTCGGCGTGTTGATGGAGAAACAGCGGACCACCCCGGACAATTATCCGCTCACCCTCAACGCACTGGTACAGGCCTGCAACCAGAAGACCAGCCGCAACCCGGTGATGCAGCTGACCCAGGGAGAGGTTGGCCACACCGTCAACCTGCTGCGGGATCGGGAACTGATCCGTTCGAGTTTCTCCGGCCGGGCGGAGCGTTATGAACAGAAACTCGGCAGGCATCTTGAGCTTGGCCTGGAGGAGCAGGCGGTGCTCTGTGTCCTGCTATTGCGCGGCCCCCAGACGCTGGGTGAGCTGCGTACCCACGGTTCGCGCCTGGCGGATTTTACCGGGCTGGAGGATGTCAGAGATGCACTGGAACTGCTGATGGCGCAAGATCCTTCATTGGTGGCGACCCTTCCCAAGGGACCAGGACGGCGCGAGGACCGATACGCCCAGCTGCTGAGCGATGAGCCAAAGGAGGAGCTGTCTATGGCCGCTGCTGCGAAGGAAACGACCGGTGAAGCTGATCGTCTGACAGCCCTTGAGGAGGAAGTCCGGCAGTTGCGGGCCGAAATAGACACACTGTGGCGGTTGACCGGACTGCAGATGCAGAAACCATCATCGGATGAGAGATAGTCTTTCGCTGTCACCTCAAGGCTTGCCCCGCCGACCCCTACAGAAACGAGTAATCGGTATAACCTTTTTTATCACCGCCGTAAAACGTCTCGGGATCTGGCTCGTTAAGTCGTGCGCCCTGTGCAAATCGCCCAGGTAAATCCGGATTGGCGATAAACAGCTTGCCGAAGGCAACCAAATCAGCATCACCCTGTTGCAACGCCTGCTCAGCCTTCGCTTGGGTATAACCATTGTTGGCCATGTAGAGACCACCAAAGCGGCGCTTGAGTTCATGATAATCCACAAGGCGATCTCCACCCAACATATCGCCTTCCAATACATGCAGGTAGGCAAGCTGATGGCCGCGCAACATATCAACAACCGCATTAAACGTCGTTTGCGGCTGTGAATCCCGAATGTCATTGAACTGATTTTCTGGTGACAGACGCACGCCGATACGGTTGCTAGACCAAACTCTACTCACCGCTGTAATCACTTCCTCCAACAGGCGCATGCGGTTTTCAATACTGCCGCCATAGATATCAGTCCGGGTGTTGGTGCCATCACGTAAAAACTCATCCAACAAATAGCCATTCGCTGAATGGATCTCCACCCCATCAAAGCCTGCATCCCTGGCTCTTTGTGCAGCTGCCGCATAATCCGCACACAGACCAGGGATCTCTTCGATGGTCAGGGCACGGGGGGTCTCGAAAGGCTGCATGCCCTCATAGGTCACGGCATCACCTTCAGGACGAATGGCAGACGGCGCTACCGGCTGAATGTTGTCGGGCAACATCGAGGAGTGAGATATGCGCCCCACATGCCAGAGCTGGATAAAGACACGCCCGCCTTCGGCATGCACGGCATCGGTTACCTGCCGCCATCCCGCCACTTGCTCATCACTGTGGATTCCCGGTGTTGCGGGGTAGCCAACGGCCTCGGGCGAGATTTGACTGGCCTCGGTAATAATCAACCCGGCAGCGGCCCGCTGAGTGTAGTACTTGGCGTTCAGTGCCGTGGGCACATTGCCCTCGCCGGCCCGATTGCGGGTCATGGGCGCCATCACAATACGATTCGGCAGTGTCAGGCCACCCAACGTGAGCGGGGTAAAAAGATCGATATTATTCATTATTCACCTCACTTTCTCAGCAACTTGAAGGCATGATTGCCGTTGAAACCCTGGTTGAAGAAATGCCTGATCCAGACCATCGCCAATGGTTCCAGATAGCGGGAATTTTCAATGCCGCCCAGATCAATCACCGGTGGCCAGCCGAGCGACTCGATCAGCTCCCCGGTAGTCTTTTTAGCATTAGCGTCGTTGCCACAAATGAACATATCCGGCTTACCCTCCGGAAAGTCCGGATCGACCATATGTGGATTACCGACAATGTTAAAGGCCTTGACCACCCGGGCCTCGGGTAGCAAGCGCTGCACCAGTTCTCCTGCGGAATCGGTATGCCCGACATCGAGTACCGGTGGTTGCCCTTCGGTCTCAAAGCGTAGCGGGTTGGTGGCATCCATCACCAGCTTGCCGGCGAAGTTCCCCGCACCTGCGAGTTCGATAACGTTTTGCAGATGGGGCCAACCGATGGCGATTACAACCGCCTCGCCAAAGGCTGCCGCCCCGGCAAACGTCCCAGTCCGGGCATCGTTGCCGGTTTGCTCAAGCCAGTCCTGAACCTTTTGCGCCGCCGGATTGCGAGTGCCGATCATGACTTTATGACCACGGCCGGCAAAGCCGGCACCCAATACACAGCCAACATCGCCAGTTCCCAAAATACCTATTTTCATGTCTGCACCCTCCATTTACGAATGGTAGGAGATCAGGTTTAACTGCCACGGTTTCGTTGATAACAGTAATGATAGGGCATTATCGACCCCATATTTTGGATAAGAGGATGTTTGATATGTTTCTGGCTTTCTTTTTCCGACGAAAACCCATATCTCAAACGTAGGTCTGATCAGACCTACTTCTTGATGTCCACACCCAAGTGCAGACGGGTCGGCAGTCCCGATAGCGAAGACTACTCCACGATCCGGCCATGGTTGATGATGGCGATGTTGAGGCAGAGGCTCTCCGCCTCTTCGAGGTAGTGGGTGGAGAGAATAATGGTGGTGCCCTGTGTGTTGATCTCCCGCAGAAACGCCCATATGGAACGGCGAATCTCAGGAAATAAATCTGTCCCCTTATTTTTCTGACGAAGCCCATCTTCTGTTCAGCAAGGCGCCAAAAGCACTGCTGGAAAAGATCACCCAGGTGGTGCGGCTGATCCGATCAAAAGGCGTGGGCGTCTTCTTCATCACCCAGTATCCCAATGATATACACGACGAAGTCATCGGCCAGCTCGGTAACCGCATTCAGCACGCCCTGCGCGCCTTTACCCTCAGGGACAGGAAAGCGGTCAAGGCGGCCGTGAAACCTTCCGCCAGAATCCGGCTTTCGACACCGAAGAGGTCATCGGCCAGCTGGGGGTAGGTGAGGCCCTGATCTCAACCCTCGATCACAAGGGCGTACCAAGTGTGGTGGAGCGTACACTGATGTCTCCCCCGCGCTCCAAATTTGGCCCTGTGGATGCAAATGAGAGGGAGCGGATCATCAATCGCTCCCCTCTTAAAAGTAATTATGACCAGACCCTGGACCGGGAATCAGCCTATGAGATGCTGATCAATCGCGAGGAAGAGCTGGCGAAAAGGCGTCAGCTGCTGGCCGAGCAAGAGAGCCGTGAGAAAGAGGAATCCAAAAAAGCCGCGGCAGCGGCGGCAAGCGGCAGGGTGTCATGGAGACCTTCGCCAAATCCGTTGCCAGGGCCGTCGATTCCAAGCTGGGCCGACAGATCACCCGCGACATCCTTGGCAACATCATCGG
The DNA here is from genome assembly GCA_003349915.1 of endosymbiont of Escarpia spicata. GTDB lineage: Bacteria > Pseudomonadota > Gammaproteobacteria > Chromatiales > Chromatiaceae > QGON01. The sequence goes on from QFXE01000007.1 coordinate 6,387, forward strand.
CAAGCGCTAGAGATACCGGCATGGGTTAAATCGCTCATTGTCATCTCGACCGCACGACTGAATGGATGCAGGAGGCCAGAGCCGAGGGAGAGATCTCATGCTACGGAGTACTGTATCACGAGATTCCTCACTCTGGCCGGGATAACAGAGTGGTAAAGGATGGTGATGCGCCAAGCTTATCCACCCTACCTGTCATGAGCTTTGGTTTGACACTCGGATGGCCATGAGGAATCACATCCTTGGAAACCAACAACTTCACCACCCTGTAGAAATTCTTCTCTCCCCCGTGTTTTCGGGTTTTATTTTCTTCTTGCTTGTTGAATCAATTCAGAATAATTACCTCGCCCCATGCTTGACGAGAAGGTCTGCTATGGAGTCCAGTCGGTTGATACGACAGTATTCCAACAATGTGATGCCTCCTTCTTCAGCATTTACGAGGCGTCCGGGCTTTCCTGTTGAGTAACGGACACCCCCGGATGTTTGCGTTTTGCCAGCAGGCTCGAATCCGGCAACCCGCACGACATTGGGGTCTGCTCCTTCCGCGAGCATCGTCTTTAGCCTGGAGAAATCCTGGGATGTAGAGTTAGGTGTAGGGTTCGATAGGTCGGCTTTTGTTCCTTTCTTTGAATCATAGCTTACTCTCATGAAGGCTTGAGGAACCTGGCCCATGATCGTCCTGCCGAGCGCCATCGACTTTTCCAGACCTTGAACGGCACGAATTTTCTTGTTATCCGCGCCACTTACCAGCAACAGCTTGACTACCTCAGTTTGACCTGCCCCTGATGCTACTGTTAACGGCGTCTCACCATCTTTGGTAGTTGCATTTACATTCGCCTTGGCGGCGATCAGTAGTTTGACAATTTCAGTATGACCAAACTGCGACGCCATCAGCAGCGGCGAAAGACCCCGATCGGTGGTGGTTGCATTTACATTAGCCTTGGCCGCAAGTAACAGCTTGACAACTTCAGTGTGACCGTTTTGCGACGCCATATACAATGGTGTGGTTCCATCCATTTTACTGACAGCATTTGCATCCGCCTTGGCTGCCAGCAGCAGCTTTACTATCTCAGTATGGCCCTTCGTCGATGCAAACCACAACGAAGTAACTCCGTCAATATTCTTGGCATTTACCTTGGCCCCCGCCGCCAGCAACAGATTGACGATTTCAGCATTACCAGTGTCAGAAACCAAAGCCAGCGGGGTATTACCCTGCATTTGCGTTGCATTGACATGCGCATTGGCAGCAAGCAGCTGTTTGACAACTTCTGTATGCCCTAACTCTGATGCTATCCACAGCGGAGTAAAGTCACCTTTTTTAGACGCATTGACATCTGCCCCGGCAGCAAGAAGCAACTCGACAACACCAGTATGCCCCATTTCCGTCGCCTTAATCAGGGCAGTGGCACCATCCTGTTTACGAACTGTATTTGCATCAGCCCCAGCCGCCAGTAGCAGCTTTACATCTCCAAGATTACCTTCTTTCTGATGCCAAATATAGTGCAGATCGGCCCTCTTTTTCGACTGCCTCAATATCAGCTTTAGCTGCAAGCAGCAGTTGTTTGATCTCGGCTGATGACGTGATCATCAGCGGAGTATAACCGAATTCTTGGTCAGCCAAATCGGGATCCGCCTTTGCCTCAAGCAGGAATCTGACAACTTCAGTATGATTTTTCACCGACGCGAGAAACAATGGAGTCATCCCGGATGTTGTGACCGCGTTTTGATTTGCTTTAGCTGCAAGCAACAGTTTGACGATTTCAGTATGACCAAACTGCGAAGCCCTTCCCAGCGGGGTGCCGGTTGTATTGACATTTGCTGCAGCACCAAGCAATAACTCAACAATTTCTGAATAACCATTCTGCGACGCCACAATCAGCGGAGTAGCACCGTTTGCCGTGGCTGCGTTAACATCCGCGTTGGCTGCAAGCAATAGCTTGACTACTTCAGTGTGACCATATGACGATGCTTTCCATAGCGGAGTTGCCCCGTTTACTCCTTTGCGATTTATGTTTGCTCCAGCCTGTATTGCCTCTTTGATCCTGGCTATAGCTTCATTCGTCATAGAATTAGGGAGAATCTTCAATTCTATCGATGTGGACTTCTTTGCCGGTTGTTCAATGGGAGAGAAATACCCATCATCTCTCCATTCACCGTAAGTTTTGTTATCATTCGTCTCATAGATGAAACCTCTGCCAAATGGCATGCCATTTCGAAAACTCCCAACAAACTTCCTGCCATCGGGAAAAGACTGTGTCCCCTCACCATTCGGCTGGCCACCTTTGAATTCTCCGGTGTATATTCTCCCATCCGGCTGTGTTAGTTCGCCATGGCCATGCTTCAACCCATTTTGAAATCCACCAATATAGGTATATCCATTGAAAGTGTGGGTTCCCTTGCCGTGCGGCTTGTTGTTAAGAAAATCTCCCACATATTTCTCTCTGTTTGACGGAACAGTCAGGGTCCCATGGCCCTGTTTCATTCCATTATTAAACTCGCCAACGTATTTTCTGCCACTGGGATATGTGTAAGTGCCATATCCATTTCTACAATCCCCAATGCAGCTGTTTGACTGGACCTCCTGTCGCGGCGTATTGGAAACGCAACCAGTGATGATCAGCGTGGTAGCGAGAAACAAAAAAGTAGTCGACTTCTTGGACATTGTTGAATCCTCAAGATTTCCAAAATGACTTGATCCCTATTTTCCCCTTATGTTGGCGGAACCTATTTCCACAAGCAGTTGAAATGTCGTTACATAACGAAACTGTCTCCTAATAATGACTCACCGCTCCTTAGGGAAAAGCAGGAAAAAACGTGTCAGAGAACAGTTTTCGCAATATTCTCCGTCTGTTAATTTCCTCGGACGCCCCGGTTTACCAAGTCTTGCCCTTCTATTTATCATAGACTCGGTTTCTTCAAAAAACCGGCTATTTCCCACCGCCAACTCATGATTCAGTGCATCCCTGACAAAATGAATAAAACTTGAACTATTGTAGCAGAAACCGTTCTCTGACCCGTTTGTTCACCGATCATCTGCGGCAACATCATCGGCAAGCGCTGAGGCGGTTAGCAGATAAAAATAGCGGGTAGGCAGCTTTTCCTCTCACCAATAGCACTGATATGACAGACCAACCTGACACTGAAGCCAATAATGAACCGTTGCTCACACCTGTTGAGGCACGAATTCTCGGCGTATTGATGGAGAAACAAGGGGCCAGGACGGCGCGAGGATCGATACGTTCAGTTGCTGAGCGAAGAAGCACATGAGGTGCAACCGGTGATCACTGCCGGGAACGATTCGACCAGTGAAGCAGATCGCCTGACCGCCCTGGATGAGGAAGTACGGCGGCTACGGACAGAAATCGACACCCTTTGGCAGTTGACCGGACTGCAGAGACCGTCGCCGAATGACGAATAGTTTCCGAAAACCGTGCGAAAATCGGGGCAGAGAACAATTTATTCTAACAATTATTCCTCTGTTGCCTATCGATCGAGTCTGACCGCATTGATTCTGAGCAGGTAGGAGCAGCGCCTCTACCAACGCTTCATAGTAAATAATAGGGGATATAGCCCAAAGCGTTTTCTGGCCTACTTCTTGATCCCCACACCCCGGTGCAGCAGGTTCAGGCTATAGGCTGACAGGGCCAAAATAAACGAGAGAATGATCGCTATCGCAATACCAAGATCGATATCCGAAACGCCGATGAGGCCGAAGCGAAAGGCGTTCACCATATAGAGCACAGGATTGGCCATGGAGACATCCTGCCAGAATTGGGGCAACAGCTGGATGGAGTAGAAGACGCCGCCAAGATAGGTCAGTGGTGTCAACACAAAGGTCGGCACGATAGCAATATCATCAAAGGTGTTGGCATAGACCGCGTTGATGAAACCCGCCAGGGCAAACAGGATCGAAGTCAAAACGAACACCAGCAGCGTGATAGCGTAACTGTGTATCTCAAGATCGGTAAAGAACAGTGAGACCAGTGTCACCACGCTACCGACGGCAACGCCCCTGGCCACTCCTCCGCTGACATATCCTGCCAATACCACCCAGTTCGGCACAGGCGCGACCAACATCTCATCCACATAGTGCTGAAATTTTGCGCTGTAGAAAGAGGAGACCACGTTGGCATAAGAGTTCTGTATCACTGACATCAGGATCAAACCTGGCACGATAAAATCGATGTAGCGGAAACCATCCATCTCCCCGATGCGGTCACCAATCAGCGTGCCGAAGATAACGAAGTAGAGGCTGGTGGTGATCGCCGGCGGCAGTATGGTCTGGATCCAGATGCGGCTGAAACGCAGCACCTCTTTGATGACAATGGTGCGATAGGCGATGGCGTAGCCGCTCCAGTGGGTCACGCTTTGCCCTCCACACTGCGGCTGCGATCCCGGTCCACCATATTGATGAACATCTGTTCCAAACGGTTCTGCTTGTTGCGCATGCTGACAACCTCGATACCCTTGCGGGAGAGGGTTTCGAAGAGACCGTTAACGGTCTGCTCACAAGAGAGTTCAACCTCCAATGTAGTCTCATCCACACGTTCCAAAACATATCCGTCCAGTTCAGGCAAACGGGGGAGTGCCTCACGCAGGTTGAGTACGAAGGTCTCCGTGTGCAGACGGCTCAGCAGTCCCGAGAGCGAAGACTGCTCCACAATCCGGCCGTGGTTGATGATGGCGATATTGCGGCAGAGGCTCTCCGCCTCTTCGAGATAGTGGGTGGTAAGAATGATGGTGGTGCCCTGAGCGTTGATCTCACGCAGGAACGCCCACATGGAACGGCGGATCTCGATATCCACCCCGGCAGTGGGTTCATCGAGGATCAACAACCGCGGCCGATGCACCAACGCACGGGCTATCATCAGACGGCGCTTCATGCCGCCGGAGAGCGCGCGTGCCTGTTCGCTGCGCCGATCCCAGAGATCGAGCCGTTTCAGACTCTTCTCCGCCCGCAGATAGGCTTCACCCCGCGGTATGCCGTAGTAGCCCGCCTGATTGATCAGGATCTCCACTACCGGCTCCCACTGATTGAAGTTGAACTCCTGAGGTACCAGACCAATGAACTGCTTGGCTGCCTCAGGCTGCCTGTCGGTATCATGGCCAAATACCGCCACCTGCCCGGATGATTTGTTGACCAGGGAGGCGATGATGCCGATGGCAGTCGACTTTCCTGCACCGTTGGGACCCAACAATGCAAAAAAGTCCCCCTCTTTTACATCGAGATCGATACCTTTCAGGGCCTCAAAGCCGTTGTTGTATCTCTTGTGCAGGTTTCGAATGGAGAGGGCGTTCACGGCAGGACTACAGCAGATGGATGATGACCACTTATTCTACAGATATTTAGCCAGCAGGGGTCAGAGTCAAACCGGACAGCGCGGCAGGTAATTGAGATTGAGTTGAGCCGTTTGCCCCCACCCCCGCCGCTTCGCAGCGAGCTGTGGGGATAGTGATTAATCCGGAATTCCATTGAGTCGCTGTTTCGTCTCCGCCCACAACGCCTCGTAGGCCTGTGCTGCTGCTCCCCGCAGGGCATACTCGGCCACTGGCATGCGGAATATACCCATCCGCTCCACGTCACTGGCATAGGGAATACGGGTCTCCAGCACCTCGCTGTGCGAGGCAGGCAGGTTCTTCATGACATCGAGATGCATCCGCTTGCGCCGGTCCACCATGGAAAAGAAGGGCATCAATTCCAGCCCGCCTATGCGATGGCCATCAAGAAAATCGAGCAATTGGTCAAAGGTTCGCAAGGAGAGAGTAGTCGGAATCAGGGGCAACATCAGGCCATCGGCGGCACGAAAGATGTTTTCCGATACCAGCGATATACTGGGCGGACAGTCGAGAAAAACATAATCATAGGCACGGGAGAGGGGACGCAGCAGTCTCAGCAGCTGTTTGGTGGGTTTGCTGACGGTCTCCAGTCTCAGATCCATATTCCGATAGGAGAAGTCCGCCGGCAGAATGTCAAGGTTGGCAAAGTCGGTGGCCTTGACCAGCGAGTCAAGATCGAGCTTGCCTTTCACCAATCGTTTACTGCCGCCCTTTACCTTCGGTTTGACGCGAAAATAGAAGGTCGCTGCAGCCTGGGGATCAAGATCCCAGATCAGGGTGCGGTGGCCCTCTTTCGCCGCCAGATAGGCGAGATTCACTGCCGTGGCAGTCTTGCCCACCCCACCCTTGATGTTGTAGATGCCGATGATCTTCATGCAGCCCCCTTGCCACCAAAGAGTTTCCTGAATGTGTCGCGGTTGTCCTGTGCGGCAAAGTCGGTAAACAGAGCCGCGAACTCAGCCCGGGCCTGCTGTTGCTTCGCCAGCAGATCACCCACCAGGATGCCCATCGCAATCACCGGCCGGGCGCCGCTTCCCTCTTTCAGCATCTGCTCGCCAAAATCCTCCAGGCTTTCCGCCTGCACCTGCAGATCCTGAAAGTCGCCAAGATTATCCAGCAGGATCTTCATCGCCTTGATCACCTTGCGAATATCACGCTTGGGATAGAGACTCTGAAAGAACTCCATGAGATAGCGCAGTTTTTTGCACGATTTGCGCAGGTCGTGAAGCGCTTCCGCCGGGGAGTCCGGAGTAATCGCCAACCCCTCTTTCAACACACGATGGTAGATCTTGCGAATGCGCAGATCCGCCACCATCGCCGCCGGCTTCCTGGAATTGGCCTCAACCGGCGCCTCCGGCAGTGGCGACTCCAGCCAGCTACGCCAATCCTTCATCAATTTCCGGAAGTGAGGCGAGTTGATCTTGCGCACCAGAGCACGCTGCGCACCCTGATGATGACTCACCAGGAAGTCGTGAAAGGGATCGAGGTCGGCTTGCACCACCGTCGGCAGACTCGCCTGAAGATCAGAGAATTTCAGCAGATAGACATCCAAATCACGGGTCGGCCCGGTAATCTTGCCGATCCACCCTAAACCCTGTTTGAAACGTTCGATATCGGTTTCGGCAAAGATGTTCTTGACCTGCCCCAGCAACGAACGGCTGCGGCGCACTGCGACCCGTAGGTCGTGGAGAAATTCCGAATCAAGATTTGCCCGGGTACCGGAAATGTTCGCTTCCATGGTATCCAACAGACCCAGCAGTATTTTTCTACCAGCAGCATCAGCACGCTGTTCAGGGTCGAGCCGATAGTTGAGCTTGGATGAGTAGTCCCAGGGCCGCCGGCCAATTCCGTCGAGCGCACCGATGAACGGCGTCTGAGCCGCCACCTCCAATCCCAGATTCTCCAGATCCGCCTGCACACGCAGGAACGGTTTTGGGTAGCCTTTAAGCGGCAACAGGGTGAGGGTCGGTTCCAACGGCCCCTGCTGTTTGCCATCCTGGGAGCTGTAGCAGTTCTCTTCCAGCACAATCCGAACGACCGTCTTCTCCTCCCTGTCGAGCACCCGCAGGGTTCGCAGATGACGGTCCACCCTGACCAGGGGTAACAGTGTACGCATTTCGAGTATCGGGGAGAGTCGCTCGCGCATCTCGCCGACCGGCAGGGAATCGCTGAATCCAGGGATCTGCTGCTGCGCCTCACACGCCACCTGCTCCCCGCTACGATGTTCAATCCAGCAGAGACGGCCACCCGCCGAAGACTTTTCGAAGGTCAGCTCCGCACCAGCCTGCCAAACCCGCCAATCGAAACTGTCGAGAAAGACCAGGCTATCTTCACTTTTGGGAGCTTTCAGGAAACGGTGGGATTGGGCCAGCGCAGACTCGACGCCGTCCAGTCCCAAGTCGTCAGGCAGAGTGTATTTGATCGGCTGCAGCAACATTGCTTTGATTCCAAGACACAGAGGGTTGGAAGAGTAACCGACACCCTATGTAGCAGGCAATCTCAATTGACGCATTCGTCTCTGCATTTTTTTCAGCATCGTTTCCGGACGGACAACCGGTAGGAGCGGCGCCTCCGCCGCGATGACTCCGTGGCTAGATAAATCGCGGCGGGGCGCCGCGCTCCTACATATCAGAGAATTAAACCCAAAGAAATGAATCAGTGGGTAACCGGGATGCGGCGTGGCTGCAGTGCGGCTCTCTTCTTGATCACCACTTCCAATACACCGTGACTGGTTGCCGCGCTGATCTCTGTATCGTCGGCCGTTTCGGGCAATTTGAAACTGCGGCGAAACGCCCCTTGAAACCGTTCGCGGCGACTGTAATCCCGCTTTTCGTTCTCGGCATCCACCGTCTTACGTTCACCGGAGATCTCCAGTACGCCATCCTCCATGGAGACCTGGATCCCTTCCGGGGCAACACCGGGAATATCCATGGTCAAACGATAGTGATCGTCAGCCTCATGAATATCCACCGCCGGTGTCCAGGCGGATGCTGCGGCAACCTGTTGCTGTTTGCGCGCCTGCATCAGGCGGTCCATCTCGCGGCCAAAGTCGTGCAGCTGGATCCAGGGCTCATTGTGAAAAATGCTCATTTTTTCGTTCTCCAGAAATTGTGTTTTGCTGTTGTCTGAAGAGATTGGGACACACCATTTTTTTTCAAGTGCTGATATGAAAAACGCGATAACCCCGAAGTAAAAAGCGGTTGTTGTTCCTTGAAGCGGACTCTATACGCAACTTATACTCGCATCCAACATCAACTTAACGAATACAGGTGCCGGTTTCCACGGCCCACTACAGGCAGCGACGCTATGAACACACCTATCTTCAACCCCCCCATCCGTACGCTCATGGGCCCCGGCCCCTCCGATGTGCATCCGCGCATTCTGGAAGCCCTCTCCCGTCCGACCATCGGCCATCTGGATCCAGCCTTCGTCGGCATGATGGAGCAGACCAAGGCGCTTCTGCAGTACGCTTTCCAAACCGAAAACGCGCTGACCATGCCGGTCTCGGCCCCCGGTTCCGCCGGTATGGAGACCTGCTTCGCCAATCTGGTCGAACCGGGTGACAAGGTCATCGTCTGCCAGAACGGCGTCTTCGGCGGTCGCATGAAAGAGAACGTGGAACGTTGCGGCGGCACCCCGGTGATGGTGGAAGACGACTGGGGTACCGCAGTCGACCTGCAGAAGGTCGAGGAAACGCTGGAAACCAATCCCGACGCCAAAATTCTCGCCTTCGTACATGCTGAGACCTCCACCGGCGCCCAGTCCGATGCCAAGGAACTGGTGGCACTGGCCCATGCCCACGACTGTCTGACCATCGTCGATGCGGTAACCTCCCTCGGCGGCACTCCGATAAAGGTGGACGAATGGGAGATCGACAGCATCTACTCCGGCACTCAGAAATGTCTCTCCTGCACACCTGGTATCTCACCAATCAGTTTCAGCGAACGCGCCCTGGAGAAGGTGCGCAACCGTTCAGGCAAGGTGCAGAGCTGGTTCCTCGACCTCAACCTGGTGATGGGTTACTGGGGTAGCGGGCAGAAGCGCGCCTATCACCACACCGCACCGGTGAACGCACTCTATGGCCTGCATGAATCGCTGCGCATCCTTGAGGAAGAGGGGCTGGAGAACGCCTGGGCAAGACACCGGAAGATTCATCTGGCACTGAAGGCTGGGCTTGAGGCAATGGGACTCACCTTCATCGTCGACGAGGCACACCGTCTGCCCCAGCTCAACGCTGTATCCATTCCTGAAGGAGTTGACGACGCTGCCGTACGTGGACGCCTGCTCAACGAATACAATCTGGAGATCGGTGCCGGTCTCGGCGCGCTGGCCGGAAAGGTCTGGCGCATCGGCCTCATGGGCCACAGTGCGCGGGCGAAGAACGTCCTGCTCTGCGTTGGCGCTCTGGAAGCGGTCCTGAGCGACATGGGCGCACCAATCAACACGGGCGTGACCCTGGCTGCGGTACAGAAAGCGTTGCAGGCTTAAGGAGCTTCTGATTTTCAAGCAGGAAGAGACATGATCGGCAGACCCGGCCCAAGGCAACGCCGCGCGGTTTTCTTCCTGCTGGCGATTTCCGTCTTCGCCATCAGCTACTATGTGGGCAACCGCAATAAAACCGGTGATGCAGTCCCAATCTCCGGTGTGGTGATGCGCCCCCCAACCCCGGCCCCGGAGTTTCAGCTTTTCGATCAGTCGAACGAGCCCTTTTCGCAAGAACGGCTGCAGGGGAGCTGGAACCTGCTGGTGCTGGACCCTCAGTCCGGCACCGCCTCCCCCGCCTTCCATCGCATGGTTCAGGTCTACAATCGTCTGGCCATCGAATCGGAGCTGCAACGTCAGACCCTCTTCATCTACGCTCCCAGAGAGAGCAGTGACGACATCAAGGTTGGCGCTGGCAGACTCGGTCCCAACTTTCTCGCGCTGCATGGCACAGAACAGAATGTCGATGAAACTTTCTCTCGTTTCGGTGTGTCAGATATCACTGACAGCTTCACCCTCTACCTCATTGACCCTGAGGCGCGGATTCATGCACTGTTTACCGACGTGCAGGATGCGGCTACCATCGCAGCTGATCTGAAGGCAATTATCAGCAACCAAAATCCATGAAAAACTCTCCTGCTGCCCGGCGCGGCGTCCCTGAAACCATTGGCAACAAACTTTTTGTGGGTCTCCAGTACCTGCTGCCGCACCACCTTTTGTCGGCAGTCATGTACCGCATCACCCGCTCGGAGTGGAAACCCTTCAAGGATCTCCTGATCCACAAGGCCATTGAGTGGTATCGGGTGGATATGGATCTGGCGCTGGAGTCGGATCCGGCGGTCTATCGCAGCTTCAACGACTTCTTCACCCGCGTCCTGCGACCGGATGCGAGACCCGTCGCTGCGGAACAGGACGCCATCACCTCCCCCGCCGACGGCACACTGAGCCAGGCAGGGGATATCGAGAGCGGCTATCTGTTCCAGGCCAAAGGGCACGACTACTCCCTGTTGGAACTGCTGGGTGGCGATATCGAGTGGAGCCGCCGTTTCGAGGAGGGCAGTTTTGCCACTATCTACCTCTCACCAAGAGACTATCATCGCGTGCACATGCCGTTTTCCGGCACTCTGAAAAAGATGACCCATGTGCCGGGACGCCTGTTCAGCGTCAACAACACCACGGCCCGTATGGTGCCCAATCTCTTTGCCCGCAACGAGCGGGTTGTCTCTCTCTTCGAAACCGAGGCTGGACCCATGGCCGTCATCCTGGTGGGCGCGATCTTTGTCTCCAGCATGGATACCGTCTGGTCGGGCACAGTGACCCCTGTTTCAAAACAGGTACGCGAATGGCACTACGCAGATCAGCCGGCGCCTGCTGAGATCACCCTTGAAAAGGGAGAGGAGATGGGGCGCTTCAATATGGGTTCCACTGTGATCCTGCTGTTCGGCCAGGATGCCATGGACTGGATGGATGAGCTGACGCCGGAGATGCCGCTGAAGATGGGTGAACAGATCGGCCAGGCGCAGGCAATATTGTAGTCTTTATTCCACTTAGGGCCACCGCCCCGAAGCAAATTGGTGCGGTGATGGTACACCGGCACCTCATCGCCGCGGGGCCTACAGACAAACCCGCCGCTTTAGCAGGCTGTTAGAACCGAACCGTTATCTCCTCTGAGTATCCCGATTCAATGCCCGCATTATCGATTGCGGTTACCGCCAGATACCAGACTCCGGCACTGGGCAGCGTAACAACGTGGGATATCATACTGTCCGCCACCTCCCAATACTCGTAGTCACCTGATTCCTGGCCGTAATAGACACGATACGATTGAACACTCCCGCCCTCACTGGGTGTCCAGGAAATCTGCACCCGATTGCTGACTGCCTCGCATGAAGTGATACAGGTGACGTCGACACTAACGGTAGCGGTGGCACTGTCACCATCAAGATCGGTAACCTCGTAGACAAAGCTGTACCTGCCTGAATAACCGGCAGCTGCCAGATAGATGACCTCATTATCTGCGGTGACGCTCAACTCCCCTTGAGTCGGGGATTGCAGGATGCGCAAACTGATCGGCCCATCCTGCAGACCGGTATCATTGGCCAGCACAGCGACCAAAACAGATTCACCTGCGACGACTGCGGCCAGATCATCGACGGCTACCGGCTGATGGTTGAGTCCTGTGACCAGAATGGAAAAAGGCGTCAGCTGGCTCGTAACCGTTCCATCGCTCACAGTGATGGCAACTTCCTTATATTCACCGACATCAGACTCAGCAGGTGTGCCGCTCAAGGCGCCGGTTACGCGGTCGAAGTCCAACCAGGTTGGTTTTCCAGTGACGGTAAAGGTCATACTGTCACCGTCAGCATCAGAGGCACTGGGGATAAAACTATACGCTTTGCCTGCGGAGACCTCAGCTGCGGGTTCACCGCCAATCACAGGCGCTCTGTTGACATTACTGACTGCCAGGGTGAAGGGGGAAAGTGCAGCACTCGCCTTTCCATCCGTTACCGATACACTGATATCCGAATAGCTGCCTGCGCCATCGAAGCCGAGGGTACCGGAAATGGCTCCAGTTGCGGAATCAAAACTTGCCCAAGCAGGCAGATTACGAACGCTGAAGATCAGTTTATCGCCATCAGCATCGGCAGCTGCAGGGGCAAAATGGTAGGGGGTATTTTCCGCCACAGCCAATACGGGTTCACCGGTAATTGTCGGCGCATGATTCGGCAACTCTGGCTGTGGATCTGTTGTGCCGACATGCTCAAATGCCCCCATATCCGGTGCTGTACCGTTGTATTTCAGGGCAACGCCCTGGCCGGCACTCCAGCTCAACGCACGATCGAGGGTGATGGTGTGGTTGGCATAGTTGATCTCGACGATACGGGCGGTCTCGTTACTGCCCTGCAGCTGGATCTCATCCCCGGCCTCACCGGCGATTCCGAAACCGTCGTAGAAGTAACCGGCATCATCGACCACCAGGGTGGTGCCGCTGCCGCTGCCCACGGTGGTGGTGAGGAAACGTCCGGCATCGATCATCGGGCTGGTGGGTTCGAGGGTGAAGACGTGGTTGACTTCATCCACGAACTGCGGGTCCTGCTCCAGGTTGTTTACGTAGAAAGCCGGTTTAGTGTTCTGCGCATCGACCAGTGAGATGCCGGTGCTGCCCCAGTGTCCAATCACATTATCCCCAGGGTTGCCGGAGAAGAAGTTGTTGGTGTCGAACTGATAACCCGACATGTCGTTGCGGTAGACGTGCTGGTAGGGAACGTCAGGCCTTTCGCAGTCCGTATTCCTGTTGAGGATGTTGTTGGCGAAGAGGTTGTCCTCAAAGCCTCCCACTGAAGAGTCCATCGTGGTGATGCCGCCGCAGAGATTTTTGTGGAAGACGTTGTTGTAGACCCGGTTATGGGTGTTGAAACGGGCCTCCTGGCTGTAGTTCTGCATGCCGAGGCCGGAGTTGTTTGCATAAAAGACATTCTGACGAATGATGCCGTTTTGACCGGCATATTGGATACCGTTGCCGCCGGAGGTGCTGTAATACGAGCTGGTTTTGGCAAAGGTATTGCCTTCCACCAGATTGTACTTGGTGGCATCGTGAATGGTAAACTCGTGATCGAAGCCCACATTGTCGCAGTCGTAGATCTCGCCGATCTTCTGGATCTCGTTATCGAAATGGTTATTGCGGATCACATTGAAGTTGCCGCACTTGATCACCCAGAGCGTATGGCTTGCACGCACAAAGGTGTTGCCCTCCACCAGGTTGTGATCCGATTTGATCAGGGCAAGGTTATCCTGGGAGGAGTCCTCGATGGTGTTGTTGAGTATCTTGTTATGTGTCGACTCCTGAAAGAACAGGCCGGTCTTGGCGCTGGTGCTGCCGTGGTTTGCCCGCAGGAAGCTGTTGTACTGCAAAATATTGTGATGGGCGTTGAGGGCGTACATCCAGCGATAGACATCATGAACCCGCAATCCCTGCAGAACGAGATACTGGTGATTGGAGATGTCGATGGCCGGGCTTAGGTTGGTGCCGGTGATCGTCGCCTGCTCGGATTCGTAGTTGCGATAGGTGATGTAGTTGCCGGGTGTGCCGGAACGTTGCGGAATCAGCTGTTCGTTATAGCTACCCTCGCGAATCAAAACGGTTTCACCGGCGGCGGCCACTGCGGCGGCCCCGCTCAGGCTGCGAAAGGCCGTGTCGGAACCTGCACCACAGGCGCGGTTGCCGGCATCATAGTCATTGCAACTCGACGTGCCGATGAGCGGGTCGACATAGAGGTTGTTACCCCCGCCTAGTGTGGGTGCAGTGACGATGATCTGAAAGGCGTTCAGTGTTGCGCTCTCGGTACCGTCGGAGACAAAGATGCCGATATTGCTATAGCTGTCGGCCGTGCCTGTGCCAGGTGTGCCGGAGAGCTGTCCGGTGGCGGTATTGAAGCTGGCCCAGATTGGCTTGTTGCTAATGCTGAAGGTCAGGTTATCGCCATCCGCATCAGAGGCGCTGGGGGTGAAGCTGTAGGCCGAGCCTTCAGCGACACTACTGGCAGGAGACCCACTGATGACCGGTGCCTGGTTTGTGTTACTGACGGTGATGGAAAAACTGGCCAGTGAGGCGCTATCCGTGCCGTCGGTCACGCTGATAAGAATATCGCCCCAGATCCCGGCATCATTGTAGCCAGGGTTGCCGAACAGTCGACCGGTGGTGGAGTCGAAACCGGCCCAGTTCGGTTTGTTGGTGATGCTGAAGCTCAGTGCATCACCGTCCGCATCGGAAGCACTCGGAGTAAAGGTATAAGTCGCTCTTTCGGCAATGCTTGTAGCCGGGGAGCCGGAGATGGTCGGTGCCTGATTATTATTGCTTGCGGTTACGGAAATGGTGAAGCTGGACAACGAAGCACTGTCTGCGCTGTCGGTTACGCTGATGCTGATATTGTCATAGCTGCCAGCCGTACCTGCACCAGGCGTACCAGTTAGATTTCCGGTCGCAGTGTTGAACCCGGCCCAGACCGGCTTGTTGCTGACACGAAAGGCCAGTGCATCGCCATCCGCATCGGATGCGTTGGGGGTGAAACTGTAGGTCGAGCCTTCAGTGATACTGCCGTCAGGAGACCCGCTGATGGTCGGCAGACGGTTTGTGTCGCTGACGGCGATGGAAAAACCAGCCAGCGTAGCGCTCTCCATGCCGTCAGTTACACTGATGCTGATAAGGTCGTAGTTGCCTGCAGCATCAAAGCCGGGGGTACCGGAGATAATCCCGGTTGCAGGATCAAAACTTGCCCAGGCAGGCAGATTGCGAACACTAAAGTTCAGTTTATCGCCATCGGCATCGTCGGCCGCAGGTGCAAAATAGTAAGGCGTATTTTCTGCTACAACCGATGCAGGGAGACCGGAAATGGTCGGCGCATGATTCGGTAGCTGTGGATCTGTCGTGCCGCCGCCCTCGCTAGCCTGGTAGTTGATGACCAATAGAGCGGCTCTATCGGCCTTGCCGTCAAAAGAAGAGGCCACACGGCGTCCGTTACCTTTTATGACCACCGCCAGATGATTCCCGGCCTGCCAATCCGGTTGGTCGACCGCAGCCTGTATCAGGGCAGAGATATCGGGCGTCCGTTGCCCAGCACCTGCTCTTCCCCTTTTTCTCCAAGCTGATGGAGACCATGCAACAGACTTTGCAAAAAGCGTGCGTGATGAAACGTTATAACTGCTTTTCTGGAACGGCGCTGCATTGGGCGTCTGCTCCACACCAATTTGAAGGCTGCTGTCACCACGGGAAACCTTATCGACAGTAAACTGGAGGTTCGCATCATCAATGCGGGCGCCCTGTGGCAGATCAACAGCGAAGCGAAGTCCGACAACCTGATACTCACCATCGTATATCAGTTCAATATCAGAACTATTGGTATAGATGTTTCCATCCTCTTCCTCTTCCACATCATCAAGAGATGAGGAGATACGACTGGTGAACTGTTTTGAAACTACAGGCTCATCTATCACCGGCTCCACGGGAACAGGAGCGGTCTCACTATTTGTGTATAAAACAGACAGCAGCGGCGCCTTATTCATTTCGCCGTCATAAGAGGATGCAGTACGCTGGCCACTGCCTTTAATCACAACTACAACATGGCTTCCGGATTTCCAGTCAGGTTGGTCGACTACTGCCTGTATCAGCGCTGAAATATCGGGCGTCTGCTGTGCTGTACCAGCTTCCCCTACACTCGTCCAATCCGCAGGAAGCCATGACACGCTTTGACGAAAAAGTGAGCGGGAGGAGACGTTATAATTCAGATTGCTGAATGGCTGCGCATCCAGACTATTTTCCAGATAAATCCCCAGGCTTGTCGGATCGGTTGAAACCTCATCAACGGTAAACTGAAGTTTTGCCTCGTCGACACGAACACCTTGTGGCAGATTCAGAGCAAAGCGGAGTCCAATAACTTGATATTCACCATCGTATACCAGCTCCAGGTCTGAACTGTTAGCGTAGATATTGCCACTCTCTTCCTCTTCCACGTCATCCATGGAGGCCGAGATTCTCTGCTCGATACGCGTTGACACAACACTTGCATCAGCGGCTTGCAAATCCGTGAAAACCGGCATCACTAAAAACACGCATAGGATGATGATCAGAGAAAAGGAGAAACGCTTACAAAATAATTTTTCCAACAACATATTTATAATCCACAACACAACTCGTTATGGATACATTGTTGGCAATCATGGGACGGATGAACAGTTCATAAAACCAAACATGTGACACAATTTTTCACACTGATTTCAATATGTGATGCCTGCCGGATTTATGCATAAATTATTAGAACAAACCGATTGATTTTATGATTTTGTGAACGAAATCAACCAATAGAATATTGGTTGATTGAACATCAGATAACGTGAAGATTAAAACGCAAAAACGCAAAGCCGTAGAGGGTGAAACAACTCTACGGCCTTGCGCTTTTAGATTCCCGACAAAGAATTTATCGCTATTACCAAGGAGGATATTGGATAGTCATCCTATCCTATGAATCCTTTAAAAGGTCAGACTGACCTCATCAGAGAAACCGGACTCAACACCAAGACTGTCAACCGCAGTCACTGAGAAATACCAGGCACCACCACCAGGAACCGTCACATCATGGGAGGTCATAGTGTCAGCCACGACCCACTGGGTGTAAACACCTGACTGAGCTCCATAGTGAACGCGGTACTCCTGAACTCCCACACCACCGCTTTGACTCCAGCTGATTCTGGCCATGTATGTAGTGCAGTCTCCCTCGCAAGTCACGCTGAGGGTTACGGTTGCCGTGGCACTCTCGCCGTCAATATCCACAACCTGGTAGGTAAACGAATCCAAACCACTGTATCCAGCATCCGGGAGGTATGAAAAGGTATTATCCCCATTGATCGAGAGATTCCCCTTCGTTGTATTCTGCAGCACGCTCAGAGTAATCGGCCCATCCTCAAGGCCGCTGTCGTTATTCAGCGCAGCGATCAGCACCACCTGCCCCGCCGTTGCAGATACCAGATCATCATTCGCAACAGGTTGATGATTGATGCCCAGCACATTGATGGAAAATGCCGCGAGAGCTGCACTCGCCACTCCGTCGCTTACACTGATACGAATATCATTGTATTCACCAATGTAGTCCCCGGATGGAGTACCACTGAGTCTGCCGTTTGCGCTGTTAAACACAGCCCAGGAAGGCATGTTGGTAATAGAAAAAACAAGCGGGTTATTGTCTGCATCGCTGGCAACGGGCGTAAATTGATATAGCGTGCCTTCAGTCACCTCATTCAATGGGGTACCACTGATCGTCGGTGCACTATTTGCCAAACTCACACTAATCGAAAAATTGGGCAACGAGACATTGTGTACGCCATCGGAAACGGCAACTCCGACATTCTCATAGTTTCCGGCATCTGCCACCGAAGGCGTTCCAAACAAACGACCCGTCAATGAATCGAAGGTTGCCCAAGCAGGTTTTCCCGTGATAGAGAATGTCAACGCATCTCCATCCTGGTCAACAGCACTGGGAGTAAACTGGTAACTGCTACCTGCCACTACCTGGGTAGGTGCCAGGCCACTGATTACAGGGGCACGGTTCACATCAGTTACGGTGATGGAAAAAGGTGCGAGAGATACAACCTCAGCCCCATCGGTTACGGATATGCTGATGTTGGTATAAGTACCTGATTGACTGTAATCCGGCGTTCCAGACAGTCCGCCGTTTACCGCACTGAAATTCGCCCATGAAGGCAAATTACTTATCGAGAATACCAAAGCGTCATTATCAGCATCCACGGCAACTGGCGAGAAAACATAGTCTTCACCTTCCGCTACTGTAAGTGCTGGAGTTCCTGACAATTCAGGTGCCAGATTTGGCTGTTCAGGATCTGTTTCTGTGCCACCGGTTGTCCCGTCATCGAAATATTCGACATTCAGCAGAGGCGCACTGGCTGCATCGCCATCATAGGATGATGCGGTTCTTCTTCCGCTACCCTTGACGACAAGAACCACATGTTGCCCTGACTGCCATTGGGGTTGATCCACTACTTTTTGAATCAACGCAGTAAGGTCCGGGGTCTCCTGCTCATAACCGGACTCACCAACAACATTCCAGTTACCCGGCTTCCAGCTGACGGTTTCGGAAAAAGTTGTCCGGGAAGAAACGTTATAACTGCTGCTCGCGAAACTTTCCGCATCAGTAACATGTTCTGCAGATATTTCAAGATCACCTGTTCCAGTGGATACTTCGTCAACGGTAAACCGTACACTGGCTTTATCGATAACGGCACCCTGCGGAACATCCACCGCGAACCGCAAACCTATTACCTGGTCTTGATCGTCGTTGATCAACTCCAGATCACTACTGTTTGAGTAGATGGCTCCACTGACCTCTTCTTCAACATCATCCATTGATGATGATATACGACTTGTTGACGTTTTCAGTGAAGAACTTCCAGTTGCATCTGAAACAGAGGAGGTATCCCCTGATTCATTGCCACATGCTGCAAGTGAAAGAGCAGTAACTACAACAAATACAAGTTTTCCAATCTGCGCAAACATCTGCGTTAACCCATCGGTAATCAATTCAATGGGGGTGAGTCTAGCCGTTAGGAAAACAGAAAAAAGCCGCCTTTCAAAAACATGTGAAACCCATCCATCACTACTGGTAAAAAATGTGACGACTCGCTAAATCCAATAACTAATAAACGAAATAAATGAGTATTTGTCCAAATTGTGAACGTATTCCGAATTGCCTTACGGCATCTGATAATTGCACTAACCAGCGCCCATCCGGAAACAGAAAGAACGTAGGGTGCGCCGTGCTCACCGAATAAGCGGCAATCATGGTGCGCGCGGCGCACCCTACCAGAGGAATTAAACGCCGCCGTCATCTTCTCAGGATGGCTTGAACTTCAAATCAGATGCGCGGGAATAGACAATACCACTACCTGGCACAGTTTTATTGCGCTGCAAGCCCCGAGGAGAAGCGGATCTCACCCGTTGGGTCCACAAATACCGCCTCAATACCCGGCAGCCGCTCCACCAGCGCCATACCAGCCGGTTCACCCATAACGAATAGCGCCGTGGCCAACGCATCCGTAGTCACCGCTTCCGGCCCCACAATCGAGACACTACGCACCCCTTCGGCCGAGCGGCCCGATTTGGGATTCAGAATGTGATGGTGGCGCACACCATCAAGCATAAAAAAACGCTCATAGTCGCCAGAAGTAGAGAGCGCGGATTCATTCAAAGGCAGCAACGCCTTAATACCCTTCTTGTCATCCGGATCGCGGATACCCACCCGCCAGGAACGGCCACGTCGGTCGCCAAGAAAACGGCTATCGCCACCAGCACTCAGAGTAGCGTGTTCGATGCCGTGACGCCGCAGGATCACTATGCCCCGGTCAACCGCATAACCTTTGGCTATTCCACCAAGATCGATACGCACCTGCGGTCGAGCAAACCGAACACTGGCCGGGTCAGCCTGGAGCAAAACATGATGATAATCGACGGCGGACAGCAACCCCCCCAGTGTCGCATCACTGGGTTTGATGCCACGACGATAGTCGTAGTGGTCACCGACGCTGGCAAAGGTGATGTCGAAGGCCCCCTCTGTCAGTTCCGATATCTGCTGTGACTTCTCCAGCAACCTAAACAACTCGCCGCTGATCGCCACCACTCCCTGACCCGCCTCCCGGTTGACCCGTGACAATTCACTGTCGGAGCGAAACGGACTCATCGCCCGGTCGATGCGGTGCATCTCCTTCAACACTGCCTCTATGGCAGCCTCACCCTGTTCTTCAGATTCACACCACAGTTGCAGCGTGATTCGGGTACCCATGATATCGGCGCTTCGCCATAACCACTGCGCCTCGGCACCGAGGCTGGCAAGCCCCAGCAGCACCACCAGCACCCGAACCATTACACCTCTCATGAGGGGTTCTTTCGCAGGGCCCGGTTGTAGATGGAGTAGAGCGCCCCTTTGTTGCGATCGAACACCAGTTGAACCTCCTCCTCAGTACGCTGGGCAGAGTAGTCTTTCGCCACCTTTTTAGCCCGGCTGCCGCCACCTCCGTTGCCCTGCACTGCGGATCGCACCTGGGTCGTTTTTCGACCACTCAATCCTTGAGAGCCGGTATCCCGGCTAAGTTTCGCGGTATTGATGCCATCACTGCCACGGGAGGCACCCGCAGTGACCAGCGAGCGCTCCACCCGGTTTGCCTTGTTTCCTGCTTTGGAGAGGCTGCGGGATGAGGCCACGCTGCTCACCGCTGGTGCAGAACGCAGGTCCGCCAACTCATCGGCGACAGCCAGCAGACCCGATCGGCTGGCCTTGCGTCTTGCTGCAGCCGGATCACTCTTTATTGGTTTCTTCGCCACCTTGGAAGGTTGTCTTTTCGGCTTTTTTTTCACTACCGGCTTGGGCTTGGGTTTCGGCTTGACAACCGGTTTGGGTTTAACCACGGGTATCTCGACTTCCGGCGGCTTACGCTCTACCGGTTTTATCGGACGGCGCTCCAGAATGAGTTTCGCCAGTCGCGGTGGAGTAACGCGTGTAAACCGTTCCTGTTGCGGCAGTTCCACCATAGAGAGCAACATCCCAAGCAGCAGCGCTACACCCACCATCACCAGTTGCAACCGGCGGAACTGCCGGTCTTCCCAGTGCGCACTGTTCCAGGGCAGTTCCAGTCGATGTGTCATCACACTCATAGCGCCACCTCTGACTCACCCTCTTCCGGCCGTCTCACTACTGCCAGGGAGATATTGCCGAACTCGCTCTCCGCACAGGTCAGCATCACCCGTTTCAGCAGGCTGTAGGGGACCTGCCGGTCCGCCATGATGGTGATCTCACTCGTGCCATCAGCATCCTTCTCCGCAGCCGTAAGCGCCATTTTCACTCGTTCATCCAGTGCCTGCCGCAACGGCTCGATCATCTCCGTGGTGGAGTCTTCCAGCCGGTCGAGTTGCACCACGACTTCTCCCTGCAGCCGAATCTCCTCTGTATTGAGCATCACCACCATGGTCTCTTTTGCACGCTGTTCTGCGCTCGACTCAGGCAACTTGAGGGCCTTGGCGTTGGGCAGAACCTGCACCTCTGAGGAGTTCACCAACAGGAAAAAGACCAGGATAGTGAATATATCCATCAGCGATACCAGGTTGATGCCGCCGCGTCCCCGATTGCGCTTGTGGTGCCGTTGCATGCGTTTCGCCCGGCGTGACATCTTCATGAGCCTTTACCCCTGGTTGCCGACCCCGGCAGCGCAGGCGCATCGCCCAGGGAGATATCGGGAAACAGCTCCGCCTGCACCACCGAACCTGCCTGCACCAGATCGGTAATCCGCACCCGATCCATCACCTGCACCAGATCGTCATATGAGACCTCCGGTTCCGACAGGATGTATACGTTGCGCTTTTCGGGATAACGCGCCTTGAGCGCCTGCAGCACCTGCGAAAGCTGCTGCAGATGTTGTCCCGACTCCTGCTGTTCGATGCGCTGAATCAGACCTCCTCGACGGTCAGCAATCTCAATGGCGTCGTGGCGAACAATGACCTCCAACTGGAGTTCTCCCTTGGCAGCACTGCTGCCCTCGCTGGCCGGCGGCAGGTGGAGATCCAGCACTGCCATGCGTGAGAAGGTGGCGGTGATCAGGAGAAAGGGCACCAGTATCACCATCAGATTCATGAAGGCGGTGATATTCAGCTCCGCCTCTTCCGCATACCGACGCGACCGGCGTCTCATTTTGTGCTCCCGGCCCGCTCGGTGACGATATTGAGGAACTTCACAGAAACCATCTCCAGACTATCGACAACCTGGGTGGTACGACTTTGCAGCAGCGTGTAGACAAGCAGTAGCGGGATCGCCGCCATCAAGCCGAAAGCGGTAGTATTCATCGCCACCGAAATACTGGCAGAGAGCAGGTCCGCCTTCTCCGCAGGATCGGCAGCAGCAACCGCGGTGAAGGCGTTGATCAGACCGATAATGGTTCCCAAGAGGCCAAGAAGCGTTGCGATATTGGCCAGAGTGCTCAGATAGTGAGTGCGTTTCTCAAAACGTGGAATCTCCTCCATCAGCCCCTCTTCCATTGCCATCTCAATGTCACCCCGGCGCCGAGCATTGTGGGTGCGGGACAGACCGTAGACCAGGATGCGCCCCAAGGCAGTGCTGGAGTCGCTGGCCGATTGCAGCGCCTGTTTGAATTCACCTTCATTCAGCTGTGGCAACACTCTCGCCCAGAAACGGCTGTTGCGCAGTTTCGCGCTTGCCAGGTAGACGTAACGCTCTACAGCTATCGCCAGGCCGAGGGCAAAAATCAGCAGGATCGGGTACATGAATACCCCTCCCTCCTGGAAAAATCGAAAGATAAAAAGATAGTTGTCCATAGTGGTTCCTCTGTAACGATTATTCAGATTGATCTATTAACAAACCTTGTTCTGTAGGTCGGGTTAGATGCGCATTGCGTCGAGCCCGAGCTTTACCACCTGGCATCGCGCGCATCGTAACCCGACAACGATTTGTCGGGTTACGTCACGCACCAGATGTCGTGCCGGCATCAGGCTTCGCGCAGTTGCGCGACTAACCCAACCTACGGTGTATGGTCGTACGGCGTTTCGTTCATGGTTGTTCATTGGAGGCACTAAAATAGTCGAGCTGCCGCCGAAACACCGCCCGCTCCAACGGGACCAGCAGATCGTCTCCGCTCTCCAGCGGCGGCATGCCTAAAGGGTCACCCGGCCCCGATTTCCGCCAGGGCACCAGATAGAGCACCTGCGGGGACTCCCGACTGCCAACCACCGCCGTGCCGTCCAGTTCCATCCGCTGCTCTGCCTGGGCCATCCACGGATTCAGCAGCACCGCCAGCAGCGTCCATCGAAATAAACCTCTATTCATACTCATTTCACCTCTGCCGCCAGTTTTTCCCCGGCGCCAATGCGTCTTTTCAGCTCCGCAATCCACATTTTTGTCTCCTGCTCGCCATCAGCCGAGAGCGCAGCAAACTGCTTGTAGTGGGCCAGTGCCTGGCGGGGTTTATCGAGATAGAGGTCATAGAGGATGCCCAGATTACGGTGAGCCAGGGCATGGTCCGGTTTGCCCTCCAACAGTTTCGTGTAGACCGTCAGGGCCTCCTGGAAACGCCCCTGGCGGCGCAGCAGAATAGCCAGCTGGTGCCGTGCCACCGAATTCTCCGCGTCGATCTGCAACACCTGGCGCAATGCCGTCTCCGCAGCCTCAGCCTGATTTCCCCTGAGCAGCAGGATGCCCAGGTTGAGCCGCGGCGAGACAAAACCGGGAAATTCATCCGCCAGCGCCCTCAGCAGTGGCTCAGCCTCCGCATCCTGGCCATCACGCATCGCAATGAGCGCCTGGCTCAGCTGCAACCGGGCTTGTTCCGGCAACTCCGGCGCACTCTCCCGCTCTGTTTTTTCCAACGGCGGCGTCCCTGCTGTCGCAGGTAAAGCCAGATCCCGGCGCGGTACCTGATTAGCGCAGCCCGCCAGCACCAACAAGAAAAAAAGAAGACCCGCAATCGGTCTAACGCATCTCATTGAACTCACGCTCCCCCTGTTCCTGTTTGGCGTAACGCGCCGGATTCAATTGCGCCAGCTGACTGAAGCTCTGACGAACCCAGTCGTCGTAGACACCCTGCGCCGCCCGGCGGGCGTTCAGCTCATGGGCCTCGATCGCCTTCTCCTCGAAGGGATATGCTTGCTCCTCCAGTAGCAGCTCATACTGTTCCAACTCCTCCGCCGAAAGCCCGGCGGGACGTTCTGAAGTCATCAGGGACTCTCCAAAGAGCCGATAGATCTCAGCCAAGCGGAAGGTTGCCAGTGTGGTCACATCAGCCTGGGCAAAACCTGCCGCCAGGTCATAGGCCTTGATGGCGCGCTGCATCTGGCGCTTTTTACGCTTCAGACTGCGCGCCAGCGGCCGTTTCAGGGGGATTTTCACAAATGCCGTGTATTCCGGTTCGGCCAGCCTCAACGCCGCCTGGGCGGCGAGATAGCGGCTGCGCTCACTACCGGCGGCACCGGCCTTGCGCTCCACAGCAACAATCTGGCGCAACCAGTAGTCACGCTTGGCGGGTTCCTGCTGCCGTTGATAGAGCTCCACAAGTTGCTGGCGGGCCTCCATTGCCGGTTCCAGGGGCTGGGGAAAACGTTTTACGTAGCGCTTAAATGCACTTACCGCCCGCTTGTCACTGCCTGCCTTCTGGTAGAGTTCCGCTGCCTGCCAAGCCGCCTGCTGCTGCACTTCCGTCGCCAGAGGCGCAACGGCAACCCGCTCAAACACCACCGCCGCCTCCAGCGGCTGCCCATTTTGCAGATAGGCAAGCGCCAGTTTGCGCTCGACATCGATCGTCAGCTCATGCTTGGGATAACGCTGACGAAATCCCTCCAACACCTCGGCAGCCATCTTCCAACGGCCCGCAGTGATCAGGCTGGCTGCACCATCGTATTCAGCAGTGGTACGAATCGACGCATCGGGCACCACCCGGCCCACGCGCAGATAGTGTTGGGCTGCTGCCGCTGCCTCGCCCTTTTCACTCAGAATCCGCCCCTGCTGGTAGATAGCAGCCGCGAGCTTTTCCCGGATAGTCTCCTGCCCCGCCTTGTCCCCCGCCGACAGTTGCAGCAGCTTGTTGTAGCCGGCTTCCGCGTCAGCATAGTCGGCCAGTTCGAACGCGGCGTGGGCGGCCACTGCCCAACTCACCCTTTGGCCCTTCTCATCCAGCCCGGTTTTCCCCTCCAGGCTGCGCTGCGCCACTTTTCTGGCCTGGCCATAATCTCCCAGCTGAAACAACTGCTGGGCGCTACGACTCAGGACCCCGGCAGTTCGCTTGTCAGCGGGGAAACGGTCAGCAAAACGCAAACCGCTCTCTGCCGCCTGACGCTGCCACTCCGGGCGCTGAGTCTCAGGAAGGAGCGACTTCTGTCGATCAAAGGCGAGCAACGCAGCATAACCCGCCTCGGCAGCGTCTTTGTGTGGTGGATAGTCGTAAGCAGTGCGCTGGTACTCCACTACCGCCTGGCCAAACTCACCCCGCTCAAACTGCAACTCCGCCAGTAGAAAGTTGATCCGCCCGCGTTGTGCCTCGCCGGGAAAACGGCTCAGGTAGTGGCGATACCAGACTACCGCTTCACTGAACCAGGTATCGCGCTGCCCCTTTTTCACCTTGCCGGGCTGCTGTGCCAGGGCATGATAATGGCTCGCCAGATCCCGCAGATACTTTCTCAGATGGGGAGTGAGGGCGATCCGGCTCTCCTGTTCCAATCCCTTCCAGGCCTCACCATCCTGACTGTAGCGTTGCGCCAGCTCTCTTTTCTCCGCCAGTGCCTGACCGGGAAAATCGTGGGTCTGGTAACTCTCGATTGCCAGCAGTTGAAGCGACGGCGCCTGTGGATGGCTGGGACTCCGTCGCACGAATGAAAGATAGGCATCTGCCCCGTCGAGGACACGCTCCTGCTTGAGATAGAGCTCTCCAAGACTGCGATAGACCCGATGCAGCCAGGGACGTTCGCCATTTGACTGAAAATATCGGTCGATCCCTCCGCCCCCCCCTGCTGGGTAAAACAGAGGCTGGTAACCCGCAGGGTATCCTGCATCAGCTCCCGGTCACTGGGGGTCAGGGTGTTGCTGTCGAGGCGGCTGAGCGTATCCGCACGCAGATCGAGCAGGGCCACGAAGGCATCCAGAGCCGCATTGAATTGTTGTTGTTTGAACAGTGCCCAACCGAGCTTGAACAGGGCACGTTGGTGGAACGGCGAATCCCCACCCGCAGCCACGGCGGCGGCATAGGCTCGCTGGGCTGCGGCATAGTCAGCACGGGTGAACAACCACTCGCCCCGTCGAAACTGAGCCTCCTGAAAATAGAGACTCTCAGGATGTTCCCGCACCAGACGATCAAGAGTCTGCTGCGATGCCTCCAACCGGCCGACCAGCACCTCGGCCCGGGCCAGCTGATAGTAGAGCCGGTCACGCCCGGTTATGCCGTCATTCTGCTCCAGTAGTTGCCGATAGAGTTTGATTGCACTGTCGAAGACAGCCTCCGCCGGCAAACCTTGGGCCTCCCCTGCAAGCCGCCGTTCGCCCTGCCCAAGCTGCAGGTCCGCCAACCGACGGGTCGCTTCATGGGTCAGCTCGGGAGATGCAGACTGCTGCAGCAGTGCCCGGTAGTCATCCATCACCCTCTCCGGCGTCAATGCCTCGACCGGTACCACTTCCACCTCGCTTTCCCGGCTCGGCAGACTGGCCAGAGTGGGTGGCTCGGGTTGCCGCTGCAACCAGGAGACGCACCCCTGCAGCAGAGGCAGAAGCAGTATCAGAGTCAGAAACTTCATGGTCCCGCCTCACTGCGGGCAGCGGCCCGGTCCTGCAGCTGAGCCAGCGCGAAGCGAGTCCGGACCTGCAGCGCTTCGAGGCCTTGCCGACGCTGCTGCAGCGATTCGCTTGCCATGAGATTCAGCGCTCCGGCCTGTGCCTTCAGGGTCACATTCACGGTAGATTGCAGCTCTGCAATGCGCACTTTCAGAGATTCGATTCGCCCCGAAAAACCTTCAAAACGGCCGGGCGCCTGCTCTAACGCCTCTTTCAACCTTTCACGCAGTTGCCCACTCCGCTCCAGCTCATCACCCGTCGAACGGAGTAATTTCTTGAACTGCCACAGGCGGGGTTTGAAATCAGTCTCGACCTGCCAGTTCAGCATCCCCATCATCAGCCTTAGCCGCTGACGTTTGCTCTCCAGTTGAACAGCGTCACCCATTTGGTCCATTTTCGTTTCAATCGCCTGCATACGGGCCAGTTGGGCCTGCTCTTCGGCATTTGCCAAGCGCAGTGGCTGACTGTTGTCAGCCAGCTCTTTTTCCATCTCAAGCAACTTTTCACGACGCTGCCGCAAGCCCTGAAGACGCTGATCAGATAGCGCCGTCTCCACCCTCGGCAACTGCCCGGCATAGGCGGCCTGCCGCACCTCCAGCATGTGATCGTAGGTCTCGATGGTGGAGGACCAGCGGTGGAGATTGGCGCTGAGAAAACCCACATCGACATAGTCATCGTAAGCCTGCCGGAAGCGGTGCTTTGCCAGGAGCCCCCGTAGATGACGGCGCTGATCCGGGTCGCTCGCCAACAGCAACCCGTCTGCTGCACCTCCCCCGTCGAACGTAGACAGATCCGGCAGCAGCACACCCTTAGCTACTGCCTGTAACGATAGGCCCAGCCCGGTCAGCTCCGCCTGGTAAAATTGCAGCGCCTGGGGGGCCAACAGCAGCCCCTGCTGCACTGCAGGGTCGTCCGGGTCACGTAACGCCATCCAGGGAGTCAGCGCCTCTTCAAACTGGTCTTGGCGAAAGGATGCCCAACCCAGCGCCAACAGCGCCTGATTGGAGTGGAGACCTTGCTGCCGCACACGCTGCAGGCGTTCCTGTGCCGCAGCATTCTCCCCGGCTTCGAGTAATAACTGTCCATGCAGCAGATTGGCGCGGTCACGCAATGCGCGGTGTTCCTCATCATCGGCGTCGAGCCCGGCCAGCTGATCAAGCAGATCCCGGCCCTCCTGCTCACTGCCCTGACCAAGCTGCGCCAGTGCCCGGTTGAAGAGATGAAATCCCTGCCACGCTGACTTTCCATCGGGAGACACCAACCGCTGTATGGCGAGCGGGTGGTCACCCTGCGCCATTGCGATCAGACCGGCCAGCTCACGCTGCTGTTCATGCAGAGTTTCGGGCAGAGCATCGCCGATACGTCCGAAGGCCAGGGCCGCCCGCTTAGGCCGACCCTGCTGCTGATGCAGCCGAGCCAGCTGGAACCAGGCCCGGTCACGTACTGCAGGTTTTGCCGCCTTTTCCAGCAGCCGGTTGAACACCTGTTCCGCCTCGTCATAAAGACCGTAGGCGAGATAGAGTCCGCCCAGTACCAGCTCCGGTTCATCACCCTGGGCGGTCATCACCCCCTTGGCCTGGGCCATTTGCAGGTGGGTAATGGCAGTGAAGTTGCGCTGCTGGAAGAGCTGGAACAACGCCTCGCCGTAGTGCAGATCACGTACCCCGATCCCGGCCGGTACAGATCCACCCAGCGTCGCGCTGCTCAGCAAAACCCCCAGCAGGCCAACCCCCAGCCGCAAGATGAATCCTGCCTGACTCACTCCCACTCCCGGACGTCAAACTCCGGCTGCTGCCTGGCTTCCAAATCGACGATCCGCAGCTCCAGCAACTTGGGGCTTACCCCCTTGGTGAACTTGAGGCTGGTGGCGCGACGATAGTCACGGCCAGCTGGACCAAGACCGGTAAAGAAAGCGACCAGCTCATGCTCACCGCTCTTCAGATTGCCGAGAAAGAGCCGCTGCACACCGCCACGGCGTAACGCCGCCAGTTCCCGTTCGGTGTAGAGGTGGTTGGCCAACGCCTTGTCATCGATCTTCAACTGCACAGAGTCGAGGGTGAAGAACTCACCCAGGTCGAGGGAGAGGAAGACCGAGACCTGGGTGTGACCGGGGAAAAGCAGCTCTTCCTCCAACAAAAAGAGATCCCGGTTCAGTGCCACCACCGCCTTCTTCAGCGACCGCACCTGACTCTGCAGGTCGGCGGGTTCATCAGCCTGAGACTGGCCCACAATGGACATGGACAGCAGCAACAGGGCTAACAACCGGAGGATTTTCGGCAGCCTGGTTTTCATCAGAGAGTTCCATTGACGATGGGTTGGAAGGCAGTGAGCTGGTCAAGCATCGTCGCGTTACCCAGGCCGTGGCCGGGAAACCGCCCGCTGAAACTGCCCTGTCCCCCGTGCAGTGCCATGTAGTTGAGCACTACTGTTTCCACCAGCAGATTGACGTTGTTGGCTGCGGGGGCTGCACTGGTCTCCACCGAACCATCACCGCGAAAGAAACCAATCTGCTGGTGCTGCGCCTGCTGTTCCGGGGTGGCGCCGAGCAACCCAGGGCGGCCCGCCGGATTGTAGACCAGGAAGCAGGAGGCTGCGGTCGAACCATTGTCGCCGGTCCAGACCCCTTTGCCGCGTCCCTCGGTGGAGTTGTCCACCGCGCCGTTACTGGCCACTGAACCGTCACTGAAAACGTAGAGCATCAACGGCACACCGAGCAGCGCTGCATACTCCAGACAGGCCCCCATGCAGCGCCCGGCGCGCAGATCACGTATCTCCCCCACCGACCGGTTGCCGGTGTGATAGTCAAAGCCACCCATGGTGATGGTGCCGGCACCGGCATAACCGTTGAGCACCAGCTTCATCACCGAAGCGGTCTTGCGTAATTCACTGTCACCATCGTACTCCGCCTGGCTGAATATCGGCCCGATGATGTCCGGATCGAGGGAGGGATTGAGGGCGGCGGGATCACCGTAACGGTCCACTAGGTCGGCACTCTTCACATAACCGCAGCGCACCAGTTCCTTGATCACTGCGTCACTGCTGATACGGGTATCCACCCGGTCCAGCCGCATGTCGCTGATGCGCTGGATCGACTCCATCACCGCCACCGCATCCCCCTGGCTAAGCAGCCCTACCAGTTTGCCGGTGTCCACCAGCCCGGTGACATCACTGGGGCGATCGACCTTGGTGGGACGCAGGCTGGGATCGATCATTCCCGCTGGGGCCACCGAATTGCCGCCCGACTCGGAATTGCGTGAGCCGATCAGGGTCAACAGCTCACCGTCGGCACCTGCGCGGTTGATGCCGTACATGGGATTGTGGGGATTGTTGCCGGTATCGTTGTCGGAACGCGCCGGGATCACCGCACCGTTGATGTTGGCGGCGGTGGCGGGGGAGACACGCTCCAGTATACCGCGCAGAAAGGCGCTGTCGGAGTGAAAACCAAGCCCAAGCTCACTGTTGGTGAAATCACCGGATGCCGACTGGGGGTTAGCCAGCGGCGGGATCATATCGCCTGGCAGACCGAGGCGGCTATATCCGGCGGTAGTAAGGAAATCGAGTTGCCCGCCCTGCTGGCCCACCAGCACATTGGAGCCCGCAATATTGGCTCCACCGGCCAGGTCGAAGCAGATGAAGGGGATCTTGCCAGCCCCCTGGACAGCGATGCCGCAGGACTGTTTCAGGTTCTCCAGATCACTGGAGAGGGCAGCACTGGCCCGGCGTGGATTGGCAAACAGGCCGAACAGCGTGGGCGCGGTCACCGCGCCCACCCCGGCAGCCAGACCCTGACGGATGAAATCGCGCCGACTGACGGGGCGCGGATGGTCCGGGTAGAGCAGTGGCGCATCCGGGGAGAGGTTTCTGACTCGTCGTTTCATCGCTTTAATCCGTCTTATTGCAACAGCAGAACTGCACTGCCGAGCAGCGCGGCGCAGTTGGCTTTGACCACCACAGCGGTGCGACCCGGTTCACAACCGGCACCACAGGCGATCAGCAGGTCAGTGAGTTGATCCAACTCGGCGCGCACATTTGTCTCACTGGGCTGATCAGCCAAGCCTCCGCCCAGCATCCGCGCCATCAAAGGATCGAGCATCAAGTCCCGGCTGGTGGTAAAGGCGCTCTGCGGCTCGCTATCGAAAGGGAAGCCAGGGAAGTAGCCGCTGCGCAAGACAGGGTCGTCCACCAAAGCATTGCAGTATTCGATCGCCAGCTGCGACACCGCCACCTGATGGGCGGAGAGGAAGCCCCCGATGGTCTCAATCGCCGGCAGTTGCTGTTTGACACTCTCGAAGGTGGTACTCACCTCCGGGCGGGTCGAACTGACACCGGTCAGCGCTGACATGCTGGCGTTGATCTCATCAAAAGTACGCAGACCAATCACCGATTGCGGTTCGCCATCGGCAGGGGGTGGGGGGGCCAGCGGCAGCGGTTCCGTATAGACGTTACTCTGACTGCCAAGCCGTTCGAAAGTGAGGAAGAATTCATCCCCCGCCACGCCCAACTCACTGGCGATCGCCGTTCCAAGTGGCGAAAGCAGCTGGCCCTGTTCAGCCGAATAGGCACTGCCTCCAATAGTGAGATCGAGATTGTTGTGGGTCTGGCCCACCTCCACCTCGCGACCGTTCATGCCGAGGCGCATACCGGCGAGGGGGAGACCCGTAGGCTGCACGCCCGCATCCAAACTGATGAACCGGGGCTGGTTGAAGAGATAGCTGTAGCTATCGTACTGGGTGACTTCGAACAGGATGTAGCTCTCCGGCAAACCCACCAATTCACTCACGCTGAACAGCAGGAAGTACTTCTCCCCCACTCCAGCCGTCAGATTGCGGTCAATCTGCTCAGGCGTCATGGCGCGATTGTGGATCGCCAGCATGCGAAGTTTGCCCTGCCAGGGACGGTTTCCCGAAACCTCGTTGCCCAGCACCAAGGCAAAGGTGTCATCCCAATCGTTCAGATTGCCACCCGGAACCGGATCAAGATCATCGGTAAAGCGGCCGTTGACGTAGATGCTACGACCGTTGACCGGGTCGAAGGTGACTACCACATGCTGCTCTGTGGCCTGCAGACGCTCGTCTGCATCGGCGGTGGAGAGCGCAGGTTCACCATTCGCTCCGGTCTGGTTTGAACGCTGCAGAAAGTCGTAGTTATAGCGGGTTTGCCCCAGGGTGAAGTTGCGGATATCCGTGCCGCCGGAATAACTGACGATACGAGCCGGGCCCTCCTGAGTCACATTGGCCGGCACTACCCAGGCCTCGATGGTGTATTCACCAGTGGCCTGAATCAGCTCATTCAACTTGCTGCTGGCACCAGTGGAACCCTGTGCCTTACCGCCGCTGAACTCCAGCCCCCAACCACCGACCCAGGCCACTTCGCCACTGAGGGTCAGATTGAGTCCCGGCTCCACACCGCTGGTGTCGTAGGCGATATCACCTTCACCGGTCTTGAATTCATACAAGGCGATCTGATTTGTCTCATGACGGCTGCCACCGCTGGCAATCACTCCGTCGGCAAGGTTGAGGGCCTTGCTCAACACCAGCGCGGGATCAACCTGTGAGATCGGTACCTGGGCGGCAAAGGCAGCCACCTGGGCCTCCATGTCATCCGCATCCGCCAGGCATTCGCCGCTCCAGCAGTTGTGAAACTCAGTGCGCAACCGTACCACCAGGCGCGATGCCTCCGGCCGGTTCAGATCGAGTTTGGAAGCCACCGCCGCGTAGGCCACCGCCACATCGGGACCGGCAAAGTAGGGGGCCTCCGGGGTGACGGCATTTTCGTTATGACACTCGGCACAGTGGCTGGTAAGCAGTGGATAGACGGTGACAGAGAAGAGACCGAAATCGTCCGGCAGGATGCGCGAGTCACCCACTTCCTTGATCGTCGGGGCCTTGAGTTCGATCTGACGGCCACCACCAATACCGCTGCTGTTGGCCCAGGCTTCGATATAGGCAGTGATGGTGTCTGCGCATGCAATATCACTGGCAAGCCAGCAATTGTGTCCACCACCTGTCTTGCTCACCAGGCGTGAATCGCCGGGGCTGACCAGGTCGACCAGCGAATTGGCCGCATTGTAGGCCAGATTGACATCGTCGTTGCGCGCAAACAGGGGCGCCTGACCAGTTTCACCATGACAGTTACCGCAACGACTGCTGGAACGCAGGTTCTCCCACAGACTGATCCGAAACGCCTGGACATCACTGGTACGCGCCGCCGGTCCCTTGTAGCTGCTCTCCTCCTGGGCACTGGTTGACGGGATCTCGCTGGTGCTGACCCCCTCCATGCAGCCGCTCAACGACACAGCAGCAAGTAGCCATAACCCGCCAATCAACGCCATTTTCTGTTTAGCGCCTATCATCTTTAGCCTCATATCTCCGCTGACCATCCCCACCGCTCAATCACCCCGGCAATAGACCGCCGATTCGGCGAACAGCCGTTTCAGGCTGTAGTTATCGGACTTGAAGGAAGCGCTCATGGTTTCGACCTGGGAAAAATCGGCGGCGTCCACCGGCTCCCGCAGACAGACGCTCTTGAAGACCTTTTTTGCCTGACAGCTGGCGAACGCCTGGCTGTTGGCCAGTTCCACACCCATGGATTTGGCACCGTTGCCTCCACCCGGCAGAACCGGATCCCAGCCAAGCAGGGCGTTGGGTCCTGTGCGCCAGTAGTTGTCCCAGCGATCGTCAGTCGTCACATAGCCATATTTGAAGTTGTCGGCATTGATCAGGTACTTGGCTTGTACCACGCCCGGTGTATAGACGAGGCGACCTGCGCTTTCATCGAAGTCGTAGTAGGCATAGGCCTGAACCAGTGGATCCATGCCGGTGTGGCAACCGATGCAGTTGTTGAGAAAAAGCCGGCTGTCACCGCCTGGACTGCGGGGAATATCCTGACGGATGCGGTCAGCGGAACGGATGGTGTCCTTGATCTGTTCCAGGTCGACACACAGCTGATTCAACAGGGTGAATCGGTACATGGATCTATTGGTCCCGGCAGAAAAGAATGCCAGGGCCGCCTGCCGGGTGGTCACGATGCCGGCCGTGGCGGAGACCGGCAAACCACCGGTCACCGACTGCTGTGTCGCCACCAATCCTGCCTTGAGATCGATTCCGCGCTGCTCCAGCGCCTCGTAGTGATCATTGTTTGCGGAGGAATAGCCGGGCAGGCCCAAGGCCGGATCACCGATATAGAGCAGGTCCGCCGACAACAACTGATTGAAGGGCACCTCGTCGCGCACCATGCCGATCACCGTGGCGGTGTAGTCGTTGAGTGGCACGAAACCGCTCTGCTCCTCATTGCTCCAGGGAGCGGCAAAATTCTTCAGGGTCACATTGTAGAAAGCCGGGTTCTCCATGGCGATATAGGCCGCGGCAACCGGGTCGCCGTTGACGTTTATCTCCGTCTCCATTTGGTCCAACACCAATTGGCTCGGCGGCACCCCCGCAATGCGATCGTGCATCCGACGGGCCTGTTCCTTTGCACCCGCCAACAATGGGTGGGAGATAACGAGGAATAGAACCAGACAACCCAGCATCAGCGCATCACTGACGGACAATCCCCTCCTTATATGTAGACCCATTTTTATCCCTACCTTGTATATATATCGATTGCCTTACGACAAAATATTTTATTCTTCGCAATAGACGGAACTGCTTTTTACTATTCAAGCCAACTACTTTTGGCGGTGATATTTTTCGATTAACATCGGCTCTGCTTATCGAATTAAAATTATCATTTTCCCAATGTTTTTATTGGTAGATGCTTATTTTATTATCAATAGCCTGAAGCACTTCTATCTTCAGAATAAGACCTGATAAATATCTCTTGAACTAAATAATGCAGGCATGGATGAGTTGTTTCTGTGACTTGGATACGAATCCCACCACACCCAATGTGACCACCTTTGCAGTTTTTATACTGCTCTCCCATTCATAATGAGCTCACTTGGTTGAGTACGAATTAAAAGAGACGAATGCAATAAACAAAGCAGTGACAAATCTTTGTTACCAATCCAGAAAAACATTTCGTTTGACATTTTTCTGCTTAACGGATCGGGCCAATCATTTATTTAACTCAAGTTTCGGAGTTCATGGTGGTGGTTGGCATGGAGTGTGGCTTCTCTAAATGTGAAGAACGTAGGGTGCGCGCAGCGCACCCTACCAGATGAATTAAACACCACCCTCCATCTTTTCCGGATGGCTTGAACTCTGAAATTTGAGTATTTAATAATGGATTATGGAAATCATCGACTGATGTTCTTGTTTACTTTTCTTAAGAAACATCCGGCTGCATGCCGATACATTTCCGGCATCCTGGCTCCAATCTTATTGGTTGCTTGCGGTGGAGCTGAGCAGACAGCCGACCCCGTGGTAGTGGACCACCCGGTTGCCTATGTGAAACGCCCTGTCACCGGTATCGAACAGGAGGACATGCGCCGCCTGATCACCTTCAATGCAGGCACCGATCTCTACCTGCGCGAGCGCGCTTCACCCAGTGCGAGTGAGCACAATCTCACTGGTCAGCTCACTAGTGGAGAGGGGGACGTTCGGGATCTGCAGGTCTCCTATGATGGCGAGCAATTGCTGTTCTCACTTCGCCTGCCTCTGATCGAAGGCCTGGACGAGGCAGACCAGCCGAGCTGGAACATCTGGGAGTACAACTATGCCGACAATAGTCTGCGCCGTGTCATCACCTCCGATCTCCATGCAGAAGCGGGCCATGACATCGCCCCCCACTACCTGCCGGACGGCCGGATACTATTCAGTTCCAGCCGGCAGAAAAGTGCCAAAGCACTGCTGCTGGACGAAGGCAAGCCGCAGTACGCCGCGATTAACGAATCCGGCCAGGAGCCCATATTCGTGCTGCATGTGATGCAGGCGGACGGCAGCGACATCCAGCAGATCTCCTTCAATCAGAGTCACGACCTGGACCCCACAGTGTTGAGCGACGGACGGGTGGTGTTTAGCCGCTGGGAACGCAGTGGAAACGAGGCAATCGACCTCTATCAGATGAATCCTGACGGCACTAATCTACAGCTTCTCTACGGCGCCGACAGCCACAACACGGGGACTGACGGCGCAGCGGTGCAGTTCCTGCGCCCCCGCGAACTAACTGATGGCGGCTTGCTGGCCCTGTTGCGACCCTTCAACAATCTGGATGGTGGCGATTTGGTGCGGATCGATATCGATAATTTCGTCGACCACAACCGTCCGCTCAGCGGCGGCGAAACCCTGCCGGGCACAGCCCAGCCGCCGGCCACGATAAACCTGGTGCGCACCGATAGCGCCCCTTCCACCGGCGGCCGCTACCGTGACGCCTTTCCGCTCCGGGACGGCACAGACCGGCTTCTGCTGAGCTGGAGTCAGTGCCGCCTGCGAATCGAGAACCTTACCCTGCCCTGCACAGAGGAAAATCTTGCCGACCCCCGCGCCGTGGAAGCCCCCCCACTCTACGGCATCTACGTCTATGACCCGGACGAGACAACCCAGATGCCGGTGCTCAGCCCCACCGACGGAGTGGTCTACGAAGAGGTGGTGGCGTTACAGGCACGCAAAGCCCCGAGCATAATCTTTGACAATATTCCCGATATTCTGCTGGCGGAAGAGGGCGTAGGGCTGCTGCAGATCCGCAGCGTTTACGATCTGGATGGCCAGGACACTGCCGTTCCCGACCTTGTCAGCCTGGCAGATCCGGCGCTGACCACAGCCGACCAGCGTCCCCTGCGTTTCCTGCGTCTGTTCAAACCGGTGGCACTCCCTCCCGACGATCTGTTGGATATACCCGGCAGCGCCTTTGGCCGCAACCGAAGCCTGGGAATGCGAGAGATCCTCGGTTACGCCCCCATCGAACCCGACGGCTCGGTGAATATCAAGGTTCCGGCCGACACCCCTTTCAGCTTCAGTCTGCTCGACCGGAATGGGCAACGGATCGGCGATCGCCATGACCACTGGCTGCATCTGCGTCCCGGAGAAACACTCACGTGCCACGGCTGTCACGACCCTGACGACACCGTACCTCACGGCCGCAAGGATGCCCTGCCGGTCGCAGTCAACGTCGGCGCCCTGGGTGACGGCCTGCCCTTTCCCAACAGCGATCCGGCGATCTGGGCCAACCTGGGCGAGACCATGGCCCAGGCCCGCGGCCGCATCAGTTGTCAGAGTGACTGCGCCGCCCTCAGTCCCAACGTCGACCTGCTGTTTGAGGATCACTGGACCGACCCCGCTGTGCGGGCAAAGGATCCCGCTTTCAGCTATCGCTACGCCGACGTGAGCGCACCGGCTCCCACCACCGAGTCCTGCCAGCAGAACTGGTCCCGTCTTTGCCGCACGGTGATCCACTATGAACAACATTTCCATCCTCTCTGGAATGTCCCACGTCCGCTGCTCGACGAAAATGGCCAGCTGATTGAAGATCGCCGCTGTAACCTGTGCCATGGAACCACCGACGAAAACGGCGCATTGCAGGTTTCCGCCGGCCAGCTCGACCTGAGTGACGGTCCTTCGGACGCTCAATCCGACCATTTCAAAGCCTACCGGGAACTGCTCTTTTCCGACAATGTGCAGGAGATCATCAACGGCCTGTTGCTGGACCAGCTGGTACAGGACACCGACGGCGATGGCAATCTCCTGTTTGAAACCGACGCTGACGGTGATCTTATCCTTGACGCCGACGGCCTGCCTATCCCGATTATGGTGACGGTACGCGCCCCCGGTCCCTCGATGCGGGCCGGTTCCTCACAGACCAGCTATTTTTTTGACCGCTTCACGGTGGGCGGCTCCCACGAAGGTTACCTGGGCCAGGCCGAACTGCGGCTGTTGTCCGAATGGCTCGACATCGGTGCCCAGTATTGGAACAACCCCTTCGACATTCCCGTCGAAGATTGAACCCGATGGCCTCTGCCCGCCCTCGCTTATCCCTGATCTACCTGCTTCCGCTCTGGCTGTTGAGTACGCTTGCTGCAGCGGAAGAGCGTTACCGGGAGGTGGAGATCAGCGCGCCCTACATTGAGTTGCAGACCGGCCCCGGACGCGCCTTTCCCTCTATTCATGCCGTGGGGCGGGGCGAATGGGTGGAGGTTCTCAAACGCCGCACCGACTGGTTCAAGCTGCGTACCCACAAAGGCGTTGAGGGTTGGGTCCATCTGGATCAGCTCAGTGGAAACCTAGACCAGCAGGGCGAGCCGCTGCGTCTGGATGCACCTCGACTGGACGACTTCAGCCGACGCCGCTGGGAAGCGGGCCTGCTGGG
Source organism: endosymbiont of Escarpia spicata (assembly GCA_003349915.1). Taxonomy (GTDB): domain Bacteria; phylum Pseudomonadota; class Gammaproteobacteria; order Chromatiales; family Chromatiaceae; genus QGON01. The sequence continues at coordinate 44,321 of QFXE01000007.1, forward strand.
CGGCTATTTTGAAGGCGCCGCCCTGCTCAGCGCATACGGCGGCTTCGCCCTGTCGCAGAATCTCAGTGCCGAGCTCGCCTTCTCCCACGCCTTGGGGGACGTCTCAAGCCAACTGATGGCAGACATAAATCTTGTTGCCCAGCCTTTCCCTGAGTGGAGAATCTCACCCTTCTTCACCATTGGCACCGGCCTCATCCACACGCGGCCACGCAGCACCCTGGTGCAGAGCGAGGACCGCACTGACCAGACCGCGAACGTGGGACTCGGAGCACGCCTCTACCTGGGGCGCCGTTTCATGTTGCGCGGTGAATACAAAAACCGGCTGGTGTTCACCAGTCGTGACGACAACGAGGAGTACTCGGAATGGAAATTAGGTATCGCTTTCTTCTTCTGAAAAGCCGACCGATCAGACGATCGGTCGGCTTCTGGCTGCTGATAGCACTGCTGCCCTGGCAATCCCTGTCAGCGGCAGGGGGGATGGAGAGCGGCAGGGAGCCGGTGATTCTGCCCGACCTCGATCGGCGCGAGATCGTCGAGCCTGAGATCGACACCGAAGACTTCGAGATCAGCCTGTTTGCAGGTGCGCTCAGTATCGAGGACTTTGGCACCAACCCGGTCTACGGCGCGCGTCTCAACTACCACCTCAGCGAAGATTTTTTCCTGGAGGCGGATGCAGGCTACTCCCGTGCCAGCAAGACCAGCTATGAACTGTTAAGCGGTAGTGCACAGCTGCTCACCGACAGCGAACGCGATTTCACCTACTACAACCTCTCTTTGGGTTACAACCTGTTGCCCGGAGAGGTATTTATCGGCAAGGGACGGGCCTTCAACAGCCATCTCTACCTGATCGGCGGCGTCGGCAATGTCACCTTCGCGGGTGACGACCATTTCAGCGCCAATCTCGGACTGGGTTACCGCTTCCTGTTCACCGATGCCTTTGCCCTGCATCTTGACGTGCGGGACCACCTCTTCAACAGCGACCTGCTGGGAGAGGATAAAACCACTCACAACCTCGAACTGAGTGCCGGTCTGAGCCTGTTCTTTTGAAACCAGGAGTCTTAAGAATGATAAACACTGCCAAACGACACCCAATATTGACCGTCCTGGCACTAATGCTATCACTGCATTTCACACCACTATGGGCGGCCACTCAGCTGGCACCCGACTTCACCCTGAAGAGTCTGAACGGTGAGAATCTGCGTCTCAGCGAACTGCGCGGAGAGGTGGTGATGATCAATTTCTGGGCAAGTTGGTGCGGCCCCTGCAGACAGGAGATGCCGCTGCTTGAAGAGCTCTATCAACGTTACCAGCCGCTCGGGTTTACCCTGCTGGGGATCAATGTGGAGCAGGATGATTCCAAGGTACGCAAGCTGGCCAGGGAGCTGGGAGTGAGCTTTCCAATCCTGTTCGACAGTGACAACCGGGTCAGCAAAAGCTATGCCGTCTCCGCCATGCCGACCACCCTGCTGATCGACCGGGACGGCAATCAACGATTCCTGCATCAAGGTTTTCGGCCCGGTTACGAGCAAGCCTATCAGGAGCAGATTCGGCAGCTGGTGAAGGAGTAGATCATGCAAGCGATCACTCTCTCTGCGGTGCTCCTGGTGCTGACGTCATTGGCTGGTTGCGCCGTGGAACCCTGGGTCAAACCCTACGAACGGGCAAAACTGGCCGATCCGATCATGAGCTTCAGTCGCAATCCGGTGGCAGACAGCTACCTGCACCATGTCTATCAGGCACGAGAGTCAGCACGCGGCGCCGAAGGTGGTCAGGGAGGCGGCTGTGGCTGTAACTGAGATCAAACGAACGAACCGACTGCTGCTGATCGGCAGCTTGACCGTTGCCTTGCCGGTACTGGCGGCACAACTGCCTGAGGAACGGGCAGATGCCATGTACCACATCTATGACGGTGGCGGGGTGACAGTCAGCGGCCCCTCCATCCTGGTACGCAAGCAGTTCGGCGAGAGCATATCTGCCTCCGCCAACTACTATGTCGATGCCATCTCCAGCGCCTCCATTGACGTGGTGACCACCGCCAGCCCCTACACCGAAAATCGCACTGAAACCAGCGCATCGGTGGACTACCTGTATGGCGACTCGCAGATGAACCTCGGCTATACCAGCAGCGAGGAGAGTGACTACAGCGCCGATACGATCCACTTCAGCATCGGCCAGGATCTGCTCGGAGACCTCACCAACGTCACCCTGGGTTACAGCCGGGGCAGTGATGAAGTACGGCGCAACGGTGACGCTGACTTCAGCGACGAGGTGACGCGTAACAGCTTCAGTCTCGCCCTGAATCAGGTGGTCACCGCCAACACCCTGTTCGCCCTCTCCTGGGAGACCATCGCTGACGAGGGTTTCCTCAATAACCCCTACCGCTCGGTGCGTTATCTGGATGCATCCAGCACGACAGGTTACAGCTTTGAATCCGAAGTCTACCCCCGGACCCGTACCAGCAACGCACTATCGGCCCGCCTGCGTTACCATCTGCCTTACCGTGCGGCGATCTCGGGAGAGTATCGTTATTTCTCCGACACTTGGGGTATCACAGCCCACAATACCGAACTCGGCTACACTCACCCGTTGGGAGACAACTGGACCTTCGATCTCAACTACCGCTATTACACCCAGAACGCTGCAGATTTCTACAGCGACCTATTCCCGCGGGTTCAGTCACAGAACTACCTGGCGCGTGACAAGGAGCTGAGCAGTTACTCCAGCCACTCGGTCGGCTTCGGAATGAGTTACAAACTGCAACGGGAGAGCTGGAAACTGCTGGACAGCGCCAGCCTCAATCTCGCCTACAACTATCTCTATTTCAACTACCGGGATTTCCGTGATATCAGCCAGTCGGAAGCCGTAGGACAGGAACCGCTCTACGAACTCTCCGCCAGTGTGATGCGGCTCTATCTCTCGGTCTATTATTGATTGCAGTGGTTTTGTCGGGTTACGACGGCGCATGATCCCGGCTTCGACAGAGCGGTAGGGTGGATAAGCCACAGCGCATCCACCGGGATGGTTGCTGGAAAAGGTGGATGCGTTTCACTTATCCACCCTACGGCTCTAGCTCTGGCGCTATACCCGCTTTCGACTCCCCCCCTCAGGCACGCAGATAGGGAAATGCCAACACCTCTTCGATAGACGGCACACCCGTCACTCGCATCAAGAGCCGGTCTATACCCAGGGCAACACCGGCACATTCAGACATCCCGGACGCCAGACTGGATAGTAAATTTCTGTCCATCGGTACTGTCGGCAAGCCCCTCTCTTCACGGGTCGCATTCTCCTGTTCGAATCGACGCTGCTGCTCTTGAGCATCGGTCAGTTCATGGAAGCCGTTGGCAATCTCAATCCCCTCCAGATAGAGCTCGAAACGCTCAGCCACGGCTGGCGTACCCTGACGCACCTTTGCCAATGCCGCCTGACTCGCCGGATAGTCGAATAAAAAGCTCAACCGCTCCCTGCCAAGGTGGGGCTCGATGCGCTGGGTCAGTAGCAGGTCGAGCCAGGCATCAGCATTATCCAGTGACAGGGTTTCCGCATCGGATATGCCCGCATCGATGGCGCATTGGCGCAAGCTTTCAGCCGAAGCAGCGTGCGGGTCGATGCCAAGATAGTGCTGAAAAGCCTCCCCGTAGTTCACATGTTCCACCGGCAGGGAGGACGGCAGTACATCATTCACCAGGGACGCCACTTCATCCATCAGGCCAAAGTGGTCAAACCCCGGCCGATACCACTCAAGCAGGGTAAACTCCGGATTGTGCCGGGTGCCGAGCTCCCCTCCCCGGAATACCTTGCAGATCTGGTAGATAGGCCCGCTGCCAGCCGCCAGCAGGCGTTTCATGGGGAATTCCGGAGAAGTGTGGAGATAGAGGGTCTCCCCGCGTGCCGCACCGGGACCGGTGTAACGGGTGGTGAAACTCTCTATGGAGGGGTCGGTCACCCCAAAGCGGGAGCAGACGGGGGTTTCGATCTCCAAGACCCCTGCCTGTCTGAAAAATGTCCGGATATCCGCCAGCAGCCCTGCCCGTGCCCGCAGCATCTCCTGCGTGGCGACAGGGCGCCAATCCGAATTTGCCGGGTTGCCGGAGGTCAACCTTCCTTGACGCGGGAAACATACTCGCCGGTGCGAGTATCGACTTTGATCATCTCACCGATCTGGACAAAAAGCGGCACCCGAACCACGGCGCCGCTCTCAAGGGTCGCTGGTTTGCCGCCGCTGCCGGAGGTATCCCCCTTGAGGCCCGGGTCGGTATCTGTAACAGTCAGCACCACGAAGTTCGGCGGCGCAACGATGATGGGGGAACCGTTCCAAAGGGTAATGGTGCAGAGATCCTGCTCCTTCATCCACTTTATGGTATCGCCGACGGCTTTTTCGTCAGCACTGACTTGCTCGAAGGTCTCCGGATCCATAAAGTGCCAGAATTCACCATCAGCATAGAGATACTGCAGGTCAACCTCCATGACATCAGCCGCTTCCACCGACTCGCCGGATTTGAAGGTCTTCTCAAGCACCCTGCCAGTCTTCAGGTTGCGGATCTTTACCCGGCTGAAGGCCTGGCCTTTGCCTGGTTTAACAAATTCGTTCTCAATGATGGAGCAGGGATCACCGTCCATCATTATCTTCAGGCCGCCCTTAAACTCGCTGGTGCTGTAACTTGCCATGACTTCCTCACGAAACATATCGATTGCGGCGCATATCATACCTGAGAGTGGGTTAACTTTGCAGACTCCTCTTTGGCAGCAGGCGCTCAGCGAGGCATTTACCCGACCGAAGGCGCTGCTGGACTACCTCGGAATCGAACAAGACAGCATTCCAGTGGAATCCAGCGCCGAATTCAGCATGCGCGTGCCCAGAGGTTTTGCGGACCTGATGAGGAGAGGCGACCCAGGGGATCCGCTCCTGCGTCAGGTCCTGCCACTTCAGAGTGAGTCGGTGCATGTCCAGGGTTTCTCCCGCAATCCCGTCGGCGACCTGGAAGCCCATGCGGTTACCGGACTGCTGCACAAATACCATGGACGCGCGTTGCTCATCACCACCGGCGCCTGCGCCATTCATTGTCGCTACTGTTTTCGGCGCCACTATCCCTACGAAAACGCTAGTGCCACGCCTCGCCAGTGGGAAGCGTTGCTCGCCTACCTACGCGAACATCCAACAATCAACGAGGTCATTCTCAGCGGTGGCGACCCGCTGATGCTGGATGATGAAAAGCTTGGCCGGTGGATGCAGCAACTCAGCGAAATCCCCCATCTGCAGCGCCTGCGTCTGCACAGCCGTCTGCCGGTCGTCCTTCCGGAGCGCATCACTCCTGAACTACTCACCCATCTGCGGAAAAACCATCTCAAATCTGTTCTGGTGATACACGCCAACCACCCTCGCGAACTCTCCTGCAGAGTGACCGGGAAGTTGAAGGCGTTGCAGAAGGCCGGCGTACTCCTACTGAACCAAAGCGTGTTGCTGCGTGGCGTCAATGATCAGACTGCGGTATTGGTGGAACTCAGTGAACGCCTGTTCGAGGCGGGGGTCATGCCCTATTATCTTCATCTGCTGGATCGAGTGGAGGGAGCCGCCCATTTCGAGGTCGAGCAAGCGCGTATCCATTCATTATACAGTGGCCTGCTATCCCAGCTGCCGGGGTATATGGTCCCCAAACTGGTACGTGAAACCGCTGGAGAGGCATCGAAAAGACCAGAGGGGTTCGATCTATCGGAGCAAAAGCCCCACTGCATTACATGAGCATCCGTTGGTAGGGTGCAACCTGCGCTTATTTTGGTGCGCATGGCGCACCCTACGTTCGTCACATTACCCTATACCGGCCATCATTACGGACGCCAAAGCCGGAGGAATAAGACAGAGTGAGGAAGTTTCGAGACGAAAGAGAGATTCCGGCGAGGCAATATCCCGCTGGTGGGTAGTGTTGGATTGTAGAGAAGACCGGTCAGGTCAAGCCTGGCCGGTCTTCCAAAAGGCTGTGGTGTAAAAAATTACAGCGGCGTTACGTCTTCAGCCTGGGGACCTTTTTTCCCTTCACCTACGGTGAACTGAACTGACTGTCCTTCCGCCAGAGTCCGGCGACCAGTCCCTACGATTGAGCGGAAATGGACGAAGAGATCGGCACCATTTTCTCTTTGGATAAATCCGTAACCCTTCTCATCATTGAACCATTTAACGGTGCCTGTTTGCTGTTCAGACATTTGAAGAACCTCTGTAATGTTAGTAAAACAGCCCACTCAAACAGTAGACTAACGTTCTGATTGTAGTTTTTTGCGTACGGATTAGCAAAAAAATTGGCCTGTCAACTTTACCGACCGGACAAATGAAGTTTACAGGCACATATTCGAAAAGAATACTTTATTAATCATGGAGTTATCGACATTCTGGTAACACGAAAACCGCATGAGTTTCTCTGCAGGTTTGGGAAAAATCTCTAGTCGGCCAGAACCACCCTACCCTTCCCAAGCTTCTTCGCCCGATACATGGATTTATCACACCGGCTAAGAAAATCATTTGCGGATTCCCCCAACCTGAACGATGCAACACCCAATGAGGCAGAGACATCCACCAGCGTCTCACCAGTGCTCGGGCGCTTAAGAATCAGCTTTTTGATATTTTTCCGTAGATTTTCCGCCAGGCTAAAGGCGCTTGATATACTCGTTTCCGGGAGCAGGAGCGCAAACTCATCCCCCCCAATACGGGCACTGCTATCACTCCCCTTGGTATGAGTTTTCAGAAGTTTCCCAATTGCGTTCAGTACCTTGTCGCCCACGAGATGCCCATGTGTATCATTGATCTCTTTGAACTGATCCAGATCCACCAGTATCAGCGAAAAGTTAGCTGCCTGTCGGCGCTCTGTTTCAGCAATCAAATGATTCAGTGTTTGATCAAAACCCCGACGGTTAAAGACACCCGTCAGCACATCGACGTATGCCTCTTGCTTGGCAGACTCCAACTCATTCTTGAGTTTGTCCATCTCATCGGAAGAGGTCGTCAACTGGCTCTCCAACCGTTTGCTCTCCATCGCCAGAGCACGAGTATCCGACATGATGTTAGTCACGACAGAAAGCACATCTTCAGCCTTCTGACTCTCGGCTAAACAGTTGATGTACCGTTCGAGTTTTTCATTTGAGATAGCGGCTTTGCCTGCAATGTCCACCAGCACACCGATAGTCTGGGCGACAATGGCAAGCAGTTCCTCTCTTAGATCGTCCAGGACCACTTCATCACAACTGTAGAGGAAACGCCGGAAGAGTTTATCCGCACCCTCTTGTGACCAATCTCCCTGACCCTCCAGAAAGCTGTCGAGCTTCTCCTTCAAACGGGCATCTCTTCCCGCCATATAATTGTAGAAGAGGGAGAAGTTAACAGGGTTTGTGGGAAGCTGATGTTTGGCGAGCAAAGGGATGGTCAAGCGAAAAAGCTCACCTGCCTGATCCGGTGTATCGGGGTGAAACAGCGCCGGGCTGGCACTTTCCTCTTTCTGTTCTTTCATACGATATAGTTTAGCTAAATGGAGAGAAATCAACCGACTTTAAAATACCATTATTAATGATTCAGGTTAAGAAGCAATGCTCTCGTATTTCATGCGTTCGGTAGGTTTCAGATGGGTCATCCAGGCAAGCTATCCACTTGTCAGTTTGTGTCCATGCTTGTCAATAATACGGTCGATCTCCTTTCTGGCATAGCGGCACAAACTGGCTTGAGCGTCACGTGATGCCGCCCTGCCTTCCTCTAAATTACCGATGATAATAATATTCTCATCGTTAAGTGTATTTGCGGGTTTCGTGTAGTTAAAGCTTCCGGCAATGATGACGCTGTCATCGAGAACCATCAGCTTGTGGTGCAGCTTTCCGAGTCGCCCGGGACTCCAACCCCGCCCCTTTCGCGCCAGATAGACTTCGGCACCACTCTCGGCAAGTCCCTTGCTCGCAGCCCAGTGCTGATTGCCCTGCCCTGCATCAAAGACGCCTCTGATCGGAATCCCCCCCAACCGGCGTGCAATCATGGCATCATCAATACCCGAGGACTTGGAGAAGGTGAAAATCGCAAAATCGATCCGCTCTCGCGCCTTCAGCATCTGCTTCATGATCTCCATCTCGGGGCCGTGATCGGGCGCGAACAGGACCTTGACCCTGATACCCGACACATCGACCTCCTTCGGCGCTTTACGGCTTTTGAAGTGACGTTTCCCAAAGGCACCACTCCAGATCTCACGGAATTCGACGGCATACTCCCTGGCGACTTTCTCATCCTGGATAGTAACAAGATGATTCAGGTTTTTTTGGGTACCGGTAGGGGTGAAGTTGGTGGAGCCTGTGAGTACAGCACTGCGATCCCGAACTACAAATTTCTGATGGAATATCCTGGGGTTATAGTCGAGTTTTGCATTGATGCCAGCGCGATGAAGGGCGTTTAGCATCGAACGGTTCTGCTCTTTTTTACCACACCGGACAAACACATCGTCAAGATCTTCGCGCTCGATGAGATAGTCCCCCTCGAGCACGAGCCTGACGCTGACCCCATTCTGCGCAGCGTTAACCAAAGCCCGGGCTATCGGTTCAGACTCAAGTTCCTGAATGGCTACATCGAGCCTTTTTTGTGCCTGCTCGATAAACTCCACTATGGGAGATTCGAGATCATCCGGGCCGCCCAGTTCTTGCGGCCCCATATAGAGGCGGAGATCACCCAACTCAAGTGGCATTTACCTGACTCCTTTCAGTAATCATGAACCAGACATCCAGGGTACCAGAATAAGGAATTATTCTATTTTTAGCACTTAATCCTATAACCTGCCAGCACTCATTCAAGGAGATATCGACAGGCTCAAAGCGAGCCACACCTTCAGGCAATAAAAAAGGCAGAACCGTCAGGTCCTGCCTTTTCCAGTCATCAACTCCCAAAAGGGAACGAGACCTGCATTGCGTTCAATGCAATGCCAAATCGCAGCTCAACAACTTAGAGCGGTACGATGTTCTCTGCCTGGGGACCTTTCTGACCCTGGGTAACAGTGAACTCGACCTTCTGGCCTTCAACCAGAGTTTTGAAACCCGAGCCGGTGATGGCGCTGAAGTGTGCGAACACATCGGGGCCGGATTCCTGCTCGATAAAACCAAAACCTTTAGATTCGTTGAACCATTTAACGGTACCGGTGGTAGTAGACATAATCATATCCTATTAAATCAAGAGTAACTGAAGCCTTTTGACAGGCCGTTTAACTGGAAGCTTTGCTATTACTTATGAAAAAACAGGACGAGGTACTAAAGACTGTCATCGAAAAAGCGTGCATAAACATAAATATAAGACGTACTTTCAGGTACCTCAGATTATATATAGCTTTTCCCCATAGTCAACGGGTATTACCAAAAAACATAGGCGCTCAACTTCATGGACCCTAATTGGGCAAGCGCGGGGCATCCTTACCCGCTTCCGGGACTTAATGGCGAAAGACCGGAGGAGAGCACCGCTCAAACCCTCTGAAGCGGCATTTCAGATTAGGACACTGGGAACCAGGGAGGTCAAATCCCAAAACAAAAAAGGCACAAACTGTATTCCTGATGTGATGGCACTTCAGCCAGCATAAGGATAGTCTATCCTGTCAACATGGAGGTATCCGACATGCCTATTCAGCCTCAGGTGGAACAGAGTCTGGCGGAGATCGTTTTTGCCGACCTTATCAACAAACGCAATTACTACCCCTCTCCCACCGCCTGGGAGAATGAACTACTCTACTTTCTCTTTGTTGACCGTTTCTCCGACGGAAAGGAGTTCGGGAACTTCTCCAACATTGAGGGCGATCCGGTAACCCGGGACGAAAATCGCTCCACACCGCTTTTCAAGCTCCAACATGACGCTTTCAGGGCAGATTGGGATCGATGGTTTCAGGATGGTCGCGGCTGGTGCGGTGGTTCCATCTCCGGCCTGAAGGACAAACTGGGATATCTCAAGCGCCTCGGCATCAGCGCCGTCTGGCTGAGTCCGGTCTTCAAGCAGGTAACGGACAGTGACGACTACCACGGCTACGGCATTCAAAACTTTCTCGACGTGGATCCCCACTATGGAACCCGCGAGCAACTAAAAGCGTTCGTGGCGGCAGCCCATGAGACCGGTATCCGGGTGATTCTCGACATCATCCTCAATCATGCCGGGGATGTCTTTACCTACCGGGATAATCATACCTATTTCTATCACCAGGGGAGACGCTGGCCGGTTCAGGGTTACCGGAAAAGGCAGGGCGATCCCGGCAGTGTCCCATTCGAACATATGGAAACCCATCCCGACGCATGGCCGGACAGTGCCGTCTGGCCCAGCGAATTCCACTCCCCTGAAAGCTGGGCTGCACAGGGGCAAATCCGGAATTGGGATGCCTACCCTGAGTACCTGGACGGCGACTTCTTCAGCCTGAAGGAGCTTAATCATGGCCGGGCCAACAAAGATCCGGCAATCGCCTGGGACGTTCAGCGTCGTATCCGGGAATTTCACCACTCCCCAACCCTGGAACAACTCTGCAAGGTCTACCAGTTCTGGATCGCTTATGCCGATATCGACGGCTTCCGCCTGGATACCGTAAAACACATGGAGCCTGGCGCTGTGCGCTACTTCGCCAACGTTATCCACGAGTTCGCCCAGTCCCTCGGCAAGGAGAACTTCTACATCATCGGAGAGATCACCGGCGGGCGTGGCCACGCAGTGAATCTGGTCAATACAACCGGCATCGATGCCGCCTTGGGCATTAACGACATCCCGGACAAACTGGAATACCTGGCCAAAGGCTACCGCAGTCCGGGCAACCCTGATACCGACGAACATGAAGGCTACTTCGACCTGTTCCGCAACAGCCTTCTGGACGACAAACACACGCACCAATGGTACGCGAAGCACATCGTCACCATGTTCGATGACCACGATCAGGTGGGCACCAAGCATAAGTATCGCTTCTGTGGAGACCACCCGGAGAGTTACCGTTACCTTCCCCTGGCGCTGGGGTTGAATCTCACCACGGCGGGGATCCCCTGCATCTACTACGGCACCGAGCAGAACTTTAATGGTTCCGATCCGCGCAAAGAGCAGGACGCCTACAGTGACGCCTTCCTGAGGGAGTGCATGTTTGGTGGCCCCTTCGGTTCGTTTCAGAGCACCGGCAAGCACTTCTTCAAAGAAAACCATGAAACCTATCAGTTCATCCAACGCCTGAGTGAAACCCGAAAAAAACACATCGCTCTGCGCCGTGGCCGTCAATACCTGCGGCAGGTTTCGCAGGATGGAGAGCACTTCTACTACCCTGAACTTGTGGGTGAACAACTGAAATGGGTCGTGGCCTGGTCACGCATGTTCGCAAGCAGCGAATGCCTCTGCGCCATCAACACTGCGGACAAGGATTTGGAAGTTTGGGTTACCCTTGACCATCCCACCCATCAAGCAGCCGGAGAGCTCACCTGCCTAGTCTCCACCGATTCGAGGCTGCAAGGACAGAAGACTCCGGTTCAGGCACGCAATGGATCCGCCATTCATGTTCGCGTGCCGGCTTTCGGCTTTATTGTCTTTGGGTAATAAATGAAACGTTAAATTGAGGATTAATACGGCTGCGCCGGCCACCATGGCCGGACTCATCCCCGTCTATTCCCGCTTCATCGCCGGTGAATCCAGCTCTTTTTGCATTGCTCCAAAACCTAAACAAAACACCTTTCAAAGAATTTCTTTTTCCACTCTCTGTCACCTGACTGAAGCTCACATCTAACTTCAATCCAGTTGATCATTGGGTATTACTCCCCATATAAGTTGTAGGCTTGCAGTGCAAAAATGAGCGCTATTACGATAGCCCGCGCCATTATTCCGCGTGGAAATAGTCTTTATTTACACGGACTGAGCATGACCCGAAAATGCGTTCTCATCGTGGACGATTCCCGCACTGCCAGGGAAGTCCTGAAAAAAAAGCTGATCACGTACGATGTTGATATCGACAGCGTTGAATCTGCCGGCACCGCCGTTGATTATTTGGTAAAAAAACTTCCCGATGCCATTTTCATGGATTTCGAAATGCCGGGGATGGATGGCTACCAGACCTTGAGAGTGCTCAAGTCGAATGCCAGAACATCGAAAATCCCTGTAATGATGTACACCTCCCGAGAGGAGGGACTGACAGTCAGCCAGGCACGCGCCCTTGGTGCAGTTGGTGTGTTACCGAAACTGATGGGGAAAGAAGAGGTGCAAAGCGCAATGGAGCAACTCAATTTGCTCACAGCGCACGAGTCCACGGAAGTGGTACTGGATCACGTGGAAGATTTCGATGTAGAGAGCAACGCCACGTATGAAGTCTCTGTAGGCGGCACAGGGTTGGTGGAGTCGGTCAATAGTGTTGAGTCAGTCCGAAACCATGATCAGACAAGGAAGAGAATAGCGCGGATGCTGGCACATCAACATCGGTTGATTAATCAGGAATTCCAGGTCACATCGCAAGAGACCCAGCAAAACCTGTTACAGCGTTTTGATGATGTCGATGGGAAATTATCGGAAGCCAGACTCACGCTGGATAAAAAAGCTGGCCGGCTTTCGAATGGAGGATTATTGGTACTGCTGCTGTTTTTCGGTGCGCTGCTCTATTGGACCATCGGCAAGGAGAGCAATCTGGAGCAGAAAAAATATGCCGGCCAACTGGCTGCGCTTGAACAGGAGCGAGGGAGACTTGCCAATCAGGTGAACATGCTTGAGCAGTTGACTGTCAAGCAAGAGAGTCTTGTGTCCCAGCAGGCATTGCCATTGAATGCGGAGAATACACAGGATAATAAATCGCTTGTGCATGCACTGGAGTGGGCGATGAACCGTGAGGGTACATTTGCATATAATCACGTACCCTTTGGTGATAAGCGGGTTTCCTGGCTTTCACAGGTGCTGGATCATCTGTCCGCAGCTGGATTTCGGGGAACCTTTTCGTTGAGAGCGCATATGGGTAATTTTTGCCTGCAAAGAGGTGATCAGGAGTTACTGCATTTGGCAGATGCCGGGACAAAGATGAGCGAGTGTATTTTTTCTCGTGATATATCGGCAACTGATGGGGTGCAAACCATTGTACAGACCATTGGGTTTAGCAATTATCTGGATACTGCTCCGTCCTTGGTGGATGGCGCTATAGAGGTGGAGGTTGGCCTCTCAGGATATGATGATCCAGTGGCGCCTTACACAAATCCATACCTGGTGGAAAACGCGGGGGTGTGGAATAAGGTGGCTGCACAGAACCAGCATATATCGGTAACACTAACCCAGTTTCAGTGAACTGCGATTGGGATTGTTAGAAATTCTGTGCCTTTTCAACTGCCGGATTGATTCAAAAAAAAACGCCGACTGACGCCGGCGTTAAAAAAGTGCAGACAACAATTTCCGCTAGAACGTGACGTTCACTCCAGCATAGAGCGAACGCCCCATGCCCGGAACCGGGACTCCCCAAGGAACGTCGGTTCCGGTCATGGTCTTGCCCTCACCGAGATAGGCACCGCCCAGCGGATGATTGTAGAACTTGTCGAGAATGTTCTCGATGCCGAAATCAAAACGGACCTGTTTCCACTGGTAGTTGCTCCGCAGGTGGAACAGGCCATACCCCTTAGTCGGAATTTCATTTCTGACCTGTGAGATGCGGGTCTTCTCATCCACCAGCTCAAGCTCGATAATATTGGTCAAGCTGCCTGTACGATGCTCTACTGCCAGCTGAGCATTCAGCGGCATGATGTTATAGAGGTTGTCACCGGTAGTCTTGTTCTTGCCACGGACGTAATTCAACATGCCAGTTGCGCTGAAATCACCGTACTGGGTGTTTTCCGCCAGCACCTGTTGGCCGGAGATATCCACGCCATACATGTGTGCGGATTGATTGACAAACTGGAGGTAAACGAAGGCGTCGGTAGAAGTGTCGGCTGGGTCGATGCGACGGGCATCAATGTAATCATTGACGTAAGTGTAGTAGGGCGACAACGTCAGACCCCACTCCTCCTGGCCGGCATCATGCCAGTCGAAGGACGCGCTGACGGTATGGGCGGTTTCCGGCTCCAGATCGAGGTTGCCGACATAGCCATTTCCGTCACCGGTCATGTTGATCATGCGCATGGCCATACCGCCGGTCGACCAAGCGTAGCGCTCGTACAGATTGGGCGAACGGGTTTTCCGCGCATAGCCGAACTCGATGGTGCGGGTGGCATCCGGTGCGAAGCGAGCCAGCGCGGTCAGATCGATATTGTCGTCGGACTTCTTGCGGTCAGCAGCATTAAAGGCATCTGCATCAGCCCCGTACTTATCCACGTTATATCCCTGCACCTCTCCCGTATCCATGTGGACTCTTTCATAGCGTACACCGAGTTGCGTCAACAACTGCGGATTCCATTGAGCTTCCCATTCGGAAAAGGCCGCCAACCGGTCGCGTTCGCCATTGTTGATGTTCCAGAAGGTATCCGGCCACATCCCTCTGCCGGACGGTTCCCACCAGTCATCCAACCGGTAATTCTGAGCTTCACCACCCACTCTGAGCAGATCACGCTCGGAAAGAACGATATTGGTCTTGATGACCAGGCCTGTGTTGTCTCCTTCGGTGTCCATGGGCATGCCTGCGGCGCAGCCCATCATTCCTCCGCTCGGCGTACACGGGATACCATCCAGGAGAGCCGTGGTTTTCGTATCGGAGCCATACCAGAAAAGCTTATCATCGAAAAACTGCATCTTGTGACGCGTATGCTCACGATAGCCGCGCACATCCAAAGTACCCCAGTCAAATTCCCCTTCGTAGTGCAGATTGACTTGGTTGCTGTCGTTGCCGGTCATATCCATGCGCTGATTGGGCCAACCCTGGTAGGGGATATCCTGAACACCAAACTTTAATTCAAGCAGATGGTTTTCATGACGCATCCCAAAGTCAAGTGAGTGATTGGTCGACTTGTACATGGTGGAACCGACCTCGTCGCCATCCAGCCATTCCCTGCCTGCGGCCGCAGGCCCTGCCGGCTTGAAGTCTTCGCCCGCCTTGTAGTCGTCCGCCTTGGTCGTCGACCCGCGATAGCTCACGCTAAATTTTTCGTTGGCGGCCGTCGCGGCGGCATTGCCGCTGATTGCATTGCCGTTGCTGCGAAAAGACATCCCGACTTCACCCTTGAATAGCGTGCCTTCGCCAGCCCAGGCGAACTCCGGAGCGGGGGAATCCACCAGGATCGTGCTACCGATGCTGTCACCACCCACACTGACCGGCGTGATACCGGCGAAGACCGTGGCGCTATCAACGCTGGTCGGATCGATATAGGAGAGCGGAGGGTTCATGTGGTTGCCGCAGGCTGAGATTAAATCCATGCCATCAACCTTGATGCGCAGACGGTCATCGGCCATGCCGCGAATGACGGGGAGACTGGAAACGCCGCCCGCATTCTGGATGCTAACACCGGGAATGTTTTTCAGAAGGCTGGCGGTGTCCGAGGTGGCAGGGCGCAGGGTTTGTAGCGCTTTCGCGTCAATATCCATGGCGTTCGGTAGCTGAGCATTGAGCGGCGACGACTCAGTGACCGTAATTGCTGGAAGCTGTACCTCCTCGGCGAATGCCGGGCCTTGGGCCGCGGCGGCAACCAACGTGATTAGTAGGGGGCGCCGATAGTGACGCATATACTGCTTCATGGGAACTCCTTTTGATGGATTGTTTTTGTTTAGAACCAAATTCTTAATACGCATAGCCATACCAGCGCCTGAGCCAGGGGTGCGGATATTCGCGAGGTGCTTCGCTCCAGAAAATTAGTTGAAGCTTATATATCAAGACGAACACTCACTTACAATACAACTTGTTAATTTTTTTCGGCGTTCGACTACGTTAGGGTATTTTTTGTGTCATTTAACGCGGTTATGTGGGAAATGACGCATACTAACCAGCACTCCCAGGGACTCTCACTTCAGCTAACAGGATCAAATAAGAAATCACCAGGCTCATCTGTGGTGTCATTACACACACGTGATCGTGATTTGCGCATAGGATTTTCCTTCAGCGCGTATTTATTGTGGAGAGCTTTTAAAAAAGACTGGCGCTAATCTGGGGAGGTTTACACCTGCAACTCCTCACAGGGAAACCTAAGCTTTGGTTGCTGTAACGGAAAACGCGCTTTGATCCGAAGGAAAACCTCCTACCGGACATTACCCTTTTGATTTCGACCGCAAAGCATCTTTAGCCAATATCGTTCCACGAACCGATACACTTTCTGCAAGGCACGCAGGTTACTGGCAATGCCGTAGTAGGCAAAGATGGAAGAAGGGCAACCCCACATGTTAGAGGTCATAAATCAACTGGCATATAGAAAAAAACGAAGCGGCCTTGTTCGAAATCCACCTTCAGTTTGGCACCATGGTGGATGCCATAGTCCACATAACCGGGCACCGCGCTATCCTGATGACACTCACTGGAATGTTGAGGTGACTCAAAATCGCGATCCCGGTCATACCAGGATATCAACATATAATCTGAATACCGCTTACCTGCCAAACTATCAGCTACCCTCATCGCCTCCAGATAGTCTTTCAACGGCTTCTCAGTAATAAATTCAATCACATGGATGCCAGACATATCTGCTGGGCCCGACACCGGACAACTCAGATCCAGGCCGCTTTGTTTATCCTGCATCGTCATCAATCTCCTCTCTAGAAATACAAATACCTTATCAGTAATCTATACTTTCATTTTAACCATCACTTTCGGGAGTTGGGCTATCTTTGACACTTCCCCGGGACTAAGAGCAGATGTTTTCAAGAGTGCACTGATGTAGTGCAAATCACAGATCAGCCAGGGCACGCGTGAGCAGTGAATCCAGTGAACGATCTCAAGTCAATAATAAACGATGCTTTCGAAAAACGCGCCGACATTACGCCGCTTTCCGCCGACACGCTTTTCAGAGACGCTGTCGATGAAATCATTAACCAACTTGACCATGGCACAATCCGTGTCGCGGAAAAAATCGATAGTGCCTGGCGGGTCAATAACTGGATAAAAAAGGCGGTTCTACTCTCCTTCCGTTTTTCGAATAACGATTTTATGAAAGGGGGATTTACCAATTACTACGACAAAGTCCCCTCGAAATACGCCGATTACAACACCAGGGATTTCCGCAGTGACCATGTGCGCGTTGTGCCTCCCGCCAGCGCACGCCGGGGTGCCTATATTGCACCGACCTGCATTCTCATGCCCGCCTACATCAACATAGGCGCCTATATCGATAGTGGCACTATGATCGACACCTGGTCCACCATCGGATCCTGTGCCCAGATCGGCCAAAACGTCCACATTTCAGGTAGTGTTGAGATCGGCGGCATGCTGGACCCCCTGCAGGCGACTCCGACGATCATTGAGGACAACTGTTTCATCGGCTCACACTCCAACATTGTAGAGGGGGTAATCGTAGAAACGGGTTGTGTGATCTCCATGGGAGTCCACATCAGTCAGAGCACAAGAATCTACAACCGCCAAACGAAAGAGATCGTCTATGGCCGCGTCCCCGCCGGCTCCGTCGTGGTACCGGGCAATCTGCCTGCCAGCGATGGCAGCCACAGTCTCTACTGCGCCGTAATCGTCAAACAAGTTGACGAAAAGACCCGCTCCAGGATCAGCATCAATGAACTGTTAAGAGATATCTGAAGCCGTATGACAACCACCGGATTCTGCGTGTATAGTCCAGAATCCCAATCTCTAAATTTCACGAAAACAGATGACGACGATCTACGGCATTCCCAACTGCGACACCATGAAAAAAGCCCGCAAGTGGCTGGATGACCAGGATATCGACTACCACTTCCACAATTTCAAAAAAGCGGGACTGGACGAAGCACTTCTATTGCGCTGGACCGAGGCAGTCGGCTGGGAAAAACTGCTCAATAAACGAGGGATGATGTGGCGCAAGCTGGATCAGGAGACAAGGGACAACATCGACAAAGGCAGTGCCATTCGCATCATGCTGGAGACACCGTCGATAATAAAACGTCCAGTGTTGGATGATGGTAAAGGGCTGTATGTAGGATTCAGCGATACTGACTACCGGGGGATTTTCGGGAAGTGATGGGCTGTGAAGCGTAATCGTACAGACCCCGGAGCTTGTTGGGTTACGCTACGCTAACCCAACCTACGTATCTGCCAAACCTGTCATCTCGTCCGAAGGGAGTGATGACATGAATACTGCTAAACCGGATTTCACCAATACCCCTCCACACATCGGGTTTCAGGGGAGTCCACCACCCCCCCGATTTCCTGTATAATGGCGCGTTTTCGTTTTTCCGGGATTGCCGCATGATCAAAATCAACGAGAACTACAATAAACTCCAGGCCTCGTATCTGTTCTCTGATATCGCCAAACGGGTCACCGCCCACACTGAGGCGAACCCTGATCAGAGCATCATCCGCCTCGGTATCGGCGACGTCACCCGCGCCCTGCCGGACGCCTGCATCAAGGCGCTTCATGCCGCAGTGGACGAGATGGCCAACGACGGCTCTTTTCATGGCTATGGCCCTGAACAGGGTTACGATTTCCTGCGCGAGGCCATCGCCAAAGGCGACTTCCAATCCCGTGGCGCCGATATCGAAGCTGACGAGATCTTCGTCAGCGACGGAGCAAAATGCGACTCCGGTAACTTTCAGGAGATCTTCGCCACCGACGCCACCGTTGCCATCCCCGATCCCGTCTACCCTGTCTACGTCGATACCAACGTCATGGCCGGGCGCACCGGCGAAGCGAAAGACGGCCGCTACGAAGGGCTGGTCTATCTGGACGCCACCAAGGAAAATGGCTTCATCCCCGATCTGCCGAAAACTCCGGTCGATCTCATCTATCTCTGTTTCCCCAACAACCCGACCGGGGCGACTGCCACCAAGGCGCAGCTGAAGGCCTGGATCGACTACGCCCGTGACAACAAGGCGCTGATCCTTTTCGACGCGGCCTACGAGGCCTTCGTGCAGGACGACAGCCTGCCCCGCTCCATTTACGAAATAGAGGGCTCCAAAGAGGTGGCCATCGAATTCCGCAGCTTCTCCAAGACCGCCGGTTTCACCGGTACACGCTGCGCCTACACCGTGGTCCCAAAAACCTGCATGGCCTACACCGAGTCGGGTGAGAAAGCCTCTGTTCATGCGCTCTGGAACCGCCGCCACACCACCAAGTTCAACAGCGTCTCCTACCCGGTACAGCGCGCAGCCGAAGCGGTCTTTAGCCCGGAGGGGCAAGCCCAGGTGCAGGAGCTGGTCTCCTACTACCTGAAGAACGCCAAATATATCCGTGAACAGATGGAGTCGCTGGGTTACGACTGCATGGGCGGCGAGAACTCACCCTACATCTGGATCGATGCCAAAGGCGACTCCTGGGAGCTCTTCGACAAACTGCTGAACAATACCGGCGTGGTCTGCACCCCCGGCGCCGGTTTCGGCAAATGCGGCGAAGGCTACATCCGCATCAGCGCCTTCAACAGTTTCGAAAACGTCCAGGAAGCGATGTCCCGGATCAAAGACGCACTCTAATCCGTCGCCAGCAGGAAACCACGATGCCAATATCCCAAGATTTCAAGCACCGGCTCTCCCCTGTTCTGAAGAACATCGTCGAGCACTATGGCACCCCTTTTCATCTCTACGATGAGCAGGGTATTCTCGATACCGGAAAAACGCTGACCGAGGCGTTTTCCGGCATCGCGGGTTTCCGCGAGTACTTCGCAGTCAAGGCGCTGCCCAATCCCAGGATTATGCAGATCATGCAGTCGATGGGATTCGGCTTCGACTGCAGTTCTATCGCAGAACTGATCCTCAGCCGCGATATCGGCGCCTCCGGCGAAGACATCATGTTCACCTCCAACAATACCAGTCCGACGGAGTTCGAGGCGGCGGCAGCCCAAGGGGGCTGCGTGCTCAATCTCGACGATATCTCCCTGATCGACAAGGTGCCGGAGATGCCTGAGCTGGTCTGTTTTCGTTACAACCCAGGTGAACGCCG
This sequence comes from endosymbiont of Escarpia spicata, assembly GCA_003349915.1. Lineage (GTDB taxonomy): Bacteria > Pseudomonadota > Gammaproteobacteria > Chromatiales > Chromatiaceae > QGON01. The sequence goes on from QFXE01000007.1 coordinate 64,289, forward strand.
CACCGGCAACAGCATCATCGGCAACCCGGTGGAAGCCAAATACGGCGTCACCCACGACCAGTTGCTGGATGCCTACAAAGCAGCCAAGGGACGCGGCGCCAAGCGTTTCGGCCTGCACACCATGCTCGCATCCAACGAGCTGAACTACACTTACATGGTGGAGACCGCCCGCACCCTGTTGGAGCGAGTCGAGTGGATCTCGTCGCAACTGGGCATCACCTTCGATTTCATCAATATCGGCGGTGGCTTGGGCATTCCTTACCGTCCTGAAGACGAAGCCCTCGACATCCAGGCCATGGGCCGGGAGATCACCGCGCTCTTTGATACCTTCAAGTCCCATAACGGTTATGCCCCCAAACTCTATGTCGAGAGCGGCCGTTACATGACCGGTCCCCACGGCGTTCTGGTCACCCAGGCGATCAACCGCAAGGAGATCTACCGCACCTATGTCGGTGTGGACGCTTGCATGTCTGCCCTGATGCGCCCCGGCATGTATGGGGCCTACCACCATATCGACGTATTGGGTAAAAGCGGCAGCAATGAGACGGTGGATGTGGCGGGTTCACTTTGCGAGAACAATGACAAGTTTGCCGTCCAACGCAGTCTGCCTAAGATCGAGGACGGAGACATCCTCTACATTCACGATACCGGTGCCCACGGCCAGGCAATGGGTTTCAACTACAACGGTAAGGTGCGGCCAAAGGAGCTGCTGTTGAAGACCGACGGCAGCGTCGAACTGATCCGTCGGGAAGAGACGCTGGATGACTATTTCGCCACGCTGAATTTCGAAGCCGACCGGTTCGTTCCGGCATCTGGCTAGTTCGTAGGCATGATCAAGCGCAGCGGATCAGGCAAAAGGCGCGCGCAACATACGGGGTTCGCCGGTTCCGCTGCGCTTGAACCGGCCTACAGCAGACAGCTGGCCCTCGCATCCGGCTAAGCGTATTCGTCGATCCCCAGCAGGGCACTAACATAGGCCCGCTCATCACTCTCTGCTGTGGATGCATAGGCACTGATCGCCCGATAGGAATGGGGCTCCAGATCGACCTGATAGGGATTTTCTCTGGTTCTGGTCCTGAGTATCAAAGCCTCCGCCTCAATGACGGAAGGCACTTGGCGCGGCAGGGCCGTTTGCTGCGACTGAAGCATTTCCTCCACCCCATGAGGCACCAACGCCGACTCTCGCGTGAGTAAGCGCCGTTCAAGGGGAAGAGTGAGTGAACCTGAAATCTTCACTTGATTTCGTCTTGGCCTATGTCCGAATGCAGATTATAGCCTACCGGGTCAAACTGTCTCTGCGTTGTAACCCGCATCCTTTACCGCAGCAATAAGCAGATCAACCGCAGCGGAGCCGGTAACCAGCGCCTCACCTGCATCGAGGCTGACCTCGACGCTTTCCACCCCCCCGACACCCTGCAAGGCCTTGGTAACATGATTCACGCAGTGGGGGCACGTCATGCCGGTGACATTGAGTTTGATAGACACGGGTCTCTCCATTCTCAGTGGTTGAAAAAAACGCAGCCGGTTGGCATTGAAAACCACCGTCACCGATGACAATGCCATGGCGGCGCTGGCGAACATCGGCGGCAGCAACCAGCCTGTGACGGGGAACAGCACCCCGGCAGCCATGGGTATGCCGATCACATTATAGATAAAAGCGCCGAACAGATTCTGTTTGATATTACGGATCGTTGCGCTGGATATGGCAATTGCGGTACTCACATCGGCCAGCGAGTCTCCCGCCAGGGTGATATCGGCGTTATCGATAGCGACATCGGCACCACTGCCGACAGCAAAACCGGTATCGGCCTGGGCCAGCGCAGGGGCGTCATTGATGCCGTCACCTACCATGCCGACCCGGTATCCCTGCCGCTGCAACGACTTCACCACGTCCAGCTTCTCTCCCGGCAGGCGTTCGCTGTGAACCTCGTCTATTTTCAGGTCGGCGGCTACCGCCTCTGCCGTCGCCCGGTTGTCTCCTGTACACATCACGACCCTGACGCCTTCACGCTGCAGGGCCTCCACAGCAGCAAAACTGTCGGGACGAACCGGATCATTCACTGCCAGCAATCCTGCAATCTGCGAATCCACTGCCAGCCAAACCGGCGTGGCCGCGTTGGCGGCCTGCCGCGAAGCCTCCTTCAGCAGAGCCGGTGGGAGGGTGGCTCCCTGCTCCTCCATCAAATGATGATTACCAAGCAGAAGCCTACGCCCCTCGGCCTGTCCTGAAACGCCCCTCCCCTCCAGGGCCTGAAAATCGGTCACCCCGGCAATATCGAGACCACGACTTCTTGCAGCCTCAACCACGGCTTCGGCCAGGGGATGCTCCGAGCCTGTTTCAACCATTGCAGCAAGGCGGATCACTTCGCTCTCGGGAGTAGTCCCGGCGGGGTGGATAGCAGTCACCGTGGGACGCCCCTCAGTCAGGGTGCCGGTCTTGTCGACCACCAGATGGGTCAGGCGACTGGCGCTCTGCAGAGCGTCGCTGTTTCGTATCAGGATATTCAGCTGGGCTGCCCGGCCGGTACCGACCATAATCGCAATCGGCGTCGCCAGTCCCAATGCGCAGGGGCAGGCAATCACCAGCACCGCAATACCCGCAGTCAGGGCATAGGCGGCACGGGGATCCGGCCCAATCTGATACCAGACAACAAAGGTCAGCAGCGCAATAACGATCACGATCGGGACAAAGACCGCCGCCACCCGATCCACCAAACGGCCGATGGGAGGCTTGCTCATCTGCGCACGCTTCACCATGGTGATGATGTGGGCCAGTGTCGTCTCCTCGCCCAACCGGGTAATGCCGAACAGCAGTGTGCCGCTACGGTTCATGGTGCCGCCGATCACCTGATCTCCCGGCTGTTTTGACACCGGCATCGACTCGCCAGTCAACATCGATTCGTCGACGCTGGAGCGCCCATCGATGACTTCACCGTCGATAGGCATCCGCTCCCCTGGGCGCACCCGGATATGATCCCCGAGCCGCAACAGCGAAACCGGTATCTCCACCTCGCCAAACTCCCGTTCGACAACTGCAGACTTTGGCGCCAAACCCACCAGACTGCCGATCGCCTCGCTGGTGGTCCGTTTTGCACTCGTCTCCAGTACATGGCCGAACTGCAGAAAAGCGAGGATGAGCACCGAGGCATCGAGATAGAGATGACCACCGCCGGGAATAAAGTCCGGCCGGATGATGAGTATTACCGAAGAGAGCCAGGCAGCGCCGGTTCCCAGGGCCACCAGGGTATCCATGTTGGCGGCAAAGTGTCTGGCCTGCTTCCAGGCGCCACTGTAGTAGTTACGGCCGCTGAACCACATCACGAACAGGCAGACCCCGGCGACCAGCCCCCAGAAGGCCTGACCGCTGAGTCCAATCGGACCATCGGCATCTGTCAGTGCAGGCAGCCAACCTGCAAGATTCGCCGCCATCAACCCACCACCGACAAGCGCTGCCAGCAGCGCCCGTTGCCGGGAGCGGCGGATCTCCTGCTGCGCTTCCAACCCCTGTTCCACATAAGGGTCAACAAACTGTTCCAACAGTTTGCTCTCATAGCCCGCCGAGTGCAGCGCTATCAACAGATCTGCGGGATGCGTGGTGGTGGTCACGGAAAGCGTCTCACCTTCGATCGCCACTTTCGCAGTGACATCCAAGCTGTGGATGACCGTTTCCAGGGCCGCAGGCGACGCCGTTTTGCCGAGGCCTGGCACTGAAAACAGCAGGCTGTCGCTGACCTTGGGGCGCTCCAGCAACCGGGCGCTGTACCCCTGGCCCATTACAGCATTGACCACTGCCCCGGGATCACCACCCACGACCTGTGCCCGTTTCTCCACCAGATTCACAGAGGCTTCGCTGACGCCCGGAACCGATCGGATAGCACGCTCCACAGCAGCCACACAGCTGGAGCAGGTCATGTCGCCGATGGCAATCTCATAATCGCCGGTGATCTGTTTTTCTGCTGCAGACGAAGGAACAGTGGGATCAGGAACGGGACAATCGGCTGGAATCTGCGGCAGAGGGCGGGCAGTGTAGCCCGCTTCCACTATCGCCGCTATGACATTATGGGGCAGACCTCCGCTGACTTGGGCGAACTGCTTCTCCAGGTCGACCTCGATACTGACAACATCCGCCACTGCAAACACCGCTTTCTCCACCGCCGCCACGCAGTGGCCGCAGCTCATGCCCTCGATGGCGATGAGATAGGAGTCCCCGCCCGTGTCTGCAGCCGGGGAGATCATGTCACTATTGATCCCCGGCTCAACCAGGGGGCCAGCCCATCGGGCGCCCACCCAGCAGGTGCAGGTGGATATGAAATACAGTCTGACCCGCCTCGGCGTTACAATTCAGCAGGGTACGATAGCCAGCCTCGGCGATACCCTCTTTTTCGGCGATCCTGGCAGCAGTCAGGACAAGATTGCCCATCAAGGCTTCATCACCGGGTTCAAGGTCGTTCAGTGTGGAGATATGCCGCTTTGGAATCACCAGGATATGGGTCGGCGCCTGGGGATTCAGATCCCGGAATGCCAGTACGTCATCATCCTCGTAGACCACATTCGGCTGGATGTCGCCGCTGACCATTTTACAGAACAGACAATCACTCATGATTACTCCTTGCTCGTAGGACTAGGGGTCAGAGTCAAATAGCACTCACTTAAAGCACTAAGCACCAACAATCAACCACTTGGGTAGGTTGGGTTAGGCCGTCTTTCTGGCCGTAACCCAACAATATGCGTCGAAGTTGTCGTGTTACGCTACGCTAACACGACCTACAGTTATTAAGGAGTGCCATTAGGGTCGGAGTCAAATTGATTCCCACACCGGCCCCTTCAGTTACCAATCAGGCACACTATGATGATAGACACCAATTGGAGCCGGTTGTCCCTCTCAAAATTCGGAACGGCCGGAAAAGGCGTGAGCGATGGTCGCCCCGTCGACATACTCCAGTTCACCCCCCATCGGGACGCCTTGGGCAATGCGCGTGGTACGGATGTCCCGGGCATTTGCCATATCGTGGATGTACTGGGCTGTCGCTTCACCCTCCACCGTCGGATTGGTGGCAAGTATGACCTCCTTGACCTTACCCTCTGAGAGCCTTGCATCCAGCAGATCCAGGCCGATCTCGCGCGGCCCTATCCCGTCCAGGGGAGAGAGATGACCACCCAGTACAAAATAGAGTCCGCGGTAGTCGATAGCCTGCTCAAGGATGGTCTGGTCTGCCGGCGTCTCCACCACACACAACTGGGCAGCGTCGCGGTGAGGATTGGTGCAGAGACGACAAACCTCCAACTCAGTCAAGGTCCGGCAGCAGCTGCAACGGCCAATCCGCTCCATTGCCTCGGCCATGATGTGGGAGAGATGCCTGCCCCCTTCACGATCCCGCTCCAGCAGGTAGTAGGCCATCCGCTGGGCAGTCTTTGAACCCACGCCGGGCAGGCAGCGCAACGCCCCTATCAGTTGGTCGAGCAGACTCTGTGAAGACATCGGTCGATCAGAATGGCAGTTTCATACCCGGCGGCAGCCCCATCCCGGCAGTCAGACCAGACATGCTCTCCTGCATCTTCTGGGAGACCCGCTGAGCCGCATCGTTCATGGCCGCTGCGATCAGATCCTCAAGCATCTCTTTATCGTCCTCCATGAGAGCGTCATCGATAGAGACACGACGCACCTCATGCTTGCCGTTCATGATCACTTTCACCATGCCGCCACCGGACTCGCCGGTAATCTCTTCCTGCGCCAGCCGCTCCTGGGCCTGCTGCATCTCGGCCTGCATCTTCTGGGCCTGTTTCATCAGGTTGCCTATACCACCCTTCATTACCAAATCCTCATCAAAGAAAAATTTAATTTAATCGTAACTGTTCAGCACAATTCAATGTAGGTCGGGTTAGTCGCGCAACCGCACAAGGCCCAAATACGGCACTGCAACTTGCGCGCGGCCTAACCCGACAATCCGATGTTGGATTACGATGCGCGCGAAGTTTGGCAACAAAATGATAGTTTGCAGCAATGCGCATCTAACCCAACCTACAAAAAGCACATATTCAGGACCAAACTGAATAGTTACATTCAATCTAGCGGTTTGACAGAGCCACTGACCACTCGTGCTGAGAGATGCTCTTCCAGCTCTCTCACCAGCGGATCTTCAGCCATGGAGGCCTCCGCTGCCTGCTGGCGTTCATTCAGGTTTCGTTTCTGCCGCATGGCGGGAGTCTCCTTGTCGGAGGTTTCCACCACAAAGTCGATTTTGACCTCTGCACCCAATACGGACCGGATACCGTCCAGCAGACGCTTCTCCGCCTGTCCAACCCTGAGTTGCCTGGAGGCAGGATCAAGCTTGAGCTTGAGCGCCTTCCCATCCCACCCGGCGAAGGCACAATTATTGGCCAACTGGCTGGCAATTCCGCCAAGCCTGAGACCTGCCGCAAACTCATCCCAACGGCTGGGGTCGGTGACCTGCTCCCGTTTCTCCGTCTGCGCTGGTTGGGGTTTAGCTGCCTGAGTCGGCGCGCGCTCTCTTCTTACCGGTTTTCCGCCAACTGAAGCGGTCGCATTCGGAGCAGGTGACCCTGATGGTACCTGGGTGCTTTTTCCCGCATTCGAACCAGATCCGGCAGCCTCCGGTCTGAAGGCCAGCATGCGCAACAGCAACATCTCGAATCCACTGCGGGGATCCGGCGCGAGTGACAGCTCCCGCTGCCCACTCAAGCCGATCTGGTAGTAAAGCTGTACATCTTCCGGAGCGAGGCTCTGTGCAAGCCGCTTTACCTGGGCCACATCGAATGCGTCATCCGGCTGAAAATCGGGCACCCGCTGACACAGGGCGATCTGATGCAGTAAGGCCAGAAGGTTCTGGGTGGCAGTGGCAAAATCAACCGCCAATTCCGACATCTCAGCGATGCGCCGCAACAGGCCGGCGGCATCATTCCCGGCAAGTGCGTCCGCCAGAGCGTGAATCGAATCCCCGGCAATGGTACCGAGCATTGCCCCGACATCAGCAGCCTGCAGCGCCCCGCCGCCAAAGGCGATAGCCTGATCCAAAAGACTCAGTCCGTCACGCATACTGCCATCGGCCCCACGAGAGAGCAGTGAGAGCGACTCATCATCGAATCCAATCCGCTCCTGTCCCAGGATATGACTGAGCTGTCCGCCGATCTGTTCCCGGGAGAGACGCTTGAGATTGAACTGCAGACAGCGGGAGAGCACGGTCACCGGCACTTTCTGGGGATCGGTTGTTGCCAGGATAAATTTCACATGCGGAGGCGGTTCCTCAAGTGTTTTCAATAAGGCATTGAAACTATGGCCGGAAAACATGTGAACTTCATCGATCAGATAAACTTTGTAACGCCCTCTAACCGGCGCATAGGGAACGTTTTCCAACAGTTCTCTGGTCTGATCAACTTTGGTCCGGGAAGCCGCATCCACTTCCAGCAGGTCGACAAACCGCCCTTCGTCTATCTCCCTGCAGGCGGAGCAGACACCGCAGGGTGTCGAGCTGACCCCCTCCTCACAATTGAGCGATTTAGCAAAGATTCTTGCCAGGGTTGTCTTACCAACACCACGGGTACCGGTAAACAGATAGGCATGGTGGAGCCGGTCATTGTCGAGGGCATTGGCAAGCGCCCTGACGACATGTTCCTGCCCAACCAGCTGGCTGAACAGTTGAGGACGCCATTTTCGGGCAAGAACCTGATAGGACATGGAAGCCGGTACGTAATTCTATATGGATAGAGAGGCAATGAGTGTAACCCAAGATCTTGCCTGAATCATCGCCAATGCATAGGGTTCTTTTCAGGGCCTGTTAACACTCTGCGAATTCCCATCCGCATAGTGTTAACAGGTCCTGGGAAAAGGGTGGCGGCCGACACCAGCCACACCCCGGCACACGAGTCCACTGCTGCCGCTGCTCCCTTCCGGGCCTGACGGGGTTCACAGCTTCACGTTGCGGGGGGACCGATATCAGCCACCATAGAAACAGTGATGAAGCGGCGTGATTATACGCCCTATCGGAATGAAAACAATGGAGGATGTGACCCGGAACCGGCAATCACCAGGATCAACTATCAGCTGTTAAAGGACAACAACCGCTTCGGGAGAATAGGAGGACTCAATGCCACTCAGGCTTACTGCCGTCACTGCGAAATAGTGGGCGCCAAGACCGCTGACAGTAAACTCCGCCACCGTATCGCCATCGACCCAGACCTTCTCGTCATACTCGCCGGAGATCTCACCATGATAGACATAGTAACCGGAAACATCTGTAGTGCTGCCTGCGCTCCAGGAGAGTTGAATCGGATAGGTGCAGGAGATTGCGCCACAGTCCACAGAGATGGAAACCATCGCCATGGAGACTGCCCCGCTGGGATCGGTAATTTGATAGAGAAACGAATCTGTGCCGGTGAATGAAGCATCAGGCACGTAGGTAATCATATTGTCCAGGCCAATGAACAGGGCGCCGTGGGCAGCCTGTGTCAGGATAGAGACAGAAACCGCACCTATATCCTCAGCTGTGTCGTTATCCAGCACGCTGAAAACAACCTCCTGACCTTCAACGGTAGCGGCGGCATCAGGGTTCGCCACCGGCTCACGGGAGCTACCGACCGCCTCGGAAGTCGTATCGACAGTCACACTATCGTCTACACCGCAGGCAACAAGCGTCAGACTCGCCAAAGCGCAAGCCAGAAACCTAAGTAGATTTGAAGTGTAAGAAGTCATACTGCAAAGACCCTGTTAATTATTGGGCCCTAGAATATCGTTCCACTTCACAAAGCGCCATACCCAACACCCTGTATTTTATAGAACAACGTCACAAATTCGTAAATTATCCCAACGTCCAGCATCAGCACCTAAGAAATAAATATTTTTTTATTATTTTTCATGTAGTTATAAATAGCACATGAATACTTAAATTCGCATTCAAGCACTTCTAATTTAATTACAAAAACAGTATTGCGGTGCTTAAAGAAATAACTTCATAAAACGACACTAAATTGCTGGTTTTAACTTTTAATACCAGTCACTGGAGTTATGGGCAATCCGGAACACTTGCAAACGGCATTCAGGGCCGATCACCGAGGCAGGGAAAAACCAGCTCAGAAAGCCCTTCATCGTCATCCTCTTTGAAAAATGTGCATTTATCTTCTAAACATCACATTAGGGCTCGTTCAGTTTCAAAGCATATTGCATCCAGCAGGCACCATTGGTTCGTACAAACCAAATAGGCTTTTCCAGAAAAATTATAAAGGTCATCCTAAACAGGAGTTACTATGCCCAGCGCCGCACGGTTGTTCATCAAATGCCTCGAAAATGAAGGTGTCGATACTATTTTCGGGATACCGGGAGAAAAGAACCTCGATGTCATGGATGCGCTGCTGGATAGCAGCATCAAGTTTGTCACCGTTCGACATGAACAGGGCGCTGCCTTTATGGCCGATGTCTACGGAAGACTTACCGGCCGGGCGGGGGTTTGCCTCGCAACGCTCGGGCCTGGCGCGACCAACCTGATCACCGGCTTTTCGGATGCAAATATGGACCGGGCACCCATTGTCGCTATCGCTGGGCAGGGCGCCACCACCCGGATGCACAAGGAGAGCCATCAGGTACTCGATCTGGTCAATCTATTTGCACCTATCTCCCAATACAGTACCGAAATCCTCGAACCCGGGGTCGTACCGGAAATTGTACGCAAGGCATTCAAAGACGCACAAACAGAGAAGCCCGGCGGTGCCTTCATCAGCTTTCCGGAAAATATTGCAGGCAGCCAGGTGAGTGAGACGATCAAGCCACTCAGGGCTCAGGCCCCGACCCCCTCCTCTCCGCCTTATGAGAAGATCGGGCAGGTGGCGGATCTGATTTCCGATGCCAAGGCACCGATCATCATGGCGGGCAACGGCGTGATCCGAAGCGATGCCTGTGACGCCCTGATGCAATTTGCGGAGAAACTCAATATCCCGGTGGCCCAGACATTCATGGCAAAAGGGTGCATCCCCTTTTCCCACCCACTCAGTCTCGGCACCGTCGGCTTACAGGCCAGCGACTATGTCGCCTGCGGCTTCGACCGTGCCGACCTCATCCTCTGTATTGGTTTCGACATGGTCGAGTACCACCCCCGTCTCTGGCATCCCAAGGCTGATAAAAAGATTGTCCACATCGACCAAACCTATGCGGAGGTTGATGCACACTACGTCCTGGAGGCCGGGGTGATCGGGAATATCGCCGAATCCCTGCAACGCATAGAGAAACTGGCAAAACCCCGCGATGTGGCGCCGACCAGCGACCTGCGGAAACTTATCATCAACGAGTTGGATCAGTATGCCGATGACGACAGTTACCCCGTCAAACCCCAGAAGATTCTCTACGATACACGGCAGGTGATGGGGACTGAGGACATCCTGATCTCCGATGTCGGCGCCCACAAGATGTGGATAGCCCGGCTCTACCGCTGTGAGCGGCCCAACACCTGCATCATCTCAAACGGTTTCGCCTCTATGGGGATCGGCGTACCCGGTGCGATCTCGGCGAAGATGGTGTTTCCGCAACGCCGGGTTCTGACGATTACCGGTGACGCAGGTTTCATGATGAACTCCCAGGAGATCGAGACCGCACTGCGGCACAACATCGCCATCGTGATCATGATCTGGCACGACAGTGAATACGGGCTGATCAAGTGGCACCAACAGCGTCACTTCGGCCGCACCGGACACATCAGCTTCAATAACCCCGACTTCGTGAAATACGCCGAATCCTTCGGCGCCAGGGGATACCGGGTGGAGAGTGCCGAGACACTCATACCGACTTTGGAACAGGCGTTTGCCGATGAGACTGTCGTAGTGGTTGATGTCCCGGTGGACTACTCGGAGAATATGAAATTGACCGAAAAACTGGGCAAACTGATCTGCCCGATTTAGGAGAAAGATAATTTCACCCCACCCGTCTGACAAACAACCCAGCCTCTGCGTGATCATTCCCACCCTCAATGAGGGGAGACAACTGCCGTCACTGCTCAATCAGTTGTTGGAGCAGGAGGCCATAGACCTTGAGATCATTGTGGCTGACGGAGGTTCGGACGATGACACGGTGGCGTTGGCAGCACGTACCGGCGCCAAGGTTGCTGAGACGACTCCCGGGCGGGGGCGGCAGATGAACGGTGCACTCTCGCAGTGCAACGCGCCCTACCTGCTGTTTCTGCACGCCGATTCCGAGCTGACCTCACGATCTCAGCTGTCAGATGCGCTCAAGCGTTTGCAGCAACAGATTGCAGCGGCAGGACACCAGCGTATCGCAGGCCATTTCCGTCTGCGATTTCTGCGCGACAATCCAGGCCGAAATCTCACCTACCGCTATTACGAGGAGAAGAGCGCACTGAACCGGATGGAGTGCACCAACGGCGATCAGGGATTTCTGATGTCGCAGGACTTCTTCAATCAGCTGGGCGGTTTCGATGAATCTCTCTGGTTTCTCGAAGATCAGCGTCTGGCTGAGACCATTCGCCTCCAGGGCTGTTGGATAACCCTGCCGGGAGAGTTGCAGACTTCTGCGCGCCGCTTCGAAAAGGAAGGACTCGGGCGCCGTATGATCCTCTCCGCCCTTATCATGAATTTCCACCAGATCGGATTTATCGAATTTTTTCAAAGAGCCGGCAAGGTCTATCGCAACCAGAATGAGACCGGTCCTTTGCAACTCTCACCGATATTCCAACTTATCGATAGTCTCAACAGAGGGGCGAAACCCGGGGTCGCCCGCAAGCGCTGGGTTGCCACCGGTCACTATGTGCTCGGCCATGCGTGGCAGCCCTTCTTCTATCTCGATACCGCACTGTTGTATTTTTTTGGATTTAAAAAACGCCCGTTTTTAACCCTGCACGACCGAATATTCAAACCTCTGACCCGCTTCGTCCTTTTCGACTATTTGACCGCTGGTTTGGTCTGGCTCTGGTTCAGGACCTCCTGGCTGTTCTTTCGTTACCGGGAAAAAGCCTAGCATTCACCCCCAAACCTGCCTACCCTTCCATTTTTAAGAATAAATTTCCTGACCGAAGCTATACATTCAAGTGACGTAACCAAAATACACCGCCATTCCCTGTCTCTTCTGCGTAAATGATATATATTCCTACTACGGGGATCCCGATTGACTCATGTCACAGAATTTGGTGAGAAGTGCCACTTTTCTACCGCGCTTGCGGCTTGATTTCTCCCTGTCGCCAAGAGCGGTACAGATGAAAATGATGGAAGTACAGCCACACGGAGAGGGTCTTGAAAACAGGGCGCACTGATAACAAATCCACACCGGTCACGGCGGCAGACTTTCAACGACTCAACGTCGAGCGGCTCAAACTGCTCTATTCTATGGGGCATGTTGCCCTGCTGGCCAACCAAGCCACCGCACTGGTGGCAGTTGCAATTTTTTGGCGTCCCATCGAGCATTCGCTGCTGCTCTTCTGGTTTTTCGCCCTGGGCATCATCAACGTCGCCCGTGAGTTCCTGCTGCGTTCCTTCCACAAACACAATGGCCGGCCGCTCCCGGGAATCAGTTGGCAGGCCGCCTATATCGCAGGCGCCATCCTATCCGGCATCCTTTGGGGACTATTCGCTCTGTTTCTCGATTTCGGATGGCCTCTACCCTATCAAGTCGCCATGTTCCTGCTGCTGACCGGCCTGACCGCCGGTGCGATCCCCTCCAACGCCGTGGTTTTCCCGGTCTATCTGGGATTTACTGCACCGGTCATCACCCCGCTGCTGATACTGCTGCTCACCCGCGGGGATATCACCAACCAGGCCATGGCAGGCATGGTCATCATCTATCTGATCCTCATCATTGTAACCGGCCGCAACTATGCACGCAGTATCTCGCGATCGCTCGCTCTGAGAATGGAAAACCGTGAACTGCTCAGAAGCATCACTTCAGCCAACGACGAACTCTCCTTCCAGGCCAGCCACGACCCTCTGACCGGTCTCAACAACCGGCGCGAGTTCGAACACCGCCTCGAACAGGCACTGGATAACGCACAACGGGAACACCGGCAGCATGTCTGTATCTATATGGATCTGGATCAGTTCAAAATCGTTAACGACACCTGCGGTCACGCCGCAGGCGACGAACTGCTGCGCGAGCTTGCCGTGATACTGGAGCCAAAGCTGCGCAGCTCAGACATTCTGGCGCGTCTGGGCGGGGATGAATTCGGTATCCTGCTGGACGGTTGTTCTCTGAATAAAGGAATGGAGATCGCCCACACCTTTCAGCAAACCGTGGAAGGGTTCCAATTTTTCTGGGAAGGCAAACGGTTCCAGGTCAACGCCAGTATCGGCGTAGTCTGCATCGACCATGAGAGCGCCGGAGCCGACACCATACTCAGCGATGCGGACATGGCCTGTTATGCCGCCAAAGATCTCGGTCGCGGACGGAGATCCTTCTGCGTCTGCAAGGAGAAGGGGACGAAATCATACTTCCCGGGCAATTCCTGCCCGCAGCTGAGCGCTACGGCCTGATGATAACCATCGACCGTTGGGTGATCGAACATAGCCTGCGGTGGCTGATTGAAAGCAGGGAATCCGACCTGTTGCTCAACGTCAACCTATCCGGCATCTCCCTGGGGGAAGAAACCACCCTCGCCGCTATCCGCAAAATGTTCGTCGACTACCCGGTGGATCCCGGCGTCATCTGTTTTGAGGTGACGGAGACCGCTGCCATCGCGAATATGTCCACCGCCTCCCGATTCATCGAAGAGATGCGTGAGATGGGTTGCAGCTTTGCGCTGGATGATTTTGGCAGTGGACTCAGCTCCTTCGCCTACCTGAAACATCTGCCGGTGGACTTTCTCAAGATCGATGGCGATTTCGTGAAGGATGTACTCGATGACCCGGTAGACCGTGCAGTGGTGGAAGCGGTTATCACACTGAGTCGCAGCCTGGGTATCAGCACCATCGCAGAACATGTGGAGTCTGCCGCCATAAAAGAGGAGATGATCAAGCTGGGTGTCGACTACGGGCAGGGTTTCGCGCTCGCCCGCCCTGTTCCTCTCGACTGATATTCGTCTAGTCCTGAACCAGAGTGACCTTCGCTTCCGCCGTGGTTTTATCGATAACGACTTCCACTTCACAATATTCCGGCTGTTCATCGACAGGCGTCGGATCATCGGAGCAGTTGCAGCCCGCAATGATCCCGGCATAAAAAACACCGGCATGCACCCTAACAGCGGTTGTGTCATCAGACACACCGATAATCATCAGACGAAAGGGCGTTTCGCCGACATAACTGCTGTTAGCCAATCCCTGTTGCAGAGGGAGTTGTTCGGCATCCAGTTGCTCGATTTCATCCTTGAGCACATCCCTGAACTCAGGTGTATTCCAACTGTTTATGGAACTGGTAAGTTTCATCATATTGAAAGATCAGGGCTCTTTAAGTGCGCGCACCTGAAGGTGCGCGCATATAACCTTTAACCAATTGATTTATATAACTTTTTCACCAGATAGTTTACACAGGGTTTATACTCACGGAAAGTCCTGCTGCATGAAAGAGCAGGAGTGGTTCGTGCGTTCCTGACTGAATCCAGTTTTATTCCATAACCAAATCAATGCGGTAACCCGCATGACAGGAGATGCAATTCTGCATCAGTTCGGTCAATGCACCCAGGGTCTGTTCCTTGTCGCCGAACTGTTCGGCATCCAGCGCCAGGGAGTCAAATTTGGTATGAGTATCGAATCCCAGTTTCTTGAAATCGAGGGGCAGTTTTCCCATCAAAGAGACTGGCACGGCTTCCTGCGCCGCGCGCCCCACTTTGCGTGCGGCATCGGCAACCTTTTTCATGTCATCCTGAACAACACCTTCATTGATCTGCTGCACGGTCACCAGAAAAGCGCGCATCTCCGCCATCACCAGATCCTTTTCGGCGGGTTCCAACTGCAGGCTCAAGCGCCCGTCGGTAGCCTGTTCAACGCTACCCACGACGATAAATTTGTAGGCCATGCCCAATATCACAATCAGCATCAGGGCGGTAATGGTCCAGCAAGTCTTACACATGGTTGAATCTCTCCTTTTTTTGGGTCAGTCCCAAGTTTACTTATCCGATTTTGCGCTGCCGACATTTCAGCCTGCAACGCATGAAAAAAATGTCTCTTTTCGATTCGGGGCGTCTCTATAGACGCCCCGAACGCTTTTTCAGGTAATCAACCCGAACAGGCTGTTCCGTCCGGCACCCCCAACTTTTTCAGGATACTGGAGAGCGGACAGATATTGGTGAAACCACTCTGCATCAGGTTAGCGCCGACAAACAGTGTCAAAAACGCCCAGTAAGGATGGACATAATGAGTCAGAGCCAGACTCAGCAGGATCATCATTCCCGCCATCAGGCGGACAATTCTATCAATAGTCATAATGTTTTCCACTTATGCGGGATCGGATCAAAGCGCGTAGCTCAACTGCACGTAGACGATATTCTGTTCGATGGATATGGTATTCCCGGAACCGGTATTGGACGTTAACTCATTTTCAAAGGCGTGAGTATAGGAGAACGAACCAGAGATCCGATCAGTGAGTTTACGCGTCAGCCCCAGGGAGAGATGCAGTTCCGGAATCGCCACGGAACCGAGATTGTTGTCCACATCCTCTTCACCGAAGGGTGCCTCCGCATAGTTGATACCAAACCGCACAGTCGTCTTCGGGTTTATCTCTTTCTGCACACCCAGGGCTATGACCAGTTGGTCATCCCACCCGAATTTCAGTGTTGACGGCACCATCATTCCGAAATCACCCGGGGTGTAACCGGCAGGATGACTGATATTCACCGATCCCATGGTGTCGCTGAAGTTGATCCATTTGGCATCCAGTTCGACCAACATACCGTCAAGGGGACGGAAGGCGAAACCCAGCGCAAAGGTCTGTGGCATATCAATATCGACGCCAAACTTACCGGCGGCTGTATTGAATTCATGTTCACTTACGTCCGTCTTACTGACCCATGACGCACCGAGCTGCATCTTGTCATTGAGGTGATAGATCGCACCCAGTGTCACGCCAAAACCAAACTGCTGATTTTGCGCAAAGGTGAAACCGGGTGTACTCAGTGCCAGACTCTGGTAGCCGATATTGACAGAACCACCGAGAGAGAGTTTGTCATTGACCTTATACGCAATCGACGGCGCCAACTTAAAAAATCCCTTGGTGGTCACGAACTGCTGATTGTTTTGCATTGGGAGGGCATCGGAAAAGTCAACGCCGAAACCCGAGATAGCGGCCATGCCCAAACCAAAATAGAGCTGGTCGTTGATTTTGAACGCAGCGGTTCCAGACGGCATGAAGAAGAGGTTGGAATCACTCTCGTTGCCATTGACCTCTCTTGGTGGATTAAGAAATCCCGGGCTCAGATCGAACCTGGCCTCTTCGATTCCGAGTTCGGCAATCCCCGCCGGATTGGTGAGCAGGGTACCGGTATCCTGTGGTGCTGCCACCACGGCTCCACCCATCCCCCATTGGGTCGCAGTCACGTCCAATACCTGATCTCCGTTAGTCGCATTCGCAGCCATCGGCAGACTGCCGAGCAGCGCAATTGCCAAGGCGTTTTTTCCTCTATTCATCAACATGTTTGACTCCTCTGGATATTTAATTTTCTATTTATAATTTATGTATCAGCGCAATAAACTTGACTGACCAGGGACACCGCGAAACATGGCGTGGCAACCCACGCAACCTCCAGTGATGTCATCCATATACGAGGCGGCCTTCCCCATGTCCCCCTGGTCAGCCGCATCGGCCAGACGCTTTGCTGTACCTTCCACGCTGGCGTTGAAGCCATCGAGGGCCGCCAGGCTGTTGTCGTTGATCTGATCCAGATTCATGTAGGGCAGCAGACCGCCCCTGGGAATGCGGTGATTGGTGAGACGCCGGGCACTGTCAGCCGTCTGCTCCGCATTGTCGGTCATGATGCCGGCTGCCATGCTCTGATAGTCGGAAAGCACCTCGTGCATCACTTGGCGCAACGTAACCTTGGCGCTGTGACGGGAGTGCTGTGCATAGATGGTGAGGAGCATCTTTTTGGTCTTGGGCGAGAGCGCCTTGACCCGCTTCTGCAACTCCGGCTTCATCAGGCCAATCTGTTGTTTCATCAACTGCTGGACCTGTTTCATGTCAGGCGCCATCGGCTGCTGTTCGCCGGCAACCGTCACTCCGGCGCACAACAACATCGAGGCGGAAACACAAAGAAGCCCCAATCCCCTCCGCAGTGAGTGAATTCGAAATGTGTTATTCTTTTGCTGAACACGTCGCATGTTTTCTTCTCCCATTAGTGTCTGAATCTCAGTCATGCTCCGTGTTGCAGGCAGCACCGCCCCAGAGCAATAAACGTAGTATGATGGGGTTATTTTCCGAGGCGTTAACCAGCCGGTAACAGGTTGTAACGAGTTGTTTCAGAACTATTTCATCCCGTGGAGACTGTGCTCTATCAACGTGATAATTACGGGTTCAGCGTCCCTGTGGTGTTTCGCAGCAAGGCGCAGTGTGCAGGTAATGGCTGTTCCCTTATCAAACACTGAAACGCAGCTGCGGGACACCACAGGGACGCCCTTCGGGTTAGCTTGTCAGCGCCCACGGACTGCGTTGCGCCTCTTGACAAGGGAGCGGCCATTGCCTGCGAGGCGCGCCTTGCCGTGAACGTTGACAAGCTAACTGAATCCGCAATTATCACGTTGATAGAGCACTAGCGGCATGGCCAACAAAGAGACCCGTTTTCGCCTTCTCGTGGTGGATGACGAAGCTGAACTCCGATCGCTGTTGCAGCGGTATCTGACCAATGAGGGATACCAGGTAGCTGCAGTGGAAGACGGGGCCGCGATGACCCGCCACCTCAAAACGCACCATGTCGATCTGATCATCCTTGATCTGATGCTGCCGGGAGAGGACGGCCTGTCGCTTGCCCGCAATCTGCGCAGCCAGGGCAATCAACCCATCATCATCATCTCGGCCCGGGGAGAGGAGCTGGACAGGATCATCGGCCTCGAGGTCGGCGCTGACGACTACCTCCCCAAACCCTTCAACCCGCGGGAGTTACTGGCAAGGATTCGCGCCGTCCTGCGCCGCATGAATAACGCGGATCGACCCGTGGCAACGGAAGAAAAATCCGCGCTGGAATTCGGTCCCTTTTCCCTCGACGTGGAAAAATACCGTCTCACCCGTGAGGGAGACGAGATACCCCTGACCCATGGAGAGTTCACTCTTCTGCGGGTTTTTCTCGAACACTCAGGCCGGGTACTCAGCCGGGATAAACTGATGGAGATCACCAAAGGTTATGAGCGCTCCCACCTGGACAGGAGCATCGACGTCTGCGTTAACCGACTACGACGGAAGATAGAATCCAATCCCTCTGAGCCCATTTTTTTACGCACGATTTGGGGTGCCGGCTACCTGTTCTCACGCAGCGGAGAGTGATGGGACTGTTTCGATTCCACAGCCTGTTCGGCCG
The DNA here is from genome assembly GCA_003349915.1 of endosymbiont of Escarpia spicata. GTDB lineage: Bacteria > Pseudomonadota > Gammaproteobacteria > Chromatiales > Chromatiaceae > QGON01. The sequence goes on from QFXE01000007.1 coordinate 82,729, forward strand.
AACGCTGGCCACCATCGCGCTGGTCTCTGTTGGATTTCAGCTTCTGACCCTGAGTGTATTGGCCTTCTATGTATTGGTCCCTTTGGAAAAACGCGCCACCGACGATCTGGCGGCGGTGATAACGCACTCCGTTCAGCGCTGGGACAAATTGTCCGAGTCAGAACGCCCGGCATTTCGCAAGATTCTGAAGCGAAACCATGATCTGACCCTTGTGGTCACGAACACCCCTCTTCCCGACAACACCGATTTTCTACCCTATTTCTATTTCCTCAAGCAGGCACTCGCCCGGCGCCTTGGCGACGAGGTACGCCTTAAGACAAGCCGTGATTCCAGAGACAATGAGTGGATCTGGGCCGAGATACCGGGCTACAGCCAAAAGCTGCGCCTGGGGTTTCCCCGCTCACGCATCGGCATCCAACCACCTCTTGCGTTATTGTTCCTGTTTTGTGTCGGCACGGCCCTTACCTTTTTTACCGCGGCGCTCCTGGCGCGACGCCTCACCATCCCCCTTGAACGCGTTTCCCGTTCAGCACGACTGATCGGAAAAGGCAGCTGGCCGAAACCGATAAGAGAAGAAGGGCCGGAAGAGTTGCAGGTCCTGACGCAGACATTCAACCAGATGAGCCAGCAGGTCAAAGAGTTGCTGGCCAACAGGACACTGTTGTTGGCCGGTATCTCCCACGACCTCCGCACCCCACTCACCCAGGTACAACTGGCTTTGGAAATGCTGCCTGGTGAAGGCGGGGACCCAGAACTGATGGCGGGAATCAAACGAGATCTCGCCACGATAAACCAACTGATCAGTGAAACCATGCAGATCAGCATGGAACTCGAGAAGCAGGAGCAGGTAGAGACGGATATCGCCGAAGTTTTGGAAACCATCATCCAGGCCGCACGCTCCTATGACAGAGAGATCAATTGGGAGAACAGCCAGTCCTGCATGAGAAAACTGAATCCACTGGCGCTGCACCGTGTCATTACCAATCTGCTGGAAAATGCAATCCGTTACGGAGAGTCAAAGCCGATCAAGGTCGAGTTGGAGTGTAACGAGAGCCTGCTCAAAATCAGGATTCAGGATCAGGGACCGGGTATTCCAGCTGATCAGAGAGAGTCAGTATTCCTCCCTTTCTATCGTTTGGAAAAATCCCGCAGCACCACCACCGGGGGCAGCGGTTTGGGCTTGGCCATCGTGCGCCAGCTGGCTGATGCAAACGGCTGGAACATTAAACTACAGCCTGCTCCCGGAAGCGGCACTGTTGCACTTGTCAGCATTCCCAAGCAGGGGTAACCGAGAGAATATTATTATTCTGGCGAGGATTTCAAAGTCAGCTTCCACTCACTCGCCTGGCCGCTATCAACATCAAACGCAACGATGCGATGGTTATTGGTATCGGCGATCAAAATCTTATCACCCAGCCGGGCCAGACCGCCTGGCTCATTCAACTGCAACACGCTGGAATCACTGCCAGTCCTGCCAGGATTGCCGTTGCCGAGAGTCGTCCCAATACGTCTTTGCACCAAATCGATTGATTTAAGCTTATGATTATAGGTATCTGCAATGAACAGCCGATCAGCGCCGAAAGCTGCAATACCTAATACATGCTGAAGCTTCGCCTGTTCCAGATCCCCATCCTTATCGCCAAAATCAAACAACCCGGTGCCGGTGACCGTCTCTACCTGGCCTTCTGTCAGCTGAATCCTGCGCACCGCTGAATCCTCTGCATCGGCGACATAGAGCCAGTTACCGTTAATGCTTAATCCACTTGGCTGGCTAAAGGTGGCAGACATGAGGCCGCCGTCATCGATGCCTTCACGCCCTGATCCTGCATAGGGCATGAGCTTTCCCGACCGGGTGTCATATCGCCAGATCTGATGACTGCCGGCCATGGCGATATAGAGGTGGTTCTGTTTTAGCTCCAACCCCCAGGGAGATGCCAATCCTATGTGCAGGGCATCAAATTCGCCGCTGCGATAGCGTTCCAGTTTCCCATTACCGGCAATAGTCGAGACGGTGGATGTCTCAAGATCTATATAGCGAATCAGGTGGTTACCTGTATCAGCAACATAGAGCCCCTGTTTACCAAAAACCAGTCCCTGTGGGGAATCAAAGCGGGATGTGGATGCTGGTCCATCTCTGCTGCCTGCATACTTGTCTCCAAATATGCGTTGTATCCTTCCTTCGTGATTCACGAGCAGTACCCGGTGATGCAGGGTATCGCTTATAGCCACATAACGATCCGATGATGCAATCTTTCCAGGAACAGCAAGTATGGATGATGCCAACCGCTCACGTTCCAGCTTTAGCGGTATTGAAGTGGCATCAAGGATGGATTTGTGTTCTTTCAAAAGCTGGCTGATCGTCTCATCGAATAGATCATACTTACCTTCGCCTAGAACATTGCCAATAATTGTCCCGGTTGGATCAATCAATACTCTTGTTGGCCATGCACGCATACCGTAATAAGCACCAAGTCTAAAATTGACATCGTTGACAACCGGATGTTCTATGCCATAACGAACAACAATGTTTCTTAGTGTTTCAAGGTTCTTCTCGTTATCAAACTTGGGCGTGTGAACGCCAATCACCAGCAATTGGTGGCCAAACTTCTCTTCAAGACGTTTCAGATCCGCAAGCACGTGGATGCAATTGATACAGCCATAGGTCCAGAAGTCGAGAATGACAACCTTGCCATGGAGGTCATCAAGCGTCAGAGGGCGGCTGACATTAAGCCAAGGCAGACCTGGTGAGAATTCAACGGCTGTGAGATCCCTTTCAAGCTGCTTTGATTTCTTTGCGTCTGTCTGCTCATCCGCAGAGCAATAGTTGAACAGAGCGACAGAGAGTATTGCGGCGACAATCAGGAAAAAACCCGAAATGCGGTAGTTTAGCGGTCTGTCGGTCATAACAACACCAAAGCAAAACCAGAAGCGTCTTTGTTTTACTCTTTGCAGCCGAACAGAGTTAAACCTGACGTGCTCCTGGTAGGGGGCATAAGAACCATCAGTGGAATTGTAGCACCACCTTTGAATCAGCGCTTAGCCCGGTTTTTCATCTGGGCTAGAACTCCCCTGTTGCTCCGGCCGTCATTACTGCAAGCATCGCCTGATTAACACGAATCGCTATTTCCTGAAGATCAGGAGATAACGTGCTGTTGTTGATAAGCATATCGAGGTTCACCATATAGAGCCAAGCCTTTCCATCCGTGTCTTCAACAAGCGAAATCCGGCATGGCATATAAGCAGAGTAGAGTGGATTCTTGAGTACCATTTTCACCACATCATCTGGATCGCAAAACTGAAGAATCTCTATATGTGGAGATGTAATGCCACGTGAACGAGCTTGTTCATGGATCTTCTGGCTAGTTACCATTCCCAAGTTGAATTCCGCTGCTTTTGAAATCATGGCGTCCCCTGCATCCTTAAGAGAGACACCTTTCGCAAGACTCATTTGGATGACTGATTGATAAACACTGATCACTTCAACGTCAGGATCATCGCCGGCAATGGCAACACCAGAAAGGAGAAAGCTGAGAACCAGCCACGAGAATAAATGTTTTAATAATTTCATGATTTTATACACTTTAAACAAAAGATTCGTTGAATTGGAAAACAGAACAGCCTAGGGAAACAATTGGTTCATCTCTAAGGCGGTCAATCAATTTTGGATAAACAGAATGCCGGTGGGTGTTATTTTGAAATCCCCGGACAATCCTGCGATTGATCGCATATCCTGGTGAACCGGGATCAGCACGATCTCTCCCATTGGTGTGACGCGGAAGCGACCTGTGATAAAGACTTTCTCATCGGATCCATCCATGCCCTTCAGGCTGGTTTCCTTGCCTGAAACCATTCCCGCCATACTCTCCTCGCCGGCCATGCCCGCCATGCCCACGGTGTCTATGGTGAATTTTTCTGCGGCAGTCAGTGGCGCATGGGCAGGGAGGTTCGTCAGGTAGGCAATTATATTGTCGAGTTCACTGTCGTCATATTCATCAAAAGTGTCATCTTCCGGGTCGTCATCATGATGGCGCTTCTTTGTCTGGAATTTCTTGATCTGACCAAAAATGTAGCTTCCATATTGTCCCGCCACGGGTGGAATACCTTTTTTTGCCTTACCTAATCCGGTTCTTTTATGGCAGCCTTTGCACTCTTGCTTGAAGATTTTTTCACCTTGCCCCATATTACCATTTTCATATTTAGGGATCTTTGGCAGATTCAGGTTTCTAAGATCAACACCAGCAAGATATTCAGAAATATCTACGATGTCCTCATCTGTCATTTTTCTTATCGATGAAGCTATGACCATGGGCGCATAAGTTCGCTCACCGGAACGATAATAACGGAGTTCCTTGGCCAAATAACTGGCTGGTAGCCCTGCCAGCCTGGGTGACAAGGTCCCTGGCGTACCCTGGCCATAATCGCCATGACACAGTGCGCAGGTCCGGTTTATGCGTTTGCCATTCTCGATATTGAGTGCGTGGCTCAAACCAGGCAACAGAATAAAGAGCATCATTATAACTCTCATCATCATCTCTCCTCCGGTAATTTTTTGAATCAATCAGTTGTTGATTTTATATTTACTGATTAACTGCCTAATACTATTGTTTTGACTGCACACCGCCTTTACTATGTGCGATGAATCGGATCGATGGCTTTGTGAGTTCAGGATCTGCCATGTTTTTAACCTGTTTTACAGGCATGTCACCCGGACCAATTGCAGTTGTTTGAAAACTACCGTCACTGATCTCATCAATGGGACCAATGTCCAGGACGCGCATCATGCAGGCCATGACGCAGTAGGGCTTGCGTCCCGCATCGATCTCATCAACACACATATTGCATTTTTTTATCAGATTATCGCCGGGATCGAATTGTGGCGCACCGTAAGGACAGGCGGCTTCACAGCGCCTGCATCCAATGCACAAAGTAGAATCGATATCGACAATGCCATCACTGGCACGTTTGAAAATGGCACCTGTGGGGCAGGTTGGCAGGCATGCAGGTTGGGCGCAGTGATTACAGGACATATTGACCTTGTAGGCATAGACGTCCGGGTAGACACCCCCCTCAATATAACTTACGCGACGAAAGCGTGGCCCTGGCGCCAGACCATTCTTATCCTTGCAGGCTATTTCACAAGCGCGGCAGCCGATGCAGTCAACATTGTGATGAATAAATCCCAGCTGTGTTGCAGGTACGACAGGTTTATAAGTCTCTCGCTTACGGCGTTTGACTGCAGCCTTAATCTTCGCCTTGTCGATCTCTTTGCTCATGATGCTCGTCTCCTTTTATAGCTAGATATCACGGCCAAAGACATGACTTCTGGAAACGGATGTCTCATCCCATCCTGCGCGATGTTGCAGGTCAGTCTTACGAAGGTTCACCAGAATAGTATTGTAGGCGAATGAGCCTGCAGGGCTGGGCGTATCCGCAGTCAGCATATTGGGATTTCCGGCACGATCGATGCCGTTCTTATCAAGATCAATCCATGCGCCTTCAGGAATTGAGACCACGCCAGGCATACAGCGTTGAGTTACGTAGGCAGGCACCACCAGCCTGCCTCTGTCGTTCCAGACTTCAACTTTGTCACCTGTCGTGATACCGAGTTTTTTTGCATCAGAAGTGTTGATCGTGATCTCCTGATCATAGGTTTCACGCAGGATGGCGCTGTTATTGAATATGGAGTGTGTACGATGCCGTGGATGAGGCGTGATCAAATGATAGGGATGCTTTTTTGTTTTTGTAGGATGATTCAAAGACTCGAACGGTTCTATCCATTTTGGGATGGATGGAATGTGATAACCATATTTGGTTTTCTTCCAGTCACTGATACGCGCAAGCTCATCGCACAGAATCTCTATTTTTCCGGACGGTGTTTGAAAAGGTATACCCTTTTCGATCTGGTCCTGAAAACCCACATGCGGGCGATCAAGCTTCATCTTGTAAACACCGTGCTTTTTAAACTCAACCCAGGGCATTTCCACATGTTGATGCTGCATAACGCGATCCTCCCACCATGTCCGTAGATAGTCTTCATCCACCGGGTCAGGATTATTCCAGTAGTCACGGGTAGCCTTGGTGTTGTAAACCTCGCCGAACTTATCGCCCATGCCGGTCATGTTGCCGACCCGGTAGGCTAATTCGGTAAAAACCTGGAAGTCTGTTTTGCTCTCACCTAATGGTTCTATCACCTTTGGGCGGTGAATATAGTAGTGTCCCTTGTACCAGGGCAAAGCAACGTCATGGCGCTCAAAGTGGGTGCATATGGGAAGAAGCACATCTGCAAAAAGGCCGGATGTAGTAATCGTTTGATCCAGGCATACCACCAGGTCAAGCTTCTGGATAGCATCCATCTCAGCGTTGATGTTGGTCAGTTGATTAAGCCAGTTTGAGCCTTGCCAGAAGATGCCGCGTATATTTGGCACTACACCATCAAGATTATCCTGTCTTGGCCAAAGGCCTGCCTCTTCACGGGCTACGTTTGGATAGTTGTTTACAATATAGGCCCAACGGTCAGACTTGATGGAAGAGAACCAGATGTTCGAATATTGATCATAAGGGTAGGCCGCACCTTCTGCATGCCACGCCTTCCCAACGCCCTCTGCACTCCCTCCAAGCATGCCGATATTACCAGTCATGGCTTGCAGCGCTGCTGCCATACGGTTGTACTGCTCACCGTAGTCAGTCCGGCCGGGTCCCCAGCAGGCCTTGAGCGCTGCCGGCTTGGTTGTTGCGTACATATCTGCCAGCTTTTTAATGTCTGCTGCCTTTACTCCACAGATCTTCTCTGCCCATTCAGGTGTCTTTGGCTGACCGTCATTCTTACCAAGAATGTAGTCCTTGAAATTCTCTTTTCCATTGGGCGAGTCTGTTGCCCAATCCGGCATGGTGCCCGCATCCATACCTTGAACAAACTTGTCGATGAATGCCTGATCCTGGAGGTTATTGTCAAATATATAATGAGCCATGCCTGCCAACATGGCGGCATCGGTGTTGGGTTTTATGGGAATCCACCAAGCATCATAGGTGGCCGCCGTATCCGTGTAGAGCGGGTCTATGACAACAAACTTGCAACCATTCTGTTTCGCCTTCCTCATGTAGTAGACCGTGTTGCCACCATGGAAGGTATAGGCTGGATTCCAGCCCCACATGATCATCAGTTTCGAATGGGCGAAGGTATCGTCTTCATTACCGTCCTCGATGGTTCCGAATGTCCATTTTGAACTGGTGGTGGTTGCCTGGTAAGAAGGTACCGACCAGGAACTGGTGCGGCAGGCAAACATACCGAGAAATCGGCCTTGCAGTCCATCTATCTGATCCGATTTATGCAGAACGCCATAGGAAGATCCTGCATAACTTTGATCGAGAATCGCTTGGGAACCATATTTTTCTTTTATATCGATCAGTTTTTTTGCTACAAAATCCAGGGCTTCATCCCAGGAGACACGTTTAAACTTTCCTTCACCACGCTTACCTACACGCAGCATGGGATATAGCAATCGCTCGGGACAGTAGATACGTTCACGGTAGGCTCTGCCTCGCAAGCATGCTCTGAGTTGAGGTTCTTCGTCTGTATCCTTACCGTAGCATCCATCACGCTGATAACGACCGTCGTCTGAAGAGAGGCGGACAATAACGTCATTCTTTTTATGTGCGACCAGCATATGCCTGGATCCGCAATTATGTGCGCAACTGGTGACAACCGTCTCCATTTGATTATCAGTCGGATATGGCTCATAGGTTTGAGCCTCAGCTTTGTCTGTTTTTAACAGGCCGCCACCTGCAGTCAATGCCGCAGCACCAGCGGCAGAACTCTTAAGAAACGTCCTTCGTCCCATGTTCAGAGAAGATGCAATCAGCTTATTAAAATCGTTATCGTCACTCATCGTCGCAAGTTCCCAGTTATTTTGCTGTTATCTGCAGGATTCAGGCATTCTTTACATCGAAAAAGCTAAACAGGTGTGACAGCTACTTTGTGAAACGTTTCGTATATTCTGTGGGTCGGTCTTTTGCCCATTCAGGCAAAGCTCCTGGCATGCGTTTGAGCCATGGACGCCTCACATAGGGATAGGCAATCGCATACCAGGCGCGGCCGCCATGGCACCCATAGCATGTGTTGCTGTCTTTCTCTCCAGCTTTTTCTATCTCTTGTTCATTGAGAAAATTAAGTTTGTGCCGTTTGGTCCTGAACTCCTTGTGACAGGTAACACAATCACCATTAAAGGTATCTGCAACCTCCGGCCAGTCTCCAGTCAGTCCTGCCATAACCTTGTAGTCAAACTTGCCATGACACATAAGGCAGATATCGGGATTCACTGCTTTTCTCAACACCAAATCCTTTTGCGTGGTATCCGTTGTACCCGAGGCTTCATCCTTAGGATCGTGGCCTTGATGGCAGGTGTTGCATTTAAACTTCATCAGACGCTTGGCTGTGCTGGTAACCATATGCCTGCGATGAAAAGTTTCCTGTTCACCTTGATATGTTTCATCTTTCTGATACCAAGCCAGGCTCTCGCTTGACTTTATTCCGGCAGGAGACTGGGACAAGGGCTTGCGTTGAAGGACCTCCTGGTGACATCCAAGACACTGGGCATCAAGTGCGTAATCGATAGCAGGTTTAAAATGCAATGGGTTCCAGCGAGCGCTAAGGTAGTCCGGCGTTTTATCTTCAGTGTTTCCAGCAACAATATTCCCACTTAAAAGCAGTAGCGCCACATAAATACAGAGTATTAATGCACTTCGGCATTTCATGGCTTTATCCTCTAACTAATTACATTGTCGGAAACAATCTAATGACTTGACGATATGCCAATTCATTACAACTACTGTTTTACCGATACGTGACGAAATGATATGGGACTGCTGATCAATTTATTATTTACTTATATTTCCAGATAGCCTTATGGCCATAGGGCAATGATATGATCATGATGTAGTTTAATCACACCTATAAAGGCCTGTAACTAACCTATGTTAATCAAGCATCAATTGGTAAATGAACAGAGGAAAGTGATATTGTTTTTTGTGAGGTAAATGGCCTGAATTGCGATTTATGTCGGATGCGATATTTTGTCGAAAAGCCGCTCCTTGCACAATTGAAAACAGCGAATGGATGACGTCTGGATTATGATTGAATGTTCTGGAACAAGAAGATGGTTGTAGCAATAACATTAAAGGATGTTTCTCACGTGGATACGGTCGGGGTTAAAATGAGCCAGAAGCATTAATTCTTTCTCATTCAATACGCTGATCCTGCCTTTTTTGCAGGATATCAACTGCTTGTCCTTAAGCTGTTTTAGTGTTCTGTTGACATGAATGGATGTCAGGCCGACAGCATCTGCCAAATCTTCTTGTGTCAGCGGCAACTCAATGATTCTTTCATATTGCCCGACGCTCTTCGAAGAGAGTAGCGTCTTGAATCTATGATTTAATTCAATCAGCGTAAATGCGATGCGCTCGATGGCGATTTTTGCTCCAGTGCTTAGCAGATGTTCCTGGCAGAAAGCCATCATCTGTGCGTTTTTCATGATCATCTCTGAAGCTATTTCCTTATGCTCACACAGCATCCTATGCACATCCTCTTTTGGGAATGCGCAAACGATTGTGTCTGTAAGCGCAATAGCTCCATGATGCATGGCGCCATCCAGGTCTCCCTGAAATCCAAGGAAGTCGCCTGGAGATGCGGATCGCATCCCTTGTATCTTGCCGTTTTTAAGTGTTTTATAGAGTTTTACACAGCCATCAAATAGTGTGTATACGAAATCGTTTGTTTCACCCTCACGATACAGATGTGCCCTTGAAGGAAATGTAATCTGTGAGCTTCGGTGGTCCTGTGTTGACTCCAACTGATCTTCCGGCACTCGTTTGAATAGCGCCATCTTTCGGATTGGGCACTCTGCACACTGAGTTTCAGTCGGTTGCTGAACTTTAATATTTGCTAGCATTTAGTCCATGACCTGGTAAAGATTCCTGTAGTGGTTAACTATGCCACAGACACGACATAACGTATTTTCGCCCTTCTCACTTTCTTTCGGCACGTGATAGTCAGCACCACAAGCAGTACACCGCGCCTGAACCAAGTTAATTCTCATCTGATCAGGGATGGTCCACATATTGATTGATATCGCCCCGACTTCACACCCGTCAATGCACAGGCCGCAATTACTGCAATTTTCTGCTGTTATTTTGTAACTTTTCGCATCCAACACATTACACATGTCAATCATCAGCGCATCATGTGGACACAACCTGACACAGGCATCACAGCCATTGCAAAGATTCGTGTCGATAACGGGGACAAATGGAACCATTGAATCAGTTTTCTCAGACGGGAGTATTTGTCCTGGAGGAACAGACCATGCCTGTCCATTGGCACTGAGCTTGTCTTCTGTGGATCGCTCGGTGACGGCCATTCCAAGCGCCCTTCGAAGAAATGATCTTCGTCCTATCTCCTGCCCGTTTGCGGTTGCAGTCGTTTTCAGGTTATCAAGCCATTTATTCGACGAAAGTACATGCTGCCGCATTGGAGAGGCATTTCTGTCTTTCAACATACGATTTATCCTGATTACAGCATGTTCAAGCCTGTGAACATTTCCACGGTCACAGCGAGCGCAGTCACCGTGGGTGATCATTATGTCTTTTGTTCCCTTTCGGTAGAGCAATAGCAGGTCGCGTATTCCTATGCTATGGATACAGGGTATTATCCCTTCGACATCGCTGACCATTGCCCGCTCACAAGCCAGAAAGGCGGTATCACGGCCTTTCCAGTGGCACTGGTGTGGCTCATTCAAACGCTGAATGGCCCCTTCTGGACAAACAGGGACACAGAGACCGCAACCATCACAATTACTGGTATCGAGCCCAAGTATTGAGTCATCCAATATCCATGCCTGCCTGGGACAGGCATCCACACACGAACTGCAACTGGCGGTTGCCATCAAAGAGTGAACACACTTTCCTTCCCCCACTTCAGGCTGTTTAAGCTCAAGTAGTGCCTGGCTGATCAGATTGCGGAAATTTGACCCCATCTAATTTGTGATCAGATTTTAAGGGTACGAATATAGGCGACAAGCGCCTGAATTTCAGTCTCAGGAATGTCTGCACGGCCCGGCATGGTTGGCGCGCCACCGTATGCTGCAGAACCACTCTTAATGATGTTAAACAGATCGATGTCCGTGCCGGTTGCTCCGTCACCATCCGTATCGTAGTTAAATATGCCTTCACTAAAGCTACGTGGTTTTGGGTTCATTGCGGCAGCTGCGGGTCCGTCCCCTTTACCCGCTGGTCCATGACAGGCGCCGCATGCCCCTTTGCCGTCATATACCGCCTTACCTGTTGCCGCGTCAGCCATTGCAGTGGATGACAGTGCGATCAAAAGTCCCGCTGTTATAATGCTGACAACAAGATTGAGTGTCTTCTTCATGTCTGTATCTCTTCCGTTGTTAAATTCAATCATACTTGTTAAGAGGTTACCTAGTGGGCCGTGCGGAAAGTAAGTTCACATCTTTCATCCCTTCGCGGCGCCTGCCGTCGTTGCAAGACGCTTGCTGTAGAGGGGCTACAGCGGCGGTCTTGCGCCTTGGCAGACACCACGAATGAATAAAATCTGTTTCTTTACTTTCCGCATGGCCCACTAGACCGCTGGTCCCATGCCTGGCATAAAACTGACAGGCACTGATTCAACTTGCCTTTTTGGCTTCATCCGTTCCTCAATCTCTTCAGATGTTGGGCGGGGCTCATCAAGAATATTGGCTAGAAGGTCCCGCAGCTCTTCACAGTAGTAAGCTGTCACCAGAGAAAGGCCTGCAAAATAGGGCGTATCACAACGATTTGCCACTCTATTGGAAAATTGCATTAACCAACGTAATAGGTGTTCATCCATGAAATGCGCAACTTCCCTGACCACTTCTAAATCTGGATTCTTTTCAAACAGAAACTGCAGAAAACGCAATTGAATCACCAAGTGATCATCAGGGCGTATTCTCCAGTCCTCTACACCAAGCCCGTGACGCTCATAACAACTCCTTACCTGGAACATTGAGTCCTGACATATGAGGTTTTCTTCATCTATCCAAACGGATTCCTCAGGGGATGCATTGATCCCGTAGTTTAGATAGATGCTGGCATAATCCGCTGCTAACTGATCAAGTGTTTCGGTCCCAATATCTTCAGGCAGCGCCCTGAGCGTCTCATCAAAAAATGCCAGAGACTTTTGACCTTCATCTGATTTCAGCCTTAATCCAAGCGATGTCGAAAAACCTTCACTTCGTAACGCCGACAAGAGTTTTTCTTCGGGTTCAATATCGTGCAACATTGCCAACAGCGAAAGATCCCCAGTCACAGCGGAACAAAACACCGCAAGTGGATCTTCTGCAATGAGAGTCTCTGCTGTTGAACCTGCCATCTGGTTGACCATTATTTCACCTTGCCTTTGCTGTGTGGAACAAAACCTATAGACGGTTTGGTGAGTTCGATGTTCGCCATATTCTTGACTTGCCGAACAATCTCATCGTTCGGTCCAACAGCTACAGTCTCTAACTCTCCATCCCAGATGCTGTCAATCTGTCCTATATCAAGCACACGCATCATGCAAGCCATGACACAGTAGGGTTTTCGGCCAGCTTCGATTTCGTCAACGCACATATTGCATTTCTTTACGATGTTATCGGCAGGATCAAACTGAGGTGCGCCAAACGGGCATGCAGCTTCGCATCGCCGGCAACCAATACAGAGGGTTGAGTCGATATCGACGATGCCATCTGCTTTCCGTTTGAATATGGCTCCGGTTGGACAGGTAGGCAGGCAGGCAGGCTCAGCACAGTGGTTGCACGACATGTTGACTTTATAGGCATAGACATTCGGATAGGTTCCGCCCTCAATGTACTGGACCCTCCGAAACCTTGGCCCTGGCATCAGACCGTTTTTATCTTTACAGGCAATTTCACACGCCCTGCAACCGATGCAATCAACATTATTATGTACAAAACCTAATTGCGTATCTGGTTTGACCGGTGTGTAAGTCTCACGTTTGACTCGTTTGACTGCTTCCTTGATCTTGGCCTTGTCTTTTGTTTCTGACATTTATCTATCCTCCAAGATTAAAGGTCACGACGAAAAACGTGTGCTCTCGAAGTGGCAAGCTTGTCCCAACCTGGACGATGTTCCAGATCTGTTTTCTTGATGTCACAGAGCACGGTGTTATATGCGAATGCTCCAGCCGGACTCGGCTCGTCCAGGGTCAGCATGTCCGGATTCCCGGCACGGTCCACCCCGTTCTCATCAAGATCAATCCATGCTCCTTCATGCAACACGGCAACACCCGGCATACAGCGTTCAGTCACGTAGACCGGTACTACGCATTTGCCACGGTCATTCCAGACCTCCACAATGTCGCCGGTCTTGAGGCCCAGCCTCCTTGCATCGGATGCGTTCACCGTTATCTCCTGCTCATATGTCTCGCGCAACCAGCTGCAATTATTGAAGATGGAGTGGGTTCGCCAACGCGGATGCGGCGAGATCAAATGGAACGGGTGTTTCTTGATTTTTGGACTGTTCAGCGACTCCCATGGCTCGATCCATTTGGGGATGGAGGGGATCTCATAGCCGTACATGGTTTTCTTCCAATCGGTGATCTGCGCCAACTGGCCGGAAAAAATTTCAATCTTTCCTGATGCGGTCTGGAAGCTTGTGCCATTCTCGATCTGATCACGGAAAGCGACATGTGGCTGATCCAGATTAAATTTATAGACACCACGTTGCTTAAACTCGTCCCATGACATATCGACATGTTGGTGGGGTATCACTTTTGTCTCCCACCATTCACGCAGGTATGCCTCATCAACATTATCATTGACATGGAAGTAGTCCCGGCTGGCCTTGGGATTGTAGGCCTTACCAAAAACATCGCCGCCGATACGATAGGCCAGTTCAGTGAAGACCTGGAGATCTGTCTTCGACTCACCCATTGGCTCAATGACTTTCGGACGATGGATATAGTAGTGCCCCTTGTACCAGGGCAGCGCCGTGTCGTGCCGTTCGAAGTGGGTGGCAATAGGCAGCAGGATATCGGCATAGAGTCCCGAAGGTGTGATGGTGGAATCCATGCAGACCACCAGTTCCAACTTCTTGATCGCCTCTAAATCTTTATTGATATTGGTGAGCTGATTGAGCCAGTCAGAACCCTGCCAGAAGATGCCTTTGATATTGGGTATCTGCCCGTCGGTCTCATCCTGGCGTTGCCAGAGTCCTATCTCTTCACGCTTCACGTTGGGGTAGTTGAGTACACAGTGAGCCCAACGATCTGACTTGATAGACTGGAACCAGATATTGGCATATTGATCATAGGGATAGGCCACTGCTTCTGCATGCCAAGCCTTACCCACACCTTCTGCGCAGCCCCCAAGAATACCGATATTTCCTGTCATCGCCTGTAGCGCAGCAGCCATGCGGTTGTACTGCTCGCCATAGGCGTTACGTCCGGGCGCCCAGGATGCCTTCAATGCGGCAGGCTTGGTCTCAGCATACATACTGGCCAGTTTTCTGATGTCTTTGGCCGCCACTCCGCAGATATTCTCCGCCCATTCCGGCGTTTTCGGTTCACCATCATAGGTGCCCAGGATATAGTCATTGAAGTTCTCCTTGCCCTCTGCCCAATCTGGCATTGTGCCCGCATCCATACCTTGGACAAATTTATCGATGAATGCCTGGTCCTGCAGATTGTTGGTAAAGATATGGTGGGCCATGCCCGCCATCATTGCTGCATCGGTATTGGGCCTGATGGGTATCCACCAGGCATCGTAGGCGGAAGCGGAATCGGTATACTGCGGGTCGATCAGCACAAACTTGCAGCCGCGCTGTTTTGCCATGCGCATATACATAAAGGTGTTGCCACCGTGGAATGTATAGGCCGGGTTCCATCCCCACATGATCATCAGCTTTGAGTGGGCAAAGGCATCGTCCTCGTTGCCGTCTTCAATGGTGCCAAAGGTCATGCGTGAACTGAAGGTCGTGGCTTGGTAAGAGGGAACCGACCAGGAGTTGGTACGGCTGCCGAACATGCCGAGAAAGCGGCCCAGCAGACCTTCGATCTGATCTGATTTGTGCAGCACGCCATAGGAGGCACCAGCATAACTCTGATCCAACAAGGCGGTAGGGCCGTAGGTATCCTTGAGGTGGATCATCTTCTTGCTGACGAAGTTCAGGGCTTCATCCCAGGAAATACGCTTGAACTTGCCTTCACCTCGTTCACCCACCCGTATCATGGGATAGAGCAGGCGTTCTGCTGAATAGATGCGCTGGCGATAAGAACGGCCACGCAGGCAAGCCCTTAATTGTGGCTCTTCGAGGCTGTCCTTGCCAAAATGACCGTCACGTTGATATCGGCCGTCATCGGTGGAGAGGCGCACAATGACATCCTTCCACTTATGCGCAACCAACATGTGACGGGAGCCGCAATTGTGTGCGCAGCTGGTTACCACAGTTTCCAGTTCATCATCCTTGGGGTAGGGCTCATAGGCAAAGGCATTGGCCTCTTTGGCCGTCTTCAGTTCAACCAGGCCACCGGCAACAACGGCAGCGCCTCCTGCAGCAGTTGTCTTCAGAAAGGATCGCCGGGAGAGATTCAGGCGTTCGAGTAGATCATCGTTTGTTTTCTTGGTGCTCATCCGTACATCTCCAACAGCAAAATACTACTTCGCCGCCTGTTTGATTTTGATTTGGAATCTTGGCTCGGACAGGGTAGGACGCTCTTTGGCCCAATCAGGGATCTCTTTCGCCATGCCTTTCCAGCTATGACGTGGATAGGGATAGGGGATTCGGTACCATTGGCGTCCGCCGTGACAACCGAAGCAGACGTCGGAGTCTTTAATACCTGCTTCTTCAATGGCATCAGCTTTAAGGAAATTGACCTGATGCCGAGTCGTGCGAATACTTGCGTGACAAAGCAGGCAATTCCCTTGAAACATGTTGCGTGATTCACTCCATGGGCTTGGCAATCCCATAAGTTTGTATGGGTTGGCGCCATGGCACATCAGACAGATGTCCGGATTAACTGCCTTACGCAGGGTGAAATCTGTGTTTGAATGATCTGGTGGGATAGCGGCTTCCTGCCGTGGATTACTCCCTTGGTGGCAGGTGTTGCACTTCATATCCATCACCTGTTTTGCCAATGGTGTCACCAGATGGCGGCGATGAAATGTATCCTGCTCACCGGAATAACTGCTGAGAGTCTGATACCAGGCAGTTGTTGCAGTGGAACTGACGCCTGCCAGCGACTTTTTGAGTACCTTTCGATCCAGAATCTCCTGATGACAGCTCAAGCACTGCTCATCGGTGGCGTCATCAATAGCTGGTTTGAAATGGATCGGGTGCCATCGCGCCTGCTCGTAATTTCCTTTTATGCCGTCAGCAGCGAAAGCCCCGTTACCTGCCATCATCAGCATAGAAAAAAGCAGCGAAAAAAATATGAATTGTGCTTCCAACTTCATAGCAAAACCCTCGCCTGGTGCGATGCATATCGCTTTTCTTGATGTTGTGGGAGTTGATTTTGGAAAGGCACATCCTTGTGCCCTGCAGCATCCTTGCAGAATTATCCCAGGGTCAGCCTAGCGCCAGCCGCCCATGCCGCCCATACCGGACAT
>QFXE01000007.1:99459-231325 GCA_003349915.1 endosymbiont of Escarpia spicata
CCGGACATACCAGTGGCTGGGTAGAAGAAGATCTGGCCCTGAGGGGTGATCTTGAAGTAGCCGGACATACCGCTCATGCCGCCCATGCCGGACATTCCAGACATGCCGCCCATGCCACCCATGCCGGACATTCCAGACATGCCGCCCATTCCGGACATTCCAGACATACCACTAGGCTGCCAGACCCATTGTCCGCCCATGCCGGACATTCCTGACATGCCGCCCATTCCGCCCATGCCGGACATTCCAGACATACCGCCCATGCCGGACATTCCAGACATGCCACCCATTCCGCCCATGCCGGACATACCGGACATACCGGACATACCGCCCATTCCGCCCATGCCGGACATACCGCCCATTCCGCCCATGCCGGACATACCGCCCATGCCGGACATACCGCCCATGCCGCCCATGCCGCCCATGCCGCCCATGCCGCCCATGCCGCCCATGCCGTTCATGCCGCTCATTCCATACATGCTGGCTGAAGCCAGAGGTGCAACAGCAAGCGCAACAGCAAGACCTAAGGCTTTAACTGCTCCTTTCAGGCTAGGCATTCGAATTTTCTTCATGGTGTCTTCCTCACTCTAATGATGGATTATATTTTTCAGTCTCGGATTGAGACCTTCTTCCGCGCCCCCAGTAACGATCAACTGGAGGACAAAAGTCTGTGTGCCCCGGTCAGCGACTACCGATGCCAACCCCGGATGTCATATGGCCCCCGCATGCCAGGACGATTAAATGGCGTGTACCAGTCGCCCTGGTTGTCGAGGAAATAGAGGCTGCGTGGATAGGGTCTTTGCACGCCAGTCAGCGCGTGCTCGTACCAGGTTTTGTTATGCTGCACCCACTCAACAACCGGGGCGCCAGAGGGACGCAGGGAAGGTTTAATCCCGGCAATGGGATAATCCGCAGAAGCCATCGGTGTCGTTAACAGCAGAATGACGCTGCAGACAGGCAGAAAAAACCGCATTACATCCCCCTCATCAGATAATTATTCTTGGCACTGCAATACGCAGCTGCAATCATCCAACGCAACTGCCATGCCAGAAGGGGATAGCTCTTTTTATCTTAATGTTTTATATGGTTTTTTTACGATGGAGCGCAAGCTTACAGAGAAATGGAAGATGTAATGTTCTGACAAAATGGCAGAGAAATAGTGAGATGTGGCCTGAGCCAGATCTTTATATATTCAAAGTTACTTATTTAGTGAATTTATTTTTCCCTGAAATTTCATTACGTTAGCCTTTGTTCGACAGGGAAATAACTTATATTTCACGCCATCGAACAGCCACTGCCAATTCGTCATACGGATTTTCCCTAATAGGATTTTAGGTTGTAACAGGAGATATCCCCCCTCACTACCAGACTCCCGATGAGAAAGAGGTTATTGGGCAGACAAAAAAGGAGGCCCTTTGACAGGCCTCCAAAAAGGGGAGGAACAGGATGTTTACACCCAAGGGTATAAGTTTCGTTTGAGCAGACGAGCTGCTCAACTCAGCTTTATCTATCTGATCAAGTGGTTTACTCTAACAGCATCACATGCCCGTCAGATGCACGTATTGCCAGTTGATGTTTCAACGCGTGGGGTGATGTATCTTCAACCAGGCTGACCAAATAGATGCGCAATATCCTGCGGATCTTGCCTACCAGCAGCCCATGAAGCCCTGATCTCTCCAACCATTTCTGTGCCAGTTCATTTGCTTCAGGCCATTGATCGACCGGCAGTGACACCCGAGCTGTATCAAACTGATATCCCTCACATCTTTCCACGGCTGTTTGGTCTGAAATTGTAGCCTTTGTGCCCGGCGGTTTGGATAATGGGTGAAACAACATCGAACCATCTTCACCTTTTTCTATCCGCCAATATTCGAAACCCGGCAGATCAGGGATCAAGTCTGTTTCAGATTCGGTTGGTGCCAGGGGCGTACCGGCAGCCTGGACAGCCGCTGGTCGCTGGGGCCTGAGAACAAGACTCCCATCCGGATCCCAATCCGCCTGCCAACCCCTTCCATCCAAAGCTTTCCCCAGCTGTTCCCTCTGTTGCCCATCAGCACCAAGCGGTTTATTTTGGGGTTCTGACTGAACAGGTTTCTGACGATAAATCACACTCCCGTCTTCCTGCTGACCCTCCTCCCAACCTTGCGCTTTAAGTGACTGCTTCAGGCTGTCAGAAAGACCGGTATCGGCCTCTGCCAGAGTAACCAGTGGTATAAATGCCAGTATCAAACCACTGGCTATCAGGATTGAGCGGCATCCAATCATTTTTTCTATTTTCATGTTTTAAGGACTCCTCCACAGGACGGGGCACTTGAGCAATAGCTCAGATCTCAGTACCCCTGCAAGTCTTGCGCCAAACCTTATACAGACAGGAAATAACGTACGAATTCGGCCAAACAATCACCCAACACCTGACAAATTGTCAGAAAAAGCTATCCTTTTGAGCGTTACAATAAAAATAGTTGGACATTCCAATGAAACCCTTCTGACAAATTGACTGGTACTCCGTTCCCATGAGCTGGATAGCCGACAGTCTGAATAGAAAATTCATCCTGGGCACCGCCTCCGGGCTTGCGGTGAGTTCTCTGGTTTTTCTGCTTCTCTACATCCAGCTCTACCAGTCAGAGCTGTCTGGTGAACGGGCGCGAACCGCCGGGCAGGTCAACAGCCTGCTGCAGACGTCGTTGGAAAACGCCATGCTCAAGCGAGACCTGCCCGGCTTGGCCAAGATGGTGGAAAAATGGGGTCAGCAACAGGGAATCGCCACCGTCTTCATTACCAATCCCGCAGGTGAGATACGCTTTACCAGTCAACCTGATCTTCTCGGCAAAAAGCTAGCTGATCCTTACACTTCCAGTTCCCCCACCACACGATTTGTTGAAGATGCACGGGGAGAGGAGACACTACGCAGTATCAACCCGGTACATAACAAGTCTCCTTGCACAGAGTGTCATGGACCGATAACAAAGAGTCCTATAAACGGTATCTTATATGTCGATTATGATGCGGGGCCGCTTCGTAGAAAGGTACGAAACACCACCTTGTTACTGATGGGGGCTGGCGCGTTGATTGTTATCCTGAATCTGACTGGCGGCTGGTGGTTTATCCACCACTATATCCTCAAGCCAGTAGACCGCCTTACCCGAGCCAGCGAAACCCTGACACATGGTGACTTGTCAGCCCGGGTTTCCATGCCTGGAAAGGATGAACTCTCCCGGCTTGGTAACGCCTTCGATTTCATGGCAATACGCCTGCAGGACAAACTACTGGAACTAGAGGAGCAGAAGAGCTTTCTACAATCCCTGGTGGATGCGATTCCAGACGGAGTACGGATCATCAACAAGGACTTCAATATTCTGTTAACCAACCAAGCCTACCGTACCCAACTCGGATTGACGGATGAAACAGAGATCGGGCAACCCTGCTACCTTATTGCCCACAACAGAGACAAACCCTGTCCTCCCACACTGACCACCTGCCCACTCCATGAAGTCACAAAAAAGCACACGCCGATCAAAGTGCTTCACCGTCACCTGCGAACAGACCAAAGCACCCTTGACGTCGAAATCTTCGCTGCCCCCATGACGGCAAGTATCAATGGAGTGAAACAGACCCTGGTGGTTGAGTCGATTCGGGATCTCGACAAAGAGGTCAAGTACTCCCAGGAGCAGAAGCTATCCGAACTGGGACGTCTGGCTACCGGAGTGGCCCATGAGATCCATAATCCTCTGGCATCAGTCAAATTGGCATTGGGTGCCACGGAGAAGGCCGTTGAGTCTCATTCCGGCTGCCCGACTTCAATCATGGGTCACCTCAAACTGGTGGATCATGAAATTGACAAGTGCATTCAGATCACCGGAAAACTGTTGAAATTAGGCGCTGCCCCTGGAGAGTCTCTGGAATTGGTGGATATCAATGTTGCGTTGCATGAGACATTGAGCCTTCTGAGATGGACCGCCGAACAAAACAATATCGAGATAGTCGAAGAACTCGATCCATCACTATTGCGAGTTATAGCCTCCGAGAGTGAACTGCGCATGGTTGCACTCAATCTGGCACAAAATGCCTTCCATGCCATGCCGGTTGGTGGAGTGCTGACTGTTTCAACCGCTAGCACAAAGAGACACATCACTATTCAATTCAATGACACAGGTGCAGGAATCCGGGAAAAAGACCTCCCCTACATCTTCGATCCTTTTTTCAGCCGCCGGGCTGACGATGCAAAAGGAACAGGGCTGGGACTCTCCATCAGTCTCGCTATCATTGAGAAGTATGGAGGCAGTATCAATGTAGCCAGTGAATTTTCAGCAGGCAGTGTTTTTACCATCGATCTGCCAGATGCCAGGCATGAAATGGGAGTGCAGGCATGAAGCGTAAAATTCTGGTGATAGAAGATGACGATCTACTCAGGAAAATCATTTTGCAGCAACTCAGCAACCTGGAGTACGATCCCAAGGGAGTCAGTCAATGGCACGAAGCAACAGACTATCTGGAAACGTTTGAACCCTCTCTGATTCTGACGGACGTTCGTCTGCCGGATGGAAACAGCCTGGAACATATCGAAGCATTAGCAGAAGCTTACCCCGTCATTATACTGACCGCCTTCGGTTCAGTGCGCGATGCCGTCGCAGCCATTAAGGCCGGCGCAGCGGATTATCTGTTAAAGCCCGTCAGCCTCGATACGCTTTCACTCACTGTACAAAGGGTACTGGATACTGCAGCGCTACGCAGAGACCACCACTTCTGTAAAAGGCAACTCCAGAAAAACGACAAAGGAAAATCATCCCTGGTTGGTACGAGCGAGGCGCTTAACCAAGTCAGAGAATTGATCAAAGCTGTCGCCCCCAATGACATAACTGTATTGATCCAGGGGGAAAGTGGTTCAGGCAAAGAGCTTGTGGCCCGAGCAGTTCATACCGAGAGCCATCGGGCAAAGCACAACTTTGTCGCTGTTGACTGCTGCACCCTTCAGGAGAACTTGTTCGAGTCCGAACTGTTCGGCCATGAAAAGGGAGCCTTTACCGGCGCTGACAAACAGAAAAAAGGTCTTATCGAAGGTGCTGAGGGGGGAACACTTTTTCTGGATGAAATCGGCGAGATCAACGCCGGTGGCCAGGCAAAACTGCTGCGTATTCTGGAAACCGGCCAGTTTCGTCGCCTGGGAGGCACCAAGGATCTCTCTGCAAATGTCAGAATCGTAGCTGCCACCAATCGGGATCTTGAGACCATGTCAAACGAGGGCTCCTTCCGTCTTGATCTTTTCTTTCGTTTGAATGCCTTTAGCATCAAGGTTCCTTCACTGCGTGAACGGCGTGAGGATATTCCTGCCCTGACTGAGCACTTTCTTCAGAATCACAGCTTTTCCACCCGGGTCAACAAGACCCTCTCCTCCTCTGCCATACGTGAACTGGTCTCCTATGACTGGCCGGGAAACATCCGTGAACTGAAAAACATGGTGGAGCGGGCAATTATTCTGTCTGGCGACCGCCCCCAAATTCGCCCTGAGCACTTCGCCTTCAGTCAATCAAGCATTGGAAAGAAATCAAAGGTAAGCCTCTCTTTTGATCGCGACCCCACACTGGAAGAGTTGGAGGCTCACTACCTTACCAGCCAACTGGAAAAGTATTCCGGCCGCCGTGCCAAAGTGGCCGACATCATGGGCATCAGTGAACGCAGTGTTTACCGGATGATCAAGCGCTACAATCTGGAATAGTGATGGGAACTGGTGACATCTATATTTTTCATAGTCGGGACTACCTGCCTTTTGGTTTAAAAACTCAACTATTCAGCTCAATTCTATAGATGGCTTGTGGCTGTTCAAGTGTGTCGGATCGGGCGTTTGAGTTGGCAAAATGGCAAGGCTGCCAGTTCCGCTGCGCTTGAACCAGCCTACACCAGTTCGATCATTCAGGGTTGATAACTCGTTGACCGTGAAGAGCAACTCAAAGGTAAGCTGAATAGATACAAAAAAAACAAATCTTGAAGATCAGTTTTTCACGTCTCACTGTTAATCAGGATGTCTACCTGAATGAACAGCCCCCCAGTCAAGCCCGAAACGTGCAAGGTATTTACGTAATCGGTCTGAGTCGTTGATTGATGTCTTGTGCGTTCGAGAGACGCCGAACAGTCGGCGGCCGGCTTCCGACAGTGATACACACTTGAGGCAGACTTTTACCACCTGTTCGAGCTGAAGCCGGTCAAACAGATCGAGTTGGTCGATTGTGTCAGACGGCAACAATTGATCCAGAAAACTCTCTGGCGCAATGGGCTGTTCCCTGATCCAGGACCACTCCAATCTGGAGATCTCCCGCTCCACAATTTGGGTGTCGATACGGCCACTGCCAGCCAGCGTCGCCATTCTCGTGACACTGGCATTGAGATCACGAAAGTTGCCGCGCCACATCGCCGAAGGGGAGTGTGCGAAATCGAGATACCGCTGCATCGCCTCCCGATTAAAATTTACCTGCCGGCCGTTGCGGCTTGCGAATTTGTCGAGTTCAAACACGATATTGGGCGTGATGTCCTCGCTGCGCTCGCGAAGACCTGGCAGATCGAAATGCCAGAGATTGATGCGGGCAAGGAGATCCTCGCGAAAACGGCCGGCACGAACCTCGATACGCAGATCACGGTTGCTCCCTGCAATCAGCTGAAAATCGCTGCTCACCTCCCTGTCCGAGCCAATGGGATAGAAGCGTCCCTTCTCTAACGCCGTGAGCAGCATCGCCTGCTCCTCGGGACCAAGCTCGCCGATCTCGTCAAGAAGGAGCAGGCCCTGGTCGGCGGTTTTCAACAAACCCTCGCGTACGTTTATCGCACCGGTGAAAGCGCCTTTGCCGTGACCAAAGAGCGTCGACATCGCAGCATCACCACGCAGTGTTGCGCAATTAACCGGCACAAAAGCACCGGTCAGTTGATGACGCTGATGTTTAAGCTCGTAGATGCGTTGCGCAAGTACCGATTTTCCGGCACCAGTGGGACCAGTCAACAGAATCGGATGTTGCGAAGCAATCGCGACCGTCTCTATCTCATCGATCATACGATTGAAGGCAGGGTTCTCGGTAGCGATGCCGGATTTAAGAAATTGTTCTCCACGCGCCTTGCGCCGTTCAAAGCGCTGTGCGAGGCGATCATATCGGGCAAGCGTAAGGTCAATCGTGCGCCAGCCTGCCTCTGCACCCTGACCATAAGCATCGGCCGGATAGGTTTGCAGCATGCGACCGGGCAACAGTCTGGACTCGCATAAAAGAAACAGGCAGATACGGGCAACATGAGTGCCCGCAGACATATGGGCGAAGTAATCGGCCTTGTCCGGATCGAAGGGGTAATCCTCGACGATATCGTGCAAAACCGCGAACACCTCCTCGAAATCCCACGGATCCTGAAAGTGGATAGTGTGACAAACGATACGGGTTTCAGGCGAACATACAGCCATCTCGGCGATCGCCGCCTGCGCCATCTCAAGATGCCCACGCTGGACCAGGAGTTCGAGCCTGCTGACGGGGAGATCGACGTGACTTAGCAGGGAGAGTGTTGGACGCCACTGATTTAGGCGACCGCTCAGGTCGCCACCATCGAGCTCCGGGTCAAATAGGCCAAACATGATATTCATACGATAATAATATATCATTATTGATAATTGTATCTCATTTTTTTCATTGTGAAATCACATCACGCAGCGGACACCAATGAATATTTCATAGTAAAGACAATAACTTGCTAGCTGTTTTTTAAACTGGCACGGAATTTGCTTTATTACATACGAGACAAACGACAAAACAAGAATCCCCATCTGGAGGGCCGTAATCATGGACAAGACCTACCGACTTACACTGAACCGCTGGCACAAGGTGGCAGAGCGCTTGTCGCGCCGCGCCAATGACATTGCCGAGGAAGTTCGTACAGGCTTTAACCAGACTGAGGTCATGGGCCACTTGGGTGAAGATCAGCAGGCACGGCTCAGTACCGAGGGTGAACGCCTGGCTGGGCTCATTCCTGTCTTGTTTGACTTGCAGTCTACCATCGCACAGATTCGCAAAGCCCTCGGCACCGCAAACGAGGCGACAGGTATCAGCTCCAGCCTCGCCGAACTCGACATGCTCAACAAGCAACTTCGCCTGATGGAGAGCCTGATCAATGGCCAGGAAGCCGGGCTTGTGGGAATCGACGAACTGCCGAACCTCCCGGTACGGGTCCAGGAGGAGAGTGGCCTGTTCGCCAGGCCGTCGACGTTTCGCGTGCGGATAATGCCGGATAGCGCGCTTGAGGCATACCGCCGGAAACTGGAGGACATCCGCACCGAAAGCTTTGCTGTAGCTGACAAAATCGCTGCCAGGAACCGGGAGGCTCTGCCAATTTCCATCTCAGAAAATGTTGCCCGGCTTGCTGGACTCACCATTTCGTCATAGAAGACTCAGGTCGCTGCGCCGCAGGCGACCGGATGACTGTTAGCGGCTACGGGCCTGGCCTCCTTCCCCCAGACTGATAACTGGTGGAATCCTCCAGGCCGGACGTTTGGCAGGAACAGCTCAGACGCTTACGGCAATCTTAACGATTGCAACTGGAGTTGATTCAGCATCGGGTTGTCGAATGTCATCAATCGGACCGGACTTTTGCAGGTTGACTGTTGTCGGTTGTTTTGGCCATGCCCGTATTTAATTTAACTTTTGGATCATTGAAAATGCACCATAAGAGAGGAAGACCGAGAAACCGGAGAGCCGGATGCAAGCTGTGCAAACCCTGGAAAGTCAACGGGATGCGCACGGAACGAGCAGACGGTGAAAAGTTCAGTGACCATCGCCGTCGAACAATCACTTCCGAAAAAATTTCTGCTTATGATGAAGATATGAACAGTGACTCTGAATGAATCAGATACGGCTCGCTGACAATGGAGTGACAGGCCGATAGCGCTGGATTTTACAAAGGGAGGTATTTATTCTTCCCGTAAGCAGCAAGCCTGAGCAGGGGAAGAGCCGATATTTTTATCCAGACCCTTCTCTCGCAGCCTGCCGTCAAATCAATTGAGAATCAATTTCTATCAATCGTAACCATTATCGGAAGCAGCCTTGTGTGCAAACAGATTTTCCATATCGTGTTTATCCTCTGCCTGTTAACACAGACCGGCAGTCTGTCCGCCGACTTGCTATTGGGGGCAAAAGCACCGGACTTCCAGGGCCAGGATCTCAAGGGAAACAGGCACCTGCTGAGTAATTACGCCGACAAAATCGTGGTCCTTGAGTGGTCCAGTCCCGAGTGCCCCTACTCACGTCGGTATTACGATAACGGCACGCTGGATTCACTGCATGAATACGCGGCGAAAAATGGTGTCGCATGGATCAATATAGCACCCAAGCTGCAAAAGTTGACCCCGGCACAGGCCTTAGAGCATTTTGACCCAGCCAAAAAAACAGTCATCCTGGATATGGAGCTCAATATCTCCACCCTCTATAGCGCAACAACGACACCTCAGATCTTTATCATCGACAGGCAGGGAATCCTTGCCTATTCCGGCGCAATAGATTCCAACGCCATGTTGAAAAAAACGCCTGGAAAGCTGGTTCCCTATACCCGAAACGCGCTGAATGATTTGCTTGCAGGCCGGGAGGTCAGCAAAAAAATAACACGGGCATATGGCTGCTACGTAAAGAACAAGACACCACCCGCAGGCGAACTGCCGCAGATTATTGCGCCCGATTCGCAGTAATGGAGGCCATTACCATCACCTCATCGCCCATGCGTCGTATGCCAACCCTGTCGAGACCATAGACAACACCGAAATCAGAACGCTTGAAAGTACCAAACGAGGAAAAGGCGGCTACCATCCTGCCTTTACTGGTCTGCCCCGTTTTGTCATGAAACGTGACCTCCATCTCGAAGGGATGTGTCACTCCAACCAGCGTCAGTTCACCTTTAACGATCGCGGTAATCACACTGGATTTCTCTCCGTATGCATCAAACTGCTGTGCATTCGTACGTTTTATTTCGGTGCTCTTAAAGCTGACCAGTGGAAATTTGGCTGCATGAAGCAGCTTGGCTCCCATGACGATTGTTTCAATATGATCGCTTCGGTGATATTCATGATCAAAAACTGCGGAAACTGCAGTAACCGTGATATTGACACTGGAATTCTCCAGATTCTCTTCATCCAGGAATATCTCCCCTGAGACGTTTCCAAACTCACCTTTCAGCAGATCTGGCTCGCACATCTTGGCCGCAATACGGACAAATGACTGCTCACCATCCACTGTATAACGTTCCGCCGAAATAACTGCGGGGGAAAAGAAAAGACCACAAAGAGAGACTAAAAGGTAACCGAAAAATCCAGATAGTTTAGGCATCATCCATCCTTCAGCATATTGAATCAGTATTGAATACATTACTTTCGGCAGCGTACCACAATAATTGCTGTCATTTAGTGGCGGGCCAAGAAACACCTCATCATTGAGCAATACACCACACAGCCCCCCGATGCGATCCCGCTTAATTTGCAATCCAGTTTCATGCGTTTGACGGCCTGACGCAGGCTGTGGGTGGTAACATAGGAATAGATTACAGGGAACAGGGGGTTATTCTGTTCAAGCTCCGGTGACTGCAAAAAACCGTTTGAGTGACGGAGGGGTGTTACAATCCCTGCTGACTTCAGCCTTTGTGTGGCTTTGGGCTGGACTTGTTTCCATGGAAAAGGACTGTAAGTAGTCAAGATGAAAATCACCCCGCTGCTGTTGAACCTGGCTTTAAGCCCCCTGCTGCTATCCTGCGGGACAGAGACCGAACCTGTCGCACCAGCGGAAATTCTCCGTCCTGTTCGCACCCTGGAGGTCGAACCCACCGTCACCAAGGCCACTCGCGAATTTCCCGCCGTGGTGGACGCTGCCAGTAGCGCCAATCTCAGTTTCCGCGTATCAGGCATCGTCAATGAGATGCTGTTCAAGGAGGGCGAAAAGGTGAAGAAGGGCGAGGTCATCGCCAAGCTGGATCAGACCGACGCCAGAATTGAACTGAAGTCCAGCCAGGCCAGTTACGAGACTGCCAGATCCAATTTCCAGCGCGGCAAGAAACTCGTCGGCCCCGGCCATATCTCCCAATCCGATTTTGACAAACTCAACGCACAGTACGCCACCGCAGAGGCCCAGTTGGCAGCGACAAGGCAGAGCCTGAATTACACTGTACTGCACGCTTCCTTTGATGGCCGCATCGCGAGGCGCTTCGTCGAAAGGCACGAGGAAGTCACCCCGCAGACCCAGATCGTCACCCTGCAGGATATCTCCACGCTCACCATCCAGATCAATGTGCCGGAAAGCATCATGTTACGCACCCGGAAGAAGACTCAGGTGCATTCCTACTTCGTAAAGTTCGACGCCATCGCCGAACAGCGCTTCCCGCTAAAGCTCAAAGAGGCGGCAATCAGCGCGGACGAGGAGAACCAAACCTATGAAGTGACCTTCACCATGCCCCGTGTGAAAGGCTACACTATTCTCCCCGGCATAAGCGCGGTGGTGGTCATCGAGACCGAGAGCAGCGCTGAGGATAACGGCGCCATATTCCATGTGCCCGCCTCTTCGGTGCTGGAAGATATGCAGGGGCGTTATGTGTATGTGGTGGAGGCACTGGCTGAATCCGATACCAATCCCGAGACCAGCAAGAGTGGCGTCGGCGTCATCCAACGCCGTACCATCACCACCGGTGAGCTTGACGCCCGTGGCCTGCTCATCTCCTCAGGCCTGAAACAGGGCGACCACGTCCTCACCGCAGGTATGAGCCAGGCACAACCGGATATGAAAGTCCGTTGGAATCCGGGGACTAAACCTTGAACATCACCGAGTTCGCGCTGAAGAACAACCGGACGACCCTGGTCCTATTGGTGGTTCTGCTGTTGGCCGGTGTGGATGCGTTCACCAAGATGCCCCGCGCCTACGATCCGGGTTTCGTCATCCGCACCGCCCAGGTGACCACCTATTTCCCCGGCGCCAGTCCGCAGCGCGTCGAACAGCTTGTGACAGATAAGTTGGAAACAGTCATTCAGCAGATTCCGGAGCTGGATTTCGTCACCAGTGAATCCCGTGCAGGGGTCTCCATCATCTCGGTCAATATCAGAGAGAGCTACGCCGTCATGCGACCGATCTGGGACGATCTGCGGCGCAAGATCGACAGCGCAGCGGGTGATCTGCCGGACGGCATCGTCGGCCCCATCGTCAACGATGAATTCGGCGACGTGTTCGACATCGTCATCGGCGTTACCGGGCCGGATTTCAACTATGCCGAGTTGAATGAGTTTGCCAAGCAGACCCGCGATGAACTCCTGCGCCTTCCGGATGCCGCCAAGGTTCAGCTTTACGGCGCCCAGGACGAACGCATCTTCGTGGAATACAACAATGCGCGCCTGACGGAACTGGGCATCTCACCCGCACAACTCAGCCAGATGCTGGCCAGCCGCAACATCATCGTTGCCGGTGGCACAGTCACCCTGGGCCGGGAACGCATCGACTTGGAACCCAGCGGTAACTACGAGACCCTGGAAGAGATTCGCCATACCATCATCCAGGTACCGGGCAACCGCACCCTGATCTACCTGAAAGACGTAGCCAAGGTCTGGCGCGGCTATATCGATCCTCCAGCCACCAAGGTCCACGCCGACGGCACACCCGCCCTGGCACTGGGCATCTCCATGCGAGAGGGCGGCAACAACATCATGCTCGGCAAACAGGTGTCGGAAGTCTTGGCGGACCTGCAGGGAGCCTATCCGTTGGGCCTCAATCTGGACATCGTGCATTTCACACCCGATGAAGTGCGGGACAAGGTCAACAGCTTTGTCTCCAACCTGATGCAGGCCATCGCCGTGGTGGCGGCGGTGATGATCGTCTCCCTGGGACTGCGCAGCGGAATGATCGTCGCAGCCTTGATTCCCGCCAGTATGATCATCACCATGCTGATCATGTCCTTCTTCGATATCGGACTGGATCAGATCTCGCTGGCCGCCCTGATCATCGCCCTGGGTATGCTCGTGGACAACGGCATCGTCATGTCAGAAAGCATCATGACGCGCATGGCCAACGGCATGGAGAGGGTGCAAGCAGCCATTGAATCCGCCGCCGAGCTGCGTGTTCCACTGCTCACATCCTCCCTGACTACCTCTGCTGCTTTTCTGCCCATATTCCTGGCCGAATCCACCACAGGTGAATTCACCGCCTCCCTGTTTAAGGTCGTCACCATCACCCTACTCTGTTCCTGGATCCTGTCGCTGACGGTCATCCCTATGCTGGCAGTGACCTTCCTCAAGGTGGAACAGCAGCAGGAGAGCTTGGACAGCGCCTTCTACCGGGGTTACCGGGGCACGCTGAAACTACTGCTCAGGTTCAGATTTTCCACCCTGTTGATCATCGCCCTGGTGTTCGCCTCCGCGTTGTACAGCTTTCGTTTCATCCCCAACATTTTCTTCCCACCCTCGGACCGAACCTATTTCAAACTCGAACTGGAACTGCCCCTGGGCACCTCCATTGAAACGACCGAGTCGGTGGTGAAACAGATCGAGGGCTTTATTGAGGATGAACTGAAACCCGCACAGCCGGCTTCTGATGAATTGGCGGTGGAAGCCGAAGGCGTCACCCGCACCGTGAGTTATATCGGCTTTGGCGGGATGCGCTTCGTACTCACCCATTCGCCCCACTCTGTCAGTTCAAACTACGCCCTGATCATCGTGCATGTCACCTCAGCAGAGGCCATCACCGGGTTGATGGAAAAGCTCGACCACTACACCTTCGAACATTTCCCCGATCTGCGTGTAACCATGCGCCGTTTTGAAAACGGCGCGGCCATCGCCAACCCGGTGGAAGTCCGCCTCTCCGGCCGCGACACGGACGAACTCTTCTCTCTGGTCGCCCAGGTCAAGCAGAAAATGAGGGAGGTCCCCGGGCTGAGGACCATCAACGACGATTGGGGTCAGCGGATCAAGAAACTGGCGGTTAAGATCGACCAGTCGCGAGCCCTGCGCTCCGGTGTCTCCAGCGAGGACATCGCCGTCTCCCTGCAGGCGGGCTTGAGCGGCATGGAACTCACCCAATTCCGCGAGGACGATGAAGTGATTCCGGTCATACTGCGATCCTCCATCGCCGACCGACAGGATATCGGCAAGCTTGAGGCCCTGTCGGTCTACTCTCAGGCCAGCGGCGACGCCGTCCCACTCAAGCAGGTAGCGGACATGGATGTGCTGTGGGAATCCTCGATAATTCTCCGCCGTGACCGTATGAAAACCGTTTCCGTCGGTGCTCAGCTAGAAGAAGGCAGCACCGCGGCTGTAGCCTTCGCCGCGCTTAGACCCTGGCTGACAGCCCAACAAGCCGACTGGCCACCCGGCTACCGATACGAACTCGGCGGCGAAGCCGAATCCTCCGGCGCCGCCACTCAGTCCATCGCCGAAAAACTGCCCATCGCCGGCTTCATCATCATCATGCTGCTGGTGGCCCAGTTCAACTCTCTGCGCAAGTCACTCATCGTGATCCTCACCATCCCCCTGGGACTTATCGGTGTGATCTACGGACTCATCCTCGCCGACTCTTTCTTCGGCTTCATGACCCTACTGGGTGTGATCTCCCTGGCCGGCATCGTCATCAACAACGCCATCGTCCTTCTTGAACGCATCCAGCTTGAACTGGAGGTCAACGGACTGCCACCGCAACAGGCCATCATCGAAGCCGCCCAGCGCCGCCTGCGTCCCATCCTGCTCACCACAGCCACCACCGTGCTGGGCCTGATCCCTCTCTACTTGGGAGGAGGAGAAATGTGGGAGCCGATGGCGGTCGCCATCATTGCCGGAATTTTGCTCTCCACTATTTTGACGTTGGGGATCATACCCGTGATTTATGCTGTGCTTTACAGGGTCAAGAGTCCTCAGCCTGCGGAGGTCTCCACCCAGCCCGGGTGATCAGTGCAGACAAACTGCATCTGTATCCCCATACCAAAATCGTGTTTCAGGTAGGTCGCAACGGCCTGAATGCCCGCGCCCTATTGAAGAAACTGTACTTGCCGGGATGACGGTATGGCTAATTCTGTTGAAAGAAAAAGGGAGGCCGAAGCCCCCCTATCTATCAGGATATAGCGTTACGCCCGCCTGCGACGACGGACTGCTCCTATTCCCAAAAGTCCCGCTGCAAGCAACACGAGGCTGGTGGGTTCCGGCACGGCTGTGCCGTAAGCTTGAATCTCCGACACAGAGTAATACCCATCGCCGGAATTAGCTTGAAACCGGAGGGCGTCCGTTACAATGGGCGTTGAGAGCAAGTGCCTTTGCGTATCGTCCAGAGGATTTGGGCGAGTCTGCTCTCCCCATCCCCCAACGACAGGCACACTCCATGCAAGTTGCCACACGGAGCCACCAAGATCCCAGTAGAGCAGGTCGTAAGAATCGTTGTCGTCTGCCTGAACGATAAGACTCTCGATGTTAAAAGTTCCCCCCAAGTCTATGTCCAGATATTGACCACCACCGCCTTGGCTAATATCCCACCATACGGTGCCCTGATCCCACTGAGTGCTTCGTGGCAAGAAGACGTCGTCGACGACGGTGCTCGCATCTACGACCGTCGAGCCGCCCATCCACCCGTGAAGAACTCACCGTTTAGTGTTACGGTCTTGTTGAGTGCAACATTGACGACGGTCGCCTGTGCTCCCATGCTCCACAATAACGACCCAAAGAAGACCAGTAAGAAACCTTTCCAAAGTGTCCGCATAATTAACTCCTTCAACTTGCTTTTTTGCTATCTACTTTCCGCTCATCGACTCCGAACCGTCTTTTCTTCTAACGAGAAATACAACCGCTAACTTACAGATATAACTGATGCATTCTGTGAGTTTTCAGCATGACCGACTGAGTCTTGCCTTATTTACAACGCATAATTTAAGCCAAAAAACTATTTACCAACATTAACAATGGCATACTGGACAGAGTCTGTAGTCCATGGCACATGACATGTAAAATATTCCGACATTAATTAAGAATTGAAGTAGTTATATGATTACTTTAAAGCATATTCCATTGGTTAAATTGACCTGGTTGCTGCTTGATGGCGGAAGGCATCAACATTAAAAACAACAGCTTAACCGCATAAACGGTAGGTGTTTAACGGTTTCGGCCGTGCTGTAAAGAAACCCGACAATCATCGGGATCTGTTCGGCTGGGGATTTCAGCCCAAAAAGAGGCTGAGGTTGTGCGGAAAGGGCTAGCAAAAACGCCCGATTCTTCAGAGAATTTCGAGTGGCAAAAAAAAGGGCCTACGAATTAACGTAAGCCCTTGTTTTATATGGCGTCCCCAAGGGGAGTCGAACCCCTGTTACCGGCGTGAAAGGCCAGTGTCCTAGGCCTCTAGACGATGGGGACAGATCCTTTCCGGTGGGCCAAAATCGGCGACCTCCGAACAGGAGAGCGCGAAATTTACGGGAGTTTGCCTACGGTGTCAAGACTGAGGCCGCCCTTCACGGGGAAAAGCATTCACTCAAAATGCACGTAGGAGCAGCGCCTCGCCGCGATTGCTCCGTAGATGGGTAGATCACGGCGAGGCGCCGCTCCTACAAATTCGGGCTCAGAACGTTACAGGTATTACGTTCTAAGAACAGAGGAAAAAGCGTCAATCTGTCCTGACGGCTCGATAGACGCCGTGGTGCCTGGAATAGCAAAATTCTTGATGAACTCCGGCTGATTTTTGACTACGCCGACGAAACCCTCATCCAGGCTCCCTTTGGCCGGACGCAGCCTGCGATAGTGCTTGAGGATTTGCGCCAGGCAGCAGGAGAGGAAATATCGGCAGGCGCTGGCTGTTTTCATGGGGTGAGATATTGCGTATCAGGGCGACCTCTGCCGGATCCAGGGTAGAATACCCTGCTCCGCCAAACGAAAGACTCAAGCGATGCCAGAAGGCCCGGAAATTCGACGTGCTGCCGATAAGATCGCGGCTATCCTGCAAGATCAGGTCATTGAAAGGGTCTGGTTTGGCCTGCCTGCGCTGAAGCCCTTTGAGGATAAACTCTCAGGCGCCCGACTGATCGAGGTGGAGACACGCGGCAAGGCGATGCTCAACCACTTCGACAACGGCCTTTCGATCTACAGCCACAATCAGCTCTATGGCCGTTGGTACTGCCTCGACAAAGGGGAGAGGCCGGACACTTCACGCCAGTTGCGGTTGAGACTTGGGACAGCGTCGAAGGCCGCGCTGCTTTTCAGTGCTTCGGACATTGCGGTTCTGACGAAAGCAGAGCAAGAAAGCCATCCGCTGTTGAGTCGATTGGGACCCGATATTTTGAGCGACTCTCTTGATGCTGAAACCATCGCCAAACGGCTTCTTGGCAAAAGGTTTCGCAACCGACAGTTGGCAACGCTGCTGACAGACCAGTCATTTCTGGCGGGACTCGGCAACTATCTCCGTTGCGAGATTCTGTTTACCGCCTCGCTGCATCCGGGCATTAAACCCAGCCAGTGTACGGACAGGCAATTGGAAAACATTACCGATGCCATAGTGGAACTGCCCAGGCAATCCTATGAGACAGGGGGTATCACCAATCAACTGTCACTGGCGAAGCGACTCATCTCCCAAGGCAGCAGTTTTGAATCTGCGCGTTTTAAGGTCTATCGCCGGGAAGGTCTGCCCTGCTACCGCTGCGGTGAAAAAATCATCAAGGTTGTTTCAGGCAGTCAGGGCTGTTATCTCTGTCCAGAATGTCAGATGAAGAGGGACGTATGATTCACCTGGTAGGGTGCGCCGTGCGCACCATGATTGTTTATTCTGGTGCGCACGGCGCACCCTACGTTTGCTACGGCGAGGTGCCGCTCCTGCAATTTATCAACCCAACCAATTCGTGATGACGTTGATATAAAATTTGATGACCAGCGCGTTGAGCAGGTCGATAAAGAAAGCACCCACCAACGGTATCACCAACAGCGCCTTTGCAGAGTGGCCGAACCGTGCCGTCACCGCGCTCATATTGGCAATCGCAACAGGGGTGGCGCCCAAGCCCAGACCGACGAATCCAGCCGCCATCACCGCTGCATCATAGTCCTTCCCCATCACCCGAAACACAATCAGTGTGGTGAACAGGGTGATCACCAGCATCTGCAGGATCATGATGAAAAATATCGTACCTGCAGCGCCTGCCAGGCTCCAAAGCTGCATGCTCATCAGGCTCATGGCGAGAAACAGGGCCAGGCTAACCTCGCCAAATTTGTTGATGGTATGCAGGTTGATGCGGAGACGGATGAGATCCGCAAGATTCGTCAGCAGGATACCGACAAACATGGAGGTGAGAAAACCAGGCAACAACACCCCCTTCTCGAATAACAACCGGTTCACCAGGTCACCACTCTCCACGCAGATCGCGAGCAGCAGAATCGCACCGAGCAGATTGGAGAGAGAGGCGGGGTTGCCCGTCGCAACAGATTTGTCGTCCGAATCGCTCTCAACGGCAGTTGATCCCCCTTTCAGCTTGTATCGGTTAATCAACCCCCTGGCCACGGGTCCGCCAAGCAAACCTCCCCCGATGAGTCCAAAGGTGGCAAAGGCAATACCTGCCACGCTGGCTTTATCCAGGCCTGCCGCCTCCGCCTCTGCACCCCAGGCGATGGCAGTACCGTGGCCACCGGCAAAAGAGACGCTCCCGGCAAAAAGGCCATAACCGGGATGCCCTCCCGCAAGCGTAACCAGGCCGACACCTGTCGCATTCTGAATCACAAGAAAAAGCCCGGCCACAACCACCATCACCGCCAGTGCCTTGCCCCCGGCAGCCAGCGTACTCAACTTGGCAGAAAGCCCGATGGTGCTGAAAAAAACCAGCAACAGAACATCCCTGATCTGCATATCGAAACTGATTTCGACGCCCTGGTAGACATAGATCAACGCAATGATTCCGCTACAGATCAACCCTCCGGTCACAGCAGGCGGAATATAATAGTCACGCAACAGTCGAATCTTGCGGGTCAGATAGATTCCCAGATACTGCACCAAAATACTGATCATCAGCACATCGATTGGTTTCACCTGGATCTGTGTAATCTGCTCTGCAGGCATAAAGAACTCCATTCAATGAATAAACCGACTATGCACAATAATCCCGGTGAGATCGAGATACCTGAGCCTATCCTGTAGAAGCCGCGCCTTCGCGGCGAGGCGCCGCTCCTACGCCAGGTTCAGGATTTTTTCATCATACTATATAGGGTGCATAGGATAGACGGCATACTCAAACGAGGGTGTCGGCGGCAGGGAAGCCGCCGCCAAGCCTGCAGGGATGTATATTCGGCGTCCCTCGTTTGGGGATGTCGGCTATCCATCCATCTCCTTAGCTAAGAGAGATCGCGGCTCAAAGGGAATTGCGCTTTGTCATGGATTGAGACCACTGCCCTGAGAACAATAACCTAAGCCCTCTACATTCAGTTTGGCAAGAAAAGCGGTTCCCATGCGAAAGACATTCAACGACCTGATAGCGGAACAGTCCAAATCAGTGGATGAGATATTCCCCTGGGATCTGGCTGAAGAACTTTCAGCCAGAGATGATCTTCTGCTGCTTGATATCCGCTGCCCCTATGAATTTGACGGTGGCCACATTCAGGACTCCCTGATCGTGCCACGGGGCATCCTGGAAACAGCGTGTGACTATGGGTATGACGAGACGGTGCCGGATCTGGTAACCGCACGGGACAAACGCGTAGTGGTGATTTGCCGCTCAGGCAACCGGAGCATTCTGGCCGCCTACACCCTTAAACAGATGGGGTTTGATGATGTCGTTTCACTGAAGACCGGTTTGCGGGGTTGGAACGACTACGATCGGCCACTGGTCAACAATGCAGGGGACCCGGTCGATCCGGACACTGCAGATGCCTTTTTCTCACCCGCCATCACACCCGAGCAACTCGGTTCTGCACACTGAGCGCCAGTTGATAACTTCCCACACCATGCTGAAACAGATCAAGTAGCCAACAGACTTCCGTTTTGCCCAGCAGAGAGGCAGGCGACAACCTGCCCGGAATCGGCAGGCACCCCCACAAGATAGCCTTGAATGTAATCACATCCCTGCGCGCGCACAAAGGCCAACTGCTGTTCGGTCTCAACACCTTCCGCCACTACCTGCATGCCAAACGCATGGGCCAGTTGGATAATGGCCCGCACAAGATTCGCATCATTGGCATCGGAATGCACATTGCTGATAAAGTCGCGATCGATCTTCACCAGGTCGAATGGAAACTGCCGCAGGTGGCTCAATGAGGCCTGACCTACACCAAAATCATCCAGGGCGATCTTTGCGCCAAGGTTCTTCACTTGTTGTAGAAACTCATTCGCCTCGGCAAGCTCACGGGTCAGGGTATCCTCCGTGATCTCAAGCACCAGACTTCCGAGCGGAAATTCTCTCGCCACCAGCCGCTTTAGCAGTCCCCGACAAAATGCCGGATCATTCATCAGGCGTGCCGACAGATTGACCGACACGGCAATTTCTCTGCCAAGTTTCTTGCTGAGCTTCTCCCGATGGTTGGAGGCCTGATCCAGCAGCGTGTCGATAATTGACGTAATCAGACCGGTATCATCCAGTACATCCAGAAAGACCTCCGGCGCCAACAAGCCTTTTTCCGAATGCTGCCACCGCATCAAAGCCTCACAGCAATACAGTTCGCCGTTCCTGAGACTGACCACCGGTTGAAAATGAAACAGGAACTCTCCGTTCTCTACTGCGGAGCGAATTTCATTTTCAAGCTGCAGGCTCTCCGCCACAACATGGGTCATCTCATCAGTAAAAAAACGATAGGCCGCCCTTCCCTGTTGTTTCGCTGAATACATCGCTGTATCCGCATCACGAATCAGGTTGTCGGCCACGACATCATCCAGAGGAGCCATCGCTATTCCCACAGAGACGGTGATTCTCAGTTCATGCTCGGCAATCTCGATCGGCTGTTCCAGTGCCTCTAACATCTTCTCCGCCAGAGGAATCATATCATCGCGTTCGTTGATGCCTTCCACCAGCACGGCGAACTCGTCACCACTGAGCCTGGCGACCGTATCTGACTCCCGGGTCAGCGCACGCAGACGTTCTGCCACAATCTTCAGCAACTCATCTCCAACCAGGTGACCGAGGCTGTCATTGACCTGTTTAAAGCGATCCAGATCCAAAAACATCAGACCGATCAAGCGACCTTCCCGTGCCGCAATCTTCAGTGCATGCTCCAGCCGATCACGAAACAGTACCCGGTTCGGCAGCCTTGTCAGCGCATCATGATGGGCCATGTGATCCAGATGCTGTTGCCGCATATGCACCTGTTTGCGCATCTCATTAAAGGCTTCGACCAGGTTCGCCGTCTCCTGCAGGGAGGCAGGCGGAGGGGTGATATCCAACACCCCCTGGGCTTCCTGTTTCAGTGCCATTGCCGTCTCTGCAATCGGTCTGAGAAGTGTGCGATTAAGAAAGATATAGGCAAAGGTAATCAGCAAAATGCCGAAGAACGCTATGCCGAGTATCGAAAAAGAGAGGGTGCGCGCAGTCTTGGTCAGTTGAGTAATATCCTGGGCGGACTGTTTGTCCAGTTCCAGGTCCAAAGCAGAGAGCCGCTGCCTCATTTTCTCAAGCAGGGGATCGATCGACTCAGTCAGAATCACCAGATCTACACGCCATCCCGGATTGTCCAATAACGTGATGAGCTGTTTGGATGCGTTTATCCAGTCCCGGTGATGTCTATCGAGCACATCCAATGCTTCTGGACCAATGAAACCCAGGCGATTCGAATCCACCATTGTTCTCAGGGTCTGTAAGTAACCCGGCACTTCCTCAGAATAGTAACCAATATTGACCATCCGTGATCGCATCCCGGCACTCGCTTCACTGGAAAAAACGCCAAAACGGTTGGCCACCAACAGACGCAGTTCGGAGACCATATTGTTCCAGGCATGGCGCAATGAAGATATTGCGTTGATCGCTTCGAGCTGTTCTTCCGGTTCCAGCGCCTCGCGGACCTCGGCGTGAATGGTATCCAACTCACTCAGCACAGCCTGGTTGTGCGGCAGCATCTGCTCACGCATCAGCCGCATGGCGGGAAACCAGCGTTCCATCCATGTCTGTACGCACTTCCACCAATTCAATAGTCGCTGCATGCAATCGTTGCGCATCCAGATGAAGTTCCCGAACAGACACTGCGGTAGAACCGTTGGTCGTATGCGGCAGAGATTTCTCCAGCTGGAGTAGCGCAATTTTGAGCCCGCTGAACTCTTTATTGATGTCCTCAATCTCGGACTCACGTGGCTCCGTGATAATCCGGGATAACCGGTTATCGATATGATTAAGCAGCTCTTGCGTGTCGGCCACAGCCCCCGCAATCATAGCCCGTTGCTCAATATTGGCGACCTGAATTCGGCTGGTACGGTTCACGTACTCCCAACCGATATAAGCCACCGTGATCAGCCCGATCATGGCCATCAAAGCAAAATAGGCGTACCTGCCCCTATAGGAGCCAAATCCCGGCAAACGAAATAGAATCCCTTTCAGCAACACTTCAGACTGTCTCTCCAAGCATCCGGACTATAATTCTTCCATGGGGATCATACTCCTCATCACTGACCAGAGTCAGTGCGCTCAAGCCCGCTTTGTCCAACGCACACCTCCCCTGCCGAGACTCCGTTCTAACCCTGCCATCCGGGAACAATAACTGAACCGATCTGTCCAACCAAAAAATAACTTCATCGAAACAGCCTGCCATGCTCATTCGAGACACGACGCTGCACTTCGGCATTATAAGCATTCTGCTGCACTGGAGCATGACCTTGCTTATCATCGGGTTGTTTACACTCGGCTACTATATGGTCGGTCTCGACTACTACCATCCCTGGTACCATGCCGCGCCCTGGTGGCATAAGAGTTTTGGGCTGGTTCTACTGGGATTGCTATTCGTGCGCAGCCTGTGGCGCGCAAACAATCTCAAGCCTGCTCCACTGCCCAACCACTCATCCTGGGAGCGTTCTCTCGCTTCCCTGACCCACTATTTACTCTATATTCTGCTCTATAGTCTCTGTATCAGCGGCTATCTGATCGCCACTGCCAAGGGGAGTGGAGTGGAGCTGTTCAGTCTGCTCGAAGTACCGGCACTGTTCCCTGAGATGGACGACCAAAAGGATTTCGCCGGAAAGCTGCACAAGTATTTTGCATACACCCTGGCTGCATTCGTTGTCTTGCATACTGCCGGTGCGTTGAAACACCACCTCTTCGATAGAGACGAAACCCTCATGCGAATGCTAAAAACGCAACCCGACAACAACCACCGGAGGAAACCCTGATGAAAAGCTCATGCAGAATATCGTTTCTGTTGCTATCAACCCTGCTGCCCCTGTCAGGCAGTTTATACGCCGCAGACTATGTCATCGACACCAAGGGATCCCATGCCTCGATACAGTTCAAAATCCCACATCTCGGCTATAGCCTGCTGCTTGGCCGCTTCAATAAGTTCAGTGGAAAATTCAGCTATGACGAGAAGAATCCATCAAACGCCGGGGCAGAAGTAATTATCAACACAGCCAGTGTCGACTCTAACCATGCGGAACGGGACAAGCATCTGCGAAGCGAGGATTTTCTCTTTGTCGAACGCTATCCGGAAGCCCGTTTCGTGAGCACCGGTTACCATTCAAATGGCGACAACACGGGTATCTTGAATGGCAACCTGACCCTGCGTGGCGTGACAAAACCGATCAGCATTGATGTTAGGCAAATCGGCGCAGGCAAGGATCCCTGGGGCGGTTTCCGTCGTGGTTTCGAGGGGCACACAAAGTTGAAGCTTTCTGACTACAACATCAACTTCAACATTGGCCCGGCCTCCAAGGAGGTCGAGTTGGGTCTCTATTTGGAGGGCATCAGACAATAGTCAAACGGTCGGAGTCGATTCCTGTTCTGACCAGAGAGTAAAACCAGCGATGACAAGCGTTCCGTCATTGCCGGTTCTGCATACCTGAATCGACTCCGGCCACTACTGCTCACCGTGGGAGAGTGTCGCTGAAGCCCAATCCCTCATGACTCCTGCGATTTAGGTGGCAATCAAATGCTGGTCAAACCACCCTCAAAGACAAACTCTCCACTGGGTTTAGCCGCCGGCAGTTCTGCAACCGGCTCAATACTGATCTTGAAGCGACTGTCACTTCGCAGGGATACGGGTACATTCATCCGTTCCGCACCACGTTCAGGTAATATGCCCACTGACACCAAGCGTCCATCGTTGGTCTCCATCCAGAGCTGGCAGACCTTATCTTTAGGCACCTGCGTCGGCGCTACAGCCTTCACATGCAGTTGTCCACCGGAACCGGCGGTGCCTATGATCCAGCCCGCCTGGGACTGATCGTTCATCACTACGAGCACCCGGTCCATCTCGAAATCAGCGCGGTCTATACCGAAGAGGGTAAGCGTCAGCACCATCACCAGGCTGGCCATGACCAAACCCAGATTGCGCCAG
This sequence comes from endosymbiont of Escarpia spicata, assembly GCA_003349915.1. GTDB lineage: Bacteria > Pseudomonadota > Gammaproteobacteria > Chromatiales > Chromatiaceae > QGON01. The sequence continues at coordinate 123,902 of QFXE01000007.1, forward strand.
AAACCAAGACTGTTCAAGATCCCCGCTTTCTCCGGCGGGGATGAAGGATCAAGGCGTTGTTCAATGTTGCGCCAGACATCAGCAGGCGGCTTCACAGGCTCAACTGCCTCCAACATGGGAGCAAACCGCTGTTCCCAGGCCGACACCTCGGCCTGTAACGCATAGTCCTCTTTCAGACGATGCTCAAAATCAGCCTGTCTCTCACCCTGCAGGGTACCAAGCACATATTCACCCGCCAGATCTGGGGCTGACGATTTTTGATTCTGTTGTGTCATGGTTCAAGACACCTCTTCAGTTGTTCAAGTCCACGACGCATCCATGTCTTGACCGTGCCAAGTGGCGTTCCCGTCTGACTTGCCAGCTCCTCATGGGTCAGCCCTTTGAAGTAGGCCAGGGCGATAACCTGGCGCTGCTGGCTCTTTATCTGTTCCAGACAATCGTTGAGACGACGCCCTTCATCACTCTGCTGCAACCGCTCCAGCGGCATCATTTTGCTGTCCGACGCTTCGAGCAGCTTTTCCGGCTCCGCCATCTGCACTTCCCGACGCCGCCGACGCAACAGATCCAGTGCCTGGTTTCGCGCTATGGTTGCCATCCAGGTGGTCGGCGCGGCCAGGTAGGGACGATAGCTGTCTGCACTGTTCCATATCTTGATATAGGCCTCCTGCAAACAGTCCTGCGCCCACGTGTCTCTAACTAAGATACGCAGGATAACGCCATATAGTTTCGCCGAAGTCATCTCATACAGCTGGGCAAATGCCCTACGGTCTTTCAGCGTACAGGCGGCGAGCAACGCTTTCAGCTGCTCGTTGCGCTCTGCATTCGCTGTTTTCGGGTCGATCTCCCCGGCTGCCATGTAAACTCCTTCAGAGACATTGCATTCAGATCTCCTGCAAGAGTAATGGTAGCCGCGCAAAGGAGCAAGAAACAGCCAACTTATTTAGTGTCTATCTAGAACCCCATACCTAACCACGAAGCGCACGAAGTACACGAAGAAAATTTATTGCTAATCAATCTTTTACCTTCGCGCTCTTCGTGTCCTTTGTGGTCAAAACATTGTTTCCGGACGGAAACTATTTTTCTTCTATCGGTTCACCCATATAGCCGGAGAACCTTATGCACTGCTTGCCGTCCACCTCCACGATGCGCACGGTTTCTCCCCGTCCTCTACCCAGCCCCTCTATGACTGCCTCAGTAGAGGAGACCGGCTTCAGCGGTACACGAATAGAACTGTCGGAGAGGTGGGGCGCTTTATAATGGAGGCAGAGCACCCCGCTTTCAGTACTTAGCCGCAGATCCTCGATGCTGAACTCGCCATCAGGGTTGATCGTGCGGTAACTGCCGGTGCGCTTTTTCCAGACCTCATCCCAGGGCTGGGATTCAATTCGGCTGCCAAGCACATACTCCTCACCGTCCCTCTCCGCCACCAGCACCTCCAGGTCATTGGTAGTGCGGGAACGGAAACGCATTTCACCCAGCACTCTGTAGGAGGGGGGCAGACTGGCCGCGCTCTCAGGTGTCAACCCGAGGCTGCCGTCATCAAACCGCACCATATCCAGGACTCGTTCGATGATGCAGGCGCAAAGGCGGGGGTGTTCGGGATCCACCATCAGCAGTCCAAGATCGGTTGCATAACCACCTGAAGGGGTCTCGGGCAATGCAGCCATCATGTCCGGCGAGCGAATCGGCGCCGGTTCGTTAGCCGTTCCGCGCACCTTTACCGCAAGCGCCAGAATCGTCGCGGCAAGTTTGCGGGCCGCTTTGTTGCTGCCCGCACCATTGGCAAGCACCACCACGCCAAGCTCATGATCCGGCAACATTGCCATCTCTGCGCCAAACAGCATTGTGCTGCCGCCATGACGCACCACCCGCCCGAGCAGTTGGTCATCCTCAATAAACCAGCCCAGCCCAGGCGAGTAACCCAACGCAATCTGACCCTTTGCCGTCTGCGAGGTCCACATTTCCAGGATCATTTCAGTATCGATATTGGGTATCCGCCCAAGCAACAGGGCCTGCATCAGGCGTCCAAGGTCTTTGGCGCTGCTGTAGAGTCCCAATGCCGGGGTATCCCGTAGCGGCGGCTGCGGCCTGACCAGTCCATCCAGATGCCCTGCCGCTAACCTCTCACGCATTGCGAGCGTCACCTCGTAATCACTGCTCTGCATATCCAAAGGCTGAAAAATATTCTGCTTCATGTATTCAGCAAATGACATCCTGGACTTCTGCTCCACCAGATGGCCGAGCAGATCGTAACCGAGATTGGAATAACTGTAGACACTGTCCACCGCATAGGCGATGTACTCATCGTGCAGCAGTGTTGTGACCTGCGTGAACGGGGTCGACGTATACATGCCTTTGCGCAGATCGCTGGGCAGGCCACTGCGATGACTCAGCAGTTGCCGCGGCGTGATGACGACCGTTTCAGCATCATGGCTGCGAATGGAAAAACCGTCGAGCTGACGGCTGATGGAATCATCAAGAGAGATACGTTGCTGTCCGTCCATCTGCATGACGGCCAGGGCTGTCAGTGGCTTGCTCAAGGATCCGACACGATAGATGGTATCGGCACCTGCCGGGGTGCCCTTTCGCATGTCTGCCTTGCCGAAACCTTCAAGCCAAAGCGGGCCGTTTCGATCCACCAACGCCACACTCAATCCCGGCAGCAGATCTTCATCCAGCATGCCCTGAATCAGCTTTTGCGCTTCGACCCACACCGGTTCCATCTCATCCACAGGCAAGACGACATCGGATCGAAGTTCACTTTTTTGTGGTACACAGGCCATCAGCAGCAGGCTGAACCCGCCAAGCAATAGGCGTGTTAGAGGATGATGGCGCATCTGCATGTTATCGGTGGGTTGCAAAGCCTGTACGGGGCAGGACTTCCACCCCGTCAGGCCGTCAACTGTTTACCAGTCGATGCTGTGTCCCTGATCCAAAATGGTGCTGCCATACGCCTCGTTGCTGCCCCTCTGACCTACATGCCCAGAGGTATTGACACCACCCAGACGGACATCACCGTAGGCATCACCGATACCCGGCTGAACCGCTGTGGGCAGTGAAGTGGAGCCAGAGCTACCCACAAAGAGGTCAGGGTTACCATCATAACCATTGTATGCAAATTCTGAACTCCCTCCTGCATAGAGATTGGCGGAAAGAAGCAGTGCGGCTGTAAATGCGATTTTTTTCATGACGAATTCCTCATCTGGTCAATTATGTCGTTTTGATAACGACTTTCAATAACCTATACGGGGGGCGTCAAAATTCAGATTCAATTTTTTTCGCAGACACAAAAAAAGGGGCCGGAAGGCCCCTTTTTATCAGCTCAACGAAGCGTGATTACTCTTCGTTTACCGCCTTCATACTCAGGCGGATACGTCCCTGCTTGTCCACTTCGAGGACTTTAACCTTGATAACATCGCCTTCAGACAGCTTGTCGCTGACCTTCTCCACCCGCTCGTTGGAGATCTGGGAGATATGCACCAGACCATCTTTGCCGGGAAGAATGGTGACGAAGGCGCCAAAGTCCATCAGGCGGGCAACCTTGCCCTCGTAGATGGTACCGACTTCGACGTCAGCGGTGATCAGCTCAACACGCTTGCGGGCATCCTCGCCTGCCGCCTTGTCGACGGAAAAGATCTTGACCACTCCGTCGTCGGTGATATCGACGGTGGCACCGGTCTCTTCGGTGATGGAGCGGATGGTTGCGCCACCCTTGCCGATCACGTCACGGATCTTGTCCGGGTTGATACGCAGCTCGATGATACGTGGCGCATGTTCGGACATCTGCTCACGGTGTGAGTTGATGACGCTGTTCATCTCACCCAGGATATGCATCCGACCCTCTTTGGCCTGATCCAGGGCGATCTCCATGATCTCCTTGGTGATGCCGTCGATCTTGATGTCCATCTGCAGTGCGTTGATACCGTCACTGGTACCGGCCACCTTGAAGTCCATGTCGCCGAGATGATCCTCGTCGCCCATGATATCGGTGAGCACGGCAAATCTCTCGTCTTCCTTGATCAAACCCATGGCAACACCGGCAATCGGCGCCTTGATCGGCACGCCGGCATCCATCAGCGACAGACTGGTGCCGCAGACCGATGCCATGGAAGAGGAGCCGTTGGACTCAGTAATCTCCGAGACCACGCGGATGGCATAGGGGAAATCGGTGATGGTCGGCATGCAGGCCATCACGCCGCGCTTGGCCAGGCGACCGTGGCCGATTTCACGCCGTTTCGGGCTACCTACACGACCTGTCTCACCTACGCAGAAAGGAGGGAAGTTGTAGTGCAGCATGAAGGGTTCGCGGTAGGAACCGTCGAGAGCGTCGATAATCTGAGAATCACGCTCGGTACCGAGGGTGGTCACCACCAGGGCCTGGGTCTCGCCACGGGTAAACAGGGCGGAACCGTGGGTGCGGGGCAACACGCCGGTACGCACACTGATGGGACGCACGGTGGTGGTATCGCGACCATCGATGCGAGGCTCGCCTTCGAGGATACGGCCACGCACGGTTGTCTTCTTCAGCTTCTCGATAACACCTTTGACTTCAGCCTCGTCCCAGCGGGCGTCTTCTCCGCCGCAAAGTGCTGCAACGGCATCGGTAACCACCGCCTTGATAGCAGCGTAACGCTCCATCTTGTCGGCAACCTGATAGGCATTGCCGATGCCTTCACCGGCAGCAGCCTCTACAGCAGCCACCAGATCGGCGTCCATTTCAGGAACTGCGTATTCAGCAGGGGTATTTCCAACCTCGGCAGCCAGTTCCTTGATCGCCTGGAGCGCAACCTGCTGCTGCTCGTGCCCGAAGAGCACTGCACCCAGCATAATCTCTTCAGACAGCTCACGGGCCTCGGATTCGACCATCAGTACCGCATGCTCGGTGCCGGAGACGATCAGATCCAGATCGGTGGCATCGCTCAAGCCGGTGCTGGGGGCATTCAGAATGTACTCACCATCCTTGTATCCCACACGGGCTGCACTCACCGGGCCATTGAACGGCAGGCCGGAGATCGCCAGCGCGGCGGAGGTGCCGATCAGGGAGGGTATCTCGGGATCAACCGCTGGATTCAGGGACATCACAGTGATGATCACCTGCACCTCGGTGGTGTACCCCTTGGGGAACAACGGGCGGATCGGACGATCGATCAGTCGTGATGTGAGGATCTCCTTCTCGCTGGGGCGCCCCTCACGCCGGAAAAAACCGCCGGGTATATTGCCGGCAGCATAGGTCTTCTCCTGATAGTCCACGGTGAGTGGAAAGAAGTCCCGACCGGGATCATTGCGACCGGCAACAACGGTAACCTGGACGACGGTATCGTCCATGTTGACCATGACGGCGCCGTCGGCCTGGCGGGCAATCTCGCCAGTCTCGATGGTGACCTTATTGTCGCCCCACTGAAATTCTTTTTTGATCAGAGTCACTGTCTCTTCCTCAGTGCAGATAAGGCCGGATTAACGGCGCAGGCCAAGGCGGGAGATCAGATCGCGATAGCGCTCCGCATCCTTGCTCTTGAGATAGTCAAGCAGCTTACGGCGGGAGTTGACCATGCGTACCAGACCCTGGCGGGAGTGGTGATCCTGCTTGTGCTGCTTAAAGTGTTCGGTGAGATAGGTGATACGGGAGGTCAGCAGGGCTACCTGCACCTCTGGGGAACCGGTATCACCGGGGCCACGCTTATACTCTTCCACGATGGCTTTTTTATCTTCTGCGCTCATTGTCATGACGTTGTACTCCTATGGGTTACGTCTCTATAAATATGGCCATTTTTAAGATCTCCTCCGACAATGAGTTCAGGGGAGTCCGGCCGTCTCGATAAATCTGTACCGAAGCGCTCAACAGGCACTCCGGTGAGCCGCGAATTATGCGCGGATTGTGTCTGAATCGCAATTAAATCAGTAATATGGTTAGTATTCGCCTGCAGAACGTAGGGTGTGCCGTGCGCACCGTGATGACTGCGTATTCTGGTGCGCACGGCACACCCTATGCGATGAATCATGCACCCCTTCATCTTTTCAGGATAGTTTGAGTTCCGAAACTTGAGTTAGAAATCAGTGATTCGTCTGCAACAACCGTTTGGGGGCGACGCGGCCATCGTCCAGAATCTGTCCAACACCGAGAAAATCCACCTCATTGGCATAGAGGCGAACCCAGCCGCTGGTGGGCGCCTTGGGCACCAGCACCGGCTGTCCCTGTTTCAGATAGAAGGCGGCATCCGGTGTGAGGTTGATCTCCGGCCAATCGGAGAGTGCGCTCTCCAGGGGCAGCAGCAGCGCATCCATCTCCGCAAACCTGCGCGCCTCGAAATCCTCTTTTACCTGTTCCAGGGTCACCATCGACTGATCGTCAAATGGACCCACACCGGTGCGGCGCAAACCGCAGACATAAGCGCCACAGCCCAATTTGGCACCGATATCCTCCGCCAGGGTGCGCACATAGGTGCCTTTCGAGCAGTGCACGTCCATCTCGAATTCCGGCAGATCAAAACTGAGCAGATTCAGGGCGTGGATATGAATGGTGCGGGGTTCGCGCTCTACTTCTATGCCCTGCCGTGCCAGTTTGTAGAGCCTTTCACCCTTGTGCTTGATGGCTGAGTACATGGGCGGCAACTGCTGCTGCTCCCCAAAAAACTCCTGCAGCACTTCCAACAGAGCCGCTTCCGTGACGCCGTCGGTGCTGGCGGTTTCCAGGATTTCGCCCTCGGCATCCCCCGTGGTGGTGGTCTCGCCAAGCTTGACCGTCACCCGGTAATGCTTGTCCGCATCCAGCAGAAAGGCCGACATCTTGGTCGCCTCCCCGAAACAGATCGGCAGCAGTCCGGTCGCCAGCGGGTCCAGACTGCCAGTATGACCGGCCTTGGCGGCCTTGAAGAGAAACTTGATCTCCTGCAAGGCCTTGTTGGAGGTAATACCCTCCGGCTTATCCAACAGCAATACCCCACTGATATTGCGTCCTCTGTTTCGACGACGTCCCATCTTCTGCTCTAGGTAGTTTTTTCTGAATGAGTTTCCGGCGATTGCCGGGCTTATGAATCCGAATGATTATCGGCGACCGCCTGATCGATCAGGGAAGCCAGATGTTGACCCCGCTCAACCGACTCGTCAAAGACGAAATGCAGTTTGGGCACGGTACGTAACTTGCTCTGCTGCCCCAGCAGAAAGCGCAGGTGTCCTGCCGCCTGATTCAGCCGCTTTGCACACTCACTGACAGGGAGATCCGTACCCATCACGGTAAAGAAGACCTTGGCCTGGGAGAGATCCCGCACTACTCGAACCTCCTGGATGGTAACCATGCCCAACCCAGGGTCCTTCATCTCCTCACGGACGAGATCCGCCAGATCCCGCTGCAGCTGGGAGCCGATACGATCGGTGCGCTTGAAATCCTGCGCCATTGTCTACTCGACAATCCGCGCTATTTCAGTACGCTCGAACACCTCGATCTGATCACCGGCCTGCACGTCATTGTAGTTCCTCACGCCGACACCACACTCCGTACCCGCCTTGACCTCAGGCACGTCATCCTTGAACCGGCGCAGTGATTCCAGCGCCCCTTCATAGATGACCACATTGTCACGTAGCACACGAATCGGGCTATTCCGTCTGACGGCACCTTCGGTGACCATGCAGCCTGCAATCGCCCCAATCTTGGAGTTACGGAAGACATCACGCACCTCGGCCAGACCGATAATCTCTTCGCGAATTTCAGGGGAGAGCATGCCGGAGATCGCTTTTTTCACATCATCGATGACTTCATAGATGATGCCGTAGTAACGCATATCGAGACCCTGCTCTTCGACGATACGCCGCGCGCCAGCATCGGCGCGTACATTGAAGCCGAAAATAATCGCATTGGAGGTAACCGCAAGGTTTGCATCAGATTCACTGATCCCCCCTACGCCCGCAGCCACGATAGCCACCTTCACCTCATCGGTGGAGATCTTCAACAGCGACTCTCTCAGCGCCTCCACGCTTCCCTGCACATCAGCCTTGACGATGATGTTGAGATTCTGCACATCACCCTGCCCCATCTTGCTGAACATCTCATCCAGCTTGGTGGCCTTCTGCGCGGCAAAGCGGTTGTCCCGGTGCTTATCGACACGCAGACTCGCAATCTCGCGAGCGCGCCGCTCATCCGCGACCGCCCGTACGTCGTCACCTGCATCGGGTGTACCGGAAAGCCCCAGCACCACCACGGGAATGGAGGGACCGGCACTCTTCACTGACTTACCGTTTTCATCGAACATGGCACGAACACGGCCATACTCCTTGCCGGAGACAATGATGTCTCCTTTATTCAGAAGACCGGAGCGCACCAGCACAGTGGCGACGGGACCACGTCCCTTATCCAGCGAAGATTCCACAATGGAGCCGACAGCCGGTCCCTCTGCGACGGCGGTAAGCTCCAGCACCTCGGACTGCAGCAGGATGGCGTCAAGCAGATCATCGATGCCTTCGCCACTCTTGGCGGAGACCTGGACGAACATGGTATCGCCGCCCCAGTCTTCCGGGATAACCTCTTCCTGGGCCAGCTCCTGGATCACGCGATCCGGATTTGCTTCCGGCTTATCGATCTTGTTCACAGCCACGATCAGTGGCACGCCAGCGGCCCTGGCGTGCTGGATTGCCTCCCTGGTCTGCGGCATGACACCATCATCGGCAGCGACCACGAGGATGACGATATCGGTTACCTTCGCACCACGGGCGCGCATCGCAGTAAACGCTGCATGGCCGGGGGTATCCAGAAACGAAATAGTACCCTTGGCCGTATCGACATGATACGCACCAATGTGCTGGGTGATGCCACCCGCCTCGCCATCAGCCACTTTACTGGTTCTGATGTAGTCGAGCAGCGAAGTCTTACCATGGTCGACGTGACCCATGATGGTAACTACCGGCGGACGTGCTATCTGTTCACCTTCCGCTTGCGCGGCGTCCTCTGTGCTGAGCAGATCCGCCTCTACGTCCTCATCCCGCTGCACGACCGGTGTATGTCCCATCTCTTCCACGATCAGCGTCGATGTATCCCGATCCAACGGCTGATTGATGGTGACCATCATGCCCATCTTCATCAGCACTTTGATCACTTCCGCGGCTTTCACCGACATCTGCTGCGCCAACTCAGCCACGGAGATGCTCTCGGGTATTTTTACCTCATGCACCACTGGCGTGGTAGGCTTTTGAAACCCGTGTTCCGTATCAACCGCTGGCGTTCCCCGACGACGGGACGGCTTTTTCTTGCGGCGCCCACGACCCTCTTTTGAAACATGCAACTCTTTGCGGCCGTAGCGGGACGAGCCACTTTTTGAATCTTTCTGCTCCTTGCCCTTGCTCTCCTTGTTGCCCTTTTTGCCCCGAGCGGCTTCCTGCTGTTTCGTTTCCTGCTCCTTCTTGACCCGGGCCTCTTCAGCCTGACGGGCCGCCTCGCTCGCCTCTTCAGCTTGTCGCCTGGCCTCTTCCTCAGCCTTCAGGCGCGCCTCTTCTTCAACTTTGCGGACTTCCGCCTGCTCCTCTTCGCGCTTCTTCGCTTCCGCTGCCTTACGCGCTTCCACTTCAGCCTCAGCAACCGCCTGCTGCTTTGATTGCTCTTCCAACGCCAGGCGGGCGGCTTCAGCCTCCTGCTGTGTCGCGTCAGCACCAGCGACTGCGCTGCGCTTCACGTAGGTACGCTTCTTCCGCACCTCGACACTGACGGTTTTGCTCGGCGTACTGGTTGCACGATTCAGTGGATTGCGGCGGGTTGCGCCCGGCTGACGCAATTCGCTAACCGTCTTGCGGCGCAGCGTCACCTTACTGGGCGCACTGGCGGATATTGTGGCCTTTTTGCCATGGCTCTGTCGCAGATGGTTGAGCAGTTTACTCTTCTCATCATCCGAAATTTTGTCGTCGGGGCCTTTTGCCTGGATCCCGGCCTCAGCCAACTGTCCCAGCAACTGCTCGGAGGGAATGCCAACGACCTTGGCAAGCTGTTCTACCGTTACTTCACTCATTTGTTCAGGCCTCTCGACTTTGCCTTAACCATCATATTGCCACGCACTTGAATCATCACTGTCCAGCGGAGGTCTTCCGCCGGCACACCCTATTCCGTCTCTTCGAACCAGGGCGCACGCGCGGTCATGATCAACTTACCTGCCCGCTCTTCGTCCATGCCCTCAATCTCCATGAGCTCATCGATGGACTGTTCCGCCAGATCCTCCATGCACACCACGTCTTTGGCGGCAAGTGCATAGGCCAGATCCTTATCCACGCCTTCCATACCCAGCAGGTCTTCTGCCGGCTCTTTAAAACTCTCTTCGCTCGCGATCGCTTTAGTGAGCAGCATATCCTTGGCGCGATTTCTCAGCTCTTCGATCAAGTCGTCATCAAACTCTTCGATGGCCATCATTTCTTCGATGGGCACATAGGCCACCTCCTCGATAGAGGTAAAACCCTCCTGCACCAGAATGACAGCGACGTCCTCATCCACATCGAGCTGTTCCATAAAGGTTTCGATGAAGACCCGGGACTCGGATTCACTCTTCTCCTGCGCTTCAGTCTCGTCCATGACATTGAGTTCCCAGCCGGTCAGTTGGCTTGCGAGGCGTACGTTCTGACCGCCTCTGCCTATCGCCTGGGAGAGGTTCTCTTCGTTCACTGAGACATCCATCGAATGCGCATCCTCGTCAACCACGATGGAGACAACTTCTGCCGGAGACATGGCATTGATCACGAACTGGGCAGGATTGTCGTTCCAGAGAATGATATCGACGCGCTCGCCGTTCAGTTCATTGGAAACCGCCTGCACCCGCGATCCGCGCATGCCAACACAGGCACCGACCGGATCTATGCGGTTATCCAGCGCCTTGACCGCAATCTTAGCCCGCATACCGGCATCCCGTGCGGCGCCTCGGATATCGATCAAACCTTCACCGACCTCCGGAACTTCCAGCTTGAACAGCTCGATCAACAGTTCCGGCATGGCACGGCTGACAAAAAGCTGGGGGCCGCGTGGCTCGGAGCGGATCTCGTAGAGGTAGCCACGCAGACGGTCACCAACCCGAACCGACTCCTTGGGAATCATGTGTTCACGGCCGATGAACGCCTCAGCATTGCCGCCCAGATCAAAAAACACGTTACCTCGATCGACGCGCTTGACCACACCAGTGACCAGTTCGCCTTCACGATCCTGATAGGCTGCAACAACCTTGGCGCGCTCAGCTTCCCGAACCTTCTGTACGATTACCTGTTTGGCTGCCTGGGCTGCAATGCGACCGAACTCAATGGAATCGATTGCCTCCTCCACGAAGCCGCCAGGTTCGATATCCGCTTGATCCACTTTTGCCACATCGTGCAAAACCTGGCGCAAAGCGGCATCCGGCTCATCCTCGGCATAAGCTTCAACCACTTCCCATTGACGGAAGGTATCGTAATCGCCGGTATCGCGATCGATCGCGACCCGCACCAGGATATCGTCACCGTTCTTCTTTCTTGTGGCCGAAGCCAAAGCAGCCTCGATTGCCTCAAAGATGATCCCTTTTTCCACACCTTTTTCGTTGGAAACGGCATCAACAACCAGCAGAATCTCTTTACTCATCTCTGTTGTTTCCCAATTCAGAATTCCGGAATCAACCGCGCCGAATCAATCTCATCAAGAGGAATGTGATAACACGTTCCTTCATCGATGATGAGAACCTCGTTTTTCTCCATTCCACCCAGTTCCCCGGTGAAACGGTGTCTACCTTCAATCTTGCTGCGCGTCTTTAAGCGCGCCTTCTGTCCTTTGAAGCGCTCAAAGTCAGCCTCGTGGAACAGCGGTCTGTCCAGCCCCGGCGAGGAGACCTCAAGGCTGTAATGCTCTTTGATCGGATCTTCCACGTCCAGCACACCACTTACCTGGTGACTCACCCGGGAGCAATCATCCACATTGATGCCATCGGCATGATCAATATAGATACGCAACAGCAATCCGCCAGTACCCCGGCTGGTCAATTCGACACCGACCAACTCATAACCCAGCAAGTCGACCTCTTGGCGCACCAGCTTTGTCAACTTCTCAGGGGCAGAACGCATTTTCCTCACCGCATAAAAAATGGGCCGATGGCCCACTCCAAAAATCCGGCTTTTCCTTGCATATCGGTCAGTTACAATCCCGATACTGGGTCAGGGCCACCCCGTTGCAGCTAAACTGCATCCTGGACGCCGGAAACAAAAAAACCCCGGTAGCCGGGGTTTCTTATAATTGGTAGCGGGGGCCGGATTTGAACCAACGACCTTCGGGTTATGAGCCCGACGAGCTACCAGACTGCTCCACCCCGCAACAACGCGGCGAATATTAACCGGGCTGGCCTGTTTTGGCAAGCACGAATTTAGTTAGCCCCCAAACGCTGCAGTACAAATCGAAAGAAGACCTGCTGGAAACATTCCCAAGGCCAGCACGGAGAGGCCATTCAAGGATAGTACAATCCGTGTGTCCATGCCTGCAGTCAAAGGACTTTCATCAAGCGGCTTATCAAAATACATCAGCTTAATGATACGTATGTAGTAGAAAGCGCCGATAATAGAGAAGAAAACGCCTACCAGGGCCACCCAGGTCAAATCGACGCTAACGACGGCATCGAGTACGAACAGTTTCGCAAAGAAGCCCACAGTCGGCGGCACACCCGCCATGGAGAACATCAAAAGCAACATCATGGCGGCAAACCAAGGACTACGATGACTCAGTCCTTTATAGTCGTCGAGACTCTCTGCCTCAAAACCCTTACGACTCATGGCGATGACCATGCCAAATCCGCCCAGCGACATGATTGCATACACCAGGGTATAGAACATTGCTGCGGTATAGCCCTCCTGGGTACCCGCGAGTATGCCCAGCAGAATAAAGCCCGCATGAGATATAGTGGAATACGCGAGCATGCGCTTGATATTGGTCTGCGCAATCGCGATCAGATTGCCCACACCCATGGAGAGTATCGCCAGGATAATCAACATTCCCTGCCAACCCTCCCAGCCACCTGGCATCAGCAGCTCACCCAATCCATCTTTCAGGATGCGAACCGCCAGTGCAAATGCTGCGATTTTTGTCGCACTGCCGATAAACAGGGTAACAGCGGTGGGTGCACCATGGTAGACATCCGGCACCCACATGTGGAAGGGCACCGCGCCAAACTTGAACGCCAAGCCAACGACCACAAAAACGAGACCGAACACCAGGACCATATTGTTCAGATCGGGGCTGGCAAGCGCAGTACTCAATTCATCGAAACGAATGGTTCCGGTGGCGCCATAGATCATTGAGATGCCATAGAGCAGCATGCCGGAGGCAAGCGCACCCAGGATGAAATACTTCATGGCGGCTTCCGCGCCCTGCTTCGAATCCCGGTTGAAGGCAACCAGGGCGTAGAGAGAGAGCGCCAGCAGCTCCAGGCCGAGATATATCACCAGAAAACTATTGGCGGAGACCATGATACTCATGCCAAGCACGGCAAACAGCCCTAGGGTGTAGAACTCTCCTTTGAACAGTCCCCTGTCCTTCAGATAATCCTTGGCATAGAGAAAGGCGACGAAGCTGACCAGGTAGATCGCAACCTTCAACACATCGCTCATGGCATCGCGTACGTAGCTGCCATCAAACACTATCTGCGCGTCGGGCTGTGCCACTGCCAGGGTGACCACAGCGGCAAGAATCAGACCGATCTGAGTAATCCCGTAAGTAATGATGCGCTGTTCATCTTTTAAAAAGAGATCGACCACCAGCACGATACACGCCAGGGTGAGGACGAAAATCTCCGGCAGAACCGGAATCAATATTGACGAGTCAAAATGCATTGAACGCTACCGAGTAAGTTGCCTGTTCAGAGCTTCGAGATGGAAACATGCTGCAGCAGATTAGCAATACTGGCATCCATCACCTCAACCAAGGGTGCGGGCCAGAGGCCAAGGACCAAGACAGCCACTGCAAGCGTCCCCAGCACGATGAATTCCCGAGAATTCATATCTTCCAGCGCGGCAACATTGTCATTCGACACATCGCCAAACAGCACCCGCTTGATCATCCAGAGAGTATAGGCCGCACCAATAATCAGTGTCGTTGCCGCCAGGAACGCATACCAGAAATCGGCGCGAAAACTGGCCAGGATCACCATGAATTCACCGACGAAGCCGGATGTGCCGGGCAGACCCGCATTGGCCATGGCAAAAAAGACCATGAACGCTGCAAATACCGGCATGGTGTGCACCACGCCACCGTAGTCGTCGATCTGGCGACTGTGCATCCGATCATAGAGCACACCGACGCAGAGGAACATGGCGGCAGAGATGAAACCGTGAGAGACCATCTGCACCATACCGCCTTCCACGCCCAGCAGAGCGCCACTTCCCGCCCCGGGTCCGGCATCACTCATGATGATGAAAACGATGAAAAAACCGAGGGTGACAAAACCCATGTGCGCGATCGAGGAATAGGCTATCAGCTTTTTCATATCCTGCTGAGCCAACGCCACAAAACCGATGTAGACGACTGCGATCAAAGACATGCTAATGATCAGCCAGTCGAGGCTGTGACTTGCATCCGGCGTAATCGGCAGACTGAAGCGGAGAAAACCATAACCGCCGATCTTCAGCATGATCGCAGCCAGGATGACAGAGCCGCCGGTAGGCGCTTCAACGTGGGCGTCCGGCAACCAGGTGTGCACCGGCCACATGGGAACCTTTACGGCAAACGCCATCAGGAAAGCGATAAAGATCAGGATCTGTTCCGTCAGGGTTAACTTCAGCTCATGGAACCCGAGGATATCGAAACTCCCGGACTGGAAGAACATATAGATCAGCGCGACCAGCATGAAGACCGATCCGAAGAAGGTATAGAGGAAGAACTTGATGGTCGCGTAGACCCGGTTAGGACCACCCCAGACGCCAATGATGATGAACATCGGGATCAGCATCGCCTCCCAGAAGACATAGAAGAGCATCGCATCCAGAGAGGAAAACACGCCTACCATGACACCTTCCATAATGAGAAAGGCCGCCATGTATTGAGAGGGTCTGTATTTGATCACTTCCCAGCCGGCGATGATTACCAACGGCGTGATAAAGGTGGTCAAAATAATCAGCGGCATGGAGATGCCGTCAACACCCAGGTAGTACTCGATCTTGAACTGGGAGACCCAGGATGCCCGTTCGACAAACTGCATCGCGGCAGTGCCGCTGTCAAAGCCAAACCAGAGCGGCAGGCTCGAAGCAAAGGTAAGGGCAGCAACAATGAGCGCTGTCCAGCGGGTCGCATTGGGCTCCCTGTCACCACTGGCGAGCACCATTATCCCGCCGATAATCGGAAGCCAAATGGTCAGGCTGAGGATGGGCCAATCGGCAATCATGCTATACGTCCTTCCTTCTTAGGCAACCACAAACCAGGTCAGCATCAAGAGCAGACCCAGAATCATCGCAATGGCGTAGTGATAGAGGTAACCGGTCTGCACATGGCGAACGATACCCGCCAGCCAACCGACAGTACGTGCGGAGCCGTTCACAGCCAATCCATCAATCAGGCCACGATCGCCCACCATCCAGAGTATCTTGCCCAGCCCACGGCTCCCGCCGGCAAATACCAGCTGGTAGGCTTCGTCGAACCAGTATTTCTTGTCAAGCATGTTGTAGACAGGGCTTGCAATCGATTTGATCCTGTCGGCAATCGACGGATTCTTCATGTAGATATACCAGGCCACGGCGAGACCACCCATAGCCAGATAGAACGGCAGCCCCATCATGCCGTGCAGGATAAAACCTGCCGCACCATGAAAATGTTCACCCATCTGCGCCAACCCGGCATGTTCCGGCAGCACGAAGAGTACGCCGTCGAACCAGTCACCGAAGAGCATGGGCCCGATGGTCAGGTAACCCAAAAAGATCGAGGGTATCGCCAACAGAATCAGCGGGATGGTAACGACCTTGGGTGTTTCGTGAATGTGCGCCTTGGCGTGTTCATCGCGTGGACCTTCACCGTGGAAAACCAGGAAGAACATTCGAAAACTGTAGAGAGCGGTAACAAAAACACCCGCGACAACCAGCACATAGGCATAGGTGGAACCCACAATGTCGGAGTGGTGTACTGCCTCGATGATCGCATCCTTGGAGAAGAACCCGGAGAAACCCGGAAAACCGATCAACGCCAGCGAACCGATCAGGGAGGTCCAGTAGGTAATGGGCATATATTTCCTAATGCCGCCCATTTTGCGAATATCCTGATTATGGTGCATGCCGATGATGACAGAACCTGCCGCCAGGAAGAGCAACGCCTTGAAAAAGGCGTGGGTCATCAGATGGAAGATACCTGCTGCGTAGGCAGAAGCACCCAATGCAACCATCATGTAGCCGAGCTGGGAGAGCGTGGAGTAGGCAACGACGCGTTTGATGTCGTTCTGCACGATACCGATAAGGCCGGTAAATAGCGCGGTAGTCGCACCGATTATCAACACGAAACTCAGTGCAGTCTCGGAGAATTCGTAGAGCGGCGACATCCTCGCCACCATGAAGATACCGGCGGTAACCATGGTTGCAGCATGGATGAGTGCAGAGATTGGCGTCGGACCTTCCATCGAGTCGGGCAACCAGACATGCAGCGGCACCTGCGCCGATTTTCCCATCGCGCCGATGAACAGCAATATGCAGATGACCGTCATCAGCGACCAGTTGCTATCACCCCAGATGGTGATCTGGGTATCCGCCAGCGCGGGGGCCTTGGCGAAAACCTCGGCATAATCGATGCTACCGAAATACATCGCCACAGCAGCAATACCCAGGATGAAACCGAAATCACCGACCCGGTTGACCAGAAAGGCCTTGAGGTTGGCGAACACCGCTGTGGGGCGAACCGACCAGAAGCCGATCAGCAGGTAGGAGACCAGACCCACCGCCTCCCAGCCGAAGAAGAGCTGCATGAAATTGTTGGCCATCACCAGCATCAGCATGGAGAAGGTAAACAGGGAGATATAACTGAAAAAACGCTGGTAGCTGTTGACGCCGGCCAGACTGTTACTCGGCCAGTTCTCTTCATCGTGCGCCATGTATCCAATGGTATAGATGTGCACGCAGAAGGAGACGAAAGTCACCACGCTGATCATCACTGCCGTCAGCTGGTCAACCAGAAATCCGACTTCCATGGTCAGCCCGTCGCTCACCATCCAGGTGTAGATGGAGCCATTAAAGACCTGCTCACCGTCGAACATAAAGCGCTTGAGCACAAACAGCGAGAGCAGTGCAGAGAGACCGACACCGCCGCTGGTCACCCAGTGCGCCCCCTTACGGCCTATGCGGCTGCCGAAGAAGCCGGCAACAATAGCGCCCAAGAGCGGAGCCAACACTATGACGAGGTAGAGTTTTTCCATGATCGTCGTTCTTTATAATTAATTCGCAGTAATGAACCTTAACAGCCAGTCAGGGCTTTAACCCTTCAGGCTACCCAGATCTTCAACATTGATCGAGCGGCGGCTGCGGAACAGCACCACCAGAATCGCCAGACCGATTGCCGCTTCTGCCGCTGCAACCGTCATGATAAAAAAGACAAAGACCTGCCCAGTCGTATCCCCGAGAAAATGCGAAAAGGCAATAAAATTCATATTGACCGCAAGCAACATCAACTCAACACACATCATAAGCACGATGAGGTTTTTGCGGTTGATAAAGATGCCGGCGATGCTCAACGAAAACAGGATCGCGCCGAGTATGAGGTAATCTGAAAGTGCAATCATAATCCCGGCTCCTAACCCTTTTCCGTTTCCATTTTGACCATGCGTACCCGATCAGCACGTTTGACCGCCACCTGTTCAGTGGGATTCTGATATTTTGTTTCCGGACGTTTGCGCATGGTCAAACCAATGGCAGCGATAATCGCAACCAACAGGATCACCGCAGCAATCTCGAAGGAAAACATATAGACGGTGTAGAGCACACTGCCCAACTCTGCAGTATTGCTGTAATCAGCAGCATGTCTGGCCGGTGCAGCAAATTTTTCCAACCCGAAGTTCTGTGGCCCAACCACGAACACCAGCTCCGCCACCATGGCGAGCATCATCAACACACCCAGCGGCAGCACCTTCATAAAACCGGCACGCAGTGTTGCCACGTCGATATCGAGCATCATCAGCACGAAGAGAAACAGCACCATCACCGCTCCGACGTAGACCAGTACCAGTGTAATGGCCAGAAATTCCGCTTCCGCCAGTAGCCAGATTCCGCTGCTGGCGACAAAAGCCAGAATGAGGAACAGCGCAGAGTGCACGGGATTACGCCGTGTAATCACCATGCTCGCGGAGGCAATCAACACGAATGCCAACACATAAAAGATAAACTTTTCGAAAGTCATCAGTTTTTCCAGCCAGTTAGCCTGTTGTATCCAAATCAGCGATGTTCCGCCTGAGCCTCAAGGTCAGCAGCAATCTGGGATTCGTATTTATCCCCCATCGCCAGCAGTTTTGCCTTGGTCATCAGGCTGTCTTCACGATTTTCGAAGTGGTACTCGTAGAGTCGTGTCTCGACAATTGCATCCACGGGACAGGACTCCTGGCAGTAGCCGCAGAAGATACACTTGAAAAGATCGATGTCGTAGCGCGTAGTCCGACGGGAGCCGTCGTCACGAGGCTCCGCCTCAATTGTGATTGCCAGCGCCGGACAGGTTGCTTCGCACAGTTTACAGGCGATGCAGCGCTCTTCCCCATTCGGATAGCGGCGTTGTGCATGCAGACCACGGAAGCGCGGTGAAACCGGCGCCTTCTCTTCCGGGTACATGACCGTGAACTTGCGCTTGAACAGGTATCTGCCAGTCACGCCAAGCCCACGGAACAACTCCAACAGGAACAGGCTCTTGAAATAGTTGGTCAGGGCGTTCATGCGTCAGAGCCTCTCAATCGAACCACCAGGGGAGCTGATAGACCACAGCCAAGCCCACTACGGCAATCCAAACAATGGTAATCGGGATGAACACCTTCCATCCGAGGCGCATGATCTGATCATAACGATAGCGGGGAAATGTGGCGCGCAGCCAGAGAAACATGAAACCGAACAGCGCCGTCTTCATCACCAGCCAGATAAAACCCGGCACCCAGTCAAACAGGGGACCAAGGACGGGCCAGCCCTCGAAAGGAGACAGCCAGCCACCCAGGAACAGTACTGCGGTCAACGCAGAGATCAGGATAATGTTGGCGTACTCAGCAAGGAAGAAGACCGCGAAGGTCATGCCAGAATAATCAACATGGAAACCTGCAACGATCTCAGACTCACCCTCCGCAACATCAAAAGGGGCGCGATTGGTCTCGGCCACACCGGAGATCACATAGACACCAAACAGCGGCAGTAACGGCAACCAGAACCAGGAGAAGAGTCCACCCTGCTGGGCTCTGACGATGTCGCCCAGATTCAGACTTCCCGCTGCGACCAAAACGCCCACCAGGGCAAAACCCATGGCGATCTCATAGGCGACGATCTGCGCTGCAGAGCGCATGGCGCCGAGAAAAGCGTATTTCGAATTGGAGGCCCAACCGGCAATGATGACGCCATATACGCCCACCGAGGTCAGTGCAAGAATATAGAGCAGTCCGGCGTTGATATCCGCCAGTACCAGTTCTTCATTGAATGGAAAGACTGCCCAAGCTGCCAGTGCCGGACCCAAAACCAGGGTCGGCGCAATCAGGAACAGCACTTTGTTCGCGCTGGTCGGGATCACGATCTCTTTGAACATCAGCTTGACCGCGTCCGCAATGGGTTGCAGCCAGCCCTTCGGACCAACCCGGTTGGGGCCGACGCGCACTTGCATATAGCCGATAATCTTACGCTCGGCGTAGGTGAAATAGGCCACGCAGAGCATCACCGGCGCCACGATAGCGACGATCTTGAGTAGGGTCCAGATCAGAGTCTGTAACCCAAGTGGCAGGGCTTCCCAGATGCTGATAAAAAAATCCATCGGTTTACGCCTTCTCCAGGGTCACTTCGCCAAACTGTGCACCGAGGGTCTCGGTGCCGGCCAGTCCGGCAGAGATTCGGACGCAACCGTCCGGAATATTCGCGTCGATCGAAACCGGCAGTGTTGCCTCTCTGCCATCCTGTGTCACAACTGCGGAGTCGCAATCGGCAAGGCCCGCTTTTTTGGCCTCCTCCGCATTGATGCAGATCGCAGCGGGCGCCGCATCCTTGGTCTGCTGCAGCGCACTTGCCCTGCGCACCAGACTATCCAGCGCGTAGGGCGGCACATCGCCAATCCTGATCAGGCCATCGACGGCACTCTGCAGATCCGCGCTCTCTGTCTTTCCAACACTGTTGTCCGGCATCACACCCTCACAGAGTGAAGCCAGTTCATCGCGAACCTGCTCAGATGAGGTATATTCGCAATCCTCCTGATCCAGGAGATTACCCAGAACCCGCAGGACTTTCCAGGCGGGCCTGGCTTCCCCCAGCGGTTTTACCGCGCCGCGGAAACTCTGCCACTCACCTGCAGTATTGACGTAGGTGCCGGAGGTCTCCGCGAATGCGGCTATCGGCAGCATAATGTCGGCAGCAGCTTCCAAGGCAGGGGAAGTATGAGTATTCAGCGCAACCACCAGATCCGCGCTCTCAAGGGCGTTCCTGGTCAGACCCGCATCCCAGAAATCGTAACCTGGTTCGGCCCCTAGCAGCAGATAACCCTTACGGGGCAGTTTCTGCAGCTTCATGACATCCAGCCCTTTCTCAGCCGCCACCTTGGCACCGGGCAGCAGATCGGGCATTGCGCCGGCAAGACGGGCGCCAACACTGTTGGCCGCTTCTGCAAGAAAACCGAATGTCGCACCACTCGCGTTTGCTACCATCGATGCCAAAACACAGAGTATTGAGTAGTCGGGATGGGCCGCCGCAATATTTCCCAGCATCACCGCTGCTTTATCCGCATCCTTCAGGGCGCTAGCAATGGCTTTCGCATCATCGTCAGCAACCGCTTTATCGATGACCTTGGCCGCAGCCCCCTCACCCGTCGCGCCCAATGCCTTGGCAACTGCGGCCAGGCTTTGCACCATGCCCGCAGGGGTGGTTACCTGTTGGCTCGCAGTATAATTCAGCTCCAACTGCAGGGGATTGATGAAATGAACCTTGGCACCATTCACTGCCGCCTTGCGCAGGTTGTGCGCCAGAATCGGCTGCTCCTTGCGGGTATTGGAGCCCACCAGCAGCGCCGCATTCAAATTCTCTATCTCAGATATCTTCAAACCGAGCCAGCTAAAGGCCGGTTCCGCGCCATCCAAACGGAAGTCGCCCTGACGAAGACGGTAGTCAATATTGTTGCTGCCCAGCCCCCGAGTCACCTTTTGCGCAAGGTAGAGCTCTTCGAGAGTCGACGAGGGAGATACCAAAGTGGCAATCTGCTCCCCTTCGCCGATCTCCTGCAGCCCTGCGGCTGCCATATCCAGCGCCACTTCCCAGGTCACATCCTGCCATTCACCGCTCTGCTTGATCTTCGGCACGGTCAGACGGTCATCGCTGTAGAGACCCTGATAGCTGAAACGGTCCCGGTCGGAGATCCAGCACTCATTGATCGACTCGTTATCCTTTGGCGCTACCCGCATTACCTTGTTACCGCGCAGGTGGAGATGCAGATTGGAACCGACGGAGTCGTGTGGCGCCACACCCTCGACCTGGGTCAACTCCCAGGCACGGGCACTGAAACGGAACGGCTTGGAGGTCAAAGCCCCCACCGGGCAGAGATCGATGATATTGCCTGAAAGTTCAGAGTCGATGCTCTTCTCAATATAGGTGCCGATAACCATGTGTTCACCACGACCAGTGGCACCCATCTCCCGGATACCGGCGATCTCCTCGCCGAATCGAACACAACGCGTGCAGTGGATGCAACGGGTCATCTCGGTAGCGATCAGCGGACCGATGTTCTTTGCCGGCACCACGCGTTTGCCTTCCACAAAACGGGAGACATCGCTGCCACAGGACACAGCCACATCCTGCAGCTCACACTCGCCGCCCTGATCACAGATCGGGCAATCAAGCGGATGATTGATGAGCAGGAACTCCATGGTGCCTTTCTGCGCAGCGAGCGCCAGCGGCGAGTGGGTAAACACCTTCATCCCCTCCATCACCGGCGTGGCGCAGGCAGGCAGCGGCTTGGGCGCATTTTTCACTTCGACGAGACACTGACGACAGCTGGCGGAGATAGAGAGTTTTTTGTGATAGCAGAAACGAGGGATATCGATGCCCGCCTCATCGGTCACTTCGATGAGCATGTCACCGGCCTTCGCTTTAAGCTCCCGGCCATTAACTTCGATGGTTACCATGGAATCCTGAGTCATCGTCGTATTTCGTCTCTACTGGCCTTTAACCCGCACCGACCAGACACTTTTTGTGGTCGATGTGGTATTGGAATTCATCCCGGAAGTGCTTGAGCATACCAGCCACAGGTCCCGCGGCGGCATCACCCAGGGCACAGATGGTACGGCCGCTGATTCTGGCAGCCACGTCATTAAGCAGATCCAGATCCTCCTGGCGGCCCTGACCGTTTTCGATACGGCTGATCACACGATAGAGCCAGCCGGTACCCTCGCGGCAGGGGGTACATTGACCACAGGACTCTTCATGGTAGAAGTAGGACATGCGCTCAAGCACCTTGACCATACAGTTGGTATCGTCAAGCACGATTACCGCACCGGATCCCAGCATGGATCCCGCTCCAGCGATAGCATCGTAATCCATGGTCAGATCCATCATCTGCTCACCGGGAATAACCGGCGCGGAGGAGCCGCCTGGAATAACCGCCTTGAGCTTACGCCCCCCTTTTACGCCACCAGCCATCTCCAGCAACTCTGAGAAAGGCGTACCCATGGGGATCTCAAACACACCCGGATTATTCAGATTGCCGGAGATCGAGAATAGCTTGGAACCCCCGCTGTTCTTGACACCGATATCGGCAAACCAAGGCCCGCCCTCTTTCAGAATCATCGGAATGGAGGCCAGGGATTCTGTATTGTTGATGATCGTCGGACGACCATAGAGACCGAAATGGGCTGGGAACGGCGGTTTGAAGCGGGGCTGCCCTTTCTTGCCTTCGATCGACTCCAGCAGAGCCGTCTCCTCACCGCAGACATAGGCACCGCCACCAAGATGGGAGTGCAACTCGAAATCGAAGCCGGAACCGAGCAGGTTTTCACCCAGAAAACCTGCCTCGCGGGCCTCTTTCAGAGCCGCTTCAAAGCGCTCGTAGGGTTCCCAGAACTCGCCGCGGATGTAGTTGTAGCCCTGGGTCGCGCCTATCGCATAAGCGGCGATGATCATGCCTTCGACCAACTGGTGCGGATTGTAGCGCAGGATATCGCGATCCTTGAAGGTACCCGGTTCACCCTCGTCCGAGTTGCAGACCACGTACTTCTGTCCCGGGGCATTACGGGAGATGAAACTCCACTTCAAACCAGTGGGAAAACCCGCGCCGCCGCGACCGCGCAGACCGGACTTTTTCACCTCTTCGATGATCTCTTCCGGTGGGGTCTTCTCTTTCAGAATCCTGGTCAGCATCTCATAGCCACCCCGGCTCTGATACTGCTCGAGCAGCCAGGGACGGTCCAGATCCAGAGTACGTAAACAGACTTCATTCACCATCCGTCTTACTCCAGTCCTTCCAGGATCGAATCGATGATCTCTGGTGTCAGGTTTTCGTAATATTGCTTGCCGATCTGCATCATCGGTGCGCCGCCACAGGCCCCCAGACACTCGACCTCTTTGAGGGTAAAGCGACCATCTTCTGTGGTCTGGCCCAGCTTGATACCCAGCCGATCCTCCAGGTGATCAACAACCCGGTCAGAGTTGTTGATCATGCAGGAGACATTGGTGCAAATGCAGATCTTGTGCTTGCCGACCGGCTTCAACTCGTACATCGAGTAGAAGGTGGCCACTTCGTAGACCGCGATCGGCGCCATATTAAGATAGGCCGCCACATCGTTCATCAATTCGGTTGTCAGCCAGCCGCCGTTGGCGTCCTGGACGATACGCAATGCCGCCATCACCGCCGACTGCTTCCAGTCCGCAGGATATTTGGCAATCCACTGATCGATCTCTTCCCGAATCTCGGTGGAGAAAATTTCCGCTTTGTTATTCACTTCTATCGTGTTCATCTCAGCGCTCTAGCGGTCAATCTCGCCAAATACCACATCCATGGTGCCGATCACGGCAACCACATCGGCAAGCATATGACCCTTGACCATCTCATCCATCGCAGCAAGGTGGGGAAAACCGGGAGCACGAATCTTCAGTCGGTAAGGCTTGTTGGCCCCATCGGAGACTATGTAGCAACCGAATTCACCCTTGGGTGCTTCCACGGCAGCGTAAACTTCGCCGGGCGGTGTGCAGTAACCTTCGGTGAAGAGTTTGAAATGGTGGATCAGGCTCTCCATATCGCCCTTCATGTCTGCCCGTAGCGGCGGCGCAACCTTGTGGTCATTCACCATTACCGGGCCAGGATTGTTGCGCAGCCACTCGATACACTGCTTGATGATCCGGTTGGACTGCCGCAACTCCTCGATACGCACCAGGTAGCGATCGTAAGAGTCGCCCTCGACGCCCACCGGGATATCAAAATCGACCCTGTCATAAGCGGCGTAGGACTGTTTTTTGCGCAGATCCCATTCGATACCTGAGCCACGCAGCATCGGACCGGTAAAACCCAACTGCAGGGCACGTTCCGGGGATACGACGCCGATACCGACGGTGCGCTGTTTCCAAATCCGGTTATCGGTCAGCAGCGTCTCATACTCATCGACACAGGCCGGGAAGCGATTGGCGAAATCCTCGATAAAGTCGAGCAGGGAGCCGTGACGGGCATCGTTGCGCCGCTCGGCATCACGCCCCGTCACCCACTGGCTCTGCTGGTACTGGGGCATCTGCTCCGGCAGATCACGATAGACGCCGCCGGGCCGATAGTAAGCTGCGTGCATACGCGCACCTGAAACCGCCTCGTAGCAGTCCATCAGGTCCTCACGCTCACGGAAGGCGTAGAGAAAAACCGTCATCGCACCGACGTCGAGCGCATGGGTCCCCAGCCACATCAGGTGGTTCAGGATACGGGTGATCTCGTCAAACATTGTGCGGATGTATTGGGCGCGCTCCGGCACCTCTACCCCCAGCAACTTCTCTATCGCCCGTACATAGCCGTGCTCACTGCACATCATGGAGACGTAATCGAGACGATCCATGTAGGGAATGCTTTGGTTGTAAGGTTTGGTCTCAGCCAGCTTCTCGGTCGCCCGGTGCAACAGGCCAATATGCGGATCGGCACGCTCGATGACCTCGCCGTCCATCTCCAGCACCAGACGCAAAACGCCGTGCGCGGCGGGATGCTGCGGCCCGAAATTCAGGGTGTAGTTACGAATCTCAGGCATCGCTGGAATCCTGCTGTTCTGACGCTTCCGGTGGGTTCTGATCGTTGCCGCGGATAACACGGGGGACCAGCGTGCGCCCCTCCATACTTACCGGCTCATAGATGACACGCGCCTGCTCCGGATCGTAGCGCATCTCCACTTGGCCGATAAGCGGGAAATCCTTGCGGAAGGGGTGACCGATAAAACCGTAATCGGTGAGTATGCGCCGCAGATCAGGATGCCCTTCAAACAGGATACCGTAGAGATCGAAGGCCTCACGCTCGAACCAGTTGGCACCACTCCAGATGCTCACCACTGAGGCGACGATCGGGTGTGTCGTATCCACGAATACACGCAGCCGCAGGCGCATATTGTTCTTTACGGAGAGCAGATGATAGACCGCTGCAAAGCGCTTCTCCGCATTGAGATCGAATGCCCTGTCAGACTCCACGCCACGTCCGAAGCCGGTTGACGAAGCCGTGGTCACATCCCACTCCGCCACGCCATAGGCAGAGTAATCGACGCCACAGACATCAATCACCTCCTCGAAGTGAAACGCCTCATCATCCCGAAGGATCTCCCCAATCTGCAGGAGATGATCACGAGGCACGATCAGCGTGACCTCGCCGAAACCCTGCTCAACCTCGCAACCCTGCTCGGCAAATCGTCCGGTCAGGCCGTCTGCCAGGGATGCCATTCTTGCTTCCAGGGGAGTCTGCGCGCTATCACTCATTCCGTTCACCTATCGCGCAATCGTGCTGGTGCGGCGAATCTTGTCCTGCAGCTGCAGAACACCATACAGCAGCGCCTCCGCAGTGGGCGGGCATCCCGGCACATAGATGTCGACCGGCACCACGCGGTCACAACCCCGCACCACCGCATAGGAGTAGTGGTAGTAACCGCCGCCGTTGGCACAGGAACCCATGGATATCACCCAGCGAGGCTCTGCCATCTGATCGTAGACCTTGCGCAAGGCGGGGGCCATCTTATTGACCAGGGTACCGGCCACGATCATCACATCCGACTGCCGTGGACTGGGACGAAAGATGATACCGAAGCGGTCCATGTCATAGCGAGCCGCAGCAGCGTGCATCATCTCCACGGCACAGCAGGCCAGACCAAAAGTCATGGGCCAGAGAGACCCGGTACGCGCCCAGTTGATCAGCTTGTCGGCGGAAGTGGTGATGACACCCTTCTCGAGAAGACCTTCTACTCCCATTCAAGCGCCCCTTTCTTCCACTCGTAGATAAAGCCGATAACCAAAATACCGAGAAAGACCATCATTGCGACGAAACCCACCATTCCAAGTTCACCCAAAACGACAGCCCAGGGAAAGAGGAAGGCAATCTCAAGATCAAAGATAATAAAGAGGATGGCAACGAGGTAGTAACGAACATCAAACTTCATGCGGGCATCTTCGAAGGCCTCAAAGCCGCACTCGTAGGGCGAGAGCTTCTCCGCATCTGGCTTACGGGTTCCAAGCAGAAACCCCATGCCGATGACCACGACCCCCAGAACAAAGGCCACAGCCAGAAAAATCAGGATAGGCAGATAATTTTCGAGCATTGTTATGTCGCCCCCCTCAGAACGATCATAATTATCGCAAAAGTTTAGAGCAGCACCCAATTCATGTCAAGTCGTACGCAACCGGATAAAGTGATATTTATCAATAAGTTATTCTAATTTTTTTCAGGCATAAAAAACGGCATCACCCGTTTATGAGCGATACCGTTCATGAATGGTGCCGATGGCCGGACTTGAACCGGCACGGCTTACGCCACTACCCCCTCAAGATAGCGTGTCTACCAATTCCACCACATCGGCAATAAAATCGCTGAATATTACTCTTGCACTTCTGATTCAGGCACCGCTACCGGCACCTCCTGCCCAGGCGCAGGGATCACAGGCACGTCAGAATTGATCGTCTCTGCAGCGGGAACCGCCGTCTCCACCTGCTCAGTCTGCATCGACTCCATAAGCCCTTGCGGTTCTCGGCTCTGAGTGGAGAAGTAAGCCAGCGCCATACTGGTTATGAAAAAGAGCGCCGCCAGTGCTGCGGTGGCCCGCGACAGGAACGAGGCTGAACCCTGTGCACCAAACACGGTCGCAGAGGCGCCACTGCCAAATGCCGCACCGGCATCCGCACCCTTACCGTGCTGAATCAGAATCAGTCCGACCAGGCCCAGCGCCAGAAAGAGGTGAAATACAACAAGAATCGTCTGCATGAAACTTTTCGCTGCCTATCAGAATTTAGTTTGCGGCGGTACAGATGCCTAGAAAATCCGCCGCCTTGAGTGAAGCACCGCCAATCAGGCCACCATCGATATCGGGTTTGCCGATCAACTCCTTGGCGTTATCCGGTTTCATGGAACCGCCATAGAGGATGCGTAGTCCCTCTGCCACTTCCCCGCTCTTCCCAGCCACTTGGCCACGGATAAAAGCGTGTACATCCTGGGCCTGTTCCGGGGTCGCCGTCTTACCGGTACCTATTGCCCAGACCGGCTCGTAAGCGACAACACCACCGGCCAACGCCTCGACGCCTTCAAGTTCGATCACCGCATTCAGCTGACGTGCGCAGACATCCTCGGTAATACCCTGCTCACGCTCTTCGAGGGTCTCCCCGATGCATAGAATGGGAACCAGACCAGCTGCACGCGCGGCGGCGTACTTCTTTGCCACCAACTCGTCGCTCTCCCCGTGATAGGTACGGCGCTCAGAGTGCCCGACAATGACATACTTGCAGGCAAAGTCGTTCAACATGGAAGCTGCAATCTCACCAGTAAAGGCCCCGGAGGCTTCGACAGAGAGATCCTGGCCGCCCCAGGCAATCACAGAACCCGAGAGTTGCTCCTGAACCTGCGGCATGAACACAGCAGGGGGACAAACTGCCATTTCAGCATTTTTGACTTCACCCGCACCGGCCTTGAGACCTTCGAGCAGTTCGCGAACGCTCTCGATGGAACCATTCATTTTCCAGTTTCCGGCTACCAGCGGCCTACGCATGTCAAAACTCCTGCTGAACGAACAAAGCGGGCTAGCTTAACGGGCAACGCGCCTGAAATCAATGGCGATGAGACTATTTAACTCAAGTTTCGGAGTTCGCCATGATGGTTGGCATGGAGTGTGGCCTCTCTAATGTGGCGAACGTAGGGTGCGCTGTGCGCACCAGAATAAGCAGTTACAGCAATCATGGTGCGCACAGCGCACCCTTAAATTTTCCCTCTACTTACAGCGGAGCAATCTATTTCTATGATTTCAGGATGGCAACAGGACCATACTCAATCCACTGTGACCAGTCCCCGCACCACATCCGCGAGCTGCTCCGTCAGCCGGTCGACCTGCTCCATATCATTGCCCTCAAGCATGACCCGGATCAACGGCTCAGTACCGGAAGGCCGCAACAGCACCCGGCCACTACGTCCCAGCTCCGTTTCCACATCATGCACGGCATTGGCCACCTCGCCCGAGGCCATTACATCGGCGGGCGTCATATCCCCAAGCTTTATGTTGACCAGTTTTTGGGGATATTTCGTCATACCGGCCGCCAGTTCCCGTAGAGGCTGACCGGATAGTTGAACCTCCGCCAGTACTTGCAGCGCAGAGATAATGCCATCTCCAGTGGTAGTCCGGTCGAGGCAGATGATGTGACCGGACTGCTCACCACCGAGATTCCAGCCTTTTTCGGTCAGACGCTCCATGATGTAACGATCCCCCACCTGGGTTCGCTCCAGCACCACGCCCTGCTCGCGTAATGCAACCTCCAGCCCCAGATTACTCATCTGGGTGCCGATCACCGCACCTTTCAGGGTTCCCTTCCGCATGCGGGAACTGGCGATAATGAAGAGAATCTCATCGCCATCGACCTCTTCCCCCCGGTCATCCACCATGATCAAACGATCACCATCGCCATCGAATGCGACACCAAGATCCGCCTTGTGCTCCAGCACAGCCGCCTTAAGATGTTCAGGATGAGTAGAGCCCACGCCGTCATTGATATTCAACCCGTCAGGCCGCACACCGATTGCCACCACGTCTGCGCCCAGCTCATCGAACACATAGGGGGCGATGTTGTAGGTGGCGCCGTGGGCACAGTCGACCACGATCTTCATGCCCCTGAAGCTAAGGCTCATGGGGATCGTGCTCTTGCAGAATTCGATGTAACGGCCTTCGCCGTCATCCAGGCGGTAGGCCTTGCCGAGACTGGCGGAATCAACTGTCGTAATCTCTTTATCCAGCTCTTGCTCGATGGCGGTTTCAACATCATCAGGCAGCTTGGTACCCTGGGCGGAAAAAAACTTGATGCCGTTGTCGTGGAATGGATTGTGAGAGGCGCTGATCACGATTCCCGCCTGGGCATGCAGGGTTCGGGTGAGATAGGCAATACCTGGGGTCGGCATGGGTCCCAGCAGCTTGATGTTGACTCCGGCAGCCGACAAACCCGCCTCAAGCGCCGACTCTAAAAGATAACCGGAGATGCGGGTATCCTTACCGATCAGCACACTGCTATTGCCCCCACCACCCAGAACACGACCAGCAGCCCAGCCGAGCTTGAGCACAAACTCTGGGGTTATCGCACCCTGACCGACCAACCCGCGAATGCCGTCTGTGCCAAAATATTTGCGTTCCACCCTACTCTCCTTTTTCGGTTATTCCATCACTGCAGCAGCAATCCGCAGCGCATCAACCGTTGCTTTAACATCGTGTGCGCGAATGATCGACGCCCCCTGAGTGGCAGCCAAAACGGCTGCTGCAACGCTGCCGTACAATCGCTGATCCACCGGCGCATCACCAAGCAACGCTCCAATCATCGATTTGCGCGAGATGCCTACCAGCAGCGGCACCGACAACGCAGAAAATTCCGACAGATTCTTCAAGAGGGCAAGATTATGCGCCAGGGTCTTGCCGAAACCAAACCCAGGATCCACCAATAGTCGCTCAAGGAAGATACCTGCACTGCGGCAGGCTTTGATACGTTCAGAGAGAAAATCACGCACATCGGCCACAACATCAGTATACTCCGGCGCCGCCTGCATGGTGCATGGCTCACCCCGCATATGCATCAGGCAGACCGGCACCGCCAACTCAGCTGCCGCTTCAAGCGCACCTTCCGCCTGTAAAGCCTGCACGTCATTGATCAGTCCGGCACCGGCCGCAACCGCTTCACGCATCACCGCCGGCTTGCTGGTATCGATGGAAATGGGAACGTCGAGCTCCCGGCTGAGCCGTTCTATCAACGGCACAACCCGATCGATCTCCTGCGCCTCGGATACGGGACTGGCGCCCGGCCGGGTCGATTCCCCGCCGATATCGACGATTGCAGCCCCCGCCTCCACCATGCCGAGAGCATGTCTCAGCGCCGGGTCGTTTCGAGTGAAACGGCCACCGTCAGAGAAAGAGTCAGGAGTGACGTTAAGGACGCCCATGACCTGGGGGACCCCCAGGTCTACGGACTTACCTGCACAATCTAGAATCAACGGGAGCGACTGACGGGTCAGTGCTGGTTGGCGGGGTTTCCGATAGTATCCGAGGAACCGTCTGAAGCAGGCGCCTCGCCAGAAGGTTTTTCCGAATCATCCGAGTCGGACTCATCCCAATCAGCCGGGGGACGAGGTTTTTTACCCGTCATGATATCGTCGATCTGATCAGAATCGATGGTTTCGTATTTGATCAGCGCCTCCGCCATGAGGTGCAGTTTATCGAGATTGTCCTTCAGAATCTGATCTGAACGCTGGTAGTTACGATCAATGAAACCGCGGATCTCCTCATCAATGATATGTGCGGTATCGTCGGAGACATTTTTGTGCTGAGTGACGGATCGGCCAAGAAAAACCTCCTCCTCCTCTTCTCCGTACAGCAATGGACCAAGGCGCTCGGAGAGCCCCCATTTGGTCACCATGTTGCGAGCGATTTCAGTTGCCCGCTTGATATCGTTGGAAGCGCCGGTGGTCACCTTGTCGATGCCGAAAATCAGTTCTTCGGCGATGCGACCGCCAAACAGGCTGGAGATCTGGCTCTCAAGAAGCTCCTTGCTGTAGCTGTAACGATCCTCCTCCGGCAGGAACATGGTCACGCCGAGCGCCCGTCCGCGGGGGATGATACTGACCTTGTAGACAGGGTCATGAGATGGCACCGAGCGCCCAACGATGGCGTGGCCGGCCTCATGATAGGCGGTGAGTTTCTTCTCTTCATCGTTCATCACCATGGAGCGCCGCTCGGCACCCATCATGATCTTGTCCTTCGCCTTCTCCATGTCCATCATCTCCACCAAAGCCTTGTTGGTGCGGGCAGCAAAAAGCGCCGCCTCATTGACGAGATTGGCCAGATCGGCACCGGAGAAACCAGGTGTGCCACGGGCAATGATGGAGGGTTTTACATCGTCATCGGCAGCCACCTTGCGCAAATGGACCTTGAGAATCTGCTCACGTCCCCGCACATCCGGCAGGGGCACGACAATCTGACGATCGAAGCGACCGGGGCGCAGCAGCGCCGGATCCAGCACATCCGGACGGTTGGTGGCAGCAATCACGATAACGCCTTCATTACCTTCAAAGCCGTCCATCTCCACCAGCAGCTGGTTCAGTGTCTGCTCACGCTCGTCGTGACCACCACCGAGGCCCGCACCACGATGCCGGCCCACTGCGTCGATCTCGTCGATGAAGATGATGCAGGGCGCATGTTTCTTGGCCTGCTCGAACATGTCGCGCACACGGGATGCGCCGACACCTACGAACATCTCCACGAAATCGGAACCGGAGATGGTAAAGAAAGGCACCTTGGCCTCACCGGCGATGGCGCGGGCCAGGAGCGTCTTGCCCGTACCCGGCGCCCCCACCATCAGTGCGCCACGGGGAATCTTACCGCCAAGTTTCTGGAATTTTGAGGGATCTCGTAGAAAATCCACCATCTCGGAGACTTCTTCCTTCGCCTCTTCGACACCGGCCACATCGCTGAATGTCACCTTCACCTGGTCTTCGCTGAGCATACGCGCCTTGCTCTTTCCGAAGGACATGGCGCCACGGCCTCCGCCGCCGCCCTGCATCTGACGCATGAAGAAGATCCACAGGCCGATAAGCACAAACAGGGGGAACCAGTTGATGAGGATATTCATCAGCAACGAGGGTTTCTCAGGCGGCGTGGCCACAATCTCAACATTGTTGTTGAGCAGGTCGCTCACCAGACCATCGTCGCCGGGACTGTAGGTGGAGAAATGCTGCCCGGAACTCAGGGTGCCATCAATGGTGCGCCCATTGATGGTGACATCTTTCACTGCGCCAGACTTAACATCTCCGATAAACTCAGAGTAGCTTTTCGGCTGGGCCTTGGTCTGGGTGGTGGTGAAATTGTTGAAAACCGTCATCAATACAACGGCGATCACCACCCAAAGAATCAGATTCTTTGCCATATCGTTCAAACTTCTTTCCCCTCAAATTATCCCGGCAACTAAAAATATCTTTTCACATCAAGCAATTAGCAAGAAAACGACCACCGTCCTCCAACCACTTTAGCGCCGCAACCAAAGGGATACCTGGAATTTTGGCGGTTTTGTACGGTACTACAACTTAAAGCCCGTCGCTACCAGATAGATTTCGCGGCTTTTAGACCTGGAAGACTTGGGCTTACGGCTTACCACCCTGCCGAACGCCTCACGCATGTCCCGTATATATTGTTCAAAACCCTCGCCCTGGAAGACCTTGACCACAAAACCGCCACCGGGGCACAGCACCTCTTTGGCAAAATCCAGTGCCAATTCACACAGGTACATGGAACGGGGCTGATCCACGGTGGCCATACCCGTAACATTGGGGGCTATATCGGAAATTACAAGATCCACGGGCTTCTCTTGCAGAATTCCCCGTAACTCATCAAGTGGCTCCTGATCCCGGAAATCCCCCTGGATGAACGGCACCCCGGCAATAGGATCCATCTCCAGGATATCCAGGGCCACCACCATGCCTTTATCTCCGACCAACTGCCGGGCATATTGCGACCAACCCCCCGGCGCGGCGCCCAGATCCACCACCCGCATTCCTGGTTTTATGAGCCGGTCCTTCTCCTGGATCTCCATGAGCTTGAAAACCGCACGAGAACGGTATCCCTCTCTCTGGGCACGTTTTACGTACTCATCCTTGAAGTGACGATCAAGCCACTGGCGGCTGCTCTTACTGCGTTTCATATTCAGTATCAGACCATTATTCCGGCAAAAAACCCCACAACGCGCCTTTCAGGGGAGGCGCCATCTAAGGTAGAATTCCGCCCCAAATCTTTATACGGCACCCACATTATGACCCTCTCTCCCCAGCAAAAACGCGAACTGAAAAAATTGGCGCATCACCTCAAACCTGTGGTCATGGTAGGTCAACATGGGCTCCGGGAGAGTGTGCAGGATGAAATCGGCATAGCCCTCGACAGCCATGAACTGATCAAGGTAAAGCTTGCAGGCGCCGATAAAGCCGACCGCGAGCAGCTCAGTGAGGCGATTGCTTCCCGCCAAAATGCCGATCTGGTGCAGATTATCGGCCGCGTCGCCATCTTCTACCGGCCCAATCCGGATAAAAAGAAAAACCGGATTGTGGTCTAGTAGTCCTTATCAATAAATAAAATCAGGGCTTGTAGGGTGCGCCATGCGCACCGTGAATAGCGTACATACCGCGATCACGGCTTGTTTTGGTGCGCATGGCGCACCCTACGTATACCTGCCGGTTCCGCTGCGCTTGAACCTGCCTACAAAATGAGCGTTAGACGTAACGGACGTCCAGTATCTCAAACTCCCTCGCGCCGCCAGGCGTCTCGAGAAAGACGTCATCGCCCTCGGACTTGCCGATCAGCGCCCGTGCAATAGGTGAACCGACCGATATCAGACCGTTTTTGATATCCGCCTCATCTTCGCCGACGATCTGGTAGGTCAACTCAGCATCATTGTCGAGTTCCAACACATCAACAGTGGCGCCGAACACCACCTTGCCTCCAGCGTTGAGGGTGGTGACATCTATGATCTGGGCGTGGGACAGCTTACCCTCCAGATCCTTGATACGGCCTTCAATAAAACCCTGTTGTTCACGCGCGGCGTGATACTCAGCATTTTCTTTCAAATCACCATGTTCGCGGGCTTCGGCAATCGCCTTGATCACCTTGGGGCGGGCAACCCGCTTAAGCTCAACAAGTTCTTCCTGCAGACGCTCCGCGCCTCTGGCGGTCAGAGGTACCTTGCTCATATTCTGTCTCCTCGCCTCATTGCAATCAGCCGTGCAGATCCTGCAGGCGATTTACGCTGACTGCGTCCAACTGTTTCAGCGCCAGACAAGTTGCCTCGGCGCCGGAGATGGTGGTTGTGTAGTTGACCTTATACTGTAGCGCAGCACGTCGAATCTCCGCAGAGTCCGCAATGGCTTTGGCGCCCTCCGTCGTGTTGACAACAACGAAAGAGATCTCATTATTCTTGATCATATCCACGATGTGCGGTCGTCCCTCCTTGACCTTGTTGACCCGAATGCAATCGATTCCCGCATTCCTTATCACTTTTGCAGTACCCCTGGTGGCACAGATCTCAAATCCAAGAGCGATCAAATCCTCCGCCACGCGTACGGCACGTTTTTGGTCCACATCACGCACGCTGATTAACGCCCTGCCACCCTCAGGCAGACGAGAGCCGGCACCAAGAGTCGCCTTATTGAAAGCCTCACCAAAGGTCTTGCCGACCCCCATCACCTCACCAGTGGATTTCATCTCCGGCCCCAGCACGGTATCGACACCGGGAAACTTGACGAATGGAAATACCGCCTCTTTGACGTAGTAGATCTCAGGCACCACCTCTTCGGTAAAACCCTGTTCCGCCAGACTCACACCCGCCATGCAGCGTGCAGCCACTTTGGCCAACTGGACGCCGGTAGCTTTGGAGACAAACGGCACGGTGCGGGAAGCTCGGGGGTTGACCTCCAGCAGGTAAATTTCGTCGTCCTTGATGGCAAACTGGGTATTCATCAGACCCACGACCCCAAGCTCCAGGGCCATCTTGCGGATCTGTTCGCGCATCCTGTCCTGCACGGAAGCCGACAGGGTATAGGGTGGCAGGGAACAGGCGGAATCACCCGAGTGCACGCCAGCCTGCTCGATATGCTCCATGATACCGCCGATCACCACATCCTTACCGTCGCAGATGGCGTCGACATCCACTTCGATGGCATCATTGAGAAAGTGGTCCAGCAACACCGGTGAGTCGTTGGAGACACTCACCGCCTCGCGCATGTAGCGACGCAGGTCACTCTCGTTGGTGACGATCTCCATCGCACGCCCGCCCAACACATAAGAGGGCCGGACAACCAGCGGATAACCTATCTCTTCGGCCAGCTTAACCGCCTGCTCAGACTCGGTGGCGGTACGGTTCGGCGGCTGTTTCAGACCCAGCCTCTCCACGGCCATCTGGAAACGTTCGCGATCCTCCGCCAAGTCGATGGCATCGGGACTGGTACCGATGATCGGTGCACCTGCGGCTTCCAAATCTTCCGCCAGGTTCAATGGTGTTTGACCTCCGTACTGGACGATCACACCCTTGGGCTGCTCCTTATCGATAATCTCCAGCGCATCTTCCAGGGTCAACGGCTCGAAATAGAGCCGGTCCGAGGTATCGTAGTCGGTGGAAACCGTCTCCGGGTTACAGTTGACCATGATGGTCTCGTAACCATCATCGCGCAAAGCGAAGGCGGCATGCACGCAGCAGTAGTCGAATTCGATGCCCTGACCGATCCGGTTGGGGCCGCCGCCCAACACCATGATCTTGTCGCGGCTGCTGGGCGCTGCCTCGCACTCATCCTCATAGGTGGAGTACATGTAAGCGGTACTGGTGGCAAACTCCGCCGCACAGGTATCGACCCGCTTGAATACCGGCCGGACCCCCGCTGCCCGTCGCAGCTCACGAACCTCCGCTTCGGTAGCACCAGTCAAAGTCGCGAGTCGCTTGTCGGCAAAACCCTTGCGTTTCAGGTAGCGCAACCGATGCTCATCCAGTGCCTCCAGACCCTGCGCCCTGACTTGATCTTCGAGGGTTACCAACTCTTCGATCTGCACCAGGAACCAGGGATCGATGCGGCTGTGCTCGTGAACCTCTTCCAGGCTCATGCCCCACCGGAGGGCGTCCGCCACATACCAGAGACGTTCGGGCCCCGGCAGACTCATCTCGCGTATCAGGGTGTATTTGACATCCTTCTCTTCCAGATCGACGACCTCACAGAGGCCAAACTTACCGGTCTCCAGTCCCCGCAAGGCCTTCTGCAGCGACTCCTGGAAAGTGCGGCCTATGGCCATCACCTCGCCCACCGACTTCATCTGGGTGGTGAGCCGATCATCCGCCAACGGAAACTTTTCGAAGGCGAAGCGCGGCACCTTGGTAACCACATAATCTATGGCCGGCTCGAAAGAGGCGGGCGTTGCACCGCCGGTAATCTCATTCTGCAACTCATCGAGGGTGTACCCCACCGCCAGCTTGGCCGCCACCTTGGCGATGGGAAAACCGGTGGCCTTGGAGGCCAGCGCCGAGGAGCGGGAGACGCGGGGATTCATCTCGATGATGATCATGCGCCCGTTTTCCGGGTTGATGGCAAACTGCACGTTGGAACCGCCGGTCTCCACCCCGATCTCACGCAATACCGCCAGCGAGGCGTTACGCATGATCTGATACTCTTTGTCGGTGAGGGTCTGGGCCGGTGCAACGGTAATGGAGTCACCGGTGTGCACCCCCATCGGATCCAGGTTTTCGATGGAACAGATGATGATGCAGTTGTCCTTGCGGTCCCGCACCACTTCCATCTCATACTCTTTCCAACCGAGGATCGACTCTTCGATCAAGAGTTCACTGGTAGGGGAGAGATCGAGTCCCCGCTCGCAGATTTCGACGAACTCTTCCGCATTGTAGGCGATACCACCGCCACTGCCGCCCATGGTAAAGGAGGGACGAATGATCGTCGGAAAACCGATGCCGACCTGTACCTGATTCGCCTCTTCCATGCTGTGCGCAATAGCCGAGCGAGGCATATCAAGTCCGATCTTGCGCATCGCCTTGCGGAACAGATCGCGATCTTCAGCCTTGTCGATCGCCTCCCGGGAGGCGCCGATCATCTTCACGCCAAACTTTTCAAGCACCCCTTCGCGCACCAGATCGAGGGCACAGTTGAGGGCCGTCTGACCACCCATGGTGGGCAACAGAACGTCGGGGCGCTCCTTTTCGATAATGCGCGCCACCGTCTCCCAGGTGATAGGTTCGATATAGACCGCATCCGCCGTATCGGGATCGGTCATAATGGTCGCCGGATTGGAGTTCACCAGGACAACCCGGAAACCCTCTTCCCGCAACGCTTTGCAGGCCTGAGCGCCAGAGTAGTCGAACTCACAGGCCTGACCGATCACAATGGGGCCGGCGCCGATGATCAGGATACTTTGTATGTCTGTACGTTTTGGCATTTACTCGAACCGTTGGATAATCAGCCGCGATTCCTGCGGCTAATTCAATTTTCCGTCTTCATCAACTCGATGAAATGATCGAACACCGGCGCCACGTCGTGGGGACCGGGACTGGCTTCAGGGTGTCCCTGAAAGCCGAAGGCCGGTTTATCGGTGCGGTGGATACCCTGCAGCGAACCATCGAAGAGCGAACGATGTGTTGCTCTCAGCGTCTCAGGCAGACTCACCTCATCCACTGCAAAGCCGTGGTTCTGGCTGCTGATCATGACCGTCTTTTCGCCCAGATCCTGCACCGGATGATTCGCGCCATGGTGGCCGAATTTCATCTTGACCGTCCTGGCGCCGCTGGCAAGGGACAACAGCTGATGCCCCAGACAGATGCCGAACACCGGCATACCTGTATCGACAATCTCCTGGATCGCTTCGATAGCGTAGTCGCAGGGCTCCGGATCGCCTGGCCCATTGGAGAGGAAGACCCCATCCGGATTCATGGCAAGCACATCCTTCGCGGACATCTGGGCCGGCACCACCGTCAGGCGGCAGCCCCGATCCACCAGCATGCGCAGGATATTGCGTTTGACCCCGTAGTCGTAGGCCACTACGTGCAGTGGTAATTTCTCTTCGATGGGATGTTCGGCCTCAGGCATTCCACCCTCAAGGGACCAACTGCCCTGTGCCCATTCGTAGGGGATATCGGTGGTGACCTCTTTCGCCAGATCCATACCCTTGAGACCAGGAAAATTCTTCGCTGCCTCCAGTGCCGCCTGTTCGTCCACATCGTCACCCGCCAAAATACAACCGCTCTGTGCCCCCTTCTCCCGCAGGATCCGGGTCAGCTTGCGAGTGTCGATACCGGCAATAGCAACGATGTTATTACGACGCAGGTAAGCATCCAGCGCCTCCTGGCTCCGCCAGTTGCTGCTCAAGAGGGGAAGGTCGCGAATCACCAGGCCAGCGGCATGGATATGTCCCGACTCCTCGTCGTCCTCATTGGCGCCGGTATTTCCGATATGGGGATAGGTCAGGGTCACGATCTGACGGCTATAGGAAGGATCGGTAAGGATCTCCTGATAGCCGGTCATGGCCGTATTGAAGACCACTTCACCGACAGACTGCCCATCTGCACCAATGGCTTCGCCCCGAAAAGTGGTGCCGTCTTCCAGGACCAGAACTGCTGGTTTGTTCAAAAAATTCTCCACTGCGGGCGCACGAAACGGGATAAGCCCTGCGGCTTACCCCGTTCCAATTGAATCGTTTGGGATGAGTGGCTGAAAGTGCCACGTCAAACCAAGGCGATTCTACTTGAAAGAGAGCAATTCTGTCTACGTGGATAAGCCACCGCCGAATAAACCGCCCATAGGAGGCTGTCGGGTTTATCCGTTTGAAGTGACTAATCCGCAGGAGCGGATTGAGCAGCTCTGCTGCCCCCGAAGGGGTGAAGGGCAGGATGCCCGTAATAAAATCACTGGGGGCGAATCAAATCAGTTTATCGAACGAGGCGATTAAATGGACAGGAGTCCATTTGACGGTGAAGCCACCCGCAGGGTGCGAGGCAGGACGCCGAGCATCAATAGTGGACCTATTTAACGAGTTCGATGAGCTGAGTTGATCGTCATCCAGGGATTTGCAGCCAAACAGTGTTAAACCCGACAGCCTCCTAGAGACCCGAAAGATGTTGCCGGGTCCAGTTAATGATGCCTTCGGCATCCATGGCTCCAGGCTGCCGGGCAACCTCCCTGCCCCTATGCAGTAGCATCAATGTGGGAATACTGCGAATACCGAACTGCGCTGCCAACTGCTGCTGCTCTTCCGTATTCACCTTTGCCAACCTCACCTGAGGTTCGAGTTGCGCCGCGGCCTGCTCGAAGGCCGGCGCCATCATCTTGCAGGGACCGCACCAGGAGGCCCAGAAATCGACCAGCAGCGGGAGATCGCTCTTCTGACTGTGGCGTTGGAATTGCGCCCCATCCAGAGCGATCGGCTGCTGCGTAAACAGAGGGTTATGGCACTTGCCGCAGTTGGCACCATCTTTCAGCCGCGCCGCTGGAACCCGATTGACGCCGCCACAATGGGGGCAGACGATATGCATTGCTTCCGACATGAACTCAATCCCCGAAAAAAATCATCAGATCCCGTCTATAAATGGGGGGCCATCTCTCGATTTCAAGGCGGTACCAATCAAGCACAAACCGGTATAATAATAGTGCTGATCTCAACAGATGCTCCAATCATGACTATCGACGATCCTGCCAATAATAGAACCGATCCCGGCTTTGGCCTAGGCTTGCGGCGCGAACTGGTCAAACCGGTCATAGCACAGCGTCCAGCCGTGGACTGGTTCGAGATTCTCTCCGACAGCTATCTGGATGCTGATGAAGAAACGATGGATCAGCTACTGCAGATCCGCGCTGAATATCCCCTGCTCATGCACGGCGCGGGACTCTCAATTGGGGGACCGGATCCACTGGATGAGGCTTATATCAAACAGCTCAAAAACCTAATGCAGCGCGTGGAACCCAGCGCGATTTCCGACCACCTCTGCTGGACCCTGCCGGGCCAGTCCCACAGCTATGATCTGCGTCCCCTGCCCAGAACGCTTGAGATGATTGATCACCTGATCCCCCGTATTCGCGAGGTTCAGGAGAGACTGGGCAGACGCCTCATGCTGGAGAATATCTCGGCCTATCATCAGGAGAGTGGTGATCAGATGCCGGAGTGGGATTTCATGACGGCAGTTGCCGAAGCCTCCGACTCGCTGATCCTTCTGGATCTGAACAATGTCCTGTCGAACTGCAACAAACTGGGGCTGGAACCAATGACATTTGTGCGCAACCTGCCTGCCCAGCGCATCCGGCAGATTCATCTCGCCCCGCCGGCTAACAATGTGGAACACCAGGTCGATCCCGCAGAAGCGGTAAAGTCAGATCTAATCTGGCAACTCTACCGCGACACCCTGAAACATGTCGGTAAGACCGCCACCATGATCGAACGCAATGATGATATTCCACCTCTGGAGGAGATGGTTAAAGAATTGGAACAAGCCAGGACTATTGCGTTGGAAGGACACTAGTGTTCTTCCAAGCGTAGGCCGGTTCAAGCGTAGCGGAACCGGCAACCTCAAAAATCACGTCAATCCCGGAATGCCCGATCCGCTACGCTTGATCGGGCCTGCTTTTCTGCGCATTTAGTGCCAGGTTTCTGGATAGAGAACCGCTCCAATACGGCTGCACCGCAGCGATCTCCGCTGCCGCCACGAAGGGCTGGCAAACGGCAAACCCAGGGATAACCGCCAACTCACCATCCAGGAAAATCAAAGGGATACGATCCCGCAACCAGGGCGGTACACCCCAGGTCTGAAACAACTGCTTCAGGGAACGGTGAAAACTGTCACCCACCGGGCGACAACGCTCACCGCCCCGGCGGAATCTCACCTCGATACGACCGTTTTGCCACGCTTCCGCATCGACCCCATGCTCGGAAAGAGAGACCTCCAGCCTTCCCAGGCCGGACGGCAGTGTCAACGCCGCTTCACCATTCCAACTCAGGCATAATCCAGCATCATAGGGGGGCAGCCGGGGACCAAGAAAAAGGTCATCCCGATAACGGCGCGCCTCCATCCCCCCCCAGCCCACCAGCGGGCTGGCGTCCGCACGTCCCAGTACGCACTCATCCAGCATGCGCTGCAGGTGCCGATAACCGGGCGCTGCGGCACCTTCCTGCGCCAGAACCCAATGCCGCAGCAGACTGCGGATTCTCGGCTCAGAGAGTCGACTGAGTGCTTTCACCGACAACCTTCCAGACTCAGAACCACGACACCGTTGCAGATCTTCAGCCGCCAACTCATTGATCAGCACCTGGGCATCGGCACAGAGCCCCGCACTTCGTGAAAGCGTCGCACTGGCAGCGGGCCAGTGCACCTGAATACGCGGCATGATTTTATGGCGCAGATAGTTCCGGGAAAATTCGAGGTCGCGGTTGCTGGGATCTTCCACCCAGGTCAAACCTTCGCGCTGCGCATAGGCTTCGAGTGCCTGCCGGGTAAAACCGAGCAGTGGACGTTGCAGCCACCCCTTTCCAAGCCGGGCCGTTTTCGCCATTGCCGCCAGACCAGCAGGTCCACTGCCGCGCAGCAGTTGCAGCAGCAGGGTCTCTGCCTGGTCATCCTGGTGCTGGGCGGTGAGCAGCCAGTCACCGGGCTGCAGCAGATCAGCCAAAACCCGGTAACGCGCCTCACGCGCCAGCGCCTCGATACTCTCGCCTGCAGACGGATTCAGCGCCAGATTGATCTGCTGATAGGAAACTTCGAGGGCTGCCGCGAAATCACGGCAGTGCTCACCCCAGGCATCCGCTTCAGACTGGAGTCCGTGGTGAATATGGATGGCTTTGAGTTCACCGGGAATCCGGTCGCGAATACAGACAAGCGCGTGTAGTAAAACTGTCGAATCGAGACCACCGCTAAAGGCGACATGCCAGTCACCGGAACGGGGCAGTTGCGGCATCCCTTCGAGCAGGCGGGCCGGGGAAAATTCCATACGGGATGGCGGAAAAGAGGAACTACTCTCCGCTGAACTGGCCGTACTGCATCAGCCGTTGATAGCGGGTATTCAGCAGTTTGTCGATGGCCATGCTGCGCAGATTCTCCAACCCCTCCAGCAGGGAGTGCTTGAGATTCTTTGACATCGTCTCCAAGTCCCTGTGGGCGCTGCCCAGAGGTTCGGGAATGATCTCATCGATCAAATTCAACTCTTTCAGTCGATCGGAGGTGATACCCATTGCCTCTGCGGCAAGGGGGGCCTTTTCTGCACTCTTCCACAGAATGGAAGCACAACCCTCCGGCGAGATCACAGAGTAGGTGCTGTATTGCAGCATCATCACCCGATCTCCAACACCGATGGCCAATGCCCCGCCGGATCCACCTTCACCGATCACGGTGCAGATGATCGGGGTGCGCAGACCGGACATCACCTTCAGGTTTCTGGCAATCGCCTCGCTCTGTCCGCGCTCTTCAGCACCCACGCCGGGATAGGCACCGGGTGTGTCGATAAAGGTGAGGATCGGCAGTTGGAACCGCTCCGCCATCTCCATCAGCCGCAGTGCCTTGCGATAGCCTTCGGGACGGGGCATGCCGAAATTCCGGTGCAGCTTATCTTTGGTATCACGGCCTTTCTGCTGGCCGATCACCATTACCGGCAGACCGTCGATGCGCGCCACGCCACCAACGATGGCATGGTCATCGGCAAAGGTGCGGTCGCCGTGGAGCTCATGGAACTCGTCGAATATCCGGCCGACATAATCCAGCAGATAGGGACGCTGGGGATGCCGGGCGAGCTGGGATATCTGCCAGGGTTTAAGACCGGAAAAGATCGATTCCGTGAGCGTACGGCTCTTGCTTTCAAGACGGGTTATCTCGTCCTGAATGTTGATCTCATTGTCGTCGCCCACCAGGCGAAGCTCTTCGATTTTCGCCTCAAGTTCGGCGATCGGCTGCTCAAATTCGAGAAAGTTCAGATCCATGCGCGGACTATACCGGAAATCATTTTTTTAGGACAGTTATTGAAAGAAGGGACAGGAGCTAGGGTGCGCTGTGGGCACCATGATTAG
Source organism: endosymbiont of Escarpia spicata (assembly GCA_003349915.1). Classification (GTDB taxonomy): domain Bacteria; phylum Pseudomonadota; class Gammaproteobacteria; order Chromatiales; family Chromatiaceae; genus QGON01. The sequence goes on from QFXE01000007.1 coordinate 167,296, forward strand.
CGTAGATACCGTGATTACGGCTTGTTTTGGTGCGCATGGCGCACCCTGCAAATCCTGATTTTATTTATTGAATTGGGCTACTAGCGTGACCGTCTATTGTAGACCACGCTGACACTTCCCTTCCCCAGAAACCGTTCCAGACGCCGCAACAGCTCATCGACCGGATTGACCCGCCATTCCTGTCCCAGGACGATATCGCCTTCGGCCCTGGCTGAGCGGTAGTGCAATTTGATCCCTGTGGTCCCGCCGGTGAAGGGTGACAGCAACTGCTGCAGTTCATGGCAGAAACTGCCTGCATCACTGCCGTTGAGCTGGACATTCAGACCCAGATGGCCCGCATAGAGCGCCCGCGCCTGTTCAAACGCCAGCACATTATCCACCCGAATGCTCAGCCCTCCCCGGTATTCGTCATAGTTCAGGCTGCCGGAAACCACCAGAATACGGTCTGCGGCCAGCAGGTCACGATAGGACTCGTAGGTTTCATTGAACAGCGTGGCTTCGATGCGGCCACTGCGGTCATCCAGCAACAGTGTCCCCATATAACCCCGCTGGGTCTGCCGGTGGCTGGTCTGCACCACCAGTCCCGCCACTACGACGGGAACACCACGACGACGCCCACCGCCACCATTTCCCGACCCGCTATCGAGCGAGAGATCGGCGATGCTGGTTCCGGCAATCTGCCGCAGCTCGGCCTCATAACGGTCGATGGGATGGCCGGTGAGATAGAGTCCCAGGGTCTCCTTTTCGCCCTGGAGACGCTGTTCATCCTCCCACTCCTCCACATCGTCGGGCACCACCTGTGGCTCGTTTGCCGTGGCAGGCTGGGGATCGCCCATGCCGAAGAGGTCATTCTGCCCCCGCGCCAAGTCCGCATGGTGCTGCTCCGCCATCTTCAGCGCCAGGGGAAGCTGCATCATCAGCGTCGCCCGGTTGGCGCCCAGCCCGTCCAGCGCACCCGCCCGAACCAGGGACTCCAGCACCCGCCGGTTGACCCGTTTCAAATCGATACGGCGGCAGTATTCGAAGATATCCTTATAAGCGCCATTATCCTTGCGCTCCTGGATGATACATTCGATCGCCGATTCACCCACGCCCTTGATCGCGCCTAAACCATAGACCACCTTGTTTTCACCATCGATAGTGAACTTGTATTCGGAGATGTTGACCTGCGGCGGCTCCACCTTGAGCTTCATGCGCCGGCACTCCTCGATCAGAGGCACCACCTTGTCGGTATTGTCCATGTCGGCGGAGCAGACCGCCGCCATGAAAGCCGCCGGATAGTGCGCCTTGAGCCACATAGTCTGATACGAGACCAGCGCGTAAGCGGCGGAGTGGGACTTGTTGAAGCCATAACCCGCGAACTTCTCCACCAGGTCGAAGATCTTCATCGCAAGATCGGGATCGACGCCGTTCTTCTCAGCCCCCTCCTTGAACACCGCCCGCTGCTTGGCCATCTCCTCCGGCTTCTTCTTACCCATCGCCCGGCGCAGCATGTCAGCGCCGCCGAGGGAGTAACCCGCCAACACCTGAGCAATCTGCATGACCTGCTCCTGGTAGAGGATGACGCCGTAGGTAGCATCAAGAATCGGTTTCAGCGATTCATGCTGGTAGTTGGCATCAGGGTAGGAGATCTTCTCCTTGCCATGCTTGCGGGCGATGAAATTATCCACCATACCCGACTGCAGCGGGCCGGGACGAAACAGGGCGACCAGGGCGGTAATGTCATCGAAGCAGTCGGGCTTGAGCTTTTTAACCAGCTCCTTCATGCCCCGGGACTCGAGCTGGAAGATGGCAGTGGTCTCGGCGCTCAACAGCAGCTTGAAAGCCGCCTCGTCCGCCATGTCGATGGCGGTGATATCGATTGGTTCCTCTCCGATTTCAGCACGACCGGCGTTCACCGTTTTCAACGCCCAGTCGACGATGGTAAGGGTGCGCAGTCCGAGAAAGTCGAACTTCACCAGTCCGACCTTCTCCACGTCATCCTTGTCGAACTGGGTCACCAGACCTTCACCGCTGGCCTCGCAATAGAGCGGTGTGAAGTCGGTGAGCAGGCCGGGGGAGATCACCACGCCACCGGCGTGCTTGCCGGCGTTGCGCGCGCACCCCTCCAGCTTTCGCGCCATCTTGATAAGTTCAGTGACCTCCTCGTCGGTCTCGTAGGCCTGTTTGAGATCCTCGCTCTCCTCCAGCGCCTTTTTCAGCGTCATGCCGATCTCGAAGGGCACCATCTTCGCCACCCGATCGGTGAAACCGTAAGGATGACCCAGCACCCGCCCCACATCCCGCACCACCGCCTTCGCCGCCATGGAGCCGTAGGTGATGATCTGGGAGACGGAATCACGGCCGTAGGTACGCGCCACGTAGTCGATCACCCGGTCACGCTTGTCCATGCAGAAGTCGACATCGAAGTCGGGCATGGAGACACGCTCAGGATTGAGGAACCGTTCGAACAACAATTCGTGTTCGATGGGATCCAGATCGGTGATTTTCAGCGCATAAGCGGCCAGGGAACCTGCGCCGGAGCCGCGCCCCGGTCCCACCGGGATGTCATTGTCCTTGGCCCACTGGATAAAGTCGGCCACGATCAAAAAGTAGCCCGGAAACCCCATATTGTTGATGACACCCAGCTCGATCTGCAGGCGCTCATCGTAAACCTTGCGCTGATTGCTGAACTCCGCAGCCGTCGCATCGAAGATCTGTTCAAGCCGCCACTCCAGCCCCTTTTGGGACTCTGCGGCAAAATACTCATCGATGGTCATCCCTTCCGGGATGGGAAAATCTGGCAGGTAGTTCTTGCCCAGGGTCAGCTCGATGTTACAGCGCCGGGCGATCTCAACCGAGTTTTCCAGCGCCTCCGGAATATCGGCAAAGAGGGTCTGCATCTCCTCTGAACTGCGCAGATATTGCTGTTCGTTGTAGAGCCTGGGACGGCGGGGGTCATCCAGGGTTCGTCCATCGTGGATGCAGACCCGGACTTCATGGGCCTCAAAATCCTCTGGAGAGAGAAAGCGGACATCGTTGGTCGCCACCACCGGCACATCAAACTTCTCCGCCAGCGCCACACTGGCGTGCAGACAGGACTCTTCCTCCAACCTGCCGGTTCGAGTCAGCTCCAGATAGTAGCGATCCCCAAACAGCCCCAGCCATCCGGCCAGCAGGCACTGCGCCTCCTCCTCATTCCCAGCGAGCAGCGCCCGGCCCAAATCTCCCTCACGCCCACCGGAGAGGGCAATCAGGCCATCTGCATTACCCTCCAGCCACTCCCGTTCCAGCATCGGGCGACCAAGGTGTTGGCCCTCCCGGTAACTACGGGAGACAAGGCGGGTGAGATTGTTATAACCGACCTGATTCTGCACCAACAGGAGCAGCCGGAAGGGTGTATTGGCATCTTCCGAATTGCGTATCCAGACATCCACCCCAGTTATAGGTTTCAGCCCGGCACCGAGTGCTGCCTGATAGAAACGCACCAGGGCAAACATGTTGCATTGGTCGGTGAGCGCCACGGCGGGCATACCCATCTCCGCCAGTTTGGCGACCAGCGGTTTTACCCGTACCAGGCCATCGACCAGGGAGTATTCGGAGTGAACGCGGAGATGGATGAAAGCGGGTTCCATGGGGCTGGAATTCTAGCAAAGGGAGGCACATCGGGTTGGCTGATTTTTTACCAACAGAGCAGAGAAACTGGTGATCACATGGGCCGGAGCATTTCCGAAATGTCCGATCCGGGCGCGCAGGCATAAAAAAAGCCGCCTGCGTCTCCACAGGCGGCTTTTTCTTTCATTGTTGCCGGATCAGTTCTTGGACTTGTCCACGATCTTTTTGATCCAGGGCATCATGGCGCGCAGCTGCTCACCGGTCTGCTCGATGGGATGGGCGGCATTCAGACGACGATAGGCGGTCATGGAGGGGTAGTTGAGCTGCCCTTCCATGACGAACTGCTTGGCGTACTCGCCGGTCTGGATATTTTTCAACGCATCGCGCATCGCCTGCTTGCTCTCCTCGTTTATGACCTTGGGGCCGGTGACATACTCGCCATACTCCGCGTTGTTGGAGATAGAGTAGTTCATGTTGGCGATGCCGCCTTCGTACATCAGGTCGACAATCAGCTTCAGCTCGTGCAGACACTCGAAGTAGGCCATCTCGGGGGCGTAACCGGCTTCGGTCAGGGTCTCAAAACCCGCCTTGACCAGCTCAACCGCGCCGCCGCAGAGAACAGCCTGCTCACCGAAGAGATCGGTCTCAGTCTCATCCTTGAAGGTGGTCTCTATGATGCCGGTGCGACCGCCGCCGATGGCGGATGCATAGGAGAGAGCGGTCTCTCTCGCGGTGCCGGTGGCGTCCTGGTAGACAGCGATCAGGTCGGGAATGCCGCCGCCCTTCTCATATTCGCTGCGCACAGTGTGGCCAGGCGCCTTGGGGGCGATCATGATCACGTCCAGATCTTCGCGGGGTACGATCTGGTTGTAGTGGATGGCAAAACCGTGGGCGAAAGCCAGGGCCGCGCCATTCTTGATGTTGGGTGCAATCTGGTCGCGATAGAGCGACGATTGAAACTCATCCGGTGTCAGGATCATGACAACGTCTGCAGCGGCAACTGCCTCTTCAACAGACTTTACGGTCAGACCCGAGTTCTCCGCCTTGATGACAGAAGGTGAACTGCTGCGCAGACCGACAATGACGTTTATCCCTGAGTCCTTCAGGTTATTGGCATGGGCATGGCCCTGGGAGCCGTAGCCGATGATGGAGACCGTCTTTCCCTTGATCAGGGAGAGGTCGCAGTCTTTGTCGTAGTAAACGTTGATAGCCATGTTGTTTTCCTTCGGGAAATTTTGAATTGTGTACCGGGATTGGAGTCAAGTTTGACTCCAATCCCTCTTGTGTTTGATTTTGTTGGGTTACGCTGAGCTAACCCAATCTACGCTTTGACCTTTAGATCCCAAGCCCTTTTGGACCACGGGCAATGCCCGATGGGCCGGTGCGCACCATCTCGACAATCAGATCGTCGTTCACCGCTTCGACAAAGGCATCAAGCTTACAGGACACGCCTGTCAGCTCGACAATATAGCTGGTATCGGTGACATCGATGATCTTGCCGCGGAAGATCTCTACCAGTCGCTTGATCTCCTCCCGCTGGGTGCGCTCGGCGCGCAGCTTTATCATCATCATCTCCCGCTCGATGTGGATGCCTTCGGAGAGATCCGCCAGCTTCACCACATCGATCAGTTTGTTGAGCTGCTTGGTGATCTGCTCGATGATCTCCTCGCTGCCACTCGTCACCAGGGTAAGCCGGGAGAGGCTGGGGTCCTGGGTCGGCGCCACGGTGAGTGACTCGATATTGTAACCACGGGCGGTAAACAGGCCGGATACCCGAGAGAGAGCGCCGGACTCGTTTTCCATCAGAATAGAAATGATATGTCGCATCAGACCAGCTCGCTCTCAGGTGACAGGTACATCTCGTGGTGGCCCTTGCCCGCCGCGATCATCGGGAAGACGTTCTCTTCCGGATCGACCACAACATCCATAAATACCAGCCGATCCTTCATGGCAAAGGCCTCCGTCATCGCCCCCTCCAGCTTTGCAGGGTCCTCGATACGCATGCCGACATGACCGTAAGACTCCGCCAGCTTGACGAAATCAGGCGTCACGTCCATGGTCGATTGAGCGTAGCGGCTGTCATAGAAGAACTCCTGCCACTGCCGTACCATGCCCATATAACCGTTGTTCAGCAGCAGTATCTTGATCGGCAGATTGTACTGCAGACAGGTTGCCAGCTCCTGGATACACATCTGAATGCTCGACTCGCCGGTGACCAGTGCAACCTCCGCTTTGGGATGGGCGAGTTGAATGCCTATCGATGCAGGAAGACCAAATCCCATGGTGCCGAGACCGCCCGAGTTGACCCAGCGACGGGGCTTGTCGAACCCGTAAAACTGGGCCGCAAACATCTGATGCTGTCCCACATCCGAGGCAACGAAGGCATCGCCCTTGGTCACCTTGTGCAGAGTCTCCACTGCAAACTGCGGTTTGATGCGGTCACTTTTTTTCTGATCGTATTTGAGGCAGTCCATACCGCGCCACTTTTCGATCTGCACCCACCATTTTGCCAGCACATCTTTATCCGGCTTCTTTTTGTGCTCCTTCACGACCCTGAGCATGTCACGCAGGACCTGCTTGACCGGGCCCACGATCGGCACATCCACCCGCACGGTCTTGGAGATGGAAGCCGGATCGATATCAATATGGATGATCTCTGCGTTGGGGCAGAACTCCTGAATATGGCCGGTAACACGATCGTCGAATCTTGCGCCCACAGCGATCAGCACATCGGTTTCGTGCATCGACATGTTGGCTTCGTAGGTGCCGTGCATGCCGAGCATACCGAGGAAGTGGCGGTCACTGCCTGGATAGGCGCCGAGACCCATCAGCGTACTGGTGATCGGATAGTCGAGTTCATCCACCAGCTCGGTCAGCTCCTTGGAGGCATTCCCCAACACGACGCCACCCCCCGTATAGAAGACCGGCTTCTTGGCGGAGAGCATTTTGTTGACCGCCTTCTTGACCTGCCCCAAGTGTCCCTTGGCCTGCGGGTTGTAGGAGCGCATCTTGATCTTCTTAGGGTAGTCGTAAGGGATCTTGATGCCCGGATCCGTCACATCCTTTGGAATATCGACCACCACTGGGCCGGGACGCCCGGTGGTGGCAATGTAGAACGCCTTCTTCAGGGTCAAGGCGATATCATTGACATCCTTGATAAGGAAGTTGTGTTTCACGCAGGGACGGGTGATGCCGACAGTATCGACCTCCTGAAAGGCATCACTGCCGATCACCGGGGTCGGCACCTGCCCGGTCAACACCACCATCGGAATGGAGTCCATGTAGGCGGTGGCAATGCCAGTTACGGCATTGGTCGCACCGGGGCCGGAGGTGACCAACACCACGCCGGGTTTGCCGGTGGAGCGGGCATAACCATCCGCCGCATGGGTGGCACCCTGTTCGTGCCGTACCAGGATATGCTTGACCGCATCCTGCCGATAGATCGCATCGTAGATGTGCAGGACGGATCCACCCGGATAACCGAACAAATGTTCAACGCCCTCGTCCTTCAGGCATTGAACGACGATCTCGGCACCACTCAATTCCACTTCAGCAACCTCCAAATGCTGCCCTGAGTCACGGGCAGCGGACAATATCAAAACCGTACAAACTACTAATAGTCGCACGGGAGGTCAAGCAATAACCGGTATTCCACAATGCCCTCCAGGTTTTCTTTTTAAATTGGACGACGTCACTTGCCATTCCACGCCCTTGCTCCATAATTTAGAGTGGCTGGTTGATGGATGGAAATAACGATAAAAAAATGAAGCTATATAGACTTTTTTCAGGTTTTTTCCTGGCTGCAATCTCACTCGCAGCAGGCGCTCAAACCTATCGATGGGTGGGGGAAGACGGTGTCACCGTATACTCACAGACGCCACCGCCTTCAGGTTCGGATTCGGCGGAGGTGATAAAACATCATCCGGCACCAAAGGACGACCCTGCTGATATCGAAGCGGCAAAAAAAAGTCTGAACAAGATGCGCCAGGATCTGGAAGATCGCCGGGAAGATCGCAAGCTGGCCAAGCAGGCGCAGGATGAGCAGCAGCAGGCCGCCACCACTCGTCTGCAGAATTGTGAGGTTGGGCGCTCCAACCTGCGCAATCTTACTGCCCTTGGTAACCGCAAATTGCGCACCCAGGACGGAGAGTACCTGCGGCTGACTGAAGAAGAGCGCCAAACCAGAATGGAGCAGGCCCGCAAGGACATCGAGGACAACTGCAAAAAGTGACTGGGAGGTATCCATGCCGGTACTCAAGATCCAGACCAACGCCGAAATCCCTGAAGACATCGAGACACGGCTGCTCCAAAATGCCTCTGCACAGGTCGCAGAGATGCTCGGCAAACCAGAACGCTATGTCATGGCGTTCATCGAAACCAATCCCTATATGCTGTTCGCGGGCGATAATGCTCCAATGGCCTACCTTGAACTGAAAAGCATCGGCCTGCCGGGAGACCGGACCGGCGAGTTCTCCGACCGGCTCTGCAAACTGATCTCGGAGCAGCTACTCATCCCGATGGATCGGATCTATATCGAATTCGCCATGGCGGAGCGCCACATGTGGGGTTGGAGCGGGGGGACTTTCTAGCAACCATGGTGCGCACAGCGCACCCTACGTTCGCTGAATGTAGGCTGGATCAAGCGCAGCGGATCCGGCCTACGTTTAATCGACCAATCCCGCCCTGATCTGCTGTTTATAGGCCTGAAAAAGTGCCCAGACACGGCGCCACACAGGGCCGGCAACCCCTTCACCAACCGGCCCCTCATTCAAGGAGATCACCGGCACGATCTCTTTCGTGGAGCTGGTGATCCAGAGCTCATCCGCCTCAAACAGGCGGCTTTCCGCAATCGGCGCCTGGATCAATGGCAGATTGTGCAACCCGGCAAGCTCCACCACGAGGTCTCTGGTAATGCCCGGCAGCAGCTCCGGCCCATCGGGGGGCGTGGTAATCACTCCATCCTTCACCACAAAAAGATTGGAGGCGGTCCCCTCATGGGCCACACCATCCCGGATGAGAATGGCCTCCGCCGCCCCCTCGTCCACCGCCTGCTGACGTAACAGCACATTCGCAAGCAGGGTGATTGCCTTGATGTTGCAGCGTAGCCAGCGGGTATCCGGCAATGTGACGGCTGCGACACCCAACTCCGCTTGCCCCGGTTCAGGTGGCACAACCGGGAAGGCCATGGCAAAGACCGTCGGCGTGGCCACCACAGGAAAGCTGTGATCCCGCTTCGGCGCAACCCCACGTGTAACCTGAAGATAGACCGCCTGGTCACCCATCTCCCCCGTTGGCAGCAGAGACTGGAGGATATCTCGCCAATCGTGATGGGAGATCGACACCGCAAGGCGGATACCCTGCAGGCTCCGGTCGAGCCGATCCAGATGCTGCTCCAGACGAAACAGCCTTCCACCGTAGGCAGGAATGACCTCATAAACCCCGTCGCCAAAGAGAAACCCTCGATCCAGCACAGAGATCCTGGCCTCCTCCAGGGGGAGGAACTCGCCATTGAGGTAAACCTTGGTCATGTCTGAGATTTCCAATACGAGAGCAATTCTGAAAGTATGCCCCTGCCCACCCGACGTCAAGCCGTTCCTGCAGAGTGGATGACCCACCGCAAATTGCAGGCTAAAATGGCGCGTTTTCACCACAGGATCTTTTACCGCAATGCGTACTTCTGACTTTCCGCTGCAAACCGTCAAGGAAACCCCCGCCGATGCGGAGACTGCCAGCCACCAGCTGATGCTGCGCGCCGGCATGATCCGCAAACTGGCCGCCGGTCTCTACTCCTGGCTACCGCTGGGACTGCGGGTATTACGCAAGGTAGAACGCATCGTGCGGGATGAGATGGATCGCGCCGGCGCACTGGAGGTGCTGATGCCGACCGTGCAGCCCGCCGAGCTCTGGCAGGAGTCGGGCCGCTGGGAGAAATATGGTCCGGAGCTGCTGCGTTTTCACGACCGCCACAACCGGGAGTTCTGCTTCGGTCCCACCCATGAGGAGATCATCACCGATCTGGCGCGTAACGAGCTGCGAAGCTATAAACAGCTGCCGATCAATTTCTACCAGATCCAGACCAAGTTCCGCGATGAGATCCGCCCCCGTTTCGGCATCATGCGCGCCCGCGAGTTCCTTATGAAGGACGCCTACTCCTTCCATCAGAATCAGGAATCACTGCAGGGAACTTACGACCGGATGTATGAGACCTACACGCGCATCTTCAGCCGTTGCGGCCTCAATTTCCGTCCTGTGACGGCGGATACCGGTAGCATCGGCGGCAGCGCCTCCCATGAATTCCATGTGCTGGCGGAATCGGGTGAGGACGCTATCGCCTTCTCCACGGAAAGCGACTACGCCGCCAATATCGAACTGGCGGAAGCGGTGGCACCCGCCGGTGACCGCCCTGCCCCTGGCCGTGAGATGGAACTGGTGGACACACCGGATGCAAAGACCATCCAGGAGCTGGTGGAACAGTTCAACCAACCCATCACGCAGACGGTCAAGACCCTGATCGTGCAGGCGGACGAAGAGAGCGAGACCGATCTCGTCGCCCTGCTGGTGCGCGGTGATCACGAACTGAACGAGGTCAAGACGGAGAAGCTGCCCCAAGTGGCGATACCTCTGACCTTTGCCGACGAAGAGCAGATCCGTGCTGCGATCGGCGCAGGCACCGGCTCACTCGGACCGGTCAATCTGAACATCCCACTTTTCGTCGATCGCGCCGTGGCACAGATGGCCGATTTCAGCGCAGGTGCCAACCAGGACGGCAAGCACCACTTCGGTATCAATTGGGGGCGCGATCTGCCGGAACCGGAGAACATCGCCGATCTGCGCAACGTCGTGGAGGGAGATCCCAGTCCAGATGGCAGCGGCACACTTACCATTGCGCGGGGCATCGAGGTAGGTCACATCTTCCAGCTCGGCCAGAAGTACAGTGAAGCGATGAACGCCAAGGTGCTGGATGAAAACGGCAAATCCGTCACCATGACCATGGGCTGCTACGGCATCGGCGTCTCCAGGGTTGTGGCCGCCGCCATCGAACAGCACCACGACGACAAAGGCATCTGCTGGCCCGCTGGGCTCGCGCCTTTTCAGGTCGCCATCTGCCCGATGAAGATGAACAAATCCCACCGGGTACGGGAGGCCGTCGAACAGCTGCACGATGCCTTTGAGTCTGCAGGTATCGAGGTGCTGCTGGATGACCGGAATGTCCGCCCCGGCTTCATGTTTGCCGACATGGAACTGATCGGCATCCCCCATCGCATCGTGGTAGGGGAGCGCTCTCTGGATGAGGGTAATGTGGAGTACCGTGCCCGCACCGCTACGGAGAACAGCTTCATCCCGCTGGATGAGATTCTCGACCATATCAAAGGGCAGTTGTAAGCGAATATGAATTTGTAGGAGCGGCAAGACGCCTCCCCTACTCGCTCTTCGTCGAGAGATAAAAAACAAAACCCACCACCGGGTACGCATCCGATGGTGGGTTCTGCACCTGCCAACCAGCCAGGTTTTTTCTGATAGATTACAGCGTATCGTAAAAGCTACTTCTCCTTTGTCAGCGCCTTCAGCAGCATCATCAACTCACCCGCCGTATGGCGGATGGTCCGCACCCCTTCCTGCATATCGTTGCATTCAGCCCCGATCCGCATCGCCGCCGCCGCATTGGCTACATCGAGAATACGTCCCAAAGGCGCACGAATCTCCTGCAGCAGCAACTCCACGGCATCCTGCTCCGCGTGGCTGGCCAGCGACAAATCATCTTTAGACACCTGGAGTTCATTACTGAGATCCTTCACCAGGTTCTCCAGATTATCCCTGTAGGCACTCACTTCCTGTAGCGCCCACTTCTGACGGGTAACATCCTGAAAGAAACAGATCGCTGAGGAATAATCGTGTTCCACCGGGGAGTTCCTGACACCGGATAGAGAAACGGTCACCGTCAACAACCGTTTCTCACCCGCAGCATTGCTGACTTCCAACGGGTGCTGAAACAGGTCGGCTTTGGAAGCGCAGACATCTGCCAGATAACGCGGCACATCCTCACCGAATTCAGGGGGACAGGGAATCCAGCCATCCAGCGAGCGGCTGAGAACATCGGCCTCTTCACAACCGAAGAGCTTCTCTGCGCCGCGACTGAAAAGCTGCACCAGACCGTCTGCATCGAACATCACGATGGCATCCATCGATTCCCGTAGCATCTCCTGCAGACGCACCTGCTCCTGCAGGACCTCAAAACCGGTCTGCCTGACGTGGTGCCGCGCCCTGTGCAGGCGGGTCACCTCTTCAATCAGCTCATTTCTGCTCTTCCCTACATCATCCATAGGCTTGGTTCCTCACGAATCAAACTGAGTACCGGGCTTGCAAGACCGGTTGCTTGATCAATGAGTCGGCGAGGCAGTATGGATATTGAGGAAGCTGAGAATGAGATTCACAGGTTGGGAATTATTGGATTTCTACTGTGATTTCGTTCACGGGATTACAGTCGATTGGTTCCTGAAAGAACGTCGGAAACAAAAAACCCCGGCAGTGCCGAGGTTCTGTCTCCAATTGAGTAAAAGCGTTAAGGCACGGCCGATCGCATGATGAAGATGCTTCTCGTGTCGCCTTGCATAGTCCTGGCAGGGTCCATAGTACGCAGGTCTAGCCGCATAAGCTCACCCGGCTCCAGGGAGGGATCGAGCCCTACCGGAGCAGTCCAGGTCCAGGTATTGGTATTGGTTCCATCGTAAGCTAGGTCGGCGGAAGTCGCATGGTTCATTGGCTCAGAGCGGACCTCTCCATACTGGATTGCATTCCCGGTGGCAGGATCCGATAGCCGTCCACGAACAAGCCAGAGGGTGTCCGCAGGCAGTGCGCTGGTCCAACTGACCGACGTTACCGCTGCCGTGCCGATATCATGGGCGGTGGTCAGAGACGTTGCGGTGTCACCCGTGAACGGTGGTCCAACACTCAGATTGACCGTAATCGCCGACCGGGGCGGCGCCGCTACCGCTGTGGGAACCGGCACTGTGTAGTCCAGCGAAAATGTCATGGGCGGAATACCCAAACCCAGTCGGTCGTTGGTGAAGGCTGCAGTGACGGTATCCGCTACCAATATTGAATGGTCTCGGGTACTGGCATAGCTTCCCACCCGCTGTGCCTTGCCGTCGTCGAACGGGAACTGAAAATAGGCGTCAACGACATCCATATAGTCGTTGCCACCACCCGTAGGCACGTCATCCCAAAGGGCAAAGCTATTACCTCCACCATCGAAGGTTCCAGCCAGCAGTGATACGTCCGCATTGAGGAAAGCGGCCGGAGCGTTACCGAAGGAAATCACGGTCTTCGGTAAGCCACCTTCGGTCAACTGGGATCTGACCATCAGCTCGGGATTCACTGCCCGTGCAACACCCGTAGATGTCCCCATGGTCACCGTGGCATTGCCGCTATCGGTGAAGGTCAGGGTCGTGGGCATCGCCACACCGCCATTTGCCAGATCATACAGCGTCAGGCTCACCCGATTGCTGGCCCAGTCGATGGCGTTTGGAGTGAACTGCGAGGCTCCAGACAGCCACGGATGGCAGGAGATCCCGGTGAAGGTCGGTACGACGCAGGTGACATTATTTCCATCGCTGATCACCTGCAGGGAGAATTTACCCAAGGGGAGATCCGGATTATCTGTCTCAACGGTAAAGTAACCGTTCATGCCCGCCGACACACCCAAGCGGCGACTGCGGGAGTTGGCCCTGCCGTTGGCATCATCGTGAATCGACCAGACACGCAGTTCAGAGGGACCATCCCATTCGTTGATAGCACCTGCCGGCACGGTGACACTGGCGCTGGCGCTGGAAACGCGCATCCGAATCGGCTCTTCCGTATTGTCGAAATCGAAGTTGTAGCCGACGGCGCCGGCTACGCCGGGAAATTCGGCGGTCATGGCCTGGTAGGGATTGAAGAACCCATAGAGACCGATCACCTGACCCGACTCGGTACGCGATGAAGCAACACCGTTCAGATCAATATCCCTGCGACTGATGCGTTCCGTCACCAGATCAGCAAGTTCCGCATCCGTACCGTAGGAGGCAACTTCCAGATCGTTACCACCCTCACCATCGCCCATGTCGTCAAAAATCTTCACGACATAGCTTTCGCCATGAATCAGGGCAGTACCCGCTCCGTCGCGGTAGGTATCGCAACTGGCGAAACCGTAGAAACCCGTCTGGAACGCCTCACTGTCGAAGTCCGGATAGGGCAGTCGGCTCATTATCTTAAAGCCATCCTGGTCATACCTCCGGGAACACAGTTTAGTGGCGCCAGCGTAGACCTCAACCCGCAAAATGCTGGCAGCGGTTGCCTTCCGCAACCACGGATTGCGCACACCCATGATATGCAGTTCCTCGACGCCGCCACCGGAGACCGCGTTGGTGATCCTGCGAGTATAGGTCTCGGCGGTCAGAGGCTTGCCGTAGAGCCGGTCACTCCAGCCGTCTGAATCATTGGGTGTCAAAGCCGAATTCGTGCAGACCGTGGGATCGGTGGTGCCGTAAAAGACCCGTTCCTCACCCTCGGATGCCATAACGAGGATCGGTTTGCCCGTAACGTCGTCCGGAGCCCTTACAAACAGCCCGCCGAAGTTGTCAGCCTCGCAGACCAGGTCGTCAACGCCATCACCGTTCCAGTCATCAATCCAAGTGTCCTCCAAGGTGAAGGTAAAGAAGCCGGTGCTGGCATCAAAATTAGAAGCGCCCACTGTACTACTACCCGCTCCCGGCGGGAGATGCAGGTTGAAGCTGCTGCCGCTGATCTCGATCTCCACCGGCGCATTGCCACGATCCGGATTGACATCGTTCTCCCCCCGGTACTCGATGGCATATTGGCCGTTGTAGTCTTCCGTGCCGTTATGGCGGTAGACGAAGGTTCCCGCAGCCTCGGTAGAGAGAGAGCAGCTGTCGACACTGTTGCCTACACCATCTCTGATATCCCCATCTTCCTGAATGGTTGCAGTAAACGTCTTGGTGGCTGGGTCGTAGGTACCGTTGACGGTAAAGGTTACATTCACCGTGTAGCCAGCATCTTCCCAGCTGAGGTTTAAACTGAGTATGAAGCTGTTGTCGGCCGGGTTGAAAGTGCCGGAGATCAAGAGGCCGGATTCTCCATTGGGAGCAGTCGAGGTCAAACTGACGCCGCTCTGGCTCATCCCGATGTAACCCCAGTCTGTGTCACCCACCAGCTCGCTGTAGCAACTAATGGGGACACTGCTGGGCGGCACAACGCCGGTGACGGTCGAATTGATGCGGTAGATACCACTCAGATCATCCACCGCTGTTGCCGGATTGATCGTGATGGAAAACGGACCCAGATCGGCGGATTCCGACGGGACACCGTCGTCGGTGACGGTGATGGTGATATTGGCCTGCTCACCCTCCGCATCCGGCGTACCAAAGATCTCACCAGTGGTACCATTGATGCTGGCCCAGCTGGGCAAATTTGTGGCAGTGAAAGTCAGTGTGTCGCCTTCAGTGTCAGCGGAGGTCGGGGTAAAGGAGTAGGCAATGCCCACCATTCCATCCGGAGCCGTCCCGCCGATAGTCGGCGCATCGTTGACCGGTGCGATGTTCACCGTCACGTCGATGGTATCGGTATTACCGGTGCCGTCATCCACCTGCACCGTGAAGGTATCGGTACCGTTGGCATCCGCATTCGGCGTATAGCCGATGACCTTGGAAGCGCCGGTGCCGGAGGCAGTCGCCAAACCGTTCGTTGCGGCAGAGGAGATGCTCCAGGTCAGAACATCGCCGTCCGCGTCAGTGGCGTTGAGGGTCAGGGCGAACGCCGTCGGCGCGCCATCCTCGTCCATGTTCACCGTGGTGGTTGCGCCCTCGGTGATTTCCGGCGCATCAGGCTGAGCCGTAACAGTTACGTTGACGGTGATGGTGTCGGAGTTGATGCCGTCTGTTACCGCGACGACAAAGCTGTCCGGACCGTTGAAGTCTGCGATCGGCACATAGGTGACAACCATGGAATTGCCGGTGCCACTGGCAGTGGCTACGCCATTGGTGGCCTGGGTATCGACACTCCAAGTCAGCAGATCACTCTCTGCATCAGTGGCGTTAAGGGTCAGACTGAACGGCGTTGGAGTGCTGTCCTCATCCATGGTCACTGCAGTGGAGACCCCTTCGGTGATCACAGGTGCCTGGTTGTCACTGACTATCACAGTCACGGTGGCGTCCGCCGAGTTGGCGGTACCGTCGGTCACGCTATAGGTGAAAGTTTCGGTGCCATTGAAACCGTCGGTAGGGGTGTAGGTAATGGTGCCGCCGTCGGTGCTGACGGTGCCACCATGTGAAGTTACACCCAGTGGTGTATTGATGGTCAGTGCCGAGCCTTCAGCATCTGTATCGTTGACCAGTACATCAAGCGGATTATTACTGCTGTTGAAGCCGACGCTGAAGCTGTCGTCGTTGGCCACCGGCGTATCGTTTACCGGCGTGATGGTGATAGTGACGGTGGTAAGGTCGGAGGTGAGATTGCCGTCATCGGCGCGATAGGTGAAGCTGTCGCTGACCGTTTCGCCACCGTTGTGGATGTAGGTTACGGTTCCATCGCCATTGTTCGCCAACTGGCCATTGGCCGGCAGTGTCATGTCGCTGATAGTGAGCGGATCACTCTCCGCGTCGCTGTCGTTGGCCAGCAGATCGATGGTGACCGTACCGCCCTCGAGGGTCGCACCACTATCGGCAACACCGACCGGTGCATCGTTCACCGGGGTGACGGTGATATTCACCGTGGCGGGAACGGAGTCGTCGGTACCGTCGTTGGCAGTGTAGGTGAAGCTGTCACTGATAGTCTCTCCACCGTCGTGGGTGTAGGTTACGGTGCCGTCGGCGTTGAGGGTTGCCGTGCCGTTGGCAGGGACACTCAGGTTGGTGACGCTCAGGGCATCGCCCTCCACGTCGGTATCGCCATCGAGCACATTGACGGTGACTGAGCCGCCTTCATCCGTGGCACCCGCATCATCATCCGCCGCGGACGCATCGTTCACCGGGGTGATGGTAACCGCAACGGTGGCCACGTTGGAGCTGGCGGTACCGTCGCTGACCCGGAAGGTGAAGGCGTCGGTGCCGTTGAAGTCGTTGTCTGTTGGAGTGTAGGTATAGGTACCAGCCACAGCATCAGTGATAACTACGGTGCCATTGGTACCCTGGCTGTCCACGCTGAAGGCCAGTACGTCACCCGCATTGACATCGGATCCGATAAGGGTTCCGGTTCCAACGGTAGCCTCGGCAGTGGTCAGGGTGCCGTTCGAGGCAGCCGGAGCACTGTTTACGGTGACGCTGGGATCAGTGGGATCAAGGTCGACGCTATCAAGGTATCCGTCGCCGTCGGAGTCGATGTCGCGGGAGTCAGGCGTACCGTCACCGTCGGTATCGACTGCACCATCACCTTCATCGACATCGGAAAGACCGTCGTTGTCGTTGTCGTTGTCGTCGTCGGCATCGGCATCGGCATCGGCATTGTCACCGATGCCATCACCATCGGTGTCCACCGTTTCGCTGGCGTCCTTGGGAAAGGCATCGCTCGCATCCAGCTCGGCGTCATCGTCGTCATTTGTGTCGGCATTGTCACCAGTGCCGTCGCCGTCGGTATCGAGAAATTCGTTGGGATCGGTATCGAAGGCATCCTGAACATCCGGTACACCGTCGTTATCGTCATCCGTATCGACATCGTTGGGGATGCCGTCGCCGTCAGGATCCTGAGAGGCGAAACTTACACCAGGGTTGGTATCATCGTTGTCGTCCGGGTCGTAGAGCGCATCCCAACCGTCATTATCCTGATCGTTGATGCTGCTCTTGGTGTTGTCCAACGGATAGTCGTCGCTGGTATCCGCCACTCCATCACCATCGTCGTCGGTATCAGCATTGTTGCCAGTGCCATCACCGTCGGTATCCACCTGCTCGGCGGGATCAAATGGGAAGTCATCGTCGACATCTGCCACGCCGTCGTTGTCGGTATCGGCATTGTCGCCGGTGCCGTCGCCATCACTGTCCACCGATTCGGTGGCATCGTCAGGGAAGGCATCCAGGGTATTCAGTACGTTATCTCCGTCCCGATCCGGATCTGTCTCAGCCGGTTCCAGAACCAATTCGATGGTACCGGTGGTGGGATCGAGATCGTCCGTATTGGTCGTGGCACCTGTGGTCGCCGTTTCGTCGATGAGGATCTGCTGAACCTGATCGACAGTCAGCGAAGTGCCAGTGCCGTCATCGGTGCCGGGAATCGGCAGTGTGGCGGGATCCTGCTGCAGCACGGTGGCGGAAGTCTCGGTCAGCACCGAACTGGGGATGGGAGCGCCCGTTTCGTCGGGTACCTGGCCGTCGATCTGGCCGGTGGAAAGGTCAGCGGCCAACTCTTCCAGCACTGCATTGGCATCGGCATCCGGGAGCTGGTCATCAATCTGGGCGACTACAGCAGTCAAAGCCTCCACGGCGGCACGGTAACTGGCGACATCCGCCTGCTCGTCGGTGGTGTCAGTGGTATCGTCCACCAGTGGTGGGGTATCGAAGATGTCGATATCGCCACTCATGCCAAAACCGACGGTGGAGGCCACCTGAGCAGCCGCAATAAACTCGGCTGCTGTGGTGGTGCCATCGCCATCACCGGTGAAGGGCGCCACGCTGGAGTCCGCATTCATCATCGCCAGGTCGGTGGCCATGGTGGTCAGCGGCGTAGCATAGATCTGCTCGCCCTTGTCGAGCATAGCCTGGGTAATCACCGTGCGCATGATACTGATCACCGGAAAGGCACCGGTAGTGATATCCGTTGTTCCCGCGTTACTGGTGAACTCGAGGATATAAGGAGGAGTCAGAGGAAAAGGCAAGGCCAACCCCTGGATCGCTGCGGCGCTGTCAGTGGTGCCTGTATCCACCACCGTACCCTTGAACCCAGGCTGAGAGGCATCGAACAGGGTGGCCGTGGCTACCGCATTCGCCAGAGGCCCTTTGACACCGCCACCGCCTATGCCACGGGGTGCTGGAGCTGGGTCAGCCTCATCTCCACCGCCACCACCGCACCCTGACAGAACCAGCGCCATAGAGGCAACAAGTAAGAAGGCGCGAAACAACAGGGGGGTCTCTTCCGGGTTTGCTGGGAACTCATGATATTTCCTTTAGATCTATATCCATCACGATAGCGATTCGGTCTTCGTGCCAAGCGTACGTAACCATGCGAGATGGGCAGTGGCTCGAGTATTATTGGGCTTTTTTGAGCATCAGGATTGATTGTGACGAAAGTCGCCACTGATCCCTACAGTCCTGCCATAGTCGGCCAATCTTCTAGCCGCATACTGCATCACTGCACGCTTCCCATTTATTTTTGTTCTCAAAGAATGGCGCAATTTGTAAACATTGTAAATACCTCACTGGTTATATGTATTTATTTCATGCACAAACCCGGTTGCAACCGCTATTTCCTATCGCTCATATTCTGATTTATCATCGCCCCGCCCACCAATGAAGCATTTGACACAACCAGCCATAAACAAGGAAACTACCCGGCTTTGAGCACCTATGCTGCTGTAATCAAACCAAGGCTCCCAGAATGACGAAACAGCCCTCTTTTACCCGTGATGAATTGCTTGCCTGCGGACGCGGTGAGATGTTCGGCCCCGGCAACGCCCAGTTGCCCACGCCCAACATGCTGATGATGGATCGCATCGTCAACATCTCCGACGAGGGGGGGGAAAACGGCAAAGGTGAAATACTTGCTGAATTGGATATCAACCCGGATCTCTGGTTTTTTGACTGTCACTTCCCCGGTGACCCGGTGATGCCAGGTTGTCTTGGACTCGATGCCATGTGGCAGTTGGTGGGCTTCTTTCTGGGCTGGATCGGCAATCCAGGCCACGGTCGTGCGCTGGGAGTTGGCGAGGTCAAATTCACCGGCCAGGTACTGCCGAAAGCAAAAAAGGTGACCTACCATATCAACATGAAACGGGTCATCAGCCGCAAGCTGGTTCTTGGCGTGGCCGACGGCGTGATGAAGGTGGATGGCCGGGAGATCTATACCGCCAAGGACCTGCGGGTCGGCCTCTTCACCTCGACCGACAATTTCTGAGTCGCGCGGGTGCTCCTTCAACGTAATCCGTACGGGTTCAGCCAGCATGTAGGGTGCGCCGTGCGCACCATGATTGGCGCACGTACCGTGATTACGACTTGTTTTGGTGCGCATGGCGCACCCTACACTTCCTAATTTTATTTTTTGAAGGACTAGCTAGTGACGGTGAGAGCACAGGTCTCGCTACTCCTGCTCCTGGCGGCAGCGCTGCTTTTCAGCCCGCTGTCACAGGCAACCGACATCGACCATCTGCTACGCGCTGACACTCCGCCTGACGGAGTAGTGTTCGAGATTCTGGAGACTGACGTGGATGATCTCGGTTGGGCGATTCCCCAAACCCTGCGTCACATCAAGGCGCTGCGCACACGCTTCCCCGATCTCGATATTGCCGTTATCACCCACGGCCCGGAGATGTTTGCCCTGAAATCATCCGACCGGGATGCCTTTCCCGAGGCACACGAAATCGTCCAGTCACTTACCCAGGATCAAGGGGTGGATGTGCATGTCTGCGGCACCCATGCCAGCTGGTATGGCGACACAGATGAAGATTTTCCCGACTATGTGGATGTGGCGCCTTCCGGACTCGCACAGCTCGGCCTATACTTGGAGCTGGGTTACAAACTAATCGTCATTGAACGGGAATTATGAACCCCCAGTCAGATTTGTTTGCTGTATAAAACGAATCTACCAACCCACCACGATGACTCCATAGATATAGACAAATCGCGGCGGGGGCGCCGCCCCTACGAACACTTCACAGCCAGGATTCAAACTCGCAAGCCCATGAAAAGTCTCTGGAACGATACCGAAGCCGCCCGATTCACCGACGACCTGCAACTGCGGGTCTACAGCTCAAGGCTGTTGGGGAGCGATCCCTCGCTGGTGCTGCATGGAGGCGGCAATACCTCGGTAAAAATCCGCCAGCCCGATCTCTTCGGAGATGAAGAGGAGATCCTCTACGTCAAGGGCAGCGGCTGGGATCTGGCTACCATCGAGGCCGAGGGGTACACCCCGGTTCGCATGGCGCATCTGCTGAAGCTGGCAACCCTGGAATCACTCTCCGGTCTTGAGATGGTCAATCAGCTCAAGACCCAGCAAACCATTGCCTCCGCACCGACTGCCTCTGTAGAGGCGATCCTGCATGCGGCGCTACCCTATAAATATGTCGACCATACCCATGCAGATGCCATGGTCACCATTACCAACACCCCGAACGGCGAAGCTCGTATCCGCGAACTCTACGGCGACGACCTGGTAGTCATTCCCTATGTGATGCCCGGCTTCGACCTGGCCCGGACAGTAGCGGAGCAATTCACAAAAGAGGCCCACGAGGGCACCCTCGGCATGGTGCTGATGAACCACGGCCTCTTCACCTTTGGCGGCACAGCAAAAGTCTCCTATGAACGCATGATAGCGCTGGTCGAACGGGCGGAGAGATACCTTCAGGCCGAGGGAGCCTGGGAACTGCCTGAGCCCACCTATGAAGCGACTGCAACTGATCCAGTTGCGTTGGCCTCACTGCGCCGCGCCATCTCCGCTGCCGCCGGTTTTCCTGTAGTACTGCGCAGTCATCGCAAACCCGCCGAGACGGCCTTCTGCCAGCGGGATGATCTCTCTGTGATTTCGCAGCAGGGACCGGCAACACCGGATCACGTCATCCGCACCAAACGTCTTCCTCAGTTGGGTCGCGATGTAGAAAGCTATGTCCGGGACTATCGCCAATATTTCGACAAGCAATCGCCCCAGTCCCGCGCACCAGTGAAGATGCTCGACCCAGCCCCCCGGGTGGTGCTGGATCAGACACTTGGACTGCTTACCGTCGGCAATAACGCCAAAGAAGCGAAGATCATCTCAGATATCTATCGTCACACCATCGAGATCATTCAGCGCGCTGAACGACTCGGCGGCTGGCGTGCCCTGCCCGCACGGGACATCTTCGATGTGGAGTACTGGGAGCTGGAGCAGGCCAAATTGCGCAAAGGTGGAAAGGCACCACAGTTTCAGGGTGAGGTCGCACTGGTGACCGGCGCCGCTTCAGGCATCGGTAAGGCCTGTGTGGATTCACTATTGGCACGGGGAGCCGCAGTGGTGGGTCTGGATATTGACCCTGTCATCGAAACCCTATACCAACGGCCTGATTTTCTCGGCATGCGATGCGACGTCACCGACAACACCGCCCTTCAACAATCAGTAAAAAAATCGGCACTCGCATTCGGCGGACTCGACATGTTGGTGCTGAATGCGGGCATGTTTCCAGGCGGCTGCCCGGTGGCGGAACTTCCCGACGACGAGTGGAACCAGGTCATGCAGGTCAATCTGAATGCCAATCTGGCCCTGTTGCGCTCATCACATCCTCTGCTGAAACAGGCGCCGAACAATGGCCGGGTAGTGGTGATCGGATCAAAAAACGTACCCGCCCCTGGCGCAGGCGCTGCAGCCTACTCCGCATCAAAAGCCGCACTCACCCAGCTTGCCCGGATTGTGGCACTGGAGTGGGCCAGTAACGGCATTCGCATCAACATCCTGCATCCCGATGCTGTTTTCGACACCGGCATCTGGACCCAGGAAGTGCTGCAGGCCCGTGCCGACCACTACGGCATGAGCGTACAGGATTACAAAACGAGAAATCTTCTGAAAACAGAGATCACCAGCCACGACGTGGCGGAACTCACCGCCGAACTCTGCGGCCCGCTGTTCGCCAAAACCACAGCCGCGCAGATCCCGATTGATGGGGGTAACGAGCGGGTTATTTAGCCGAAACCGTCACAGTGGCAAACAACGACTGGGGGTTATACCTGACAACTGCTTTTACCACCAACCACACCACTATTCTCACCTAGATTCAGCGAACGAAAACGCCGGGGCGGTCTTCTCTAACAGCCCCTGAAACATCCCAACTCAGATCAACGAGCGGAGCAGTTCAATCGCCTGCTGAACCAGCGGATAGACCTGGGCCTTGTTGGAAGAGGCGATGTTTACCCTAGCATCCAATATCCTCAACGTGAGCTATATTTGGAATTAGTATTCTCGAAACCTGGTTTCGGTAAAAGGTCCAACCACTGCTGGAGATGCAAGTGTCAGAAAGTATCGCACAAAACATCCCGGCTTCTGATTCTCAGAAACATTCTGAAAGATTCACCAGAAAGCGTGTGCGATTCCCGCTCCAGATAATCATTGGGTTTCTTATTACTTTACTACTTAGCTCTATCAGCCTTTCAATATCCTGGTATAACTTCGAAAAAAACAAGGCCATCACCCTCTCCGCCACCCAAGCACTGTTCAACCGCATTGAACGGCAGACAGCTGAACGCATTCAAGGCATCTATTCACCTGCAGCGATGTTGGTCAGTATCACTGCTGAGCTTGAACAGGCACAAAACACAGAAGCCGCGCAACACCAAAACCTGTTTCATGCATTCATTGCCGCACTGAGAGGGAATCCCTATTTGGCATCCATCTACATTGGGTATGCGGATGGGAAACACTATCTTGTAAGGACTATACGCGATGGTAAAGATGAATGGTCTAACGCAAACTTGCCTGTTAACACTGCATTCATGGTTCAGTACGGCGCGCAACGTGGAGACGACCAACAGGAGATCAGTTATGTCTATTTTGATTCGAATCTCAAACCTGTTGGTCGTCAGGAAGGCGTTGATTCAAACTATGACCCCAGGCAACGGAGCTGGTATCAGACAGCCATTAACAGCGCAAACCTAATACAGACTGCACCGTACATCTTTTTCACCACCCGTGATGTAGGCATTACACTGGCCAGGCGTCTGCCGCAAGCATCAGGAGTTGTAGCCGTGGATCTCAGGCTGAATGAGATTTCAACGGAATTATCGAGCCATCTAATTACACATTCAACAGAGGTTGTCGTATTTAATTCTGAAGGGACTGTAATCGCTTACTCAGATGTTGAACAAGTAAGCCGCCACGCGGGAGAGGGAGATCATGAATCTTTAATTACTGCGCATTTGTCTGATCTCCACAATCCTGTTTTGCATCAGTTGTTAAAAACACTGGCTTCAGACAGCCAAGACAGGCGGTTAAACATTTCAACTGGGACACAGGAATGGATAGGAACCCTGTCACCGTTACCATTGCAAAGTGGCGAAACTGCCTATCTTGAGATTCTCTCCCCACATGATGAACTCCTGGCTCCGCTGGAAAAGATTCGAGCAGAGAGTGTACAGATCTCTTTGGCGCTGCTTTCTATATCCATTTTGATTGGCTGGTGGATATCACGGCGTATCTCTCTTCCAATTCATCTTCTTGCTCAAGAGGCACGGGAAATTCGAAAACTGAAGCTGGATACTCCCATTGATGTGCATTCTCATATCAACGAGATTCACACTCTGTCTGAAACCATGTCAGTCATGAAGGCTTCCATCCAACAATTTATTGAAATCGGCAAGGCGCTTTCAACTGAGAAGAATATGGATCATCTCCTGGAGAAGATTCTGCTTGAGGCTCAACAAGTTTGTAATGCGGATGCGGGATCTATTTGTCTTTTAAATGATGATGAAGGAAAGCTTGAATTTTCAATTTTCAGGAATGATAAAACAAATGAGTTTTATGGCGGATCAACAGCGAATTTCCCCCCATTCCAACCGATTTTCCTATCCAATAAAAAGGTAAAGGGCCGCATAACAGTTACTGAAAGTGTTGTGCGTTCTGGTAAAACTCTAGCCCTTGAAGGTCTGTCTGTCATTGAGGACAGTAGTGAGATTCGACAACGATTCGAGAGGAAGGACTACCAGTGCATTACCATGCTGGCCCTCCCATTAATCAATCAACGGTCTGAAATCATCGGAGTCCTTGAATTGATCAATGCCCGTCAGCCAACCACTGACGAGTTGATCGGCTTCAGCCCAGCGGTAATCTCTTTTGTGGAAGCCCTCTCATCAAGCGCTGCAATTGCTCTCGACAACCGGCGTCTGCTAAAAGAACAAAAAGACCTGCTTGATGCCGTCGTCCAGATGTTGGCAGGGGCCATTGATGCCAAGTCGCACTACACCAGCGGGCATTGTCAGCGAGTACCAATCCTTGCGCATGAACTGGCTATTGAGGCCACCCTATCAACAGCAGCTCCATTCAGGGATTTCACCCTTTCAGAAGAACAATGGTATGAACTCTATCTTGCAAGTTGGCTGCATGATTGTGGGAAAGTCACCACACCGGAATACGTTGTAGATAAAGCAACGAAATTGGAGACCATCTATAACCGTATTCATAAGATACGATTACGCTTTGAACTCCTTTGGCGGGATGCTGAGATTAACTATCTCAAGGCACTTTCAGAAGGAGATAATAGTAAACAAGTACTGCAAGAGAGACTTAATACTCAGACAAAGAAAATCCGTGAAGACTATGCTTTTGTAGCTGAATGCAATATCGGAGAAGAACGCATGGCGGCTGAAAAGATTTCACGATTGAACGAAATAGCAACACAAACATGGAGACGTAACCTGGATGATCGTCTTGGCATTTCACCGAAGGAGCTGTCTAGAAAGGTGTCCATACAAGGGGCTCAACCCACACTTCCTACCAATGAACCTCTTCTGGCAAACAAAACAGAACACATCATTCCTCACAGAAACAAGCTCGGCCCCTTTGCAGACAACCCCTATGGTTTTCAAATGGATGCGCCGAAATATGCCTTTAACCTGGGTGAGCTTTACAACCTCAGTACAGAACACGGCACGCTTACAAAAGAAGAACGTTTTAAGATCAATGAGCACATCGTACAAACCATCATCATGCTGAAGCAACTCCCGTTTCCAAAAGCACTGCGGCATGTCCCTGATTGGGCTGGCAGCCATCATGAAAAACTTGACGGAAGCGGATACCCACGCCATCGTTTCGCAGACTCCATTTCTATCCCGGAACGCATCATGACGATTGCTGACATCTTTGAGGCTCTGACAGCATCAGACAGACCCTATAAAAAATCAAAGTCGGTCAGCACAGCACTTAAAATTATGGCTCAAATGAGTAAGGAGAATAAAATATGTCCTCACTTGTATGAATTATTTCTGACATCAGGCGCCTATTCCCGCTATGCAGATGAGTATCTATTACCTGAACAAATCGACAAGGTGGATATCGCTGCATTGCTTTCCTGAACAGGCCAATTACCCAGGAAGGCCAGTTGGCAAAAAACTGGTGCGGGCGGATAGGGTAGACTCACTACGCAGGACCGTGGTCAGTCCCTTATTGATTCCTTCACTACAACCACTGCCGCGCAGACCCTGATTGATGGGGGAAACGAGCGGGTTGTTTAGTCGAATCTTCGCAGCGGCGAACAACTACCGGGAGCTATGCCTGCCAACGGCTCTTACCGCCAACCGCTCCTTTTCTCTACATGGATTCTGCGAACGAAAACGCCGGGGCGGTCTTCCCTGACAGCCCCTGAAACATCCCAACTCAGATCAACGAGCGGAGCAGTTCAATCGCCTGTTGAACCAACGGATAGACCTCGGCCTGCGCCTCACAGGTTGTCAACCAATCCTGCTTGTCAGGCTGACCGGAAGTGGCACAACCGTCGATCTTTGGCAGGATATCGTGCTCAAGTTTGTTGAGCGCATCAGCGTAGTCCCCGTTATCTAACTTCGACAGCGCTGCATTAAGCTTGTTGGTAAACGGCTTGGCCAGGTTCTTGTTCTTGAACACCGACGAATCGAAGCCATTGATCCTGTCCATGACATCCTGAACCAATGTCACGACCTCATCCTGACGGGTCAGGGCCGTAACCGTCACACTACTCGGTTCACTGTCCTGCAACCCATCATTCACGACCAAGCTAACCAGATAGGTTCCGGCAAGATCCGCCATGAAGCCTGTCATCGCCTGATCCGGGGCAGCCAGTTCTGCAGTACTGCCGTCCGGCTTTAGCACCAGCGACCAATGGTAGGTCAGCGGATCGCCATTGGCATCGTGACTACCCGTTCCGCCCAGACTGACACTCTCTCCAACATAGACAGACAGATTGTCTCCAGCGTCAGCCACCGGCCGCACATTCGCAAGACTGACCGTTATCTGGTCCGGTTCGCTCACCGAGTAATAGGCGTCGGTCACTGTCAGCTCAAACACATAGCTGCCGTAGAGATCAGCAAGAAACAGCGTTTCCACTGTATCTGCCGGCGCAGGTTCTGCGAGGCTGCCGTCCGGTTTGGAGACCAGCATCCATTGGTACGCGATCAGATCATCACCATCGAGATCGTAACTGGCCAGACCGCTCAGCGCGACCCACTGCCCCGTCTGGGTGATCGCCAAGTCTTCACCCGCATCGGCCGTTGGCGCTGTGTTGACCGTGCTGACCATCACCTTATCAGAGTCACTAACGTGTCCCTGCTGATCGGTGACGCTGAGTTCGAGCAGATAATCACCCATCATATCCGGTGTCAGCGAAGGTGTTGCCGAAGTCGGATTTTGCACGCTGGCAAGACTGCCCGGTGGTGCAGAGATCAGCTGCCATGCGAACAGCAGCGGGTACTCTTCATCGGGGTCAGTGCTGCCGGTCCCGTCCAAGGTGACTGCCGTACCTGGGTGGGCTGACTGATCCATTCCGGCATTGGCGATCGGCCGGTCGCAAGGATCACCGATACCGTCGTTGTCTGCATCGGCCTGACCCGGATTGTAACCGGTGATGCAGTTATCACTGTTATCACCAACGCCGTCACCGTCGGTATCGGCCCATTCCGTCGGGTCCTTGGAAAAGGCGTCATCCTCATCTAGCACGCCGTCATTGTCGTCGTCGGGATCATCTTGGTTGGGGATGCCGTCACCATCACTATCCTCAAGTGCATCCGCCTCGGTGGGATTGGTGTCTTCGTCGTCCGGAATACCGTCATTGTCATCATCCGGATCGGCATTGTCACCGATACCGTCACCATCCACATCGGACCACTCGGTCGGATCGTTTGGGAAGGCATCCAGGTGGTCAGGCACGCCGTCACCATCGGTGTCCGGTGGCAGTGGAGCTGGTTCACTGCAGACCTCCAGATTGAGGTCAACGTCACCCGGTGCCCCTGCGAAATCCGCCTCCACCACCAGCCATGCCGGATTGGTGGTTACCGTCGGATGGAAACTGCGTGCAGTGATATGTACCGACTGGGTGGCGATCTCGGGAAAAGTCACGCTCGCTTCCAGTTGTTGCGGGAAGGTTACCTCCACACTGCTTCCGTCGGAGAACTCAACCATGGCGTCCTTGAGGTAGGCGCCGTACTTGTGAGGTCTCACCAAGCCGGAAACGTAGGTCCGTTCCTTGATCTGTGCCAGGGTGATGCCGTTGATGGTATAGACCTCGGGAAACTCTACCTGCATCCAGGTCCCAACATCTGTACCAGTGAAGCGGGGAGCGAAGAAACTGCGTGGACTCAGGTCCCCATTGCAGGCCCAGTAGTTGCTGTAGGTAAAACGGTAGTTACCATCAATGGCGTTCTGCGCCTTTCCATCGCAAGTGTTGCGCCAAGGCTGCAGCCACCATGAGGACTGGTTGCCGATCCAGCCATCTTTGACGGTCAGCCTGGGATTACATTCAGGATCGCAGGCGTCTCCGATGCCGTCCAGATCACCGTCAGACTGCAAGGAGTTGGCCGCCTCCGGACAATTGTCATCGACGTTGGCGAATTCATCACCGTCGATATCGTCGTCACAGATATTTCCGATACCATCGTGATCCATGTCGAGCTGATCCGGGTTGGCACTTAACGGGCAGTTGTCGTCGGCGTTGACGATGCCGTCGCCATCCAGGTCGTCGGGATCACCTGCAGCCCCGAAGAAGTCGATCTCCAACGCATACAAACCCGCCAGTGAATAGTCATTATGAAAACTGACAATGGTGGCGCGAATCGATTCGGTAGTGTGCGGTGCGGCAAAATCGGCATAGGTTACCGATTCTCTTGTTGAAAATGGGGTGCCTGGCGGGAAGGCCACCAGCTCCTCAGTCCCATCGGAAAAGGTGAATCGCATCTCGTTGATGTAACGGGAATACTTGTCTGTTCCAGGCAAAGACGACATCAGTGTATTTTCAACAAACTGATAGAATCGAATTCTCGTCAGGGTCAGGGAAACTCCAAAATCGATCTGGAACCACTGACCGTGATTGTCAAGTGCATTGGCTGGTGAAAAAAAACTCCTGCCCCGACCACAGGGGTCTGCGGGATAGGAGTAGGTGTAGACACCGTCAATGAGATGGAATGCCTGGCCGTCGCAACTAACGGGTTCGGGCCACAAACTCCACCACCACGTTGATTCGGATGTCGTCCATACTGTTTTATCCAGTGGTGTATCTTCGGCCAGAGCAGTGGAAGGCGCGAAAAGCACCCCCACGAGCGCAAGCGCTAAAATGATTGCTTTCATCGGATCCTCCCCCGTTTCCCTGGAAATACCTACACATGAAATTCCGTCTTCAGATTCTGCATGCTGCCAGACAAGCATAATAACGAGACGAATAAAACGCCTCTACTTTCAACATAGAACAACTGCCGCGAAAAAAAGTGATGCAGATCAACAAAATGTTGGAGTGGACGACAGTATCACAATCCCTGCTTAACCATCCTGTGATAATTTCAATGTCCTGTTATTGTTAATGGCGTGGCACAACACAAAAAATTGTTTCATGCGTTCATTGCCGCACTGAGGGTGTCCCTATTTGGCATCCATCTACATTGGGTATGCGGATGGGAAATACTATCCTGTAAGGGCTATACGCAATGGTAAGGATGAATGGTCTGAGACAAACCTGCCTGTTGAAACTGCATTCATGCTCAGTACGGAGTGTAACGCGGAGACAGCCAATAAGCTGTATGCTGGAGATGGAGGTTATGAATTGGTAAGGATAATGGTCTTGGCGGAATGCAGGCTATTCTATCCTGTCAACCAGGTCTGACGCTGTGGGCTTCAGCCCCTGCTTTTCACAGGCTCACAGATACGCATGGTATCAAGACTGATCGCGCCATCAGAGAACAGTTCAAAACGTTTAAAACCCGCCCATTCCTGACTCTCCCGACCATCAGGCAATCGTGATTGCGCACCAGTGGTCGGGGTCGAAGTATAAATGATACCTCGATCCAGCCAGTGGTATTCTTGATGGATGTGGCCGGATGACACGCAGCGGACTTTCCCGTTACTTAACATAGTCTGACGAAGTTGATCCGTTTCCCCAACACCACATTGTATGCCACGAAATTTCAGATCAACCAAGTTGTAATGCATAAACACCAGTAGGTCGCTGATGTCTTCTCTGAACTGTAAATCCTGTAAATCCTGATAAACTTCAGGTAAAACCCTGGCGTGAAACCAGGTTCCATCGAGCGCTCGTGTTTCCAGCAGATACACACACCATCGCCCAATCTGAAACTGCTTTGCCATTTGGCAATTACGATAGGGGAAAACCTGCTGCATAACTTGCAAATCATCATGATTTCCAGCCTGAATCAGACAAGTTATGTCGGGAAAATACTGATCAACTGACTCAGCTAAAAACTGATAGGAGGCGCGGCTCTCATCATTTGATAAATCACCGCTAAACACCAGTAAATCCACAGCACCTGACGCCTGCGCTCCGGCCAGGCAGGCTAACAAACTGGCGTTGGTATCGATGCCATGAAAATCCCCGTCTGATTCGGGATCATGGACATGGCAGTCGGTAAACTGGAAAACAACCCCTAAACTTCCTGAATTCATAGGGGCTTACGCGCAACCGCCTCACAACGCGTACGCCCATAATAGGCATCCGGATGATTACCCCAGTTTAGTACTGCCTTCTGAGCTCGTGCTATTTCATCTTCTGTGTAACCCGCCTTAGGGGCATGCCTTTGAATATAATCCTGCCAAAACAGTGCATAGTCTTTCGGGTTATAGCCCGATGAATGGCAAAATACATCATAACTGGCAGACAGGGCGATCACATCGAAACCTGCTTGAATCAAGCTGCTGGCTTGCTTTCTACCATAGAAGATATCAGAACCCGCCACATTGAAGCAGGCTTCAATAATTTCCCATGCCTTATCCAGGTCGTCGACTGATGGATAACAGACATCACCACCAAATTCTGCATCTCGTATGCCAAGCAAGCCACCTGGTTTCAGTACCCGTTTTAATTCTGCCAAAGCCGAGTCCTGAACACCTAAATGGTATAAAACCGCATGCGCCAAAATAGCGTCAAAAGTATTATCTTCAAATGGAAGATCAAAGATAGATGCCTGCTGGAAATGGATATTTTGGCTATGATCAGCAGGAAACTGCTCTGACTGAATATCCACTGCATGTACATACCCATTAGGGCCAACACGTTCTGCAATCTGTAGACTCAATGAACCCGGCCCACACCCAACATCAAGCACAGTGTTCCCTTGTTCAATATGGTCTTGAAAAAAACAACCCTCTTTATCCAGACTTCTTTTTGAAAACTCGTTCAGGATATGCTTTGAATATCCACCGCTATACTGTTCATCTTTCAACACATCATTCCTGTAAATCATCAATTTCAGTTAAGTTCTTATCCAGGCGGGCTATTACTGCTGAAGAGATAACCACGTCGGCATTCCCTTCTGAGTTTTGTGGGCATCCACATCTTCTCAGCTAATTTCACCCTCGGAAATGTGGTCTGTCCCCCTATTATTCCGATGAATCAATAGGGGCGGGGTCGATTGATTTCACGGTACCTGAAAATCCACAGATGCTAGAAATATTTATCCGGGATCATTTCGTCCAACGCTACCAAAGCGATCAATCCAGAGTATATTATGGCACCGACCGCCCAGCTTCTCCCCCTTTGAGTACCCTTTCTGAACTCGTAATATGACCGCAGACTCAAGACCAGCGCGAGTAGGCCAAGAACTAACCCAACTATGGCAGCCTCTAACGATACGTCGTCTGACCCAATAGCAAACATGCCAATTACAGACAGCGCAAGACTTGTAAAAGTCTTCCAACCAATCTTCTTGGGATTTATATCAAAGCGCCTGATCGATTCAAGAAGGGAATGCATGCCTGCATGCCATGCACTATCCTCTATGCTCAGCGGCTCGATATACGCGAGCTTCTTCAGAGGATCCGGCAACTCTTCCAGGTGAAATCTTTTCGTACCACCGACAAGAACTGGAATAACGGGTATGTCACGATTAAGCGCCGTAGCAATTTCCAGGAGAACGTAATCATCAGGCTCATCGATACGCCGTCCGCCGTTCGCACTCTTATGCTCTAACCAGTGCGGACCAATCACAGCGACTAAAACAGAGCAGTCCTTTAGCGCCTTATCGATTGCTTGCTGCCAGTCTGAGCCACCATGCAAGGTCGCTTGATCCTGAAAAATATTTCCGGCTCCAAAATGCGAAATGAGCGTATCAGCAATCCTCCCAGCACGCATCAGCGTGCCTTGCTGTCTATAGCTCACAAAGATTTTGCTCATTCACCAATCCTTTTCGGCTGCTTATAATCCACTACAAGATTGACGATAAGTTTAGCAGACAAACACCCTCTGATTCGGCCTCTGTTGTGACAGGCCCTAAAACGGCATGATGGTGCGAAAACCGGACATCACCGGACTGATTGTGTGGGACATATTGCCGACATCATGGGTCATCACACCAACACTCCGATTGAGGTGGGACATGCTGCCATTCATACCCTCCACCTGGGTATTGATCTGGCCAATGTTATCGTTCATTTCGACCATATGGTTGTCAATTTGGCTCATGTTTCCGTTCATTGCCACCATCTCAACATTCATATTTAGCACACCTTGTGACATATTGCGGGTATCACCACTGATATTGGCTATGTATCCACGCATGTCATGCATATCCGTCGACATGCTGGTCATGGAACGTTCCATGACGTTCACCACGTAGAAGAGATATCCCATTGCGACCAGTGCGATCAGGGTACCAGGTACAGAAAAAATCTTGATGCGCTGGATGCGATAACGCTGTTCGGCCTCAATGGCTTTGAGCTTTTCAGAGAGCAGCTGCTCCCGCTCTTTCGCTTCAGTATGAACCTGGTCGAAGGCGTGATTCAGGCGCTCGGAGAACTCCTCAATAATCTTTTCCTGGCTATGGTCGCGCTGGCTATTGTCTTTGTGGATCTTATCAAAGACCGATTGCAATCCCTGCATCAGACCAGAGAGAACCGGGCTGTCATTTTCCTCGGGATTATCGCTGATTGGGGGCTGTTTTTTCCGGCTCACAGTTCAGTGCCTCGTTACAATTCAATAAGCATAAGAAAATAATAAAATTATTACCTCCTTGCATGGAACTAATTCACGAAACCGGTTGGGCGAATAGGTTGCGGCTCTTGATTTGTGGTCTGCCTCTCATCCACTGCATGAAAAAAATCAAAAATATCAACTCAATTTTCATCGAAGTCAAAAAATGAATCCGTCCCATTTTTCCTTCTCCTTTTCCACTTTTTTACTTCTTAACATCACATATTAACCATTCAAAGTAAGTGCCATTCCTGTCTGCCTCTTTGGGTTTCCGGGTGGTCTGGAATAGACCTTAACAACAATAAGATATTACGTAATAGACAGTCCTTGAAGAGGACGATTTCCTGCAATATGCATAAAAATACTGGGACGAAAGTCCCAATTAATCTGGCTTTGTGTGGGTATTATACGGCGTGTGAATTGCCCATTTGTGACGGTTAAGAATCGACAATCGACACATTCTTTTCGGGCGAAAAAAAGGGGGGGACAGGAATCCCGCGACCCACCTTATCTCAGGATCAAAAAATATTCCGGGTTTGTGACTTTTTCCAGGAGTCACCGGGCAACCGGCTCCTGCAGTATTGAAAACACTAATGTACCGGCTGTTTAAAGCTGACTGCTCCATCAGGTGCCCAACTGCCTCAGGTAGACAATAAAATCAGCCAAACGTTTTCGATTGGCAATGATTAGCAACTGCGGAATGCCCAAACCAACAAATGTTGGGCAGATGATCCAAGAGGGTTTAGAGATGAAATGTTCTTCCTGTAACACCGAAAGAAAACCGACAAGGCCAGAAAACCATTTCTGGTCAACACAAATTCTCGTCGTACTTTCCACGATGCTGTTTGCATTAACATCAACAGGCGTCGCTTGGGCCGGTAACGAAATAGATATTGACCATGCGATCTGGAACAGAGACCACAACAGTCTGAGTGTGAGCGGCGACGACGCGCCGAATTACGGTACCGTGACTATCAGGTACGGTAAAAATGAAGGCAGTGGTGCCGTGATCGGCAGCACCCAGGCGGACGATAATGGAGATTGGACGTTTCGCACCTCCAATCTGAATCCTGCGCCGTGTAATGTAACCGCACAAGCAGGTAGTGGCGACGATGATAAGAAAGTACGACGCGCCCCGAAAGGCTGCAGCAACGACGGTGGTGGTACTGTTAATCGGCCACCGAGTGGCAATGCAAACGGCACCTACTCCGGCACTGTAGGAGAATCCATTAGTTTCGATAGCAATGGCTCAAGCGACCCTGACGGCAGCATTGCCTCCTATGCCTGGACATTCGGTGACGGTGTTTCCAGCAACCAGGACAACCCAAGCCACACTTACAATGTGCCAGGCACCTACCAGGTGATCCTGACCGTAACCGACAATGACGGTGCTACCGGCACGGATATCACTACGGCGACTATCGTCGACGATCAACCACCCCCGCCCAACGTTTCGCCGACGGCCAATGCCAATGGCCCCTATATGGGCACCACCGGGGTTAACGTGAATTTCAGCAGCGACGGTTCCAATGATCCAGACGGTAGCATTGTCGCCTTCAATTGGAATTTCGGCGACGGCAGTAACAGCGCCAACCAGAATCATACCTATGCACTTGCAGGCACCTACCAGGTGGTCCTGACCGTAACCGACAATGACGGTGCCACCGGCACGGATACCACTACGGCGACTATCGTCGACGATCAGCCACCACCACCGGTTAACAATCCGCCTGCCTGTGCTATCGACACACCGTCCGGTAACGTCACCATTACCGTGGGTGCCTCGGTGAACTACAGCGCCACGGTTACCGACACGGACAACGATCCACTAACCATCAGCTGGAGCTTCGGAGGCGGTAACCCGGCAAGTAGCAACATTGTGGATCCAGGCAGTATCAGCTACAACTCGGCAGGTGTATTCACCGCCACATTAAACGCCAGTGATGGTCAGGCTGGTTGCGCACAGCAAACCCGCACCATCACGGTGCAGGACAGCGCACCGCCGCCAGTCATCCCAGCCCCGGATGTTTCCATCAACTCCACCAGCCGGAATTCAGCTGACGAGGGTGTTATCCCAAACAATGAAGGTCCGGTAGCGGAAGAACCCTTTGTTGGCAACACCACCCATAGGGTAATAGCCATCAATGATCTGGGTATGCACTGCGGCGATTTCGATACCCGTATTGCGAGCATCCTGCCGCCGTTCCAGGCCCTGTTGGCACAGGTGGTGCAGAAGGGCGCCACGCCTCAACTACTCGATAATACACAGGCCGAGGTTGTCTACTCAGCGGTGTCCAATCCCAATGATCCGATTCTGAACGATCCCAACGTCTTCACAGGCGTTGCACCGGACGGCAGCGTGTTCAAGACAAACTTCTGGAATACTGTCTCGGCAGGGGCCTATGACGCATTCTATCCCCCACAGGTAACGCCTTTGGCTGGTGGTGTTATGGGTATGACAGATGATATTGGCCTGCCGGTACCCAACCTGGAAGCGCTCTACATAGGTGCTGACGGTCTACTCAACAGTGGTGACGAGAGCCTGGTGGCCACCATGCACGCCATGCCCGGGATGACGGCTCCTTATCTGGGCAACATGCCCCATGTGGCCGAGGAGTTCTATAATGACAAGCCGTTCTTCGTCAACTTCCCCTTTGGCTATGTGGCGGAAAAAATAAACTGGTTTGAGGGTGCGGGCATTCCATTTGCCGCATTTGACGACTTCGGCCGCGAGAACCCCTATCCGCTGGTGCGTGTGCAGGCCAACGTGGCTGGCAACACCGTGGCAACTACTGATACGGTGCTGCCGATCTCCGGTGAGGCAAGCTGTAAGAACTGCCACTCGGCGGACGTAACCGACACACCGCATGCCGGTGCGGCACTGGTTAATCTGACGAACGTGGCCGACCAGCTCGATGACCCGGCTCTGGGCAATCTACCGTTGAACGTGAGCATCGAGTATGCCACCGACATCAACATCCTGCGTCTGCACGACCAGAAACATAACACCAGCCTGGAGAGTGAGGCCCCGGTAGTCTGTCAACGCTGTCACTACACCCCGGCGCTGGACCTGGCCCATGTGGGTCCATTGGGACCGGAGAACGATCCCATCAACGCCAATGGCCGGACACAGCTGACTCAGAGCACCATGTCCAACGTCATGCACAGCCACCATGGTGCCACGGGTCTGTTCCCGGAGATACCGGCGCCAATCCAAAACGCTGACGGCATCGTCACCAACCAGGCTGCCCGTGTAACAGCCATGGAAGAGAGCTGCTACCAGTGTCATCCTGGCACTGACACTCAGTGTCTGCGCGGTGCCATGTTCAACGGAGACATGCTCTGTAGCGACTGCCACGGTAACATGCAGCAGGTCGGTGCAGACTTCTCACAGAATGTTTCTCCGACTAATGTGGGCGCCTTTGAGATGATCGGAAACTTCTATGACCCGAACGACCCGCAGCCGCGCGTTCCCTGGGCCAATGAGCCAGGTTGTGGCTCATGCCATACCGGTGATGTCGTCACCAACCAGGCAGGAGACACCGGCACAGTAGTCAACACACGGGATATGGATGGCAATGTGGACGGTATCCGTCTGCGTCAGGCCTTTCTCACTGGTGATACCAAGGCGACACCGATCGTACCGGACAATAATCGCTTTGCTGAGAATATCGTACCGGCCAGCTTCAACGGCACGGCCAACCAGCTGCAGGGGTACACGGGCACCATCGTCGAGTGTGACACTTGCCACACCAATGCCGACAGCTTGAGTCCCAACGGTTCTCGTCAGAGTCTGCAAGGTCCTCACGGAATGCATGCAGTGGGTATCACCAGCTTTGCCGACGCCAAGCATAAGGAGAATCTCGACAAGGATGCATGCCGTGAATGCCATGGCCAGAACGGCGAAGGTTCCGTGCTCTCGCGTACTGCGGCCGACCGCGATTTCCGGGGCATAAAAGATGGTGGTTTTGTGCCCAAGGGCACACCCGTCACCTGCTCAGAATGTCACAGCAACAAGCTGTGACCATGGCCTAAGCTGTAACGACATGCGGCATGGATGCTGCTCATTCCTCACAGGCCCCGACCAGTTGCCCGGTCGGGGCCTTTTCATGTCCAATCGATAGGATCAGACTCACTGCAGTCGATTTGTCGGTGGCGACTATGTGATCAGAACGCTCTATATAGGATTACATCATAATGGAATGAGCGAAACGTCAGCGTACTTCCTCCACCATCATATAACGCGAGTCATTCCCGTTTTCTGAAATGAGCTCATAGTTACTACCGAAATAGCAGGCCCGGTTGTCCACATTTTTGTAGGCCCTGGCCGATTCGGATTTTGTCAGTGAGACATCATCAACGGCGCCGTACACATTCTGGCCATTCGTAAGCTTTACGTCACTGCTGCCAATGATGATATGGGTGATTTGGTGTTGTATAGAGATGACTTTGTAACTGCAAAGTCGCAGGGAACCCTCTTACTTTTTTCGCACCAGGTAGATAAGCTGCTGCTCAGTGATCGACTCGTCGATCAATTCGTAGAGACCGTGTGCGGTCAGCACCCGGACCTCACGAGTGAACTCAGGGTTGGTTGCCTTGATTTGGAGTATCTGACCTGAATCCATTCTGGCGAATGCAGCCTTGGTGCGAATAATGGGAAGCGGGCAATCCAGACCGCTGACGTTCAATTCCTGGTCGAAGTTTTGCGTAGCCATCCTGTTTATGTCCTGTTAGAAAAGAAGGTTCGGAGTGATTCGATTCTCCACTAGCTGATTGACTATTTATCAATCGAGTCTAACCCTATTGATTCATTAATTATTTCCTAAAAATATATCCGCATAGTGCCATCCTTCAACAATAGGTACAATTCTTTGTCTTTATTAATTTTTCTTAACATTAAGAATTCACTCAACTCGTCAAGTCCATTTACAGAGTGCAAATCTAGTACCTTTGTTCTTTTAGGCAAACATTTTACTATTGAACCATTTACATATGACTTTAAAGATTCTTTGTCTTTATAAATACTGCCAATAATTGCATATCCAGAAACGCCTAAATCAACTCCTCCATCGTAATCGAATGAATGATATTCTCCATAAAACCCATCAATGGACTGCAAAGTATTAAGATACTTCACAACATCATTTACACAGTGACTGGTCACAGGGAATTTTATTTTTTCATATCGTTCAGCACACGCAACAGAAGAACAACTAATTAGTACGCCAGCAACAAATACACGCAAATAATTCTGCATTTCTACCTCAAATCAAATGGTACTTCTTCTATTGGCACAAGACCTACTTCCCTACTATTTAGCAACTCTCGCTGAGTTGGGATGTCCGGATCTGGGTACCAGGCTTCATAGTCACTTGGTCCAACCATATAATCCCCATAAACCCACCATTCTCTGACAAGATATTTGCTTTCATAGTAGGAGAACTCTATGGTATCAATTATTTTTGTCCGAAAATCCAACTGAATATAAACATCTGTTGCTGCAGCAACACCTTCGGCCCAACCGAAACTTTTAGATAGTGATGAGACTAACGGAGGCCGCTTATATCTAGCAACGTTACTAACATTTGAAACCTTCCTAGTACATTCAACGCTGTCGTCACAAGTGGCTTTGACTCTATCAGAGTCATATTGTCCTTCCGCATTAAACAAATGCACCATAGCCGCATGATACGCTCCAGCGGCAAAACTGCCACCTGTTGCTGCTGATGCAAGTCCTCCGAGCGCGGCGGCTGTCATAGTGCGAATTGGCATCGGCGCCGCATTGGTCTTTGCCCATCTCGCAGCTGGCGACATATGCGCCACAAATGCTCCCACAAATCCACTCTTGAAGTCACCACCACGCATCTCGCTGATTGCGCCTTGAGAGACGCCATGGGCCAACGATGTAATTCCATCGCTATCAAATAGCCGCCCTCCCCCATTACCGCCATGACCAATATACCCTGCAGCTGCACCACTGACCGCACCAAATGCAGCCCCCTTCAGCGCACCTTTTAGGGTGCCGGTTGTGGCACCACCCACTACGGCGCCTATTGCTGCGCCATTCAGGGCAGCCAGTGTTATTTGCCCTGCCGCCACTTGGAAACTGGTGCTGCCGACTGTGATGAACGCGCCACTGGCTCCCGACCCTCCTGCCGCAGCGGTAAATAATGCTTCTCCAAAAAATACACCCCCCATCATCGCCATACCAACAACCATGCCTATCATCCGGATGTAGGGATTATCGATAAACTGGGAGACGATCATGATGATCGCACCGATGATGAAGTTGATGAAGTGGCCGCTGGGGTCGTTATACTTCAACGGGTTGTTCATCACGTAGATGTAGCGGTTGAAGTTCTGCGACAGGCCCGGTTCCTGGATGTAGATGTCTGCCGAGAGGAACCGGCCTATCTCCGGATCGTAGAGCCGGGCGTTCATGTGCACCAGGCCGATATTGTCGATCTGTTCGTGGCCGGTGTAGCCCCGGTTGGTCAGTTTGCGCTGGAACGACTGGTCGATCTCTTGTCCATTTACCGCCCGGCGCTGGCCGAAGGGGGTATAGCCCATGCGGGCGATGATCGCACCATGAGAGTCGGTGATGGTGTCAACGCTGCCGAGTGCATCTTTGTGCAGATAGCGGGTCTGATCCGCCTGCTTCTGGCCATTTTCTATGGTTCTGACCTGGATCGCGATGACTTCTCCATCGGCGTAGATGAAGTGTTTCTTTCGCTCGATATGGTTGCCGTCCATATCCACGGCGGTGATCAACTCGTAGCCTTTGCCGATATACCAGGTGGTCTCCTGTCCCTCTTGGTCGAGGCTCTGCTTGCTGACACGACTGTTGTCTGGACCGTATGCAAAACTGACGTCAGCATCTTTTGTTTTGATCCTCAACGGTTTGTTGAATGAGGTCCATTCGATCTCACGCCCGCTGCCGCTGACCATGTTGCCGTTAGCGTCATAGGTGTAATCCTCGTAGGTACCATCGTTGCGGTTCAGAGCGAGGATGCGGTTACCCTGATCATACGACATGGTTCCTGCATTGGATTTGTGCAGGATGTTACCGTTGATGTCGTAGCTATAGCTGAGAGTGTCGCTTACACCTGTACCAACACCGTAGTAGCCCGCTTGTTGCAGGCGGTCGAGGCTGTCGTACTGGTAGTTCTCGCTGATGCCGTTAACCCTGTCGTCTCGCTGGGTAACGTTATCGACGTTATCGTAGCTGTAGTGCAGGTTGCGGATCGGGTCGTTCTCTGCGACGCCTGTTTTGATCTCCTTGAGACGGCCGCTGTAGGGATCGAAGATGCGCTGGGTCAGGTAGCCGTTACCGGTGAATTCTCCTTTCAGGCGGCCGGAAGCATCACGACTGGTGGCTGACCAGAGGGTGACATACCCTTCATTGTTGTTGTATCCATCAAGTTGGCGCTGAATGATATCCGATGCAGCTTGGTAATCTTGTAACTTTGTAACAACCTCATCCAGAAACTGCATCTGCTCCTTAGCTTGTGCATAGTAGCTTTCAGCCAGCTCTTTATCTTTCTTAGATTTTTCCTTGTACTGTGCTTCCAGCTGCCGCTTTTCTTCGGCCGCATCTTGTCGAAATCCTGCCTCCATTGTCAATAAAGTTGGACCAATGTTACTCGCTTTCCCACTAAAATAACGGGCAAAGTTTACATTCGCAGGTGGCCCACCTGCACATACATACGATGTGGCAGCTCCATATTTCCAATATTGATCTTGATATATTGACTTTGCCGAACCACACCTCTTAGTTGGAAAAATAGCAATCGGTACCTGGACATCATAATGTCCATAACCATTGCATTTGCCTTTCCGGTTATAATTATTGCAATAGGAATAACGATACCGAGCCTGGCCACCCGATGAGTCCATATATTCAAACAAACGATCGCCATAAGCTCTAGTGTATTTGCTCGACACTTGACGATAATATGCAGCCTGCCGCCGCTGTTCCTCCGCTTTTGCTGTGAGTTGTTGTGCTAGCAGCTCAAGTCTCTGAGCATCGTCGGAGGCATCTGACGCTTTTTGAAGGGCTAGAAGCTCAGTGGCACGTGCAGCTTCCGCTTTTTCATAAAGGGCCTTCGCCTTTTTTTCATGGCTCATCATGCGGTTTTGCAGCGAAAAAATCTCTTTTGCAAAAGCATCTAACGACTCCTCAAGCCGGATATAGTCATAGTCCCAAACCTCCTTTTTTGGCATGCGCACGGTTTTCAGATAGCCGTCCTGATTGTAGACCCGTTCGATCTCTATACCGTCAGGGAAGGTCTCTTTGACGGGACGGGATTGGGCATCGTAGGCAACCTGCTTGGTAAAACTTTTCTCTCCTATTTTTATCTTGGTAGAAACAGCACGGCCGAGGGCGTCGTATTCGAACGAACGGCTGTTGTCGGGTGATGTGGTTTTGGCGAGTTTGCCGATGCCGTTTTCCGCTATGTCGTACTCCCAGGTTGCGACACCTTCAGCGGTTTCACGCCTGACCAAGCGACCAAGCAAATCGTAGGATTGCTTGACCACTTGACCCTTGGCATCCTTCTGTCGTAATAATTCATCGTAGGCGTTGTAGCGATACGTCCAATGTCCCATGGAGGGATCATCCATTGAGACCTTGTTGCCACGGTTGTCATATCGATTGCGGATAATGAATCCGTTGGTGTCTGTTGCGATCAGGTTGCCGATGG
The DNA here is from genome assembly GCA_003349915.1 of endosymbiont of Escarpia spicata. Classification (GTDB taxonomy): domain Bacteria; phylum Pseudomonadota; class Gammaproteobacteria; order Chromatiales; family Chromatiaceae; genus QGON01. The sequence goes on from QFXE01000007.1 coordinate 208,900, forward strand.
GATCGTAAGTGTAGGTAATGGTGGATATGCCTGCCTCGACAACCTGCGCATCTTTTTCCAGCAGGTTTTTCGTTACCACCCTTGCGCGACCTTCCGGGTCGATTACTGTGGTGGTCAATCCCTGGTAGCTGTAGTAGGTGGGAATATGGCCCGTCTCGGAGGGTTTGTTCTGCACCACCACCCGCCCCATCTCGTCGTACTCACTGGTGACCCAATATGCGTTCGCGCCGGGGAACTCGCCCTCAAAATAGGGCAAGGTGGCGGCGATGATCTGCCCCTTTGCGTTGTACTGTTTGTCCTGGTAGACGTTCTTGCCGTTAAAGCCACGGGTGAGGGTTCTCACCTCACGGTTAAGTGCATCGTAGTAGACGGTCTTGGGTGATACGCTGGTGGCGCTCTCAGTGATCTTGTAGACGCTGAAGTCATCAAAGATAAGACCGGCGTTGGCACCGTCACTCCATTCGTAGGCCCAGCGGGTCTCTGTGCCGTCGGCGCGGCGCTCCGTTGTTTTACGGCAGAGAGTGTCGTAACCCCAGTGGGCGCTGATGCCGTTGGGACCGGTCTGCTTGACCGGCAGACCACAGCTCGGATCGTATTCGATGGTCTCCTCATGCCCCAGGGCGTTGGCACGTCTGATGGGGAAACGTCCTGAGCTATCGTAGGTTGTCGATGAGCGGCGGGGCTGCACGCCCTGCCCGCTCAAGACGGTGCCGGTACGGTTGCCATATTCGTCGTATTCAAACTCACTGGTCAGGCTGAGGCTATTGCCCGGTTCGATAACCTCACTTCGCAAAACACCGTTTACGTGATCGTAATCAAAACCGGTCGATCGAGTCAGCGTACCTTCGCGGGTGGAGTGGGTAACCTCCACGTTGAGCGGATTGCCGATCAGCCAGGCAGACTCATCGTTGCGATAGACGCTATTGCTCTCCTTTCTGACAAAGTCGCCATTTGCCCCGTTGATCTCCACCACCATACGTAGCGCATTGCCATATTCATCGTACTCTGCATGGTTGGTCTGTTCGGTTTTGATGTGGCTTCCATCCAGTTCATATTGTTCCAGCACTTGAGTATGAGGCTGTACGCTGACCACATTATCGAAGTAAGAAGGTAGTTCACGATAGGTCAGTCTATTCCTGAGGATTACCACATCACCAACGCGCTCTTCTATCTCCCGTACACGGCCACTGAAATCACCAAGCTGATAGTAGCGGGTGATATGTTTTCTGTTGGTAGTATGGTTATGGCTGCTGACCTCGGCAAACCCAAGACTGCCGTCATCTTTGTGGGTCTTCAGCCCGGCATAGTGGTAACTAATGCGGTTCATGCCGCCGATGCCATCGGAGGAAGATATACTGCGCACCAACCGGGTGACACCCTGCATATCGAATACGGGCGCTACTGCATCCTCATAACGCTCGTAAAGATCCTCATCACTCAGGCGGCCATATTCGAATTCCGTACGCGCACCGTAGCCGGTGGTGACCGCTGCCAGCAGGTTGGCCATGTTATCGTTGCCAATAGTGCAATTGATGCCTTTGTAACTGCGATAGCAGACATCAGGCGAACCATCGTTGTTGATGTCGGTCATACGCAACGGGTTCTCTTTCGGCATAACCTTGGTACCGCCATACAAAGTCATGACGTCCACACTCGGCTTCAGACTCGCATACTTGCGCATGACGTCGAAGTCTTCACCATTGTTCAACGCACAACTGAAGGCTTCGCTTCCGGAACCGGTACAAACATCAGCCCGGCCATCTACGTTGATATCAAGCAGATTCAGACTGTTATCGTTATGGTTCTTCTCCATATCCTCATCCGTGCCCCACTCATAAGTGACGTCCACCCGCTTTTTGAGTGAAGCAAAGGCCGATCCGGTATTGATGGCACAGGAGTAATTGCGCGATTGACGAAAGCAGATATCCGAGAGGCCATCCGCATTGAGATCACCATAACGAAAAGTGCCGGCAAAGCCTTTGTTCGCCCACTGGCGGCCAAATTCCGCTGACCAACTCTCTTTCTCGCCAAACAGCGGCATATCATCCGCATCGACCCCCAGACCGAGAGCACAACGAAAACCCTGATCATCTGCACCACAGATATCGATAAGGCTGTCGCCATTGATGTCGATAAAGTTCAGAGTGTTGTTCTTAATATCGTCACTGCCAGCTGGCCAGCCACTCTCTGAGAGCGTCACGAGGGGTCCGAACCTTTTGCCATTCCGATTCAATACACAACTGACACCATCGTTTCCAAATTTGCAGATATCAACATAGCCGTCACTATTGATATCGGAAAAACGCAGTGTATCCTTGCGATTCAACGACCTTGTCCAGTAGCGATTATTGCTGAACTCCTGACCATCGCTTAAACCACATAAGATGCCTCTGTTGTCCTGAATGCAGTAATCTGACTTCATGTCGCCGTTGAGATCCAGCAACATCAAAGTCCCAGATATTTTGGGCTTATGCCAATGTTTTGCATCAAGCCGATCCGCCCATTTCGAGTATCCAACTGGATGATCCCCATTACTCAGTCCACAGTAGAGTCCCTGATTGAGATAACAGAGATCAGTCAGTCCATCCTGATTCAGATCTCCCAGGGCAAAGGTTGAGAAGGTATTACCGGTCAGAATTGAGGGATCGTTGAAAAAGTCGAAACCGGTATTTTCATTCCACTCAAATCGGGTCGCAGGACTGCACTCACCCAGGCCATCGCAAAGCTGGATGGCACTGATACGACTGAAGGGCAGTGTTTCGTCGAATTCGTAACTGAAACTATACTCCCGCAGTTTTTCCCCATCGCTCAGGATATTCAGCGAAGCAAGCCGAAGTCCCAAATCACGTCTTTCTCCAAACTGATAGGCGCTGAGATTATCGGGACGGGCCTCGTATTCAAACTCGACCCGATGCACGCTGTATTCGATAGCATCCGGGACACTCAACCCACCATCTTTGCGATAATGGTATTGAATCCGGTTATCAAAACGGTCACGCCGGCTACTGAGTTTCCAGGCGGCAGGTTCAACCCGCCCGGCTGCAGAGGTTCGAGTATTTGATAAGTCACCGTACTCAAGGATATACCCCTGCTTGCTCCAAACCGTCCAGCGCTCCGGTCCACTACCCAATGAACCGTGGGATTCAATTCTTGCGTAACTCTCTGCAACTGTGCGGTACTCAGTACCATCTTCACCATCCTGACCTGCTATGGCGATCAGCCGCTGCCCGTCGAGACAGTAGCGATCCCTGTTATCAAATCCCACGCCACCCCGTTCACCGTCGATCTCCTTGTTGGCCGGACAGCGGGTAATGGCGGACTCACCAGTCAGTTTAAAACCGATACCCAAGACACCATTGGGATTACGTGGGCTGTAGCTGATAGACAATCCCGGCGCCAGTCCATTCGGCCCTTCCGGCAGATCAACCGGCAATGTGTAGTCGAGGGTACCCTGATTGACTTGGGCCTCGCCCTCCAGGGAGCCGACCAGCCCGCTATTGGCTGCCGCGTTTGCAAGAAAAATCAATGATGCGCAGAAAACACCAGAAAACCTGGCCGTAAGCCTCATATCCATGAGTTTAATTCCCTTAATTTTGTATTTTTTACGTTATCAGAAACTGCCGGCGCGGCGTTCCAGTTCGATCATCTCATCATCGAGTTGTTCGAGTTTACTATTCAGTTCGATCAGTTCAGGGTCGGTTGTCTCGGGCTGTATGTCTGTCAATGCCAGGATTTCGCCTTGTGTAATGCCGTACTTCTGGCTGACCTCCGCCATCAAAAGATCCGCTTCTGCAAGCAGTTGCTCGGTCTCTTTGCTGTAAACATCCTTGCCACCCACCCGGCCTTCTGCTTCCTCCGCTTCCTGGTTGATCCGTTCAACCTCCAACCGCATCTCTTCCACCGATGTTCGCAATGTTTCCGCTGCGGGGGGGAGTACGTCATTCACCACCAGGCGGTCTCGCTCTTTTCGCAGTTCACCCACAGCAAGTTCACTGGCCTGACCTTCAGATGCATCACCCTCAATCTGCAGGAAATCCTTTACCACATTGCGTAATGTCCGTTCCGGCAGTGAGACCGTTTCGTCAACTGACACTGGCTCTACCTCTCCGGTATTTATGGCGACAGCCAACACCGCCATAACGGAGATAATACTCGCTGCAATAATTGCGATCGGTCTCTTCATGCTCTGTTTTCCATTTTTGTTTATTCATTCAACCATCGACGCAATAGGCATCGAAGTTTTATGCGTTGAAAATGACGTGTATCGAATAATCCGTATCTTTGCCGCCAGTGCGAGCAACAGGGGGGTGATCATCAATAGCAGTAGAGGCCACTCACCCCAGGCCGTATAAGGGGTCTTACCACGCCTGGGCTGGATGCTGCCGTCGAACCAGCTCTCTCCATCGCTTCGGGTCTCAACGAGTCTGCCGCGAGGACCAATAATCGCGCTAATCCCCTTATTGGTGGCATGCAGCATAGGCTTGCCACTCTCCAGCGCCAGCCACGGCAGATGAAAGGGGGCAAAGGCAAACACCAAAGCCACGCCGGCAAGCAGGGCTAAAAGATCCAGTCCGATATTGTTCTTTTTCATACTGTCCATGTACTGTTTTTCACTTTGATGACACTGCATCAAATCCCTGCCTTAGCGAACGTTCCCGGTTCGCGATGGGATAGATAACACAGGAAGGGAAGAAAAATCCTATCCGGCAGTGGCTTTTTGTGACTCAGTTCACAATATGGCAGGTGATCCCCCAGTTTCTAACCCGCAGGGCGCAGGAGTTACCGGTTCCGCTGTGCTTGAATCGGCCAACAACCGCCGAAATTCTGGTGAGGGCTGAGGTTGCAGGAACGACTAATCGACCAGGGAAATACCTTGAATCTGGCAGGCCCGTATCGTCTCCCAGAGCAGATCGACAGCTTCCGGACGGGGAAAACTCTTGCGCCAGGCAAGGGCGACCCGGCGATAAGGGGGATCTCCCTTGAAGGGACGGGTGGTGACCAGTTCATCCGACGAAGGATTTGGGTTGATTGCTGTATCCGGCAACACGGTTATCCCGATACCACCGGCAACCATGTAGCGGATGGTCTCCAAAGAACCCCCTTCCAGATTGCGTTGCAGGCTGCTTTCACTGGAACTGGGCTGCAGACAGCCCGGACAGACCTGTAGCACCTGATCGCGAAAGCAGTGCCCATCACCCAACAAGAGCACACTCTCCTCGCTGAGATCGGTGGTGGAGATGGCATCCAAATCAGTCAACCGATGCGCTATTGGCAGTAACACGGAGAAGGGCTCATCATAGAGTGGCCGGGTCTGGATGCCCGGCTCATCATAGGGAAGTGAGATGATAACCACATCCAATTCACCCTGCTTCAGCTGCTCCGACAGCATTGCGGTGAAGTTTTCCCGAATGACCAGCGGCATCCTGGAGGCCCGTCGGGTCAGTTCCGGAATCAGATGGGGAAAAAGGTAGGGACCAATGGTATAGATGGCGCCGACCCGCAGGGGATCCACCAGTTGATCTTTACTCTGCATTGCCAGGGTTCGGATGAAACCAGCCTCCTCCAGCACCCTCTGAGCCTGAACAACGATGCGCTCTCCCGCCGGTGTCAGGGTAACTTCACCCTGACCACGTTCGAACAGACTGACGCCCAGATCCGCCTCCAGCTTTTTCACGGCCACGCTCAAGGTAGGTTGGCTGACAAAACAGGCTTCCGCAGCACGCCCAAAGTGACGCTCACGAGCAACAGCTACGATGTATCGGAGTTCATTTAGGGTCATGGTAAACTGGCCTTGAGGAAAAAACAGGCATACATCAGCACTAAAACTCGCAATAAAAAGTTAAATTATGCACATTAAACAGAATCTAATGCACATTTTTCATAAAAAGCGCACACGCTTCATTGTTTCAACAGATTTTATTAGACTACTATAATCAGACTGAAAATCTGTTTTACAAAGGTTAGCCGGGTATGCCCGGTAACCAGAACTTTCAAGGCTTGACCAACCTTCAACGATGTCCGCAGACACCAACACATTCCAAAACCTGCCTGAAGGCAGCCTGAAAGTACTACAGCTGACAGACTGTCATCTCTATGCTGACACCTCGCGTTGTCTGCTCGGTATGAATACACAGGAGACACTCAACCTGGTCTCGGCAATGGCGCTGGAGCAGCTGGGGACTCCAGACATGATCCTTGCCACCGGCGATCTGGTCCATGACGCTTCTGAAACCGGCTACCGTCGGCTCAGGAAGCAGTTTGCCAGATTTGGCGCTCCAACCTTCTGCCTGCCTGGGAACCACGACATTCCCGAAATTATGGCCCGCTTGTTGAATCAGGACGGCATATCCACTATTCCCAGCACACAGCAGGGAAACTGGTCACTGATCTTTCTGGACTCCACCATTCCCAAGAAGCCCGGCGGCCATCTCGATGAGAGCCAATTGAAACTGCTCGAGGATGAACTGCAAAAACACCCGGACAAGCATACACTGGTCTGCATGCATCACCATCCGATTCCAGTGAACAGCGCATGGATGGATAGCATGGCCCTGAACAATCCAGAACCGCTCTTCGAACTGCTGGCAAAACACAAACAGGTGAAAGGCATCCTATGCGGCCATATCCACCAGGAATTTGAGCACAACTACCACAACCTGTTGCTGCTTGGTTCACCCTCTACCTGTATCCAGTTCATTGCAGGCCAGGACAAATTCGGCCTTGCCGACAACCCGCCGGGTTATCGCTGGCTTGCCCTGCTGCCGGATGGCGAAATCCGTAGCGGCGTGGAACTACTGCCGGAAATGCCTGAGGGCCTGGAGTTCAATTCCAGCGGCTATTGAACCGAACTTCCCTGCTGCTTTTCGACCCTGAAAAAATTTCAGCTCAAATCCACCGCCACCGGATCACCCACTTTCATCGCCTGCGGCAGGTGCAGAATACGCACAGCCACCACTTCAACTCCAGCCTCCACCACCCTGCGCAGCGTTTTTCCATATACGGGATCTATCTCATCAGCTGGGCGGAAACACGCCCCCTCCGGCCGATTGAGCGCATAGATCATCACACCACGATATCCCTGGCGACAGGCCTCCGCGAGTAGCTCAAGATGCTTCAAACCCCGTGCAGTGACCGCATCCGGAAAACTGAGCGACTCATCCTCCTCCCAGAGCGTGACATTTTTGACTTCGACCCAGACATCCGCCGCCGGGCCATCACTCAGGAACATATCGAAGCGGGAACGGGGAAAACCCGCTGCCTCGAAGGTCACTTCAGTCCGCACATTCCGGTACCCCTTCAGACCCGGGATCCGCTCTTCACGCAACGCCTCGCTGATCACCGGATTCGTTCGGCCGGTATGAACGCCGATCCAGCCTGCGCCCATATCCACCCGTTCCAGCGTCCAGGCAAGCTTACGGCGAGGATTGTCGCTGTGGCTGATCTGTACCAGCGCTCCTGGTTCCCAGCACCCACGCATGCTGCCAGTATTTGGACAATGGGCGGTTACGACGGAACCATCGGCCAGTTCGACATCCGCCAGAAAGCGTTTGTAGCGTTTCAGTATATGTCCGTTGGTGAGTAGTGGAAGCAACATGAGCCTGACTCGATAAACTCCTAGGGCAATCCCTAATTTTACACAACCACGACTGGGGCTTATATTAGGGGCTTCGCCGAATCAACGGAAAAACTCTCTGAAGAGGAGTGAATAATGAAGCGTGAACTATGGCTCACCGCCTGTATCACTACGTTCTGCCTGACAAATGCGCAGGCTGACGAAGGCTATCCCACGCAGGGGGGATACTACGACAATCCATCCTCAAGGGGACAGCAGGCGCCCGCCTACAACGAACCGGTTTATGGCGCTCAAGGCTACGGCACGCAAACGCCTCAATACGCCGCTCCGGCATATCGCGGCGACAACCGGAACAACAACAAACAGTTCAATATGAATCCGATGAACATGATGAAGGGGGCGCCAAACCCCATGAACAACATGTTCAATTCCAATCGGCGTGAAGAACGCTACCCGGAACCCTACTATCCCGCACAACAACCAAATTATAACCAGGGATATGGATACGGATATGGCGGTGCACCGGCCTACCAGTCCCCACCGGTCTACGGTTATGGCGCCCAGCCTGGCAGCGGCTATGCCCCCTATGGCAACAGCCCCGGCTACTACAATGCCCCCCCTCAGGGCAGCTACCCACAACAATACAGCGACTACACAACCACCCAGCCATATAGTGAGCAGCAACCCGTCTACAGAGCGCCGGCCTATAACCCGCCAACCTATGACACCGCTCCACAACAGCAATATGCGCCGAGTTACGACTACGAAACCAGCGGCAACAGCCAAACTTATCCGCAATACCCCAACTACGCACCACAACAGCCGCCGCAAAGCGATTACACTCCACCGGCCGAATACAGTTATCGTCCGATGCCACCGGCAGCGGCTGGTGAGATGCCCCCCCCACCAATGGAGATGCCACAACCAATGGCGCCAGTGGTATCACAACCCGCACCGATTGAATCCCCACCAGTGCCGTCTCCTGCTCCTGCCTTCCAGGAACCTCTAGCACCCCTCAGCTATCCGGAACCGGCCCCTATGGCTCAAGAGTCAGCAGCGGCTCCCACCGCACCTGTCCTCAAGGAGGAGGAGCAGACAGCTACCCTGGCCAACGGGAAACCTGCGGTCTTCCGTCCGATGGAGGATACCGCAACCGATGCGACCAATGGGAGTGTGGACGTCCCGGCAGCCCCTCAGCATCAATAACGGATGGTTACTGTCTGAGGGCTGGAGTCAAAATAAAGTTGTAGGAACGGCGCCCTCGCCGCGATGACCCCGCAGATGGGCAAATCGCAGCACGGCGCCGCTACAGACGCTTCGCAGTAAACTGCGGGAAACCAAGAAAGAACCTGGGCATCAGGTAATAGAAAAGTGGGAATACTCCTGGAAGTGGAGGTTTTCACAGGCAACACCTGAAACATCGGCATTGGCCGGTCCTTGGCGCAACCAGTCGCGTAGTTCATTGACTGCCTCTGGATCACCGCAGGCAATCACTTCGACTCGGCCGTCATGCAGATTTTTGACATATCCGGTGATGCCCCGTCTCTGCGCCTCGTAACGGGTGCTGGCCCGAAAGAAGACCCCCTGCACCCGACCCGCCACAAGACAGCGAACACAGACCGGGTGTGCTGTTTGCACCGCTTTACCCATCGATTCTTACCACGGCTTTCTCACCGAGACGCAACTGCTGCCCCTTCGGGGTTTTGAACCCGACTACAAGACGATAGTGACGTGGCGTACCGCTACCGGCCATAGGTTCCAACCCGACGGACTGAATGACCCCCGGCAGCCATTCGCCATGAACACCGACCTTAGCAGCCTGCCCCGGCCGCAGCCTTGCTGCCATTTCACTATCAACGGCAGTCACCGCTTTCATCTGCCGATCATTGACCATTACCACCAACGGCATGATCTGCAGACGGTTGACCACAGCCTGCCCCTGCTGGACATTCACCACCAGCACCCGGCCGTTAAAAGGCGCCTTGATACGGCTGTATTCACGCGCAAGTTTTATCAGAGTCAACTCCGCCTCTGCTTCACGCAGATAGGCATCCGCTTTGGCAGCATCGATCTCAGCAAGCTGCCGCTCATGGTCGGAGAGCAATGTTCGATCATAGAGTTCCAGGGAACGGTCCAACTCCCGCTTGGCCTCATCCATCTGTTGCTTGGCTGCCTCTTTCTGCGCTACTGCCTTTACCAGTCTGGCTTGCAACGGCCGTTGGTCCAACTCGACCAGCAAAGCGCCCCGGGTAACCGGCTCGCCTGCAGTCACATTGACCCGGCCCACGACCCCGTTCACGACAGTTCCCAACTCTATCCGCTGCTGCCACTCCAACTGGGCATCCAAATCCTGGGCCTGCAGCGTGCCGCAAAAGAGCATTCCACAACAGACAACCACACGAATCATTCTCTTCATTTCCCCTCCCCCTTACTTCCCACTGTGATATCAAATTCATCCAACAGCACCCCGGCCAATGCATCGAGCCGTGCATGCGCCAGCGCAATTTCAAAATCGGTCTCAGCCTGCTGCAGGCGCCAGTCGGAGATTCTTACCATGGAATCACCCAGATCGGTGGAGACCTCCAAGTCGTAGAGGGTACGGCTGCGATCAAGAGAGAGATCACGATAATCGCCGGTCACCACCAACTCCTCCCTTCTTACCCGTAGCCGGTCGAGTTCCAGCCAGAGCTCCAACGCCGATTGCCGCAGATCAAGTTCCAGCACGGCCAGCTCCGCCCGGCGCTCCCGTAGACGGGCACGCTCCAAGGCAACCTCGGCACCGACCCGATTACCGAGAAAGAGCGGCACCTCCAGCACCAGTGCAGCAGACAGTGGGTTACGCCCCCCCAACTCCCGATTATAGGTGGCGGCCTCGACCTCCCCACGGATTATCGGATTGTCGCCCGCCCGGGCTGCACGCATCTGCTGTTCAGTTGCATCCATCTGTGCACGCAGCGATTTCAACCTGGGATTACTATCAATAATACGCTGGGTCAGCGCTTCCACACTCTCAGGCACCAATCGGTCAGGCAGGTCGGGAGAGACAAGATCGGCAGGCAGGTCATCGGGACGATTGAGACTGATGGCAAGACGCGAGCGGGAAATACGCTGCTTGTTCTGGCTACTGATGGTACGCCGCCTTACCTTCTGAAAGAGATTTTCGAGCCGCAGCAGCTCCAGATCGGAGATTCCGCCCAGTTCGGATCGGCTGCGAGCCTTGTCCAACCGGACGAAGGCGATCGACATCGCCTCATTCTCCCGCGCATATTCCAGGTCCGCCAGCAGTACGTCGAAGAATCTGGCCATCACTTCCAGTCGCCGCTGTTGGCGTACATCCAGCAGATTCCACTCCTCGCTTCGCCGTGACGCGTCCGCTGCGGCCAGCGCACTGTCGGTGCGGCCAAAATCATACAACCGTTTGCTCAGTTTCAGTTTCGCCCAGCTGTCATTGCTGGATTGATCGACGGCGTTGTATGAAGGGTTGACCACCTTCAGAGCCGCCTCGAAACCAAACTGCAGGTCATCGCTGGCATCGACACCGGACTGTTCCGCCTGGGCACGTTGGAGCGTCGCATCAGCCAGCTCCCTGTCGGGATGCACGCCATCGGCCAGTTTCAGTGCCTGTTGCAGCGTCAGGGGGGACGGGAGTGGCTCAGACAGGCTGTCGGTCGCCCGGACCGGCGCGAAACAGATCCATCCAGCCAGAGTAAAAATCAAGGTTATCGGGATTCGAAGGCGGGTCACCGCGCTCTTTTTTCCTTTCTCTTTTGTCGTTTATAGCGGGAAAAACTGATCTTTTTATACTCGCCATTCACCACATACTCTCCGAGCCAGAGAAACTCCTGGGCATCGCGGGTGGCACCTGTAAAACGACTGATCAGTTTACCCTCCAGATCGAAAAAACCGAATACCGGCGTGGCTCGCACACGAAACTGTTTAAAGGCAAAATCCTTCTGCGAGACCTGCTCACCCTGGAAGTCGGTAATCGCCACGTCACCCTCGATATCCACGGTGAAGATCAGAAAGTGCTGTTTATAGTACTCCTGAACCTCGGACTGATTCAGCACAGTGTCTTTCATACGATGACAAAATGGACACTCATCCATCTCGAACATGATAAGGATACCCGTTTTACTCTCCTCGCGGGCAAGCTCCAACTCCTCACTGAAATCCCCCAGCGACTGATCAAAAAAGTGATCGACAGGGTCTCTGCTCACCGCTCCGGCAGTGAGCATGAACAGCATCAGGACAATGGAGATGAAAATCCTCACATCGAGCCACCTATTCTGCATTGTTGGCAATAAAACTTTCCAGGTCATCTGCGGTTAACGGCCCCACCTGCCGAGCCGCCACTTCACCACTCGGCGAGATTAAAAAAGAGGTCGGCAGGCCGGGGATTTTCCCTAACTCCGAGTCGGCGGCAGGTTTGCCCAACAGGATCGGATAGCTGAGAAACTGCTCTTTGACAAAGCGGCTCAGGCGTTTTTTATCAATGCGCTCAAAGGCAACACCCAACACCACGGCATCCTTGTCCTTGTGGTTGGAGTGAAAGACCTCCAGCTCCGGCAACTCCTCCCTGCAGGGAGGACACCAGGTAGCCCAGTAGTTGACCAACACCCACTTGCCCCGGTAGTCGGAAAGCTTGTGAGTCTTGCCATCGAGTCCCGGCAACTCAAAGTCCACGGGTTCTGAGAACGATGCCGTGCTGAACAGGGCCAAACAGCCCAATAGTAGTAGCCGCCACACTGGGAGTGGATTGCGCATAGGGTGCCTCTGGTACTTGTTGATTCTTCTGGAGAGAAGCGCCGGCAACGGCACCCTCAATTATCCGACCCCCATTGTCGGGATAAATTCCGGGGATTTCAATCATGAAAAATAGTCCGCAGCCCGATTTTCAAGATTTGACGGTGACCGCCGATAACCATCCAAGAGACGTCAACTGCATCAATCAGCAGAAACTTATAAAGGGTGAACCCGCCACGGAATATCGATACTATCAATATGTTTCAGATTTTCAGCAGACCAAATAATTCGATGCGGCGTCCCAAGTTTACTGTTCCTGCACCCGATTCCATCGAAAACCCGAATGTGGAGACACATCCCGGATCCCTGCGCCAATGGATCGCATCCCTCCCTTACGCCAGTCCAGCACGCGTGGCTGAGGCGATCATCACCAATCTTGCACAACTCAACCGTTTTCCTGGACGGGTCCCTGACCGCATAGAGTTGATGGAACTCTACCGATTGCCCACAACCCGGCTCTGCCGGATCGCCTCAAACAAACCCGGCGCACCCAGCGTGAAGCAGATCCGCCAGCTGATGCAGGAGATGGCCTACGGTCACAAACATATCGTCAATGAATGTCTGCGCCAGAAATCATGGCTCAAACACCGCAAAAGACTGTTGGGGGGGATCTACTACGCCATCAAGTTCCTCTCTCTTGACCAACTGACCACTTTCGAAGGTTATGACTGCCAGGCCATCAGTGCCTGGCGTGAAATCCTCCAGCTCTACAATCTGGCGGAACAGCAGAACCAACAACACGATCTGGTTGACGACCGTGACCAAGCCGTACCAAAAAACGCCTCTGTCGCCCACCAGTTGAAACGTATCCTGCTGCTGGCGCTGCTCGACCCCTGCCATCTGAAGGCAGGGGAGGCACGACTCCGCTACGGCTTTCTGAACCAATTTGCAGGCAAAGCACGTTTCGAAGAACTGAAATTCGAAGCGGACCCGGCCGGTCGCTATATCATCGACATGCTGGGCGAGGTGCCACCACGGCTTTTCGATCCGGATACCTCCGGCACATTGGCATCTCCCCGCTTCCGCCTGCTCAACATCAATCCAGTCAGCAAACGCCTGCACCAGAGTCTGCGAAAGATCGAGCTACGTGGTGAAGCCCCTCCAATGGGACTGCAGCACCTCAGTTCGGAAGATGCTGCAGTGACGCTGCGCGACATGCTGAAATCCTGGCATATCCGCGTGGAACGCAACAGCAAAAGACAGGATACCTATGGCCAGGTTACCGTTGCCATCGGCATCAGTTCGATCCACCACTTTCTTGGTATTGCCACGCCTGCAGCCAGCAGACCCGATGAGGAGGAAGGAGAGTCGGTGACCCTGGCATCCGGCAATCTGGGCGGAAGTTTCAAACCCCGCCACCAACGATTAACCTGCAAACTGACCAACTGCAGCAAAACCGGTGTAGCGATTCATCTGCCGCTGCAAAGCTCGAGTCTTAAACTGGTCGGTCAACTGGTATTGATCACTGAAAAACATCCCGACCAGCCGGACAGTCTGAAAATCGGTGAGGTAAGACGCGCACTCAAGAGAGGCAGTGATATGTTGGAGTTGGGGATACAGTTTCTAAAAGGGCACGTAATGCCGGTTACTCTCAACCCCATCGGAGGGAGTGGTGGCGACCTCCGCACACAGCCTTGTCTCTACGTCGACCGGGGAGTCCCGAAAAAAAACACGCTACTATCTACCAAAGGGCAGCTCAAAACCGGGCGCGAATATCTTGTGGCGGAACAGATACCGGCACCGGTTATAGTGCCGACGGAACAGGCTTCATCGAGTCCCTATTACGAGCGGCTAAAGGTCAGATACAAATAGCATCGCTTTAGCAATTCCGAGTCTAAGCCTGACGGTAGAGCGCTTCCAGCGGGCAATTCATACCCTTTTTAATATCTCTCTCGAGAGTCTGCAGAATGCTCGACAATACCACTGACCCCTCATCCAGCTTATCAGCATCCGGCAGCACAAAAGGCGCTGCACGGTAGAGATCACTGAGTTTCACCTCCTGCAGGTTCCTGGCTAACGCCCAATTCTTCTCCTCTGTACGCAACACCAGCTTCGCCCCTTGCAGGGTAAACAGCGACGCCTCCAGGTGCTCTTCAGAGACTTCCGGTTCCCGCTTTGACAGGTCCTGGCATGAACGCTGCTCCTCCCGCAGATGGCCAATCAGACGAAGCGCCAACAGAAAGTTGCTACCGCGAGTGTTTAACCGCTCGTGCCAGTCATCCCGAAAGATGCCGAGACAGTAGGTAAACTCCGCCCCCAGCAGGGTCACCAACCAGGAGAGGTAGATCCAGATCAGAAATATCGGAATCACCGCCATCGCACCGTAGATTGCCTCGTAGGTGGGAAAATGGGTGACATATAGTGCAAAACCCCGCTTTGCACTCTCAAACAACAGGGCAGCGAGAATACCTCCTGCAAGGGCATGGCGCAGCGGCACCTTCCGATTCGGCACCACGGCATAGAGCAGGGTAAAAGCAAAGGCGGAGATAAGGACCGGACTCATACTCAAAAATCGTGAACGCAACTGCTGCACCGTCTCATCATCATTGAGAATTGGAATTGAGACCAGATAGGAGGTCACACCCACACTGACCACGATCAACACGGGTCCCAAAGAGAGGATTGCCCAGTAGACGATAAAGGTCGACATGGCTCCACGTTTCTTGCGCACATGCCAGATGGTGTTGAACACCTTGTCGATATTGCCCATCAACATCAACGCCACCACCAGCAGAAAGACGAATCCCACACCAGAGAGCTTTGCCGCCTTGCTGCTGAAATTACTCAGATGCTCATGTACCACTTCTCCCGCTGCCGGAACAAAGTTCTTGAAGACAAAGTCCTCGATCTCCACTGCCACCCGTTCCGAAGCGGGAAAGACCGAAAACAGCGCCAACATGACAGTCATCAGAGGAACCAGCGAAAGCAGCGTGGTATAGGTCAGGGCCGCAGTATTCTGCACCCCCCCATCCTTGACGAAATGGTGCAACAGCAATGCACTGAACTGCCTGATGCGGTTCAGATAGAAACGGCCTCTTGCCGCAGGATCCATGCTCATGTCATTACCTTGCAAAGAGTAGATGGACAGTATGCCACCAACCAATGGCCGTGGGGAGACGTCGTCCTGAACGATGGTTACAATAGGCGTTTTTCAGCCAGAGAATAATCCAATGAGTGTGGAGATTTTTCACAACCCCCGCTGCAGCAAATCCCGCCAGACCCTCCAGTTGCTGAAGGATAACGGCGTTGAACCTGAGATCGTGGAGTATCTGAAGACCCCGCCGAACCGGGATACCCTGGAACAAGTCCTCGACATGCTCGGCATGGAACCCAGGGATCTGATGCGCAGGAAAGAGAGCGAGTACAAAGAGAACAATCTCGATGATGCTTCGTTGACCCGGGATCAGTTGATCGACACCATGATCGCCCACCCCAAACTGATCGAACGCCCCATCGTCATCAAGAACGGCAAGGCGGCCCTCGGCCGTCCCCCGAAACAGGTACTGGAGATTATCTGAGATGGCCGAGATTCTGATTCTCTACTACAGCCGCCACGGCGCCACCGCAGAGATGGCACGGCAGATCGCCCGTGGCGTGGAGGATGTCGCCGACATGACCGCCAGCCTGCGCACCGTACCGGAGGTCTCCAGCATCTGTGAGGCAACCGCCGAGTCCATTCCTGAGTCGGGCGCACCCTACGCCACTGACGCTGATCTGCAGACGTGTGCTGGATTGATCCTCGGCAGTCCCACCCGTTTCGGTAATATGGCGGCACCACTGAAATATTTTCTCGACCAGACCAGTCGTCTCTGGATGAGCGGCTCGCTGATCGACAAACCCGCAGCCGTTTTTACCTCCACATCGAGCATGCATGGTGGACAGGAGAGCACGCTGCTCTCGATGATGCTGCCGCTGATGCACCACGGCATGATCCTCATGGGACTGCCTTACAGTGAAACCGATCTGCTGCACACCAGAACCGGCGGCACTCCTTACGGTGCCAGTCACCTGGCCGGCGGCGAGAGCAATCTGCCCCTCAGCGATGAAGAGAAAACGCTCTGCCGCGCTTTGGGCAAACGGGTCGCGGCCAAGGCTGTGCAACTCACACCCAACGATTGACCACGCCAGAATCATGTCCAGTCAGCTGGCCCTGGGAATAGGGTTAAAACCTACGGTCAACTTCAGCGGTTTTATTCCCGGCCGCAATGGTGAGGCCGTTTCGCGTCTGCTGTCGGGAACCGATTCTTTCATCTATCTTTGGGGGGAGAGCGGTTCCGGCAAAACCCATCTGTTGCAGGCATCCTGTCACCAACAGGACGAGTCCGGCGGAACCTGCGCCTATATCCCCCTGGCACAAATCAACGAGTTGGAACCCGGTATTCTGGAGGGACTGGAGACACTGGATTTGGTCTGTCTGGACGATCTGGAAAAAGTGACCGGTGACCCGGCATGGGAGATCGCCCTCTTCAACCTCTTCAACCAGCTTCGGGAGCGTGATGCCCGACTGCTGATAACGGCAAACTCTGCACCTGCCGGTGTGGACATCCGTCTAGCGGATCTCGCCTCCCGCCTCACATGGGGCCCCTGTTACCACCTGCTACCCCTGGATGACGATGGCCGCCTGATACTGCTGACCCAGCTCTCGCAACAACGTGGACTGGAACTTTCGAAAGACACCGCAAGCTACCTGCTGCACCGAATCCCCCGGGACATCAGTTCGATAACCGGTCTATTGGAACAGCTCGATCAGGCATCGCTTGCGGCGAAAAGAAAACTGACCATCCCGTTTGTACGGGAAGTGCTTGGGTTATAGGACCAACACCAAATACTCTACACATCAGAAAGCCAATGTGGGTGCCAGCTATCAACTCCGCAACCCTTTCTCCTTCGCCTTGCGCGACCAGACCCAGACATAACCCACTCCGCTGGCTACCGTAGTGGCCAACGTACTCCAGACCAGGGCTGAAATCAGCACTGCAGGAAGTGGATAGGGGCCTGCATTCGTCACCACGAGAATAACCAGCAATATCTGCAACAGGGTGTTGAGTTTGCTGATCAGACTTGGATCGGCCTGCAGTTCCTCGACACTGAAGTGGTAATAGAGCGCACCGCCAATGATCAGCAGATCCCGGAATATCACCAGGATTACCAACCAGACAGGAACCAGTCCCAACGCACCGAGCACCAGGAAGGAACTCATCAGCAGCGCTTTGTCTGCCAGGGGATCGAGCATCCCGCCGAGGCGGCTCTCCCAGCCGTAGTGTTTGGCCAGGAAGCCATCCAGGCCATCGGAGATGCCCGCAATGGCGAATAACATCAGTGCCGCAGAAAACTCCCGCTCAAAAAGCAGCCAGACGACTGGCACCGAGAGCAGTATGCGTAAAAAGCTGATGAGGTTGGGTATGTCTCTGGGCTGCATTTTTTACAAATTACCAGATGATGCCGGACAGGTTAATCAATGATATGCAATCCAAACCGGCTCACTGCCGCAAACGGTAGTCGAGACTCTGCACATCGAAGTCTTCCGGTGGCGACGCCTCTGCTTCCACCACCTCATCGGAGGTTACCACCGACTCCAGCACGCCGCCGAGTAGGATGCCCCGCTCCAGTGCCTCACGCCCCCCCTGCACTCTGGCCAGAAAACTGACTTGCTCCGGCCCCACCGCCAGCAGATCCAATTGTTCTATCATCACCAGTGATCGCAGATAGTCTTTGACCAGAACATAGTCAGCCAGATTGAGCATACCTGAAACCCTTATCCGAAGTGCCTCAACTCCCTGAGAAGCACTCTGGGGTGCAAACCTGGCAGCCAACAGATCCACCGCCCGCTGCACTCCCTCGCGGGCCAACGCCAGATCGCTCTTGCCTTGAATCTGCCACTGCTCCACTCCATCAGGCAGATAGAGCGTCCAGTCGCCACTCCAGGCTCGGCGGCCCTGCCGGTGCAGACGGCCTGCCAGGACCACATCAGGCAGATAACGCTGGGAGGCACGACGAATGTTCTCTTCAAAACCGCCCCAGAGGTCACTTACCTGGAGGGCGGTTCTATCTTCGAGATCCATCAGCGGCATCACCACCGGTAGACCTCGCTGGTCCGCTGTTTCAGTCACCGCAGTTGCCAGTTCCGGCTCCATATCCTGCTGGTAGAGGGTGCGACGGCCTTTGGCATCACGCGTCAGCCAGACCAGCGTGGATGGCCGGGTGCCGCCCCAGACCGGCACGCCGGCCTCACGCAGCAGGCGATTCACGGCTTTTTCATCGAAACGCACCCAAAGCAGCCGATCCGGCAGTGGGTTTTCCGAATCCACCACAGGTGCAGGATCATCCGATAGCGGCTGTTCCAGCATGCGGTAGCGGTACTGCTGAACATACCTGGGAGCCCTTTTCAGCCGCTTGGCAAGATCTTCCTGTTGTAACAGGTCGCGGTTGCCGGAGACCTTGATCAGCACCTGACCAAAGGCCTCCCGTATGGCCGGTGCACGGGCTTCGGCACCCTGCCCCACCACCGGCACCGCCGCTTCATAGAGTCCGGACACACGCTCCGCCACCGCTCCGGTACACCAGAGCAGAAGCAATAATATCAGCCATGTCTGTTTAAAGATCATTGATATATGGGTCCAGTTAAATTCATCTCAGTGGTCTTGTCCGCTGGGATTCTAGCGCGGAGCAGAAAGCCTGTCTAAGTCGTTAGTCTTCATCCGGAAACGGAATAGCCGGACAAATCCTCCAACAGCAACTCTATCACGGTGTACCGGAAGATCTGCTAAAATCCCACGCCAACAGTAACCGCCCACCAGGGAGTCAACCTGTGGCCCAAGACAGTACTCGCGACAGCGAAACCCAACTCAGTTACCGGGATGCCGGTGTAGACATCGATGCCGGCAACAGCCTGATAGAACGTATCAAGCCTATCGTCAAAAAGACCTTTAGGCCTGGCGTGCTGTCCGGCCTCGGAGGATTTGGCGCGCTGTTCGAACTGCCCCTCGACCGCTATTCCGAGCCTGTACTGGTCTCCGGCACCGACGGGGTGGGCACCAAGCTAAAACTGGCGCTGGAACTCAAGCGCCACGACACCATCGGCATCGATCTGGTGGCCATGTGTGTCAACGACATCGTGGTGGCAGGTGCCGAGCCGCTCTTCTTTCTCGACTACTATGCTACCGGCAAGCTGGAGCTGGACGTGGCCACCGATGTGGTCAGTGGCATCGCCAAAGGGTGCGAACTGGCGGGCGCAGCCCTCACCGGCGGCGAGACCGCCGAGATGCCCGGCATGTATAGCGAAGGGGATTACGATCTGGCCGGTTTCTGCGTCGGCATCGTCGAGAAGCGCAAGCTGATCCAGGGCGAACGGGTAAAGCCCGGCGACGTGCTGATCGGACTTGCCGCTTCCGGCCCCCACTCCAACGGCTATTCCCTGATCCGCAAGATCCTCGAAGTGAGCGGCGCCGATCTTGCCGAGTCCATGGGTGAAGGGACGCTGGGCGATGCACTGTTGGCACCGACCCACATCTACGTCAAATCCCTGCTGGCGCTGATGGCTGAGGTTGAGGTCCACGCCCTCGCCCATGTCACCGGCGGCGGTTTGCCGGAGAACCTGCCCCGCGTCCTGCCAACCGGAAGCAAGGCAGTCATCGACAGTGACTCCTGGCAACTGCCGGAGGTCTTCAGCTGGCTGCAGTCGAAAGGCAACGTGGTCCAGTCGGAAATGCTGCGCACCTTCAACTGTGGCGTGGGTATGGTGGTCTGCGTCGCTGCCGAAGATTCAGAACGTGCAATGCAGATGCTGAACGATGCCGGCGAGACCGCCTGGCGACTGGGACAGATCGAAACCAGCGACAGCGATGAACCGGTGGTCGAGATCAGTGGAAGCCTGGGGGCATGAGCGATAATCATAAACTGCCGCTGGTCGCCTTGATCTCCGGTGGCGGCACCAACCTGCAGGCGATCATCGACGGCGCAGTGGGCGATCTGCCGGTGGAGATCCGCGCCGTCATCAGCAACCGGCCCGATGTGTTAGGCCTGACCCGCGCGGAAAACGCCGGCATCCCTACCCGGGTGCTGAACCACAAGACCTTCCCTGACCGGGAGAGTTACGACCAGGCGCTGATCGAACTCATCGACGAGTATCAGCCAGGGCTGGTAGTGCTGGCGGGTTTCATGCGCATCCTCACCCCCGGATTCGTGCGCCACTACGCCGGCCGGATGTTCAATATCCACCCTTCACTGCTACCGAAGTTCCGTGGCCTCCACACCCATCAGCAGGCCCTGGATGAAGGAGAGACCCTGCATGGCGCCAGTGTGCACTTCGTCACCGAGGAGCTGGATGGCGGCCCATTGATCGTACAGGCCCAGGTACCCGTCCGGGATGGTGACGATGCCGGGACTTTAGCCAACCGTGTACTGCAGCGCGAGCACCTCATCTACCCGCTGGCAATACGCTGGTTTGCCCAGCAGAGACTGCATTTGGCGGGAAATGGCCAGGTCTATCTGGACAACCAACCGTTACAACAGCCGGTCCTCTTCACACCGGGTCAGGAGATCGTCTGATCCATGAAGGCTACCGGATTCATCCGCTACTGGCTGGCTGGTATCCCACTACTGCTCTGCAGTTCGCTACTCAGTGCGGAATCACCCTTCCAGCTCAGATCCTTCGATGCCGGTTTCCAGGTCACCAACTACGGCGTACCCCTGGGAAGTCTGACGCTCCAACTCACCCTCACTGAGGGTGGCGAATACCTCTATCATGCTCACACCCGTCCCGAACGACTGGTCGATTGGTTTCAGACCGACGAGGTTCAGGAGACCAGCGAAGGCGTGCTGCAAAACAGCAGCATCGTGCCCCACGCCTACGAATACCGGCTCGGCAACGGGGAGACCAGGAACCTGACCCGGCTCCAGTTCGACTGGCCCGACCAACGGGTCTGGACAGAGAGTGGCGGCACCCGCTGGGCACAGGAGATCTCACCAGGCGTGCAGGACAAGTTCAGCCAACAGCTGGCGATCCGTTTCGATCTGGCCAATGGTCGGCAGCAAGTCAGCTATCAGGTGGCGGACGGCGGACGTCTGAAGCGCTATCAGTTCCGGGTGGTGGGCAGGGAGTGGATTCAGACCCCTCTGGGCCGGCTGAAGTGTCTCAAGGTCAAGCGCAGCAAAGAGGGCCTGGCACCCGACTACACCATCTGGTTCGCCCCTTCACTCGACTACCTGCCGGTGCGCATCGAGCGGGATAGGATCTTGGGCCGCTATCGCATGGAGTTGAAACATTTAACGCTGAAATAGCAACCCGGTAGGATTCACTCCCCTCCAATTCCCAGGGGAAAGGTTGGAATCAATTTGAGTCCGACCCATCTTACTTAAGCTTTTTGGGATGTCCATTTATCCTGACGTCCTCCCTCGCTGCATGCCTGTGTTTGACGAGTAGAGGAAAGGATTTTGCTCGTCGCTTGAGTGCCCTCGGTTCAATGCGTCCTCGTCGCTTCCCGACTTGCTGTTGTGCAATTAGGATGAACAAGCAGCCAAGTTTTTCGTCATCGTAATTTCCAGGACCGCTCCGCCTCCAGCAAAACCACAACTGCAAGGTGTGCTTGAAGCTAAGTTGGCGTGGTAACAGGTCGGCCAGCAGAGCTGCCTGAGCCATCAAAAGTCTGATTAGATTATAGGCCAACAGATGCGGACGCGTTGGCTAGGATGCATTAAGGCTGGTTCCTGAGTTGATTGGTATTCCGCCTCAGCTATCGGTGTCACGGGCAGTGCAGTATCTGAAGGGGAAGAGCTCTCACAGGCTGTTATCGGAGTATAAGGCCCTGAGAAAGAGATATTGGGGCCAGCATCTATGGTCCAGAGGATATTGGGTGGCATCAAGCGGAAATGTGACTGATGAGGTATGGAAGGAATACATCAAGAATCAGAAGCCACCGGAACCGGATGATGACTTTACCGTCGTATGACGGTAATCGGCCGATCAATCCGGCTTTAGCCGGTGGAGTATTCACAAATAATAGTGGACGCACGCGGAAAACGTGGTGCGCCCCGAATGGCACTTACTTTAGC
>QFXE01000014.1 GCA_003349915.1 endosymbiont of Escarpia spicata
GCCCGATGAAGCCTCTCTGCGAATGGCAGGCCAGGCGCCGTATACGGACCCGTATGTACGGTGCTGTGGGAGGGGGCCGCTAGAGCGGCTCCCTATCCCGATTATCTATTGATTGGGAATATAGTCCCACCGGCGCTATGGGAATATTATGATAGTCAATGACAATCATCAATGGGGGTATTACCCTATCTTTTATGGATCATTTGAAATTTTCGACAGTGGTGGTGGGGATGTGTCTGATTCTCCGAGGTATTCGAACATCTGTATCCGCATGTTGAACTGATCGGCGATAAAAATCCGGTTGTTCTGGTCCACGTGGGCGCCCGCCGGTAGATAAAATCCTCCCGGGCCGGTACCTGTCTGGCCAACGACCAGCAGCAGTTGCCCCTCCCGGTTAAAGACCTGAAAATTATTAAATGCGGCATCGACCGCGTAAATGTGTCCTTCGCTGTCCACCCCGATCCCTTTCAGGCGGCTAAAATCGCCTCTACCGTCGCCAATCTTGCCAAAAGTGCTGATATGGGTACCGTCCGCTGCAAATATTTGAACGCGAAAGTTCAGCGTATCGGCTACATAAAGGCGGCCCTCTTTATCTATCGCAATGTTGGTCGGGGAGTTTAAGTTGCCGGTTTCGCTACCCTGCTTGCCGATGGTGAAATCCACATTTCCTTCACGGTCGAATACGATGATCTGATGTTTCTTGGAGTCCGCCACGTAAAGGCGCTGGATTCTTTCATTGAAAACCATGCCTACCGGCGTAATCAGGGTGTCTTGCCCACCCATTGCATTGAGATAGTTGCCTTCGTGGTCGAAAACCACCACTCGATGGTCAATGACATCACTGACGTACACATTGCCCTGCGCGTCGGATGTTACACCTAACGGTTTGCGCAGCGCCCCCGGTCCACTGACACCCCAGAAGGACAGGTCCTTCTTCTCGAGGTCAAACACCACCAGGCCTGCGATGCCGGAATCGGCGACGAAGACCCGTCCTTTCGAATCACTGTGTACACCGTAAGGTTTAGTCAGGGTGCGATGCTCCCCCTCCTTACTACCGAGCAGCTTGTCACGCAGGCTTTGCTGTCGCTTGCCGGCCACGTCTTCGAGGGATTTCAGGCTGCCGAGATAGCGCACGCGAGGTTGTTGCGGGGGCGCGGGCCACACAAATTGTTCAGGTGATGTTACCTTGGCTTCCGGGGTTGGCGTATGGGTGGCACACCCGGAAGCCAGCAGCATACCGCTAACAACAACTGCCAATAGAAAACCAGACTGCAACATGGGTTTCAAAGAATATTTTGTCAACTCAAGATTCACTTTTCTACTCCAAAGGTAGGGCATCACCCGGTACTTATGTATTTGGAATGCTTATCAAGTACGCTTAAATGTATGTTAGCCTAGCACGTATGCATCCGGTGCCTAGGGCAGGATTTATCCTGCTTACCGGTAGATGGTATATTTCAGTGAGAAAAATAAGTATTTCTGGATGCGGGTAAATCTCTATCGGCGGGTGCGACGAGGTTGTTTGCTTGTTAGTCAGAATGGATCACGTTCAAATTTGTCAAGCGGCCATGCCGCGACTTTCCCTATAACGCAGGAACCAAGAGGCTTTCTCATGAAATTCATATTATCGATTTTAATGATTTGTGTCCTGATGCATTCAACAATAAATGCAGCGGAAACAGCAGGCTCGGGAACAGGTACCGTGGCCGAAATCATTGACGTGGGGAACTACACTTACTTGCGGCTCGAAGAGCAGGGTATATGGATTGCAGCCAGCCGCTTGCCGGCGGCAGTGGGAGACAAGGTCAAGTTCAGTGGCGGTGCAGAGATGAGAAATTTTCATAGCAGAACCCTGGACAGGACGTTTGAGTCGATCTTCTTTGTGCAGATGGCCCACCGAGTGGGCCAGGATGTCGACAACATTCACCGTGCAGCGAAAGAAGCGGAAGGCCATGGAAGCGAAAAGATGGCGCTAACAAAATCCGTTTCAGTTCAGGCGCCCGCACCGGGGGAGATCTCCCCGTTAGCTGACGGCAAGACGATTGCCGATATCCTTGAAAGGTCTGTCCAACTGAAAGATCAGTCGGTAAGCCTGCGCGCAAGAGTCATTAAGGTTAATCAGAACATCATGGGCAAGAATTGGATTACCCTGCAGGATGGCACCGGTACAAAACCGAACAACAAGTTGATTGCAACCTCTTCGGAGTTGGTTTCACCCGGCGATCTGGTAGTTGCCAGCGGTGTGCTAAGGAATGACATCGATATCGGTTCGGGCTACACGTACAAGGTCATGCTCGAGAACACGACATTTTCGCAACATAATGTGGCCCCCTGATTTGGAATGCGGTGACAATTGGGTCTTATCCCGCCAAGGCGTGTAACCGATTAAGATCTAAGGAACCTCTGATTAACTGTCATTTCCATCCTTAGGTTCGTAAACGCTACATCCGTGTAGCACTACTCGAACGTAGTGAGAAATCTCATACCTCGAAATCTGTTAAGCACTCTGTAGTTTGAGATCTCTCCCTAGGGTCGAGATGACAATGACACAATTAATCAGAGCCTCCCTAAGCCAATGCAATCAAGACACCATTCGTCGGCCACGGCGCTGAGTCCCCATCCGGACTTATGTTGTCCAGTTTTGCCAGTTCCACGGTCTGGCCAATCTGCAGGATCTCAATAAAGAAGCTTTCCAACTTCCTTTTGGAGTTGGTAAATTCGGCCGCCTCCCAAGTGTCTATACAAATAGACTGAACTTACTGCCTCCCCCCGGCATCTCTTCCCCAGTCTATATCTTCCCAAAAATCAGAAGTACCTTCCCTTCGTCGTCAGCAATCGATCAATAGCAACTCAATCAAGGCATGGAAAAATGAATCTTTTTCCCTGGCTGCACGGTTTTATTTCCTAGAAAGCGATGGCATGAGTCTATTTTTTTACTCATTTTTGGGAAAAATCATGAACTTAATCTCATTTCTTCGGGAGGCAAAAAAAATGTGTGCGCCAATACCGGGAGAAGTGTGAACTGGCGACTGAAGATGTCCTGTTATGGCACCGATATTCTGGATAACGGAAATATAAACAGCAGGTGCAGCTATGAAAGTCTTACACAACATCTTCGCAATGCGGGTCAGGAAGAATGCCAGAAACGCTGCACTACTGAAATATGTGGACCTCATACTCAACAGGTGCAAAATTGTACCTTTTGTAGTTAGTCTGTTTGTGGTGACACCCGTTTCTGCGGCAGAGTCATATGTTCTTGCAGCAGCAAATAATTATACTCATTCCGTGACCACTCAGTGGGGGCAAACCATTCAAGCGTATGATACAAAGCGTTTGCTGGATGAGGCCGAATTACTGGCTGGTCAAGCGGTGATACTCGAATCGAATCCTGACTACTACGAATCACTTTCACCCGATCTCCTGCTCAGCCTGGCAAAACGTATAGATGTTCTGGATCCATCCATCAGGCCCTTGGTTCAGAAAGAGGCGATCAGCATATTGGAAAATGACGTGGACAGAATGCAGGACAGTGAAAATCCACTTCTCGATGCAAGCCTGGCAGAACTTCAATCCACACTGCAATATGCACATCAACAATATGATATTAGAATCGATCCTCCTCTCAATAGTCAGCCACAGACATTTGTCGACCCAGAGGATGAAAACGAAACTGTCAGCGATAGTGGAGAGATTTCATTGGATGATGTGGCCGCACAACTCGAAAAACAGGGGATAGATCCCTATGCTAAGGAGGCGAGACCTTACTACTGTGCGATGGGAATTGAGGGGCTCAGCACTATGGGTGTCTATTATGTTTCCTTCTGCTCGAAACTGGCATCTCGATAGGGAAATGAAATAAGCGGAAACGCTGAAATAGGGGACTCACCACGTTTTTAGTCAACTATCCCGGTTTTTCCGCGGTCTCCCCGGCTTACCCGGAACCACACGCCTTGCCAGCATATTTTCTGCGCCATTCTTAAAACACTCGTTTCCTAACGCATAATTCCCATTTGCCGCCCTTCGGATGTCAGCAACCATGCAGTCCGTTTTCTCGGCATATTTCCGCAACCATTGAAGGTAAAATCGGTAATTATCTTCTGCGAAGAAACATGGCTGGCGATTATTGCCCCTTTGTAATGACATGATGGGGTGCGCCGGGTAATGTAATACGAGGTCGTCTTGGCACGATGATGGTCCTCCGTGACCAATTTTTTCATTATAGTGTATTTTACTTTACCAAACACAACCGATATGAGGAAAACGTGGTGCGTCCCCTATCTTCCACGACCCCGGATCGTAACTCACTCTATCTTGTTCTGGTCTTGCTGATTCTTGCGCTGCTCACCGCTTTTCAACCGACTCTCGGGTTGGTTTGGAAGGGCGCAGCAGCACTATTGGTTGCTACGATGATGCTCGATTTTTTTCAGGCGCGGCGTATCGTTCCACCAAAGTTGACCCGCCTGGTGCGCGGCAGTATCCCGGTGGGGGTATGGTCACCGGTGGAACTGCAGCTGGAGAATCGCAGTGGTCATGGTCTCAACCTGGTGGTACATGATTTTCATCCCCCTGATTATGGGGTGGAAGGGCAGCCCCTTGAATTTAAGCTTCCGGCAGGCCGCTCGGCGACACTGGCTTATCGAATCCTCCCTGAGCGACGGGGAGATGGTCACTTCAACGGCAGTGATATTGTTCTTTATTCACCACTGCGCCTCTGGCGCCGCAAGATACATCTGCCGCTGCAGGAGACTGTGCGGGTCTTTCCCAACTTCCGCGAGATTGCCCATTTCGCCCTGCTCGCCACCGATAATAAGTTGAGCCAGCTGGGAGTGCGTCATCGACGGCGACGGGGAGAAGGGAGCGATTTTCATCAACTGCGGGAGTATCGCGCAGGCGACACTATGCGGCAGATCGACTGGAAGGCGAGTTCCCGCTACCGTCGCCTGATCTCTAAGGAGTATCAGGACGAAAGGGATCAACAGCTTGTCTTTTTGCTGGATTGCGGACGCCATATGCGTCACATGGATGGAGGCGGTGCCCATCTCGATCATGCGCTCAATGCCATGTTGCTGCTTGCTTATGTCGCGGCAAGACAAGGAGACGCGGTGGGTTTTCTCGCCTTCGGCGGGGAGAATCGGTGGCAGCCTCCGGCCAAGGGAGGTGATCTGATCCGTCGTTTATTGGATCGTACCTATGATCTCGACTCGACCCTGGAGGCGGCGGATTACATGGCGGCTGCCCGTGAGCTGACTTCCCTGCTGCGCCGGCGGGCGTTGGTAATTCTGATTACCAACAGCCGCGATGATGATCGTGCCGAACTCTCCCGTGCCCTGGCCTTGCTCACAAGGCGACATCTGGTTGTGGTGGCTGATCTACGGGAGACTTCGCTGGATGAGACTTTGTCACAGCCGGTACAGGGTTTTGAGAGTGCGCTGGCTTTCCAATCGGTGGTCGACTATCTCGCAAACCGCTCCCTGACCCATGATAGTCTACGTCATCAGGGGGCACTGTTGCTCGACACCGTGCCCGGCAAACTCCCGGTGGAACTGGTCAATACCTATCTGGATGTAAAAGCGACAGGGGTGTTGTGATCCTCCTGTTCAACTTATACTGAGTCCTGACTCCCCCAAGAGATTGTGAGAACCATGGAATCATCTCCGGATAAAGGCAAAAAACGCAGACGCGGTATCTATCTGCTGCCGAACCTGTTTACCACGGCGACACTGTTTTCCGGGTTTTACGCCATTCTTGCCGCTATGAACAATCGCTTCGAGCAGGCAGCAGTGGCGATCTTTGTGGCAATGCTGATGGATGGTCTCGATGGTCGTGTGGCACGCATGACCAATACCCAGACAGAGTTTGGTGCTGAATATGACAGCCTGGCGGATATGGTGGCCTTTGGGCTTGCACCGGCGCTGGTGATGTATCTTTGGGCGCTTACAGGCTTGGGTAAATTTGGCTGGATTGCTGCTTTTGTCTATACCGCCAGTACCGCGTTGCGCCTGGCGCGTTTTAATACCCAGATAGGTGTTGCCGACAAGCGCTATTTTCAGGGACTGCCGAGTCCTTCCGCTGCAGCTATTATCGCGGGCGCGGTCTGGCTCGGCGTGGATTATGGGATGAGCGGTGAAAGTCTGAGCTGGGCTGCGGCGATATTGACCCTGTTGACCGGTCTGCTGATGGTCAGTAATTTTCGCTACAACAGCTTCAAAGAGATCGACTTTCACGGCAAGGTCCCTTTCATTGTGATCGTGGCGGTGACCCTGAGTTTTGCCATCGTGCTTACCCATCCGCCTTCAGTGCTATTTGCGCTGTTCCTGATCTATGCAGTCTCCGGTCCCGTGTTGACACTGACCCAACTGCGAAGCAGGCGGGCGGAACGATCCAACCTGTCGGATGAGAAGTAGAAAAACTGCAGGGTCGAATTTCATGGCTTGGCATACCCCAAAGCATGCGCTATATTCGGTTTATCTTCGTTGGAAACCGATAGATGATCTCTTTCGCGCGCAAACAGCAGATTACCGCATCCCTTCATGGGGCGGGTGACGCGCGCCTGCCTGGTTTCCTTTTTAGCCTGCTGCTGCGACTGCTGCCCTGAGGGGCATACATGAGAGCGCCCCGGCGGGGGCCGAAATAACACGCAACAGCAGAGCATTCCAAACAGATTAGATTCAAATCCCGATGCAGCCTTTTTCCGGCGATCGTGGTTGGAGCAGAACTATGAATAACCCAGACAGATTGATCGTTTTCGATACCACCCTGCGTGATGGTGAGCAGAGCCCCGGCGCCTCGATGACCAAGGACGAAAAGGTCCGCATCGCCAAAGCACTGGAGAAGATGCGGGTGGATGTCATCGAAGCGGGCTTCCCCATCGCCAGTGCCGGGGATTTTGACGCAGTAAAAGCTGTGGCTGAGATGGTGCAGGATTCCACCATCTGTGGTCTGGCCCGCGCCCTGGACAAGGATATCGACCGTGCCGGTGAGGCGTTGAAACCCGCCAATTCGGCGCGTATCCACACCTTCATCGCCACCTCGCCGATCCATATGGAGCAGAAGCTGCGTATGCAGCCCGATCAGGTAGTCGAGCAGGCGATACGCGCGGTAAAGAGAGCCCGTCAGTACACCGACAACGTGGAGTTCTCCGCAGAGGATGCGGGTCGTTCCGAGATTGACTTTCTCTGTCGTATCTTTGAAGCGGTGATCGATGCCGGTGCCACTACCCTCAACGTGCCTGATACCGTGGGTTATGCCATGCCGCACCAGTTCGGCGCAATGATCCGGACCCTGCGTGAGCGTATCCCCAACTCCGATAAGGCGATTTTTTCTGTGCACTGCCACAATGACCTCGGGCTTGCTGTCGCCAATTCGCTGGCGGCAGTGGACAACGGGGCGCGGCAGGTGGAGTGCACCATCAACGGTCTTGGTGAAAGGGCAGGCAATGCCTCCCTGGAAGAGATTGTGATGGCGGTGCGCACCCGCGCCGACGTCTTCCCCTGCAGCACAAACATCGATACCACCCAGATCGTCAGCAGTTCCAAGCTGGTCTCCAATATCACCGGCTTCCCGGTGCAGCCCAACAAGGCGATCGTCGGCGCCAACGCCTTCGCCCATGAGGCGGGCATCCATCAGGACGGTGTGCTCAAATCACGCGAGACTTACGAAATCATGCGCGCTGAGGATGTCGGTTGGAGCCATAACCGCATGGTCCTCGGCAAGCACTCCGGCCGCAATGCGTTTCGTGCCCGTCTGGAGGAGCTTGGTATCAGCTTCGAGACGGAGGAGGATCTTAACTCGGCCTTCACCCGTTTCAAGGATATCGCCGACAAAAAGCATGAGATCTTCGATGAAGACCTGCAGGCGCTGGTGACCGATGCAAGATCCAAGGCGGAGAACGAGCGTGTGAAGCTGGTCTCCCTCAAGGTCTGCTCGGAAACCGGTGAGACCCCCCACGCCAACATCGTGATCTGTGTCGATGGCGAAGAGCTGGCCGACAGTGCTGCCGGAGGTGGTCCGGTAGATGCGGCATTCAAGGCGATCGAGGCCCTGGTGGAGAGTGGCACCGAGCTGCAGCTCTATTCGGTCAACAACATCACCAGCGGTACAGACGCTCAGGGTGAAGTGACCGTGCGACTGGAAAGGGACGGCCATATCGTCAACGGCCAGGGGGCAGATACCGATATCGTCATCGCCTCCGCCAAGGCCTATATCAACGCGGTCAACAAGATCCTGGAACCGATGGAAAAGGCGCATCCCCAATCCGGGGATGTGTAACAGCCGGGATCCATGGAAGAGGCCCGGCGCAAAGCCTATCTGACAGCGATGGGGATCACGGCGTGGCAGCGCCGTGATCCTCCGGCTGCGGTTGTTCCTGAGATGATGGTGTCTGAGGCAGAGTCTCTGCCGGCCCCTGAACGGACTGCCGGTGAGAGTGCCGCTGTGGAAACAGCCGCAACAGCGCCGATGGTTGAGTCCGCTGTGGATCAGTGGCGCGATCTACGGGCGCGTGTAAGCGCTTGCTCCGCCTGTAGTCTACGGGCCGGGTGCACCCAGACCGTATTTGGTGTCGGCAATACCCAGGCTGATCTGCTGATCATCGGGGAGGCACCCGGTGCGGATGAGGATCGGCAGGGTGAGCCCTTCGTCGGCCCGGCCGGGCAGCTGTTGAATGCGATGCTGCTGGCGATGGGGTTTCGGCGGGAAGAGGTGTTCATTGCCAATATCCTCAAGTGCCGCCCGCCCAACAACCGTGATCCCAAACAGGAAGAGGCATTGCAGTGCGAGCCTTTTCTGCGGCAGCAGATCGCCCTCATCCAACCCAAGGTAATCCTCTCCGCAGGACGCATCTCCGCCCATAATTTGCTTAAGACCGATATTCCTGTCGGTCGTTTGCGGGGCCGGATCCACAAATTTGGTGAGTCTGCCACTCCGCTGGTCGTGACCTATCATCCCGCCTACCTGCTGCGTTCGCCGGAGCAGAAGGCAAAATCCTGGCAGGATCTGCAATTGGCGCTATCCCTGCTGCGCGAACAGTGAGCGCGCAACTTGATGAACCGTTGCTCAACATCCGGCCCATGGCCCAGTCGGATCTCGATGAGGTATTGGCACTCGAGGAGCTGGTCTACGAGCATCCCTGGAGCATGGGTATCTTCAGGGACTGCCTGAGATCAGGTTACTCTTGTTGGGTGCTCAGTCTCGATCAGAAGATTATCGGCTACGGTGTCATGTCGGTTGTACTGGATGAGTGTCATCTGCTCAATATCTGTGTCCATCCCAAACATCACGGTTTGGGGTTTGGACGAAAGATTGCCGACCGGCTGTTGAAGCTGGCCAAGCAGCGTGGGGCCGACACTGCCTTTCTCGAAGTGCGAATCAGTAATCGAAGCGCGTTGAAACTCTATGAACGTATCGGTTTCTGCGAGGTGGGTTTGCGTCGCGGCTACTATCCTGCCGCAAAGGGGCGGGAAGATGCGATGGTGATGGCGTTGCCGCTTTGAGACCCTATGGTGCGCTGTGCGCACCATGACGCTTTATGAATCTCAGGCACTCATGTCGATCAACACGGGGTCTGGTTGGTCGGCGGACTGTACCGTTATCAGTCGGTCAATGCCTCTGGCAGTTGAAGATGGCTGTTGATTGCCTGCTTCTGTCTCTCCCTGTGACAGTTCCCTGGCAATTTCCACCCGTGCCTGGGCCGCCATTGCGGTTGCCTGCATGGCCACGCGGCGATCTTGGCTGGAGGGATCGGCAGGGGCCAGCGCCGCCTGGCGTATAGTCTCCGCTTTCTCCAGTGTCTGTTGCGGGTCGCTCTCCCTGGAGGAATCGATACTCACCTCGCCGCCTACGGCATAGCGATTGCCATCCGGGCCGACTTTGTAGTCGAACTGGGCGCCACCACGGGCGAATTGTCCCGCCGCAGATAGGTGCGCAAGTTCATGGGCTCTGACGGCCTGATCCCGGCTTTTCAGCTCCTGTACCAACCGTAGTTCAGCTGTGCCTAATTCATCGGTAGTCTGTGCCGGTTTTGGCTCATTGGTGGAAACGGTTTTTTCGTCACTCCGGGAGGATTGGCGGGGGGAGTCAGAAGCCTGTTGTGTCCCTTCGGCAGACGTTTCACTTTCCGTCTGTTGGCGTTGAATCTGTGGCGTCAATGTAGTGTTAATGGAAACGGTGGTCCCTGTGGCTTCGATCATGGCAATAATGGGGTCCGGAGAAGATCTATCCCGAGTATAGAGAAATCTGCGGGATCCATCTCTTGATGTCTGATCATTTACGAATGATATTCCCCCCTGCTGCTTCTTTTCCTTGCGCAACCCTGACCTCGTATTTCCTTCCATATGACAAAGATTAACCTAGAATAAAAACTCAGCACTGGAAATAGCGTGGAGGAACAGGATATGGGTGCCGGCGTAATCCCCTTTGCTGTAAGCGACTGCAAAGTCTACTTTTTGTTCCAAACTACCTTTACCGGCAGAAAGACAGGCTATCTTATTGATTTCGGGGGTGGCCTGGGAGTGGATGAAGACTACCGGGAGACCGCTATTCGGGAGTTTATCGAAGAAGCTGAAACAATGTATTTCTCCGATGATCTACAGCAGGCAAGTCGTTCTGTTGAAAGGGTCATGAATCAGACTCCATTAGTTGAGGCCCTGTTTGATGAGACACTCTCGGTTCATCCAGACTGGTGGTGCAGGCGGGCGCCTGGAGATCCTCTCAATCCCAAACGGTGGAAAACGTTCTTTATCGAATTTCCGTACCGGGATATCGAAGCACTTAACCGGGAATGGGAGGCCGACATGGCAGGTCGGTTTAAGAAACGGCGTGAGTTGGTTTGGGTGGCTGCGGGCAAGCTACTCACTATTTATGAAAATGCCCCAAACATGTTGTGGAAACGCGTGCGACAATTGGAAAATGCAACAGAGACTGTTCGCTCTATTCTGCAGAGCAAAGCGTCTTGATTCACCCCGCCTGACCCCCCTTGTTTCCGATCAATATCGTTGTCTGAGGTGACGAAAAGCATTTTCCCGCCAGGCGATTTTCTACTGACAGTTTCGGACAGGAAGTTTCTACGCAATTCACCCTAAAGTCCCGGGGAAATAAGCCGATAGCAGTTCTGTTAGACCAGATTGCCGTAGGGGGCGTAATCAACAGTGAGCAACGTCCTCTGTATCCACCACCCTGGAGAATTTGCAGATGTTAGCTCTCAAGCACCTCACACGATCAAACCGAATCGGTTTTCTTTTAGTTCTACTCGCCACTATCACCAGTTTTCCCCTCAACCTGCAGGCGGCAGGCCCCACCTCTGCCGAGTATGGCGTGGTGCTCAACCTGTCAGGCAAACAGCGCATGCTGACCCAGAAAATGAGCAAGGAGATCATGCTCGTCGCCCTCAATGAAGCTAAGGAGCAAAATATCACCAACTTGAAAAAAACCTCGGGACTCTTCGATAAAACCCTCAAGGGGTTGCGCAACGGCAGTGACGAATTACGCCTGCCTCCAACCAACAGCGGTCGCATCCTGCGCCAGCTCGATAAAATCGATGTCATCTGGGCTGAGTTCTACCCGACAGTCAAGGAGATCATCGCCAGTAAAGCGGTCACCAAGGCGCAGGTTGATTTCGTTGCAAGTAAAAACATACCCCTGCTCAAACAGATGAATAAAGCGGTAGGGCTCTATGAAAAGGACGCAAAAAAAGGCGGCCTGAAAAGTGCCCCCGGCCTGGCTGCCACCCTCAACCTGTCGGGCAAGCAGCGCATGCTGACCCAGAAGATGAGCAAGGAGTTTCTTTTTGTTGCCTACGGTTATCAACAGGATGACAGCAAGCTGGCTCTGCTTGAGACCAGCACACTGTTCGAGCGTACCCTCAAGGGCCTGCTCGATGGCGATGAGACCCTGGGCCTGCCCGGCACCAAGCCACAGCATATACGTGATCAACTGGGTGTGGTGAACGGCTTGTGGGCCGAGTTCAAACCCATCATTGATTATGGTGCTGACCACAAAACCACCCAAATCCCTAAAGACAAAATCAAAGTATTGGCTGAAACCAATCTGCCGTTGCTCAAGCAGATGAACAAGGCCGTCGGCATGTACGAGAAAGAAGCTGCGAAGTGATATGGGCGCCAGGCGATGGAGCCGATGTGGCCCCATCGCCTGCTTGTTTCATCATCTTCAATCATCCTGGACGAGGTAAAAGGTGACCATTAAATTAAAATTGCTGGGAGGAGGCATAACAATCAGCCTTCTGCTCCTTGCGGTACTGATACTGACTTTCTTCTCTTTTGGCAGCCTGAGTGGCGGCTTCAGCGACGTGGTGATGAAATCAGCCACCGGTGTTGATAACTCACGAACCACCGAAGAGAACATCACCTTAGCAGACAACAATCTCGCCCAGATATCAGAGGGTATGCTCGCGGTCGTCGACGATATCAGCCGTACCAACATGCATGTCAAAGTGCTTGAGCGCAAACTCAAAGGCATCTCGTCTACCATGAGAGGGCTGGTAGAAGAGGTAAGCGAAACAGCGGAGGAACTACCTGAAGGTGATGCCCGATACGCCTTGGAGGACGTCACTGATGCAGTAGGCGATATTGAGGAGACCATGCGCCGTGAAGCTCTGATCAGCGTCTCTCGCACCGTCGGCAAGATGGCTGAGTTCACGCAAAGCATCGACATTCAGGTTGCCAGCATCAAGGCCCTGGCCGACGAGCTGAAAAAGGTCAAAGAGCTGAGCAGTGGTGTGGTTTCAGCCAACCAGGATATCCGTAGTCTCTCCGAAGCCTTCAGCGGTGAGATCAGTGTTTCGCGCAATGTCATCGCCGGTGTCCTACTCATCGCTGCGATCATCTCTCTGGTGGGGGCCGTGCTACTCACCCGTGCCATCACTCAACCATTGAATCGTGCCAACGAGATCGCCAAGGGCATCGCTAGTGGTGATCTCAACCAGACAGTCGATATCACAAGTAAGGATGAGATCGGTCAGTTGGGTAGTTCCATGAAGGTGATGATTAAAAATCTCAAACGAAACATCGACGAGACCCAGCAACGTGCCGATGAGGCATCCCGTATCCGCATGGCGCTGGACAATGTATCGAGCAGCGTCATGATGGCCGACAATGAACGCAACATCATCTATCTGAATTTTGCCGCTGACAAACTCTTTGCCGAAGCCGAAGCCGACTTCCGCAAGGAACTGCCCGATTTCCACTCCGACCAACTGTTGGGCAGCAGCATCGATACATTGCACCGCCATGCTGATCATCAGGCCAGTCAGCTTGAGAACCTCGAAAAGCCTTATGAATCAGAGTTCCTGATTGGCGGCAGAACCATGCGCACCATCGCCAATCCCGTCATCAATCCACAGGGGGAACGACTGGGTACCGCGGTGGAGTGGACAGAGCGAACCGCTGAAGTTGCCGTCGAGGCTGAAGTCGAATCAATCGTAGCCGCGGCCCGTGAAGGTGATCTTTCATGCCGCATCGAAACCCACAACAAACAAGGCTTCTTCAAAGAACTGGGGGGAGGCATCAACTCCCTCATCGAGCAGGTCGAACTAATCTTTCAGGATTTGTCAGAGGTCATGTCCATGATGGCTCAAGGCAACCTGACCCATCCCGTTCGTGGTCAATATCACGGCTCCTTTGAAGTTATGAAAGGTAACGTCAATAGCACCCTCGACAATCTGAGAGGTACCCTCGGCGAACTGCGGGAATCGATGGATGAGATGCGTACCACCGCTGACGAGATCTCTGCTGGCAACAACAGCCTCAGCGCCCGAACTGAACAACAGGCCTCCAGCCTTGAAGAGACCGCCTCCTCAATGGAAGAACTGACCAGTACGGTAAGTAACAATGCCGATAATGCACAACAGGCCAATCAACTTGCTGCCAATGCCCGCAACAAGGCGGAGGAAGGGGGTGCAGTGGTCGGCCAGGCTGTACAGGCGATGGATGCCATCAATACATCCAGCGCTAAGATTGCCGAGATCATTGGTGTGATTGACGAGATCGCCTTCCAGACCAACCTGCTGGCACTGAATGCCTCTGTCGAGGCGGCGCGTGCCGGCGAGCAGGGCAGGGGTTTTGCCGTGGTTGCTACAGAAGTTAGAAACCTGGCAGGACGCAGCGCCACTGCTGCCAAAGAGATCAAAGAGCTGATCAAGGATTCCGGCGAAAAGGTTCTACTGGGCGCAGAACTGGTCGACAAATCGGGAGGCACGCTTGAAGAGATTGTCGACGCGGTGAAAAAGGTCAGCGATATCATCGCCGAGATCGCTGCTGCCAGCTCACAACAGTCTGCCGGCATCGACCAGGTCAACAGAGCCGTTACGTCGATGGATGAGATGACCCAACAGAATGCAGCTCTGGCCGAGCAGACATCAGCTGCTTCCGCATCCATGTCGGATAAAACGGCAGAGGTGAATGGCATGGTTGCACGGTTTGAGGTGTAGGGCTGAAACCTGCTCTCAGGTCCCCACCGTGTACCCATAATGAATGTCCGGTAATGCGATAGTCCCCCCCATGATGAAAGCATTTACGAATTCATACGAAGACAAAGATCAAGGTGATAAAGACTCTGCTGGTTCTGATGGAAGAAATAAAGTGCCTAAGCCAGGTTTTCAGAGATTGCGAACCCGAAAGCGCGATAAAGGAAATGATCGGGATTGGTAAACGGCTCAAAGGTTAGGTAAGTGTCTCTGTTTTCGTAGTTGTTTTGGGGGGGGGTAGATAAATCTCATAAAGTTTTAGCGGTAACGCTTTGGCAAATAAAATTATAAAAGTAAGAGCAAGCCTCATGTTCGTTAGTGAATTCGGTTAGATTGGTTTTTAGTCCTCGTTCTGAATAGAAAATCTGCCAGGTATTTCTGCTTCTAGCAAAAATTAAGCAGTATTTTTCATCAGTGTCTCGGCTGTTTATGCAAAATGAACTTGGCGAATATTTCTCAGCTATAAGTTTATTCCTCAGGCTTTCTATGTCCATGTGCTACTCCTTTTTTATGGGTTGTAAGTAACCTTCCTTTACCAAACTGTCAACCGATTTAGAAAATCGGTATTGGATGCCTAAACCGATTTTTCCAAAAGCTGGTGCGACAGTTCCAGAGTACACAGGCAATCTTTTCTTTACGATATATGCAGTATAGGGGAGTTTCTCAGATCCGGCTGGTAACGATCGTTTTTCAAACTTAGTTCGATATGGAGAAGCAAAAGTTCCTCCACCATGGCCATACCGATCAATCTTGCTTCCAATTGGCAAATATATCTTTCTTGGTTTTTTTAAAAAACCCTGATTAGGCCCTTACATTAAACCCTCTACTAATATAAGAAACCCCTCTGTTTTTTGATTTGGAAAGGTTGTTGGTTACTTTTTTTCGGTGAGGAACTGTTTTTTTTGAAAAACCACTAACACCCTTGGCCTTTGGGTGTGTGTTTTTGGGCTTGTTGATCTTTTTGGGCGGCGGGTTTGGTTTTTTGTAACTGTCCGCAGCGACTTCATGGCTGCTGATGATCGTGATGCTACCAATCATGCTTAATCCCAATAGGAGAATAAGCAGGAGGCTGAGTAACGATCTTAGTGGGGGTCTAACCATACATATGCCTGTGTTATATTTGCTTGATTTTATGTTGTGTGTTATGGAGGATGGGGCTGGCTTTTGGTTATACGCCATCTTCTCAATCTAAGCAATACGGTGTCTGTTATGAAGCATGGAGTTACGGTTGTATCTTGTCTTCTCTCTATGACGCTCGTCTGTGTGTGTCCCGGTGCTGAAGCTAAATCCGCTGAGACTATTCATAAGTGTGATGAATTTGCGGCGCACCCAGAAGATTCTGGTAAGTGGGCAGCAGGTGTTTCCGAAGATGATCTAGCTCCTGGCCCCGCTATTCTATTTTGTAATAAAGCCCTTAAGGATTATCCAGACACTCCGCGTTTTAAATTTCAGCTTGGCCGTGCATTACTAAAGAAGGGCGATTTTAAAGAAGCAAAAGCATTTTTAGACAGTGCGGCGGAAGATGGTTACGCACCAGCTTACGCTTACTTAGCAGATATTTTTCGATATGGCATGCTGGGCCAAGAGGATGCTTATACTGCTGAGATATACTACGACTTGGCTATAACAGGTGGGTTCGCAAGGGCTGTCGAGGCTAAGGAGAGTATGCTTGAAGAGTTGGCTGATGGTGTAGCAGCTGATACTGCTGCTTGTGATAACCCTTATGATAAGCCCAGAGGGTGTGATACCTATTTTAATCCTCAAGGTTTTGCCAAAGGAAAGGCTCTATTGGCACTTCATGACGGGGATTCTGAAGCGCTAAGCAAATTTAACACATTTGAGTTCACTATTTATCTCACCCAGCTGAATAAATATTTTGCAGGTGAGTATGTGATGCTGGACGAGTCCTGCACGGGTGTAAATGATCCATCGCTTCCAGTCGCCTTGATGAGTAAAGGGGGTGGTTCTGTTGGTTTTGATATTACCAAGGGTATTGGTGGAATGAATGCAAACCGGTCTATGGAAATATTTTTTGCAGGAATAAAAGATTATATAAATACGGGTGGAGCAAATGTTATTAGTGCGGGGCTTGATATAGATGTAGCAAAGGCCGCTGGGCTAAAGGATGGAAAGCTCCTAGCAAAAGATTATGGCTGTAAAAGTGATGTTTTTACAAATCTTTATGAAAATATTGTTGCCTACGCCAATAATAGGCCGCCACGACACTTTAGCGGTCTACCTGCCTTAAAAAGAAGCTGTCAAATCCACTCTGCATCTAAAGGAGGTAAAGCAATGAAATCACAGTTCGTTTGTGAGTGTTTTGCTTCCGGTTTTGACAGGGTCGGAGTGGCTCAGGACGATATTAACTGGTTAGGAAAGAATTACGATCAGGGGAAAAACTTCATGAAGCTAACGCAAAAATATAAAGGTCTTCATGAGAAAATATCTGAATGCCTGTTTTAATGCTCTTTAGAGTCAAGTGTGCTCAAGGCCTAATAATATAAACTGATACATAGTTGAGGGATCGTTTGATGAAACCACAACATATTAATAAGCCGTTTAAAACTAAAATATTTCTCCAAACTATTTTGTCAGCTTTCTGCCTGCTTATTACTGCATCAGGTTTTTCTGCCGATAAAGAAATAGTTGTTCGTCAGCAGTATTCGGTGGCAATGGATAGCGAGGCTGATTGTACGTCTCCTATGTCATTAAAAATCATGGCTGAGCGAGGCAAGATTTTTAAGCACAAAAAGAAGAAGTTACAGGCGGGCATAGTGCGTTTTATTGTCCCTGCACTTAAGCAAAAATGTCCGGAATTATCGGCCGCAAATATTTTTGGCTACGTTAATGGCCAACTAGTATATCAAGGTGAGATAGCTGTAGATGATGGATGGAAATTAAAGACTGTTGATTTTTCGGAGTCTAAAGCTCCAAATCCAACGACTCACAGCATAGCTACAGAGCAGCGAACTGATGTCGCCAATACCCCTGTGAATGATGCTCGACCCCTAACAAAAAAACAAAAGCGAAAAGCTGATCGAAAAGCTAAAAAAGATAGAAAGGCAGCTAAAAAGGCTAAAAAGAAAGAAAAGGCTGATGAAAAAGCACGCGCATACGCATTGAAACTTGAAGGTCGGTACAAGAAGCAGGTTGAGGCGGCTAACTATTCTCCTGCTCTTGAATTTAAGGGCGATCCTTGGCGCTTTCAGATGAAATGTAGCCGAGAAATATATTTTGGTTTTCTCTTCCTTGATTTGAATGGAGAAAATTCAGCAAGCGTTATGAAAGGATATGCTAGATCGTCTTATAATAAATATGGCTCTTTGCGTATGACTCATACATATGAGAGTTCTTCACGAAACATTGAGCTTAAATCTCAAGATTATATTGGAGACAAATTTAGTAGAAATCTACCGCTAACTGATATTCATGCGACTTTGAGTCTTGATGGTGAATATATGTCAGGTTCGGCAAATAGCGCCAGTAATTGCACTGAATTTCAGGCATGGAAAACAAAATTTGAAACGCGGGTAGTTGATGATGGGCTTATACCCAACTTTTTAGGGCGCTCTCAACCGGATATGGAGCAATGTGAAACATTTTATGAATGGTACAATGCCAGTGAAGTTTTGATAACCCCAGCAGGTAGAGTCAGTTCGTCTGCTGTTGATTATCAATTGGCAATAGACAAGCTGGGTATTGCATATGATGGTTTTACTGTAGAAAATTCCAATGCTTTTAGAAACCTATATCAGAAATGTGGCAGAATACTGAGTAATTCCGCCAATACAAAGCACGCTGAGCTGCTGAAGGCTATGAGCCTGATGGGTAGTATGTCCGCAGATGATGCCCCTTATATCTTTCAGAATACGATTAAGAATATCAAATGGTATCGCAATATGTATTTTGCAACCTCTATTCGCGATGCGCGAAAACTCTTGCCGAAAATGGCTGAAGAATTGAATGCATTACCCGTGAACCTGGAAAGCTTGAAAAAAATCCAGGCAGATATAGGTGAGACTGATGCTAAAGGCGGGCTGTTTACGACTTTACCAGAAAGTGACAGGCAGAAATATCTATCAGAGCTAGCCGAGGTGCAAAAGGTTGTTGCATATGGGGTGACAGACGAAAGTTTGGCGACTGTTAATTGGGATAGTTTTTCGGCATCCAAAGAAGGTATTTTGAAGCTGAAAACGACCAACAAGAATATAAAATTATCGTATGGAGGCATTATGCCTTCGTTTGGTCTATCTCGTATTGATCGTGAATTTGATAAAGTGAGTTTGAAACTATCTCGTGAGTTGACTGATAAATTGATAGATAAATATCAAACGGTCGATCACTCTCTAAATGGTTTGCGTGAATATCAAGTTGCGATCAGACGTGTTAATAAAGAATATAGTGCGGTACTTACGCCAAAGCACCATAAGGAGCTGTTAAACCAACATATGAACCCGCGGTTAACTAAAGCAAGGACTGCTTCTGTCAGTAAGATGGCAGGATGGCTTGATCAACAAATTCCCTCTAATCGTGCAGGTCTTGCAGAGCTTGATAAGATAGCTATGGATTTTTATGGGCGAGATATCGATGGATTGAAAAAACCTTCTGAAGCCGCAAAGGTTTCAACTGGTGGATTTGCTCCTTTATTGATTGTCAAGTCACGGCAGATCAAGCGTAGCGAATGTATTCTTCCATCGGGTTTTGAAGATATGGCTAAAGCTTTTTGCCTGTGAGCGCATAATACCTGCCAACCATATCGAGTTCATCCGCCCATAGGCTGTTTTCTTTGTCTAAATCTCAATTTCACCTGACATCAGTCAGGCCCTGTTCAGGGCTAAAATAACGGGTTTTTTAGTGTCCTATGTCTGGGCATGAGTAGAATTAGAGGTAATCAGGAAAGGAAAAGCTGATAGTGCTGGTTTGAAGACCTAAGTCCTTATTTTTCTAATAAACAGAAGCCGACCCGAAACTATCATTGCGGAATGAGAATATAGATTTCTTTAATGAAGCAGAGATCATTCATGCATTCCCGTTGTTTTGTGCGGGATGGTAAATGAAAAAACCGCCCCGCCTTCCGGGTTGTTTGCTGCCTGAATCTGTCCATCATGGCCTATGATGATCTCTTTACAGATCGCCAGACCCAATCCCGTCCCACCAGAACCTGACCGGGTCTTGCTGGATTGAATGAACTTATCAAATATCGCATCCAGTTCATCTTCTGGAATTCCCGTCCCTTGATCGCTGACACTGAGGGAGATAGAGGGTAGTGTGTCGATATCGGTGCGACTATGCCCTGCCGGTAGACTGGACTCACCGAAAGAGACTCTGATGCTCTTGCCCTCCGGTGTGAACTTGATGGCGTTGGAGAGCAGGTTACGCACCACCTGCCCGATCTTTTCTCCATCACACCAGGCCATGGTCTCGCGTTCGTACCCCGTAATCTCCAGGGTCAGTTTCTTGTTCCTGAACAGGGATTCGTATTCTGCGGCCGCACTCTCAACAACGATCTTCAGATCCTGTTCCTTCATCTCATAGTGCATGCGACCCGACTCCAGCTTAGAGAGATCAAGCAGGTCATTGAGCAGACTCAGCAGCCGCTCACCGCTCTGGTGAATGTTGGAGTAGTAATGAAAGAGCTTCTCTTTGGGCGCCGTTTCGATCTTTTTCATTCCGAAACTGGAAAAACTCAGAATGGCATGCATGGGAGTGCGCAGCTCATGGGACATGTTGGACAGGAATTCGCTCTTGGCC
The DNA here is from genome assembly GCA_003349915.1 of endosymbiont of Escarpia spicata. GTDB lineage: Bacteria > Pseudomonadota > Gammaproteobacteria > Chromatiales > Chromatiaceae > QGON01. Next base: position 20,228 of record QFXE01000014.1, read on the forward strand.
TGGTTGGCCTTCTCTGCAGTTTCCTTGGCTGACATCAGGTCAGCGGTTTGCTCTGCTACGAGTTCCTGTAGGTGATCCCGGTGCTGGAGCAGCTCTTCTTCAGTGCGCCTGCGCTCATTGATTTCGTCGGAAAGAGCGTGTACCTCAGGTATCCACTTAACCAGGCCAAATGCCAATAACAAAAAGCCACCGAGGAATCCGACAAATTTTTCCAGAAACGCTTCCATCTCAGTATCACCGACTATCAACAGCCAGTTAAGACTTTCGAAATTGTCGGAAATATCGAGGAGACTGCCAAGCAGCAGTAGGCAGAATCCTGTGAGGATGAAGTTCCAGCCTTTGCGGGTATAGAGATTTTTCTTTGTCCCCTGTAACCACAGCCACAACACAAGGCTCAGCAGAATCAAGGCGCGCACAATTTCCAGTGGAATATCAAGCATTGGCAGGATTTTTGGTAATCGTCGCAACCACCTGATTGCCATTGCCCAGGTACTCCAGATGGTCGAAGCTCACCATCTTGGCCATGGCGATGCCGCGGCCATGGGTGTCGAATACCCGATCCGGACTCATTTCCAGGTACTCCTGCCAGTCGAAGCCATCTCCCTGATCCTGGATCAGGAAACGTACCTCACTTCCGGCGCGTTCGAATGACAGGCTGACTGTCTTGGTGGCGTTTTCCGGCAGGGCCAGGCGCCTTTCCACTTCTTCCTTCCAGGTACCCTCTTCATTCAACCTGGACTTTTCGTCGTAGGTAATGCCCAGGTTGCCGTGCTCTACTGCATTGATCACCAGTTCCGATAGCCCCATCACCACCTTGGCGGCTTCCGGATGGGCATTGGACAATAGGGTGACCAGGTCACGCCCCTCCTTCAGTGTGCGGAAAGTGAACTGTCCCTTGTCCATCAAAGTGAGAGCGTGCGATGTATGGCGTGTTTCCTGTTGTAAAACGCGGTAATGCTGGTAGTCGCCAATAGCCGTTTTCAAGATGGCGAGCAGCTGATCATTATTGAACGGTTTGGTGAGGTAATAGTAGGCTCCGGCCTGAAGACCTTCCAGCACGTCTTCCATGGCAGCCTTGGCGGTCTGCAGGATTACGGGGAGTGCACTCAGGGTGGGATGGGCCTTGATCCGGGCAAGCACCTCCATGCCGTCCATCTCCGGCATCATGCGGTCGAGGAGTACTGCATCAAAACGTTCAGGCGTTTCCTTCAGCAGATTCCAGGCCTGCCGGCCGTTCTCCGCACCTATCGGCGCATAGCCCGCATCTTCCAGGTGTTCGCTGAGGATCTCCAGATTAAAGACCTCATCGTCCACCACCAATATTGTTGGTATTGATTCTCCCATGGCCACTTCCTCCATTTTTCCCCAGTGCCCTGTAACCTTATCGGCAGTTGACATAGTGGACTTTAGAAAAGATTGTAACGGTCCCAAATGTTTGACGGTCGGTATTGAATGAGTTGGGGTCGACTTCGACCCCTTCCTATGTCGATGGGGTATAATCCTTCCCATTTTTCCGATTGCCGATCCCCTCATGTCAGACGAACTGCTCGAACAAATCAACCGGCGGCGCACATTCGCCATTATCTCGCATCCGGATGCGGGCAAGACCACATTGACCGAAAAACTGCTGCTCTACGGCGGTGCTATACAGATGGCGGGCACGGTCAAGGGGCGTAAGGCGGCGCGTCATGCTACTTCCGACTGGATGGATATGGAGAAGCAGCGCGGTATCTCGGTGACTTCGTCGGTGATGCAGTTCCCCTATCGGGATGAGATCGTCAACCTGCTCGATACCCCCGGCCATGAGGATTTTTCAGAGGATACCTACCGCACCCTCACTGCGGTGGACTCCGCCCTGATGGTGATCGACGTGGCCAAAGGTGTCGAGGCGCGGACCATCAAGTTGATGGAGGTCTGCCGCATGCGCGATACGCCCATCCTCACCTTCGTCAACAAACTCGACCGTGAAGGGCGTGAACCCATCGATATCATGGATGAGATCGAAAAGGTGCTCAAGATCGAGTGTGCGCCAGTCACCTGGCCCATCGGCATGGGCAAACGTCTGAAGGGGGTCTTTGATCTGCGCACCGATACCACCCATCTCTTCAGCGCCACCCACGGTGGCAAGATCCAGATGGGTGAAATGATCGAGGGACTGGACAACCCCCACTTGGACGAGGTGTTGGGGGACATGGCCCAGGAGTTGCGGGATGAGATCGAGCTGGTGCGTGGCGCCAGCAACGAACTCGATCTGGAGGCCTATGCGCGCGGTGAGCAGACGCCGGTTTTCTTCGGCTCGGCGATCAACAACTTCGGCGTCAGGGAGTTGCTGGACGCCTTCGTCGAGTACAGTCCTGCGCCGCTTTCCCGGCTGACCCAGCAGCGTCTGGTGGAGCCGTCAGAGAAGAAGTTTTCCGGTTTCGTCTTCAAGATCCAGGCGAATATGGACCGGCAGCATCGGGATCGCATCGCCTTCCTGCGGGTCTGCTCCGGCAGCTATCGCAAAGGGATGAAGATGAAACATGTCCGCATCGGAAAGACGGTGCAGATAAGCAATGCCATCACCTTCCAGGCGGATGAGCGCAGACATGTGGAAGAGGCCTGGCCCGGTGATATCATCGGCCTGCACAATCACGGCACCATCCAGATTGGCGATACCTTCACCGAGGGGGAGACGCTGAAATATGAGGGCATTCCCTACTTCGCCCCGGAACTCTTTCGCCGGGTGGTGCTGAAGGATCCGCTCAAGCAGAAAGCGCTGTTGAAGGGGATTCTGCAACTCAGTGAAGAGGGGGCGACCCAGGTCTTTCGACCAGAGAAAAACAACGACCTGATCCTCGGGGCGGTGGGTGTGCTTCAGTTCGATGTCGCGGTCGAACGTCTGAAGAGCGAATACAAGGTGGAAGCCATCATAGAGGCGGCCAGTGTCGCCACAGCCCGCTGGGTCGAGTGCGACGATGAAAAGATGCTGCAGCGCTTCAAGGATAAAAACCACGCTAATCTGGCGTTGGATGGGGATGACCAGTTGGTCTATCTTGCTCCTACCCGGGTCAATCTGAGTCTGGCCGAGGAGCGCTGGCCGGAAGTGCGCTTCCTGGCGACGCGCGAACTGTAGTAGGCCGGTTCAAGCGCAGTGGATCGGACCAACGACTACGAAGCGTTAGTGGGAGCGGCGCCTTCGCGGCTAGGGCGCCGCTCCCACAATTTAACCAAATTAGAGGGGTTTCGATGGAAAACGAAAAAGTAGAAGCACTGATTTCTGCCGGTATGCCCGGCGCAAAAGTCACAGTGACTGGCGACGGCCGCCATTTTGAGGCGCTGGTCATCAGCGAGGACTTTGTCGGCAAGTCGCTGATCCAGAAGCACCGGATGGTGATGGCGACCGTAACAGAGCAGATAACCAGCGACGAACTGCATGCACTCTCCATCAAGGCTTTTTCTCCTGAAGATTGGGCGGCAAAGCAGGGCTGAACGCTACTAAAAAACTGTAGTTTCTCCATTTGTAATTCTCCTCTGGCGTCCCATAATTAAGATAGAAAGTGGTGGATATTAAATGGAGGTACCCCATGTTCGTGATGCAGAAAAATACGAAAAAGATGGTTGAAGTCCTGAGTCTGTCCGATCTCTTTGATCCTATGCATGGCGAAGTGGTCGGGCGGTTTCACGCTGGTGAGGAGATGCAGGATCCGGAAAAGTTCACCAAAGCTGATCTGCTATTCCCTTCTGGTGAAGGCCTGCCCAGATGCTGGGTCGACTCGCACTATCGCGAAGGCTGAGTCACTTCATTTTCCTAGGTCTGTGAGGCACCGGTGGAACCACCCGCCGGTGTGGTTATTTTGTGGCTGGGAACTTGCTTCTCAGCTTTGTCCTATCCCCTGAATTTCTCCTGCATGCCGTCGCTATCCTGAACATGCGGGGTGTTCCGAGCGGCCGCCTGGGCCGGGAGATGGGAATGAAGATAGCAGATTCGATGGTACAACTGACCGCCAGCCATGAGCGGGTGGAACGTCATGAACGGCGCGAGCATCTGGAATTCTGGCGTAACGGTGAGGCGTCTCAGGCGGTGGGCGCCGGGCAGGCTCCTCAGGGGTTGAGACGGCGGGCCGAGGTGTTGATGAATCAGCTTGAGCCGCCTGGCGTGGAGATCTCCGCGGCGGCTAAGGCGCTGCAGCCGGAGAGAGTCGAGGCGGAACCCGGCGAGATGGACCCACTGGCCGATCTGGAGATTTCCCTGCTCAAGCTGCTGGTAGAACGTTTTACCGGCAAGGAGCTGAAGGTCTATTCCCCCAATGACTTGAAGCCGGTCGACACTGAACTCGATGAACCGGCTGTCGGTGGTGGAAGTGAATCCGGGGAGTCAGTCGGTTTCGGCCTCGTTTATGACTTTTATGAGTCCCACTATGAAGCGGAGAGTGCCCATTTTTCGGCTGAGGGGGCGGTGCGCGCCGAAGATGGCCGGGAGATCAATTTCCAGGTCAGCATGAATCTGAGCCGGGAATTTCTCTCCGAAACCTCGTTCAGTCTGCGGGCGGGGGAGGCCCTGAAGGATCCACTGGTGCTTAATTTCAATGGTTCTGCGGTGGAGCTGGGAGAGGCTGATTTCCATTTTGACCTGGATCTCGATGGACGCGAGGATCAGATTGCCTTCGTGCGGCCCGGCAGCGGTTTTCTGGCCCTGGATCGAAATGGCGACGGCAAAATCAACGATGGTGGAGAGTTGTTTGGTCCAACATCCGGAAATGGATTTATCGAACTTGCTGCTTTTGATGAGGACGGCAACCGCTGGATTGACGAAAATGATTCCGTTTATGATCGTCTGAGGATCTGGACAAGGGACGGACAGGGCAACGACCAGTTGATGGCCCTGGGGCAAAAGGGCGTTGGCGCTATTTACCTGGGTAGTGTCGACACCCCCTTCGAACTCAATAATAGCGAGAATCAGCAGTTGGGACAGATTCGCAGCAGCGGAGTCTTTTTGGAAGAAGAGGGTGGTGTGGGCACTATCCAGCAGTTGGATCTGGTGGTCTAAACCCATTTGAGGCCAACCGCCAGGTTTCCGCCTGCCGAGGTGTTTATCCTGCTTCAGACAGGGTCAAAGATTGGAACAGAGACAGACCTTATAGTTTTTTCTGTTCTTCTTGCAGTAGGGTTTTTTGTCTGTCATCGGGTAGAAGGTGCGCAGGGCGCGCTGTTTGATCACCATGGTGCTGAAATGGCGTTTTTTACCGGCTGGGCGGGTATCGAACAGACAGGCATCTTTGGTGTTTTTGCCCACCCGTTTATTGGCTTGCTTAAAGGCCCTTGTACCGGCGATCAGAATGTCTTCGGCGTTCATCTCATGGTTGTAACCGCTGAGACACTTAATATTGTTCCTCGGTTCATACGGGTTTTTGAACTGAAGGCTGATGGTGTAGACCGGGGGTTTGATCGACTCCTTCAGATAGAACGCCCGACACTTTTCGACCGGGCGTTTCCTATAGTTTGATTTCAGTTTTCTGTATCCAGCCCAGTTGTTGTCCTGTGCCTGCCAGTAGCGGGCAGCGTAGTGCAGGCCGCCCAGGTCGCGGCCGGATCCAGGTTCACCGCAGAAGACATGTTTAAAACCCTTCTGTTCAAACCAGACACGGCGTAGTTCATGGGCAAACTGTTTGTTATCCCTGGCCTTGCTGAAGATACGCCCCCCGACGGCCTTGCGAATGCGTTGCAAAACCGCTGTATTGGATTTATCCAGCATCATCTGTTCGAAATCGACCGCCTCGACCTCATCGCCCCAGTTGCCACACAACGCCAGCACCTCAAGATCAAAGTCGGTCAGGTTGGGGTCTTCGGGGGCGTGGCGGGTTCTGGGATCATTGTCAAAAAATGGCTGAAAGGCGAGCACCGGCAGCGACAGGATCAATAGAAAAAATAACAGGGCTGTTTTTTTCATGGCTGTTTGACTCAGTATTATTGGTTTGGTTTCTTCGGGTGCCAGGTTCCAGGAGCGTTCCGGATAGACACTATATAGTGTTTTCAACCCAATATGTCTTTGACCAGCTGCCGGGTCACCTGACGTCCCAGTTCGCCGATGGCGGTGGTGAGGGGGATCTCCTTGGGACAGACCTGCACACAGTTTTGCGCATTGCCGCAGTCGCTCAGACCACCGTCACCCATGATGGCGTGCAGCCTTGCCTCCCGGTCGTAGGTGCCTGTCGGGTGGCCGTTCATGAGCCGCACCTGACCCAAGACTGCAGGCCCCAGGAAGTCGCTGTCCGGCCCGAACTGGGGGCAGGCCTCCATGCAGCGGCTGAAGAGATGGTTTTCGCTCCACACCTGGGGCGATATGCGGGGGGCACCCTGATGGACGTCCCAGGCGCCATCGATCTCGACCCAAGCCTTGACCTGTTTGAGTCCCTCGAATATCCGTGAGCGGTTCACAAGCAAATCCCGCACCACCGGGAATTTGCCGAGGGGTTCCAGCACGATGGGCTGTGCCAGCTCATCTACCAGCGCAGAGCAGGCCTGCTGTGGCCTGCCGTTGATGATCATGGAGCAGGCGCCGCAGACCTCCTCCATGCAGTTGAACTCCCAGACGACCGGTTCGACCTGTTCCCCGTCCGAGGTCACCGGCTCGTTGCGAATCATCATCAGTGCGGAGACAATGTTGTGCCCCTGTTTATGTGGGATGCGGAACGTCTGCCAATAGGGCTGGGTTTCTGGCCGGTCCTGTCGGCGTATGCGTAGCTCTATCGAATCGTTCATCAGCGATAGTCCCTTGGCTGCTCCGGCGGTATGATCGAGGTGTCCACCGCTTCGTAGGATATCCGTGGTCCATCCCCGTCATGTTCTGCCAGTGTGGTCTTCAGCCACTTGTCGTTTTTACGTTTCCACGCTTCACGGTAGGCCTCAAACTCCGGATCGCCGGGAAACTTGCCCTCTGGAATCGTCAGCCTGAATTCGGGTTTGTAGTGGGCTCCCCGGCACTCATCCCTGGCACGGGCACAGCGGGTGATGACAGCGCTGAGGCGAATCATCTCCTGTACCTGCCGGGTTTCGGCGAGGCTCTGGTTACTCCAGCCACAGCGGTCTCCGAGACCGACGCTGCGGGAGCGCTGCTCCAATGCGAGTAACTCGTCATAGGCGAGATCGAGGGTTGGGTTGTCTCTCACTACGCCCACCTTTCCCGTCATCAGTGCCCCCAGCTCATCGTGCAGCCGGTAGGGGTTTTCATGCCCGTTGGATTTGAGCAGGCCCTCGTTGATTGCCTGCTCACGGGCGACTCCCTCTGCGAAAAAACGGGACGGGGTCTCATTACTGCTCTGTTCCAGTCCCTGCAGGTAGGTGGCTACCGACTCACCCGTCACCCGGCCGCTGAAGGAGGCGGAGAGCAGCGAGTTGGCCCCCAGCCGGTTGGCCCCGTGGTAGCCGCTGTCGCACTCGCCACAGGCGTAGAGACCGGGAATATTGGTGGCGTGGTTGCGCGGGCTGCCGTACTTGAGGCCGCCGCTCTGTTCATCCTTTTCGTAGTTGATCCAGAGTCCCCCCATGGCGTAGTGGGCGGAGGGGAAGATCTCCATGGGAGACTCCAGTGGATCGCTGCCGTGAAATTTACGGTAGATATCGAGGATTGCGCCCAGCCGGGCGGTGACGAACTTCTTGTCCAGATGGGTGAGGTCGAGATAGACTTTGTCCGCGCCGCCGACCCCTTGTCCCTGTTCCCGCACGATCTTCCAGATGGCCCGTGAGGCCACATCCCGTGGCACAGTATTGCCGTAGCTCGGGTACCACTCTTCGAGAAAATAGAAACGTTCGTTCTCCGGTATGGAACGGGGATCACGGCTGTCATCCGGCCGTTTTGGCACCCAGAGGCGGCCTCCCTCGCCCCGTGCGGCCTCGCTCATGAGACGGGTCTTGTCGTCCCCCAGCATGGCGGTGGGGTGGAACTGGAAGAACTCCGCATTAGCGAACCGGGCGCCCTGCAGGTAACAACGAAAGGCTGCAGCTCCGGTGGAGTTGGTCGAGTTGGTGGTGCGGTGCCCATAGACCTTGCCCATGCCGCCGGTGGCCATCACTACTGCGTCGGCGCGAAAGGCGCGTACCTCCAGCGAGTGCAGATTGAAGGCGATGATGCCTTTGCAGTGGCCGTTGTTGTCAAGCACCAGGGAGAGAAATTCCCACCACTCCCGCTTGTGGACGCTGCCCTGGGCTTCGTGGCGCCGTACCTGCTCATCCACCCCATACATCAACTGCTGGCCGGTGCTGGCGCCGGCAAAACAGGTACGCTTGTTCTTCACGCCGCCGAACAGGCGCAGATCCATCAATCCCTCCGGGGTGCGGGAGAAGGTGACGCCCATGCGTTCGAAGGTGCGGATAAGTCCTGGCGCCTCTTCGCACATCGACTGAATCGGCGGCTGGTTGGCGAGATAGGAGCCGCCCTTGACGGTGTCGATGAGATGCTGCCTTACTGAATCCCGCTGACCTTTGGTGTCGAGCACCGCATTGATCCCCCCCTGGGCACAGACGGAGTGGGAACGTTTCACCTCGAACAGTGAGAACAGCTCGACACTGAAACCGGCCTCGACGATGCGCAGGGTGGTCCAGAGTCCCCCCAGTCCGCCACCGATGACAATAACCAGCGGTCTATTTTTCATGAGATAAACCCTAAAAGACCCTGCAGACCCACTACGAAGAGCAGGAGGGTAAATCCCATGCAGATTAGGAAGCTCAGCTGTTGTGCGCGGGGTGTGACCGTGACGCCCCAGCTGATCCCCATGGTCCAGAGTCCGTTGCCCAGGTGGAGCAGGGAAAGCAGCAGTCCAAGCAGGTAGAGCAGAAAGATCATCGGATGTGAGAGCAGTTGCTGCATATGACTAAACAGATCGGCCTTCACCGCGGGTTCCCAGATTCCCCAGAAGCGGGTCATGCCGACATGGGCGAGCAGAAAAAGCAGAATGGCGAATCCGGAGAGCCGTTGCAGCCAGTAGAATCGATTGTGCAGCCAGGGGTAACGGTGCAGTTCTGCCCTGCCGGAGCGCAGGATCACCAGGCCGTATCCGGCATGAAACAGGATCGGCAGGGCGATGGCGAAGATCTCCAGCAGCGGCAGGTAGTTCATGCGCTGCAAGGCGGCCACCACCTGTTCGTTGTAGTGTGCCATGCCGAAACGTGACTGTGAGTTCTCCCAGAGATGGAGGATCAGAAAAGCGCCCACCGGCAGCAGCCCGAACAGCGAGTGCAGGCGGCGCAGCAGAAAGTGGGGATTTTGTATGGATGCCTTCATGCAAGTAAACGTCACCGGATCGTCTCACAATAACTTACCGTGTGATCGTGTTGCCTGAACTGAATCTGTCTCAGGAAAAAGTCATCTTCCCGCAATCATGGTGCGCATGGCGCACCCTACGTTTTATATTTGTGAGAAGTTCAAACCATAGCATCTGTAGGGTGTGCCGTGCGCACCGGAACACTCATAGATCGGGGTTGTCCTTTTCAAAACCATGGTAGATGAAATGATTGGAAGCGTTGCCACGCAGGCCCGTTCCAAGGCCGATGCCTGGTACTTTCGCTGTCCTCAGTGAGGGTGCCATGTCGCTGGACAGATCAGGATTGCCACTGACGAACCCGCGGTAGATATCGAAATCGGTCACTGGGGAGTGGCTTCTTGTGCCCGCTGAACTGCCTATTCCGGGTTGAACGGCGGTTGCCACCGATTTATAGGTGCTGCCGGTGGACAGATCAGGGTTGCCGGGGGCAAACCCACGATAGATCTCCCAATCGGAAGCTGCGCCCGCAGTCCCGGCAAAAAGGAGTGCACTGATTGTGATGATTGATCTCTTCATGATTGAATCCTCAAATGTTGTATGGGGTGTCGGCATCGGGATTTGTTGCCGCTTTCTAATATCCATACGTTTAACCCTGTCGCTATGGATTCAATAAAAGATCCAGCACCGGCTCAACCTGCCTCCTTCCACTCGATTCCGCTATCGATACCGTGGTGCATCGCAGTATCGGGTTGCGGTTCTTTCATGGTCACCAGCTCCTCGGCGCTGACGGGGTGGATGGCGATGGTGCTGTCGAAGTCCGCCTTGGTTGCTCCCATCTTCACCGCTACGGCAAATCCCTGCAGCATCTCATCCACGTTGTCGCCGATGAGGTGAATGCCCACCACCCGTTGTTCCGGGCCTGCACAGACCAGTTTCATCGCAGTGGTGACGCCGTGGCTGGAGAGGGCATGGCGCATGGGTGTGAAATCGGTCTTGTAGATCGTGATCTTTTCATGCCGTTCACGGGCCTCGGGTTCGGTCAGGCCGACAGTCGCCACCGGGGATGGGCGAAAACCACGCTTGGAATGTTGTCGTAGTCCACTCTCCGTTCGGGCTTGTCGTTGAAAAGCCTTTCTGCCAGGCGTCGACCTGCAGCTATGGCTACCGGGGTCAATGGCGTGCGGCCGGTGATATCACCGATGGCGTAGATACCGGGGATGTTGGTGTTCTGGTATTCGTCGGTGGTGACGATACCGTTGTAACGTGTTTCAACGCCTGCGGCCTCCAGATTGAGTTCCCGGGTGTTGGGTGTGCGGCCTACCGCCCAGATCACGCAGTCGAAGCCGTGGAGACGCTCGCCGCCTATGGAGTCAAGGACGATACCGGATTCACTCCTGGCCAGCCCTGCGACATGAAAGCCCAGTCTCAGATCGATCGACTGCTTCTTCATCTCCGCCATCAGAACATCGCTGATCATCGGGTCGAAGGCCTCAAGCAGGCGCTCCTCCAAAGCGGCTATGGTGACCTCTGAACCCAGTGCCCGCAGTACGCCCGCGAGTTCCACGCCGATGTATCCGCCACCGATTATAGCCACTCGCTTTGGTTGCTCTGTGAGCTGGAAGAAACCGTCGGAGGTGATGCCCAATTCAGCACCAGGCACCGGTGGCACGATGGGACGGCCGCCGGTGGCAATAACGATGTGGCCGGCGCTGTAGGTCTCGCTATCCACTTCGATACGGTTGCTGTCGATGAAGCGTGCGTAACCCTGGATGTGGGTAATGCCGCTGTCTGCCACATGGCCGTTCCAGTAGCGGTTGATGTTGTGGATATACTCCTCCCGCCCTGCAACCAGCTTTCCCCAGTCAGTCGCCCCGCGATGGGCGGGGATGCCGAAGCTGTCGGCATCGTCCACTGCATGAGCCAGGTTGGCGGCGTACCACATGACCTTTTTTGGTACGCAGCCGTTGTTTACACAGGTGCCACCCATTTTGTGGGCTTCCACGACTGCCACCCGTTTGCCGTACTGTGCGGCCTTTTCCGCCACTGCGAGACCGCCGCTGCCGCCGCCAATTGCAATTAAATCGATTCCTCTGCCGCGATCAGGCTGCCGCTTTGCTCTGCCTGGCGAGGTATTGCTCCAGCTCGTCGGAACCGCCGATGCGCTCGCCGTTGATGAAGACCTGGGGCACCATGGAGATCCCGGCCACCGCACGCAGACTTGCCTCGCTGTAGTCCCGGTTCAATACCAGTTCTTCGAATTGGATACCTGCGTCATGCAGCATCCCCTTGGCGCGGGCACAGAAAGGGCAGCCTTTACGGGTGAAGAGGGAGATATCCAACGGTTTTGCCGCATCCGGTGCGATGTGGGCCAGCATGGTATCGGCGTCGGAGACCTCGAAGGGATCACCGGGAACGTCCGGCTCGATGAACATCTTCTCGATCACGCCATTCTTCACCAACATGGAGTAGCGCCAGGAGCGATCACCGAAACCGAGATCCTGCTTCGATACCAGCAGGCCCATGCCACGGCTGAAATCGCCGTTGCCGTCGGGCAGGAAGGTGATGTTGTCGGCCTTCTGTTCGGCACGCCACTCGTTCATGACAAAGGTGTCGTTGACTGAGATGCAGACGATCTCATCAACGCCTTGGCGCTTGAACTCCGGCGCCAATTGATTGTAGCGGGGCACATGGGTGGAAGAGCAGGTCGGGGTGAATGCACCGGGAAGGGCGAACACCACTACGGTTTTGTTTTTGAACACTTCGTCGGTGGTGACATCCACCCATTCGTGGTTGCGACGGGTGTGGAAGGTAACCTGCGGCACTTGCTGGTTTTCACGATTTTCTAACATGATTCTCTCCAGTGATCTGTTGCTTGATTGTTGACGTGGAGAGATTATCGAAGAGTTAGATAGATCTGTGAAATCGTTTGAATTGTTTGAATAAATAGATATTACCTATAAGTGTAGGTTGGGTTAGCGGTAGCGTAACCCAACAAAATCAGAAGCTTGTCGGGTTACGCTGCGCTAACCCGACCTACTAGGAGACTTCACTCAGGAGAGGCGAATAACCGTGTCAGGCAGATTATCGAGCACGACTTCAATGAATGCATCGAGTGCCTGACGGCGCGGGAAGCTACGTCTGAAGGCGAGGGATACCCTGCGGTAGGCGTCCTTCTGTTGTAACCGGCGGGTGACGATATCCTTGTCATTCATCCTGATACCCTGCACCGCCAGGTCGGGAACCAGGGTACAGCCAAATCCCACCCCCACCAGCTGCAGCAGCGTCTCCAGGCTGGCGGCATGCAGGTCGGCCATGTCGCCCTGTTCAGCCCGTGCTTTCATGTGGCACACCTCCATCGCCTGATCCGCGAGACAGTGGCCTTCCGAGAGCAGCAGGAGTTTGGTGTTGTCGAGATCCTTTTGGGTGATGTTCTTTTTTTCCTGAAAAGGGTGGTTGCGGGGATGTGCCAGCCAGAAGGGTTCATCAAACAGGGGGATGGTGGAAAATTCACCCGCGTCCACCGGTGTTGCGATAAGAGCGGCGTCGATCTCGTGTTTGCGCAGACGTTCGAGCAGGGTCTCGGTCATCTCCTCTGAGATCACGAGCTGCATCTGTGGCAGCCTGTCCCGCAGCGGTTTCAGGATCAGCGGCATGAGGTAGGGGCTCAGGGTCATGATGGCACCGATACGTAGTGGGCCGATCAGTGGATCCTGATGGGATTGGGCGAGTTGCTTGATCGTCTCGGCCTGTTCCAATATCTCTCTGGCGTGTGCCACGATGGTTTCGCCGATAGGGGTTATCGCCACTGAGCGTTTGGTACGTTCGAAAAGGGTGATGCCCAGCTCATCCTCCAGCTTTTTTATCTGGCCGCTCAGGGTAGGCTGGCTGACATAGCAGCGTTCGGCCGCATGGCCAAAGTGGCTGCTGTCCGCCACGGCAACGATATATTTGAGATCGCGCAGGTTCATGGATGGTCCGATATAGGGAAAACCGATAATTCTATTTTAGATGAAAGGTAAATATTATTGATGCAGTTAAGAGGGCGGAACGGTTTGACTCAGTCCCCCAAGCGTTCATAATCTGGCTATTCTCGATCTTGCTCGGAACGACTTCATGAGTGCCATTGAAGTCACGTCCTCTCCATGTTGGATGGCGACTGCTTGAACCCGTCCAGACCACTTTGAAGAAGTAAGTCATATGGAATCCCCTTTTGAGTGTCATATCGATGTAACGGCGTATCAGAGAGCGCCGGTGGATCTGCTCTGTACCGAGACAGGATTCACCCGCACCCGGATCAAACAGGTCATGCAGAAGGGAGCTGTCTGGCTGACCCACGGCAAACATACCCAGCGCCTGCGTCGTGCTTCCAAGGTGCTGAGCCCAGGTGATCAGCTGCACCTCTATTACGATGAAAAGGTAATGAATCAGGAACCGTCGGCGGCAGAGCTGGTTGCGGATGAACAGGGTTACTCTGTCTGGAACAAGCCTGCGGGGATGCTGTCGCATGGGTCCAAGTGGGGTGACCACTGCTCGATCACCCGCTGGGCAGAACAGCATCTGCAGCCTGAGCGTACCGCCTTTCTGGTTCACCGTCTCGATCGCGCCGCTGCCGGACTGATTCTGGTTGCCCATACGAAAAAAATGGCGGCCGCACTGGCCGAACTGTTCCACGAAAGAGCGGTGGAGAAGCGTTACCAGGTATTGGTGGAAGGAAAGTTTCCCACCAAGCCCAAGTCTTATCTGATCGACCAGGAGTTGGATGGACGTGCGGCCATCAGCCGGATCAACCGACTGGAATTCGATCCCGAGGCAGGTCGGTCGTTGTTGGATGTCGTCATCGAAACCGGCCGCAAGCACCAGATTCGTCGCCATCTTGCCGCGATTGGATTTCCGGTGGTTGGTGACCGGCTGTATGGTAAGGCGCAGTCGGGAGAGGATCTATGGTTGAAGGCGAGTTACCTGAGTTTCATCTCTCCGGTCAGCGGAGAAAAAAAGGTCTATTCATCTCATAACGCATGAACCGGTGGGTCGACTTAATCCACCATCGTCTGCACCAGAATACGACCACGCACATCTCCTTTCAGCATCTCTTCAAACACTTCAGGCAACTGCTCCAGATGGATGACTCGGTCGACGATGTCGTCAAGATGTTTTGGATGCAGGTCGGTGGCAAGCCGCTGCCAGATCTTGCGGCGCAGGGCATGGGGGCAATCGGCGGAGTTGATGCCGAGCAGGCTGATGCCTCGCAGGATGAAAGGTATGACAGTGGTGTTCAATTCGATACCGGCTGCCAGCCCGATGGCGGCGATACTGCCCCAGGGTTTAACTGTTAGGGTCAGTCCCGCCAGGGTTTCGCCGCCGACATTGTCCAGCGCGCCGCCCCAAAGTCCCTTTTCCAGTGGATGTCTGCCGAGCGGTAACGCTTCCCGGGAGAGTACCTGGGTTGCGCCGATAAGTTTGAGGTAGTCGTGTTGGTCGTCCTTGCCGGTGACTGCAGTCACCTCGTAACCGGCGCCGTGGAACAGATTGACCGCAAGGCTGCCCACCCCGCCGGTTGCCCCCGTAACCAGGATGGGCCCCATCTCCGGCTGCTGCCCGTTGCTCTCCATGCGGTGCAGAGCCAGTGCTGCGGTAAATCCGGCGGTGCCGAGGGCCATGGCCTGATAGGGGCCAAGATTATCCGGCAAAGGCACTGCCCAGTCGGCGGGAACCCTGAGATATTCCGCATATCCACCGTCATGCGAAAAAGAGAGGCCGTAGCCGGTGACAATGACCTGGTCCCCCTCTTTGAATCGATCGTCACGGGACTGAACCACGTCGCCGCAACTGTCGATGCCGCCGGTGAGTGGAAAATCACGCAGGATCTTTCCGCTTCCCGTTCCCGCCAGTGCGTCCTTGTAGTTGACGCTGGAGAACCGGGTGCGGATGAGAATCTCACCTTCCGCTGGATTGGTCAGCTCCCGCTGTTCCATCGCAGCGGAGTGCTCCCCTGTCTCGCTGCGATGGATACGGAAAGCTGTATAGCTCATACACAGATGTCGGGCACGAAGGTTTGGTCGGACAGCGGCGGCCGGATATATCCCCGGCTGTCAACGCGTTCCGGCAACACGATCATCTCAGGGGTCAGATCCTCATAGGGGATCATGTTCAACAGGTGGGAGATGCAGTTGAGCCGGGCATGCTTCTTGATGTCTGAGTTGACCACATACCAGGGTGCCTGTTTGATATCGGTATGGGCGAACATGGTGTCCTTCGCCTTGGAGTATTCGACCCAGCGTTTGCGTGACTCAAGATCCATCGGACTCAGTTTCCAGCGTTTGTGAGGCTCTTCCAGACGGCTCTGGAAACGGCGCTCCTGCTCTTCATCGGCTACCGAGAACCAGTATTTGAGTACGATGATGCCGGAGCGCACCAGCATGCGTTCGAACTCCGGACAGGAGCGCAGGAATTCGTGATACTCCTCCTCGCTGCAGAATCCCATGACCCGCTCAACGCCGGCGCGGTTGTACCAGCTGCGGTCGAACAGCACCATCTCTCCCGCCGCCGGCAGGTGTGGCACATAGCGTTGGAAATACCACTGTGTGGTTTCTCGCTCGGTGGGTGCCGGTAGGGCAACGACACGGCTGATGCGGGGATTCAGGTGCTGGTTGATGCGCTTGATGACGCCCCCTTTACCTGCTGCGTCGCGGCCCTCAAAGATCACCACAACTTTGAGTCCGGTGAATTTGATCCACTCCTGCAGCTTGACCAGTTCAAGTTGAAGTCTGAAAAGCTCTTTTTCGTAGACGTCGTTTCTTATCTTTTTCCGTTTGGTGGGTTTTGCTTTTTTCTTTGTTGCCACGGCGAAATCCTCCATTAAAGGTGTAAAGTTATTTTTAGCGCTGAACCCATCATTCTAACGCTTGGGCAGATGTCGTTTAATGATATGGCTCAAACGAATTATATGACACCCGTCATTCGATAATAACAGGGATATCAGCGATTCGGCTGCGCCACTCGGCCGGGCCGGTTTCATGTACTGAGTTACCCAGGCTGTCAACGGCGACGGTAACCGGAAAGTCGACGACCTCGAACTCACGAATCGCCTCCATGCCCAGCTCTTCGAAAGCGATGATGCGGGAGGCGCGTATAGCCTTGGAGACGAGATAGGCCGCTCCACCAACGGCCATCAGGTAGACCGCCTTGTGGTGTTTGATCGCCTCGATGCCGCTGGGGCCACGCTCAGACTTGCCTACCATGCCGATGAGGCCCATTTGGCCCAGCATCATCTCGCTGAACTTGTCCATGCGGCTGGCTGTGGTGGGACCCGCCGGTCCGACGACTTCTTCACGCACCGGGTCGACTGGACCAACGTAATAGATGAAACGGTTGTGAAAGTCGACGCCTTCGGGCAGGGGTTCGCCTTTTTGCAGCAGATCGGCAATGCGCTTATGCGCGGCATCCCGGCCGGTCAACAACTTACCCGACAGAAGAATGCGATCTCCGGGTTGCCAGGCTGCAATATCCTCTTTGGTGAGGCTGTTCAGGTCGACGCGCCGGGCATCGTCCGAGGCCTCCCAAGTAACCGCGGGCCAATCGTCCGGCTGAGGCGGAGTAAGAACGGCAGGGCCGGAGCCATCCAGGGTAAACTCTGCATGACGTGTGGCGGCACAGTTGGGGATGATCGCCACGGGTAGGGAAGTGGCGTGGGTGGGGAAGTCGCTGATCTTGACGTCGAGCACAGTGGTCAGCCCACCCAGTCCCTGAGCGCCGATACCCAATGCATTGATCTTTTCGTAAAGCTCCAGTCGCAGGGATTCGACGGTGTTCGTTGCGCCGCGGGCCTTGAGTTCGTGGATGTCGATCGGTCCCATCAGCGACTCTTTCGCCATCAGCATGGCTTTTTCGGCGGAGCCCCCGATACCTATACCCAGCATGCCGGGAGGGCACCAGCCAGCGCCCATTTGCGGGATCTGTTCCAATACCCACTCCACCAGTGAAGCCGATGGGTTGAGGATGGCGAAACGTGTCTTATTTTCAGAGCCGCCACCCTTGGAGGCAATCTTGACCTCGATGCCGTCACCGGGAACCAGTTCGGTATGGATGATGGCGGGTGTGTTGTCCTTGGTGTTGAGGCGTGCCCCTGCAGGGTCGGTTACCATTGAGGCCCGTAAAATGTTGTCGGGATGGGCGTAGGCGCGCCGAACGCCTTCATCAACCATTTCAATGATGGAGATGCTGCTATCCCAGCGCACATCCATTCCCACTTTAAGAAACACCACCACCATGCCGGTATCCTGGCAGATGGGACGCTTTCCTTCGGCACACATGCGGGAGTTGACCAGGATCTGCGCTATCGCGTCCTTGGCGGCGGGAGACTGTTCCCGTTCCCAGGCTTTACCCATTGCCTTGAGGAAGTCTGTCGGATGGTAGTAGGAGATGAACTGCAGGGCATCAGCGATGCTGTCGATAAAGTCATCCTGGCGGATCAGCGTCATTGATAGAACCCTATTTTGATTGATTGGGATAGCTGTTCGTGAGAGTAAGGTACATCAGAGTGCGTGTACTTGCATCCCCGTTGGGCATTGTGCGCACCCTGATTGGTTTCTGTACCCGCCTACACCTGCAACATCAGCCGCGCCGGCTCCTCCAGATTCTCTTTGATATTGACCAAAAACTGCACGGCATCCTTGCCGTCGATGATTCTGTGGTCGTAGGAGAGTGCGAGATACATCATCGGGCGGATGACGATTTCGCCATTTTCCACAACTGGCCTCTGCTGAATGGCATGCATGCCCAGGATTGCGCTTTGGGGGGGATTGATGATTGGTGTGGAGAGCATGGAGCCAAAAACACCGCCGTTGGTGATTGAGAATGTTCCTCCGGTGAGCTCTTCATAACTCAGGGTTCCTTCCATCGCTTTTTCACCAAAGCTGCGGATCTGTTGCTCTATTTCAGCAAAATTGAGTTGATCGGCGTCCCGAAGGATCGGCACCACCAGGCCGCGGGGTGAAGAGACCGCAATGCCGATGTCGAAGTAGCCGTGGTAGATGATGTCGTTTTCATCCACTGAAGCGTTGACTACCGGAAAGCGTTTGAGTGCCTCGACAGATGCCTTGACGAAGAAGGACATATAACCAAGCCGCACATCGTGCTGTGATTCAAAGGTTTCGCGGTATTGACTGCGCAGCAGTTTTATCTCGTGCAGATCGACTTCGTTGAAGGTGGTGAGGATGGCTGCACTCTGCTGAGCCTGTAGCAGGCGTTCCGCCACCCTTTTCCGCAGATGGGTCATGGGTGCCCGCTGTTCCGGTCGTTCTCCGCTGGGAATGGAGAGAAGGGGGGTAGATGGCTGCATCGGTGGTTTTTTGTTTTCCGTCGCCGGTGGGGGCGTCTGCTCCCGAATATATGCTTCCACATCGGCCTTGAGGATACGGCTGTTCTTGCCGCTGCCTTTGATAAGGCCCGGGTCGATCCCGTTCTCCTTGACCAGACGGCGTACAGCGGGTGTCAGCACCGGCATCGGTTCTGCTTTCGATTCGGTCTCTCCCTTCCTGGCTGAAGGTGTTGCACCGGCTTCCACGATGCCCAGCACATCATCCGTCTGTACGGTGTCGCCGGCATTGAAGCGGATCTCTTTCAATATGCCATCTATTGGTGCCGGCACTTCGAGTACAACCTTGTCGGTCTCCAGGTCGAGCAGTGTTTCGTCTCTGCTGACAGGGTCACCGGCTTTTTTGTGCCAGGACAGGATAGTGGCATCAGCCACTGACTCCGGGAGTTCGGGTACGCGAAGTTCTATGCTCATCGGTTGTCTGTTTCCGTCGTTGTCATGGGGTGAGGAAACTTGCGGCGATTGCAGGTCCGCAGCTCAACCCAGGTTAGACAGGCTCCTCTGGTTCATGTCTGGATTGATCCTGCCGCTGAGTGCCTCATCAATCAGGGTCTCCTGCTGTTTTATATGCTGGGGACGATAGCCGACGGCTGGCGCCGCTGCTGTTTCACGGCCTACGTAATAGAGTCTCTTTCCCGCCTGGAGATGGGTGCGGAAACGGTGTTTTATCTGGTCCCATGCGCCTTGGTTCTGCGGCTCTTCCTGGCACCAGATGAGGTCCCTGGCTTGTGGGAAGGGGGCGATAGCCTTGTTGAAATACTCAAGCGGAAACGGATAGAGCTGTTCGATACGAACGATGGCCACGTCCCCCAATGAACGAGTGTGGCGCGCCTCCAGCAGCTCATAGTAGACCTTGCCGCTGCACATCACGATGCGTTTCACCTCATTGGGGTTCAACTTGTCGGCCTCACCGATAACCGGTTCGAAACAGCCCTCGGTGAATGCCTGAATGGGAGAGGTGGCCAGACGGTGACGCAGCAGACTTTTGGGCGTCAAAACGATCAGTGGCCGGCGCAGAGGACGCAGGATCTGCCGCCGCAGCATATGGAAGACCTGGGCGGGAGTGGTGGGTACACAGACTTGGATGTTGTGGTTGGCGCAGAGTTGCAGATAGCGTTCGAGCCGGGCGGAAGAGTGTTCCGCCCCCTGACCTTCATAGCCGTGTGGCAGCAGCATCACCAGTCCGCACATCAGTCCCCATTTTTCACCGGCGGATGAGATGAACTGGTCTATGACAACTTGGGCGCCGTTGGCAAAGTCGCCGAACTGCGCTTCCCAGAGGGTGAGTGCATTGGGCTCTGCGCTGGCGTAACCGTATTCGTACCCCAGCACGGCCTCTTCGGAGAGCAGGGAGTCGGTGACGAGAAAGTTTGCCTGATTCTCCTGCAGGTTTTGCAATGGGATATAGGGTTCGCCGTTGACCTGATTGTGCAGCGCGGCATGACGGTGGAAGAAGGTGCCGCGCCCAACATCCTGCCCTGAGAGACGGACGGGGCAGCCTTCGGTGAGCAGTGAGGCGTAGGCGAGGGTTTCACCAAAGCCCCAATCGACGAGCTGATCGCCACTGGCCATGCGGCGCCTTTCCGCCCAGATCTTCTCCAGTCTGGGGTGCAATTCAAAATCTCCAGGGATCCGCAGCAGTTGCCCGGAGAGGTTTCCAAAACACTCAGGCGAAATGTGCGTCTTTGTGGGGTGGTCCCAATCGGTTTTGCCAAATGGATGCCAGTCCACATGAAAGATATTTTTCAGGGCGCAGATCACTGGCCGTGAGACCACGCGGCCCTGTTCCAGGGAGCTGCGATAGTTCTCCACCATGGCCTGTGCCTGCTCTGGCGATATGACGGAGTCGGCGATCAGATGTTCCGCATAGCGGGCCCGCACAGTGGGATGACGGCGGATTTTTTTGTACATCTCCGGTTGGGTCACCGAGGGTTCGTCCGCCTCGTTATGGCCGTGGCGGCGGTAGCAGACCATGTCGATCAGGACGTCCTTGTTGAAACGGAAACGGAAATCGAGTGCGAGGCGTGTGACAAACAGTACTGCCTCCGGATCGTCGCCATTGACGTGAAAGATAGGTGCCTGAACCATCTTCGCCACATCGGTACAGTAAGTGGTTGAGCGGGTGTCCAGCGGGTTGCTGGTGGTAAAACCGATCTGATTGTTGATGATGATATGGATTGTGCCACCGGTGGTGAAACCACGGGTCTGGGAGAGGTTGAGGGTCTCCATCACCACCCCCTGACCGGCAAAAGCGGAATCACCGTGGATCAGCACCGGCAGCACCTGTTCGCCGGTAAGGTCGCCGCGCCGTCGCTGACGTGCGCGCACCGAACCCTCGATGACCGGATTGATGATCTCCAGATGGGAGGGGTTGAAACCGAGAGCGACGTGTACGATACCGCCAGGCGTGTCGATATCGGTGGAGAATCCCATGTGGTACTTGACGTCACCGGAACGGCGCTGCAGGTTGGCCTCTACCCGACCCTCGAATTCGGCAAAGATCTCCTGGGGCGGTTTGCCGAGGATGTTGGTCAGAACGTTGAGGCGGCCACGGTGGGCCATGCCGATGACCATCTCTCCAATACCATTATTTCCGGCGTGCTGGATCAGTTCGTCCAGCAGCGGGATCAGGCTCTCGCCACCCTCCAGTGAGAATCTTTTCTGTCCGACATAGCGGGAGTGCAGATACTTTTCGATCCCTTCAGCCGCAGTCAGCAGCGTCAACAGCCAAAGTTTGTCATCGATCTGTATGGATGACTGATTGCTGAGGTTTTCGATGCGCTCCTGAATCCACCGTTTTTGTACCGTATCGGTCATGTGCATATATTCAGCACCGATGCTGCCGCAGTAAACCCGCTGCAGCAGGTCGATGATTTTACGAAAAGGCAAACGTTCAGGGGCGGCGAGGGAACCGGTGTTGAAGATGACCTCGTCCCCGATGTTGTCGAGTTGGAGGAAGGCAGGGTCCAGGTCGGGCACATACTCCGGATCCCGCAGTTGCAGAGGATCCAGATTGGCATTCTGATGGCCGCGCACGCGGTAGCCGTTGATCAGACGCAGCACAGCGGCCTGTTGCTCAGCGGCGGCGGGGGAGAGACATGCCTGAGAAGATCTTCCTGCCAGGGGCCGCTCCCTGGCCAACCTCAGAAAATGCGCCTGGATGGGCCGGTGTGCCACCTCACTTGAGGATGACGGTTTCAACAGATTAAAGTGGTGTCGCCAATCCTCAGGTACACTGTTTGGATCCTGCAGAAAACGTTCGTAGAGATCTTCAATAAATGCGGCATTGCCACCGTAATAGGCGGAGGAGGATTTTAAAATATCCAGCAGCGCAGGCATGCTCATACCGAAAGCGTGTTAGAAATGATCACAAGGTCGTGAATGTTCACAAAGTCGTGTTGGTTTTATTCTATATTGTTTAATACGATGTTAGCACAGGGATCAGATTCGACAGGGTTGGTCGACGGCGACGACTGAATGATAGAGATATGGCGAAAAAGAAGTCTAAAAAGAGATCATCCTGGATCGACCTGAATCCGGTCTCCCTGGAGGCCGATGTTGCCTATTTTGAGGCGAGGCTGGAGTTGGTGGGAACCCCGGCGACACACTATCAGGCCGCCCAGCTGAAAGCTTACAAAGCCCTTGAAGATGCGCTGTCCGAGACACTTGGGCGGCTTAGAGGAAGTGAGAAATAAGTTTAGTTCTCCGCAGCTTGCTGCGAAATGTTCGTATCAGGAGCGGCGCCTTCTCCGCGATTTGCCATCTACGGAGTAATCGCGGCGAGGCGCCGCTCCTACACTAAAATTCAGCGCTGCCAGAGCCCCAGACGCCGTTGTCTGGCCTGCTGCTCTGCAGTTCGGTAGCGGTCGAGCATCTCGCGATCCAGTCCCCTCTCACTCTTTGTCCGCGCCAAACCCGACTGAATCAAACGCAGGTTCATGTCCGCCCCACCGCGAAAAACAGTTCCAATGATGACCCCGAGAGGGTTAAGCGTTCGATATTCGATAGTGACGACCTGGCCCGCAAGCAGGGAGTGCAACTGCCGTTTGGCGTTTCTGCCTGCGCTGGAGCCTGTATCAGACACGGCGACACCCATGAGAATGACATTACGGAATTTACCGTCGTCGGTGGAGACGGTGATCTGGTTGCTGTTCTGTACGGCAAAGACCCGTCCAACAAGCGTGGCTGATTGGGCAGTGTGGGAAAGCATCAGCAGCAGGACTGACAAGGTGAGGGCTTTGATGCGGTTTATTGTCATCGAAAAGCGCCTTCCGGGTTATTTGAAATGGCGTCCCAGAGGGGATTCTAACCCCTGACTTCCTCCTTAGGAGGGAGGCGCTCTATCCTACTGTATCAATAGGGGACGCACCACGTTTTCCTTGATCAGGTCGTACTTCACTGCAAGGAAAACGTGGTGCGTCCCCTATTCTTCGAATCTTAACAAAGAACACATTCTGTACTTGCACAACTAAACAGACAAGTTATACTTGTTCTATATATCGTACAAATACAGGGGAATTTTATGAGAGTTGTTAACTTTTCAGACGCCAGAAATAGACTAAAAAGCGTATTAGATCAAGTGGTTGAAGATTCTGATTGCACTGTCATCTCACGTAGAGATGCTGAAGATGCGGTTGTCATGTCTCTCGATCACTTCAACGCTCTAATGGAAACGGTGCACCTGTTAAGGAGCCCAGCCAATGCAGCGCATCTGGCAAAGTCCATCGCGCAATATCGCTCAGGTAAAATTGAAAATCATGGGCTAGTTGATGATTGAAATATTGGCATGGACAAAAGAAGCCTGGGGGGATTACATATACTGGCAAAGTCAGGATAAAAAAACGCTAAAACGTATTAATAAACTAATCTCCGATACCCAGAGAACTCCATTTGAAGGCATCGGCAAGCCTGAGCCACTGAAGGAAAATTTATCTGGTTTTTGGTCTCGCCGTATTGATGAGAGTAATCGGCTGGTATACGTGACCGACGACAATCAACTTACAATTATTTCATGTCGCTATCACTATGGAAAATGATTGTAACTACTCAGCGTTCAAACAATAGGGGACGCACCACGTCTTCCGTAAAGGGGTCGGTGACAAATGAGAATCGTTGTAGTTTTCGTTTGTCACCGACCCCTTTTTCTCCCGACCCCTTTTTCTCCTAAAACCTCACTGTGCCAGGAGTGTGCCAATGAGGAATTATTTGGAGGGGTGTTCAAGCTAAGTGCTTGACAAATATGGCGTCCCAGAGAGGATTCGAACCCCTGACTTCCTCCTTAGGAGGGAGGCGCTCTATCCTACTGAGCTACTGGGACTGGGCGGTGAATTATACAGTCGACGGAAGGTTCTGACCATTCGGCTTTGTCCCGGCTTGGGTGGTGAATCCGGTGTGCTTGATCCCCTCTACATCTTTAGGATGTATTCGCGAGATTGGTTTTATTAAATGCAGTGGATCAGGTGACAGCGGCGGAGTCTGAGCGACTCCGCCTCGTGAAGGTTGGTCATTATGTCATCACCCAGCGCATGGGGTCTTCTGGCAGAGTGTCTCAAGCCATTGGGCCTTGAATTGTTCCTTGAGTCTGCAGGGCAAACACCGGTTGAACTCACCGAGAGCGGTGACACTTGCCCCTGCTCCGATCAAAGACCAGAAGACGATTTCCACCCAAGGGTAGTAGAGAATGTTCTCTACGCCATAGGTCATTACGGCGAAAAGCCCGAAGATGGTTGCGGCAATCAAGCCAAATAAAATAGGTAACATGACATAATCCTCATAGTTGTTGCTCATGGGTTAGTATATTAACATTTAATAAATAACTTTCAAGTATTCCGATTCATTAGTGTGATATTGGTTCCCGCCTTATTGTGATGGAGTACGGGTTTTGTCGGCATTTTCTACAGGAGTTTGTCATTTTACTGACTCATATGCAGATTGAATCCGTGAGTCGTTGAAATACGTACATTATGAAGGGTTGCTGTATCATTGCGGCCTTGATGAAATTCCATCTCCACCAGCCGATAAACGACGAACCGATGCTCGATACCTCCCATCTTCTCAAACCTACCAGTTTTCCCTCGCTGCAGCGGGGCCGTCTGGAGACCCTGCAGGTCAATCTTGGGCTGCGCTGTAACCTCTCCTGCGTCCACTGCCATGTGAATGCGGGCCCAAATCGTACCGAAGAGATGTCACGCGAGACGGTTGAAGATGTCCTGGCCTTCCTGCGGAAGCACCGGATGAAGGCGCTGGACCTGACCGGCGGCGCCCCAGAGCTGAACCCCAACTTCCGCTATCTGGTGGAAACGGCGACGGAGATGGGCGTGCATGTGATCGACCGCTGCAATCTGACGGTGCTGGAGGAGGAGGGGCAAGAGCAGCTGGCAGACTTTCTTGCCTATCACCGGGTCGAAGTGGTGGCCTCACTGCCCTGCTATCTGGAGGAGAATGTCGATGCCCAGCGTGGCAAGGGTTCCTATGATGCCAGTATCCGTGCTTTGCAGCGGCTGAATGGGCTTGGTTACGGCATGACCGGCAACAGCCTGCTTCTCAAACTGGTCTACAATCCGCAGGGAGCCTCGCTGCCGCCCCCTCAAGGTCCGCTGGAGACAGACTACAAGCGACAGCTGGTTGAGCGTTTCAACATCATTTTCAATCAGCTGCTCACCATCACCAACATGCCGATCAACCGTTTCGGCAGCCTGTTGCAATCGAAGGGAGAATTTCAGAGTTACCTGCAACTGCTCCGGGATGCCCACCAGCCTGCCAATATTGAGTCGGTCATGTGCCGCCATCTGATCAGCGTCGACTGGCAGGGCCGTGTTTACGATTGTGACTTTAACCAGATGCTCGACATGCAGCTGGAGAGTGGCGAGGTGAAACGCCCCAGGTTGCGTGACCTGATCAACCACGATATCGATGGTTGGCCGATTCAGGTGGCCGAGCACTGTTACGGCTGTACCGCCGGGCAGGGCAGTAGTTGTGGTGGCGCCCTGGATTAAATGGTGCCGGAGTACCTGCACCCCGATGGGGGAATTCTGTTGTTTGCCAAGGCGCCCCGGCCTGGGGAGGTTAAGACCCGTCTGATTCCAACTTTGGGTGAGGAGAGCGCCACAGCTCTCTATCAGCGCCTGTTGGAGCGTTTGGTCAATAATTTGTCCGAGGATCAGGTCGCCCCAATCGAACTCTGGTGTGCCCCTGATACTGGGCATCCTCGACTGCAACGCTTCCAAAGTAAATTCGACATTCCCCTGCACCAACAACAGGGCGATGATCTTGGTGCGCGGATGGCCTTTGCAGCCGATGAGGCGTTACAGCATCATGCCTATATAGTGTTGATTGGCGTCGATTGCCCGGCACTGACCTCCGTGATAATGGACCAGGCACTGCAGTCGCTCAGGTGTGGTTCAGATGCGGTGCTGATTCCGGCAGAGGATGGGGGCTATGTTCTGTTGGGACTGCGATGCACCGCCGAATGTCTGTTCCAGGGCATATCCTGGGGTAGTGAGACAGTAGCAGAAGCGACCCGGCAGTGTCTGGATGAGCTTGGCTGGCAGTGGGAGGAACTACCCGTGCTTTGGGATCTTGACCGTCCCGAAGACCTGCCCCGACTGTGGGAGTTGGGGCTGGATCTGGGAAAAGGATGATTGTAGAACCAAGGGCGTACCATGCGCACCAGAAAAAAAGCATGCAAGGTGCAACCTGTGCAACATGAGTGCTGCTTATTCTGGTGCGCGCAGCGCACCCTACCCGATGAGTTAAAGGCAGCCCTATATCTTTTTAGGATGGCTTGAACTCCGAAACGGGAGGTTCTAAGCCTTGCCGAACGAGTTTGAGTGGTTGTCGGGGCGCGATTCCCCTGACGGACCATAGGTCTTCTGGCCCGTGGTGACACCTCGCAGGATATCGATGGCCTGGCTGACTTGCCGTTGGTTGAGGCTGAGAATATCGCCGTTGACGTCATTCTGCTTCTGGCAGGTTTCAATCAATTGTTCAAACTCCTCCCACAACTGACGAGCCGAATCAGCTTCGGGAAGTTGTTGCAATAACTGTTCACTCCCCTCCCTGTTGGGCTGCAGATCGAGATTTAGCAACAATCGATTATGTTTTACCACGGCAGCTTCCAACACTGCCATCTGCTGCTGTTTCTCAGCAGTGAGTTGTTCAAGGGGGGCGGAGGATGCCCCCTGCAAAAGCTTGTGCTCCCGCAGCAATATATCCAGCAGACACCGACTCTCATCGATCTCCGACTGCAGGAGTGCGGAAAAATCCTCCTGGAGGCTGGTGGGATTGTTCACCTTGATTTCACCCCCGGGTTACGGAAGTGCGCGCTCCATGAATAGTAGATTTTCGGCTGATTTTTCAGGATCGATATTAAAACTGCCAGTTGCCATAGCGCGCTGCACACTCTCCACTTGTTGAGCATCGACTACCGGCATCTGAGAAATTTTCTGCTCCAGTGACTGTAGCTGGGTTGCCGACTGGGTCAGACTGACGCTGTCGCCCTGGGCAGAAGCTGCACTCCGGGTACCGCTTGCGGTGGACGCCGATGTCCGGTTGGCAGAAGTACTCTCGACTGCATTTTGCAGTGCGCCTCTGGATAGACTGTTGATCTCGATTGCCATGATTCACCTTTGGTTAGACCATTACTGGAGAAATGCCGAGCGTATGTTGGTGTGACACAGACTGTGTTATCACCATACTCCGTTCAGTGTTTCCCTAGAAACCTCAGCGGCAGGTCTCCTGAATACTTTAGCAATTATTTAAAGTTTTGTTCATTGGCCAGAAATTAAAATCATTTAAGCGTTAATCGGCCTTTACGAGACCGACCGAGAGGATGCGAACTTCCAGCTTCTTTTTCGAAGCGAGATTCTGTACCTTGATTAGGTCACCGGGATTGCCATTCGACAGCGCCCTTCCTTTTACCCGCACCTGGATGGACCCGTTTCCGGCCAGGATAGTGACCTCCTCACCCCGTTTTATCGTCTTATTTACAACCAGCAGATTGGGTGTGACAACCCGGTCGCGGCGAATTGAGCGTTTGAGTGTTCTGCCTACCACCTGATCCAGAGAGTCGAAATGTCCGCGCAGCTGGTGGTTGAGATCTCTCTCCACCAGCTCCACGTCGTCGAGGGTGATGGCCTGGCCCCGGGGCATATCCCGTTTTGCCGCCACTACTCTGCCGGTGACACCAATGTTGGCTGAGACGTAGAGTGTCCAGGGCTTTGGTTTGGCGCAGCGTACTCCAACCGTGGTTTTGCCCTGTTTTTTTGCACTTGGCGGATTGAAGGTTTCCAGGCCTTCGTCACAGAGGGAAAGCCTTAAACGGTGATCCAGCCTTGCCACTTCGATGGTGATTTTTTGCGGTAGGTCTGTCGTCTGATGCAGCAAAAAAGTGCGCACGGCATCCTGAATGGATGCATGTGATTGCTGCTTAGGATCTATGGACGCAAGGCTTGCGTGGCTGAAGCTCCAGAGCAGGATGGTCAGTAGCGTCAATGTACTCCATCTAAAGGTATTGTCGCTGGGGATTGTTTTCATCTTTAAGTCCGGGTTGTTTGCTGTTCCAATAAAAACGCTGCAACAACCGTGCCGTAATTATCTAAAGGGGCCGTTTGCCTGATCCGCTACGCTTGATCAAGCCTACGAAACCAGCACTGTCACTGGTTTGACCTGCCAAACTAAAGATATTGCTGCCGCAGCCGCCACTCTAGATAGAAGGATAATCACAAAATTCCCGAGAGTTTGATTCAGGAGGCAATATGGCGGGTGTACTGGATGGTGTCGACCTCAGAACCCAGATGGCGGGGCAGAATCGGCTGGAGATGTTGATGTTTCGCCTGCGCGGGCGTCAACGTTTTGGCATCAACGTTTTCAAGGTTAAAGAGGTTGTGCATTGTCCGCCTCTGACTGAAGTGCCTGGTGCGCATCCTGTCATTCGGGGGGTGGCAAATCTGCGGGGTGCGAATATCCCAGTGATGGATCTCGGACATGCTATCGGCGGCCCGATGATGGACGACCCGAAAGAGTATTTTGTGATCATGACCGAATACAATCGCCGTCAGCTCGGTTTTCTGGTCGGCTCAGTTGAGCGGATAGTGAATATGAACTGGGAGGATATCCTGCCTCCGCCGGTGGGTCTCGGAAGGGGAAGCTACATGACCGCCGTCACCCGGGTGGATGATGAATTGGTTGAAATCATTGATGTGGAAAAAGTTTTGAGTGAGGTTCTCCAAACTGAGGAGGCGGCCAGTGGCGAGGTGGAATACTCCGGATTTGATCTGCAGAAGCAGATCCTGGTAGTGGATGATTCGGTGGTGGCGCGTAAGCAGATCAAGCGGGTATTGGATCAGATCGGCATCGAATGTGTACTCAAGAAAGATGGCAGAGAGGCACTGCAACAGTTACAGATCTGGTCAGAGGAACCGGGAGAGATTACCGGCCGTCTGGCGATGGTTATCTCAGATATCGAAATGCCGAAGATGGACGGATATGCGCTGGTGACGGCAATCAGGCAGGATCCGAAGCTGGCGGCACTTCATGTTGTGCTGCACTCCTCTCTGAGTGGGGTTTTCAACGAATCGATGGTGCAACGTGTCGGTGCAGACCACTTTCTAGCCAAGTTTGTACCTGATGAGTTGATGGCGATGGTTGGTGAACGTCTCCAGGCTTTAAAGGTAGCAAAAGCGGGTTGAAGGATGCGGGATATCGCATTGAAAGCGTCTATCGACACTCGTGACTATCTGGCTTTTCAGACCTTTCTGCAAGAGGCTTGCGGTATTTTGTTGGGTGACGGCAAAGAGTATCTGGTTGCCAGCCGCTTGAACGGCTTGATGGTGGAGTTAAAGGTGGGCTCCCTGGGCGGGCTGCTCAAACGGCTCAAGGCGCCTGGCCAGAGAGGATTGAGGGCTCGGGTGATCGATGCGATGACCACCAACGAGACCTTCTGGTTTCGTGATCCGGGACACTTCCGCATGCTGCAGGAACAGATACTCCCGGAACTCGATCAAAAGGCTGGTGGCGTGGTCAGAGTCTGGTCCGCTGCCTGCTCCAGTGGACAGGAACCCTATACTCTCAGCATGGCCGTGCAGGACTACTGGAAAAAGTCTCCTGGCCGTCGTAACAGGGGGGTCGAGATCCTGGCGACAGACATCTCCAGCAGAGTGCTCGATGAGGCACGGCAGGGCATCTACTGCGGTTTGTCCATCAATCGTGGACTGGATGCTCAGCAGCAACAACGCTATTTCATACCCAGAGAAAACAACAGTTGTCTGGAGGTCAAGTCGGAGATTCGTCAACGTGTCAGGTTCAGGGAGTTCAATCTCAACGGCAATTATGCGTCACTGGGACGATTCGACATCATTTTTTGCCGCAATGTGCTGATCTATTTCTCCTCAGACCTCAAGAAAAAGATTGTGGAGCGAATGGCACAGTCCCTCAATCCCGGTGGCTATCTCTTTCTGGGCTCTACTGAATCCCTTACACAGATCACCGATCGTTTTGAGATGCAGATGGTTGGTGGAGCCATTGCCTACCGCTTGAAATCTAACTGAACCATTCCGGCAACCCTTGCCGCCCGGCGGCGGATGTTTGCCGCTCTACCTCTGAAATCCCCCCCCCAAAATAGAGTCATGGATAGTGCCAATGCTCAGCCAGATCGTAGGAACGGAGCCTCGCCGCGAAATTCAGGGTTTGTCGCGGTGAGGTGTCGCTCCGATGAGCAGTCGAACTAATCAAGAATAAAGTTGGCACGATCCCTGCTTTTTTCGTAGTGAACAGTTTTCTACGGAGCCGCTCATGAATTTCGACGACGCATTGGGGATCCATCCACAGGCCCTGCAGTTGCGTGCCCGCCGCGCCGAGGTGATCGCCAGCAATCTGGCGAATGCCGACACTCCTGGTTTTAAAGCGCGGGATTTCGATTTCCACAAGGTGCTGGCAGGTGAGATGCAGGGGCCGGTGCGTATGCAGACCACAAACGCCAAGCACATTCAGACAGATAATGGTCTGATTCCGCCGACGCAGATGCTCTATCGTTCCCCCACTCAGCCTTCTCTGGATGGCAATACAGTGGATACAGAGCAGGAGCACGCCGCGTTTGCTTCAAATTCAGTGGAGTACCAGGCGAGTCTGCGTTTTCTCAACGGCAAGGTGAGTGGCCTGCGGTCAGCCATTAGAGGTGAATAGTCATGTCCATGTTCAAGGTTTTTGATACCGCCGCTTCAGGCATGAGTGCACAGAGTCTGCGGCTGAATCTGGTGGCTAGCAACATGGCCAATGCTGATAGCGTCAGCAGCAGTATCGGTGAAACCTATAAGGCCCGTCAGCCGGTTTTCAAAGCGGTATTTGATGAGATGGGTGGCGAAAATCCGGCGGTTGGCGTGAGGATGGCCGGAGTGGTCGAGAGTAAGACGCCCTTAATAGACGCCCTTAATAAAGGAGTATGCGCCGAACCACTCCATGGCCGATGAGGAGGGTTATATCTTCCGTCCCAACGTCAATATGGTGGAGGAGATGGCGAATATGATCTCCGCTTCCCGTTCCTATCAGAGCAATGTCGAGGTGGCCAGCGCCGCCAAGCAGATGCTCATCGCCACAATCCGCATGGGCCAGTAAGGAGTTTACGATGACTACGATCTCAACCGACAACGATATCTACTCTGGTCTGGGATTGACAACCCAGGAGCCGGCCAACAACAGCAATGAGCTGGGGATGGACGATTTTCTCAACCTGATGATTACCGAGCTCAATCATCAGGATCCCACCAAGCCGATGGATAACTCGCAGCTGGCTACGCAGATCTCGCAGTTCTCCGTTGTTTCGGGCGTCGAGGATCTGAACAGCGCCTTCGCTGGCCTGAGTGCGGATCTGACTTCAGGTCAGGCGCTGCAGGCAGCCAACCTGGTGGGTCATGAGGTACTCGTCGCCACCAACAGCGGCTGGCTCTCCAATGGCGGCAGCGTCAAGGGTGTCACTGAGCTGCCCTCTTCCGCCTCTGATCTTACGGTACGGGTGACCGACGCCACCGGCGCACTTGTGCGGGAGATTGAGCTTGGGTCCCAGTCTGCTGGACAGATCAACTTCAGCTGGGATGGTTATGACGATAGAGGAAACTACATGCCGGAAGGCGTCTACGATATTACCGCCCATGCCACGGTGGATGACGCGGAGCTCTCTCCCTATGTCTACCTCAATGCCAAGGTCGACAGCGTCAATCTTGGGGGCGCCAATGGTATAGGCCTGAATATCCAGGGGCTTGGGCAGATCTCCCTTAATAATGTGGCCCAGATTTTCTGAACAGTTACAACAGATATTCCTTTAAAGGAGAAACAGCATGGCATTTCGAATTGCATTGAGTGGACTGGATGCCGCCTCCACTGATCTGGAGGTGACCGGCAACAATATCGCTAACGCCAGTACGGTAGGTTTCAAGGAGTCACGTGCCGAGTTTGCCGACATCTATGCCAACTCCCTCAGTGATGTGAGTAGCACGGTGTCCGGCAGTGGTGTGCGTGTGACAGGTGTGTCCCAGCAGTTTGGACAGGGCAGTATCGATTTCACCGCGAATAATCTGGATCTTGCACTTAACGGCGAAGGTTTCTTTGTCACGCAGAGTGAAAACGGTGACCGGAGTTTCACCCGGGCGGGCTCATTCAGCGTGGATCGCGACGGATATGTGGTGAACCATACCCAAGCCAGGCTGCAGGTCTTTCCTCCGGTGGATCCTGCCGGGACGTTGTTTAATACCGGCACCACCACTGATCTGAATCTGCCGGTGGTTTCCGGTGATCCGGGAGCTACCAGCGCCGTGATCTCCACGGTCAACCTGGATGCTGCTGAGCCGGTTCCGGGCACGCCCTTCAATGCGGCAGTCTTTCCGCCGCTCGCAGGTAGTTACAACCACTCCACTGCAACCACCATCTACGACTCCCTGGGTGCATCCCATACGATGTCCATGTATTACGTAAAGGAGGCGGCAAACCCCAACCAGTGGAGTGCCTATACCTTCGTAGACAATGTCAATGTTCCGGCATTGGATGGCAGTCCTGAAGCGGATCTCCGTTTCGATACCAGCGGCCTGCTGATATCCGGTGCCGGGGATGTGGACGCCACCGGGCAGGTTACCATGAGTGCATTCACCCCTGCGGTGGGTGCGGCGCCGATTACCGGTATGACCTTCGACTACAGTAATGCCACCCAGTTTGGTGCGGGCTTTGCAGTGAACGAACTGACCCAGAACGGCTTCACTTCGGGCACCCTGAGTGGGGTGGATGTAGACGCTAAAGGCGTGGTTTTTGCCCGTTTTACCAACGGCCGCTCAGAGGCCTTGGGCAAGGTGGCGCTGGCCCACTTCAATAACGAGCAGGGACTGCGGCAAGCTGGTGATACCAGTTGGGTGGAATCCTTTGCCTCAGGCGATGCGCAGTTGGGTGAGGCTGGTTCTGCCGGTATCGGTGTTATCCAGTCCGGTGCATTGGAGAACTCGAATGTGGATATTGCCCAGCAGTTGGTCAACCTGATTACCGCGCAACGTAATTTCCAGGCCAACGCGCAGGTGATCACCACGGCGGATGCGATCACCCAGACAGTGATCAATATCCGATAACAGGAGCAGATCATGGACCGTATGTTGTTTGTCGCCATGAGTGGGGCCAAGGAGACTCTGCTGGCCCAGGCCAGCAACTCCCACAATCTGGCCAACGTCAATACGCCGGGATTCATGGCGGATCTTAATCAGTTCCGCAGTATGCCGGTGTTTGGCTCCGGTCATCCAACCCGTGTCTACGCCATGGATGAGCGATCTGCCATCGACTTCACCAGAGGCAGCGTTCAGTCTACCGGCAATGACATGGATGTGGCGATAAAGGGTGAAGGCTATATCGCAGTGCAGGCACCGGATGGTACCGAAGCCTATACCCGGCGTGGTGATCTGAAGGTTGATGCCAACGGCATTCTCACAAACGGCGAAGATTTGCCGGTGATCGGCAATGGCGGGCCGATTGCCTTGCCGCCCCACGAGAAGATCGAGATCGGCAACGACGGGATTATCACCATCCTGCCGGAAGGGGCGACGCCTGAAGCCCTGGCGATCGTGGACCGGATCAAGCTGGTGAGTTCGCCCTCAGAAGATCTGATAAAGGGTGAAGATGGTTTGTTGCATCTGCGGGAACCGGCTGAATTGCCGCCTGACGCAAATATCGAGCTGGTGTCAGGTGGTATCGAAAGCGGCAACGTCAACGTGGCCGACGCGCTGGTAAACATGATTGAGCTGGGACGTAAGTTTGAGATGCAGGTCAAGATGATGAAGACAGCCGAGGAGATGGACAGCGCCAGTTCAGCGTTACTGCGCATGAGTTGATCCCACCACAACAATCTGAGGCGCCGCGGTATTGAATGTCATACTGCGGCGCCTTTTTTGCTTTGAAAAGGAGGCGTAGGCCTGATCAAGCGCAGCGGATCAGGCATTGTCGAGTCTACCGAACCAGTGCCGGTTCCGCTGCGCTTGAACCGGCCTACACAGCATCCCCTGCAAACCTCGTCTTACCTCCCTGACATAACTAAAGCTGGCAAGGAAATTGCATCTTTCAGATTGAAACTGAATTTACGGGAAGCGAGGAACCAACCATGTATCCCTCACTCTGGATAGCAAAAACCGGCCTGGATGCGCAGCAGACGAATATGTCTGTGATCTCCCACAATCTGGCCAACGTCAATACTACCGGCTACAAGCGGGATCGAGCGGTCTTCAATGACCTGATCTACCAGAACTTACGTCAGGTGGGCGCCCAGTCATCCGAGACCACCGAACTGCCTTCCGGCCTGATGGTCGGCACCGGCGTCAAGGTCGTGGCGACCCAGAAGCAGCACAGCCAGGGCAATATCGTGCAGACCGGCAATTCGCTGGATATGGCTGTTCAGGGCAAGGGTTATTTCCAGGTTCTGCATCCCGACGGCAGCATCGTCTACAGCAGGGACGGTACCTTCAGCCTCACGGCAGATGGTGTGGTGGTGACGACGAACGGTTACGAACTGCAGCCGGCGATGACTGTGCCAACTGATGCCACCAGCATTACGGTGGGCTCCGATGGCGTGGTATCCGCACTTCAGTCAGGCAATACCACCCCGACCCAGATCGGGCAGATCGAACTGGCCTACTTCGCCAATCCCCAGGGTCTGGCACCCATCGGCGACAATCTGTTCCGTGAATCGAACGCCAGCGGCGGCGTTAATACTGCTGTACCCGGCACCGACAGTACCGGCACTCTCATTCAGGGTGCGCTGGAGAGTTCCAATGTCAATGTAGTGGAGGAGCTGGTGAACATGATCGAGACCCAGCGGGCCTACGAGATGAACTCCAAGGCGATCTCCACGACTGATGAAATGCTGGCCTATGTGAGCAACCAGCTTTAAGGGTGAGTGAGACGATGAAAGTGCTTCTCTTTCGATTGATGACACTGTTGCTGGGTCTGTTGCTGCTTTCCGGTTGCCAGACCCAAGGGCCGGTGCGGGATATCAACTATGCGCCGGTGCGCCCGGTGGCGCCGCCGCCAGTGCCCCAGGGTAACGGCTCCATCTTCCAAAATGGCCATGAGGTTTCATGGTTCGAGGATTTGCGCGCGCGCCGGGTCGGCGATCTCTTGACGATAACGCTGTCAGAAAACACCTCCGCCAATAAATCGGCCAAGACCAACGCCAAGAAGAGTACGAAGAATGAGATAGGCAATCCCACGATCCTCGGCTCCACAGTGCAGTTCAGCGCACCGGGCATCATTCCGTTGGCCAGCAATGATAACAATTCATTGGCTTTCGGTACCTCTTCCGCCAACGACTTCAAGGGAGAGGGCAGTTCATCCCAGAGTAATGCGCTGACCGGCAATATCACGGTGACCGTGATCGAGGTATTGCCCAATCGTAATCTGATGATCCGGGGTGAAAAGCGCATCGGTATCAATCAGGGAAACGAATATATCCGCCTCTCCGGCATCGTGCGTCCGATGGATATAACGCCGGAGAATACTGTCGAGTCGACCCGCATAGCCGACCCGACCATTATCTACGTGGGTGACGGCGCCCTTGCGGATACCAGTTCCATGGGCTGGCTGGCGCGTTTCTTCAATAGCGCTTTGATGCCCTTCTAATCGATGTGGTGAGTAAAATGACCCTGCAAAGAACTTTATTCCGCAATGGAACCCTGCTGCTGATAGCTGCGGTAGGGTTGATTGCCACTCCGGTGGCTGCCGAACGAATCAAGGATCTCACCTCCATCTCGGGAGTACGCCTCAATCAGCTGATCGGCTACGGCCTGGTGGTGGGATTGAATGGTACCGGTGACAAGGACACCGACTCGCCCTATACCCTCAACAGTCTGCGCAATATGTTGACCCAGTTCGGAGTGCAGATCCCGCCGGGGGTCAAGATCAAACCCAAGAATGCGGCGGCAGTTATCGTGCACGGCAATTTGCCTCCTTTCAGCAAGATCGGTCAGGAGATCGACGTCACGGTCTCATCCCTGGGTAATGCCCAGAGTCTGCGTGGCGGTACCCTTTTGATGACGCCGTTGAAAGGTGCGGATGGCCGCAACTATGCCTTGGCACAGGGCAACCTGGTGGTGGGTGGACTGACCGCTGCCGGACAGGACGGCTCGAAAGTCACGGTGAATATTCCCAGTGCCGGGCGCATCCCCAATGGTGCCACGGTGGAGCGCGAGGTGGTAAACCACTTCGGCAAGGGGCGCAGTATCACCCTCAATCTCAATGACGGCGATTTCACCACCGCGATGCGGGTGGCGGAGTCGATCAATCTGGCCATAGGTCCCGGTACCGCGAAACCTTTGGATGCCACCTCGATCCGGGTCAATGCCCCCATGGATCCCGGGCAGAAGGTGAGTTTTATCGCCATGCTGGAGGAGTTGAAAGTGAGGCCGGGCAGTGCACCGGCAAAGGTCATCATTAACTCCCGCACCGGCACCGTGGTGATCAACAGTCAGGTACGGGTCTATCCAGCAGCCGTCTCCCACGGCAACCTGGTGGTCAGCATCAGTGAGAATGCCGAGGTCTCCCAACCCGGCGCCTTCTCTGGGGGAGAGACTGCGGTAGTCCCCCAAAGCGATGTGGAGGTGGCGAAAGAGGCCAACCATATGTTTCTCTTCGACCCCGGCGTCTCTCTGGATGAGGTGGTGCGTGCGGTCAATGAAGTGGGGGCGGCACCCAGTGATCTGGTGGCCATCCTTGAAGCGCTGAAAGAGGCTGGTGCCTTGCGCGCTGAGCTGATCGTGATCTGATCATGCAGGTGAACCCCAGCATCTACACCGACTTTCAGGGATTGGCTGATCTGAAACATCAGGCCCGCGAGGACCAGGCGGGCTCTCTGGACAAAGTGGCGAGTCAGTTTGAATCTCTGTTTGTGCAGATGATGGTGAAGCAGATGCGCCAAACCAGCTTTGGTGATGGGCTGTTCGACAGTGAGCGCACTAAGTTTTACCAGGAGATGTATGACCAGCAACTCTCGGTGCATATGGCGGAGAGTGGTGGACTGGGGATCGGTAAGATGCTCAAGCAGCAGTTAGGTGCCCCGGCGCAGGCGCAGGGAGAGGCCGGTTTCGGCCTCGATCTCTATCGCAACAGGACGACCGTGGTTGCAGCACCTTTGCCGCAGCTGAAGTCTCTTGCTCCGTCGCCGGTTGAGTTGCAGCAGACCCCGGTAACCCCGGAAATTGCCCTCGATATCGATTCTCCCGAAACCTTCGTGCAGGGTTTGTGGCAGCCAGCGGCGGATGCGGCGGCCTCACTGGGATTGGAGCCGCAGGCCTTGCTGGCCCAGGCGGCATTGGAGTCGGGCTGGGGGGGGCATGTGATGCAGGCTGGTGATGGCCGCAGCAGCCACAATCTTTTTGGTATCAAGGCGGATCAGCGTTGGGATGGTGACCGGGTCAGGGTCGAGACCCTGGAGTATGTTGATGGTGTGGCGGTAAAACGCCGCGAGTCATTCCGGGCCTATGACTCCTTTGATGAGAGTTTCCAGGATTATGTGGCCTTTCTGCGGAAAAGCCCCCGTTATGCAGAGGCGTTGGGGAATACTAACGATAGCCAAGCCTATTTCGGTGCGCTGCAGCAGGCGGGTTATGCCACTGATCCGGCTTATGCCGAGAAGATCATGCGGGTGATGCAGGGTAGCGAGATGAAGCAGGCGGTGGCGGGACTCAAGGAGTCAGGCCACAAGCCGATATAAGGTTTCGAGTGTTTCCGTCTGGAATTCCGGCGGATGTGAGGTTAATGAGATGAGCGGTATTCTGTCGATTGGTGTTTCTGCCCTACTGAGTAATCAGCAGGCGTTGAATACCGTTGGCCACAACATCGCCAACGTCAACACTGAGGGCTATAGCCGTCAGCAGGTGGACTTAGCGACCCGTAATACCGGCTATAACACAACCGGGTGGAACGGTTCAGGTGTCCAGCTGGCCGGTATCGACCGTCAGTACGATAACTTTCTCTCCACTTCGGTCAGGCGCAGTCAGTCCGCTACGGAAGAGCTTGATATCTACTACAATTCCGCCCTGCGGCTGGACAACCTGGTGGCCGATTCGGCGCTCGGCATGGGGCCAGCCATGCAGGACTTTTTTGATGCCGTCCAGGGGCTGGCTGATGATCCTTCAGCAGTCCCGGCACGCCAACTGGTATTGGCGGAAGCTGAATCACTGGTGGATCGGTTTCACTATATCGATGGCGAGATCGAAGCGGTGCGCAGCCGTCTGAACGATCAACTCGATTTTGCGGTCGATGAGGTCAATCGCCTGGCTACATCCATTGCAGAACTCAATGTGCAGGTGGCAAACGCCTCCAACAGTGGGCTCTTAGCGCTGCCGAATGATCTGTTGGATCAGCGTGATCAGATGCTCGATGAGTTATCAAAACTGGTCGACATACAGGTACTCGAACAGCGTAACGGTTCCATGAATGTCTTTATCGGCAAGGGACAGGCGTTGGTGATGGATACTCAGGCGGCGACGCTGTCAACCCAGAACAACAATGGTGACCCGGACCAGCGGGATCTGGCGTTTACCACTGATTACGGTACCCAAGTGGTTACCGACCATATTACCGGTGGTCAGCTGGGTGGTCTGCTCGGTTTTCGTGAAGACATTCTTGACCCGGCCCAGAATCGTCTGGGGCTTGTTGCACTGGGCATCGCAGATGAATTGAACAGTCAGCACGCGCTGGGGCTTGATCTGGATGGACTGGCCGGTGCCGATATATTTTCCCTGGGCAGTGTCGATATTCTGCCCAACGCCAACAATGCGGGTGGTGTGGTGACCGCCACCTATACCAATGTGGGAGATCTGACCGCCAGCGATTACACGCTGCAATACACGGCACTGAATACCTACACTCTGACGCGCCAGTCCGATAATCAGACGTTCAACATCAACACGGGAGGCGCCTCGCCCTTTACCTACGCTCAGGACGGATTCTCGTTGAGTATTGATTCGGCAGGTGTTGCGGTAGGTGACAGTTTTCAGATACGTCCCACCCGCGACGGCGCGGATGGTTTTGATCTGTTGATTCACGATACGGACCAACTGGCAGCTGCCAGCCGCCTGTCGAGCCAGCCGCTTACCGATGCCAACGGCAACCCTGCCAACAGCGGTGATGCGGTAATGAGCCAGCCGGTGGTTTCGAATACCAATGGACTGCCTTACGGTGCCGCGATGCAGTTCACCTTTGTCGCTGATGCGGATGGTGCGGGCAATCCAGGTTTTACCGTTGCCAACGGGCCAGTGGGCGCACCCAATGATTACATCCTCTATGACCCGGCCACCGAAAGTACCGGCAAGTCTTTTCCGGTGACGGCCAAGGTTGGCCAATTCGATGCCTTTGGCGGCATCTCCTTCTCCATCTCCGGCACACCGGTAGTGGGGGATCAGTTCACTGTGGGCAACAACACCAACGGTAAGAGTGACAATCGCAATGCATTGACGATGGCGGGTCTTCAAGGGATGGATACCCTGTTTGGCGGTACCGCAACCTTTGGGGAGGCCTATTCCCAGATGGTCTCCGACCTGGGGGCAAAAACACACCACGCTGAGATGAATCTGGCTGCCCAGGAGGGATTGTTGGAACGAAGCAAGGCGGCGCTGGATGAAGTATCCGGGGTCAATCTCGATGAAGAGGCGGCCAAGCTGGTGCAGTTCCAGCAGGCCTATCAGGCATCGGCTCAGGTGATTTCGGTGGCCTCCAGCCTTTTTGATACCCTGCTCAGCGCAGTCAGGAGGTAATTGATATGTTACGCATCTCCACCAACATGCTGTTTGAAAAAGGCATCAGCAGCATGCTGGAGCAGCAGACTAAACTGAGTAATACCCAGGATCAGATCTCATCCGGAAAACGTATCCTTACTCCAAAGGATGATCCTGCCGGTTCTGCCTACCTGCTCGACCTGAAGGGCTCCATCAGTCAGGTTGATCAGTATCAGGACAACGCAGACCGTGCCCGAGCCCGTCTTGAGTTGGAAGAGACGGCGTTGGCAAGCGTGGGAAATATCCTGCACCGGGTTCATGAACTGGCGATCCAGGGCCAGACCGACACACTTACCGGCGATCAGCGCCGGGATATCGCCGCAGAGGTCCGTCAACTCAACGAGGGACTGCTCTCTCTGGCCAACACCAAGGACAGCAACGGCGAGTATATCTTTGCCGGTTACGATGCCGATCAGCCCCCTTTCAGCAATCCGGTCGATGGGACTTTTGTTTACAGTGGTGATATGGGATCGCGCCAGTTGCAGATAGCCGCCGATCGCCGGATTCAGGACAGGGACAACGGTTTCGATGTTTTCATGAACCTCGATACGAGCACCGCACCCCCTCTCCCGGTCAAGCGCAACCTGTTCGAGACAGTGCACCAGATCGCCGCCGGGCTGGAGGCGGATGCGCCGAATACTGCATTGTTGGACGATGTTCAGGTCGGGTTGGTGCATACCACAAATTTTCGCGCATCAGCCGGTACGCGACTGAACGCGATAGAGGAACAGTCCACGGTCAATGAGGATTTCCTGTTAACCATGAAGACTGCGCAGTCAGAGGTGGAGGATCTGGATATGGCCGAAGCCTTGAGCCGCTATCAGCAACAGCTGCTGGTATTGCAGGCGGCCCAGCAGTCTTTCGTAAAGCTCCAGGGGTTGTCTCTGTTCAACTACCTGTAGCGTTTGGTGCGCATGGCGCACCCTACAATAAATAACCCCGGCAGTAGGGTGCGCCATGCGCACCAACATAAACAACTTCGCCCGTTCGTAGCAAGTAGGGTGCGTTATGCGCACCATACAGGGACAATTTCGCAACAAGTTACGGTGAGATACACCCAAATAGGTTGAATCGGTAAAGAAATTCTGCACTCAGCCGATAGAACAAGGTGATTGATGCCTTGAGCAATCGGTTACGCCCCGTTCTGGCCTGCTGGAAAAGAACTCCGCAATGAGTGTTTTGAAAATGTCGATGTTTCATGGTGAGCGCCAACTGCTCCTGTCCTCTCTTTTGTCAGCCGTTCTGCTATCCGCTCCGATCTCAGCTGAAGAATCGCTGGAGTCCTATTTGGAACTGGATCTGGAAGATCTGCTATCCATGGAGGTCACCTCGGTCTCCAAGAAAAAACAGCGACTCAACGAGGTGGCCGCAGCGGTTTTTGTCATCTCCCAGGAGGATATCCGCCGCTCCGGTGTCACCAGTATTCCCGAGGCGCTAAGACTGGCGCCGGGTATCCAGGTAGGTCGGATCGATGCCAATAAATGGGCTGTCAGCAGTCGTGGCTTCACCGGTCAATTTTCCAACAAACTGTTGGTGATGATAGACGGCCGATCGGTTTACTCTCCGACTTTTTCCGGGGTCTACTGGGATGTCCAGGACACCCTGCTGGAAGATATCGATCGTATTGAAGTCATCCGTGGTCCCGGCGCGGCGGTGTGGGGTGCCAATGCGGTCAATGGTGTGATCAATATCATCACCAGGCATGCGGGAGAGACCCAGGGCGGCTTGCTGGTGGCCGGTGCAGGAAATGAGGAGAGGTCTTTCGCCAGCCTGCGTTATGGCGCTGAAGTGGCGTCGGATACCCATGCCCGTTTCTACCTGAAATACAATGATCGGGACCAATCCTATGCTTCCGACCTCTATGGTGACGCCGGGGATGACTGGCAAAGCCTGCGTGGTGGTTTTCGCGTCGACGGCCAGCTCACGGAGGTCGACAGCTGGAGTCTTCAGGGAGATCTCTACGATGCCGATGAGAATCAGAAGGTCAATTTCTGGATGGATCCCAGCGACCCGGCCAATGCCGTATTCGCCCCCACTTTTCTGGCGGCGAACAGACCGGACAAGGTCGACTCTTCCGGCTGGAACCTGCTGGGTAAATGGAGCCACCAACTCTCCGAACAGGCCAGTACCGCACTACAACTCTATTACGACCATACCGAACGCTCAGAGGGGTTTCTCAACCAGAGACACGATACCCTGGATCTGGACTTCCAGCATCAGTTCAGGGCATTTGGGGGCCACGATATCATCTGGGGTCTGGGCTATCGCCATGTAGAAGAGGCGTTTGACAACACCTACATGGTCGCTATCCATCCCAACAGTTTGAATCTCTACAGTGCCTTTGTGCAGGATGAGATCGAACTGCTGCCGCAAACCCTGCGTCTGACTCTGGGTTCCAAGTTTGAACATAACGACTTCACCGGCTATGAAGTTCAGCCCAACGCCCGTCTGGCCTGGCTGCCTGATGATCGCAGTACCCTGTGGGGATCGGTCTCCCGGGCAGTAAGGACCCCTTCCAGTGTCGAATATGACTCACTGAACATTGCCTTCATCGTGCCGCTTCCGCCCCCGTTTCCCCCTGCTGAGATCCACGCGATAGGCAACGAGGCCTTCGAATCGGAAGTGCTCCTGGCCTATGAGACCGGCTATCGAATCCAGCCCAGGGAGAATCTCTCCTTCGATCTGGCGCTGTTTTACAACGACTACGACAATATCCAGAACTTCCAAAGCTTAGACCCGTTGAATCCTCTCGCCGACCTCCAGTACGACAACAACATCTCGGCCCACAGCTATGGCATGGAGTTGGCCGTGGACTGGCGAGCGCTGGAATGGTGGCGATTGCAGTCCAACTACAGCTTTATCGAAGTTTCCGACTTTACCGGCGGCATCCTGGGTAGCGGTGGTAGCCCAAAATACCAGTTATCTCTGCGTTCCATGATGGATCTGAGCAACAACGTGTCGTTGGATCTCTGGGCCTACTATGTGGACGAGCTCAAAAGCCCTGCCTCTACAGTGGATATCCCAGTCGGGGAATACACCAGCCTGAATGCCCGGCTCGCATGGCGTCCACAGAAAAATCTGGAACTCTCACTGGTCGGGCAAAATCTGCTGGACAACCATCACCCGGAGTTCACTGGAGAATATCTCCTGATTCAAACCGAGGTGGAACGCTCGGCCTACGGGCTGGTTCGCGTGAATTTCTGAATGTGCTCAACTCTGGAAAAAGTGTAATGAAAACGACGATGATTTATTGCAAATCCCCATTGTGTCTAATCGCCCTTATCTCAGCGGCGCTGTTCTCCACGTCGGTTTTAGCTGAAGAATCGGTGGATGCTTACCTGGATCTGGAACTGGAGGATCTGCTGTCAATGGAGGTGACCTCTGTTTCCAAAAAGAAACAGCGGCTCAACGAGGTAGCCGCTGCGGCATACGTGATTACCCAGGATGACATCCGTCGATCCGGCGTTACCAGTATTCCCGAGGCATTGCGTCTGGCGCCGGGTATCCAGGTGACGAAGATGGACAGCAACAAATGGGCAATCTCCAGTCGTGGATTCAATGCCCAGTTCGCCAACAAGCTGCTGGTATTGATTGACGGACGCAGTGTCTATACCCCTTCCTACTCCGGCGTCTACGGGGAGGTTCAGGACACTATGTTGGAAGATGTCGACCGTATCGAGGTGATTCGTGGCCCAGGTGCGACGGTCTGGGGTGCCAACGCGGTCAATGGCGTGATCAACGTCATCACCAAACAGGCCTCTGAGACCCAGGGTGGACTTTTGGTGGCGGGCGCCGGCAACGAGGAGAAAGCCCTTACCAGTCTGCGTTACGGCGCGGAGCTGGGCGAGCAGACCTTCGGCAGGATTTATCTTAAATACAATGACCGGGACAGCAGCTTCGCTCCATCGCTGGATGAACAGGCAGGAGACGACTGGAACTCCTTGCGTGCCGGTTTCCGTGTGGATGGTGTTTTGAATGTCTCAAGCCAATGGACCCTGCAGGGGGATATCTACGAGACGGATGAGAACCAGATTTTTCAGAGC
The DNA here is from genome assembly GCA_003349915.1 of endosymbiont of Escarpia spicata. Lineage (GTDB taxonomy): Bacteria > Pseudomonadota > Gammaproteobacteria > Chromatiales > Chromatiaceae > QGON01. Next base: position 64,170 of record QFXE01000014.1, read on the forward strand.
GTCCACCTGGATCCGGCTGACCCGGCCAATAATCCTCCCTACAGTGATCAGAATGTAGCGGATAACATCAAGGCTTCCGGTTGGAACCTGCTGGGTCGCTGGGAACAGCATTTATCCGAAGGCTCATCTGCCACGCTACAGGTCTATTTCGATCACAATGAGCGCAAAGAGGCGGTTCTGGAACAGCGTAACGATACCCTGGATATCGATTTTCAGCACCAGTTCAGTTCCCTGGAAGGACATGACATCGTATGGGGATTGGGTTACCGCCGTATCCAGGATGACTTCGGCAACACCTTTTCAGTCTCGCTGTCGCCGGAAGAACAGACCTCCGATCTTTTCAGCACCTTCGTGCAGGATGAGATCGAACTGGCGCCGGAGACCCTGCGCCTGACCCTGGGTTCCAAGTTTGAACATAACGACTATACCGGTTTCGAGGTTCAACCCAGCGCCCGCCTGCTCTGGTTACCCAAGGAGGGTCATACCCTTTGGAGTTCGGTTTCCCGTGCAGTGCGCACGCCCTCCCGGGTGGAGGATAGTGTAAGTATCGTGACCCGAATCATCCCGATAGGACCGCCACCAATACCGCCAATGATCCTTACGGTCAATGGTGATGAGGATTTTGAGGCAGAGGAGCTGACCTCGATTGAACTGGGTTATCGGGTGCAACCGGCTGAGCGCCTCTCACTGGATCTGGCGCTTTTTTACAATCAATACAAAAACCTCGCAACTTTTGAACCAGCGAGTCTCACCGAGATCATTTTTGATAACAAACAGGAGGCAACGAGCCGTGGTCTTGAGCTGGCCGTGGACTGGCACCTGCTTGAATGGTGGCGTTTACAGGCAAACTACAGTTACATCGAGATAGAGCAGGAGATAGCCAGTGATAGCGCTGACCAGATGACTGGTCCTGTCGTGGAGGGATCCAGTCCCAAACATCAGCTGTCGCTCCGTTCCGCTATGGATTTTTCCAATGAATGGTCGCTGGATCTCTGGGCTTATTATGTGGATGAGCTTGTAGCTAGCAGTTTTTCCAGTACACCAATACCGAGTTACACCAGCCTGAATACCCGCTTGGCCTGGCGACCCTGGGAGGATATGGAACTCTCTCTGGTTGGACAGAACTTGCTGCAGGATCATCATGCGGAATTCGTTGGAGAGTCATTTATCACGCAGACTGAAGTTGAACGCTCTGTCTACGGTATGATTCGTTTCGATTTCTGAATAGCGCCGGATTGGAAGCCGAATAGTTCTAAAGCATGATGCTTGAATTACCCTCACAAGTTGCATCCCAATGGCTGCCAAGGCTCAGACTGTGCTGTCTGTGGCTGTTGATAGGGCTGTTGCCGCTGCAGCTTTTTGCCGCCCCCCCCAATGCGGAATACAAGCTCAAGGCCGCGCTGGTCTACAAGCTGAGTAAATTCGTTGAATGGCCTGCCCCCTCGGGCGCTGACAAGTCCGGGAGTTTTGGCATCTGTGTGCTGGGTGAGGACGTTTTCGGCTCGGCTCTTGATGCCCTTGAGCAGCGTAAGGCTGCCGGTCGGACAGTGCGGATTCGCCGTTTTACCCAGTCCGAGTCCATTGGCGACAGCTGTCAGGTGGTTTTTATCAGCAAATCCAAACGGGCGTTTATAGGGGCCATCCTTCAGAAATTGAAAGGCCGGCCGATACTGACCTTGGGTGATACAGAAGGTTTCGCAGAACAGGGCGGCATCATTGAGTTCACCCGTGGCAAAAAGCGCATTGGTTTCCTGATCAACCTTGAGAGCGCCAGAAGGTCAGGCCTGAAGATTGCAGCTCCTCTTTTGGATTTGGCTACGGTTTTGGATTCACCGGACAACTAAGCAGAACAATGGATTTTCTCAGTAACATCAACATTGCACAAAAGATCAGACGTATGATCCTGTTGATCAGCGGCGTCGCGCTGTTGATTGTCTCTGTCAGCCATATGACCATGGAAGTCTTCTCCTATCGTGAGGCTTTGGTTGAGCGTGTTTCGGTACTGGCGGACTTCATCAGTACCAACTCCACTGCCGCACTCACTTTCGATGATCAGAAAACAGCGCAAAAGCTTCTGTTATCACTGAACAACCAAGCGGATATTAATGGCGCGATTCTCTATCTGGATAACTGGCAAATGTTTGCCGCTTATCCGCAAGATTCCGGGGTACAGGCCCGTATCGAAAATGAAAACAAGGCCTGGTTTAGCGAGTTGGGCCAGTCGAAAAGAATTGAATACCGTTTTGCCCAAGACAATCTGGATCTGCTGAAACCCGTCACCTTGGATGGTGAGGTGATTGGCCATCTGCTCATCGAGGCGAGCCTGGACCCCCTATATGACCAGATCGTCGATTATCTGCTGATTTCAGGACTGTTGTTGGTCGGCATCATGCTGGGGGTATACCTTCTCTCGTATTCCATGCAGCGCCGCATCTCGGGTCCTATCAATAATCTGGTCAACGGCATGCAGGATGTCGCAGATCAGAAGAATTTCAGTCTGCGGCTGCAGCCTGGTAACAACGATGAGATAGGCACGCTCATTGAGCGCTTCAACAGCATGTTGGGGCAGATTGAAGGACGTGATAAAAAGCTATCTTCCTACCGGGAGGGGCTGGAGCAGAAGGTCTCTGAGCGCACCGCAAGTCTGCAGGAGGCCAAGGAGGGCGCGGAAGCTGCCAGTCGGGCCAAGAGCGAATTTCTTGCCACCATGAGTCATGAGATTCGTACTCCCATGAACGGTGTGCTGGGTATGACGGAGCTGTTGCTGGATACCGGTTTGGACGTGCGTGCTCACCGTCTGGCGGATTCCGCTCATCGTTCTGCAGAGTCTCTGCTGGGGGTTATCAATGACATCCTCGATTTCTCCAAGATCGAGGCCGATAAACTGCAACTCAATACAGAGGATTTCGATCTTCGAACCCTGTTGGAAGACACCCTGGAGCTGGTGGCCGGCCAAGCCCACCGCAAGGGGCTTGAACTGATTCCCAACCTGCCGCCTGACTTGCCCCGGTGGGTTCGGGGCGATGCAGTGCGATTACGGCAGATTCTGGTTAACCTGTTGGGAAATGCCGTGAAGTTCACCAAACGGGGTGAGGTGCGCCTTTGGACAAGAACCAGCGAGCGGCACGTCAACAGCCTGCAGATAGCCTTCGAAGTCTCTGATACCGGCCCCGGTATCCCCATTTCGCAGCAGGGTGAAATCTTCAATGCCTTCAGCCAGGCTGACAGCTCCACCACACGGCGGTTTGGCGGTACAGGTCTGGGTCTGGCTATCGCCAGTCGCCTGGTCAAGCTCATGGGCGGCACCATCGAGCTTGAGAGTGCCCCGGGGGAGGGTGCGCATTTCAGTTTCAAAATAGAACTTGAGGCTGCAATAGAGGAACGGTCTCAAGTACCGAACCACGATATCCTGGAAGGTGTCCGTGTTCTTATCGTTGACGACCACGTTACGAACCGGGAGATTCTTCACAATCAGGTCATTGCCTGGGGCATGAGGAACGGTAGTGTTGACTCAGGGCAACAAGCCCTTGAACGGCTGCGTCAGGCCGCCGACGGAGGTGATCCCTACCAGATTGTGCTGCTCGACTGGCACATGCCGGAGATGGATGGCTTTGAACTGGCAACTGCAATTCGCAATGACTCGTCCATACCCGCGCCACATCTGGTGATGCTCAGTTCGACAGAATTCGATGCGGAATCGTCGGTTGCCCAATCGTGTGGTATTGCCCGTCATCTACAGAAACCTGTACGCCAACAGCAATTGCTGCTGTGCCTGCGGGAGGTTATGGGTGAACAAGTCGCCACCGTTGCCAACGCAAGTCAGACTACTGAAAAACTGAATGGGAAGATTCTCCTGGCTGAGGATAATCTGGTGAACCAGGAAGTGGCCATCACCATGTTGATGGCACTGGGCTGCGAGATGGATCTGGCCGGGAACGGTCTTGAAGCTGTCGAAGCTGCTACCCGAAACACCTATGATCTGATCCTGATGGACTGCCACATGCCGGAGATGGATGGCTTCAGCGCCACCAGTCATATTCGTCTCATCGAACAGGAGAAGGGCCAAAAGCCGGTTACGATTGTGGCACTCACTGCGGATGTGCAGAAAGGCATACAGGAACAGTGCGAAACTGCCGGCATGAATGACTATCTGAGCAAACCTTTCAGTCAGAAACGCTTGGCGGAGTTGTTGAAAAAATGGCTTAAGGTTGAAGTCACGGAGCAAGTGGAAACCGGCGAGACATCTCTGTCCGGGAAAGTCTCAGGCTCTCCTGTTCTCGATCCTGCCCCCTTGGCGCAGCTGCGCCAGTTGGGCGAGATGGGCGGAAGGGATGTGTTGGGGAAATCTGTCAATCACTTTCTAAAACAGGCCCCTGACGATGTTGCCAGGCTTCGCCAGGCGCTTGAGGATAATGATGCAGAGAGCCTCAGGGGGATTGTCCACAGCCTGAAATCGAGTAGTGCCAATTTGGGGGCAATGGTTTTTTCCCGGCACTGCCAACAACTCGAGACCTCAGCAGCCGAAAAGAATTTGTCACCTGCGCCCAAGTTGGTGGATAAAATTGAAGCCCTGTTGCCCAATATTCTCGACGCACTGCGTACTGAAATTGAGTCATCCGGCAAAACCCTCGCCATTGATATCCCGGTTCGACAGAGGGGAGAGTGTATTTTACTGGTGGATGATGATTCAAATTTCCGCATTACTACCCATGAGGCATTGAGTGCAGTCGGTTTTGAGATTGATGAGGCGGCGAGCGGAAAAGAGTGTCTTGAGCGGGTAGCAAAAAAAATACCGGATATCATCCTGCTCGATGCCCTTATGGATGGTATGGATGGCTTTGAGGTCTGTCGGCGCCTGAGGAAAAGGCGGGAATTTAGAACTATCCCTATCCTCATGGTCACTGGTCTGGAGGATATGGCAACCGTCAATCAGGCCTTCCAGTCCGGTGCGGACGGTTTTATCACCAAGCCGGTTAACTACAATATTTTGAGTCATCGGATACGCTTCCAGCTCAGGGCAGCCCGGGACTCCAAGGCCCTGCACGAAAGTCAGGAGCAACTGGCCAGTGCGCAACGTATGGCCGCCCTGGGATATTGGCGCTGGGATGCAAAGCGGGATGAGCTGGTGATTTCAAAGCAGCTGGCCAAAATGCTGGGGGCTTCTCAGGTTGCTTGCTGTAAAAAGCTGGGCGGCTATCTGGATCGAATACATCCGGATGACCGGGCTTTTATCCGCGATAACATCACATCCGTGGTGGATGGTGCGCCACTGCATCCTACAGATTACCGATTGCTCACCGAAAGTAACAAGTCAGTGATCGTACATCAGGAACTGGATCTTGCACCGGATGCGGACGGTGTGGTGCTGGGAACGGTTCAGGACATCACCCAACAGAGAGTATCCGAAAGGCGTATCCGTCAGCTGGCGTATTCCGATGAACTGACAGGTTTGGCAAGCCGGGCCTATTTCTACAAACACCTGGAAGACGTTATCAAGGCAGCGCATCGGCGCAAGGAACGTTTTGCCCTGTTGTACCTGGATCTTGATGGCTTCAAGGATGTGAATGACAGTCTGGGTCATGATATTGGCGATCAGCTGCTCAAGGTCATTGCCCAGCGCCTGCAAAAAGTTTTGCGGGGTGCCGATTTCGTGGCACGCCTGAGTGGCGATGAATTCTGCATCCTGGTGGACCATGTCAATGATGAGTATGACGCCGCTGACGTTGCCAGTCGCTGCCTGCAGGAGACCAACCAGCCAGTGGATCTGGGTTTGCAGCAGATCCGGCCAAGATGCAGTATCGGTATTGCCCACTTCCCGCAGGATGGTGAAAATCTGCAGGCCCTGCTGAAGGCTGCTGACAGCGCCATGTATGCTGCCAAGGAGGAGGGCAAACATCGCTACACATTCTACCAGCCCGAGTTGACCACTCAGGCCGAGCACCGTTTGCAGATTGAACAGGACCTGCGTCTGGCGCTTGAACGGCGTGAACTGGAACTCTATTACCAACCCCAGATCGATGTGCAAAGTGGCCGTCTGATTGGGGTCGAAGCGCTGGCACGGTGGCAACACCCCACCAAGGGTATGATCTCTCCAGTGGAATTTATCAACGTTGCAGAACGCATCGGTTTGATCAAGACGTTGGGAGAGTGGGCGCTGAACACTGCCTGCAAGCAGGCTGCAGCCTGGCAGGATATGGGGCTGCCTCTATTTCAGATGTCGGTGAATATCTCTCCGACCCATATCCAGGATCCAGGTATTGTGACTACCGTTGAACAGATTCTGCTGAAGACGGGGTGGCTGGCCGAGAATCTTGAACTGGAGGTCACCGAAAGCGTGGTGCAGACCACGGGTGAAAATCTGTCTGTGTTCAAAAACATGCGGGAGATGGGTCTGAAGATCGCCATTGATGACTTTGGCACGGGTTACTCCTCCCTGGCCTCGCTTAAATATCTACCGATCACCTGTCTCAAGATAGATCGTCTGTTCATTACCGACATGCTGAAGGATCCTGAGTCATCTATCCTGCTGGGTACCATCGTCGGGGTGGCCCGCGCGCTTGGTCACAGTGTCATCGCGGAAGGCGTTGAGACGGAAGAGCAGGTGAAGGTGCTGAGTGGAATCGGCTGCGATACCATTCAGGGTTATTTTTTCAGCCGGCCCGTCCCTCCGGAAGAGATTCCGGCGCTGGCACAAAAGCATTTCCTGCCGGAAGAGAAGGACGAAGAGGCGGCTGTTCTTCCTTTTCCTATAGTGAATAAATAACAATGGCGGTAGAGAGTGCTGAAATATCCATCTTCGATAGGTTGAGCCGCAGGCAAGTCCCTGTTTTGCCACCTGGCGCCTCATATTTGTTGAAAGTGTTGACCGACGAAAATATCGAGTTCTCTGAGCTTGCGCAGATCATTGAGCGCTTTCCCACCATTGCAGGACGTCTTATCGCGCTGGCCAACTCGGCCTGGTCTTCCCCGGTGAACACCATTACTGCGCTGGATAGGGCTTGCTCCAGGCTGGGTTTTAGTGTGGTCAGAAGTACCAGTATCGCCTTGGCCGTCGCCTCTCCTTTCGATCCGAGCCGCTGCCCCGGATTCAACACGGAATCTTTTTGGGCCCGCGCGCTCATGACCGCTGACGCGGCATCCTGGTTGGCGCCGGTGGCTTCATCGGTGGATGATCTTGAATCTTCTGCAGCCCGTACTGCTGGTCTGCTGCACAGTCTGGGACTGCTTTGGTTGACGGATCAACTGCCGGATGAGGTGAATCAAGCCTACACGATCGTCGAGGAGAGCGATTCTGTCTCACTCAGTCAGGCCCTTTCCGGGGTGATTGGTTTCGATGATGTTTATGCCGGCGGATATTTGGGGGGTAGCTGGCATCTTCCTGAGCAGCTTGTAGCGGCGATGGCCCACTATCCTGAGCCCGGCTTCCAAGGTGGTTACTGGGAAACAGCCACTCTGGTAGGCGTGGCGGTTTCTCTGGTAACTGCTGTGCAACAGGGGACGCCCTGGTTTGCCACGGATAGCCGTCTGGAGAGGTTGGGGATTACAGCTCCGGCTGCTGAAAAGGTTGTCCAACAGGTCGATCGACAGTTTGAGAGAACTCAGGAGCTGGCAAAAACGCTTTTCAACGGCTGACCGGGTGAAGCGGACTCACTCATGTGAGAACGATATTCTCACGCTGACGGGTGGATTGGTTGTTCATTAGGTGCGAAATTATAAGTCTATTTGTTAAAAAACAATAAGTTATATCTATTTTTTCTGGCATCTATAGTTGCCGTAATATTTTTGAAAAATCCCTCAAGTTCCCTTAGCCGCTGCCGTTACAGAAACCGGAAGCGGTAAATACAGTCGGTTCGACAGTATATCCGCTAAATATCAACCTAACGCCCAGGCTCGATGCAAGACATCGCCGGGCGGAAAGGAGAAGCAATCATGGCAATGGTCATCAATACAAATGTCAGTTACCTGAACTCACAGCGCAACCTGACTAGCACCCAGAACTCTCTCTCAACCTCTATGGAACGGCTCTCGTCCGGTCTGCGCATCAACAGCGCGAAAGACGACGCGGCAGGCCTCGGCATTACCGATCGTATGACCACCCAGATCCGTGGTCTGAATCAGGCAATGCGAAATGCAAACGATGCAATCTCTATCTCGCAGACCGCTGAAGGCGCAATGCAGGAGTCCACAAACATCCTGCAGCGGATGCGTGAATTGGCCGTGCAGTCTGCAAATGACTCCAACAGCGCGTCTGACCGGACCAATCTGCAAAAGGAAGTGGCTCAGCTGTCACAAGAGCTGAATCGTATTTCCAGCACGACGACCTTTAACGGAAAGAACATCCTGGATGGCACTTTTACCGCAGCCAAGTTCCACGTAGGGGCAAATGCTGACCAGACGATTTCCGTCTCCATCGGTAATACCTCTGCCACTACTATGGGTGCTTATAAGGCTGATGGTACTGCAACAGAAGATCACATTGGCGGTGCACTGACCGCGGTAGCTGATGGAACCGGCGGTAACAATGTAGCTGCAGATGCTGCATTTGCAGTGACCGGTAGCTTGGGTACCTCAACACTCTCTACTGCCCTGGATACCACGGCGGCCAAGATCGCTTCTCAAATCAATGGTGTGCAGGATTCAACGGGTGTGAAGGCAACAGCCAATAACTCCGTTGAGTTGCAGGCAACGTCAACCGGCACTATCTCTTTCACCCTTTCTTCCCAGGATGACAGTCAGGCAGCTGTAGGGTCAGCCGTTAGTATTAGTGCATTGGTAACGAGCAGTACTGATCTGGCTTCCCTGCGGGATGCTATCAACGCTGAAAACGCCTCCACCGGCATCAGTGCAACCCTGAATGCTGCTGGTGATGGTATCTCTTTAAGCAATGCCACTGGTCACGACATTGTTGTTGCCGATGCTACAAATAATGATGGAGCGGATACTGCCAGCGCTGTCACAGTCGGAGGCGTCGCGCTTGCTGACTCTGATTTAACCGGTGCGGGTGGCGTGACTGACTCCATCGTTGTGGGTGGTAAGGTTGAGATGAGCTCATCCAAGTCATTCCAGGTGTCGACGACGGGTACCGATATTATGGTGGCCGCTGCAACATCCGGTACTTTGAGCAGTATTGCTGATATCGATATTGGTTCCCAGACTGGTGCCAATAGCGCGCTGGATGTTATCGACCAGGCCCTGAGCTTCATATCTGACCAGCGTGCCGATCTTGGTGCCGTTCAGAATCGCCTGAGTTCCACCATCTCCAATCTCTCCAATATCAGCGAAAATGTATCCGCCGCCCGTTCACGGGTTCAGGACGCCGATTTTGCTGCGGAGACCGCTAACATGACCCGCACGCAGATCCTGCAGCAGGCCGGTGTGGCAATGCTGTCCCAGGCTAACTCCCAGCCGCAGATGGTTCTGTCTCTCCTGCAGTAACGGTAACAAGCTCCAGCCGGCGCCCGGTTTTGATACCGGGCGCCGGCTGAACTAAAAGGTATAAATGTGAGGTGAAGGCCATGGCTACGGACATGACAATCACAGTAGGAGCTCTACCGACTAAGGATTCTGGTAAAGAGGTACGTCGTACTACGGAAAGTGTTACTCCCCAGCCTCTGAAGGTCGTTGGCCAAATCTCCGGAAACGAATCGGTGACCACTCTTCAGCAAAAATCAGTTGATGAGCGGCCTGCTGATGTTCCGGCAGAAGCACTTAAAGGCGCTGTCAGCCAGATGCAGGATTTTGCCCAGGTGTTGCAGCGTGAGTTGCAGTTCGACCTGGACGATGACAGTGGCAGAACAGTGGTTCGGGTAATCGATAGACAATCCGGTGATCTGATTCGCCAGATACCCTCGGAAGAGGTATTGGCGTTGGCCAAACACATGCAGGAGGCAATTGATGTCGCCAGTGCCAAAGTTGATGGTAAGGCGGGTCGTGAGCAATCGGTAGGACTACTGATGGAAACAAGTGCATGATGTCCATGTTCTGAAAATTCAGGCATGGAGATTGCATGTTTCTCATAGAGTGTCGAAAACCGGACAGACAGGAGAGATCCTCCAGCGAGCCCGGTTCTCGGCGATGTGTTTACTGAAGTTTGCGCTGGTTTCTGCTCGATGTTTCGCTTGAGCCAGCCAAGCTGACGGGAGGCAAACGTGCCAACCATTTCCGCACCAGGCATAGGTTCCGGACTCGACGTCAACTCCATCGTTGATCAGTTGATGGCCCTGGAGCAGATTCCCATACAGAAACTTCAGTCCAAAGAGGCGGATTTTCTAACCCAGATCAGCGCCTACGGTGCGCTGCGTGGCTCTCTGTCATCGTTTCAGAGTACCGTGGACAAACTCAACGGTTTTTCAGGCATAGGTCTCTTCAGCGCGAGCAGCGCGGATGAGGCTGTTTTTACTGTCAATGCCGATAATGATGCTGCCGCCGGCAGTTATGATATTGTCGTTCAAGCTTTGGCTGAGTCCCACAAGATGGGCTCCGCGTCGTTTGCAGATAGTGATACCACGACGATCGGGAATGCAGGTGACACCATGACGTTGGCCGTCGGCACCCAGTCGTTTAACGTGGATATCGGTGGTAAGACCCTGAGCCAGATAGAGCAGGCAATCAACGAGGCTACCGACAACACGGGTATCAGTGCAGGAATCATCCAGGAAAATAGTGGCAGTTTCTATCTCACTCTGACCAGTGATGAAACCGGTGTGGAGAATGCCATGACGGTCTCCTTTGCCGATAGTGGTGACAACCCCATTGCCGATCCACTGACCATGGTGCAGACGCGGGCAGCTGCAGATGCACAACTGTTGGTGGATAACTCCTATACCATTACTCGCAGCAGCAACAGCATCTCCGATGCAATTCAGGGGGTGACCCTGGAACTGCTGGCTACCAGTGCTGATGAAGTGGCGCTGAATGTCGATAAGGACCTGGGTGCTGTGCAGACTACAGTGCAGAGTTTCGTTGACGCATACAATAGCCTGCGTGATACGCTTTCCACCACTTGGCAGTGGTGAGCTCTCCGGCGACGGAACCCTGCGCATGATGGAGCAGCAGATATCCTCGGCGCTGGGTTCAAAGTCAGATGTCGAGGGAGCGTTCAAGTATGCTTCCAGTATCGGTATCTCATTTCAGAGAGATGGCAGTCTTCAGTTGGATACCGCTGTCTTGACCGAGGCTCTGGAAAGCGATTTTTCTTCGGTCACCAAACTCTTTTCCGACGATGATCAGGGGTTGGCGTTCCGGCTCGATGCCCTGGTTGAGAATATGCTCGATCCCGACGGGCTGATCGATGCCCGCGAGGACGGTCTGGATGCCAGGGTGAAAAATGTGCAGGATCAACGGGAGTCTCTGGAGTTTCGTCTGGCCAAGACTGAGGCGCGTTTTCGGGCGCAGTATGCTGGGCTGGATACACTGATGGTACAGCTGTCTGCGACCAGCGACTTCCTGACACAGCAGCTGCAGGGGTTGCAGGATCTGGCTTCGTATGGAAATAACAATTAGTGATTTTATTTTTGGATTAATGGCGGAAACAGGTCAAGAATCCACGCATCCTACCGATAAATATACTGTTCAAAAGCAAAAAAACAGTTCGAGGATTTTATAATGAGCTTGAATCACAAGCGCGGGGCACAACAGTACGGTAGCGTGGCGACAGGGTCTGAAGTGGACTATGCAACGCCTCACCGTTTGGTGCAGATGTTGATGGAAGGCGCGCTGGATAAGATAGCCATCGCCAAGGGTCATATGGATCGTAGTGAACCCGAACCCAAAGGCAGGCACATCACTTGGGCGATATCCATCATCAACGGACTGCGAGGCAGTCTGGATCTCAAGGCGGGTGGTGAGATAGCCGCCAACCTCGATAACCTGTATGAATATATGGTGCGCCGTCTGACAGAATCCAATCTAACCAATGATCAGGCGATCCTTGACGAGGTCAGTGGGTTGTTACTGGAGATCAAGTCCGCCTGGGATGTGATCCCGGAAGATGTGAAAAGGGGGTCTCAACTCTCCGATAAAGCCAATTCGGCTGCCTAGCATTCCGTCGATGGCTGGTAACCCTGAACAGAAACTCAAGACAGCGCTGGTGCTGAGCCGAGGCCTGCTTGAGTCTGCCCGTGCCGGTGAGTGGGAAGAAGCCAGGAATCTGGAAGCCGGGCGTGATGAACTGCTCAGAGAGAGTCTTGGTGTTCTCTCACCTCAGGGCGCGGAAAATCAGATATCGTTGATCAAAGAGATCCAGGAGATCGACCGGCAGATAACGCAGCTGGCCAATGAGGAACGTCCCCGTTTGGTGGAACAGTTGGCAAAGTTCAAAAAAGGCCGGGTTGCCAACAGGGCCTATCGGCAAGGTTGATTGCATCCTATTATGGATGATTTGACCGCCATCATGATGCTCAAGCCGTAAGAATCAGCTCGATCACCACCTTGCTGCCGAAATAGGCCAGCATCAGTACCACGAACCCGCTCAGCGTCCAGATGATTGCCTTCTGACCGCGCCAGCCAAACCGAAAACGTCCCCAGATCAACGTGCCGAAGACGATCCAGGCCACAATGGATAGGATCGATTTATGCGCTAGGTGTTGGGCGAACATATCCTCCAGGAAGACAAAACCCGAGATCAGGGCCAGGGTCAGCAGAACAAAACCTACGCTGATCATCTCGAACAGCAGGCTCTCCATCGTCTGCAGAGGAGGCAGGGCGCGAACAAAACCGCCGGGGTGGCGATGGTGCAGGTGGTGATCCTGAATAGCCAGCAGAAGCGCCTGTACGCTGGCCAGAGTGAACAGGCTGTAGGCAAGGATAGAGACCAAAACATGGAGCGTAAGACCCTGGGAAGCGGTTTCGCTCAATAACCGTACCGAACTGAAACGGGATTCCAGCAGGATTGACAGCGCTGCCAGCGGCAGCAGCAGGATGCCAAGGTTTTCCACCGGCTTACTCAAGCTGGAGATTAGCAGCAGCAGGACAATGGTCCAGGCGATCAGTGAGGTGGCGCTGAAGACTCCGAGGTTGATGCCGGTGTCGGTTGCAATACCCTGGTAGAGGAGTGTGCCGTGCAGTGCGGTGCCGATAAATCCCAGCAGCAGGCCGAGCGGCCGCGGCAAAGGTTTGCCGGTTTCGCCGCGAAACAGCCGCAGCGCAAAACAGAGGCCGGCTCCCAGATAGGCGGCAATGGCTAACAGCTCAAACAAGATTCCAACCCTGCATTTTAATCTCTCTGGCGTTTAATACCCCATCGGCATGCGGTGGGGTTGTTTAATGAAACTGCGGCGATAATCGCATACTTGTCACGGCTTTTGAATTGATTTTGGCTCATGGCGCAGGGCAAATCCAATGCATCGGCGCAACAAAGTGTTGGCTGATATATAATGATACATTCGATTCAATCAATCTGGAGCGGGCGATTCGCCGAAAAGCATGTTTGATAACCTGACAGAACGCCTTGGTCGTGTACTTACCAACCTGCGGGGGCAGGGACGGCTCACTGAAGAGAACATCAAGGACACCATGCGCGAAGTGCGTATGGCGCTGCTTGAGGCCGATGTCGCTCTGCCGGTGGTACGGACCTTTGTCGATCAAGTGAAGGCGAAGGCGGGTGGCGAGGAGGTGATGAAGAGCCTCACCCCCGGCCAGACGCTGATCAAGATCGTCAACGACGAACTGGTCCAGGTGATGGGTCAGGCCAACGAAAGTCTCGATCTGTCAGCGCAACCGCCCGCAGTCATTCTTATGGCTGGCCTGCAGGGCTCGGGTAAGACCACCAGTGTCGCCAAGCTTTCGCGCTGGTTGCAGTTGAACGACAAGAAGAAGGTCATGGTGGTGAGTTGCGACGTCTACCGTCCGGCCGCTATCGAGCAGTTGCAGACCCTCTCCCGGGAGGTTGAGGCGGAGTTTATTCCCAGTTCTCCGGAGCAGAAGCCGGTCGACATAGCGAAGGATGCAGTGACGCGGGCCAAGCAGGCTTTTGCCGATGTGCTGATCGTCGATACTGCGGGCCGATTGCATGTCGATGAGAAGATGATGGGTGAGATCAAGGCGCTCCACGCGACCCTGAACCCTGTCGAGACCCTGTTTGTGGTCGACAGCATGACCGGCCAGGACGCCGCCAATACAGCGAAGGCCTTCAACGAGGCCTTGCCGTTGACCGGTGTGATCCTGACCAAGGCGGATGGTGACGCCAGAGGCGGCGCTGCCCTCTCCATTCGCCAGATCACCGGCAAGCCGATCAAGTTTATTGGTGTGGGAGAGAAGACCGACGCCCTGGAGCCGTTTTATCCTGACCGCATCGCCTCCCGCATCCTCGGGATGGGGGATGTGCTCAGTCTGGTGGAGGAGGTTACCCGCAAGGTCGATCACGAGAAGGCTGCCAAACTGGCCACCAAACTGCAGAAGGGCAAGGGTTTCGACCTCGATGACTTCAGGGAACAGATGCAGCAGATGAACCAGATGGGCGGCATGAGCGGCCTGCTGGATAAATTGCCGGGAGTGGGGCAGCTACCGGATCATGTGAAAAATCAGGTGAACGATAAAGATATCGGCCGCCTCATCGCCATCATCAACTCAATGACACCCCATGAGCGGCGTTTCCCGGCGATCCTCAAGGGATCCCGCAAACGGCGAATTGCTGCCGGTTCCGGCACCCAGGTGCAGGAAGTGAACAAGCTGCTGAAGCAGTTTGCCCAGATGCAGAAAATGATGAAAAAAATGAAGGGTGGCGGCATGAAGAAAATGCTGCGGGGTCTCGGCGGCAAGTTTCCCGGAATGCCAGGGGGTGGAATGCCGGGCGGCGGCGGAGGTGGAGGCGGGTTTCCTTTTTAGGTAACAGGCTCCAGGTGACAGGTATCAGGTTCGTTTTGATTTCCCACCCTTTCCCTCCCCTCAGGGAAGGGGTGCATTCAGCAGGGGCGGAGTGAAAAATCTGATAATTTCGACTTGACCCAAAAAATGCACCCACAATAATCCTGCTGTCACCTGTCACCTGTCACCTGTCACCTGTCACCTGTCACCTGTCACCTGTCACCTGTCACCTGTCACCTGTCACCTGTCACCCTGTAAACCCGGCACGCTGGCTGCTGATCCAGTAGAAACGCAGGGGAGGGATCACCAGCTGTTCCTTGAACAAGGCAGGGGATTCTCCGCTTGCCAGATCCTGCAGCGGACCGATCCGCATCGGTTGCCAGATACCGAGTGTCCCGAGTTCGAGGTGTTGTGGAGAGTCGTCGAAATTGGCCACAACCAACACCTTTTCATCGGGAACCTCCGGGTGACTCCGGTTGAAGACAAAGAGGTGTTCGTTTCCCACATGGATCATTTCACGGTTGTTGTAGTCGGCAAATGCGGGGATCGTTTTTCGCACCGCAATCAGCTTTTTCAGTCCGTCGAAGATCATCTGCTCGATGGTGCCGTGCCGGTGGCGCAATTCAGCTTTTTCCCAGTCGATTCGTGGTCGGTGCATCCAGCGGTTGTCACCGGCCTTGTTTTCATCCTGCAGGAAACTACAGTCGTTGAGCGTGCCGATTTCGTCTCCGTAGTAGAGTAAGGGGATGCCGCCGAAGGAGAGGATCATGCCGTGCAGCAACAGGATCAGTTTCAGCGCGCGGTCGACGGCCGCTTCGTCACCCCGCTCCAATGCCGCTTCCAGTCCAATGAGTGATGTGAGCGAGCCGGATATGCGGGCGTCCCCGGTTTTGGCATTACGCCCGAAAGGCTGTCCCCGGGCTTCGGAACCTTCGAACTGGCCGGTGAAGTAGTCGACCAGAAAACGCCGATGGGCGTAAGGGTTGTAGCCGGCCTTGATGATGTCGGCATCGTCGAAACCGAGACCGATGTCATCGTGACAACGAATATAATTCAGCCAGGTGGCGCGGTCGAGTTTGTCGGGGAGGCTACGGATGCCCTGGTTGAGCAGATTGGCGTTCTTGGTCGCCACGGCCTCCCACAGCAGCGCCATGAAGGTGGCGTTGTAGGCGATCTCGCACTCCTTGGCGATGATTGCATCCTCACCGAAATACTTGATGATCTCCAGCGGTGCGACGATCGCTTCGGCGATGAAAAGCACGCCAGGGGCGGTGACCTGGCAGCAGTCCTTCATCAGCTGCAGGATCAGGTGCGCCTCTCTCTCGTTCTGGCAAGTGGTGCCGATCTTCTTCCAGAGGAAAGCGACAGCATCGAGACGGATGATGTCTGCACCCCGGTTCGCCCAGTAGAGGATGGCGTCCACCATTTCGATGAATACCGCCGGGTTGCTGTAGTTCAGGTCCCACTGGTAGCGGTTGAAGACCGTCATCACCCACTTGCCCATTGTTTCGTCCCAGGTGAAGTTCCCCGGTGCGGTCTCGGGAAAGATCTCGGGCATGGTCTCTTCAAACATGTCCGGGACCTCCCGGTCGTCGAAGATGTAGAAATAGTCCTGGTATTTAGGGTCGCCGGTACGTGCCTTCTGCACCCATTCATGCTCGTCCGAAGTGTGATTGACCACCACGTCGAGGGCCAGCAGCATGCCGCGCTTGCGCATCGATTCTACCAGCGAGGCGAGGTCATCCAGTGTGCCAATTCTGGGATCGATATTGCGAAAGTCACTCACTGCATAACCGCCGTCGCTGGCGCCGGTGGGACAAACCATCATCGGCATGACATGGGCCATGTTGATGCCCAGCTCCTGCAGATAGGGGAGCCTTTGCTCCATCCCTTCAAGATCGCCGGCAAAACCGTCGGCGTAGAGTGCCATGCCGACCCACTCCTGACTGAGAAACCAGTTGTGGTTGGATTCGCGCGCCCTGTCGATCTTTTCCAGTGTTTTACTGCGCTCGATGTAGCGGCCGGCCATCACCTCTACCAGTCTGACGAGTTGAGAGGTAGAGTCATCGCGACTGCCGTAAAGATGATGGAACAGAGAGTGGATAACGTAAAAGTTGGCCCCGAGCCGGGTATAGAAGTGGCGCAGGTTGCGCCTCTGTATCTCCGGTTTCAGGCGGTCGAGTATTTCGTTCAGCAGAGAGTGTGATACTTGTTCATACATGATGTTTAACCGACTGGTTGCCAGTCTTCGATAAGCTGGCGATAGGGTGCCCTGTCATGGAGCAGCGCACCGCGCTGCTGAACCAACAGTGCGGCAAAGGCGTGTGCCCGCTCGATCGTTTGACCAACAGGCCACCCGTGCAACTGTCCGAGCAGGCAGACGGCGGTGAACCCGTCACCGGCACCCACGGTATCCACGATCTCCACGGATCGTTCTGTCCTGATCTGGACGTGCCCTTCCGATCGGTCGATTGCGAATGCCCCGTCGGCGCCCTGAGTGACGATCAGTCGGGATAGCCGGTGTCTATCCATCAACACGCCCGCCCGGTTTTCAAGACCGCCGTCTCCCGGCAGCAATGCGACCAGTTCATCGTCATTGAGCTTGACCCATGTCGCCTTGTCGAGCAGTCCCTTCGCCTGTGACTCCGACCACCAGGGCGGTCGAAGGTTGATATCGAGAAACACCGGCGCCGGAGAATCCGCCAGTATGCCTGCCAGTGTCTCTGCCGAACCGCTGGCGCGCAGCCCCAGGCTGCCGTGATAGATCAGGGCCGGGTCGATCGGCGGTATGCTTTCGGAACTGATATGATCGTAGGCGCGGTCCTCGACGATTTCATAACTCGGCTGACCGTTCTGAAGCGTGATCCGGACCTCTCCGGTCTGGTATGCCGAATCCTGCTGCAGTCCTGCCGTGCTCATTCCCCACTGCTGCATGGTGTCACGAATCTGACGCCCCATTGCATCATCTCCCACGCGGCTGATAAAGAGCGGCTCGGCGCCGAATGCCGACAGGTGCCAGGCCACGTTGAACGGCGCCCCGCCGAGCACCCGGCTGCCGTCTTCGAAGCAGTCGTAAAGAACTTCGCCATAGACCACGGGTCTCTTGCCCATCTTCGCTATCTCTCCGCTTTCTTCTTCAATACTTCTGCGATATCCGGGTGGTAGTGGGCCACGCCCTCGAGAATCCCGGCCGCATAGTTGCCGTTCATACCGAGAAAACCGCCCCGGGCGTGGTAGAAGGCGTCTCCGTTGCCCATCTTGTCGGCACCCGTCTCTGCATCCTGAATGACCTGTCCCATTGCATTGGCGACCAGTACCGAGGGGATGGGACTGATCAGAACCGGCAGATCGTTGCCGCTGTCCCCGGCGAACAGGGTGCGGTCATTTCTGAATCCCAACGCCTGCTGTAAAAACTCCACGGCGTGAAGCTTGGTGGCGCAGGCGGGCAAAACATCCAACAGCCCCACCCCGGCAGGTTCATCGATGCTCCACACCAGGCTTGCAGAAACCTCCCGCTCAGTCAGAAGCGACTGCATATGCTGGCTGATAGACTCGATATTCGCATGCAGGGGGACATAGTAGCTGAGCTTGAAGCGAGCCTGCTTGCTGTATTCCTGCAGGCGCAGTTCGCCGATGTCGAGAAACAGCCGGCGCAGTCCGTCATGGTCAAAACCGTTCCAGTCCGGGGCAATCTCCTTCTGCCAGCGCGTCCAGACCTGCCAGTCTCCATTGCGCAGATCGTGGATGGTGGTGCCGACATCGCTGACCACCATGTGAGGACGCGGCAGCCGGTAGTTTTCGATGGCGTGTTGTACCCGGCCCCGATCCCGACCGCTGACGTAGACGAGTGCGATTTCGGGAAGGGACGCCAGTCGGCGGAAGTGGCTGCGGGCGTCGGGTGACTCCGATTCGGCTCCGTTCGGCAGCAGGGTGCGATCCAGGTCGGTGCAGAGAAGTAGCGGCTGGAGGGTCATGACCCTTCCCGTGGTACGTTGCAACTGCGGAAAAAATCGTAATGTTCAATAGCCTCCAGGATACCGGCAGCACCCGGTTGGTCTGCATAGTAGATCCGGTCTGTCTCGGCAAGTCCCGACAACTCCTCGTGGTGACGGTTACCGACCACCACGGCAAGTGTGTTGCCCCGCATCATATCCTCATCGGCCCCGGAACCTCCCGCTACCAGAATATGGTCCAGGGGGATGTCCCAGCGCGCGGCGACGTAGCGCAGTGCCAGTCCCTTGGAGGCGCGTACTGGCACCACATCGAGAAATTGACCGAAAGAGTGCAGCACGTTGACGGTCTGCTCTTCCTGGTGCAGCAGTTGGTTGATCTCGTCGAGGCAGGGGGCCTTCTCCGGGTCGATGTAGTAACTGATCTTGAAGCGGCTCTGCTCAGCGGTGGGCTGTCGCTTCAAACCGGGCAGGCCATCCAGCACCCGGCTTATCACCCGGGGCGTCCACTGCTTTTCGATATGGCGTGTCCAGCCTGTGTCTTGGGTCAGTTCCGGGGCGTAGTAGATGTCTGTTCCGTTACTGGTGATCAGTATGTCGGGCTCCGGTATGGCGTACTTTTTCATCACTTTCAGCGCCGAATCGACACGTCGTCCCGTGGCGATACCGAAGGAGGCGCATTTGCGGTTTTCATGGATGATACTGATCAGTTCCGGCAGGGACTCGGGGTTGCCCAGCAGATTCTTGTCCAGATCGCTGAAGATCGCACGATCATGGTAGAGCATCGGACGCCGCACCACCGGTGGTCGTACCACCGGTGGTTCCGCGCTCTCCCCGATGACCTGTTTCATCAGCGTGAGGTAGTGTTTCGCGTGGGCGCTCCAGGCGTAGTGCTCGCGTACGCCCTGCAGGCCGTTGACCGAACGCTGCTGCCAGGTCTCCCAGTCGGAGAGCACAGTCTTCAGTCCCTGGGCGATATCGACAGGTTCCAGGGGGTTGACCAGGACGCCGTTACGGCAGTTCTCGACGATATCACGGGGGCCGCCGTCTTCGGTGGCGACAATGGGCAGGCCGCTGGCCGCTGCCTCGATCAGGGTAAGGCCAAAAGGTTCGGTCAGTGCGGGATTGACAAATACCCCGCCCGATAGCGTCGTCAGCCGATAGATGATCGGTACATCATCCGCTGCATGATGTTTCGGGTAGGCGATCCGGCCGTAAAGATCGTATTTGTCGATGAGCACCAATAGTTCCCGGATGACCTTTTGCGCGCCGGCATCCAGGCCCTTGATATCTTCACGGTTGCCTGCCACCACCAGCAGGTTGGCGATGGACTGCAGTTCGGTATCCTCGCCGTAGGCAGATACCAACGCCGCAATGTTCTTGCGTACGTCGGCGCGTGACAGGGCCAGGATGATGGGTTTTTCTGGCTCTCTGAGAAAACGTCCGATCCCGGCGGCGATATCGCTCTGCCACTCGTTGCCTTCCGGTGGGTGGAAGCGGGAGAGATCCGTGCCGGGTGGGATGACCCGCATCCGGTCGGGCTGGTAGAAATCGTAGAGTTCGTACTGCTCCCTGATCTCCTGGCTGGTGCTGGTGATCACATAAGCTGCATTCGAGAGCGTCAGCTCCTCGGCCTCGATGCGGCGAGACATGTTGTAGCGTGCCTCCACGTCTGCCGGTTCGATGCCGCTGGCCAGCAGACGGCGGCGTTTGACCCGACCCAGGGAATGGCCGGTAAACAGCAGTGGGATGTCAAGCAGGCTAGACAGTCGACTGCCGACATAACCGGCATCGGCATAGTGGCTGTGCAGGATGTCCGGCAAGGCAGGCTGTTGTTTCAGGAACTCAATGGCGTTGTCGGTAAAGGTGTCGAGATAATCCCACAGCGACTCTTTAGGTATATATTCCGCCGGCCCGGCTTCGATGCGAATGATGCGTGTTCTCTGATCGATCTCCTCGATCGGGGTGGCATAATCCCCGCTCACCTGGGAATCGGCGATGCGCCGGGTAAAGAGGTCGACCTGTCCTACGCCGGGTTGAGCGGCGATTGCCCTGGCCAGTTCAACCACATACTTCGTTTGGCCACCGGTGTCGGCGTCACGGCCGAGTTCGAGATTATCGCCCCGGATCAGTCCATGCAGGCTGAAGAGGCAGACATAGAGGCCATCCCGCTGGCTGTGTGCGTTATCCTGTTGAGACAAAGGCCCCCCAAATAGTGCAGACTTCAAGTGTGAAGCTTAGCAAGATCAGAATTGAATTTCTGCCCGATGGACCATACTGGATGGGATGAGATCTCCGGTTTGGGTTGAATCCGGGCTTCACTTTCAGAAAAATTCAGTTATAATCCCGCGTTTCCCGCCGGTGGATTTGCCGGTGCTTAAAGAATTTTCAAGGGTACAAGCATGGTAACCATTCGTCTTTCCAGAACCGGCGCCAAGAAACGGCCTTTTTACCACATTGTGGTGACCGACAGCCGTAACGCCCGTGATGGTCATTATATCGAGCGTCTCGGCTTCTTCAATCCCGTCGCCACCGGCGGTGAAGAGCGTCTGCGTGTTGAGCGTGATCGCATTGATCACTGGGTCTCCAAAGGTGCCCAGACCAGCGACCGTGTCGCCACTCTGCTGAAGGAAGCCGCCAAGCAGGCAGCCTGATCCCGGCTGACTGTCCGCTAATCACCACGGACTGAGATTCCGAATGTCCGAAGAGATGGTGACTATGGGCAGGATCTCCGGGCTTTTCGGGGTCCGGGGCTGGTTCAAAGTCTACTCTCACACCATGCCGCGGGAAGGGATACTCAAGTACTCTCCCTGGTATCTTAAAAGTAAGACAGGCTGGGAAGAGAGAAATGTCCTGCAAGGACATCGGCAGGGCAAAGGTGTCGTAGCGTCTATAGAGGGTTGCGACGACCGTGATCAGGCAGCTGAGTTGATGGACTGCGATATCGCTGTCCGCCGCGATCAGCTGCCGAAGCTGACAGAAAATGAGTTTTACTGGTCCGATCTGCAGGGTTTGCGGGTTGAGACCCTCGAAGGCACCGGGCTGGGCAAGGTGTCTCACCTGTTCGAGACCGGTGCCAATGATGTAGTGGTGGTCAAGGGTGACCGTGAACGCCTGATTCCCTATACCTGGGGTGAGGCGATCCGTAGTGTGGATCTGGAAGACGGCCTGATGGTCGTGGACTGGGATCCGGATTTCTAGGCTGGATTGAATGCGTTTCGACGTTATCAGTCTGATGCCGCCGATGTTCGATGCCCTGAAAGCGCAAGGGGTTGTAGGACGAGCCCTGGAACGGGGGCTGGCTGAGCTGAAGCTCTGGAATCCACGGGACTACACCTCGGATGTACATCGCACGGTGGACGACCGGCCCTACGGCGGCGGCCCCGGCATGGTGATGAAATATGCACCGCTGCAGGCGGCTGTCGAAGATGCCCGGAAGGTGTCGCCTGGGGCAAAGGTGATCTACCTGAGTCCCCAGGGCAAAAGATTTGACCAGGATGCGGCACGCAGCCTGGCGGCCAGCGGCCAACGGCTGATCCTCATCGCCGGCCGTTACGAAGGTATCGACGAGCGTGTGATCGATCGCTACGTGGATGAGGAGTGGTCCATCGGAGACTATGTGCTGAGCGGCGGTGAGCTGGCGGCGATGGTTTTGATGGACGCGGTGATCCGCCTGCTGCCCGGAGTACTGGGCGCTGCGGACTCTGCAGAACAGGATTCTTTTATGGATGGGTTGCTGGATTGTCCACACTATACCCGTCCTGAGCAGATAGACGGCGTGGGTGTCTCCCCGGTTTTACAGGGTGGCAACCATGAGGAGATTCGCCACTGGCGACTCGAACAGGCGCTGAAGCGCACCTTGGAACGCCGTCCCGATCTGCTGAAAGGCCGTCGGATGACGGCGGAAGAACAGACAATTTTAGATGAAATAGGTCTCGCGTCGGGAGATGCCGAGCAAGAACAGGAGCAATAGACCATGAGTAATATCATCGCGGAACTCAACGCTGAGCAGATGGGTCGTGAGATACCGGATTTTGGCCCCGGAGATACCGTGGTCGTGCAGGTGAAGATCAAAGAGGGCGAGCGTGAACGTCTGCAGGCCTTCGAAGGGGTAGTGATCGCCAAGCGTAATCGCGGTCTCGATTCCGCCTTTACCGTACGCAAGATCTCCCATGGCGAAGGTGTGGAACGAGTATTCCAGACCTACAGCCCGCTGGTTGCCGAGATCCAGGTCACCCGTCGTGGTGACGTGCGTCGCGCCAAACTCTACTATCTGCGTGGTCTTACCGGTAGGGCCGCCCGCATCAAGGAAAAGATCTAGATCCAACCGCTGTCTTTTTCCGTGCGTTGAAAAAACCACCCCGCTTTCTGGCGGGGTGGTTTTTTTATGGTTGGTTCAATCGCGATGGGTGTAATTTCCCCCCGCTCTCTGTTGGATAAACGCTCTTCCGGCTGTTTGCCCAACTTCGGATAAACTGCCAGACTAGCCTCCCATGACATTCTCCTTCTACTGGCACGACTATGAGACTTGGGGTGCAACCCCCCGTTGGGACCGGGCTGCCCAGTTTGCTGGTTTGCGCACGGATGAGGATCTGAACCCGGTGGGGGAGCCGCTGGTCATCTACTGCAAACCCGCCGATGATATGCTGCCCCAACCGGATGCCTGCATGGTGACCGGCATCACCCCCCAGAAGGCATTGGCAGAGGGGTTGGTCGAGGCCGAATTCATGGGACGCATTCACCGGGAGATGGCCCGCCCCGGCACCTGTGGGGTGGGATACAACACTATCCGTTTCGATGACGAAGTGACCCGTTACGGGTTCTATCGTAACTTTTTCGATCCCTATGCCCGTGAGTGGCAGAATGGCAACTCACGCTGGGACATCATCGACATGGTCAGGTTGACCCATGCGCTACGCCCTGAGGGGATCGAGTGGCCACGGCATCCGGACGGCAAACCCAGTTTCCGCCTGGAACATCTGACCGCCGCCAATGGCATCTCCCATCAATCCGCCCACGATGCGCTTTCCGATGTGCATGCCACCATTGCCATGGCCCGGCTGGTGAAAGAGAGACAGCCGCGCCTTTACGACTATATCTTCCGGTTACGCAAGAAACAGGTAGTGGGGGAGTTGCTGAATCTGCAGGCGCGCAAGCCGGTGCTGCATGTCTCATCGATGTATCCTGCCGAGCATGGCTGTATCGCGATGGTGATGCCTCTGGCAGCCCACCCTACAAATGCCAACGGCGTGATTGTCTTCGATCTTCGCTACGACCCGACGCCGCTGCTCACCCTGAGTGAGGATGAGATCCACCAGCGACTATTCACGCCGGCGGCAGACCTGCCGGAGGGGGTGGAGCGGATGCCCCTGAAGACGGTGCATCTCAACAAGTGCCCGGTGGTGGTGCCGATGAACACCCTCTCTGAAGAGGCTGCGGAACGCTGGGGGATCGATGTCAGGCAGGGTGAATTGCGTCGGGAAACCCTGCTGGCAGCGGATGGGTTGAAGGCAAAACTCAGCCGCATCCATCAAATGACCACCTTCGATAAGGTGTCGGATCCCGATCAGAATCTCTATGGTGGTGGTTTTTTCAGTGCAGATGATCGTCGCCGCATGGAGCGGATCAGGACTGCCGCTCCTTGCGATCTGAGCAGTTTCCCCCAGGTCTTCGATGATCAGCGGCTACCGGAGATGTTGTTTCGTTACCGTGCCCGCAACTGGCCGGAGACACTCTCAGATGAGGAGCGGGAGTCTTGGGAAGAGTACCGCCAGGCAAGACTGTTTGAGCCGGGCGAGGGTCCCGGGCTGCCGATGGACGATTACCTGGCGCGCCTGGATGAGATGGAGATGGATGAATCCCTGACGCCGGAGAAGCGCAGAATCATCCTTGAACTGTTGGCCTGGGCAGAGAAAGTAGCGGGTTGAGCCGCTGGTTGCAGTCCGATATAGCCTAGGCCCGATCAAGCGCAGCGGATCAGACGATTTCTGGCCGTGCAAACGGCATGTGGCGGTTGCCGGTTCCGCTATGCATGAACCGGCCTACACTTCGGAACGTTGGTTCCTCAGTCGTCTCCAACCCACCCCTGCAGAGCCGAGATCACCGCCTTCGCCTGATCCTTGCTGGAGATATTGAACTTGGATTTCGCCTGATACTCGCCGTTGCGCTTCTGAAAGCGGCGGATGGTGTATTTTTCCTGGCCATACTCCTCTTTGCCCCGGTTCCACTCCTGGAAACGGAAGATGATGGTGGTCCAGGCGCCTTTAGTGAGTATCACCTTATCCAGTTCCTTGACGATGTCGATGCCGTCTTCGGTGTAGTTGACGGTAAGTTCTTCGGGAGTCGATGCCATAGCTGTTTCACTTCGAATCGGTTATGTGTGGTTGGCGGAATATACATGGCTTGCCGGGATATTTCATGTGGTGTGAGCTATCTCCCTAAAGCCTTTATCTATGGAGGGGTGACAACACCAAATTTTTTCAGCATATCGGCGATGTCCTTCGCTCCGCTCTGTTGGGCAATTCCGAGCGGCGTTTGGCCGGTAGCGTTGACCGCGTTCAGATCTATGCCCCCTGTGATGAGATGTTTGGCGGCAATGCGCTGATCTTTCGAAGCTGCAATATGCAACGCGTTGTTGCCTTTGTCATCCGCCGTATTGATATCTGCGCCCTGTTTGATGAGAAAATCGAGCACATCGCGATCCAGGCTGCCGACAGCGGCTGTCTGCAACAATAAATTGTTGGCATCGAGACTGCCGCCCTGTTTTGCCAGGTAGGCGGCCGCCAGGGTGCGTCTTGCCAGTAATGCAGTCCCCAGGGGCGTCTGTCCCGCGGCATCCAGCTGATCAATGGCAGCGCCGTTCTTCAGCAGTATCTTGATCACCACCACTCGGCCTTTCTCTGCCGCAACGTGAAGAGCGGAGCGGCCATCCGGGCCTGGAGCATTCACATCAGCATCCCAATAGAGGTTTCGCTCTATCTGGTCGATATCACCAACATGCACCGCACGGTAGAGATTGACGGTTGGAGGTTCCGGTGTGCTGCAGGCGCTGAGTAAAAGCACGAAAGCTGAGATGGCGACAAGGAGGAATCGTTGCATATGACGATGTTAAATCGATAGATGATGACCCTGCAACCTGTTAATAGCGTAAATAGCCAGATGAATGGTGGGCGTGATACTGTTTCGCCCCATGATTACAAAAATTCTCTTTACCCTTGGTGTGATCGGTATCGCCTGGCTGGTGATACGGCAGCGCTCGCGGCGTGCTGAGGTGACGGCAACCGAACAGCCTAAACGGGTCGCAGCGCAGCAGCACAAGGTAGCGAATCGTACTCCCCGGCTGGCAGCTTATGGCCTGATTGTATTTATGATATTGGCGAGTGGCGTCTTTCTCTACCTGCAGTGGCGGGATGAGTTTCGGATAGTCACGGTACGTGTCATCAATTCACAGACCGGGGATACGGTCAGTTACGAAGCCCGGAGAGGCGATGTGGATGCCAGAGCGTTCGTAACGCTGGATGGCCGCAGTGTCCGGTTGAACGGATCGAGACGGGCGCTGAATCCAGGGTCGAATAGTGTAGAACCGCCCGGTTCTGCCGATAAGCGTTAATATGTCGTTGTTATCCGATATCCATTTCACTCTACCGGCATAAGATGGACAACACACACCGGCTGATCCAAAGCAGTTACAAGTTGAAAGACTCGGTTCGCTACCGGCGCGCCAAGAATTTTTTCTATGATCTGCTGGAGAATCCCAAGGCGCGGATCCGTCCCTATTTCGACGTCTTTATGATCCTGTTGGTGGTGAGCAGCGTCTGGGTGCTGATCTACGATGTGCGTCATGATATGGGGTTGTTCGATGATCTCTTCGAGTGGGTTGCGGTCACTATTTTCATCATTGAATATCTGCTTCGCTTCTGGATTTACAATGACAGCCATAAGGTGATTCTCAGCCACTATGAACGGGCTGAGTTTATCAATCAGCCCTTCCGGGCGTGGCCGGCGCTACGCGAAGTGGTGGCCAAAAAATGGGAATACATGACGCAACCCCTGGCGATCATCGACCTGCTGGCCATCATCCCGACCTACCGTCCCCTGCGTTTTTTGCGCATCTTTTTACTGTTCCGGCTATTTAAGCTGTTCCGCTATACCCGCAGTATCAGCGAATTCGTCAAAGTCCTGAATGAGAAGCGGATCGAGCTTTTTACGCTTTTCATCTTCATGGCCTTCATCACCTTTACGGCTGCTACCGCACTCTTCTTTTTCGAGACGGATGTTGCAGACGGAAAAGGTGTCGGCAGCTTTTTTGAGAGTATCTACTGGGCATTGGTGACCATGTCCACTGTGGGTTATGGCGATATCACGCCTCATACCACCGAAGGCCGGGTAGTGACGATTATCCTCATCGTTGCCGGACTGGGGGTGATTTCGTTTTTTACCTCCATCATTGTCTCCGCCTTCGGCGAGAAGATGCATGAGATCCGTGCGCAACGGGTTTTTTCCGAGGTGGAACGCAAGCATATCGATCTCATCGTCTGTGGTTATGGCCGTGTGGGGCAGGTGGTGGCTGATCAGCTTGCGCTCGACCAACGGCAGTTCGTGCTGGTTGATCCACTGGAGAGCAACGTCCGCCTGGCCAAGCAGAAGGGGTATCTGGCGGCTTTGGGCGACGCGGCTGACAGCGCCCTGCTGGAGAGTCTGGGTATTGCAACCCAGGCGAAGAGACTGCTCTGTCTCACAGGTGATGATGTGGTGAATGTCTATATCACCCTTTCAGCCCGTCAGATGAATCTGGAGATTGAAATTATCTCCCGCGCCAACCACCGGGAGAATGTGACCAAACTGCGTTTGGCTGGGGCCGATCATACGGTTGCCCCCTACGAGATCGTAGGATTGATTGCGGCGGAGTATGTAGGTCAGCCGGTCGCTTTTGAGGCGATTTACGGCATGCTGACCGGACAGAACGATGTCGGGATAGAAGCGGTGCGGGTGCGTAGCGGTTCCGTATTGGATGGGCGGTGCATGGCGGATGTCGGCTTTCGTCAACGTAAGTTGATCCCCTTTGGCGTGGTAAGG
This sequence comes from endosymbiont of Escarpia spicata, assembly GCA_003349915.1. Classification (GTDB taxonomy): domain Bacteria; phylum Pseudomonadota; class Gammaproteobacteria; order Chromatiales; family Chromatiaceae; genus QGON01. The sequence goes on from QFXE01000014.1 coordinate 91,997, forward strand.
GAGGGTGGTTGTCCGGTCGATAGTTCATCCGGCACCTATGAGATCGAGGGCCGCTGTTTCCATTTCAACCCAACCCCTGATTTTGAGTTGCAGGCCGGGGATCTGGTGGTGATATTTGGGCACGAATACAGCGTGGTTCATTTTCGTGACTGTCTGGAACGGGGGACGCTTTGATGGGACGCAGTGACACCCTGATCTTTGGTTGTGGTCCCATGGGACAGGAGGTTGCCGAGCAGTTGATCGGCAGGAAACTGCCGGTCTATATGTACAGCAGCGACCTGGACCGGGTGGCAGAGGTGTTGGCCAAGGGCTTCGATGCGGCGGTGCTTGATTACACCGACGATGACAAACTCCGCCAAGCCGGTATCGGAGAGTGGGTCAAGGTCATCTTCTGCCTGTTTCCCGAAGAGGCGAAAAACGTCTTTCTCACCCTGTCGGCCCGCGCCCTCGATCCCGATCTGAAGATCATCTGTGTCTCAGAGTCTCCCCAGTCCGGGCAGAAGTTGTTTGCGGCAGGCGCCAGCAAGGTCATAGATCCCTACGAGATCAGCGGGCGTAAGGTGCATGAATTGATCGCCCGGCCGATGATCGTCGATATGCTCGAACACACAGTCTTTGGCAAACACCTCGACATTGCCGAAATCGAGATACCATTGGACTCCTGTCTCTCAGGCAATCCTCTCAGCGCCCTGGATTTGGGTAGGCGCTACAATGTGGTTCTGATGGGCGTGGTGGATGTTGAGATGAGTGACAGCCTTATCTTCAGCACCAGTGGCGTCGACCATAAACTCGATGCCGGGGATATGCTTGTGGTAATTGGCCCGACAGTCGAGATCACCCGTCTGAAGGGCGATCTCGAAGAGGATAGAACAGACCAGTTATTGGGGGGCTAACAGGAGGTTTGCCAGGGCTGCTGATGCATTGCCTGTCTGTGCCTGCATCACCGTTTGCGGTGTCGTACCCAAACGTTCCAGCACCTGATCCAGCAGTGAACGTGCCTGCTCAGGTGTTTCAAGCGCGCCTTCCGGCCGGCTCTGTTCCAGCTCAAAAAGCTGGCGTGCCCCATCAACCTGCACATCGGTCGCCGTTGGCTCCGCACCCTGGGCTTTTGCAGGTGTCTCTCCAGCTTCCTCCTGGTCTTTGGCGGCAGTACGGTTGGAGGGTAGTGAAGACCCGGTTGTGAGGGTAATCGGTTTGTCGCCATTGACGGGATTGACCATGTTTCAGCTCCTGTTGCGTCGAAAGTTTGACGTATTCAGTCTATATTCATGTTTTATCACCTAAGCTGCGAGAAACGTGCCAATTTATGCATGATGGAAAGTACGGTTGGCACAAAATGTCGGATGAAAGGTGTGCTATGAGCAGATATGTCTTGAGAGCTAAACTTTTTTTGGGTCTCTATTTATTCTCTTTCGGGTTGGCCTACGGGGGGGGGATACAAGCTGCCGAGACATCATTACCTGAACAGCTGACCTACAAAATCTCCTATCAGGGGATATTTTCCGGTTTTATCCATCTGGATATTGCCAGAGCAGATTTGCGTGTGGCCGAAGGGACTGTGAATGTTTCCGGACGCGTTGCGAAGGTGGCTACCCTCAAGGTGACCACGGAACCTTACCGTAAGGCGGAGGTTCTGTTTCCCGTGCGCTACCAATACCGTAGCTGGTATGAACCGGATGGGGAGAATGCACTCCTGGTAACTGAGTCCCTGCAGGTGGATGAGAACAGTGATGAGATGATATGGTTCGATCGCGACGAGGGTGTTGGGCACAGGTATGAAGTGAAGGCGGCTGCCACGGGCGGCGGGAAGAGGCCACCCTTGGAACTGCTGCGAAAATTTGCAGACTTACAGGTCTGGCCGGCGGTGCTGGAGGAGTCCCATCAGCAGGGTATCGGCAGTGGCGAGATGTTCGATCATTTCTCGATGATGCAGCGGTTGAGGGTTTTGGATCTGCAGCCGGGGCAGGTGTTGGATCTGCCGGTGTTCACCGGCAAGCAGTTGAAAAACTACCGGGTGGTGGTGACATCGGAATCGATTGAGGGAAAAACGGAGGAGAGTGCGCTGCTCAAGCTGCAGATCTTCTCTTATGACGCTGCTGAGAATGATGCCGGTCAGAAAACCTATATCTGGCTGAGTGCGGACGATCGACGGGTACCGTTGCGATTCTATGCCGAACGGGCCTTCGGTTACCTTGAGGCCGTGTTGGAATCAGGTGAGTCCGGTGGAGAGTCGCGTGGTGGATTTACTCCTGCCACCAATGCTTTTGAGCAATTGGACGCGTTTTACTTTTGATCTGGATTGGTGCTTTCATATCTATCAGATCTGATTCCGCCCTCTACGGGATCTATGGATTGTCGTTTTTTGCGGATTCGTCGATCTTGAGATGGCTGATATCCGGTAACGGTGCCGCAGGGGTCGGGATTTGGCAATCCTCCAGACTTCCTTGCCGTGCCTGACTGACGGAGAGTTCCCCGGTATCGATGTTAGCGGGTGGGGGAGGTTCAGTTTCATCAATAAGCGTTCCCGGTGCATCCAGGTGGATCGCACTGATATCGGGAATGACCTGGGGTTTTACCTCCACAGCGCAATCGATCAGGCTGCCGGTCTCGGCAGGCGAGAGGCCGTAATCCGGTGCGGTGGGAGGTGCTGTTGTTTGGGGTTCTGCCGCTGATGCTGCCTGCTTGGGCTGTTCGATGGGCCGGATTTCTACCAGCGCACCTGCATCCCTGAAGGCGACGCGGTATTTCACCGCTTGATCCATGTCGATGCCTTTTTTGATGGCCACAGGCTGGTCGGAGAAGAGCCGCTCCAGTTTTTCACCTTCCAGTTTGAATATGGCACCGACCTTGTTGCGTACTTCAGCGGGGTCTTTGCCCTCGATGATCCTGCCGGCGAAATAGACGTCGTAGGTATCGAAGCTCATGGCTGATCCTCCTGATAATCCTGCCAGTGTACTCCACCCGTTTTCATCTTCAAGCCCGGGCTTGAGAATTGTCATCCGTGTGGAAAAGGGATTGGCGTAGGATTTGCCACTCAAGAAAAACTTAAATTTGTGGACTAGGAGGACTCATGATCCGCAACAAAAACAGGTATATTTCGCTCTTCTCGCTTGCCGGATTTCTGTGCGGCACATTTTTTCAGACATCACTCGTCGCCGCCACATTGGACGGCAACGAGGTGCCGATGCATCTGGTCAAATCTGAAACCTGCAAAGAGTGTCATAAAAAGATCTACAAACAGTGGAAAGGCTCCATGCATGCGCAGAGCACGGCGCTGAAGGATCCGATCCATGGCGCGTTCTACCAACAGGTGGTGGGCGATCCGACGAAAGAGGGTGTCAAACACAAGGCCTCGGGTAAATATCCGGTCTGCCTGCAATGCCACTCTCCCAACGCGGCACTGGATAAGACGACAAAGCTCGATGCATCGCCAGCCTACAGCGAAGGGGTCAACTGCGTTGCCTGCCACACACTGAAAAACTACAAGGGAATCAATGGTGCTGATGGCAAGATGAAGCTGGGCGCCAAGGCTTGGGATCACTCCGATGCGCTTCAGGGGCCCAACGGTTTCCTGCATGAACAGGGTGCGAAGGCCGACAAAGTGCGTTTTATTGCAGAAGATGAGGGTGACTTGAATCCCCATCTTGGTCGGGATAACAGAGGCAAACCCTATATGTCCGAAGAGGATATGAAGGAGATAGACCTGCCGCTGGAAGGCAATGCTTCGATGAAGACATCCCAGGCCTGTCTCGGTTGCCACGATAAGCGCAACAACCCCAAGGGCGTTTCACTCTGTCAGACCGGTGATGAGTATCTGGAGGGCAAGAGTCGTGAGACCTGCCAGTCCTGCCACATGCCGATGAGTGATGGTATTGCCGATCACTCAATGGGCGGTGGACATAACCTTGCGATGCTGCGTCGGGCCGTTCGCTTCGAAGTCCAGACAGAGAAGCAGGGCGACCAGTTGGCGGTAAATGTGGAGTTGGAAAACCTGCAGCCTCACAACGTGCCGACTGGCGCGCCCTTCCGCAATATTTATGTGAAGGTGATCGCGCTCTCCAAAGATGGTGAAGTACTCTGGAAGAACTTCCAGGAACACCCTGCCAAAGAGGATCCCAAGGCCTTTTTTGTCTACACCATGACCGATGAAGCCGGGCATCCTGCTCCGCCACCCAAGGCATCGGCTGTAGGCAAGAACACGCGTTTGAAACCCTATGAAACACGGGTGCTGGGCTATCAGGTGCCAGCAAAAGGTGTCGATTCCGTGCGCGCTGAACTCTACTATAATCTGCTTTGGCCAGGGCTGGTGAAGAAGTTCAAGATGCTGCCGGAGGATCTTAAGGCGCCCAAGCTGATTGCCTGGTCGGAGAGCAAACTCTGACACTGAGTCGGCAATACGCCACCGGAACCAGCGATGGTTCCGGTGGTTTTTTTCCGGGTTTGCTACGCAGGATGTAGGATGCGCTGCGCGCACCATGATTTTGCGCACATATCGTGATTACGGGTGTTTTTGTGCGCATGGCGCACCCTATATCTCCTCCGTGTGTCCTCAGGCGTTGCCCTTTTCCTTCATGCCTATGTCATGTGTCCTGGCGAAGTCCAACATGCGTTGGATCGGTTTCACCGCCCGTTCCTGTATCGCGGGATCGATATGGATCTCATTGGCGCCGCTCTCCAGCACCTCGGCAATATTTTGTAGCGCGTTCATGCCCATCCAGGGGCAGTGGGCACAACTGATGCAGGTTGCGCCTTCGCCGGCGGTGGGCGCTTCTATAAGCACCTTGTCCGGGGCCATCTGCTGCATTTTATAGAAGATGCCGCCATCGGTGGCGACGATGAACTCCTTGTTCTTCATCTCCGAGACTGCCTTGATCAGGGCGGTGGTGGAGCCAATAACATCAGCCTGGTCGACGATATTTTGTGGTGATTCAGGATGCACCAGCACTGCTGCATCCGGGTGCAGCCGTTTGATCCGCTCCAGGGCCACCGATTTGAACTCTTCATGCACCACGCAGGAGCCGGGCCAGAATAGCATCTCCGCACCGCTGACGCCTTGTACATAGTTGCCCAGATGTCTGTCCGGCGCCCAGAGTATCTTCTCGCCCTTCTCTGCCAGATACCTGGCGATCGGCAGAGCAATGCCGGAGGTGACCACCCAGTCGGAGCGGGCTTTTACGTCTGCGCTGGTATTGGCGTAGACCACCACCGTGTGGTCGGGGTGTTGGTCACAGAAATCGCTGAACTTGTCTGCCGGGCAGCCTTCATCCAATGAACAGGTTGCGCCGAGGTCGGGCATGATAACCCGTTTTTCCGGGCTGAGTATCTTGGCGGTCTCACCCATGAACCGCACGCCGCAGACGACCAGGGTTTGTGCGTCATGAGCGGCGCCGAAGCGGGCCATCTCCAGTGAATCAGCTACGCAACCGCCACTCTCCTCCGCCAGCGCCTGCAGATCCGCATTTGTGTAATAGTGGGCGACCAGTACGGCATTCTGTTGTTCCAGCAGCTTTTTGATGCGTGTCTTGAGTGCCGTTGTTTCACTGTCCGAAAGGGATGGCCACTCTGGGTGGGGTGGAACGTTTATGGTTGGTAAATTGAGAGGGGATCGTTGTGAACTCATGACCTGATTTTGATGCGATGTTATTTGAATGCTTTTTTCGGTTCTGGTGGCTGGACGCAGGATGATGCGCGCGAGGGAGCAGTTGTCGGTTCCTGAAAATCACGCTGCCATCAGGATACTTCACTAATGGCCCAATGATACAACGAAAAGGTAGCGCTTTCGATACAGCAAGCACGTTTATGCTTGTGGGGCAGTTTCCCGTGATTTACTGTCAGGATCTAAAGTAGTAATGTGGGTTTGTGCTGACCTGTGGCCTAAAGAAAATGACTTTTGTGCCGAATAGATGGGTATCTGAAATCATCGTGGGTTTGAAAAAATGGCTATAGCACAAGCCGCAAAACAAAAAATCATACAGATTAAACACTTGCCGCCTCTGTCGGGTACGGCAAGCAGCTTGCTCGGCATAGTGTCCGATCCTGATGTTGATATCGATGAGCTTGCCCGGATTATTGGTCAGGATCCGGGGCTTGCAGCGCGGATCCTTGGGTTGGCGAATGCTGCCTATTTCGCCCAGCCGCAGCCGGTCAATACCGTCAAGGAGGCGATCATTCGTGTGCTGGGACTGAATATGGTGAAAAGTCTCGCGCTGAGCATTGCCATGTGCGGTGCTTTTGATACCTCCATGTGTCCAGGTTTCGAGCTGGAGAAGTATTGGTATTCCGCCTTGGGAGGCGCAGCGCTTGCCCGGCGACTGGCGATGAAGATGGCACCGGAAGAACGGCCTGACGCGGATGGCGTCTACTTGGGTGGTCTGTTAGTCGATTTAGGGATTCTGGTACTGGTAAACAGCTTTCCGAAGGAGTATTCCCTGGTACTGCAGCGACAGCAGCTCGAACCGGAAGGGGAGATGGTACAACTCGAACAGCAGCTGATCGGACTCACCAGTAGTGAGGTGGGCAGCTGGCTGGCGGATCGCTGGCATCTCCCTGAGTCGGTTGTGCGTATAATCGATTACCAAATCTATCCCGATGATGTCCGGTCGATGGGAAAACGGAGTGAGATACTACTCGTTGGAGCCTCCATGCGCTGGATCAAAGGTTCGTTGAATGGTGACCAAATATCCTTGAAAGATGATTTGGCGTTACATCAGGTTTTGGGAATCCCGGCTGAGGTGCTAGAGTCACTGGAAGTCGAATTTTCAGAAAAAGAGGATGAAATTCGGACACTCGCGAGAATGTTGGCGGGATAGAGGCATCGTATGGATTTTTCCTTCAATCATACATCAATGGATTTACGTGAAAGATTTTTCAGTCTGCTGGACTCTCTGTCCGCGCTTAGGGCTCTCACTCAGCTTGAACTTGATGGCCTGACGGAAGAACAGGTTATCGAGAAAGCGCTGGGAGAGTTGGTCAGATATCAGAATCTTGAGAACTGTTCCATATTCCGGCTTGAAGGCAGTGAGCTGCGCTGTGTGGTGGGTACCAGCATCAATGAATCCCACGGCATGGTCGCGGGTCTTGAAACCGACTCAAAGACCCGGCGAAATTTCATGCGGTTTGCTCCTGGCGAAGGGATTATGGGCATTGCTTTGCAGACAGGGCAGCTACAATATTGTCGTGACTGCGCGCAAAATGCCAGCTTCAAACCCAACCCCTCGCTTGGTGGAGACCTGCCCGGTTCATTGATCTGTGTGCCGATAAAGATGGCCAACGATGTGCTGGGTGTTCTGAACGCCTCACATCCTCTGCCTGAATACTTTGAGCCTTGGCAACAGCACACCCTTAGCCTGTTTTGTAGTTCATTGGGGCAGATGCTGCACAATCACCGAATGTTGCACGACCTTGAATATCTGGTGGATCAACGCACCTATGAACTGCGTACTGCGTACTGCGTTGCAGGAGGCAGAGGGACTCAAACAGAAATATGAGCAGCTCTCATCAGTAGATGAGTTGACCGGGCTGAATAATCGCCGGTATTTCTTCGACGAGGCGGAAGCGCTGGTCTCGCGGGCCGTGCGTTATGAGTTGCCTTGCAGTCTGATGTTGATGGATGTGGATTTCTTCAAGCGGGTCAATGATAACTGGGGGCACGCTATTGGCGATCGGGTGCTCTGCATGATTGCGGATGTTCTCAAGGATGAGATCAGAAGCGGGGATGTCGTGGCCAGATTGGGCGGCGAAGAGTTTGTGATTCTTCTGCCCAATACGGGTGAGGAGGGTACTGAACTGATTGCGCAACGGATTCAGGAGCGGTTGGTCAGGATTGAGCTGAAAGATGAAGCGGCAGCAAACCTGGAGATTACCGCCTGTATCGGCATCACTCGTCTGCGTCTGGAAGGCCAGGAAGGGAGGTCAGAGAGTGAGCTGGTGGATCAGCTCTACACTGAAACCGATCGCGCCATGTACCAGTGCAAACGGGAAGGCCGAAACCGGCGCAAGGTGTTTGACGGGAGCGAAAACGGTTAAGCGCAACCCTTTCACCGCAGGAACGGCACCCCGCGGCGACTATGCCATCAAGTTCGCCGCGGTGCGCTGCTCCTGCGCTCTTCTCAATTATCTGGTAGGTGCAGCGTGCGCACCAGAATAAGCAGCTACAGCAATCATGGTGCGCGCAGCGCACCCTACGTTCGTCATTCCAAACATCATCACGAACTCCGAGACTTGAGTGCTTAAGTGTTCTCGATCGTGGCTGCAGCCTGTTTAGCGGCAGGTTCATCGGCGAAGGAGGGAGAAGCCTCGTCCATGGTGATTTGCGCTGAGCCGGAAGGGTTGGTGAACTGGTCGTTGAGGGTCTGTACGTAGAGATCTGTCTCCTGCAATACATTTTTTAGCTGTTTACGGGTCTTGCGGCCCCAGCCGGCAGGGTTGCGCCTGAAAATGCTGCGCCAGGGCTTTATGCTGCGCAGAAAGCTGCCAATTGGGTTACCCTTCAAATCGGCCTTTTCAGCCTGTTTTCTCAGTGAGCCCAGCAGCGTCTTTGCTGCCAGTGATCTGATACCGAAATGGACCAGAGTCAGCACCATCAAGAGACCGATTACCATCAACCAGGGCTGGATACTGCCGGGGGTAGTGTCGAGCCAGGAGGGGGCGAAGCTGATGCCTTGCCAGTACCCGGCATTGATGGTGAATCCCAGCAGGAACAGTAGCAGGCCGCCCATGACAATCCCGTCGCCCCAGAGAACCCGTCTACGCCAGGTTTCGAGGGTGCGGATAACCATTGGGATGGTTCGCTCCTCGATATCCCGCGCGGTCTTTTCCAGGGCGCCAACGATGCGATAGGCGCGTTCGATCTCGACCTCTTCCATGCGACCGTGAATCTCCTTGAGGTCTTCATCCCGCTTTGATTCATAACGTTGACGCAGGGCTTCGTCTTCGATGGGCACTGCGGCATCGGGATTGTAAATGGCGTAGAAACGTCCAGCGGTGAGTCCGCGTTCACCCAATGCACGCTGCCATGCGGCAATGACATCTTCCGGGTTGTTCTCCCTGGCTGTGGTATCTATCTGGTTAAGAATATAGAGAAATTTTCCCGAGTCGGGGCGTTTGATGGTGTGTTCTATCAGATGGCTGAGCGTGTCCTGCATTGCACCGGGTTCCGGGTGCCTGGCGTCAAAGAAGACAAGTACCAGGTCGGAGAGATCAATGATGTGGTCGGTGATGCGCAGTGTGGAGGTGCGTTGTGCGTCGGCATCGAATCCAGGGGAGTCGATGAGTATCTTGCCTTTCAGTTGTTGGCTGGGACAGGTCTTCAGCTGCAGATAGGCGTCGATCCGGGCGCCTTCGCCGGCCGCAACCTTCTCGATTTCGTTGGACATCTGATAGAAAGGAAAACGGGGATCGGAATCCAGCGCCACGCCGGGCAGGGCGTGCGCCGTCTCTTCCCGGCTGTAGCAGAGCACGGTGAACTTGTCGTCCACGGCCTGGTTGCCGGAGCGTTGCATCTTGTGCTCGATATAATGGTTGATGAAGGTCGATTTGCCTGCCGAGAAGGTGCCGAGGATTGAGATAAGCGGCCACCAGGGGATCTGAGTTGCAAAGGAGTTGTCCCCCTCCAGCAACCCAAGCCTGAAGGCGATGCCGTCGAGCATGCGGAAGCTCTGCACGGTTTTCAGCAGAACCGGGTTTTCCTGTTCGAGGTGGGATTCAAGATGTGCTAAACGCGACTCTATAATCTGTCCGGCGGGGTGCATCTTCAGTTTGACTCCTAATTGCAAGCGGGCACTTTTTATTCTTTAATGCGGTAAATACTAGCGCGTGAAACAGGGCGGCAACAGGCCTATTTTGAGTTTAATTTGACCGATAATTGAACATTCTCTGGTTGTTGTTTCTAGGTCGTTGATAACTAAATATTTAGGAAATTGGGTAATTACTAAAATTCCTATATGACAGGCGTTTTTGCAGGCTGTTTATTTGCATTGGTAATCTGCTTCGTGGATACTGATAAGTTAAGAGACGCTCCCTTCAGCAGGGCTTGTCCCGCAATTAATTCAACTGAATGCAAGCCTGAGGAGGCGATATGGCCGATCTGTTTTCCGATGAGTGGATGAAGAGTTTCATGGAACACTGGAACGCCGAACCTGAGTTGTCGGATGCACTGGCCCAGATAGGCTTCAACAGTGTGATCGGATATGGATTCGATGGCGAAACAGCGCCCAAGGGTGTGCTCGTCGTGGAAAACGGCAAGGCGACAGCTGCCGGCGCCTTCGATGGCCAGGAGATGAATTGGGATATCCGCGCCTCTGATGAGCAGTGGCGCAAATGGATGTCCAAACCCCCCGGTATGATGGGCCTCGGTATGGCATTTACCTCGCGCAAGATGAAGTTCGTGGTTGGAGACTACTCCGCCATGATCAAGGATCCGCGCATGGCGAAGCCATTCATCAAGAGTTTCTCAGTGATGGGGCGTGCCTGATAATTGGATGGTTTTTCATTCCTCTGCTCCCTCATGGCATTGAGGATGACAGTTGCATCAGGCTATTTTCCACAATTTCACTTCAAGCATTGGATAGTACGGAACTATGGGTGACAGACTAAAGGCGTTGATTTTGAGCGTCGGGATCGCATCTGCAATGACGGTATCGGTCAGTGCAGTGGCGCAGGTGCCAGTGAGTGGCGGCGACTACTTTGTTGTGCAGCAGTCGCAGGGCGTGCCGCATGTCTCTCTTGGCGGCACCGTGGTGCCATACAAAGAGGTGACCCTGTCGGCGCAGTTGCCGGGCCGGGTCAAGTTTCTCGCAGGTATCGAAGGTGATGCCTTCAAGGATAGCGATCTGCTGGTGGAGCTGGATGAGAGCGAGCTGCGTGCCAAGCGCCAGGCCGCAATGGCGCAGCTGGCCAATGCCGATGTCCAGTTGAGAAATGCCGGTGTGCAGTACAATCGCGAACTCTGGTCGCCCAAAACCAAATCCTCGATGGGCGGCATGGGTGTACCCAACCTGTTTGATCAAATGTTCACCAGTCCCATGGAAGATATGATGGGTGAACGCGACCGCGATGTTGAGCGCGGCGCCGACATCTACTCTTCCCAGACCCGTGTCCAGTCGGCGCGCAATACGATCGTTCGCGTGCAGTCCGAGATCAGGGCGATTGACGCCAAGCTTAGGGATGCCAAGAGTTTGGCGCCTTTTAGCGGCGTGATCATGAAGAAGTTTATCGAGGTGGGTGACACTGTTCAGCCGGGCCAGCCCCTGCTGAAATATGCCGATGTGGAGTATCTGCAGATTGTTGTGGATGTCCCGGGCCGTCTGCGTCCCGGTCTGAGCGAAGGCATGATGCTGCGGGCGGAGCTGGATATTGGCGATCAGGAGATCCCGGTGCGTGTCGCGCAGATCTTTCCAATGGCAGATGCGCAACGTCACACTGTGACCATTAAGTTCGATCTGCCCCAGGGCGTCTCTGCGCCCGGAATGTATGCCAAGGTGATGGTGCCGGATTTCAATGCGCCGGCACGCAGTAACCCGGTTATCCCCAGTAGCGCAATTCGTTACAATGGCAGTCTCCCCGGTGTCTATGTGCTTGGTGACGAAGGTAAACATCAATTGCGGCTGATCCGGGTTGGCGAGCAGCTTCCCGGCGGTTATACCACTGTCCTGTCCGGTCTCAAGGCTGGCGAACGGGTAGCACGTAATCCCGGTGTCGGTATCAGTGCCGGTTGGACCTCGCCGTCCAGATAGGCGGTGTCTCCTCAGTCGTCTATCATAACTTTTTAAAGACATTTGAATCGAGGGGAGGCGTGCCTCCCCGGGTTTTTGCCTTGAACCCTTGCAAGATCATCGGATCCTGCAGTTGCAGATACTTTGAGACCGCACATGAGTCAGAACGACAATAATTTCGATCAGCCCCATCCAATGGATCCCAACTACGACGCGCATCTGGGTCTGGCAGGCAGAACCGCCAGATTCTTCATCGAGTCACCTCTCTCCCCCCTCTTTTTTCTGGCCATGATGCTGATGGGACTGCTCGGTCTCGTCGTCACGCCCCGCCAGGAGGACCCGCAAATCTCCGTGCCGATGGTGGATATATTCGTTCAGTATCCCGGCGCGGCTGCGGAACAGGTATCCGGTCTGGCCATAGCGCCGCTGGAACGGATCATGTCGGAGATTCCGGGTGTGAAGCACGTCTATTCCGCATCTCAGCGGGGAGGCGGTATCGTCACCATTGAATTCGCTGTGGGCGAGAATATGGGGCCGTCGTTGGTTAAGGTCAACGATAAGATCGATTCCAACATGGATCTGATTCCTCCCGGCGTGATGCCTCCGTTGGTGAAGGCCAAGGGGATCGATGATGTGCCAGCGGTCAACCTGACGCTCTGGTCCAAGGATGTGGATGACGGGCAGTTGCGCATGTTGGCTCACGATGTGTTGCAGGCGATCAAGGAGCTGCCGAATACCGGTAACGGCTTTGTGGTGGGTGGCCGTCGGGAACAGGTGACGATTGAGGTCTTTCCAGAGCGGCTGGCGGGTTTTGGCATCAGTCTCGATCAGGTGGCTAACACCATCAAGACCGCCAACAGTGAACAGCAGGCCGGTGGCGTAGAGGCGGGCGATACCCACTTTACCGTGGTGACCGGGTCATTTCTCAGGTCCGTGGATGATATCAATCGCCTGGTCGTCGGCACTCACAACGACGTGCCGGTTTATGTGCACGATATCGCGCGGGTAAAGCAGGGGCCGGAGGATGCGAAGCATCTGGTTGCCTACTATACGGGGGCCGCGAGCGAGATCGATATCAAGGCTGATGGGGTCCCTGCAGTCACCGTTGCGGTGGCGAAAAAAGAGGGCTCCAATGGGGTCACCGTTGCAAATTCTATCATCGAGCGGGTAAACAGCATCAAAGGCTCACTGATCCCCGACAATGTGGAAGTGAGCGTTACCCGCGATTACGGCAAAAGTGCGGATGACAAGGTCAGCGACCTGATCTTTAAATTGTTCGTGGCGACAGGTTTTGTTTTTCTGCTGGTATTGGCGGCGTTCCGTGCCTTCAGGCCGGCTATTGTGGTGGTGCTGGTTATTCCCGTGGTGTTGTTGATGACCATCTTCAGTGCCTGGCTGATGGGTTACACGATCGACCGGGTGAGTCTCTTCGCGCTCATCTTCTCCATCGGCATCCTGGTGGATGACGCCATTGTGGTGGTCGAGAATATCTATCGCCGCTGGCTGGAAGAGGGCAAGACCGACGTCGATACCGCAGTCGATGCAGTGCGCGAGGTGGGTAATCCAACGATCCTCGCCACCTTCACGGTTATCGCTGCGCTGCTGCCGATGGGGTTCGTTTCCGGCATGATGGGACCCTACATGGAGCCGATTCCTGCCCTTGGCTCATCGGCGATGCTGATCTCAGTATTTGCAGCATTCGTCTTTACCCCCTACCTGACTATGTCCCATTGGCTGCGGCCATCCATGAACTATCTGGAGAAAGCGGGTAAAAGGGAGCACAAGGAAGCGGAGAAGCTGGAAGGCATGTTCCGGCGGGTTCTTATTCCGATGATCGAGAAACCCGCCAAGGCGCGTCTCTTCAAGCTGGTGATGTGGGGATCTTTTGCTCTCGCCTGCTCCCTCTTCTATTTCAACCTGGTGGCGGTAAAGATGCTGCCGTTGGACAACAAGCCAGAATTTGCTGTTGTCCTCGACATGCCCGAAGGAACCGCTCTGCCGGTGACCGCCAATCTGGCGCATCGGATGGCGGACAAGATCCGCCAATACTCCGAAGTGACTGCGGTGCAGGTCTACGCTGGAACCTCGAAGCCCTTTGATTTCAATGGCATGGTGCGTCACTACTATCTGCGTAAAAGCCCCTGGCAGGCTGAAGTGCAGGTACAGTTGCTGCATAAATCGAAGCGTGACCGCAGTAGTCATGAAATAGCCACCCAGGCCCGTGAAGATCTCAAGACGTTGGTGAAGGGCACCGGCGCCAAATATGCGGTGGTGGAGATGCCGCCGGGACCGCCGGTACTTCAGTCCGTGGTGGCCGAGGTTCATGGCCCGAGTTCCGAAGTCCGCCGCCAGGTGGCCAGCGATCTGACTGAGCTCTTCAAGAAGGCTGAGAGCATGCGTGATGTGGATAACTACATGCGCGATCCCTATCAGTATTGGCGCTTTACCGTGGATACGGAAAAATCGGTCAGGCGCGGTATCTCTGTGGATACCATCAACCGCAATCTGAGTATGTCTCTGGGTGGTACGCCGCTTGGTGATGTCAAGCAGCGGGCGGGGCATGAGCCGATCAATATCGTTATCCAGGTGCCGTTGGCGGAACGTTCTGAGATCACCCGGCTGGGGGATATTCCCATCATGTCGACCACCGGAATCGCTGTGCCGCTCAGGGAGTTGGGCCGCTTCGAGCAGGTGCGCGAAGAGGAGATAATCTTCCACAAGGACCTGCGTGACGTGGAGTATGTCGTTGCTGATGTTGGCGGCAAGATGGCGGCGCCGGTATATGGCATGTTTCAGGTTCAGGACTTGCTGGAACAGGAGCGCTATGTTGCGCCTGATGGCGTTGCACTGGATACGTTCTGGTTGGGCCCGCCTGGGGATGATGCCACCTCTGCGATTGAGTGGGCGGGGGAGTGGACCGTCACTTTTGAGACATTCAGAGATATGGGTGCAGCCTTTATGGTGGCGCTCATCATGATCTATATTCTGGTGGTATGGGAGTTTGGCAACTTCCGTATCCCTGCGCTGATCATGGCGCCAATCCCTTTGACCCTGTTGGGTATTATTCCTGCGCACATGCTTTTCTTTCAGGCAGGATGGGGGGGGGAGTTCACGGCAACCTCTATGATCGGCTGGATTGCGCTGGCCGGTATCATCGTGCGCAACTCTATTTTGCTGGTCGACTTCGCTATCCATGAAATCCAACACGGCAGCACGGTTGTTGAAGCCGTAATTCAGTCGTGTAAGACGAGAACCCGTCCGATCATGATAACCGCGTTTGCCCTGGTATGTGGCTCCTCGGTGATCTTCTTCGACCCGATCTTTCAGGGCATGGCGATTTCCCTGGCTTCCGGTGTACTGGTCTCCACGGTATTGACCCTGATCGTCATTCCATTGGGTTGTATCAATGCCAGTAAGGATTTGATCGAAGTTGCTGCTGCCACCGCCCCGGCGGGAGTGGAGATGCCCGCACTGGAGACTGCAGGTGCTACAGTCACGGCCCCAGCGGAGCCGGTGTCGCCTGAGGCTGCTCCGGCGAAAACGCCGCTGTGGGTGGCGGTTTGGGGTAAGTTGGCTGCTGCACTGATGATGGTTTTCTATTTGATCAGAGGCATCTTTCTACTGCTGGCAGAGCTGTTTAAAAAATCTACCAAACGGGGAGGAAGCCCACCCTCATCCCCCACTTCCGGTGGGACAGGTGGTCCAGCATCCGGTGGGGGTGGTGCGTTCTCACCCGCTCCGGCAGGGACTGTTCCGGCCCCGGTAGCAGCGGCTCCCGTGGCTGAAAGTTACCAGGCAGCCGAACCGCAAGTGTCCGACAAGCCGGTTCCTGACAGCGACTCCCCTGCTGAAGTCGCAGCAGAAAAGCCTGCCGAGAAGGAGCTGGAGACTGTAGAAAAGGCGCCTGAGAAGGTGGCTGAACCGGTTGCTACCAAGCCCGCTTCACCCGTCAAAGAGAGTGTGGAAACAGCTGAAGTCAGTATGGTTGCGGCTAATGAGCCTGATGCCGCTATCGACGTGAAGAAAAGTGACCAAACGGAGGCTGTAGAGAAATTGGCTGCAGACTCACCTGAAACCACCACTAAACCGGTGGCAGCGAAAGTTGTTCGAAAAGCAGCCCCGAAGCGGGCGAAAAAGCGCCCATCGGCGCTGAAAAAAGTTGCGACCAAGAAAAAAGTCGCTGCCAGCGCAAAGAAAACCAGCACCACCCCGGCTAAAGCAAAAGGTAACGGCAACGGTGCAGCAAAGACAGCTAAAAAGGCCGCAACATCCGTCTCACCCAAGGTCAGAACGCTTCCTCTGCGTAAGAAAACAGCACGCCGGGGGATTCGTCTGAAATAATGGGCTGGTTTTTCTGATTAGTGATTGAGTCACAAATAAGGGGGACAGAATACCCGGTTTTCTGTCCCCTTGATGTTTTTGAGGGCCGGTTTAAGCCGGTGTTGTTGCTGCTAATATCTAAGTTTCTGGACATTCTTCTGCTTGTCGGCTTTTATTGTTAGCATCTGCATGAATAATAGGTGATCACTTTGCTTCGGATAGGCTGGTTGTCTTTAAGTTGGTCGTTGGCGTGTTTATTAAGCATGACAGAAGCCGTAAGCGATACTCGAAATTATGGTTTTCGTCCGCTCGACGGGGCTTCTACTTCCAAATCGACAGCAACCGGTGGTGCCCGCTCTTTTAATTGGCGGCCATTAACTCAGGAAGGGTATGGGTTGCCTGCATACCAGACGCCGAAGGCATTGGAGTACAATACCAAGCCAGCCCTCCTGCCTCCAAATCTAGTGAATCCCTCAAGTCTTCCGCGAGGGACCTATCGCCCTGTCGAGGAGATGCGCCCTATCTCACCACAGATGGGTGCGTTTCGATTTCGAACCATTGAACCAGACGAGCAATTACGGCTACATGGTCTTAATCCGGTTTCACCGACAGGACAGCAAGCGCAGAAGAGGGAAAACAGATACCGTTTTAGAGGGGATCCAGTAGAAAAAAAATCGAATAGGCCAGCTCCCATTGTGTGGGAGGGCGCCAACCGGATGATGAAGTATCGCCCGGATAGACGATTTTCGGATAGTAACAACCGCCGGTCACCATCTCAGGCAAGAGACTATACAAACAGCTTTAGGCCACTGGATTCAAACAGGTCGGCTAGATAGCGTGGATTGGCCCTTTTCTTTATCTGAATATCGTTAAAATTCCACCAAAATGAGGGGCAAACGGTTTTTCAGAAGACAGTTTGCAGTTAAACTATGCGTAGTGATTGAGACGTGGAACGTGTCTCGCTTTATTGATTAATTCCTGCATATTGAAACAGGTGGAAAATAGATGAATTCCAAAGGTTTGCGTTTTTTTTCCTTAGGCGCGCTTTTTTTACTGGCACTTCCTTGTACATCAGCTTGGGCCTTTTATCCGTCCTCAGCGGGATATCAGGCAGCGCCGACTGCATGGCAAGCTGACCGTTATGCGCCGCAGTGGAACCAGGTCTCCCGGCAACAGCAATATCAGCAGAGTCACTATCGTCCCGATTGGAATCGTCAGGCAGGATTTTTCGGTGGTTATGAGAGCGTGCGTGCTTACCCTCAGATGCCGGCAAACTATTACCAAGGGTATCGCTTTAGACCCTTGCGACAGGCAAATGCCCCGCGTATGGCGTATGGTGCTCCCGTACCTGGATATCCCTTTCCTGCAAACCAGTGGCGTCCACAGCATCAGCCTTATCAGGCTCGGGGATTTGCCCCCCCTGTCTATGTGAATCCTCAGCCCCGTTATGCTGGACAATATGCAGTAAACCTTGCGTCTGTCCGCTATGCGCCCCAGTATCGTCCGCATGTGGCTTACAATCATCGCCCCGTTCCCGCACCGGTCTATGTTACGGGATATCGCTTTCGGCCGCTGCAGAAAGCCTATCGACCCAATAATCAACAGCTTCCACGCATGGCCTTTCAGCCATCCCGCGCTCCAACGGGATATCGGCCACAGGTCCCGCAGCATATGCCTCAGCCCAAGTTTCGGCCGATGAATGTTGCGCCGGTACAGAGGGACTATCGTGCGTTGGCGCAAAGCCCCCTGCCTGCTGCCAATCTACAGCACAGGCCTGCTGCAAATAAACGTGTAACTGCTGTCAGGAAAAGTACTGCCTCCCGCAAATTGGATAGGTATCAGCCATACCAACGCTACGCTTTTCGACCAGTGAATCGTGCTGCCGGTCAGCCGCCCGCAAGGATGCCCGTGTTGTCCAACCGCAGGATTGAACCCCCTGTCCTGAGGAGTCGCTATCCGCAGAGAGACTATACTCCTTCGATTTCGGCCAGGAAGCAGGTTTTCAACAGTAACCCCTACCCGTCGTCATTCCGGGAGTGGAGAGAACCGCATGCTGATAGCACGGGGATCAGAAGACGAGCAAATGAGCCGCGTTATCCGGGCGCCTACCAGACCGTAGATCAGGATTGGTATCAGATTGAGAGAAGCCCATATGCCGCGGGCGGATTTGATTCATCGCCAACAATGAGTCAGGTAGATTATATTGACCATTTTCCATTGATGGAGTGAAATCGAGCCTGTTGGTGAAGGCAAATGCCTACATCACAGACTTGAAAAGGGGAGTGCATGATAACAGTAATCGGTAGTCTCAAGGGGGGATCCGGAAAGAGTACGGTGGCCTTCAACCTGGCTGTGTGGTTGGCATTGGCAAATGCAAAGGTGTTGGTTGTTGACGCAGATCCGCAAGCGACCTTAACGGATGTTGTGGATGTTCGGGTGGAAGAGGGTTATGAACCCAAAATCCAGGTCGTGGATGCATCGGGATTGAACCATAAAAAACGCTTCAAGGAATTTGATGAGGTGCTTATCGATGTTGGCACCGCAGATATCGAATCGATGAAGCGAGCCTTGAGGCTGGCGGACAGGGTTGTGATTCCGGTGCCCCCCTCTCAGGCGGATATCTGGTCGACCCAGAGGTTTATCCGTTTTGTCGATGATAACGTCGACGGCAAGAATCCTGAACTTTTTGCATTTATCAATCGTGCCGACACCCACAGAGCGATTCGTGAGTCAGATGAGGCTGCTGCCGCACTGATCTCGCTTTCAGACATCAGCTTTGTTAAGCAGAGACTGTGTCAGCGTACGGTTTTTCGGCGCTCATTCAGTGAAGGGCTTGCTGTGTTTGAGCTTGATCCACGGGGCAAAGGGACTCGAGAATTCAATGCATTGACCGTAGCGGTCTACCCGCACTACCTTGGTTAGCTATTGACAATAATTAGTGTCCGTCCAAAAAACCATATCCAACCACAAAGAATGCAAAGATCACTAAGGCCAGAGATTGATTTAAATATTGTCTTTCGCCAACGGTTTTGTGTCTTTTGTAGTAAATTATCTTTTCTGATGGGCACTTGTATAAAAGTGACGCGATTTTAGCGCGTTAATATAATCATAATGATGCGGACTCTATGGGCATCAGATGAGATTGGCGGAGAGAGAGATGGGATTTATCAGAAATTTATTGGCGATAATCGGTCTGGTCGCAGTGCTTGGGATTGGCACGCTGTATGGCAAGTATGGCGATGTCTTATCAGGTTTCGATCCAGGGGCAGGAAAGGCCTATATGGAGATGATTGAGAAGCTTTTGGAGACCAAAAATGCGGCAGAGGCCTCAATCTGGAAAATTCCGGTTGAAGAGGGGCTAACGGCAGAAGAGGTCGAAGAGACCATGAAGTTCGTGGCTAACGAACACAATATGTCGCATGTGGGTGAGCTGCCGCTTTCCAAGGATATCGAAGCGAAAAAAGGGGAGAGTTACCGATTCGTCAAGATCTTTCTCTTCTGCAACTCCCTGACTGCAGCGATTATGCTTGACTATTCCGACGCCTATTCAGCCTACTTGCCTTGCCGGGTCACATTGATCGAAGATCAGGCGGGAAAGCTCTGGCTGGTTGCACTCAATATGGACCTGATGATCTATGGTGGCGAACCTTTGCCTTCTGAGTTGAAGCAGGAAGCTATACAGGTGAAGGAGTATATTCTGGATATTATGAATCGGGGCGCTACCGGCGAGTTTTAACGCCAATGTTCTCAATGTTTAACTGAAGCCCGGCACTGCCGGGCTTTTTTGTTCCAGTGGGTTGGTGGGGAGGATTGAGTCAAGAAAAAATGAAGAATAAAAGCCAGTCACCTGGAACATATTAGAGTATTAATATATACTTCATGCGTTATTGTGATAAGTCTGGTCTATGCTAGACTCAGTAGTTACTCATATGTGAGTAGGGTATTGTATTGATGACTGAAAAAGAGAAGGCTGTAGCTGAAAAAACTGCTGAAGCCGACGAGAATAAACGTGAACAATACGGCATGGATAGGCTTTCCATGGCCTTTGAAACCAGCGCAAGACGCTGGGAATTGATTGTTTACCCTTCACTATTTGCTTTTATTTTACTCGCCGCCTATGGCTTCTATCTGGTCTTTAGCTTGGCGAAAGATGTCCATTTTCTTGCTCTCAGTGTCGATTCCAACATGAGTATCATGGCAAGTAACGTGCAGAGTATGACTGACAGTGTGGGTCAGTTGACTGCAAATGTGCGCACCATGGCAGTCAGTGTTGATTCGATGGCTCAGGATGTAAGGACTTTGGAGCCTATCCTGTCAAGTATGGATACCATGAGTGAATCGATGAAGTCCATGACCGAGTCAACCTACTACATGTCGCACGATATGCGTTCGATGAATCGTAATATACGGGATGTATCCAGACCCATGACAAAGTGGAACTCGTTTATGCCGTGGTGAAATTTTGCTGGTCTTAGCTGAAAAGCCCTGCCGGGACTCCCTGCGGGGCTTTTTGTTGCCCGCCAGGAAGCCTGAAGGCTTTGATTTTTCAGCTGTCAGGATTGCTTGAAGTCATAGCTGATGGTAGGGGAGGGTTCCTGCAGGAAATATCCCCTTATATAGTTCACCCCAATAGACCAGAGTATCGCCAGACTGTTGGCATCTTCAATGCCTGTGGCGACAGTTTTTACGTTGTAGGATTGGCCAATCCTGTTTGCTTCATTGAGCGCATCCTGCTTTTCCTGGTTGCCGGCCAGGTCATCAAGAAATTTTGGATCGAACTGAATGTAGTTGATCGGCAGGTTACGCAGCAGTGTCTCCGGTTTGGGGGTGAGTCCAAAGTGGTCGATGGAGAGTTGGCATTTGATCTTCTGTAGGCCTTCAGTCAGCTTCTGCACCTGTTGCAGATGAGCGCGTGCGTCACTGTCGCTTATCTGGAAAATGACCCAGGGTCCCTTGGCCTCGAATTCTCGCAGGCAGTCACAGATCCATAACAGCAGGGTATCGTCTTCCAGTGTTGTGCCGGAGATGTTGATGAAGAAGTTGATCTTGCGCCCATTCTTCCGCTGTGCAGAGAGTTCAGCAATGGCATGCCGGATAACCCATCTGTCCACCGCAGCCATCTTTCCCATCTCATCGGTTTGCTTGAGAAAATAGTTGGGCTGAATTTCCTCATTGTTGTGATCGATGAGTCGCACCAGTACCGCGTAGTTTTCCCTGGTATCTCCCTGCAAGCTGATAATGGGTTGGTAGACCAGTTTGAACTGATCGTTTTCAAGGGCGTGCTGGATCAGGTGGCTGAGATCTGTTTCGTTGCCGGCTTCATCCTCTTCTTCCTGCTGGGTCGCTGCGATGGAGACAAAGAACTGATTTCCACCCTGCTGACGCGCATTTTCGCATGCATGGTAGGCGAGGTTGAGGAATTCCTGGCCACCGGCTATTTCCGGCGAAGTGAAGGCGATGCCAACGCTGCTGGTGGGGCTGATGTAACTTGCAGTCTCGGTGTATTCGCGGGCATCGATCTCGTTGCAAATGCGAACAGCGAGTGATTCCACTTCCTGTTTGTCTGTCAGCGGTGTAAGCAGAGTAAATGTGTGATCCCCGAAGCGGGCAACCAGATCGTCAGTATGGGTCAGGCCGGTCAGGATATCTGCGACCTCATTGAGCACGCTGTCACTTGCTGCGATTCCGGCGCTGTTGCGAATCTCCTGAAAATTGTCCAGCGTGATGTAGAGCAGGCTGTGAGTCGGTGAATCCTGATCTTGCTGCTGACGAGTGGTTTCCTCCAATATACTGAGAAAGTGTTGCCGATTGTAGAGGCCGGTATGCGAGTCCTGGGTGCTTAGCAACCGCAGTTTATCTTCTAGCTGTCTGTCGTTCGTTTGGTCACGAATAACCAATTGGGTACAGGGTTCTCCATCGATACTGGCAGGGGAAAACTGAGCTGGGCGGAGAACTCCTTTTCATCGTCACGAAGGCAACTAGCCTCTATCTCTGCAGTCTGTTCATGATCTGCGGAAAGGGAGCGTAGAATTTTTTTGAATTTCTTATGTTCTGACGGGGCAATCATATCGAGGATCGGCAGACCTTCGATCTCCTCTTGCTCAACCTGACCGAACATCTGGAGATAAGCCGGGTTTGCCTCGACATGCATGCCCTCATGGATATAGGCAATGGCTTCACGTGAGCTCTGGATCAGTGTGTGACAGCGTGCTTCTGCCTCTTTCAACTGAGATTTGGTTTTTTCGAGTTTGCGTCTCGCGAGCAGGCTGCTGAATTCCCGTTTGACTGCCAGGGTGAGATGTTCGCTGTTTTTGCGCGCAACGACATCCTTCACGCCTTGGTTTATGGCGTAAACGATGAAATCCTCATTGCCTGGATCGCTTAGGGCGATTACCGGAACAGCAACGCCATGCTTCTGGAGTAGCGACATCAGATGCTCGATGCCGATATCACCTGATTCGGCAGTATAGATCACCATGTCGAGCGATGAAGCGGAACGGATCTCCTTGGCAATTCGTTTATCGTCCTGATTCAGGCGATTGGCGTGAACCGTTACACCTGAGTTGCGCAGGGATGAGATGTAACTCTCTACCTCAGTCATGGCGTTACCGATGATGAGTATTTCGATCGCTGGATCAGGCATGCACGATTATCCTGCAGTTAAGCGGAATGATTTTTCCCACTTGAGACTACTGCCAAGTAAATGAGGGGTCAACCGGATTGGTCAGAGAATTTGTGCTGGCGCACGTTTTATCGGCAGATGCCGGTTTATATTGTCGATAACTTAGCGTTTCTTCCGTCTCGCACGAATAGCGCTGGCCAGCGCCTCAAGTAATGGTGTGCTGTCATCCCAGCTGATGCAGGCATCGGTGATACTTTGGCCATAGGTCAGTGGTTTGGTCCCCTCACGGTCCTGTCTGCCGGCGACAAGGAAACTTTCAATCATTGCGCCCATGATACGTGTATCACCGCGGCTGATCTGGCTGGCGACATCCATGCCAACCAGCAGTTGGCGCTTATGCTGCTTGCGGCTGTTGGCGTGGCTGAAATCGACCATCATACGTGGTTGCTGACCGGTGGCTTCCATCTCATCTGCCGCAATATTGATGCTTTCGGAGTCGTAGTTTGGCCGGCTTCCTCCGCGCAGAATGACGTGGCAATCTTCGTTGCCGCGAGTCGAGAAAATAGCGGAACGCCCCTCTTTCGTGACTGAAAGAAAATGGTGCGGCCGCGAAGATGAGCGGATCGCATCGAGAGCGACCCTCATGCTGCCGTTGGTGGCATTTTTGAAACCCACCGGACAGGAGAGTCCTGAGGCCAGTTCACGATGTGCCTGACTTTCAGTGGTGCGGGCGCCGATAGCGCCCCAGCTGATCAGGTCTGCAATATATTGCGGGCTGATCAGGTCAAGATATTCGGTGCCGGCAGGAACGCCGAGATTATTAATGTCGAGCAGCAGTTTCCTGGCCAGTCGCAGGCCTTTATTGATTTCAAAACTGTCATCGATATCCGGGTCGTTTATCAACCCCTTCCAGCCGACGGTGGTGCGTGGCTTTTCAAAGTAGACGCGCATGATGATCTCAAGCTCATCTTTCAGTGCTTCACGCACCGGCTGCAGTCGTTTGGCGTAATCCAGTGCGGCTTCCGGGTCGTGGGCCGAGCAGGGCCCGATGATTACCAGCAGGCGATCATCCTCGTCTTGCAGAATGCGGTGGACCGCCTGTCGCGCAGCATAAACAGTATCGGCGGCCGAATCGCTGATGGGAAGTTCTTCATGCACCTGGGCAGGGGAACTCAGTTCTATGATCGCTTTGATGCGGAGGTCGTCAGTCTGTTTCATGCGGATCGGATGACCACTCGGTTTGAAAATGTTCAAGTGAACGGAAAATTATACACGCTATTGTAGGTTGGGATAAGTGAAAGGCGAAAGGTTAAAGGTTAAAGGACTGGGTGCTTGGGAGTTCCAAACGAGCACCACCCATTGTCATCAAAATTTCGGAACTCCCTTTCACCTTTCACCTTTCATCTTTATTTTACTTCGTCAGCGCCATGAAGAGTTTGGATAGCTGCTCCGGTAGCCGCTCGACACGGTCGATGACGGTGTACTGGTTGCCGAAGATGTCCTTCACATACTCGTCGGCTTTGGGGTCGAGGTTGATGCAGTAGGTGTAGATGCCTTCCTGATCCGCCTCGACTACCGCCTTACGGCTGTCTTCGATGAGCTGCCGATCATCATGTGTGTCTATATCCGAGGGTTCGCCATCGGTCAAAACCAACATCAGTTTTTTGTCGGCCTGGCGTGCGCTAAGGTAGTGGCTGGCATGGCGTATGGCGGCGCCCATGCGGGTGGACCAACCGGCATGCATGCTGGCCAGACGCCCTTTGACCGTGTCGTCCCAGTGTTCGCCGTAGCCCTTGATGTGTTGGTAGCGCACCTCGTGGCGGGTATTGGATGAGAAGCCGGCGATGGCAAAGGCATCCCCCAGCTGTTCGATGGCCCAGCCAAGCAGGGTGACGGCCTCTTTGCTCAATTGCAGGATCGACTGGTCGCAGCCGGCGGGAATCTGGTCGACCGATTCTGACAGGTCGATGAGCAGCATGACGGCCAGGTCGCGACCGTCGGTGCGGTGGCTCATGTTGATGCGGGGGTCGGGTTGGGCGCCGCTCTTGAAATCGATGAGGGAGCGGATGGCGACATCCAGGTCGAGCTCGCTTCCCTCTTCTTGATAGCGGATGCGCACCAGTTGCTGAGGCTTCAGCAGATCGAGCATTTTTTTCAGTTGCTTGGCCAGGCTGCTGTGTTTGGACAGCAGTACGTCTATCTCGGCAGGGTCACCACCGGGATGCAGGCTTTCGTAGAGGCTGACGTAATCTGGGTTGTAGGTCTTGGCCTTGTAGTCCCACTCTGGATAGTGGCGGGGTGGCAGACCTTCGAGTTTCTCTTCAGACGTCTTGCGCTTCGATTCGGCGTCAAACATCTCCTCCTCATCGCCTTCTTCGATGAAGATCCACATGTGGCGGTTGTCGTCCCGGTAGCTGACTTCTGTGTCTTTGAAGTAGATCTTGGCGGCAAGATCGGCTTGACGGCGGGTACGGGCAATGTAGGAGATGGCCAGAGCGGAGATCTCCTTGGTGTTTGATTCGCTCTCAGCCATGATTTCGTGAAAACGCTGAGCGAACTCAAGCAGATCGGGGTTCTGATAGTCGTGGTCCGGGTTGAGCAGAGCGTAGGAGAACATCGCCAGACGGTGGCGGATGCAGGACTCCTCTTCAGGGTGGCAGTCGTCTTCGATGGGCTTGGGGTGTAGCGCCATCCAGAGTCTCCGCAGACCGGGGTAGTGTCGCATCGCCAGCATCTCTACCCGTGAGTCCTCGAACATCTCAATGGCGATCCGTTGGAAAGGGCTGAAGTTATCTGCCACGATCTGCCGTGTCCAGGTCTTGTGAGCAGCAACGTGGGCCAGCAGGGCACGATAGCGGTCGATGCCACTGACGCCGTTGAAGTCGTCGTAGACATCGGGTACCCGGACCCCAAGTGGATCGTAATAGGGCATGGGTTTGCGCAGTTCATCGAAACCTTCGGAGTAGGGTACCAGCTGCTCTTTGATCTCCCACAAAGCCTGCATGTAGTAGTCGAGTTTGCGTTCGTTATCGTAGAAGAGCGTGCCGTGACGCTCGCGTTGCAGAATGGCGCGGCTGTCGGCGGACTGCAGGCTGAAGTAGTCGATCTGACGCTGTGGATTTTTGGTGTAGTTGCGAACACCGTAGTCGATCCAGTTTCTCAACCCGTTGCAGGATAGCTGGCTGAGCAGATAGGGCATCTTCTTCAGCAGATCGGGGAGCGAAGGGCTGGGGATGGTGGTGTGAAAGCCGTGGACGGAGCCAGTGGTTCTGTCCATGGTATCCATGATCAGCTTGACGTAGTTCTCAAACAGCTCAAAGCTGCCGAGCCGGCGGCTGGCCTCGGGCAGTACCTGGAGAAAAGGCAGGATTGCTTTGCCGTTGGGGCTGCGGGAAATACGCCAGACGGTCTTGGAGACTAGGGATAAGGCGGCTTCACCCACATGGACAGCCAACTGTGGCATCTCTTCGAGATAGATGATGACCGGCTCCACTCCGCGGCCGATCCTGCAGGCGATGGAGGCGCCTTCCAGATAGTCATCGACGCCCTGCTCAGAGAGAAGGGCGAGCGCCTCTTCTATGCAGTCGCCGAATATCGGGTCCAACTGCTCGAAACCGCATGAGAGCTGATCCCGATATTGTTCGAGCTGATCTGAATTGATTGACATTACTCACCTGCTACCGGGTGGAGTTTTGAGTGTTTAATCCGCAATAAACGCAAATGTTCCATTCTGGCCTGGAAAAGCTTCTTGATATGGACGGCTCTGAAATTTTTACTCTGCATAAAGCAGGAAAGGAGTCGTCTATAAAATCAATAGCGCTATTTGCGTTTTTGACGGATGAAATTCCAAATGCTCAGCCAAAAACGGCGTCGATGGCGTGGTCCAGGGTGGCGACAATATCTGCGTCATCGGTAATCGGACGCACCAAGGCCATGCGGCAGGCAGCCACCGGATCTATGCCCCCGTTGATCAGTTGCGCGGCGTAGACCAGCAGACGGGTGGAGATGCCCTCGTCCAGGCCATGCCCCTTCAGATTGCGGGCAGTCCCACCGATAGTGACCAGTTTCCCGGCAGTCGTTTCGTCAATGCCGGTCTCTTTGGCCAGGATGCCTGACTCCAGGGAAGCGGGAGCATAGTCGAAATCAAGGGCGGAGAAACGCTGCTTGGTTGACTGTTTGAGATCCTTCATCAGCGATTGGTAGCCGGGATTGTAGGAGATTACCAGCTGGAAATCGGGGTGTGCGGTGACCACCTCGCCCTTCTTGTCCAGGGGCAGGGTGCGGCGATGGTCGGTCAGCGGGTGGATCACCACCGTGGTGTCCTGACGTGCCTCGACCACCTCGTCGAGATAGCAGATGGCGCCGATGCGGGCAGCAACGGTGAGTGGGCCGTCCAGCCAGCGGGTGCCGTCGGCATCGAGCAGGTAGCGTCCCACCAGGTCAGAGGCGGTCATATCCTCGTTGCAGGCCACTGTGATCAGGGGTTTGCCCATCTTCCAGGCCATATGTTCGATAAAGCGGGACTTCCCGCAGCCGGTGGGGCCTTTGACCATCACCGGCAGGCGCGCAGCATAGGCTGCTTCGTAGAGCGCTACTTCATCGGCCTGGGACTGATAATAGGGTTCTTCTTTGATGAGATACTGGTCAATTTCGCTCATATCCTGCGTCCATCTCGATTAGTTGTCTGGTGCAGATTACACACCGCCAAATAACAATGTACCCTACCGATTTTCGGAGCTGCAACCAAGTGGAAAATCCGCTCAATGATTGAGGGAAGGCAATAGTTTTCCATTTAAACCTGCGTATTGCAGAGATCCGACTACACTTGGCTTCTTAGGGACTCTGTTTTTCATCGATTTGACACATTTTGTCGTGGGCCCCATTCTGGATCGGGGAGCCTGTGGTCTGTTCCCTGGCGGATGTCGGTCGTTTTGGCCGATCAGAAATATTTACTTCAGTGAAGAGGCCTGAAAATGCCAACAGAGACCCTGACTGCGCGTTACAGCCTGGGCGAAGAGATCGCCCATGCGGTTACTCATGGTGTGGGCATTCCTCTCAGTATTGCGGGGCTTGTCATCCTGGTGACTTTCTCTTCGCTCTATGGCGACGCCTGGCACATCATCAGCAGTACTATCTATGGCGTCACTCTGATCCTCTGCTACACCGCCTCGACGCTATATCATGGTATCCCCTTGCCGAGGGCGAAGCAGTTGCTGAGGCAGCTGGATCATGCCTCCATCTTTCTGCTTATCGCGGGCACCTATACGCCATTTACCCTGGTCAATCTGCGGGGGCCATGGGGCTGGACGCTTTTTGGTCTGGTCTGGGGTATCGCGCTGGCCGGCATGGCACTCGAATTGATTGCCCGCAAACGCTATAAGCGTCTCTCCATCAGCCTCTATCTCGGGTTGGGCTGGCTGGTCGTCATCGCTATCCAGCCGATGTTGGAGTCTGTCGGTACCGGTGGACTGCTTCTGTTGTTGGCCGGTGGGCTCTGTTACTCGCTTGGCGTCATTTTCTATGTATGGAAGCGTTTGGCTTACCACCATGCGGTCTGGCACCTGTTCGTCCTGGGTGGCAGCATATTCCACTTTTTTTCCATACTCTTCTACGTCGTGCCGAATGCTCCCGGATGAGATCATCTGACTGGACGATTTTCTTACGTTGCCAGTTTGCTCTGTTCGATTAGTTGGACCAGTAGTTCGCTGCCGCGGCGGGTCAGTTTTTTGCACAGACGCTTGTTCAAATTGCGAACCCCCATCTGTTTGAGTATCTCTTCGCAGATTTGTCCTCCGGCCCCCTGTTGCAAAATTTCATGGTAACGTGAGGCCAATTCCCTGATCTGTCTGTTACCGCCTTTCTGTGGTGCTTTTCCCGCGACCAAACCGAATGCTGCCGCCCCGCCGGTGAAGACGCCGCAGGTGGTTTTTTTGTTGCCCATGCCGCCGCATAGACCGCTGGCAAGACCGGTAACCTCAGTTTTGGCGCTGTTGGGATAGATATCGGCCATGGCGAGCAAGATCGCCTCGGAACAGCAGTAACCTTCAGTGAAATAATGCTCGGCGCGTTCTCCCGACCGGAGGATACGTTGGTTGCTTTTGTGGTCTTCGTTCAATGTGTTGACCGGGGTGTGTTCTGGGGGGTGAAGGGTAGCATACAAATTCAGGAGGCGGGGCCGGGTGATAGTGACAAGGCGGTTTTACATATTTTTTCAATTCGGAGAGGTTGAACTTTGTCGTGGTTGAGTTGTAGGCTGGTTCAAGCGCAGCGGAACCGGCAACCTCAATCGTTCATCAAAGCCTGAATGCCCGATCCGCTACGCTTGGTCGGGCCTACGGGCTTGATGTGTTTATAGGCCAAGGCAGGCTTTTGGAAACCTGAAACAAAAAAAGCCCCGCCGAAGCGGGGCTTTTTCGCACTGTTTGTACAGTAATCGTGCGATTACTTGTGTACGCCCAGTTTGTCACGCCATCCTGGGTAGAGAGCGTCAGAATCGTGCTCGAAGGACTCGAAAGCACGCGCGAACTCGTGGTGCTCTTTCGCGTATTCGATTGGGTCTGCACCTTCTTTCCAGCACTCGTAGGCCTGACGCAGGGAGGTAGCACCCGCTGCAGGAGAGTCGATATGGCCGTAAGAACCACCACCAGAGGTGTTGATTACGTTGCCGTGACCCAGGTTCTCGAAGAAGCCTGGCAGACGCAGCGCGTTCATGCCGCCGGAGATGATTGGGGTGGTGGGCTTCATGCCGTACCACTTCTGGTAGTACTCAGGTCCCTGGCACTCATCACGCTCGATCATGTAAGCGATGACCTTATCGGATGCATCACCCTCCATCTTGCCGTAGCCCATGGTGCCTACGTGGATACCGGAAGCACCCTGCAGACGTGACATCTTGGCCAGAACAAACGCGGTATAACCACGCTTGGAGGAGGGAGAAGTTACAGCACCGTGACCGGCACGATGGTAGTGCAGGTACTGGCTGGAGTACTGACGACGGGCGGTAGTGACCATGCCTGGACCACCAACGTAACCATCAACCAGGAAGGCTACCTTGTCAGCATCCGGACCGAAGGTCTCGAGGATGAAGTCCGCACGGGCGCACATCTCGTAATGGTCGTCAGCGGTGATGTTGGCAGAGAAGAGCTTGGCTTCGCCAGTCTCATCCTGAGCACGTTTCATCGCATCGTAAACCAGTGGGTAAACTTTCTTCGCGGGACAGAAAACCTGGTTACCCTGGGGCTCATCGTTCTTGATGAAGTCGCCACCCAGCCAGAACTGGTAAGCAGCTTCAGCGAAAGGCTCGGGACGCAGGCCCAGCTTGGGCTTGATGATGGTGCCAGCGATGTAACCGCCGTTCTCAACCGGGCGACCCAGAATACGCCACATGTCAGTGATGTCTTTTGCAGGGCCGTCAAACAGCTGCAGCATGCGGGGTGGCATGTAGAAATCATACATCTGGGCATTCTTGATATCGCCCATGCCCTGGTTGTTACCGATACACAGGGTCAGGAAGGAGACCAGCATGGTGCGGCCGTCTGTAATGTTGCGGTCGAAAAGATCATTCGGGTAGGCGATCTTCATTTTGCCAGCAGCTTCATCGATGAAGTAGACCAGCGCGTCAACACCCTTGGTAAAATCGTCGGTGGTGGAAACTTCTACGTTGGTGCCGGTAGAGGATTCAGCAGCAAAGTGAGCAGCAGCTTCCAGGTAACCATAGCCCTCAGCAGGTACCATGGTGTAAGCAACCAGGACGTGGTTGCCATCGGCAATCAGGTTATCTTCGTTCAGAGTCAGGTCTGAATAACGACCAGTTTGATCTAATAACGCCATTGTTCGCTCCTAAATGTTTCGAATGTGAAGAAACAGGGTTTCCGGTGTGGACGCCCCATCACTAAATGAGGACAACCCCGGAATGTGGGAGGCAATCTATAGTGGAATCATTCATAAGTGAAATCAGAAATATTAATCCGACTCATAAGTAATTATTTATGGATCGGTCGACAGGCGACTTTTTGCCTGATGTGGCGACAGGAAACGAACAGGATTCAGCCGGCAATCACGACCCGGTTGCGCCCGGCTCTCTTTGCCTGGTGCAAGCTTTGGTCAGCCGAAGAGAAGAGGGTGTTGGGTGAGGATTTCTCCGCTGGCGATGTGTAACCTCCGCCGATGCTGATGGTGATGTTGACCAGTCCCTGGGTTGTGAAGTGATCGGTTTCGGTGAAACTCTCCCGTAATCGTTCGGCAGCCGTTGTCAGCTCTTTCCTGCTGTCGACGGCAACCAAGGCCGCAAACTCCTCCCCACCCCAGCGGTAGATGTTGTCTGCGGTGCGCAGGACCTCAACGATTCTGCGGGCTGTACCCTGGATAACCTCGTCGCCGACTGCATGGCCGTAACGATCGTTGATTTTCTTGAATTTGTCGATATCGATAAAGAGCAGTCCAAGTCCCTCCTTGGACCGTTTGGCATGGGCCACCCGCTTTTCCAGATCCCGTTCGAAGAGACGGCGGTTGCCGAGATGGGTGAGGCTGTCTTCGGCAGCCAGCTGCCGCAACTGGCAGTCGATGCGGTGACTGAGAACACTGATGATATCCTCCGAGGCGGCCTCCATGTCTATCAGATAATCTGCGATGTTGAAGGGGCGCCTGGCTTTAGCTTCGTTCAGGATGCGAACCCCCAGTTGATGCAGGCGCTCGTGAGCAGCCAGAAATGCGTCCTGCTCACCTTTCGGGATCTGATTGAGGCCACCTGCTTTTAACCACTTGCCCAGGGCGCAAGTGTCAGAGGTCATGGGCAGTTCCTCATTATCCAGTGGTTCGCCCAGTGCCAGTGCGTAGGCACGCAGTTTCCATTGGTAGTGATCGATGTAGGTTTTTTTCAGGCCGCTTGGGGAGATGTCGCCATGGTCTGTAGAGCAGGGCTGCTGTATTCTGGCCAGGTCAAACTCTGCGACCCGGCGTAACCGGTCGAGCGTATGAGCCAGATGAAAGACCATCGATTGCACGGATTGGGTGAGGTCGATGACGCGGCAGAGGGCTTTTGCCAGGTCTGTCTGGCCCTGTTTCTGGGCGATGTCGATAAACAGATGTCTCAAGGCGCTCTGCGCGGCCAGCGCGTGCCCGGCGCCCATGCCATTTTTATGCCAGTGGATCGCCTGGTTGTATTGTATTGAGCAGAACGTTTCATCGTAGCTGCCGCCGATATAGGATTCGCAGACACCGTCCAGCAAAGGATCGCCATTTTTCTCTGTCCAGCCGAGGTGCTTCCTGAACCAGTTGTAATAATTCACGCGACAGTGGACGAGAGAGGCACGAAGATTGTATTGGTGCAATTTTATCAGTCGGCAGTCGCTGTCCGACAGGCCAATGGTAGTTCGCAGTTTTTTGGCATGGCTCATGGTGTCGGATGCGGCCTCGGTTACTAAATTGAAGTATAGGTGATAAATTGTTTTAACCCGCGCCATATCGTGACTTAACACCCCGTAAACTATGAAGAATGAGATGGATTTGCCTTGTGGTTGGCGGCTTATTAATAGATGAGACACCATTATGCATGTGACGCTTAGACAGCTGTCTGTCTTCGAAGCGGTTGCCAGAAGATTGAGTTACACGCGTGCGGCGGGTGAATTGCATCTCAGCCAGCCTGCGGTCTCGATGCAGGTGAAACAGTTGGAGGAGACGGTCGGACTGCCGTTGTTTGAGCAGACAGGGAAAAAAAATCAGCTTACCGAGGCTGGGCGGGAAGTCTATCAATACACCCGCGCCATCTTTGGAATGTTCGAAGAGATGGAGGAGGTGCTGGCGGCGCTGAAAGGCGTTGATACCGGGCAACTCGACATTGCAGTCGCCAGCACCGTCAACTACTTTGCGCCGAGGCTTCTGGCGGCCTTTCATCAGCGCTATCCGGGCATAGATCTGCGTCTGGACGTGACCAATCGAAAGCAGTTGATGGCGTTGCTGGAGGCCAATGAGACCGACATTGTGCTGATGGGACATCCTCCTGAGAAGCTGGAACTCGAATCGGAAGCGTTCATGGAAAACCCTCTGGTGGTGATAGCGCCACCAGGCCATCCTCTGGATGGGGTGCCGGGGATTCCTCTCTCCCGCCTTCAGGATGAGACCTTCGTAATGCGAGAGAGTGGTTCCGGTACCCGTCTTGCGATGGAGCGGTTCTTCAAGGAGCATGGTCTCGAACTCAAGAGTGGCATGCAGATGACCCGCAACGAGGCGATCAAACAGGCGGTGCGGGCGGGCATGGGGCTCAGTGTGGCTTCAGAGCACACTATCGAACTGGAAGTGGAGACGGGGCGTTTGGTGATCCTCGATGTCGAACAATTTCCGGTTCTGCGCAAGTGGTATATGGTCTATCGGAAAGGCAAACGGTTGTCGCCGGCTGCCGTTGCCTTCCGGGATTTCGTCCTGGCTGAGGCAAAAAACATACGTCGTGAGGCTGTATGAAATGCGCATTTGCCCCTGATACGTTAAACTGACCAGTTACACTATCACCCCATATTATAGAGTTGGCAGTTGATCGATTCGGTTTGATCTGAACAGCTACCTTTTGGAATTGGCGCTAAATGTCTGAAATTGAAAACCCGCAAACTGGCGACGCTGTACCTTCCGGCGGCTACGGTTTGCTGGAACAGGTCGATCTGCCTGCGGACCTGAGACGTTTAGAACCCTCCCAATTGCCGCAACTGGCAACTGAATTACGCCGGTTTCTTATTGAAACTGTCTCTCAGACGGGCGGCCATCTGGCTGCTGGGCTGGGCGTGGTGGAACTGACCATTGCGCTGCACTATGTGTTTGATACTCCGGTAGATCGGTTGATCTGGGATGTCGGGCATCAGGCCTATCCCCACAAGATTCTTACCGGACGCCGTGAGCGCATGCATACTCTGCGCCAGAAAGGCGGTCTATCCGGTTTTCCTAATCGTACCGAGAGCGAATATGACGTCTTCGGCACGGGGCATTCGAGCACCTCTATCGGCGCCGCCCTTGGGATGGCGGTTGCGGCGAAGCAGAGGGGTGAGTCCCGCAAAATCGTCGCAGTGATCGGGGACAGCGCGATGCAGGCCGGGATGGCCTTTGAGGCACTGAACCATGCGGGAGCCCTGGATCAGGATCTGCTGGTGGTGCTCAACGACAACGATATGTCGATCTCCAAACCGGTTGGCGCATTCAGTAACCATCTGGCACGCCTGCTCTCCGGGAATTTTTATACTCGGGTGCGCGAGGGCGGAAAGTCCGCGCTCAGCCATTTGCCACCGCAATTGGGTGAATTGATGGGGAAATGGGAAGAGCATATGAAGGGCATGGTGATGCCCGGCACGCTCTTTGAAGAGATGGGTTTCAACTACATTGGTCCAATTGATGGCCATGATTTGGAAACCCTGGCCAAGACACTGCGCAATATGCGCAAGATGTCCGGGCCGCGATTGCTGCATGTGGTAACCCAGAAGGGACGGGGCTTTAAACCCGCTGAGCAGGATCCCTGCTTCTATCATGGAGTAACGCCGTTCAACCCCGCCACCGGTGTGATGCAAAAAAAGGGCGGTGGACCGACCTATACCCAGGTCTTTGGCGACTGGCTTTGTCATGCGGCGGCAGAAGATAAAAAGCTGGTGGCCATCACGCCTGCCATGTGTGAAGGCTCCGGTTTGGTTGATTTCTCCCAACAGTTCCCCAAGCGCTATTTCGATGTCGGCATCGCGGAACAGCATGCCCTGACCTTTGCTGCCGGTCTCGCCTGTGAGGGAGTGAAGCCGGTGGTGGCTATCTACTCCTCCTTTTTACAGCGGGCCTACGATCAGTTGCTACACGACATTGCCCTGCAGAATCTCGATGTCACGTTTGCGGTGGATCGTGCCGGACAGGTGGGCGCGGATGGCGCGACCCATGCCGGCAGCCTTGATCTGAGCTTCGTCCGGGTAGTGCCGAATATGGTGGTTATGGCCCCGGCAGATGAAGATGAGTGCAGCAGGATGCTGCAGACCGCCTACGAATACGTGGGGCCGGCGATGGTTCGTTATCCTCGGGGAAGCGGTCCGGGCGTGGCCGTCACTCGTCCCATTTACCCTATGCCGCTGGGCAAGGGCGAGATTCGGCGGGATGGGCAGCGGGTCGCCCTGCTGGCCTTTGGTTCCCTGCTGGCGCCGGCGCTGGAGGTGGCGGAGTCCCTGGATGCCACGGTTGCCAATATGCGCTTCGTTAAACCGCTGGATGAGGCGCTGATTCTCGATTTGGCATCACGGCATGAGATTCTGGTGACCCTGGAGGAGAACCTGGTTCAGGGTGGCGCAGGTTCGGCGGTCAACGAGTATCTGGCCAGGGTTGGACACCAGGT
The DNA here is from genome assembly GCA_003349915.1 of endosymbiont of Escarpia spicata. Taxonomy (GTDB): domain Bacteria; phylum Pseudomonadota; class Gammaproteobacteria; order Chromatiales; family Chromatiaceae; genus QGON01. The sequence continues at coordinate 126,993 of QFXE01000014.1, forward strand.
GCGGGTGATGAATCTTGGCCTGCCGGATCGATATATCCATCATGCGAGCCACCAGGAACAACTCAGCGAATGTGGTCTGGATGTGGCGGGTATTCTGGCGTCTGTGAATCAAGCGTTGCAGGAGAATCCGCTGAAAGCAGTGAAATCGTCTGCCTGACACCTAATGTTCGATGTCACCCCAATCTCCAGTTTTGACGACAACTATATCTGGCTGATATCCGAGCCGGGTGTCTCCTTTGCGGTTGTGGTGGACCCCGGAGAAACGGGGCCGGTGGTGGCATATCTGGAACAGGCATCCCTGGAACTGGGTGCAATTCTGGTGACTCACCACCACTACGACCATGTCGGTGGGATTCCTGGCCTGCTGCAGCGGTTTCCGGACATCGAGATATTCGGCCCTGCAAAGGAGCCGATACCCGGCGTGAACCGGCGGGTAACCGAGGGTGATCTGATCGAACTGCCAGGCATGACGACGAGGTTCAGGGTGCTCGACACCCCCGGCCACACTGCCGGTCACGTCTCCTATCTCGGTGAAAACGCCCTCTTTTGCGGCGATACGCTCTTCGCGGCCGGATGCGGGAGAGTCTTTGATGGTACACATGAGGCACTGGCCGCATCACTGGTGCGTTTTGCAGGCTTGCCTGTGGAGACCCAGGTCTACTGCGCCCATGAGTACACGCTGGATAACCTGGGTTTTGCGTCCTGGGTGGAACCGGAGAGCGAGGCGATCAAATTGCGCTTGCTGGCAGACCGGGCCAGCCGGGAGTCCGGCAGGCCGACTCTCCCCGCACCGCTGGCCACCGAACTGGCCACCAACCCCTTCTTGCGAACAGGTGTGAGGGATGTGATAACCGCCGCAGAAGGTTACGCCGGAAAAAAACTTTTCGGTGATGAAGCGGTCTTTACCGCGCTGCGAAACTGGAAAGATCGGGAATACGACTAGGGCCGTTGACGGCCAAAAAAAACCGCGGTGACCGTTAGGCCACCGCGGTTTTTTTTCGGAGGCAGGCGCTGGACCTAACGCGCATCCATCATCTGTTCGATGATTGGTTGCAGGATGATCTCCATGGCGAAGCCCATCTTGCCGCCAGGCACAACGATCGAGTTACGGCGTGACATGAAAGAGCTGTCGATCATGTTGAGCAGGTAGGGGAAGTCGGTGCCAAACTTGCCAACATCCTTGAAACGGATAACCACTAAACTCTCGTCCGGTGTCGGGATGTCGCGGGCGATGAACGGGTTGGAGGTGTCAACCGTGGGTACGCGCTGGAAGTTGATGTCCGTACGTGAGAACTGTGGGGTGATGTGGTTGATGTAGTCGGGCATGCGCCGCATGATGGTGTCGACGATAGCCTCCTCGCTGTAACCACGCTCGGCGTTGTCCCGGAAGATCTTCTGAATCCACTCCAGATTGACGATAGGGACTACGCCCACGCCCAGGTCCACGTGCTGGGCGACGTCGTCATTGCTGTCCACCGCCAGACCATGCAGGCCTTCGTAAAACAGCAGGTCAGTACCTTCCTGGATCGTCTCCCAAGGGGTGAATTCACCTGGTTTCTTGTCAACGCCAAGACGAGCGTTGTGTTCGGAGGCCTCATCTTCTGAGTGCAGGTAGTAGCGTTTCTGCCCGGCACCAGTCTCACCGTATGTCTTAAACAGCTCTGCGATCTTGTCGAAACGGTTTGCTTCGGGGCCGAAATGGGACATGCCGCCAGCCATCTTCTCGCGCATCTCGACGCGGTCATAGCGGTGGAAGCTGTCGCCCTCGACTATGGCTGGCGTGAAACCATCGCGGAAGAAGATGTGTTCCAAGGCACGCTTGACGGTAGTGGTGCCAGCGCCGGAAGAACCGGTAACTGCTACGATTGGGTGTTTCTTAGACATGAATTACTCCCCTATGCAATCGTTTTGACCTGGCCGGAAACCGACCCACAAGGGTGTGGTTCTGTTCGGATTCCGACAAGCCATGAATTCTGAGTGGGGCCAACTATACCACGGAGAATGGGTAATTCCACCGGGGCGGAAGGGACTAGGTAAAAGGCCCACCCGTTGGTGGGCCTTTAGAGTTGAGTCAGAAGAGGTGCGAGTTGATCCAGATGTGGGTGAATATGCTGGCCACGTAGCCCAAGGCTATCACCGGCATCCACTTCATGTGGCCAAAGAAGGTGTATTTGCCCCGGGCCTGACCCATCAGTGCTACGCCGGCGGCGGAGCCGATGGAGAGCATGCTGCCGCCGACGCCGGCGGCCAGGGTTGCCAGCAGCCATTGACCCTCGGACATGTCTGGCATCATGGTGAGTACCGCGAACATCACAGGAATATTATCAACGATGGCGGAGAGTACACCTACGGCCACATTGGCCGGGGTGGCACTCATCGCAGGGCTGAGGCCCATGGTGACGCCCCACTGGGTGTACATGACATCTGAGGCCAGTGCCAGGTAGCCGATGAACCCCAGGCCGCCGACACAGAGCACCACGCCATAGAAAAAGAGCAGGGTATCCCACTCCGCCCGGGCAATTTTGTTGAAGACGTCGAAGGCGATGGGGTCACCCATCTGCCCGTCGTGCTCCAGTTCGGTGGAGGCGTCACCATTGGTGGTGATCAGCTCTTTGTGGTAAGTCTTTTTCAGGTAAAAGCCAAAAAACTGAAGGTAGGCCAGGCCGGTCAGCATGCCGACCACGGGGGGCAAGTGGATGAAGTTGTGGAAACTTACCGCGGTGATGATGGTGGCCAGGAACAGAACGATGATGCGTTTGGCGCCGCGCTTCATTTCGACATTTTCGCCGCCGCCTTCAGGTTTTTCATTGGGTACGGCGAAGGTCATGATAACTGCTGGTACCAGCCAGTTGACCACCGAGGGGACAAAAAGATTGAAGAACTCGAAAAAGTCGACGGTGCCCTGAGCAGTGGTGATGTTTTTCTGCCATACCATCAGGGTGGTGATGTCGCCGAAGGGACTGAAGGCGCCGCCGGCATTGGCCGCCACCACGATGTTGATGCAGGCGAGCAGTACGAACTTGTTGTTGCTGCCGCCAACTGCCAGTACCACCGCGCACATCAGCAGAGCAGTGGTCAGGTTGTCGGCGATCGGGGATATGAAGAAGGCGAGAACGCCGGTAATCCAGAAGAGTTGCCGGAAGCCGAAACCTTTGGCCACCAGCCAGGAGCGCAGCTTTTCGAAAACGTTGCGTTCATCCATGGCGTTGATATAGGTCATCGCCACCAGCAGGAACAGCATCAATTCAGCATATTCGAGCAGGTTGTGGCGTACCGCCGCCTCAGCGGCGTGAGTAAGGCCGTGTTGCTGATAGTACCAGGCAACGATGGCCCAGATCAGGCCTGCAGCCAGAATCACCGGTTTGGATTTGCGCAGGTGGGTGAACTCTTCTGCCATTACCAGCAGATAGGCCACCACGAAAATGGCGATTGCCGTGAAGCCTACCCAGTGGTCGGTAAGAATCAGGTGGTTTTCGCCACGTCCGGACGCAAGGCCGATCCCAGGCAGAATCAAGAGTAGAAGTGGTAACAGGAATCGCACAGTGCTTGCTCCCTTGGAAGTTATTAGTGTCTTAATTGGCATCATTTTGCGGGCAACAATAGTCGAGATGCTGCCTTCATGCTCTTTAGTAACGGCAGGATTTTATATCACTTTAGCGTATGTTGCTGCAGATTTATTGAATCGTTGCATTACTATCGGTGTGCCCTCGTAAAAAGTAGTTAATTAGGATAAACTTATGTGCTGCCCGAATTATCGATGGGCAGCGCTGGGTCGGTCTGCTGGAATACAGGGTGCCGGGCATTCTTCACCGTTGGATTCCGCTGCTCATTCTACAGCTAGATAGTGGTGATTAACTTTATTTTTTTCAGGGGGTTACAGTGATTGGGCTAAACGACGTAGTCGCTTACTTGCGGCAATGTTTCCTGCCGTTCTTCGGATGGATCGGCGAACTACGCGACGGTAAGATCCTGAAGGCCGATATTCTTGCGGGCGTCACGGTCGCGTTGGTGCTGGTCCCTCAGTCCATGGCCTACGCCCAACTGGCAGGTTTGCCCGCCTACTATGGTCTCTATGCCTCCTTTCTGCCGCCTATGATCGCAGCCTTCTTCGGCTCATCCCGACAGTTGGCAACCGGGCCCGTCGCAGTGGTCTCCCTGATGACGGCGGCGGCACTGGAACCGATCGCCGCAGCCAATCCTGAAGGATTCCTTATCTACGCGGTGCTGCTGGCACTGTTCGTCGGCGTATTCCAAATCTCGCTCGGTCTGCTGCGCCTTGGCGTGCTGGTCGATCTGCTCTCTCACCCAGTGGTAGTTGGTTTCACTAACGCCGGCGCCATCATCATTGCCACCTCCCAGTTGAGCAAGCTGTTCGGCGTGACCGCAGAGAGTGCGCCCCACCACTATGAAAAAGTCTACAATGTGCTTGTTGCGGCCATGCAGAATACTCACATGATGACGCTGGCATTTGCGGTGGTGGCCATCGGTATTATGGTCGGGCTAAAGAAATATATGCCAAAGATCCCTAACGTGCTGGCGGCTGTGGTGGTGACTACCGTCGGGGCCTGGCTGCTCGGTTTTGAGACCGAAATGGGTGGCAAGGTTGTGGGTAGTATCCCTGCTGGATTGCCTCCCATCTCCTTACCCAGCGGCATCGACTGGGACATAGCCACTCAGTTGATGGCCACTGCGGTGATCATTTCGCTGATCGGCTTCATGGAGGCCATCTCCATCGCCAAGGCTATGGCGGCCCGTACACGCCAGAAGCTGGATGCCAACCAGGAGCTGATCGGACAGGGCCTGAGTAACATCACCTCCGGTCTCTTCTCCGGCTATCCGGTTTCCGGTTCCTTCTCCCGCTCCGCCGTCAATATCGACAACGGGGCAGTCACCGGTTTCTCCTCGGTCGTCACGGGTCTGGTGGTTGGTTTGACACTGCTGTTCCTGACCCCACTGCTCTACCATCTGCCGCAGGCGACTCTGGCTTCGGTCATCATTCTGGCAGTTATCAATCTGATCAAGATTGAACCGATCATCCACGCCTGGAAGGCTGAGAAGCAGGATGCGATCGTGGCGGTGGTCACCATGTTGCTCACGCTTTACATGGCGCCGCATCTGGAGATCGGTATTCTGGTGGGCTTGGTACTCTCCATTGCTCTTTTCATCGTGCGTTCCATGCGCCCGCGCGTGGCAGTGCTCTCCCGCTATCATGATGGAACCATGCGGGATATCTCCGTGCATCCGCTGCCCACCAGTGATCATATCCAGCTGTTGCGTTTTGACGGGTCGCTCTATTTTGCCAATGCCGGATATTTCGAGGACAAGGTGCTGGAGCTGGTGGCGAGTAAACCCAACCTGCGCTATATCATTATCGATGGTGAGGGCATCAACCAGATCGACTCCACTGGCGAAGAGGTGCTGCGCCATCTGGCCGAGCGTCTGAAATCGAATAATATCGAATTTCTGGTGGCGCGGATGAAGAAACAGTTTATGGATACTATCCGCAGTACTCATCTGCTTGAAGAGATTGGGGTGGATCATTTCTTCTCGCGTATCCAGTTCGCTTTGAACTATGCTTGGGATGGCTTGGGCGATGATTATGATCGCACCCAGTGCCCGCTGCGGCGTCAGGTTGATTGATCTTTAATCACTGACAGGCAATAAAAAACCGGCATCAAGCCGGTTTTTTATTGCCTGATCCACTATGCTTGATCAGGCCTGCAGGCTGAACGCGGCCTTATTGCAGAGCGGCTACCTGATAGCTGCCGTTGACCTCATTGAAGTTCAGCAGATCGACAGAGAGTTGATTCACATCGGTCGAGACCTGTGCGAGCTGATTTTTCGCCTGAATATGGGTCTGCTGCTTGACTGCGGCGTAGACCAAGCCGCCAGGGGCAAGAATAGTGATGGCGACATCGAGGACTCCAAAGGCGCCTTTCTCTACGCGTTGCTGAAGCTCGATTTGCTGGCTTTTCAGATTTTGTTGCAGGTTATGAAGCTGTTTCGATAGGGCTGAAGTGTCTACCGTTCTGAGACTGGTGCAGAAACCCTCTTCATCGACCGTCAGGGTTCGCTCTTCTGCGATAATGGAGGTCGAGGCGGTACTAATCGCAAGCAACAGAGCCAAGCTCAAGGATTTTTGTCTCAGGTTGTTCATGTTGGTTGCCTCTGCGAAGTCGTTACCGGATCTAATTGCCCTCTCCCTGGTCTTATCCCTCTCCTGTGATTTCAGATTACGGCCGAACACAGGAATATTTAGGAACTGCTTCACATTGAGTCGGCAGAACGGCCGAAATCTGAAACCCGGGTCACAAAACTAAGCGGTGCTAGGGAACACTTTTCCCGGATTGAGAATATTCCGCGGATCGAACTGCCGTTTGATGCAACGCATCAGTTCCAGGGTAACCGGATCGATCTCGCGATCGATATAGGGCTGTTTGACCAGACCGATACCATGTTCACCGGAGAGGGTGCCGCCGAGGCTCAGGGTCAGATCGAAAAGGCGGCTCAGGCACATCTCGCCAAGGCTCATCTGATCAGGGTCATCCGGATCCAACAGCAGGTTGACATGGATATTGCCATTTCCGGCATGGCCGAAGTTGATGATGGTGATGCCGGTGTCAGCGGAGAGTCTCTCCAGACCGCCTATCAAATCGGGAATACGCGAGACGGGCACCACCACATCCTCATTGATCTTTTTGGGCGCCACATTGCGCAGTGCCGGTGAGAGCGCCTTGCGGGTCTTCCAGAGTGAAATGACTGCCTCAGTTGTCTCTGCAGTGTGTATCTCCAGCAGTCCCGGATTAGACGCCGCTTCTGAGATGGCGGCGGTCTCCTTCTCAATGCTGTGTGCGGGACCGTCCACCTCGATCATCAACAGCGCACCCACTGCGGGATCGAGTTCGAGATCTGAAAAGTCCCGTACCATCGCCAGCGCCGCACCGTCCATGAACTCCAGCGCACAGGGGGTGACAGGCTGCGCCATGATGGCGGAGACCGCATGGGCGGCGGCGTGAATATCTTTGTAATTGGCCTGCAGGGTCCGTTTGGTCTCCGGTAGCGGAGTCAGCTTGAGGGTGGCTTCTGTGATCAGACCCAGCGTACCCTCGGAACCGATCAGCAGACGGGTGAGGTCGTAACCCACCACTCCCTTGGTGGTGTTGACCCCGGTGTGGATGGTTTGACCGTTGCCGAGGACCGCCCGAAGGCCGAGGGTGTTCTCGCGGGGTGTTCCATATTTTACCGCCCGGGGACCTGCGGAATTGTAGGCAAGGTTTCCGCCGATGGTGCAGATCAATGCGCTGGTTGGATCTGGTGGCCAGAAAAAACCCTTTTCCGCCAGTGCCGTCTGCAGTATCTGATTGGTAACCCCTGGCTCCACCTTGGCCAGGCGGTTGTCGGGATCGATCTCCAGGATACGATTCATGCGTTCCAGGGAGAGCAGGACGCCGCCCTCAATGGGTACAGTGGCGCCGGTGGTGCCGGTCCCCGTGCCTCTGGCAACCAGGCTGATCCGTTGCTCGTGGCAGAAACGGGCGAGTGCCGCCACCTGCGAGTGTTCGGTAGCGAAGACCACCGCTTGCGGCATTGCCTGCAGGCGGCTGTTATCGTAGCCATAGGGCAGGCAGTCGGCGGGGTCGGTGAGTACCGAGTCGTTGCCGACGATCCCCGCCAGGGCCTTGCGCAGTGGTGAGGTGTTCAACCTGGGTTCAATCTAGATGTACTCGAAGACCCGCACCACCCGGCGAACGCCGCTGATGTGTCGGACCAGATCGGTCACTGCATCGCCTTCGGCCTGAGTGAGGAGCCCCATCAGAAAGACAACGTCGCGCTCCGTGACGACCTTGACCCGCAGGGTATCAAAATCGGGCAGGTCGACACTGGTCAGTTTGAATTTCACCTCGGTGGTGAGGGCCGAGTCGCGGGTTCGCTCCCCGATGGAGGCTGCAGTACCGATCTCCAGTTCATTGACCACCCGGCGGACACGCTCGATGCCCTTTACCATCTGCTCCGCCTTGGCACGGATCGCATCTGTCTCAGCCTGGCCGGTGAGCAGCAGCACCATGTTATAACTGGTGACGCTGATTTTGCTGTGTTCGTTGAGATAGTCATCGCTGCCGAGACGCTCCATCGCTTTTAGTTCGATGGATTGATCTTCCACGATGACACCGGCAGTGCGGCGATCATGGGCCACACTGGCTGTGGTGGCCGCGCCACCGACGATGACAGCGGCACAACCTTGCAGTAGCAAACCGGTGAGCAGAGCAATGGCGAGGATGATCGATTTTGATTGCTGCATTTTATTCACTTCCCAATAGCTGTTGGTCCACCAGATCACACAGGCAGTGTATAACCAGAAGGTGAACTTCCTGAATGCGGGCGGTTGAGCCCGACGGTACGCGAATTTCGACATCGCCAGGCACCAGGAGTTTCGCCGCCTCCCCACCTTCTTTGCCGGTCAGGGCGATGACAGCCATCTCCCGTTCATGGGCCGCGTCGATGGCCGCACTGACGTTGTTCGAATTGCCGCTGGTGGATATCGCCAGCAGTAGATCGCCAGGTTGGCCCAGTGCCTCGATCTGCCGCGCAAAGACCCGTTCGTAACTGTAGTCGTTGGCGATCGATGTGATGGTCGGGGTGTCAGTGGTAAGGGCGATGGCGGGCAGGCCGGGGCGCTCCCGTTCGAAACGGTTGAGCATTTCGGATGAGAAGTGCTGGGCATCTCCGGCGGAGCCGCCGTTGCCGCAGCTCAATATTTTGCTGCCCTCCAATAACTGAGCCACAATAAGCTCTGCGGCACCGGCAATCGGATCGACCAGCAGCGGCATCGCCTCGATTTTGGTCTGGATGCTCTGCTCAAAAATCTGTTTGATTCGGTCGTTCAGTTCCATGGTTCTATAGACTACCTGTAGATCAGGCGCTCTGGAAGGCGTCCTTGATCCATTCAATATTGGGGTCGCGTTCGCCGGTGATGCCCACCACGTCGAAGCGGCAGGGCCATGAGTTGCGTTGCCGTTGCAGATAGTGGCTGGCTGCAGTGATCAGCTTACGCTGCTTGCTCGCTGTGACCGACTCGGCCGCCGAGCCAAAACTGCTGCTCTTGCGGAATCGCACCTCGACAAATACCAGACTCGCCCCATCCCGCATGATGAGGTCGATCTCTCCTCCCTTGCAACGGTAGTTCTTCTCGACAAGTTGCAGCCCTGTCTGTTGCAAATGACTGCAGGCAAGGGTTTCCGCCAGATCGCCCTTGCACAGATGGCTGGCCTTTCTCATGGCCTCTGTGGGGGCTCGCTTGGGGTAACGGATGTTTCAACCGTCTCTTGAGGCAGGTTGTCTGTCGCGATTGCAGTGGACTCGTCAGGTAAACCCTGGATTGGTTGATTAGAGGATGGCGTGTTTTCCGGCACCTCCATGCGGGGAGCGAAGCCGCTTATCCTGACTTTGCCATTAGCCATTTCAGCCCATGCGAGCTGGCGGTGTAGTCGGTTTGAGGTATCGATGTAGAGGTTGCCGGTTTTGCCGTCCTGTGTGAGTCCCGGTTGATCGCTCAGCTGTTGCAGGTGGGGCAGTAGATTGAAGGCATCGATGCCCATGGCGTAGAGCCGGGTATAGCGCTCTTTGACTCCCGGCAGAAGCTTCGCCAGACTGCTGCGCGACAGGGGTTGCTGATGGTCATCTTCCAGCAGCCAGGGAATGTCGACAAATTTGATATTGCCGATATCCTTGTCTTTCTCCTGCGCCTGCTTGCCGCTGAAGATGTGGGAGGTGGCATAGACCGGCAGATCCCCAGCATGGTGGAACTGCAGTTGAGGGCGCAGCTGTCGTGCCTTTTGCGGGCGGGCGGCGAGGAAGATGAAGTCCGCATCTGCCCGGCGCCTTGGTTCGTATTCCAAAGACTCCCCCAGTATCTGTTGCACTGCCTGCTTGCGGGCGTTGCTCTCATCGATATTGAGCAGTTTTCGGATGGGAGCGGAGAAATCGTTCTCCTTGGCGATGTAGGACTGCTGTTCGATTGCCCGGCCGCCAAGTGATTCCCAACGTTCCCGAAAACTTTCATAGATCCGGTCGCCCCAGCTTCCCGTTGGCGTCAGTACCAAGGCGTTGCCGAAACCATCGAGCCAGGCGCGTTCGGCTACCTGCTCAGCTTCGTCCTCTGGCGAGAGGCCAAACTGGTAAAAGTTTGTGGATGGATGGGGCTCGCCGTTTGTACGGTTGAGGGCAAGCAACGGGATCTCGAAGCTTTCCTTTTGCAGCAGGGCCTTGAGTGCTGCCTTGCTGATCGGTCCGACCGCCATTTTTGCGCCTTGGTCGACCGCCAGCTGATAGATATCGATGATCTTGGTGGGATCGCTGCTGTCATAAAAACGCAGTTCAGGACGGTTATTGGCCGGCCGCTGATACCAGGCCGACATGAACCCGTCGCGCGCGGCGGCAGCCACTTTGGCGTATGGACCGGTACGGGGCAGGAGTATTGCGATGTGACTGACCTGCTCAAGCAGAGACTTGTCCTGATCGAAATAGCCGATAAGCAGTGACGGGAGGGCAGGATGGTTTTGGTACTCCTCCCGCCAGGCATCCAATCGTGTCTCGACAACGGCTGGGTCGTCGCCACGATTCTTGACGATCCGGGCAAGGTCCATCCAGCCGCCCAAGGTGCCTGGTGGATCCGGCTGCAGCAGTGCCAGTGCAGTATCGGTCATTGCGGAGAGGGTCTGAATCAGCATAGCCTGATTCTTCAGACGGCGCTCGGGGTCGAGCAATAACATATCGAGTTCGCCCAGCTCCCTGGCACTCTCCAGAAGATTACCGACGAGGCGAAAACTCTCCGCAACGTTTTTGTGAAACCGCTGGCGCAGACCAAGAGAGCTTTCTGGACCTGGGGGAGGTTGCATCAGATCCAGTGCCTGATCGACCTGGCCCAGTTGCAACAGTCTTTCTGCCTGCAGCATACGCAGCCGCAGGATGAACTCTGCATCGCTGTCGGGGCTGCGGATCTCATTGGTCAGGGATTCGCTCTTTTCCCAATTACCCGCCTTGGCCCATGTTTCCGCCGCCTCCAACAGCAGATCCTCCCGCCGGGGAGGAAGGCTGTCGCGGGCCAGTGACTCGATCAGCACAGCCGCTGCGGCAAACGACTTAGCCTCGATGAGGCTATCGGCCTGCTGCCGCAGGATGACCGCTTCCTTTTCAGGTTCGACATCGGGTTTTGTGACTGGTGCAGAGCAGCCCTGGAACAGAAGCAGCAGGGAGAGGGTCAGCAGTAGCGGCGAAATACGTTGAATCACTTGCATGGTCTCGGCCGGGTGTGCAGGATGGGAATCCGGCCAGCTCCTGTTAACTAGGTATCTATGTTGTCAAAGGGCATACTTTACGTTGTTGCCACCCCAATCGGCAATCTCGATGATTTTTCTGTGCGTGCCGTCAGGGTATTGGAGACGGTAGATCTTATTGCGGCGGAGGACACAAGGCACACCCGCCCCCTGCTTAGACACTACGGCATCTCGACGCAAATGGTGGCCCTGCACGAACATAACGAGCGGGAGGTGATGGGGCGATTGCTGCGGCAGTTGGAGGAGGGACAATCTCTCGCGCTGGTCTCGGATGCGGGTACGCCGCTGATCAGTGACCCCGGTTTTCCGCTGGTGCGGGAGGCGGGTCGCCTGGGTATCCCGGTAGTGCCTGTGCCTGGGGTCAGCGCTGCGACATGCGCGCTTTCCGTGGCGGGTCTGCCCACAGACCGCTTCCTTTTTGCTGGGTTTCCGCCCCGGCAATCATCCGCTCGTCAACGCTGGCTTCAGGATCTGGTGGCCGAGAGCGCCACACTGGTGTTCTATGAATCTAGTCACCGGATACTCTCTGCTCTCAAGGATATGGCCGAGGTGTTTGGTGCAGCGCGGGAGTCAGTGGTGGCCCGCGAGTTGACCAAGGTGCATGAGACCCTGTTACGCGGGCGACTCGATGCGCTGATCGAAATCGTCGCGGAAGATCCCAATCAGCAGAAGGGCGAGTTTGTCGTCCTGGTGCAGGGGGCGGGGAGAGGGCAGTCTGATCAAAAGACTGTGGAAACCGAACAGGTACTCAAGGTGCTGCTGGATGAACTGCCCTTAAAACAGGCCGCTGCACTGGCGGCGAAGATCACCGGTGAGAAAAAGAACGCCCTCTATCAACAGGCGCTCGCCTGGAAAGAAAACCCGTAAAGTAGGAGCGGCACCTCGCCGCGATGGCGCCGTTCCTACCATTTAACACCCTTTCCGCTTGCGGCGGAGTGATTTAATGGTTCACCTCGATCCGCTTCGGCGATGTGATGGGCGTCTTGGGGATGATGACCTCGAGCACACCATTGTCACCGGTGGCTTTAATGCCTTCCGGGTCAGTGTGATCCGGGAGTGTAAAACGGCGATAGAAAACACCGCGAGCGCGTTCGACACGTTTGTAGTTCTCCTTCTCCTCCGTCTTCTCGAATTTTCGTTCGCCCCGGATACTCAGAACACCATTCTCCATGGTGACTTCGATATCCTCTGGTGCCACACCCGGGATATCCGCATGCAGTACATACCGATCATCCTCTTCCTTGATGTCGACCGCCGGTACCCAGTCCCCGCCAACCACATGGGAGATATCATCCCGCTCGTGTGGGGTGAGGGGCCGGTCCATATCCCGACGCCATTCGTCCATCATCTGCCAGGGATCATATCGTGTGATGTTCATAATGACCTCCTCTTCAGATTTACCCTGTCCTACTATAATAATGGGTCCGAAATGGGTTTATTTCAAGAATGCTCTGGGTGATGTTGTTATTTATCATATTGAAAATAATAAGGTTTTTTAGAAGCTTATTAATACATAGGATCTCATTGCCATGAAGTCGGTAGGAGTGGTGCTCCCGCCGCGAAATACATCACCTGACGGAGTATCGTTGCGATGTATTTCTTACGACCCAGGCCCTTGGAGATCGAAACGAGTAGCAATTATTACACTCATCCCTATGCCCGCTCAGCGAAGGGCAAAGGCCAATCAGAGAAGAACGGCCAGAAGGAAGAGTGTGGTTTTCCATGCGCTGAAAGCGCTTGCTTATGATACGAATTCAGGAATATTACCAAGAAGAGAAAACAGCATGGATGTGGCGAGTAACAACATAGAAGGCCTGAAACTGATCGGTGAGCACTATCTTCTGTCCGTGGATCGCGTGATCACTTTTGAGCGATTTTTCTATCTGGAAAATGCCCTTCAAGCCGATCACTCCACACTACTGTATGTAAGCCTGTCTGAACCACGCCACAAATCAGGCACGATTCGATCAAGATATGAAGCCATCTGCTTCGCAGTATGTTCGGTAAGTCTTGCGGGTTTGGTTGCTGAAATATATGCCTCTACGTGCCTCCTGTACCAAGGCATCGCACGTGCAACGGCACGTTCTTTTTTAACTTCTGATAGTTACGTCATTTTCTCGTTCTTTATGTGAGACACCCTGATTCATCTCCGCCCTCCATGGCTGGATTCCAATTCCCATTGGAGTACACTGGTTTGGGCTGGAATTAAAAACAATATCCCGAAGCAGGATAACTCTCAATATTTGGAATTATTTAGGAAGGTGTATATTTAACTGTTAGGCATTAAAGGGAAATAGCGTGTCACTAGAACAGATGAAGGAGATGGTTAGAGATCAGTTACCTATAATTGATGAAATTCTAGCCGTGCGCGGAATACCTCTTGTTCAAAGAGCACTTGAGGCTTCCTCAATATTTGTAAAAGAATGCATTGTAGAGATCAAAGGTGATTCAAAGGATGATTTTTGGTCAAAAAAATGGTTTGCTGATATTTATAGCTGGACTGATGAATGGTATCGAGAAAGATACGGCGTTTTTCAAGATAGTTGTCG
>QFXE01000023.1:0-46804 GCA_003349915.1 endosymbiont of Escarpia spicata
AAACCGGAATCAATGATCGGAATGAGCCAGAATATGCACGCTGGGCTGCGGCTGCACCCAACCGGACGACCAGGCGCGCTCTGCAATTGCCAGCTCAATATTTTTTATTGTGACAGGAAATTGGGCGAGGCTGAGAGTACAGGCGTTTTCACAGGGGGCGGGGCAGAGACGCCCGGTGATCTCAGGAAAGCTGTTGGTCGCATCCAACTGATCGTAGGCACGGCGCCAGTCCCGACTCTCCACCAACGTATTCCACTCGGGGATGATGTTATGCACCGGACAGTAGTGGTGGCAGTAAGGCGTGCCGCAATCCATGCAGCGGCTCGCCTGTCTTGCCGCCTGATTTTCAGGCATGACATCGACATATTCACCCCAGTGGCGAATGCGAACCTTGGGATGTTCTTTGGCTGCCTCCTCCCGCGGGCGCCGCAGAAAACCATGGAGATCTTGCATGAATCTCTAACCGATGATGATCTAAGTAGAGTTTAGGTCATCTGGTTAGAGTCAGTTGGAAGGCCTGGTTTATTGCTCCATTGTCATCTCGACCGTAAGGCGAGGTCTCTAGCCACTGTGTAGTCAACGAGTTACCAGCATGGTTTTTCTCGCGCAGCTCAAACAGCACTGCCCGGATGTAGCGATTACGAACATAAGGATGAAAATAACAACGGCCTGAAGTGAGAGCGTTCAAAATTCCGTGTCAGCTTATGCCACTAGATACCCAATCCGGTTCCAAACCTTGATTCTTTACGGCTTTTTTTCAGGGTCTTGCCTATTGTCAAAAATTGAATGCACCACAATTTCTGTATCTTCAACTGCATAGAATACCGAGAACGGAAATCGTCTGATCACGCATCCCCTAAAGATGGAGTAATAGATTTTATACATTTCTGGATTTTCCAGGATCGACTTCACTGCGATCTCTAAACAATCCAAAAACTCAAACCCTAGCCCCCTTCTCTTTTTTTCATACCACACAAAGGCTATTTCTACATCATCCTTTGCTCTATCCGTGTAACGTAGCTTCATTTGTGCTTTTCACGCAAACCTTCGTGAACATCTTCCCAATCATGCAGTTCTAACTTTCCTTCTTTATATTCTTTATATCTTCTATCAAGCTCTTGTTTTTGCCACATTGGCATAGGTATTTCTGAATTGCTTGCAGCAATAGAATCCCATATATCTTCAACAAGCAGCAATTTTTCAGATAATCCCAATCTGCTAACCTCGTCTTTTATTTGATCCGGCCTCATTTGATCACCTCATTGGCGTAAATATGCGAGTCTACGCGGAAACGTGTGGGTTGATATTAGCATTTCTGGGCAGAAACAATTTCAGTAGAGAGGGCAGGCTTGCAATCCGACACTATCCGCTTTTACTTTTACGGCCCACTGCGCGACTTACAGCGGAATAATGCACACCAAAATGGTCGGCTATCTCGCGCATGGAGTAGTCACCGGACAAGTAGGCCTTAGCCATAGCCTGATGACGATCCCGCTGTTAAAGATAGTCATCCCAAGGTTTTGCCGGAGGACATCTCTGTATTCGTGGCACCTCCCGCAAATCGACATCTTTCGGTAACGCTTTTTTACGAGTTTGGGGTCAGAGTAGAAACTCAAAACTCCGAAGAGCGCTGTTACTCTGACCCCAAACTTCAGGGACACGCCAATACTTCTCTGTGAACTCAATAGTTCGGTTTGTTTGTTACTTCGAGCGCCATTTATCCTTTTTTACACTCAGTTCACTCTCACCCAAACTGGCGCTACCAAAATAACGCTGTGCGCCCACATCAATGTCCAGATCAATTGTGCGGGGTAACGTGGCTGCGCCAGCCGGGAATGGTGACGCATCAAAATTAGCCTCCAGCTCAAAGCGCCCAATGGATCCTTTGAGGCCTTCAACCACATAGAGAACTCGGGTTACAGTTCCGCTCAACGTTATGATTGACGTATCAACCAAGGTAAAAGGAAGGGTAAGGGCGATCTCCTTGCCTGCTTCTTCCATCTCAATCAGGACACCGGCAGTAACCGTCGTAGCCCCACCTAACGCATCCACCTCAATCAAAGCCAAACCGTCGATGTCCATCTGGAAGGGACCACCAATGTCCTTCATCTTGTACTTTAGCGTAAGCACAGTTTCCGTGGGCGTAATGATATGGCTTTTTATATTGATCGGGTAATCGGACTCCTTGAAACGATAACGAGCCCCCTTCCAGTCGATCTTGAACTTACTGATGCCATTGGTCGCTTCATTCCCTTCATACTCCCATTCATCCGCTCCAACTTCAGGCATAAAAACGACTGTGGCCGGTGGTAAAATCTCGACTCCCGCCACATAGATGTTTGCCACCGCTTCCGCTAACAGAGTCGTGTAGTCTTCACCAAATGGCAGTCCGATTTCGCCGTGAAATTTCACATAGGAATTTTCGGTGAACTTGACCTTGCTCTTGTCAATTTCAAGGACCGCAAGCTCGGCTGGGTTCAGGGTTACAGTTTTCGTGATCTCGTCGCTCGCGCCTTCCGGATCGGTGACTGTCAGGGTTACATCGTGGGCACCGAAGCCGAGCGGGATGTCGATAACACCGCATAGGGCCAGATTACCGACGCAATCAGCCATGCCATCCACCGTCCACTGGAATGTCAGCACGTCGCCAGCATCGGGGTCGAAAGACCCGGTGCCGTCAAGCCGAACCAAGGCGGTGTTTCCGATGTTGGTGAGCTGCTGGAACGCGAACTCTGCGGTGGGCGGGGCGGCGGTGGATTCGCTCCATCGCGCATATCCATAGGGAATGTAATTACGAGCCGCGAAGTCACTGACGAAATTTCCCGCTGGGTCTGTGAAGTGGTAACTAGCCACCCTTCCGAAGACTACGTTGCCACCCAGAACATTGTAACCAGTCACATATGAAGGGTGACCGGCCGTATTAACAGGAAAGACTTGATCGAAAATAGCTTGTGCCGCAGCTGCAGCGTCTGATGCAGTGGAGAATGCAAAGTCATGATTCCCTTCTACGCAGTTAGTGAACACGTCTAAGCAAGTTCCTATAAAGAACTCAACATCGTACAAATTTCCAGAGACTAAAACCCCTGTGGCACCGGTAACCTCGCCAGAGCCGTTAACCTGAGTGACAGCCGCATGTGAGGGGGCGGTGAATAAGACCAGCCCCAACATGAGCCCGCAAAAGTTATTTTTTGTTTTCATCGTTTTTCTCCTTATCGGTATCGTGACCGCTGTGCTTCTCATCGTGAGGCGCACTATGAATGCTAGGCGTTCCCCACAGGCACCTCGTACTCGTTTCTCCCGTTGACTCTCTCGGGTTACGTAAAGTCAAAGCAAGTTGCAGGCCAAAGATGACATGATGAGCAATAAACTGGATAAGGTTTTGATTTCGTTTGGTTTCTATCGGGGGGTGAGGCTCATGGAGGCGGAGGTGCAACCCACCCCATGGGGCGGGTCCCACGCTATGGGGTGGTGGGTTTGCCGGAGTCTTACACGGAACTCAGGGTTTTGGCGGGCGGTGAATGCCGTGTTTTTGCATGCGTTTTCGCAGGGTACTGGGAGGGACACCCAAGGCCTTGGCGGCCCCGCCTTCGCCTTCGATCTTCCAGTGGGTCGTTTCGAGCGCCCGGACGATGCAGCAGGCTTCGGACTCGGCGAGGGTCCGGGGGCAGGGGGACACCTCGGGTACGCCCAGCGTGTCCATCAGGCGAAGACGGGGGCCTTGGGTGTTGATCACCGCACGCTCGATCACGTTCTGCAGCTCTCGGACGTTGCCGGGCCAGGGGTAGCGTTGCAGGGCCTCCATCGCTCCGGTCGGCACGGTGTTAATGGCCTTGCCCGATTTGTAGGCAAGCTTCTCGACGAAGTCGCCCACCAGCAGGGGGATGTCTTCCCGACGGTCCCTGAGTGGCGGCACGGTGATCGGGAACACCTGCAACCGGTAGTAGAGATCTTTCCGAAACCGGCCACTGCGAACCTCTTCCTCCAGGTCTCGATTGGTCGCGGTGATGACCCGGACGTTCACCGGGATCGTCCGCGAGCTGCCCAACCGTTCGAACTCACCGTCCTGGAGCACCCGCAGCAGCTTGCTCTGGAGTTCCAGCGGCAGCTCGCCGATTTCATCCAGAAACAGGGTTCCGCCATCGGCCACTTCGAACCGCCCCGCCCGTTTGGCTTCGGCCCCGGTAAAAGCGCCTTTTTCGTGGCCAAAGAGTTCGCTTTCGATCAGGTTCGCCGGCAGGACAGCGCAATTTACTTTGACCAGGGGACGGGCGTTGCGGGGGCTCCACTGATGAATGGCCCGGGCGACAAGCTCCTTGCCCACCCCGGTCTCACCGAGCAGCAGGACGGTTGTGTCGGAGGAGGCGACTTGCTCCGCCCGGAAGAGGACGGACTTGAGGACGTCACTTTGGCCGATGATCCCATCGACGTTGTGCTCTCCCTTGACCTCTTCGCGCAGATAGACGTTTTCCGCCTGGAGTTGTTGCTGGAGTGTCTGGATCTCCGAGAGCGCTTTGTGGAGCGATTCGTCGGTCTGCTTGCGGCTCAATGCGTTGGAGAAGATCTCCCCGACCAGCAGCAATTGTTGAACCACCCCGTCGTCCCAGAGGTGCTCTGTGCGAAAGGAAGCAAAGGTGACCGCTCCGATGACGGAACCGGCCACCGCCAGCGGGATTGCCACCGCCGACTTGGGGCCATGCTTTCGTAGATACTCTTGGTCACGCGTTGCTTCGGCGGGCAGATCGTCACTTTTCGAAAACAGGATCATTTCGCCGAGGAGCATCTTCTCGGCAGCCCAGGGCATTTGGTTAGACGCAACCCATGCCGGGGCTGGCTCGCACCCCGGGGCCGTCCACGAGTGGGTGGCGCGAAAGTGGGTTCTGTGCGAGAACTCGAACAGGGTGCTTTGATCCACCTGCAAAGAGTCTGCGATGCATTTCAGCCCCTGCTCGATCTGCCGGTCCATCTCGCCGGGCGGCAGGTTCAGGAACCGGGTCGAGAGCTGGGAGAGCAGGGTTTCGAACCGAAGCCGGTCTTCAACTGCCGCTTCGGCGAACTCGAGTTCTGTGATCTTCTGCCTCAGCCGCTCATTCAACATCCTCAGCTCGGCCGTACACTCCATCCCCCTGAATTTGAGCTCTTCGTTTTGCTGTCGCAGTTCCTCTTCGGTAGCGTGCAACTTCTGGTGGGAGGTCAGCAAGGCCTTGAGGGTCTTGGTGGGTATCACTTCCCCGTTCACCCGCCGCCCACTGGAACCTTCTTGTCGCAGGCTTTCTACCCACTTGTGAAGCACCTTGATGTTGAGGGTTGATGAATCCGTACCCATTGTTTTTCTCACAGTGCAAAAATTCTGATTATCACATCTTAGCCAGACCCGATGTCGACATGCTATCTACATCGACAATGCAGGGGGGGGATTTTCTGCACTCCCTTGCTTTCACCCTCGGAGGAGATCCTCTCAACATCGATAGCCTGTGACCCCACTTAATTCAGGCTGAGTAGTTACTTAACCAATATATTAAAACGGCACAGACTAATCATTTTGTATTTATTGAGCCCTTTTTGCTTAATTTCAGCAGTATGCGCCTGCTTGAGATATAGGGTTAATACCCTAAATTATTTCACTTAGGGATGTATTTGCAATTAGTTTCGTAGATAGATCTAGAAGTTTTCACGGATAGATTTATTGGTAAGACACGAGATTATTTATTTTTGTCGTCGCGGCTTGCTGAAACGGTCAACAAACCGCGCTTACATGGTAAGGCGTGCCGCAGTCCATGCAGCGGTTAGCCTGTCTTGCCGCCTGATTTTCGGGCATGACATCGACATATTCACCCCAGTGGCGAATACGAACCTTGGGAAGTTCTTTGGCCGCCGCCTCCCGCGGGAGGCGGCAGAAAACCATGGAGATCTTGCATGAACCTCTGACCGATGATGACCCAATGTAGAGTTTAGGTCACCTGGTCAGAGTCAGTTGGAAAGTCTGGTTTATCGAAAAAACTGTGGTGCGTCCTATTTATACATTCAGCCCACGCTGAAGAGCATCATCCGTGTTTCTGTAAATAGCTGTGCAGAGCCGGGTAACGCTCCTGTAACCCTGGTGCCAGCAATGGATCCTGGTCAGCTGGCAATGCCCCGCTGGCATAGTCGAAATCTTCCGGGTCCAGCTGTTCGACCAGCAACGGGAAGGCCTTCTCCTCTTCAAACGTCATGTGGCTGCGCTGGTGATCCAGGTAGTCTCGACCCAGCTTCTCCACTTCATCAATAGAGAGACCATTCGGCTTACCCAACTGTTCAATGGCCAGCCTGAATTCACGTGTCATGTTCATAATCGCCTGGTGATGAACCAGCAGTTGTTCCAGCGCCTCGCGCCCATCGTCTGTTCGCGCCAGGTTAATCTGGTAGAGGTGATCTTCAATCGGGTGATGAATGGTGTCGGAGTAGTCCCGCATGTAGTTCACAACCTCCGTGATCAAGTCGTTCGAGGTCTTGCCATCCTGTTTCAGACGATCCAGTTCGACTTCGAAAATATCCATCAATTTGAAAAAATGGACGTGGTCGCGGTAGAGCTTAAGTAGGGATTCATGCATGACTACACCTGGTCGCAGCTTCTGTTCACCCGCAGTTTGCCTAATCACGCCCCAAAGTTCCAGAGGCTAATTTACCTAGACTTTTCATGGTAATTGTCCAGCCGGTTTCTGTAGGACGAAATATGCCTGATCCTGTAATAGGAGACAGACCACGATTTACTAAAAACTGATCATAAGAAATCGTGGTCTGTCCCTAAATTATTCCCGTCTCCTAATTATTTCGCAGTCGAAAAGACATCTTTATAGGTCGCCAAATTTGAACCCAAAACCTATATTGTATATCTGACAGATATACGCTAGTGTGTATGCATTCGATATACGGGAGATAAATCATGGCACATTCCACCATTCGAGATGCGCCTATTAACCTCAGAGCCTTGCCAATACAGCGATCCCTGATCGATAAAGCGGCTGCTGTGCTCGGAAAAAGCCGTTCCGACTTCATGCTGGAAGTGGTCTGTCGTGAAGCGGAAAATGTACTAATGAACCAGCAGTTTTTCCATCTTGATGCAACCGAATTTGAAGCCTTCGAAAAAATCCTGAACGCCCCGGTTGAGGACAATCCAGCACTGCAAAAGTTGATGAAGTCGAAAGCACCGTGGGAAGCCTGAAACCGCCGGAGCCGCTCACTCAGGAGCATGGGTTGGATGGCTTCAAATGTGGGCAGGCCACGCTGGATGAATGGTTGAAACGCCGTGCGTTCAAAAATGAACTCGCCGGCGCTTCGCGAACCTTTGTGGTCTGTGATGATAATCAGCAGGTTATCGGATATTACACCCTGGCAACCGGAGCGGTCGCCAGAAGTGATACGCCGGGAAGTGTGCGACGAAATATGCCTGATCCTATCCCAGTTATGGTGCTTGGGCGGTTAGCGGTAGACAGTCAACACCAGAGCAAAAATATCGGGCGCGGCCTGCTAATTGATGCCATACGCCGAACATTGATCGTATCACGCCATGCGGGGGTGCGGGCTCTGCTTGTCCATGCCCTGTCTGAAGAAGCCAAGGCATGGTACCTGAAATGCGGGTTCAGAGATTCCCCACTGAGGCCGATGACGCTGATGCTCCCATTGTCAGAAGTCGAAATGACTGAGCACTCTGAGGTTTGATGGCCAAGGATCACTGGATTCCATGGCCAATAGGGTCGTCCACGACTAAGAAAGGGCATAAGGAGCTTTCGACCCAACAACCGGTATCGACACATCCCGGAAATTGGGTCGGTTCAAAAGAGTTTTTACTCTGACCCCAAACACCGCACCAAGGAGTTGAACCGTAAGCAGATAATGGGGAAGAGTTTTGAGGCCTCATGCCGCCGTATTATTAGGAGCTTCGATGTTGAAATTTCCCGCATCGAGAAAAAGCTTGATCAGTACGTCAGCAGGCAGCCTGAATGGGCTGACAGGAAGGCGATCCTGATGTCCGCACCTGGTGTTGGTGCTACATTAGCCTATACGTTATTGGCCGACATGCCGGAGCTTGGAACCATGACAAACAAGCAGGCTGCCTCATTGGTAGGTGTTGCTCCTATCAACCGTGATAGCGGGAGGATGCGAGGCAAGAGACGCATCCAGGGCGGCAGAGCCTGTGTCAGAACCACACTGTATATGGCAACGTTAAGTGCCACTCAGTGCAACCCGATTATCAAGGCTTTTTATTGTCAGCTTGTTGATCAGGGGAAGCATAAAAAAGTTGCTCTTACAGCATGCATGCGCAAGTTCATCACCATGCTAAATGCTATGGTACGTGACCGGGCTGAGTGGGCTTATTGAGTTGTTAAAGAGCTGTATTGACACCACAGTCGCTTGTTATGTGAATATTACTTGCTTCGATAATATGACCGTTGCCCGATTTTATGAAACTCTAAAAGATTTCTATCTTCTAGGTGCCTTGCGATAGTTGCAAATAACCAACCTGTTTTATTGTCTATTTTGTTTCCTTGCGGATAAGCAGACATATTTAAATCCAGCTGATCCTTTATGTATACAGATGGTACCCATTTTTCAGAAAACGACGACTCAGATTCTCTTATAAACTCTAAGACCTCATCAGCTAACAAGCCGAATAATCTATGCACCTTTTCCTTTTTGCTCATATTTATTTTCCTGAGATGCTAAGTGCTTAGGAGCTTATTCTTTCTTAAGTCAAATTCTTTCTCCGTTATCACGCCTTTCTGCTTTAGTTCATAAAGCTTTTCAATTTCTGCCGCATTGTTTGAAGAGGATCTGTTACCCGATGGAATAATAAAGCACCATACTAGTGCGATAAACCAACCAAGCCCATATAGCAAACCTCCAAGAATGTTAACCAAAATAATCGCAACTTTATGCGGGTGCTTTTTTCTTACTGCGAGAATTGCAGGAAGCAAGGCAAGCGGAATAGCTAAGATTATTAGTACAAGAGAAAGTAATGCTCCTGATTGAACGGCATCTGGATTCATGGGTAACTCCTTTCGTAAAACGGTGTCCTTATTTACACATAACGACCTAGCTCACGGGATTTTGCGAAGCGCAGCGTAGCAAAATTCCGGTGCAGCGCCTTGTTATGCTTAAATAATTTTTTCAACTGAACCCTTGATTTGTACGGATAATTTCCAGTGTTTTCTTTCGTCTGTTCCAAGTTTTTTTGAAGCTTGTAATATTGCCAGCCTCATAACATCTGATGATGCGTCATATTCATCCTTTATTATTAAAGCTTCTGTCCTGCTGCCGCCCTTGGCAATCGCTAGGGCTGCATATCTTTTAATGACCTCAGATGATGTGTTTTGATATAAATGAATGATCTCATTGATTTGATTCCAATCCTCTGAGGTGGTGAAGATGTAAAGCACCCACATAGCATAATATGTTGGCGGTGGGTTCTTTTTGCTTTTTAAGGGCTTAAGTAATTTTTTCGCTATTTTTTTCTTTTCTGTTTTTGGTAGATTTGTAAATGATGCTATGTATTTCGCTACCTGTTCAGATGATGGGTACAATAATTCAGCATTGTCTATAACAAGGTTTAGGACATCTTGTTTTAAATGATCAATTGTGCCTGGCATTCTAGGTAGCCTAGTGAGAACATAATTAACAACTTCATAATCAAATAGCTCTGTATCGGAGATTGAATCAGTGAGCATCCCAAGAAGGTCAAAACCCTGTAATTGTTCTAGAGTTTCTTGGATTTCATCTTCATCCAATTCTTCTTCATCTTCTGCATCATCGTAGTCTGTGGTATGAACTGCTTTTAGAAAGTCTATGGCGTGATCTCTATCCCTTAAGCTTTCCTCTGGTTTAATAAGAACTTCATCTAAATAATGCTGCGATGGCAATATTTTGGTCTTTGCAGATTGTAGTGTTAAGCCATGTTGCACATAAAGCCACTCACCCAATTTGAATAATGTCGATTGTGCCTCATACTCAGATTTACAAAAAATATTATAGTCATCAACCCATCGAACAAAGTTAATTTTATTTGAATGTAAATAAGCATCTACATCTATAAGTAAGGCTTCTCCCAATATTCTAGAGGCATATGGACCAACAGGAATACCATAACTGTTTTTACCCATTAGATTTGATATTAGCTTCCTAACTAGAACTCTTGCGACATCTACGCCTCTTTGGTTTGTCGCAATAGCCTGAACAGCATTCTCTAGTCGATGTTGGTAAATTCTTGGGTAAAAATCTGCAATATCAGCAATGCCAACAAATTTAGTAGATGGATTTATAGTTTTTTCTTTTAGTTGAGCCAAATATTTATCATGATAACCCCTAGCGTCATATAGAATATTATTCTTGGTTTTATCTACTCTATATGAAAATACTCTTTTTGAGTTTTTGCTAATCCTGTTACTTTCAATATCATTCTTCACAATCAAAACCAACGCGGTATATATGATTAGGTCTTGAGGATGTAGCAGGTGTACGATGCGAATATTTGCCCTGTTTTTTGGGGCAAATACTTTCATTGGTTTATATGGTGAATAAGTATCTAGATCTATAGATTTAATATGATCCCTTACATCAGTCCAATGAGACTTAACTGACTCCCATTCCGTTGGTTCAGGCAGCATTGCACTATAGCCATGATGATTAATGGCTTCATAGGAATTTTCCAATTCATGTTCTTCTAGATTAAACAATATTCATCCTGTAAGAGCATAACGCCCATGGTAACGGGCGTTCAACATGGAGCGACAGACCGCGCAATAATGCCGAAGGCATGCGCGAGCTGCCGCGGAGTGTTGAACGTCCCAGTGAGCCGAAGGCGAACGTGTTGACCTACTTGTTATGCCTATTGTTTATCTTCAATCAATCAACTTGCACTTTAAGTTCTTTAAGCATTTCTTCTGCTTTTTCTGCACCATATTCGTTGACCATTATTTCCCACATAGGCCCATTTTTAATATTTTTTTGATAGTCTTTTGTCATTCTTTCTTGTTCTTCTGGTGATGGTGGTACACCTTTATTTATAACATGCATTCCATCTTTGTCCATCCATTGGTTGTTGTTGGCATATTGCTCTTCCATATGTTTCTGCATGCAGCATTTTTTGTATTTTTTTCCACTACCGCAAGGGCATGGATTGTTTCTTCCGATTTTATGACTCATTTATATTTTGCCAAAACTATTTTCGATACCATAATAATATTGCGTTATTCAGTGTCCTATCTTGCCAACAATTTCCATATGTTTCATTAAATAATCATAATGTGCGTCTATATCACCTATGTTTTCTTCATTGTATTTTAAGGCTTCGTCAGGGTACATTTTATTTGCCTTGTTGATTGCTTTGCGTATTTTCCCGTATTTCTTTAGGTTCTTTATTAGTTCATTGTCATACTTTTCTTCTTCTGGAGTACGTTCCCCAATAATATCCTGACTTCGTTGCATGTATTGATCAATTAAACTCATGCTATTCTCTTTCTATTTAAGGGCATAACGCCGCCAATAACCGGAATTTTGTAGCGATGAGAGGCTTGTGCTAGGTTCTTTTAGCACAAACGAACACCGCGGAAAAATGTCCGTGTTAATTGGCTTTGTTATACGGCAATTTATCCATCACATTATTTCACTAAATATTTTGCTAGCAGCGTGCCCATGCTCATTTTCGATTATGAATGATTTACCATTTTCTATATCGTAGAACTTGAATGGGACACCTGCCTCATCAAGCCTTTTAGAAAACTCACTAATCATAGATTCTTGAAAAAGGCTAAATTGTTTTGGATAGTTTGAATTGATAGCGTTCTTCAATTCATCCATGTCTTTTTGATACTTGACCGGGAAATAAATTGAATTTTCCCCATCCACCCTATAAGGGATACTACTTTTATCCAGCCCCTCTAAAACACTCTTCTTGTACGACTCATCATAAAATATGATGTGTGACTCAACCTCGCCTTCGATATGTCCATCACCAGAAAAAAGAAAAATACCCGAAACAAATAGTACGATACCTGACAGGGCTGACAATATTATTATTGATATAGTTCTCATTTCTTCAAAACCTACTCATAACCCCATTTGCCGTATAACAGTTAAATAGGCGGCACAGCCTATCTCGATGAACACTGCGGCAGCGTTCGGAGTGATAGGCCGTGGCGTCATATTGTATTTTACATGACGATAGGTTAGCGTTATTTCAACGAGAAATAACGACATTTAGAGCGACATTTAGGGTCAGAGTAAAAACTCTTAATTCTTTCCTGGAGTTTTTACTCTGACCCCAAACGCTGCTAACGCTGTACTCTGACCCCAAACGCTGAACAGTGCGGGCAAGTTACCCGCCAGATGAGAGAGTGAGTGCTTCATTGTTTGTTCCTTGTTATCAGCAGAATCCATGTATTCAGGCAGGACGCTTTCGAGATGGAGATTTCTCGCTGTGTTCAAAATAACATTGTTTTCTTTGCGCGGTTCCCGATGGAATTTAACATCGGTAATAGTGGCTGCAAAAAGTGTCTTGTCCCTTGTCCTGCGAATCCTGTGCGTTGGTTTTGCTTGGCATTGTTTACAATTCGACAGGAATTAAAAGCAACAATCAGACCAAGATTACAAACCCTTACGGTAACAACGGGTTATATACCCCAGCTTAATGTTCGGGTATTTTCTTATGGGAAAAGTGTAAATATTGCCGACATCACAGGCTGCCGCATAGGGAATAAAATTCTCCGTATGTCATACTGCCATTCGGATTAATTTTGGAAATCACTGAGAAAACAGCGGCCTAAGTCTACTCCACAGCTTTTTTAACTTTTTTGTGGTGCTGTAAAGTTTTTCGACAACATGAACTCCAGGTATCTGAATTGACTACACTGCTACAAGCAGACGGGATATTTGTCTGCGGGATTGGCGCTCCGTCGAGATTACTTCGTAGATAGATAAATCGCGGCGGTGGCGCCGCTCCTACCAGCGCTTCGCTGCAAGCCGCCAGACATTTAATCCAACGCGCAGGTGAGGGATCAGGTCTCGCAATCCCACCATCAATAATCTCTGAAGAGAAACCACAATGTCTTATTGGGCACCTCAATATATTGATTGGGGTCAACCAATAAGCATCCAGATGCGCCAAGAAGAAATCCCTGTTGCTAAAATGAAAGGTGTCAGCAACGGCCTTGTGCGATGAAACAGCAAACGCCTACAAACAACATCCCTCTCTCCTCTCTCTTTAGTCCTGATGAGATCATTTGTGGTTCGACGGACCTTGATGAAGAGGAGATGCTTCATACGCTAATCGAGCGGATAGGAAACAGCGGCAAATTGAGCGATATCGAGCAGGCATTTTCTATTATCATCCAACGAAAATGCTGCTCGCTTACTTTCCTGCTTCCGAAGGTTGCCGTATTTCATGCACGCATACCCAGCATGAAGAGCCTGGGCATCGCACTGGCTGTTATTCCCAGTGGCATTGAATGTTGCTGGACTACGGGAGAGACTAAAACCATCAAGCTTGTTGTCCTGATATTAACCTCCCATGAGGAACCTGGCGGTTACATGCGAACCATCACCGCAATCTCCAGGATCTGCCAGAGAAAGGGTTTTCTGACAAATTTATATAAGACGGCTGAGCCGGAAAAGATCTGGGACTATTTCGATCAAGCCGATGTGCAGTTGCCGGAATTTGTTACGGCCGGCGATATCATGCGAACGACATTTCACTCCCTGCGTGACACGGATTCCCTCAGCGAGGCGATCGATGCCTTCTGCCGCTACGGTATCAGTGAACTACCTATTCTGGATATTGACGGCGATCTGGTTGGTGTCGTCAGCGAAGATGAGTTGATCCGTATCTGCCTGCCCGAATACATCACCTGGATGGAGGACCTTTCCGCCATACTCGACTTCCAGCCTTTTGCCGAAATTCTTCTGCGTGAGAAGGATATGCCGGTAGTTGAAATCAGCATACTCGCCGACCGTTACGCCACTGTCGAGGAGACGACCCCTGCCATTCAGGTCGCAAAGGTAATGATGCGGCGGGATGTACAACGAGTACTGGTGGTTCGCGAAAACCGGCTGCTAGGCATTATTACGATTCAGGATTTCATCAATAAAGTCATGAGGGCCTGAGACTTGACCGGGGCACACACAGATTCTGCAATGTCGAGCAAGGCCCTGCTTAGCCGGTTCGCCCTGCTTATGCTCATTAGCCTGGTGGTCGGGGCACTCACTCATTTCTCCTGGGGACTCAACGGACAACAGACACTTTCGGTCACTATCTTTCTGATCATTATCCTCGCTACGCTCTTTTTCTGGAATTTTCGTCTTGCCATCGCCTTCATTGGCCTGCCGGTACTGATTCTGACCGATGCCCTGAAACTCGAAGGCTTTAAAACACACTGTTCGCTGGAGGTGATACTTTTCCTGGTTGGCATGATGGTCGTCGTGGGCGGGCTGAGGGATCTGGGATTTTTTACCTGGATCATTCAGAACATACTGAAAATGAAGGGAATGACGGGCCGCCGCTTCGTTCTTATTACCGCGGTTGTCTCTGCGTTGAGTGCCTCCGCTGTGGATGAAGTCACCAGCATCCTTTTTATGGCGGCCCTGGTCTTCCAGGTTTGTGATGTGCTCAAGGTGCGGCCCATCCCTTTTCTGATTATCTGTGTGATGGCCACCAATGTGGGCAGCGCCGGCACCATGCTGGGCAACCCAGTTGGGATCCTGATCGGCAGTAAGGCGGGATTGACCTTTGAGGATTTCATGCTGTGGTCATTCCCAGTCATGCTGCTCGCGCTGGCAGCAACCATCGCACTATTGATGACCTGGTACCGGGATGAAATCACCCAACTCGATCAACGTCTGGCCCAACGACGTGGTCACGATTTCCCTCTTGGGCCGACAGTGAAAGTACCCTACATGCGCGGCTTGATGCTTATCGTCGGCACCATCGGTCTGGTTTCACTACACCACCGGATCGAGTTACTACTGGAGCTGGAGACCAATACCGTGCTCTACATGGCGCCGTTGATTTCAGCCGGGATCGTCATGATCTGGCGCCGGGAGCGGACCCGTTATTACATTGAGCATGATGTCGAGTGGTGGACACTGATATTCTTTCTTATGCTCTTTGGCGTGGCCAGTACACTGCAATATACCGGGGTAACAACGGAGATCGCCACTAACTTCAGCTCTCTGTTCGAGGGGCAGAGTGAACTGCTGATGCCCGCCGTGATTGTGCTCTCTGTTCGAGGGGCAGAGTGAACTGCTGATGCCCGCCGTGATTGTGCTCTCTGCCCTGGGTTCCGCCTTTGTCGATAACGTAATCTTCGTCTCGGCGTTTATTCCCGTGGTACAGGAGCTGACCGGTGGTGTCAGTGTGCATCCACTCTGGTGGGCCCTGCTGTTTGGCGCCTGCTTTGGCGGCAACATCACCATGATCGGCAGCACAGCCAATATCGTCGCCCTGGGAATGCTGGAGAAACGCTATCGTACCCGTATTGTCTTCATGGAGTGGTTTCGGGTGGGTCTCGCCGCCGGCTTTACCGCCAGCCTGGTCGCCTGGCTCTCCCTGCTTGTCACCAGCTCGATGATGATCGGCAGCTGAGATTCAGGAAAGGGGACACCCATTATTTGGGAATAATCTTTCCCTTTTCTCCGCAAGCATCAAACCAGACGAATAAAATAGGCGCGCCGAAGCTCCACTAGTTTCGCTTCGAATTCGCTGATATCGTCTTCCACGAGCTCCAGGATCATCTGCTTCGATTGCAGTTCCTCCATCAGCCGTGTCTTCTGCGTCAACATGGCTTTGAGCACTCTCTTTTTGCGCAGGCTGTCGAAAGCGATGACAGCACTGTTTTTCTGCACCGCCATCTCATCTTTCTGTACAGCAATCCGCCGCTCAAGCCCTGCCAGATCATGCTCTGTCTGACCGACCATCTCTTTGTAATCCCGATAGATCTGAAAAAGATTGTCGACACCCTGCTCCGTCCACTCCTGGATCTCCATAAATGTCTTTCGGTTCGACAAGGCGAGCACATCGACGGATTCCGGCAGTAACAACAGGTGTTCATAGACCATCTTCCAACTGCCCTTTCTGTTTCTGAAAAGCTGACTCATGTAGTAGAGCAACTGCCCCACCACTTCTCTGTAGTCGAAGGCCGGATACTCCTGGCTAATCGCTTCGATTACGTCCGCATAGTCGACAGAGGTGATAATGAAGGGGCACTTCATCTCTTCCGCCAGTCCCTTAGCGTAGATGCCGGTCAAGTGGCTGATGATATTCCGGTAGTCTTTGGCAGAGACGCCAGCCCTTCCAGAGCGGATAATCTGTGAAACTTCCAGCAGCATCTCCTGGATCTGACTGACATCGATACTCCTTCCCTGCCCCGACAGCGCCGTATCGAGATAGTCGACGTAGTCATCCAGCAGTTCGCGGAGGCGATGAGGATCAGCGCCTCTCCCGTCCCGGGAACAGAGACTCATCAGCTCGACACGCAGATCCCGGATATCCGGACGCGTTTTCGCTATCGGGTGTCTATTGAGGTTGTGCAACTTAGCCATGACCGTTCCAGTGCCAATAATCTACTTTTCTTGATTAGGGTGGCGACCACCCAGCCCAATTCTGGAGGGCTGAAAAGGAAAAAACATGAACTGGGTTCGTAAGTTACATCGGATGAGGGTTTGCTTCTGCCGATTTCCGCCCACACACCTTGCCGGAGCCTACAAAAAGCTCAGACGATGCTGTTTGGCGATTGCTGTAATGGTTGCCTTTTCCACCCCGGCAGCGCTGGCAAATTCCGGCCACCGACTCACGGCCTCAACAACCTCATCGACCCTCTCCGGAATGTTCGGCAGGCTGATCGACTCGCCCACAGCGAGCAGATCGGCCATGGAGAAACCATCCCGCTTGCCGTTGATCGTCATCTGGTGCTGCTGGGTCCATCTGCCCGCTGGATTGTGGACGTAGGTTACATCGAAGGCCGGGGAGAGGCGCCAGACTCCCTCTTCCTCCATGAGAAAGGCGATGTTTTTGGTGTGGTCGTCCTGATTCCGCGCCACCACGTTAAACAGCATGCGGCGAAACTGCTGCGCAGCCTCGGCTTTAGACAGCCTGAGCCGACGCATCACCGCGAAGGCCTGCTCGTAGCCATACTCCCCCGGCAGATTGAAATCGTAGTGACCCACACCGCACAGCGACTGCATATGCAGTTTTTTGCCCTGCGACCGATCGAAGCGGCGAGTAAGGAAGTGCGCCCTGCCCCCCTCTTCCAGGAGCCGACACTCGGTCATCCTGACGCCTGCAGCTTTCGCCATCAGATAGTAGGCATATTCGATACGCCCGTAACCCTTTGGTTTGCCGAGTTCCAAATCATCGACTCCATCGAACTTCAACAGCCAGTAGTCGTAACCCGCTGGCGCCTCGACCTGCCCGGAGCGCACCTTTCCCGCCCCATTCATGGCGATTACCGCCTTCGGCCGGGCGCCGCCCGCAGAGGTACCGACCCGCAAAATGTCGAGAATTCCCTCCTCCCCTTCACGGCCAAAACCATCCAGCTCCACATCCAACCGCCCCCGCTCTGTGGTGATCTGCTGCGCCAAGGTGACCAGCTCGGCAATCTCAACCGGCACCGATGTTTCAGTCTGCCGGGTGACCGGCGGCAGAAACTCCAGCGCCCCCATACCACGCCGACCTGTGTAACAGAGGCGCTCCACCGGCGAGAAACGCTTTTCATCCCGTCCATTGCGCGCCAACCAGGCGTCGATAATCCGGTTACCGAACTTATCCGGCAATGCATCTGCCAGCAGGCCGGGCAGACCCCTGAAGGTCTCACGATTCAGGGCGGGGAATGTGTAGATGCCATCCCCCTCTCGCGCCTCCTGCAGCCCCATGTGGACCGGCGAAAGGTCAAGTCCGAGATTGAGAAAATCCCGATCGAATTCAAATACCGCATGTTCCTGCGCTTCTCGCCAGGAGACGGCCCCCACCCGGTGGCCCCAGAGCATCACCAGCGCAGTATCGACCTTCGCTACCATTCGACTTCCTTATCATCCGGCCTACCGCGACTGCCGGTGGCGCGCCGGCGTTTATGCCCACCCATTTCAAGCAGTTGCAGCGGGCTGATACCCGGGTCGGGAATAAAGTCACCGATACTCTCCAGCGCCCCCAACTCCCGCAGCACGGCAACAAGGGTGCTGAGCTTCGCCTTGCCAGCCTCCAGGGCCTTGATGGTGGAGAGGGAGAGCAGGGTCCGGTCTGCAAGCTGTTGTTGAGTGAGATTTTTTCTCAGCCGCAACTCGCGAAAACGTTTTCCAAGCTCGGCCAGAACGGCCTTGTCGGCCAGCGAATAATAATCCATAACAGTCTTGATATAAACCTTTATTTATAAATAATGCCGTTAATAGTCTGTTTATAAACTATAAATAGGAAATAATACGCGGAAAGTCAACCTCTTAATATAAAGGCTGTTTAATAATCCATTAACAACATTTAATCTCATTAAAAGCTTATTTCTAAACTGTTATATAATTATTTGCAGGAGCGGCGCCTCGCCGCGAGTGCTTGGTTTCACGTCTATTCGCGGCGAGGCGCCGCTCCTACACAATGCCCAGGGTTTTCATGTAGAGCCAAAGTTAGACAATCTGACAAAGTAGAACCAAGCTATTCCCTGAACCAGCCAAACCACCGGTAAGGACCATGCCAGCAACAATTCCCCCTATAAAAACAACCTTCGGCCTGCTACTTCTCCTTTTAGTCAGCGGCAATGCCGCCGCACTGGAAGTCAGCATCACCAACACAGTCGACCAGTTTCAAGTGCGCCACGGCGAACATGACATCTCCATCCTGCGCAACCAGGACACCGACGCGGTGATTGAATTCAACTTCGCCCGCACCTCCCGGCCCTGCCCCCCCCTTCTGCGCCCAACCCATGCAGCTGGACAAGAATGTGGAGACCATCGGCGAGGTCGAGCTGGTGGCATTTATGCAGGGGCCGTTGGCCGATGGCTCTGGCCTGCTGATCGATGCAAGGACGGAAGAGTGGCATGAACGCGGCACCATTCCCGGCTCCATTAATATCCCTTTCAACCAACTGAATCCAGAACAGGGCGCCGACGAGCTGACCCTGGAAGACGCCCTCGCCCGCCTGGGTGTGCGTGAAACAGAAAAAGGGCGGGGTTTCTCAGCGGCAAAACAGCTCGTACTCTGGTGCAACGGCCCCTGGTGCGGTCAGTCGCCGACCGCCATCAAGGGACTACTGAGCGTTGGTTATCCCCCAGGCAAGATTAAATACTACCGGGGCGGCATGCAGCTTTGGCGAATCTTCGGCCTGCCCGTTGTTTCACCCGACGGCAGGCTGCTAGACAATTGAATCTTAAAGAGCTCAAGTTTCTGAGTTCGTGATGATGGCCAGAGCATAGGGTGTAGCTTCTTAAAGGTGACGAACGTAGGGTGCGCCGCGCGCACCAGAACAAGCAGTTACAGCAATCATGGTGCGCACAGCGCACCCTACCAGAGGCCCATCTACGGAGTCATCGCAGCGTGGGCGCCGCTCCTACACAATCAACGCTTATCCAGCGGCACATACTGCCGCCGCTGATAGCCGTTATAGAGCTGCCGGGGCCGGCCGATCCGCTGTTGCGGGTCGTCCATCATCTCCAACCAGTGAGCCACCCAACCCACGGTGCGGGCAATGGAGAACATCACGGTGAACATATTGTTGGGAATACCCAAAGCCCGGTAGATGATGCCGGAGTAGAAGTCGATGTTGGGGTAGAGCTTGCGTTCGATAAAATAGTCGTCACTGAGCGCAATCTCCTCAAGACGCATCGCCAGCTCGAACATTGGATTATTCTGATCCGCCAGGGCCGACAAGCACTCATGACTGACCTTGCGTGTAAGGGTCGCTCTTGGATCACGGTTTTTATAGACCCGATGACCAAAACCCATGAGGCGGAACTTGTCGTTCTTGTCCTTGGCGCGGGCGATATATTTGTCGATATTCGAAACATCGCCGATCTCCGTGAGCATATCCAGCACCGCCTCATTGGCTCCACCGTGGGCCGGCCCCCAGAGCGACGCGATACCCGCCGCGATACAGGCAAAAGGATTGGCCTGGGAACTGCCGGCCAGACGCACCGTGGAGGTACTGGCATTCTGCTCATGATCTGCATGCAGGATAAAAAGAAGATTCAACGCCTTCACCGCCACCGGATCCGGTTCATAATCCTCACAGGGGGTGGCATACATCATGTGCAGCATGTTCGCGCAGTAGGAGAGGCTATTCCGCGGATACACGATCGGCTCACCGATACTGTGCTTGTAGCTGGCGGCAGCGATGGTTGGCATCTTGGAGATCAGCCGATGGGCGGAGATCTCCCGGTGACGCGGGTCGTTGATATCGAGGGAATCGTGATAGAAGGCCGACAGCGACCCCACTACGCCGACCATGACCGCCATCGGATGGGCATTACTTTGAAATCCATTGAAAAAACCCTTCAGGCTCTCGTTGATCATCGTGTGGTGGGTGATGATTCCATCAAACTTTTCCAACTCATCCTTATTGGGCAGCTCGCCGTAGAGCAGCAGGTAGGCCACTTCGATAAAATTGCCACTCTCCGCCAGCTGTTCGATGGGATAACCCCGGTATTCGAGTACCCCCTCTTCGCCGTCGATATAGGTGATGCCACTGGTACAGCTGGCTGTGGACATAAAACCCGGATCGTAGGTAAAGACCCCCATCTGCCGGTAGAGACTGGTGACATCGACCGTTGGAGGGCCCTGTACTGACTCACGCACCATCAGCCTGACTGCATCACCTGTCTCATCGTTGGTAAGGGTAAAGGTCTTGTCTGCCATCTTTGAACTCCTCGGCACCAGCCTTTTCAGGCGGAACCATCGACCATTGTTGTTAACTGGCTTTGCACAATAATCCCAAAGGGATCTCGCGGCGAATATTCAGAACCTTCGTGCAGCGCCATGTATTATTAATGGGTACTCAACTGCCACAGAGCCGGATGCACACTGCAACAAACAGAAATTTTCCGCCCTTCAAAATTATAGACCAGATTTTTTACCACCACCCCCCGGTTACGTTATGATTGGCCATTAGAAAATCGGGCGGACAGGCTAAATATTGCCTGGATGTGTGCAAACAGCACAAAAAACATATAATAACCGATTGATTTAATAAGGATTGGCGACTTTAGTCTTATGGGGCCAAAGCCGGCTTCTGATTTCCTCACAAGCACCGCACGGACACAACGCCGCGAATATCTGCACGGCGTCCTGATAATCGATGCATTGAACAACAACTTTTCCAGAATTTATGAGTGAGACAAGCGAACAACCCGTCAACCTGACCATCAACAGCAAGCCGATCAACGCCCCGGGATCCCTTTCGGTAATCCAGGCGCTGTGGCATGCCGGTTATCCACGGGTAAAAAGTGTCGGCTGCCTTGAAGGCGTCTGCGGCTCCTGCCGGGTCATGGTGCGCCGCGCCGACAGCCACGAACTCAAAATGGAGCTGGGTTGTCAGCTGCTGGTGGAGGAGGGGATGGAGGTCATCTTTCTGGTCTTCCCCAACCCAACCCATCACACATACCAACTGGAGGACATCAAGAACTCCTGGGAAGTGCAGGACCAGTTCCATCAGATCTTCCCGGAGGCCGACCACTGCCGGCACTGTGGTGGTTGCGACAAGTCCTGCCCCAAAGGCATAGAGATCGAACGCGGTGTTGATCTTGCCAGCAAGGGGCGTTTCGGCGAAGCAGGGGAGCTGTTCATCGAGTGCGTGATGTGCAACTTCTGCATGACCGCCTGCCCGGAACTTATCGCCCCTAACCATGTGGGACTCTTCTCCCGCCGCGTCACCGCCTATTTCCACATCCGTCCGTCAAACCTGATCAACCGCCTTGAAATGCTCCGCAAAGGCGACCTGCAGATCACGCAGTAACCCCGACTGCCCGACAATCTCAAAACAGACTGGTAACCATGACCAACGGAATCCCCTTCAGCGAGGCACTCGGCAACTACACGCCACAGCGCTTTCGCGAGCCCAGCAACGACCAAACAAAAACCCGGGATCTGCTTGAGCAGTTCCACCCCGATTACATTCCGGACTCCATGACCACCCTCAAAGTCGGTCCCAACCAGGGCGATGCCTGTCATAAACAACTGGCCGACGTCCTGCAATCGGATGCCCGTATTGAAGAGGCCGATCTGGCCGGCGCCAACACCGTGGAGACAGATATTCTGGTGGTTGGCGGCGGCGGCGCCGGATGCACCGCTGCACTGACTGCCGCCCGCAATGGCGCGAAGGTGATCCTTGCCACCAAGCTGCGACTGGGTGACAGCAATACCGTGATGGCCGAAGGTGGCATCCAGACCTCAGTGGAGAAGGGGGACACCCCCCAGATGCACTATGACGACACCGTCAAGGGCGGCCACCACTATGTAGACAAACCACTGGCGGCACAGATGGTGATGGACGGCCCGGACGTCATCCGCTGGCTGATCCAACAGGGCATGCAGTTCGACGTGGACAAGTACGGCGACCTGCTGACACGCCGCGCAGGCGGCACCTCCGCCCCCCGCGTCGTCTACTATCGGGACTACACTGGCCTGGAGATGATGAGAGTACTGCGCGAGGCGCTGACCAACGCCGGTATCGAAGTATGGGACTACAATCCGACCGTGGAACTGCTCTCCAACGATCAGGGCCACTGCGCTGGTGCCGTTGTCTCTTCACTGAAAAACTGCTCTTACACCCTGGTAAAAGCGAAGGCAGTGATACTCGCCACCGGCGGCATCGGCCGCATGCACCTTAATGGTTTTCCCACATCGAACCACTTCGGCGCCACCGGCGACGGCCTGGTGATGGCCTACCGGATGGGGGCAAAACTACGTGATCTCGACTCCTTTCAGTATCACCCCTCGGGCCTGGCCTATCCGCAGCACCTTGCCGGTACCCTGATCACCGAGGGGGTACGCTCCGCCGGGGCCTACCTGCTGAATGGCCACGGCGACCGCTTCGTCGACGAACTCGGGCCGCGGGACCACGTCGCCGCCGCAATCCTGCGGGAGTGCGAAGAGGGCAGAGGCGTCCAGGTCAATGAAACGACCCGCGGCATCTGGCTCGACACCCCTGGCGTGGAGTTGCGAAATCCCGGTATCCTGAAGAGCCGCTTCCCCAAGCTGCTGCAACTCGGCCGCAAATGCGGCATCGATCCGGCCCAGGCGCCACTGTTGATCTATCCGACGCTGCACTATCAGAACGGCGGCGTGGTGATCGACGGCAACGGCTGTTCAACCGTGCGCGGACTCTACTGCATTGGAGAGGTCTGTGGCGGCATCCACGGCAAAAACCGGCTGATGGGCAACTCCCTGCTCGACATCATCAGCTTCGGCCGCAGGGCCGGGGAGCATGCCGCCACGGCGGTTCACGGGCGCCCACACAGCAACGTCTCCACCGAGCACCTGAGCGAACTGCGCCGCCAGCTGACCCTGGCCGATATGCCGATGGAAAATCAGGGGCCGACGCTGTTTCCCGACTATGCCAAGTTCGAGACCGACTCGGACTACGACGGCCTGCACAAAGCCAAATAGGATCTCATGGATAATCTCAATCAAGTACTGCTCAACGAGAACCAAAGGGTCGGCGCTGATTTTAAGGCGTGGAAAGCCGTTGCCGGCAGCGAAGGACTGCAGTTGGCCCTGCTCGAAGAGCCGGAAGACCTGATAGAGACCATCCGGCAAGCAGGCCTGCGGGGGCTGGGGGGCAGCGGCTTTCCAACCTATAAAAAGTGGCAGTACATGGCCGCCCAAGAAGACGCCACGGAAAAATATCTGATCGTCAACGGCAACGAAGATGAACCCGGCACCTTCAAGGATCGTATCCTGCTGGAGGAGACGCCGCATCAGGTGATTGAAGGGGCCTGCATCTGCGCCCTGGCCTGCGGCATCAACCGCATCATCTTCTACATCAACCCGGAACAGAAGGCATCTCTGGAGAACATGCGGGCCGCCGTGGCCCAGTGGGAAGAGTCGGAACTCTATTTCTCGCTATCAAAAAAGACCGGCCAGCCGGTGGAGTTCGAGGTAATGGCCACCTCCGGACACTACATCGGCGGCGAAGAGACCGCCGCCATCGAATCGGTGGAGGGCAACTTTCCCTTTCCCCGGGGCAAGCCGCCGTTTCCCGCAGAATCGGGAGTACACGGCCATCCCACACTCATCAACAACACCGAGACCATCGCCAATGTGGGCCACATCATCAAGCATGGCGCGGCCTGGTACCGGGACCAGGGAGTAGGTGAAGCCAGCGGCACCAAGATCTACTGTCTCAGTGGCGACGTCCTCAAACCCGGCGCCTACGAACTGCCGATGGGCACACCACTGGCGGATCTGATCTTCGACCACGGCGGCGGTATGCTGGTGGATAAACTGTTGAAGGCAGTGTTTACCGGCGGCCCCTCGAACACCATCCTGACCCCGATGGACCTGGACGTGCCCCTCGACTTCGATTCAGTGGCTGTACGCCGCTCGGCGCTGGGCACCGGCGCCATGATCGTCGTCTCGGAGGGCACCGGCATCGTCAAGCGGGTCACCGAGTACGTCAACTTCTTTGCCGACTCATCCTGCGGCCAATGTCCTCCATGTAAGACCGGCACCTACTACATCTCCCGCCTGTTGAGCAAAATAGACACGGGGCAGGGCAGTCAGGCCGACCTGGATTCACTCTACAGTCTGTGCGAAATGTTGCCGGGTACCGGTCGCTGCCATCTGCTGGACGGCGCGGTGAAGGTACTGGAGAGTTCCCTCTACCACTTCAAGGAGGAGTATGAGGAGGCGATCATGCCCGCCACCCGTTTTGGAATGGGGAATTTTGGCGGCACTGATTGAGCAGGCGCATGCTCGATCAAGCTCAGCGGATCGGCCATTTTCGAATTACCGGAACAGTTGGATTGCCGCTTCCGCTATGCTGGAATCGACCTACTCATAACAGTCAGATCAAGAGAAAAAAGGCTACAGCCGCTGCCGTTACCAGGCTCACGGTGGTCAACGGCGTCACCAGCATCACCCCGGTAACGAGCATGAGGTAGGCGGTCTCGACCACCAGAATCATCATCGCCAGCCCAAGTCCCCGAGGCGCGCTCATCCACTGGGTGATGCTTGCCAGAGAGATCAGCGCCAGACCGAGCAAAGCCCCACCCATCATGCCGGCGAAGGCATGATTCACCGGCTCATTGCTGAACATGTGGGTGATCTCTTCAGGCGCAAAAATCAAGATCACGCCCCAGACGCCCAGCATGATAATCGCCAATCCCAAGGCAAAATTTCTAAAAATATCCTTTGGCATGCCAACTCAAACCTTCATTAAAATTATTGATGTCACGCCAAGCCTAGCAGATAAGCTGCTGCAGATAAAAATAACGGCCTCAAGGACTATTGATTCCTGCAGCCCAATCATTTGAATATCACCATATGCCCATCTTTTGGCAGAAGCGCCATACATGAAATAAACATATGAATATTAAAGCATTATCAAGAAAACCCACGTTTCAACAGGACAAAAACATTGACCCAAACCGCTGGTTTTGAGATATTTTCCCCCTTTTGAAATTGGGCTTTCCTGTCCGCAGGACTTGTGGCTCCACAT
This sequence comes from endosymbiont of Escarpia spicata, assembly GCA_003349915.1. Lineage (GTDB taxonomy): Bacteria > Pseudomonadota > Gammaproteobacteria > Chromatiales > Chromatiaceae > QGON01. The sequence continues at coordinate 25,659 of QFXE01000023.1, forward strand.
GTTTTCATGTTGCTGGCTCGTATTCCATGCCGAGCAGGCGAATAGAAACACCGTGGGACGCTCTATCCTTAAGCAGATCCCTGGATCTGCCGGTGCACAAACCCCAGGGAAGTCGACAGACTTGAACCGCTCGCGCCTTTCAGCAGGGCCTCCGGCCCACGGCAACACGCAGCAAAAACAGGTGGTATATGACGCAACAGGCTGACAACGGCGATAGTGCCGTGCAGATTGGCGGGAACAAAACCGCCGCCAAGGTAGATGAATATATTGTTGAGATCGTCTCCGATTCAGGCGAGGGCGCGCAGAAGTGCGGCCAGACCTTCGGCAATATCAGCGGCAAGATGGGCAACGGCGTCTGGACCGTTGAGATCATTCCGGCGGAGATCCAACCCCCGGCCCGCTCTCCTGCAGGCGCATCCGGCATCCGTATTCGCATCGGCTCAAAGTACATTACGAATATGGGCAACGAGGCCGAACTGGTTGTTGCCTTCAATGAGCAGGTACTCTTCTCCCGCATAGCCAACGGCGCCTATAAAGAGGGCACCATCGTTCTGCTGGAAAACAAGTGGGAGACCGATCCCGACGAGAAGATCCGCAATCAATACACCACAGCGGTAAAAGAGTTTGCTGAGCACGGACTGATTGTGCACGAGCTGCCGATGGAAGAGGCGTGCCTGAAAATCGTCTCCAATGCCCGCAAGGGCAAGAACATGTTCGTGCTCGGCATGATCAGTTATATCTTCAGCCGCGAACCTGATCTGGGGCGTAAGGAGATCGCCAACACCTTCGCTCACAAGGGTGACAAGGTAATCCAGCCCAACATCGATCTGTTTGACTCCGGCTTCGCCTTCGCTGCTGAACGTCTCGACTATCTGTGGGAAATTCCACCCTACACCACTGACACGACCAAACCGACCATCATCACCAATGGCAACCAGGCGGTTGGCCTGGGGGTCATGGCGGCGGGCATGGAGCTGATCTCCATGTACCCGATTACACCAGCCACCTCCGCCACTCCCTATGTTGCGGATGTCTTCGACAATGTCGGCGGCTTCGTCCATCAGGCAGAGGATGAGATCGCCGCGATGGGCTTTGCCCTCGGCGCCTCCTACGCCGGCAAGACCGCCTGCACCATCACTTCAGGTCCCGGCATGGCGCTGAAGACCGAACTGATCGGTCTCGCTGTGATGGCTGAAGTGCCCATGGTCATCGTCGACGTACAGCGTGGCGGTCCCTCCACCGGCCTGCCCACCAAGGTGGAGCAGGCTGATCTGCTCTCCTCCATATACGGCGAGCCGGGGGATGCCCCGAAGATGGTCATCGCTGCCGCCACCATTGAGGAGTGTTTTCACTTCGTGATCTTGGCGCGCAAACTGGCGGAGGCCTTCCGTACTCCTGTCATTCTGCTTACCGATGCCAATCTGGCTACCGGTGTACAACCTTACACCCGTCCTGAACTCCAGGAGGAGTGGCTCTCCGCGCCGATCGATCAGTCCCCTTGGGATGACTCCGTACCGGCCTTCGACTGGGACGAAGGCACTGGCCTCTCCCAGCGCCCGATCCCTGGGCAGCGCAATGGCGAATACGTCTTGACTGGTCTCTCCCACACTGATCGCAGCAAGGTGGCCTACGACTCAGACACCAACCAGACCAGTATGGCCCACCGCAGCCGCAAACTGGCGGCCCTGCAGAAGACCCTCAAGCCACCGAAGATCCATGGCGATGAAGCCGGCGGCGATCTGCTCATCGTCGGCTGGGGTTCAACCGTGGGCGCCATCGAAGAGTCGGTCGACATCCTGCGCGGGCAGGGCAAGAGCATCTCCGCCCTCCACCTGCGATTCCTGTCGCCGCTGGAGCCGGGACTGAAAGAGATCTTCAGCAAATTCAAAAAGGTCATGACAGTGGAGATCAACTACAGCGATGATCCAAACGGCCCGCTGATCACCGAAGAGAACCGCCGCTATGCGCAACTCGCCATGATGTTGCGGGCGCAGACGCTGGTCGACATAGACTGCTGGTCTGTGGTCTACGGCCATCCGCTGCAGCCAGGTATGCTGCAGGAAGAATTCAGCCAGCGGCTCGATGCCCTGAACAACTGAGGAGATTAGCCAAATGTTTGGATTGAAAGCAGACTGGTCCGTCGACGTCTTTGAACGCTACTTCACCCTCGGTAATTACGCCGGCGGTGAAGCCCGCTGGTGTCCCGGCTGCGGCGACTTTGCCGTACTCAACACCGTCCACCGAGTCCTGCGCGACGCCCAGATGCCACCGGAGAAGAGTGTCGTGGTCTCAGGTATCGGCTGTTCCAGCCGCCTGCCCCACTATGTCGGGACCTACGGTCTGCACGGTCTGCACGGCCGCGCCCTGCCGCTTGCCAACGGCGTCAAGGCGCGCCGTCCCGACCTTGACATCTGGGTCGGCACCGGTGACGGCGACTGCTTCTCCATCGGCGGAGGTCACTGGCTCCACGCCATGCGTTACAACATGGACATGGTCATATTGATCTTTGATAACGGCATCTACGGCCTGACCAAAAAGCAGACCTCGCCCACCACCCCCACTGGCGAACGTACCAATACTCATCCAGAAGGTTCGCTGCTGCCGGCAATGAACCCGCTCACGGTAACTCTGGGCATCACCAACGTCTCCTTCGTGGCACAGGTGCCGGACTGGAATCCTCCGCTGCTCTACGAAACGATCAAGGCCGCCCATAAACACCGGGGCACCAGCTTCGTGCGCATCATGCAACGCTGCCCGGTCTTCTCGGACGATTTCTGCAAGCCTTATCAGGACCACCCCGAGAATATGCTGCTGCTGTCCCACGAGAACGGCATCCCGGCTGCTGACAACGTGAAGAAGCTTTTCAAAGAGCAGATTGAGCATGATCCTTCAGATTGGGTGGAGGCGATGAAGATCGCCCGCGATGAGTCAATACTGCCGGTGGGACTGCTCTATCGAGATCCAGACGCCGTCGTGTATGAGGATTTCTCTGCGAAAGGCCTCAACAAAACCAACGAAGAGAAGCTGGCTGCGATCAACACAGCTCTCGACGCCTTCGCGATCTAAGTCAGACAACGCCGGGAAAACCCTACGATGACAGTAGTACAGACAGGCGAAGCCACGCCGGCCATGCCCTCCGCCATCAAGGATGCGGAGGCCACCAAGACGATTTTGCACACCCTGCGCCACTTCCACCTTGGAAATCCCAGCGTCAGGGGTCAACTGGAGCCGCTTGGTGACGATTTTCTGCCCGCACTGATGGCCCCCTATCGGGACGCTTCCCGGCTACGCTACGACTACCCGCTGTTTCTCTATCCCGCCGAGGGTGGCGACGAAGAGCGGCGGGGCGCCGAGCTGGCCAAACCTCTGGGTATCTTTCTGACGGAAGCCACCGAGGCGGTCGCGCCGGGGGAGGGCAGCGCCCGCATCCTGAAAGACAACCTTCCGCGTCTGGAGCAGGCTCTGCGACTCGCCCTGCAGGAGAGTCAGGCACCCGTACCGGCCAAGCCTCTGCTCAGTGAACTCTCCACCGTGATGGTAGAGCAGTTGGGTCTCGACAGCGACAGCACAGAAAAACTGCAAAGTGATCTGAACAACCTGCTGGAGTCGATCCCCGAGAGCGGCCAGTTCCTGGCCTATGGACAGCACCCGGCACTGCATCTGATGATCCACGTCATCCGCAGTCAGATGATCCCCCGCCATGCCCATTTTCAGCAGGAGGTTGAGGCCCATATCCGCGGGCTCAAGCTGTTGCTGGCGGTTGAAAAGGAAAAATCTGCGGAGGCCAAGGCTCCGGCCGCACTGGAAGAGGCAGTGGGCCACGCCTCCCACATGTTCGATGCCAACGCGCTCGCGGATGTGATGGATCACTCCCACGGCTCCATCGGCATGACAACGGTTCGCCGTGAACGGGTGGAAGAGGCGCTGAAGACGCTGGAGTCCTATCAGCGGGAATCTATTCTGGTACGGTTTGTCCACACCGACGGCCTGGACGAGACACTACTGGGCGACATCCCCGGCTTCGAAAGCGTCGTCTCTGACAATCCCTGCATTCGCGCCAAAGAGATTTTCGACGAACAGGCGACACGCCTGGCCAAAGTCTTTGCCGCAGCGCGCATTGCCAAGCTGGAGATCGACGATCTCTATGACGAATCGATCCATGACCCCTGGTTTGAGACCTTCAACTGGGAGGCCTTCTCCCATGATGAACTGCTGCTGGTACCGGCGGTCATTGCCCTGGAGACCGCCCTGCGCGTAGCCGGTGAAGCGATGCCCGACTTCTCCCGTCTGCTCAATTCCGGTCGTCCCGTGCAGATCCTGGTACGGGTTTTGGGGCACGCCAACCCCGGCCGTGACTCCGAAAAAGACCACTTTGCCCATTTCCGCACCGAACTGGGTTACCTCGGTATCAGTCACCGCCAGGCTTTCGTCTCCCAGACCTCGGCGGCAAGGCACGAGCACCTCCTGGATCAGTTCTCCACCGCACTCGACGCGACCCGCACCGGGCTGCATGTAATCAACGTCGGCCTGCGCCCCACCGGACAGGATGTGGGACTCAATGGCTGGCTGGTAGCCGGTGCCGCACTCGAAGGGCGGGTTCATCCCTTCTTCCAGATCAATCCCTCCGCCGGCGACAGCTTTGCGGACCGGGTCGATTTCAGCGGCAACCCGCAACCTGAGAGGGATTGGGCGGTTCACGAATTCAGCTACCGGGATGAAAACGGCGAGGCCACGACCATCGAACAGGCCTTCACCTTTGCCGACTATGCACTGCTGATCCCCCGCCTGCACGGGCACTTCACCCCAGTACCCCTGATCTGCGAGACTGATTCTCTGCTGCCCGTCGCCGACTATCTGGCCATGCCGGAAGAGGAGTCGGCCCAGCACATTCCCTACATCCTGGCCCTCAACAGCAAGGGCGAGCTGCGCCAATTGGCAGTGAGCCGCACCCTGATTCAGGCCTGCCGTGACCGCCTCAATTTCTGGCACGCCCTGCAGGAGATGGCAGGCGTACGCAGCCGTTACCTTGAGATAGGCATTGCCGAGGCCCGCGAAGAGATCAACAGCGCTGCCGAAGCGCGGATTGGGACTCTGACCGCAGAACAGGCGCAGAAACTGGACGAGGCCCGCAACGAAGCTGCCGGTGAGGTCATGTCCCGCCTCACCGAAGTGCTGTTGGGCATGGACTTCACCAGTGGCGCACCGCGAATGCCAGCCGCACCAACGGCTGACGCAACCACGACACCGGCGAAAACCACGGCAGAACCCACAGCGGAAGAGTCTGCGGCGCCTGTCGAAGAAGAGGAAGATCTCACCAGCGAAGAGCCCTGGATCGACAGCGTTCTCTGCACCACCTGCAACGACTGCCTGGCGATCAATCCCCAGGTTTTTGTCTACAACGACGAGAACCAGGCCTACATCGCTGACGCCAGCGCCGGCACCTATGCCCAAATGGTGGAAGCGGCTGAGATCTGCCCATCCAACTGTATTCATCCGGGGAAACCCATCAACGACTCCGAAGCAGGGCTGGATGAATTGATTGAAAGGGCGGCGCAGTATAACTAGGCGGAAGGAAAAAGGTTAAAGGATAAGAATTTGGGATTGGCGGGTCACGCCAGAATGGTACATTGGCCCAAGGTTAGGAGCCTCTGAATAAATCTGGACGAAACAGATTGGGATTCAGAATTCGTTTAGAGACTCCTAAGTCTCTTACTTAAAACTCGGAGTCATGGATGACTACACAGTTTGAAGAACTTGAAGTTTGGAAACGCTCCGCCCGCCTGAGTGTGGAGATATACAAAGTACTGCGTGATTGCCGGGATTACAGCTTCAAAGATCAGCTGAGCAGGAGCGGGCTTTCCGTTCCGAGCAATATTGCAGAAGGCTTTGAGAGAGAGTCGCTCAAAGAGAGTTTGAACTTCCTCTCATATGCTAAAGGCTCATGCGGCGAACTGCGCACACAGACCTACATTGGCATCAAAATCGGCTATATCGATACAGTGACTGGAACAAGATGGATTGCAGAATCAAAACAGATTTCCGTCATGCTTGCCGGGTTGATCCGGACAAGGCGCAACTTTGTGCGCCAACAGTCACGTACAGCCCCCACATGATCCTTTATCCTTTGTCCTGTTTCCACGAGTGCGAGAATCCCTCCGTGTCTGAAACCCTTTCCAACTTCCTCATCGCCCCAGCCATCATGACCGGCATCGCCCTGTTTTTCGGCGTGGTGCTGGCGGTCGCCTACAAGTTTCTCAAGGTGGAGGAGGATCCCCGTATCTCCACCACAGAAGACCTGCTGCCCGGCACCAACTGCGGTGCCTGCGGCGAGCCAGGCTGCCTGCCTTTTGCCGAAGCACTGGTGGATGGCAGTGTGCAGCCGAGCGGCTGCACCGTGGCCGATGAGAACACCATCGATGCCATTGCCGATTTTCTTGGGGTCGATGCCGGTCAGGCCGACAAGCAGGTCGCCCGGCTTAAATGCGCCGGCGGCAAGTCACAGGCCTTCCAGATCGCTGAATATGACGGCTTCGAAAGCTGCCGCGCCGCCGCCACGGTCTCGGGAGGCGGAAAAGGCTGCTCCTGGGGCTGTCTCGGATTGGCTGACTGCGAGGTCTCCTGCGATTTCGATGCCATCCACATGAACGCCAACGGCCTGCCCACCGTCGATGTCGACAAGTGCACTGCCTGCGAAGATTGCGTCGAGGCCTGCCCCAAGGATCTCTTCGAGATCATGCCTTTGAGCCAGAAGCTCTACGTCCAGTGCAATAACCCGTTGGAGGGCGATGCGGTAACCGTGCTCTGTTCCGTGGGTTGTGATGCCTGCGGTAAATGTGCGGCTGATGCATCCCCCGGCCTGATCGAGATGCGCAACAACCTGCCGGCCATCGATCTCGACTCCGGCGCCCCCATGACCGAGATCGCCATCAAACGCTGCCCCACAAACGCTATCCAATGGCTGGAGGAGGGACAGTTTACCCGCCAGCCATCTGAGCAAGCTGAGAGTGAAAAACGCTATGCCCAGCTCCATTGAGGTTTCCTATGTCCGCTAATATCGCAATCCGCCTCTATCGCCGACTCTTCGGCACACCGGCTGGACTTGGACCAAAGGATACGGGAATACATACCCTGCTTGACGGTAACAGCGCCATTGCAGTCACCGAGGCCTGTATCGCCGGGAACGCGGCACTCGCCAGCGCCTTTCCGGCCAATGGTGCAGACCTTGCGTGGCAGTCTGAGCAGACCCGTCAACAGCACAACGTCTTCGGCGAACTGCTTGGCACTCATCCGGCTGAGAGTCCCCGAGGCGCCATCGCTGCCGCCAGCGGCCTCGCAATGGCCGGACAGCGCGCCACCGCATTCCTCTCCACGCCGGATCTGACCGCCGCGCTGGACCTGCTCAACAGCGCCGCTGCCAAGCAACTGCCGCTGGTGCTGCATGCCAACAACCGGGCGCTGGGTGGCAGTGCCGGCACCTGTCACCAAGCCCTGCACCAGATCTGCGATGCCGGTTTTTTTGTGCTGTTCGCCAGTAACGTCCAGCAAGCGGTCGACTTCACCCTGATTGCCCGACGCGTCGCTGAAGAGACCCTGACCCCCGGACTGGTGATTATCGATCAGGATGAAACCGCTGATGCAATACAAAACGTCCATCTGCTTTCACCTGGCCTGATCCAGCGCTACCTGGGCAGGGCCGATGAGCAGATTGAATGCGCCAGCGCCGCTGAAAAACTACTGTTTGGCGAGACCCGGCGCCGTCTGCCACAGCGGCACAATCTTGATCGACCGGTACTGCAGGACCCCCTGATGGACCGGCGCAGCCACGGTCTGGGCCGTGCCGCCCGCACGCCGTTCTTCGACGGCCACATCAGTGCCGCCCTGCAGAACGCCTGCGAGACCTTTGCAGAGCAGACCGGTCGCAGCCAGCAGCTCATCACCACACTGAACACGGAAAAAGCCAAACAGCTGATCCTGGTTCAGGGCGCGGCCACTGAGACCCTGCTCGCACTCTCCAGCCACCTGAAGAAGCATGACAAGCAACGGATTGGCATCGTCGGCATCCACGCCTTGCGCCCATTCCCCTCCGCGGAGCTGCTGAATCTGTTGAAGGGTAAAACCTCCGTCACCGTTCTTGAGCGCGCAGAAACACCGTTGGCAGGAGACCCACCCCTGCTGCGGGAACTGCGCACGGCGTTAAGCCAGGCACTGGAAAACGGCCGCTTCGGGGAAGCGACACATCCCGGTCTGCCGACACTGCGGAAAAGTGAACAGCCACGTCTTCGCCCGGTCATCTATGGCCTGGGCGGACTGGCGCTGAACAGCGCCGACCTCGTCACTCTCATCGGCCAGACTGAGGCAAAAGGGCGCTATCTGGGCATCGACTTCACCCGTGCCATTGAAAAGCATCCCAAACGTCAGGTACTGCTCGACGCACTGCGCCGCGACTACCCGGAGATCAACGATCTCGGCATCTGCGCCAAAACCCCCGCACGGGATCTGCGTCCCGACGCATCCCTGAGTTTCGCCATACAGCACCTCAGCGGAGAAGGGGATCGGGGACTTGCCGCCGAAACCGCAACCTTTATCTACCAGCTCGTGGAAGGTGAGGCGCGCATCCGCTGCGACGAAAGCTGGAACGCCTGGGGCGATTGGCTGACCGACCGGGTGGTAATGGCCCCCGAAGGGTTGCGAGACTGCGGTAGTGAAATGCCCCTGGATCTGATCCTGCTCGACGGCCCGTTGAACCATCCGCAACTGATCCCTGATACCCAACTCCCCCAAGGCGGCTGCCTGCTGATGGCAGCAGACGAAGCGGGCACTGAATCTCCACTTTCGCCCGCACTGCGCCAGACCATCCAGAGCCGGGGGCTCAAATGCTATCGCATGCCCTCCACCAGCGGAATGGATGAAACAACCCGCCGTGAGACCTGCCTCGGCGCACTTTGCAGCGTCCTGATTGCGGAAGAGAAATTGCCGCTGCAGCCCCGCAAGCTCATCAGTACACGCGAACAGCAACTTCAGCCGGGGATTCTGACCGAGGCCTTCCAAACAGGCCTGGAAGAGACCACTGCCACCGACCTCAGCGCGGAAACCGGCACCCAAGATGAAGCGGTAGCTTCCAGGCCGACACCTATGGCCGTCCGCCATCTGGCAGGCGACAACGACAGTTACGACAGTCTGCCCCGTTTCTGGGACCAGACAGGCATACTCTATCGGGACGGCGACCTCGACAGCCTCACACCCGACCCCTATCTGGCGTCAGGTTTGGTGCCGCCGCTCTCCGCCACCTTCAAGGACCACAGCGGCAGCCGCACCCTGCTGCCAGTGTTCGACCCACAGACCTGCACCGCCTGCGGCGACTGCTGGAGCGCATGCCCTGACGGCGCCATCGGCGTCACCGCGCTCTCACCTGTCACGCTGATCAATGCCGGTATCGGCCTTGCCGGAGCCAGCGCCCTGCGCCCCCTGGCCTCCAAACTTGGTGGACGAATCAGCGCCCTCGGTCGACAGAACGCCATACAAGGCGGCAACGCGGCAGATCTGATCCGGGAGGCCTTCGACTGGCTGCAGGAGAAAGCGCCTCTGGCCGAAGATCGCAGGAGCGCCGCGGAGAGTGGCATCAAGGATCTGGAGAAACTCTACGGCACACTGCCTCTGGCCGTCACCGAGCCACTCTTCCAGGCCGGTGAACAGGCGAAGAAAGATGGCGGAGAGCTGCTGGCCCTGGCCATCAATCCCGACGCCTGCAAGGCCTGCGGGCTCTGCATCGCTGCCTGCCAACCACAATCACTGAGCATCGCCCCACAGACACCGGAACTGTTGCAGCAGAGCCACCAGACCTGGGCCGCCTGGGAAATCACGCCTGACACGGCCTCCGAGACCATCGAGCGGGTTGCCGCCCACCCCGATGTGACGCCCATGGCGGCGCAACTGCTCTCCCGCTACAGCCTGCTCTCGCTGGCCAGCGGCGACAGCGCCGAGCCCGGCTCCGGCGAGAAGGTCGCGGTACGGCTGACACTGGCTACCATCGAATATCGTCAACAACCTCTGCTGCACCGATTTGCCGGAGAAGTCGGACAACTCAATCAGCGGCTGAATGATGCCATCAAGGAGACCCTGGTGGACGCGCTGCCCACTGAGGATCTCGAACGTCTCGCAGGCAGACTGGCAGAACTCGACGACCGTCAGATCGACATCAACGAATTGACCCGGCAGCCCGAAGGCAGCCTGGAGAACAGCGGTGTCGATGCCGATCATCTGCGCCGTCTCACCACCCTGGCACAGCAGCTGTCAGAACAGCACTGGCGACTGACAGAGGGTCAACAGGGTCTCGGACGCGCCCGCTACGGACTCGCTCTGGCCCCCGGTGTTATGGCCACCTGGGCGGCCTCGTTTCCGCATAACCCCTTCCAGGTTCCCGTCGCGCTGGACAGCAGCGGCGAAACCGCCCAGCTCGCTGCCGGCCTGCTGGAAGGTCAGATAGAAGAGGCTCTCACCTCGATTCGGCTCGTCCGCAAGGCAAAGATCGAACTGGGGGAGGGTGGCCGTAATGCCATCGACCCCGACCTGCTCAGCTGGCAGGATCTCACTAATGAAGAGAAGGCACTCTGCCCGCCGCTGCTTCTGGTGGGTAATGAAGAGACCCTCGGTGGGCGCAACTTCAGCCAGATCGCCTGGCTGCTGAATTCCGATCTGCCGATCAAGGTACTCACACTCACAGAACTCGACTTCGGACTCGACAACCGGGGTCTCGAAGACGCACCCCTGCAACGTCTCAGCGATCCCAAGGGCAACCTCGGACTGCTCGCCCTCTCCCAGCGCAATGCCTTTGTGGCACAGACCAGCATCGCCGACCCCACCCATCTGCAGGAGAGCGTCTCTGCCGCATTGGCCTGCCAGGGACCGGCACTGCTGCGCATCCACACACCCAGCCCGGCGCGTCACGGCTTCGCCACCGACCGGACCCTGGAGCAGGCGAGATTGGCAGTACGCAGCCGGGCCTTTCCTCTATTCCAGTACGATCCCCGTGGGGAAGGCGTGTTCGGCTCCCGCCTCAATCTTGCAGGCAATCCGGCGCGGGGCACCCTGCTGCACAACAGCAACGATCAGCAGGTCATCACTCTTGCTCACTGGGCACTGACCGAAGACCGCTTCGCCAGCCGCTTCCGGCCCTTGGCGGACGAGGATTCAGCGCCCACAGCCCTGGAAGATTGGCTCGCCCTGGATGCGGGTACACGCGCTAAAAAGACTCCGATCATCTCTGTACATCGTAACGATGAGAGTGCAGAGGTTTATCGTGTCGATCCACAGCTGGGCCAAGTCGTGGTGGAACAACTCGACGCTTGGCGCACTCTGCAGGAACTTGCCGGGATAGTCACACCCTTCACCGCTCGTGTAGAGCAAGCGGCAGATGCGCGTGTCGCAGCAGAACATGAGACAGAGATCAATGCCCTCCGGGCCGACTACGAGAAGCAGCTCAACGCCTCTCGCAAAGGCGCGGAGGAAGAGATGGCGGGACACATTCGCGAGCGGCTGATGGTGCTGGCGGGGTATAAATGAAGGTGAAAGGTGAAAGGTGAAACAAGTATGTGCCTGATGCTAGCCATTGCAAGCACTTTTATCCAACCGCAGCAGTCACGATAAAATCTGGCCTTTCCGATGGCACGACCTCCTTTAACCTTTGACCTTTAACCTTTAACCTCTTCTTCCGGAGGAAGAAATATGAATCTACACGAATACCAAGCTAAGGCTCTCTTTTCCGAGTACGGTATCCCTGTCCCCGAGGGCAAGGCAGTCTCTACACCGAGTGATGCACGGGCGGCGGCCCAAGCGCTTGGCGGCGGGATCTGGGTGGTCAAGGCCCAAGCCCACACCGGTGGCCGGGGCAAGGCGGGCGGCGTGATACTGGCCAAGAGTCTGGATGAGGTTGAAGCCGCTGCGGAGGAGATCCTCGGCATGACCCTGGTCACCAAGCAGACCGGCCCGGAAGGTCTGCCGGTCAACCAGGTGTTGGTGGAGCAGGGCAGCAATATTGCCCGTGAACTCTACCTCGGCGCACTGTTGGACCGCGCCTGCTCCCGTATTACCTTCATGGCCTCTACAGAAGGTGGCATGAACATCGAAGAGGTTGCCGAAGCGACGCCGGAGAAGATCCTCACTACGGTGATCGACCCCGCTGCGGGCCTCCAGCCTTATCAATGCCGCAAACTTGCCTTCGGCCTGGGACTTGAAGGCGACCAGATCAAACAGTTCGGCAAGATCATGATGGGCCTCTACCGGTCCTACATGGAGAAAGATGTCAGCCTGATCGAAATCAATCCATTGATCGTCACCAGCGAAGGTGACCTGATGGCACTGGACGCCAAGATCAACATCGACAGCAACGCCCTCTATCGCCACCAGGATATCGTCGCCCTGCGCGATCCGAGTCAGGAGGATGAGAAGGAAGCGGCTGCCGCCAAGCACGATCTCAACTACATTACCCTGGACGGCAGCATCGGCTGCATGGTCAACGGCGCAGGTTTGGCGATGGCCACCATGGACATGGTCAAACTGCATGGTGGCGACCCGGCCAACTTCCTCGACGTGGGCGGTGGCGCCACTGCCGAGCGGGTCACAGAGGCCTTCAAGCTGATCCTCTCCGACAGCAAGGTGAAGACCGTGCTGGTAAATATCTTCGGCGGCATCGTGCGTTGCGATCTGATTGCCGAGGGCGTCATCACCGCCGCTAAGAATGTCGGCGTGCAGGTGCCGGTTGTGGTGCGTTTGGAAGGTACCAATGCCGAGCAGGGGCTGAAGATGCTGGAGGAGAGCGGACTCGACTTCATCACCGCCGCCGACTTCACTGAAGCCGCCAAAAAGGCGGTCGCTGCAGCTGCTTGAGGCTAAAGGCCGATGGTTAAAGGTAAAAGGTTTTAATCTTTTACTATCTTCAAGATTACAGAGGTAGGCGGAAGAGAAGAGAAAAAGCACTGGGGTTTAATCCCCTTTAACCTTTGACCTTTAACCTTTCACCTAAAAATAATATATGAGCATACTCGTAGACAAGAACACCAAGGTCATCTGCCAGGGCTTCACCGGCAAACAGGGCACTTTTCACTCCGAACAGGCCATCGCCTATGGCACCAAACTGGTGGGCGGCGTGACCCCCGGTAAAGGTGGCCAGTCACATCTCGATCGTCCGGTCTTCAATACCGTTCACGATGCAGTGGCCGAGACCGGCGCTGACGCGACCATGATCTATGTACCTCCACCATTTGCCGCCGATGCAATCCTTGAGGCCGCCGACGCGGGTATCAGGGTCATCGCCTGCATCACAGAGGGTATCCCGGTGCTGGATATGCTGAAGGTTAAGGAGGCATTGAAATCCACCGGCTCCCGCCTCATCGGCCCCAACTGCCCCGGCATCATCACTCCCGGCGAGTGCAAGATCGGCATCATGCCCGGCGTCATTCACAAGCCCGGCAAGGTGGGCGTTATGTCCCGCTCCGGCACCCTGACCTATGAGGCCGTGGGCCAGACCACCAATGCTGGCCTGGGCCAGAGCACCTGCGTCGGACTGGGAGGCGATCCCATCAACGGCACCAGTTTCATCGACTGCCTGGAGCTGTTCGAAAAAGACGAAAAGACCGAGGGCATTATCATGGTGGGTGAAATCGGTGGTTCCGCCGAGGAGGAGGCCGCCGACTACATCAAGGCACACGTCTCCAAACCGGTGGTCGCCTACATTGCCGGCGTCACCGCTCCCGCCGGTAAGCGTATGGGCCATGCCGGTGCCATTATCAGTGGCGGCAAAGGTACTGCCGACGCCAAGTTTGAGGCACTGGAAGGAGCTGGTGCCCATGTGGTCCGCTCTCCTGCTGAAATGGGCAAGCGTATGGCGGAATTGTTGGGTTAGATTCACCACCTGTAGGAGCAGTGCCTCGCCGCGAAGGAGAATCTTCCTGAAGCCCTATCGTGGTGAGGCGCCGCTCCTACAGGCCAGCTAATTCCCTATTGGTCCCTGACCATGTCGACCTTTCGCTTTCAGCAGTTTTCCGTACGCCAGGAAAAGTCGGCCATGAAAGTCTGCACCGACGCTACGCTTTTCGGTGCCATGGCGCCGGTCAAAGGGGACGAGCGGGTCTTGGATATCGGCACCGGCACGGGTTTATTGGCTTTGATGGCCGCTCAGCTTGACGCCTCCCACATCACTGGAGTTGAGCTGACTGAAGCGGCTTTTGATGAAGCCCGATTTAACTTCCATAACAGCCCCTGGAACAGCCGGTTGGAAGCCGTTCACTGCTCCATCCAGCACTTCTCGGTCAACACCCCGGGCCGCTACGATCTCATCATCAGCAATCCACCCTTCTTTCATAACCACAGCAAAACTTCAGATCAACTCAAAAGGCAGGCCCGCCACACAGATCTGCTGCCATTTCCTGATCTGCTAGCCAGCGTGGATAGACTGCTCGCAGATAGCGGACACTTCTATCTGCTCCTGCCAGGCCATGCAGTAGCAGGGTTTGCCAAAAAAGCGTTGGAACACGGCCTGCACCTTATCAAACAGACCGATTTTCGCGGACACAGCCATAATCAGGCAAAGGTTTCCGCACTGACCTTCTGCCATCAACAACAACCCTGCAGGTCCAGACTATTGACCCTCTACCAGTCGGATCGGATCTATTCACAGGAGAGCAGGCACTATCTTTCCCCTTTTCTGCTAAGGTTCTCCCAACAGAACTGAGTTTTTCCATGTCAGACCGCATCCGCTTCTTTTTGAACCTCACTGCCGACCGCTACCTGAGCCACTACCAGGGACATGTCAAAAATGTCTCGGTGATTGCAGAAGATGGCCGCCGCATCGAGTTTCCCGCCAACACACTCCGGCCCTTTGTCACCAAGAGCGGTGTCCAGGGCCGTTTTGAACTGCTCATCGATGACAACAACCGCCTGCAACGGCTCCATCGACTCAGTCACTGATTTAATCACGGAGGTCACCTCATTGGATAACCGCATCAGCGTCCGCATCACATTCTCCTTTAAAGGCAAAACTCATACTCCATCGGCCAGTGTCGATCTTGATGCACTGATAAAGGGGGGTGACGCCCATGACACTCTCCACCCGCTGCTGGCCAGAACCAATGGCATTGACAGCTACTCCTATCTCTACGAGGTGATGGAATCCCACTCGATCGAATTCAGCAACCCCACAGGTTTTGCTGCGGACTATCTCTCCGGGACTGAGTTTGATTTCGTCGGCTTTGAAAAACGCTGGCATGAAGAGAAAAAACTCTCCGTCCTGGACTCAATCATCGAGCACCACTTCAAGGGAGAGGATTGCGCCCAACACCCGTCACTGAAAGCGGCCTTGCTCGAAGCCTTCCGTGCAGGAAAAGCCGCAGCCAGCCGAGAGTAGAAAGGTAAAATGCTCACCCTTGAATACCGCCAGATCGGCTGCCCCTACTGCGGGGAAATGATTGAGGTACAAATCGATTGCAGCCTCGATCAGCAGCAATATATCGAGGATTGCAGTGTCTGCTGTCAGCCCATCACCCTGTTGGTGGCTATCGATGGAGAGGAGATAAGCCTAGCCGCTAGGAGAGACGATGATTGCTGAGCGACAACAACGCCCTCATCGCTCCTGCATAGCCAAATAGGCCTCTAACTTATCTGGTAGGGTGCGCTGTGCGCACCATGATTGCTTATTCTGGTGCGCACAGCGCACCCTACTTTCGACCCTGAATCTCCAAATAGTCTCTATTAATAAATCACCGGGTGAATCATTTGCCAAAGTTGTATTATCGATGGATCAGATCCACGCGGCGCAGCTAAAACAGTAAGGAGAGATCTTGTGAAGAATACTTTCAAACATACACTTCCCAACGAATCGGGATTTTTTGGAGAGTATGGCGGCAGCTTTATTCCCGAGCAGCTGCAGCAGATCTTCGACGAGATCACCAGCGCCTATAAACGGATCACCCAGGACGATGAATTTCTGAACGAACTGGCAGACCTCTATGAACACTATGTCGGACGCCCCAGTCCGATCTTCCACGCAAAAAGCCTGTCGGCAAAATATGGGGCTGATATCTATATGAAGCGGGAGGATCTCAACCATACCGGCGCACACAAAATCAATCACTGTCTCGGAGAGGCGCTGCTCGCCAAACGGATGGGCAAAAAGAAGCTGATCGCCGAGACAGGTGCGGGACAACACGGGGTGGCGCTGGCCACCGCCGCCGCGCTGTTGGGACTTGAATGCGATATCTACATGGGCGAGGTCGATATCAAAAAAGAGCACCCGAACGTGGTGCGCATGGAGATCCTCGGCGCCAAGGTTATCCCGGCCACCCATGGCAGAAGAACGCTGAAAGAGGCGGTGGATGCTGCCTTTGATGGGTATGTCAAAGATCCGGTCACGCAATTTTACGCCATCGGCTCAGTGGTCGGCCCCCACCCTTTTCCGATGATGGTTCGGGACTTCCAGTCCATCGTGGGTAATGAGGCAAAGGCGCAGTTTCAGGAGATGACCGGCGGTAACCCCAACAACCTGGTTGCCTGCGTCGGCGGCGGCTCCAATGCGCTGGGACTGTTTGATGCCTTTCTCGATGACGCGTCGGTGCGTATGTTTGGCGTAGAGCCCGCCGGCCGCGACCTCAATCAGGACGGCGAACATGCCGCGACCCTGACCAAGGGTGAACCCGGCATCATGCATGGTTTCAAATCCTACATGCTCCAGGACGCAGCTGGAGAACCCCAGGAGGTCTATTCAGTTGCCAGCGGACTGGATTATCCCTCCGTCGGCCCGCAACATAGCTATCTGAAAGATATCGAGCGGATGGAGTACAAAACCATCAACGACAAAGAGGCGATCGACGCTTTTTTCGAACTCTCCCGGGTGGAGGGCATTATCCCTGCGGTGGAGTCCGCCCACGCAGTTGCCTACGCAATAAAAATGGCGCAGGAAGGAGAGAAAGGGACCATCCTGCTGAATCTCTCGGGCAGGGGAGACAAGGATATCGACTTCATCACCGAACTCTACGGCAGCGATTACGGCGTGACCAATCTGCTGTAAGCCACGCAGAGGACTGTAGCAGGCCGGTTCAAGTGTAGCGGAACCGGCAGGCATTCAGCCAATTCGGAAATTGCCCGATCCGCAACGTTTGATCGGGCCTACTTTCCTGGCCGACTAAAAGAAAACCGCCTCGACCCCATCGGCATGGGCCTCATTCTTTGCCTGCCCCTGTTCATCATAGCTAAAACCCAGGCGGGCAAAAGCAGGGATGCGGCTCCGGTCCACCGTCGCCATCGGGTGCGCCGTACCTTCATAAGCCAGTACATTGGCCACCTGCACCAGATCCACATAGTCCACCGGCGCATCCCCAGGATTGCGCAGCAGATTATCGTGCTCCGCCGCCACCGCGACCAGTTGCGGGTCGAATTTCCAGAATTTCAGGATTTTGCCACCCAGTCCAGGATGTACCTTGCGCAGAACTTTATCCAGATATGCCGGATTCTCCGCTAACTCCTCATGTTTCGTCGCCTTGATCAGCAACGGGATCTTGCCCACATCGTGGGTCAATCCCGCCACCAGTGCCACCTCAGGTTCAAGACCCGGCTGCTCCTTCGCCAGAGTCGAAGCCAAGGCCCCGACCTTTACCGAGTGAGCCCAAAGCACTTCCATGCGCTTTTGAATTACGCTGATGTGGGTTGTGAAAAACTCCTTCATCGACACCGCATAGATGGCGTTTTTCACCTTCTGGAATCCGATCCGGGTCACTGCCAGTTTGATCGCCTTGATGGGATCCCGTCCCCGGTAGAGCGGGCAGTTGGCGTAGCGAATCAGACGAGCAGTGATGGCAGCATCCTTCTCAATCACTTTTGTCAGATCTTTCGCCGAACTGTCCACATCGTTGATCACCAACAAGGCCTCGATGGAGAGGGCAGGCAGTGTCGGCAACGCCAGTCGGTTGGCGACCAAATCTTCACCCAACTCCTTAACGAAGTCATTGATGGAGAATTTCTCAGCCGCTTCCTGCTCCAGCTCTTCTTTCGAGGGCTCCGGAGCAAAAGCAGCACCGTCTGACAGTGTAAAAACAGATTTGGACATTGGTGTTCAATTTCGGGGATTACAACAGTTCAAAGTCTATCGGCCAGCCTTACCAAATGTTTAGTCTTGTTTTGCCCCGCACTGAGCAAAATCCATCTTTTCCAAAAACTATTGACCTGGATCAAACAAAACGCCATAACCACAACATATTGTGTAAAAAAGACCGTCGCACCACAAGATGACGTATCTATAATGGAAATAACAGGAGGATCGAGATGTCCGTCAAACTCGAAAAAACACCACTATTTCTACCCATCAAGGTGGAAAAGCGGGATGGGTCACAAACAACATTCGATGCAGCCAAGATCAGGACCGCAGTCCTGCAGGCAGGCCAAGCCACGGGGGAACTCGATGAGCCTGAGGCCCAGCTGCTCACCGCCCAGGTAGTGAAGGTGCTGGCCCACACGGGTTATCGACACCAGACCCCTGATATCGAGCGCATCCAGGATATCGTGGAGCAGGTGCTGATCAGCGCCAACCACCTGCAAACCGCCCGCGCCTACATCGTCTATCGTGAACAGCATAAAAAGTTGCGGCAGGACCGCCGCACCCTGGTAGATGTCTCCACTTCGGTCAATGAATATCTTGAGCGGGCCGACTGGCGGGTGAGTGCCAATGCCAACCAGGGCTACTCCCTGGGCGGGCTGATTCTCAACACCTCCGGCAAGATGCTCGCCAACTACTGGCTGAGCCATGTCTATCCGCCCGAAGTGGGAGAGGCTCACCGGGTCGGCGACGTCCACATCCATGATCTGGACATGCTGGCAGGCTACTGCGCCGGCTGGTCCCTGCGCACCCTGCTGCATGAAGGGCTCAACGGTGTGCCGGGAAAAGTGGAATCGGGTCCACCCAAACACATGTCCTCTGCCGTGGGGCAGATCGTCAACTTCCTCGGCACACTGCAGAATGAGTGGGCAGGGGCCCAGGCCTTCAGCTCTTTCGACACCTACATGGCCCCCTATGTGCGCCAGGACGGCCTGAGTTACGAGCAGGTCCGGCAGTACATCCAGGAGTTGATCTACAATCTCAACGTCCCCTCCCGTTGGGGCACCCAGACTCCCTTCACCAATCTGACCTTCGACTGGGTCTGCCCGGAAGACCTGCGCGAGCAGGTGCCGGTCATCGCTGGTGAAGAGATGACTTTCACCTACGGCGATCTGCAGCAGGAGATGGATCTCATCAACCGCGCCTATATCGAGGTGATGACCAAGGGCGATGCCAAAGGCCGGGTCTTTACCTTTCCCATCCCCACTTACAACATCACCCCCGACTTCCCCTGGGAGAGCGAAAATGCTGAGTTGTTATTCGCCATGACCGCCAAGTATGGTCTGCCCTACTTCCAGAATTTCCTCAACTCCGAACTCAAGCCGAATATGGTCCGCTCCATGTGCTGCCGTCTGCAGCTCGACCTGCGGGAACTGCTAAAACGTGGCAACGGTCTGTTCGGCTCGGCAGAACAGACCGGCTCGCTGGGGGTGGTGACCATCAACTGCGCCCGCCTGGGGCATCTCTACCAAGGAGATGAAGCCGGATTGATGCAGCGGCTCGATGAGCTGCTGCGCCTTGCCCGCGCCAGTCTGGAGATCAAACGAAAGGTGATACAGCGCCACATGGATGCGGGACTCTTCCCCTATACCAAGCGCTATCTCGGCACCCTGCGGAATCACTTCTCCACCATCGGCGTTAACGGCATCAATGAGATGGTCCGCAACTTCACTGCGGATGAGCAGGACATCACCAGTGAAACCGGTAGCGCCCTGGCGATCCGCTTCCTCGACCATATCCGTGAGCGCATAGTCGAGTTCCAGGAACAGACCGGCAACATGTACAACCTGGAGGCGACGCCTGCAGAGGGCACTACCTACCGCTTTGCCAAGGAGGATCGCAAACGTTGGCCCGAGATACTCCAGGCAGGCACGCTGGAAAAACCTTACTACACCAACTCCTCACAGCTACCGGTGGGTTTCACCGACGACCCCTTCGAGGCGCTGACACGCCAGGAGCCGCTACAACAAAAGTACACGGGCGGCACGGTGCTGCACCTCTATATGAACGAACGCATCAGCTCAACAGAGGCCTGCAGGCGGCTGGTGAAACGGTCACTGGAGCGATTCCGCCTGCCTTATATCACCATCACCCCGACCTTCTCAATCTGTCCCAAACACGGTTATCTCAGCGGCGAGCACGAGTTCTGCCCAAGCTGTGACGACGAGTTGATCGCCAATAAACAACAGGAGTTACACGACCATGCAAACTGCCATTGAACTGAAAGAGGAAGAGCGTACCCGCTGCGAAGTCTGGACCCGGGTAATGGGTTACCACCGTCCCGTCTCGGCCTTCAACCCCGGTAAGCAGTCGGAACACACGGACCGGCGCTGTTTCGAAGAGAGCCAGGCACAGCTTCACTCGGGTCAGGGATAACCTCACACCATGCCAAACGTGCAGCTGCAAGTCGGTGGTCTCACGCCAATGACCACCATCGACTACCCCGGCGAACTGGCAGCGGTTATCTTCTGCCAGGGCTGCCCCTGGTCCTGCCGCTACTGCCACAATAGCCATCTGTTACCGCGTTCGGGTGAGGACCTGATCGAATGGACAAGCGTTATCGACTTTCTCAAACAGCGTCAGGGACTGCTGGATGCCGTGGTTTTCAGCGGAGGCGAACCCACTTTGCAACGCAACCTCAAAGCTGCAATCCAGCAGGTCCGGGTGATGGGGTTCAAAATCAGGTCTGCACAGCGCCGGGGCCTACCCGGAAAGGCTGGCCGAACTGCTGCCCCTACTCGACTGGGTGGGGCTGGACATCAAGGCGTTGCCAGAAGATTACGATACCCTGACCGGCGTCAGTGGCAGCGGGGAAAAGGCCTGGGAAAGCCTGCAACTGCTGGTTGCCAGTGGCGTGGCTTATGAGATCCGCACCACCGTTCATCCTGAGTTGCTAACACCGGCACTCCTCAAGCAGCTCGATTCCCGGCTGCAGGAGACAGGTGTCGTCAATCACCAACTGCAAAAGTGCAATACCGGTCACTGCCTCGATACCACACTCACCGCTTGA
>QFXE01000023.1:46832-93476 GCA_003349915.1 endosymbiont of Escarpia spicata
CGACGCGGCGTGCACTCTCCACCCAGGGGTGGTCCATCGGCACTAACTTCTTATTACCCGCCACCTCCTGTAACGGAACGGGAACCGCCAGTTCGCCGCGGGCCGCCACCATTACCCCGAACTGCCCCTGCTCAATCAGATCGGCACAGGCGGTACCCAGCCGGGTGGCGAGCAGGCGGTCGACAGCCGATGGGGTGCCACCCCGCTGAAGATGGCCCAGTATGGTGACCCTGGACTCCAATCCTGTAAGCGCCTCCAGCTGCTGGGAAAGCGTAACCGTATGGTTGGCGTTGGCAGCCTGCAGCACCTCCAACTCCTTTTTGGCGCTCTTGCGCTCCCTCTTGTCGACCGCTGCCGCCTTGCGCGCCTCGGCAGCCCGTACCAAAACCGCCTGATCTTTGGGCAGCGCGCCCTCCGCCACGGCGACAATACTGAAGTTCTTTCCGCTGCGCACCCGGGTTCGAATTGCCTCGGATACATTCTCGATATCGTAGGGGATCTCCGGCAGCAGGATCACATCCGCCCCGCCCGCAATACCGGCACCCAGGGCGAGCCAGCCAGCCCGGTGTCCCATGATCTCCACCACGATGATCCGGTGATGACTGTGGGCGGTGCTGTGAAGCCGGTCGATGGCTTCAGTGGCGATGCCCAAGGCGGTATCGAAACCGAAGGTCGTGTCGGTTTTGCCTACATCATTATCGATGGTCTTGGGCAGAGTGATGACGTTCAAACCCTTCTCCATCAGTTGCAGCGCGTTCTTCTGGGTCCCACCGCCGCCAAGACAGACAAGCGCATCGAGGTGATTCGCCGCATAGTTCTCGACAATCACATTTGTCATGTCCTGCTTCTTACCCCCAAACATCATGCGGTGGGGTTTATCCCGGCTGGTACCCAGGATGGTGCCCCCCTGGGTAAGGATGCCGGAGAGTACACCTCCGTCCAAACGGGTGGAGCGGTTATCCACAAGACCACGAAAGCCGTCCATAAAACCGATCATCTGCATGTCGTAATAACCTTGGGCCGCCTTGCCGACGCCACGGATCGCCGCATTGAGGCCAGGGCTATCGCCACCTGCAGTCAGTATCCCTATATGCTTGGTCATCTCCCCTCCAAACGGCTTCTGCCGATGCAATTGATCGTAATGGGCAGAGGCGCTGAAACGTCTGCTACCCTGATTGAAAAACGGGATTAGTGTAACCTCCCTCAAGAGATAGCACAGCAGATTCCTGGAAACATATTTCGCCGTAATTTTGTAGGGGCAGCCCAGGGCCGTTTTTTGATAGACTATGCGACTTTGATGGCTATTTTTTCTCTGTTTCTGAAGAATGTCACTGCTCAACTCACTACTGAATCTTCGCCCGACTTTCCGGCACGGCGTCCATCCTGATCCTCTCAAGGAGCAGACGGTTGACCTGCCGGTACAGCGCGTACCCTTCGTTTCCCGCTATGTGATGCCCCTGGGACAGCATATCGGCGTACCGGCCAAGCCGGTGGTAAAGAAGGGTGATACGGTCGCCCGGGGTCAAATGATCGCCGAACCCGGCGCCTTCATGTCCACCGCCCTGCACAGCCCCGTTACCGGCAGGGTGGTGGGCATCGAGCCCCATCGCTATACGGACGGCTCCTTCAAGCCAGCCATAGAGATCGAAGCCGACCCCTACGCCACCCAACAGTTTCAACCCCGCCCGCCCATCGACTGGGAGTCCCTCTCCATGGATGGCTTCATCGCCGAGGTGCAGAAGGCTGGTATCGTGGGCATGGGCGGTGCCGCTTTCCCTGCCCATGTAAAGTACGCAATCCCGGAAGGACAGAAAATCAGCAATCTGCTGATCAACGGTGCCGAGTGCGAACCCTACCTGACCACCGACCACCGCCTGATGGTGGAGCGCCCCGAATCGGTTGTGCGGGGAGCAGAGATCATCCGCCGCAAACTCGGAGCGGAAAAGGCCACTATCGGGGTAGAGGACAACAAACCCGATGCCATCGAGATTCTCTCCCGGACCATCGGCAACGAGCCCATCGAAGTGGTCGGGTTGCCGATGAAATACCCTCAGGGTGCCGAGAAGATGCTGATCAAGGCGACCTACGGCATCGAGATCCCTGCCGGGCAGCTGCCCCGGGATTGCGGTATCGTGGTCAACAATGTCGGCACTGCGGTAGCTGTCGCAGAATGGTTCGATTTGGGCCGCCCGCTGATGGAGCGGGTGGTCACCGTCTCAGGCCCCGGCATCCACTACCCCGCAAACCTGACGGTTCCACTGGGCACTCCCATCCGGGAGGTGCTGAAATTCTGCGGCGGCCTGAGCGAAAACACCCGTGAGGTGATCTCGGGCGGGCCGATGATGGGCGCACCCATCGCCAGCCTGGATGTTCCAGTGCTGAAGGGTACCTCCGGCATCCTCGCCTTCACCGCAGCCGAAACCGGACGCCCCCACGAATACCCCTGCATCCACTGCGGGCGTTGTCTGGAGGCCTGCCCCTATTTTCTCAATCCGTCGCGTTTCGCCCGCCTCGCCAAGGCCCGTTTGTTCGATGAGATGAACGCCCTGAACGTCTCTGACTGCGTGGAGTGTGGTGCCTGTACCTACTCCTGTCCCTCAGGGATACCGATCGTGCAGCATATCCGCACAGCAAAGAATAACTTACGGCAGCAGCATAAGAGGGCAAGCGGCTAAAAACATGTAGGCCCGATCAAGCGCGGCGGATCGGGCATCCAGGCTTCGTCAGAACGATTCAGATTGCCGGTTCCGCTACGCTTGAACCGGCCTACGGCTAAAGGCTTTTCGAGTATGTGTCGGTGTTTGTTATGTGCAAGTATTATTTTATGAATTATAAAAACGACAACGCTTGGCTTATCCGGTGGCACGGCCCCCTTTTGCCTTTAACCTTTAGCCTTTTGCCTTAAAAAAACATGAAGAAGAAAGACCCAAATTTATTGGTTCAACCTGCGCCACTGCTGGTGCAGGGCATGACCACCCCCAAGGCAATGCGCGATGTCTGGTACGCACTGCTGCCCGCCACTCTGGCCGGTCTCTGGTTTTTCGGCCTCAGCGCCCTGCTGGTTCTGCTCGCATCGATCATCGGCGCAGTCGCCACAGAGTGGGCGTTTACTCCGGCGCAAACCCGGACCACGGCGCTAGGCGACGGCAGCGCCGCGCTCACCGGCCTGCTGCTGGGGCTGACCCTGCCGCCTGCATTACCAATCTGGATGGCCTTTCTCGGCGGCGTAGTGGCCATCGGACTCGGCAAGGTAATCTGGGGCGGACTGGGTAACAACCTCTTCAATCCTGCGCTGGTGGGACGAGCCTTTCTGCTGGGAACCTTTCCCATCGCCATGACCACCTGGTATGCGGCGCAGGGTCCGGAACACTTTTTCGACCTCTACTCCAGCACCCTGGCCGCCCCTTTCATGCAGGCCACCTGGGACACCATGAGCGGCGCCAGCCCCCTCGGTTTGATGAAGTTCGAATATGAGGGCACCGCTATTTCCAGCCTCTTTATCGGCAACACCGCCGGCTCTCTGGGCGAAACCAGCAGCCTGCTGTTGCTGCTCGGTGGACTCTGGCTCTGGTTCCGCCGCGACCTGGACTGGCGCATCCCCGCCAGCATCTTTCTTGCCGCAGGCATCTTCTCCGGCATCCTGTTTGCCGTCGATGCGGAACGTTTTCCGAGCCCTCTCTTCACCCTCTTTTCCGGCGGAATGATGCTTGGGGCGATCTACATGGCGACCGACCCGGTCACCTCACCGCTCACCCCCAGGGGCAGTTGGATCTTCGGTGCAGGCATCGGTTTTCTGGTGGTGCTGATCCGCGTCTTCGGCGGCATGCCGGAGGGCATGATGTACGCCATTCTGCTGATGAATGCCGCAACACCCCTCATCGATCGCTATACCCAACCCCGGGTATTTGGACGGGGAGTGAAAAAGGCATGACCATCGAACAGCAATCCCTGGAGCAGCAGGAGCCCAGCTCCACCAAACTGGCCCTTTCGCTGGCCTTTGCCGGCCTGATCTCCGGCATTATCATCATCAGCATCTTCGAGGCGACCCTGCCTACCATCACCGCCAATAAGGCCCGTGAGTTGCGAGAGGCGGTTTTCAAGGTGTTGCCGAACGTCACCACCATGCAGAAACTGCAGTTCGACAACGGAAAACTGCGGGTGCGCACTGAAAAAGGGGCCGATGAGAATACGATCTATGGCGGTTATGGCAGTCAAGGCCAGTTCGTAGGCTATGCCGTGGAGGGTGCCGGCCCAGGATTTCAGGACACCATCCGCGTCCTTTATGGCTACCTGCCGGAGCAGCGCAAGATCGTAGGCATGGAGATACTGGAGAGCCGGGAAACCCCAGGTTTGGGGGACAAAATCTTCAAAGACATGGCCTTTGTCGCTAACTTTGACGATCTTGCGGTCGATCCGGAGATAAAGGCCGTAAAGAAGGGCACCAAATCCACCCCCTTTGAGATCGACTCCATCACCGGCGCCACCATCTCCGCCAAGGCGGTGGTGAGGATCATCAACAAGGCCCGCGTACGCTGGGAAGACCGGCTGCCAGCCCCAGGCAATGAGCCGAAACTGGAAAGCAAAAAAACTAAGGACGAAGGTTAAGGGGAACATTCCTTCCCCCTTTATCCCTGGTAATTATTGAGACATCAATTATGGCAATCAACATCAAAGACCCCTCCGCCGTACAGGAGATGATGAAAGGCCTCTGGCGGGACAACCCCGTCTTCGTGCAGGTGCTCGGCATGTGTCCGATGCTGGCGGTGACCAACTCCGCCATCAATGCGCTGGCGATGGGACTCGCCACCCTGTTCGTGCTGGTGGGCTCGAGCGCCTTGGTCTCCGCCTTCAAGAACCTGATCCCGAAACAGGTACGGATCTCCCTCTATATCGTCATCATCGCCACCTTCGTGACGGTGATCGACTACACCCTGCTGGCCCTGTTTCCCGCCATCCACAAGGAGCTGGGGGCCTTTATCCCGCTGATCGTGGCCAACTGCATGATCCTCGGCCGCCAGGAGGCGTTTGCCGCCAAGCACACGGTGGGTTTTGCAGTGATGGACGCCATCGGCATGTCCGCCGGTTTTCTCATCGCCCTCTTTGCACTAGGCAGCGTGCGCGAGATCCTGGGCAACGGCAGCCTCTTCGGCATTGATCTGTTTGGTGCGGGATTTGAACCCTGGGTAATCATGATCCTGCCGCCGGGCGGCTTCATCACCCTCGGTCTGATCCTGCTCTTCTTCAACTGGGTCACCGAGCGCAAAACCCGGTTTCTGGAACAGGTTGTTGCCGCCGAACAGGCCAAGGGGTAAGCACGCATGGATAATCTGATCTGGATCTTCATCAGCGCCATGTTGGTCAACAACTTCGTGCTGGCCTATTTTCTTGGGCTCTGTCCCTTTCTCGGCGTCTCCGGGAGGCTGGAAACCTCATTCCGCCTGGGCCTGGCCACCACCTTCGTGCTGCTCATCACCGCGCTCTGTTCCTGGTTTCTCAATGCCTATGTGCTGATCCACGCCCCCTACCTGAGACTGATCAGTTTCATCGTGGTCATCGCCTCCACAGTGCAGTTTATCGAGATGGCGATCAAGAAGCTCAGTCCCGCACTATTCAAGGCACTGGGCATCTTCCTGCCGTTGATCACCACCAACTGCGCCATACTGGGACTCGCAATCTTTGCCACCAACCGGGGTTACGGCTTCGCCGAAGGCATGGTCTTCGCCCTCGGCGCCGGCGCCGGCTTCACCTTGGCAATGGTCCTGATGGCGGGACTGCGGGAAGAGACCGAAATCATCGACATGCCCGTGCTGGTTCGCGGCACCGCCATGAACCTGATCATTGCCGGCATCCTCTCCATGGCATTCATGGGGTTTGCCGGGCTGTTCAGCTCAACCTGAGGAGGGTTACCGATGCTCATCCATATACTTTCACTCCTGGGATTGATGCTGCTGTGCGGCGGCTGGGTGCTGTTTCAGGGCTGGCTGTCACGGCAGGATCCCGAATACAAGGGCTACAAGGTGGGTTGTGGTGCCTGCAAGCAGGGTAGCTGCTCCACCCAGGATGGTTGTGATACAGCCATCCCCGTCGTCTCTCTCAAACACAGGCCTGATCAATAGCTGCAGGTCCGGTTACAACCACCCGTAGGAGCGGCGCCTCACCACGAAACCTTCGGCTAATCGCGGCGAGGCGCCGCTCCTACGCTCAGACTTTTCACTAGATTACATGGCATCAAGCTTTCTGATAGCCGATGGATGCCGGATTCGTATGCGCTGGCTCCCCTTATAAGACCGGATCCAACCTCGCACTTCAACACGCTGACCCACCAAGCTTTCCAGCTGCCCTTCGTTGAAATGATCGAGATCCGAGCGGTCGACGCGCAACTTCACTCCGGCAATCTTCAACCAGAGAGAACGGCGGCTCTGTTGCAACTTTTCAACCCAGCCCCGCAGCAATCGAAACCCTTCGACTGAGCGCGCCAGCCCAGCCGCATCGGCCACCGACGCACTGGCCCAAACACCCCGTCCCGCAGCACGTGCCCGGCTTTCTGCCGCACTATAACATTGCAGGTGGTCTAGATTCGGGGGAAAGGCGATCTGGAAACCCGCACCATCCTGCAACAGTGCCTCAATAAGATTTTTTCCATTCTGGCTATATACGTGGACCAGGATCCGTCGGTAGCGATCCTTTTGTTGATGCCCCTTCTCCAGACGAATCCGCTTACCGGAATCGGAGACCAGCCGCTCAAGCCGTCTCTTTGCAGCCTTGGCATGAGGTTCGTCGGGTTTATCCTCCCAACCTGTCTCCGGGGTATTGATACCGATCAGGCGAATCCTGCGGCCATCGGACAGCAGCAGAGTATCCCCATCGAAAACCTCCGCCACTTCGAATAACTCACCGCTGCGCAGGGAAGGGCAGGAAGCATCGACAGCGCTGCTGAACAGCAACGCCAGAAAGAGCAACAACAAAAAAGGCCCCGCACTGCGGAGCCTTTTTGCTGTCATCTGCCTTGTTCGATCCACACGCTGCGCGGTCACAGACCGCGAAGCGGGCAGGGCGGCGAGATTAACGGTTGTATTTCTTACGAAACTTATCGACACGACCGGCAGTATCGAGGATCTTCTGCTTGCCGGTGTAGAAAGGATGGCAGGCAGAACAGACTTCGACGTGCAGCTCGTCCTTACCCAAGGTGGAACGGGTAACGAACTCGCTACCGCAACTGCAAACGACCTTGACCTCATTGTACTTAGGATGGATATCCGCTTTCATGTCAGACCCGCTATCTAGAAACTATTAATTACCGCCATAGTGGGCGGAGAAAGCGCGCAATTATATAAGAAACCGACGCCTTAGGCAAGCATTCTATTACCGCGCTGGACTTGCGATGCGGAGGAGGGGATTCAGTGTCCGCCGGATGCCCTGAAATCAATCACTTTGGCAGAGCAAGGCTCCTCCGTCGCCTCTGTCCAGGGTTTGTCCTTCAATCCACTGATTCTTGCGAGCAAACCAAACTCTCCATGAAGCTGCTCCCACATCATACGGGATATATGCAGACAGGCGCTCAACGGGGTACGGTTGCGGCGCTCCTGGTCGATACGCCACTGCAGACAACGCAGACGATGTCGGCGCTCCTCCGGGGCACTTTCGATAAATTCATCAATCGCCTCCAAGCGCAGGCGTTCGAACTCCTCCGACGCTCCTTGGCCACGGCAAGCATGGAATCAAAGTCCATAGTGTCAAAATTATTCTTATTCATCCGAGTCGCACCTAAACGCCTGAGATGGTAAAAAACTACCACGGCTACACTGCATTGTCGCAGAACCTGCTTCCCAGATTTAATGATAGCGCCGGTTACAAAAAGATAACCTTTTAAATATCATAGTGTTACTGCTCGTTATTCTTGACTGCCAGGTTTCCGACACGCCTGCCTGTCCCAGCCCTCGAAGGCCTCTCCGCTGCCACTCCAGCGGGCCTCTCCGATCATATCCAGGCGGATCTTCACCCTCTCATCTGACTCAGTGATACCCTGCAGATACTCGGCCCCGGCTTGAGTATAGACGTCGGTAGGGCGCACCTTGCCGTGCACCTCCAACCCCATTTCATCCCGCCAAATCAACTCAAGCCATGCTCTTTTAAGTACCGCATACTCAAACTGCTCATGCAGCAAACAAGCTATCGGCACATAGTCGTTTTTCATCCTGCCTTCCGCATCTTTTGCCTTCAGGTAAAAAGCTGCAACAGATCGTTGAGGAAGCGCTGACCCAGCTCAGTTGGCCTGATGCGCCCTTCACCTCTCTCCAGCAGACCCCGTGATTCTGCCTTGTCGAGCGCATGGTTCATGACCGACAAATCCAAGCCTGTGCGGGCTTCAAACATCGTGATCTCAATACCTTCACACAGGCGCATCCCATTCATCATAAACTCCAGCACCCGCTCTTCCGGCGCCAACGTTTTTTCTCCCTGGGTAAACAAACCACCGGCGCGTCCCTGCAGATAACCGCCGGGACTCCGCATCTTCCAGAAGCGTCTGATCCCGCCAGCCCTATCTGTCACCTTGGCATGGGCGCCGGCGCCTATTCCCAGGTAGTCACCGAAAGACCAGTAGTTAAGGTTATGGCAGCACGCTTCTCCCTGCCGGGCATAGGCGGAGATCTCATACTGATCATATCCCCCAGCCGCCAGCTGGGCCTGTCCCTGCTGCTGTATCTCCCATATCAGATCGTCATCCGGCAGTTGCGGGGGCGCATGATGGAAACGGGTGTTGGGCTCAAGGGTCAATTGATAGTAGGAGATGTGACCGGGATCGAGCTCTAGCGCCAACTCCACGTCCCGCCTGGCTGCCTCAGGTGACCGCCCCGGCAGGCCGAACATCAGATCCAGGTTAATGCACCTGAACCCGGCCGCCTTTGCGGACTCAACCGCCTTGGTCGCTTCGTCCGAGCCATGTATCCGCTCCAGGGCCCGCAGACTTTCTGCGTCAAAACTCTGTACACCGATGGAGAGACGGTTGACTCCAGCCGCACGAAAGCCGGTGTAATATTCAGCCTCCAGGGATCCGGGGTTGGCCTCCAGGGTGATCTCCATGCCTTCAGGGCAGTCGATTCGCTCCCGTACCCCAACCAGCAACTGCTCAATCGCCGCCGGAGAGAAGAGACTGGGCGTGCCTCCACCGATGAAGATGCTCTGTAGCGGGCGATCTTTAAGATTGGCTGTGTCGACACTCAGATCCGCCAGCAGCGCCTCCACATAGGCTGCTTCATCCAGGCTTTCATCCGCCGCATGGGAGTTGAAATCGCAGTAGGGGCATTTCCGCACACACCACGGAATATGCACATAGAGGGAGAGGGGAGGGGGGATCATCTATTGCTGAATATCAAAAACGTAGGGTGTGCCGTGCGCACCATGATTGCTGGTGCGCATAGCGCACCCTACGGTCGAGATGACATTGCCAATCAGTCCCGGTCGCGGGCGTCGAGATAGGCCATATCTGAGAGCGCGCCCCATTCACGGGATCCCTTCAGAAAAGCGCTGTAGGAGTCGTAGACCCGCTTGGTGAAATCGTCCTTGCCGGCCAGTTCCTGCACCACCTCTTCCGAGTATTTACGCAGGGTCGCTATGACGTCCTTCGGATAGCTACGAATATCGACCTTATGTTTCTCCACCAGGGTCTTGAGCGCTGCCGGATTACGCGCGGTGTACTCCGCCAGCATATCCTGATTCACCACCTTGCAGGCGTTGAGCACGATGGACTGCAGATCCTTGGGCAGCGCATCGAAGGCCTTCTGGTTGATGACCGCCTCCAGCGTAGTGCCGGGCTCGTGGAAACCCGGATAGTAGTAGTACTTGGCCGCCTTGAAGAGACCGAAGGCGAGGTCGTTGTAAGGATTCACCCACTCAGTGGCATCAATGGCGCCGGATTGGAGTGAGGTGAACAGCTCGCCACCGGGCAGATTGACCGGTGTGCCGCCCGCCCGCTTCAACACTTCGCCGCCCAGGCCGGGGATGCGCATCTTCAACCCCTCGAGGTCTTCCACGCTGTTGATCTCCTTGTTGAACCAGCCACCCATCTGCACACCGGTGTTACCGGCCGGTGCGGGGATCATGCCAAATTTCTTGTAGAGTTCGCGCCACAGCTTGAGACCGCCACCGTAGTAAAGCCAGCCATTCATCTCCTGAGCCGTCATGCCGAAGGGCACCGTGGAGAAGAACTGCGCCGCCTCGCTCTTACCCTTCCAATAGTAGGCCGCGCCATGGCCCATCTCGGCGGTGCCGCGGGAGACTGCGTCGAAAACTTCGAACGCAGGCACCAGCTCTTTTGCGCCATAGACCTTTACCTTGATGCGCCCTCCGCTCATCTCGGTGATCAGTTGGGCCAGCTTGTTCGCCCCGGTACCGAGGCCGGGAAAGTTCTTCGGCCAGGTGGTCACCATCTTCCATTTGAATTGCGCTTTTGCCTGCACCATCGGCGAAACGGCAAGGGCCGTGCCTGCCACCAAAGAGCCGGCGCCCACTTTTTTTATAAATTCACGGCGTTTCATCAACTTCTCCAGGTTCTGCCCATTCGGCGGGCTGTTTCACTCAGTTTCAACAAGGCGACAGGTTCGCATAGGCGACCACCAGCCACTTGCTGCCCTCGGTTTCAAAATTGACCTGCACCCTGGCGCTACGCCCCTGACCCTCGGCATTCAGGACGACACCTTCACCAAACTTGGGGTGAATGACCCGCTGACCCAGGCTGAAACCCACCGACTCATCTGTGTAGGCGCGAGCCGGTTTGCTGTAGAGGGGCTGGGTGACCTGAGGTCCGGAGCGGATCTCACGCATCAGTGACGAGGGGATCTCCCGCAGGAAGCGGGAGGGCCTGGGATAGTTCTCCTGTCCGTGCAGACGGCGACTTTCAGCATGGCTCATATAGAGCGTCTGCATGGCGCGGGTCACCCCCACATAACAGAGCCGCCGCTCCTCCTCCAGGCGCTCCGGGTCATCCGCCGACATACTGTGGGGAAAGAGCCCCTCTTCTACACCCACCAAGAAGACCAGGGGGAACTCCAGCCCCTTGGCGGAGTGCAGGGTCATCAGTTGCACGCAGTCCTCGAAGGGATCGCCTTGGGCCTCCCCCGCCTCCAACGCGGCGTGGGAGAGAAAGGAGGATAGCTCGTCCATCTCCTCGTCTGCGTGGGCCTCGTAGCCAAACTGGCGGGTGGCATTGACCAGTTCCTCCAGATTCTCCTTGCGGTCCTGACCCTTGCCGTCCCGGCTCTTTTCGAAGTGTTCCGGCAGACGGCTGGCGGCCAGCACCTGCTCGACCTTTTCAGGCAGATCCAGGGCCGCAGTATCGATCCGCAGCTCCTCGACCAGATCAAGAAATCCCTGCAGTGAGTTGGCCGCACGGCGGGGCATGGCGCCCCCCTTGAGCAGCTCCGCAGTCGCCACCCAGAGAGAGACGTTGAAATCCCTGGCGTGCGCCCGCACCGCATCGACGGTCTTGGGTCCGATCCCCCGTGGCGGCATGTTCACCGCACGCTCAAAGGCGGCATCGTCATCCGGGTTGTTGAGCAGACGCAGATAGGCCATGGCGTCCCTGATCTCTGCGCGCTCGAAGAAACGCAACCCACCATAGACCCGGTAGGGAATCGCCGACTGAACAAGCGCTTCTTCAAAGATCCGCGACTGGGCAGAGGTACGGTAGAGAATCGCCGATTCACTACGACTGTTGCCATCGGAGATGAACTGGCGGATACGCTCGATGACAAACCGCGCCTCATCCACCTCGTTGAAGGCAGAGTAGAGGTTGATCGGGTCACCCTCGCCGTCGGCGGTCCAGAGCTGCTTGCCCAGACGCGAGGGGTTGTTGCCGATCAGTGCATTGGCCGCGTTGAGGATATTACCGGTAGAGCGGTAGTTCTGCTCCAGTTTGAACATACGGCTATTGGAGCAGTTTTGCTCAAAATTGCGGATATTCTCTACCTGCGCGCCACGCCAGCCGTAGATCGATTGGTCATCATCACCCACCACGAAGAGGTTGTCCTGACCCCTGGTCAACAGCCTCAGCCAGGCGTACTGAATTGCATTGGTGTCCTGAAACTCATCCACCAGCACGTGACGGAAGCGCGCCTGATAGTGTTGCAGGATATCGGCCCGGTCGCGCCACAACTCATGGGCGCGCAGTAGCAGTTCGGCGAAATCCACCATACCGCCACGCTCACAGGCCGCCTGGTATTCGGTATAGATGCGGATCATCTGGTGCTGGTAAGGATCGCCGCCATCATCCAGGTGTTGGGCACGCAGCCCTTCATCCTTCTTGCCGTTGATGAACCACTGTACCTGCCGTGGCGGCCACTTGGCATCATCCAGGTCGAGGCTTTTCAGGATCCGCTTGATCATGCGGAACTGGTCGTCTGAATCGAGGATCTGGAAACTCTGGGGCAGTCCCGCCTCCTTCCAGTGGGCTCGCAGCAGGCGGTGCGCCAGCCCGTGAAAGGTGCCGACCCACATGCCGCCGATGGGCTGACCCAACAGCTCCTCGATGCGCCCACGCATCTCTTTGGCCGCCTTGTTGGTAAATGTCACAGCTAGCACCGACCAGGGCGTAGCCTCCTCCACCGTCAACAGCCAGGCGATACGATGCACCAGGACACGGGTCTTGCCGCTTCCGGCGCCCGCGAGCACCAAAGTATTGCCAACCGAGGCGCTAACCGCGTCACGCTGTGCTTCATTCAGTGGATCGAGAATAGGGGAGACATCCATGTGCCTATCTTAATCAATTATTGCCATCGGAGCATCCGCCAAGAAACCCCTTTCACCTCGAAGAACTCGAAGGCACGAATCAACAAATTGATTAGTATTAATCCTTCTTCGTGTCCTTTGTCCCCTTCGTGGTGAGTTTTGGGTTTCCGAATAGAGACTAGGCTAGAATGGTCCTACATCCTTAGCGACAAGGCATATCGGAATGGAAGTTTTGGCAGGCGACATCGGCGGCACCAACACACGTCTGGCGTTATACAGAATCGAAGAGAACAGGCCGGGAGAGGCCCTGCTGGAATCCACCTATCCCAGCCGGAATTTCGACTCGCTGGAGGCGATCCTCGACGATTTCAGCGAGCACTTCTCCTGGCGCATTCAACGGGCCTGTTTCGGTATCGCCGGCCCAGTGGTCAACCAGAGCTGTGAGACCACCAATCTCCCATGGAAGATCACCGCCCGCACCATCACCGACCGTTTCGGCTTTGATGAGACTTGGCTGATCAATGATCTTGAGGCCAACGCCTGGGGCATAGGCGCGCTCTCTCCCGATGACTTCCACCTGCTCAATCCCGGCAGAGTGGATCTGCCGGGAAATGCTTCCATCGTCTCCGCCGGTACCGGACTGGGGGAGGCAGGACTCTACTGGGACGGCAACGTCCATCGGCCCTTCTCATCAGAGGGAGGCCACACCGATTTCAGCCCCAGCAACGAACTGGAGTTCGCCCTCTACCAAACCCTGGCGGAGAAGTATGGTCATGTCAGCTGGGAACGGTTGGTCTCTGGTCCAGGACTGGAGGCCATCCACAGCTTTCTGCGCACTTACCGCCGCACCCCCACCCCTGGCTGGCTGAAACTGGAGATGAACAAACTCGGCGGCGCCCCGGCCATCTCCAACGCTGCCATGGCGAGAAAAGATCCGATCTGTGACGAGTCACTGAATCTTTTCATCCACCTCTACGGACGCGAAGCAGGCAACCACGCCCTTAAGATAATGGCGTCCGGCGGCGTCTACCTAGGCGGCGGCATCGCGCCGAGGATTCTGCAACGTCTCAAGCAACCGACCTTCCTCAAGGCCTTTTTCGACAAAGGCCGCATGCGCCATCTGATGGAAGCGATACCAGTAAAGGTAATCCTCAACGACCAGGCTGCCCTGTTGGGGGCGGCGCGCTATGCTGCTATTCAGTAAGCTGATACTTAGCCGTAGATTTTATGCTTACAAAAACCCGCTGTTTTTCGACTTGTTAAACCATTGTTATCAAATCGTGATGGTTTCTCTGAACATACCCACTATTCTTCGTTCTAACTAGGGAGATCGATCTCACCTCGTTCAGCGCAGAGATTAAGAAACCATGAACAGACACATATCCAGCATCGCAATGCTCACTGCACTCTTATCCCCACCGCTTCAGGCCCAAAGCTTTAAATATGAGACAGCGATCCTCGCCGGCGGCTGTTTCTGGTGTGTCGAATCCGACTACGAAAAACTGGACGGGGTGGTGGATGCTATCTCCGGCTACACAGATGGGCATCTGGATATGCCGTCCTACGAAGAAGTCTCAATGGGCGGCACAGGTCATATCGAGGCGGTTGAGGTGATCTATGACCCTAAGCGGGTGAGCTATGACGAAATCCTCGATTACTTCTGGCGCCATATCGACCCCACCCGTGACGATGGCCAGTTCTGCGATCGCGGCCCACAGTACCGGCCGGTTATTTTTTACCGGGGATCAAAACAAAAGGCAGCGGCATATCAGTCACTATCCAAGCTCAGACAGAACAAACCTTTTGAAGCGCAGATCAAAGTCGAATTGAAGCCTGTTGCGACCTTCTATCCCGCCGAGGAGTACCACCAGGATTACTACCTCAAGAACCCTGTGCGCTATAAATACTACCGCTATGCCTGCCGGCGGGATCAGCGGGTGGAGTCACTTTGGGGAAGTCATTGACGATAATACAGCGGGCGCCATGAAGGGCGCCCGCTTGGTTTTTTCAATCCCCACCCTCCAGGCGCAGGGACTCAAGGTAGAAATCGTAGCACTTGTCCTTCAATTCCGGATTGCCGCGCACTTTCATACCATCACGGGGGTGCTGGTTAAGGTGGCCGCTGATGCCGTAGATGTCATTGAAGCCCCATTCGATCTGTTCGCGCAGGGGGACGAAATCCTCCTGAATCACCTTGTAGATGGGACGTACATGGAATTTCGGGTTCTTGAGGAAGTTCAACAGTAACTCGAGGTTACAGTTACCGGCGCCACGGCCAATGCCGTTAATGGTGGCATCCAGCAGGTTGACCCCGTCGATGATCGCCTGCTGGGTATTGGAAAAGGCCAGTTGCTGGTTGTTGTGGGCATGAAAACCCAGCTCCTTGCTTGGTGCGTATTTCTGGTACAGCTTGAGATAATAAGTCACCTGCTCGGAATAGAAGGCGCCAAAGCTATCCACCA
Organism: endosymbiont of Escarpia spicata; assembly: GCA_003349915.1. Classification (GTDB taxonomy): domain Bacteria; phylum Pseudomonadota; class Gammaproteobacteria; order Chromatiales; family Chromatiaceae; genus QGON01. The sequence continues at coordinate 62,018 of QFXE01000023.1, forward strand.
GGTAGAGATAGTCCAGCTCAGTCGTCTGATCGACCTCCTGTAACCCCTCCACCAGTTCGGTTTCGATGGCGGCAGAGGCGGCCATGATGTTCATGGTGGTGAGATACCCCAGGTCTTTGCAGCATTTCACCAACTCCAGGCCTGCATCTATCTGGTGCACATAGCAGGCGATACGGACCATATCGATGGGGCTTTGGTCCCTGGGCTGGAGTTTGTGGATATCCACCCGGCCCACATCGTACATAACCGCCACCAGGGGTGGCTTTTCGCACTCGTGGGAGTCGATAACACGCCGCAGGTCGTCGTCGTCGCAGAAGTTCCAGGCGCCGTATTTATCCCGGGTATACTCGTCGCTCTCGGTCAGTTTCTTGCCCAACTCCACGATATCGACGCCGGCATCGCAAGTCGCCCGCCATACCGCCTTCACGAAATCCAGCGAGAACTGGTAATTGTTGATCAGGCCCCCGTCCCGAATAGTGCAATCCAGGACCTTCAGCTCTTTACGAAACATCTTGCAGACTCCAGGTTGATAGGGTCGTTACGCCGGCCCTGCAGCACGGCGGTGAGTGGCAACTGTGAAGTATCCTCCACTTCACCACCCAATGCCAAACCCAAACGAAGAGAATGCTCAACAGCCTCTATCAACCGTGGTACTTCCCTTATATTTCCCTATTATTCACCTGAAGTTCATTAGTCGACGCTGCAATGACAGGGGTCAATAAAACCTTTTGAATCCAAACCTAAAATTATAGTACAGGAAGGGATTTCTGCAGCATTTTCGTAAGGATGATAGTTCATCTGTCAAATGTTGGGGGTGTGCGATGTTTAGACAAACACGCTTGAGTTCGCCAACCTCGCCTTTCAAATGGAGCCTGATATTAGCGGTGTTGGCAGGGTGCCTTTTCGTAGCACCGGCGCTGGCGGGTACGCTCGTCGTCGAGAGCAGCAGTGACTGGAAGTCATTTAATGCGGTGGCCGATCCGGGTATCTGCCCGGGGACCCTCGGTTCTGCGGGACCGGCGTGGACGGAAGCAGGCTTCGAGGATTCTGGTTGGCGTAATGCTACTGCGCCTACGCCGTTTGCGATCTGGTATGGAAATCCTCCTGGTCCAGATTTGGAGGTCTTCATGTGGGATTGCCCATCTGAATGCGGCGAGTATATCTACGGTCCGGATGAGGCCTACTTCCGCTATCAGTTCACGATCGATCGACCGTTGCTTGGTGCAACCGCCAAGTTCGATGTGAATGATGAGTTCCAGCTCTACATCAATGGCACATTGGCCTATATCGACCTCACTGGTGGCGCCAATCAGACCGGTTGGGTTGATGTCACTTCCTATCTGAACCAGGGTGAGAATACACTTGCAATGCGGGCCTGGGATGGCAGTTACTGCAACGTGTTTAGCCGTGGCGTGGCAGAGGCCGCCATCAAGCTGCTGATTGAGATGGAAGACACGATCCCGGTGGAGATCGACATCAAGCCGGGTAGCGCCATCAACAGTATCAACCTGAGTTCCTCCGGTGTGGTGCCGGTGGCAATCCTGAGCTCTGCAGATTTTGATGCCACGACCGTACTGCCAGAGAGTGTTGCCCTGGCCAGTGCCCGGGTAAAGATGGTGGGCAAGAGTGGCAAGTACCTCTGCCATCGAGAGGATATCAACGGTGATCAGTTGACCGACCTGATCTGCCAGGTCTATACCGCTCAGTTCATGATCGAGCCGGGCGAGGCAAGTGTAATGCTAGAAGCCGAGACCATGGATGGCATGATGATTCGCGGTGAAGATAACGTGCAAATCGTTCCAGACCACTAGGCTAGGCATTAGCCTGTCGGTCCCCCTTGTGTCGAGCAGGGGGGATCGGCTATTTAGGCAAGAATGGGGATCTGAATACTCCACCAGTTAATAGCCGAATTGATCAGCCATACGGTCGTTTGCCCTTCTCTCTCGGGAAGAAGGGGTTACCAATCCAACACTACGTCCTGTGTACCTATTCCACCGTCACAGACTTTGCCAGATTTCGCGGCTGATCCACATCAGTACCCTTTAGTACCGCCACATGATAGGAGAGCAGTTGCAGCGGGACGCTGTAGACGATGGGCGCAGTTGAAGGGTAGATGTCCGCCAGGGTCAAATTCTGGAAGCGATCCAGATCGATCTGAACATCGTGATCACTGAACAGGAAGAGCTCACCGCCCCGCGCCCGGACCTCCTGCAGATTGGAAATGACCTTTTCCAGCAACGGGTCATTGGGCAGGGCGCAGACCACCGGCATTTCCGCATCAACCAGCGCCAGCGGGCCATGTTTCAGTTCGCCCGCGGGATAGGCCTCCGCGTGGATATAGGAGATCTCCTTGAGTTTCAGCGCACCTTCCATGGCGATGGGATAGAAGGTACCCCGACCCAGGAAGAGGGCATGGTTCTTTTCCGAAAAGGCATTCGCCATCTCCTTTATCGCATCGCTGAGTTCCAGTACCACCTCTACCTGGCGGGGCAGGGCGTGTAGCTCGTTGACGTAGACCTCTTCCTGCTCCGGGGGCATGCCGAAACGGCGTGCCAGCGCCAGGGTGAGCAGGCGCAAAGCCACCAGCTGGGTGGTGAACGCCTTGGTGGAGGCAACACCGATCTCAGGACCGGCACGGGTCATCAGCGCGGCATTGGATTCTCGCACCAGGGAGCTTTCCGGCACGTTGCAGACAGTGAGGCTTCCGATATAACCCATCTCTCTGGAACCGCGCAACGCGGCAAGGCTGTCCGCCGTCTCACCCGACTGCGAAATGGTGAGGAAGAGGGTGTCGTCCGGCACCACGACCTTGCGGTAGCGGAACTCGCTGGCTACCTCCACGCTGCAAGGAACACCGGCCTCTTCGAGCCAGTAACGTGCCACCATGCCTGCATGATATGAGGTGCCGCAGGCGATGATGTGGACACTCTTCGTCTTATCGAGCAGCGCCTTCGCTTCGTGGCCAAAACTGTCCTCGAGCAAGCGGCCCTTGTGGATGCGGCCCTCCAGGGTCTCGGCAATCACCGACGGCTGCTCGAAGATCTCCTTGAGCATGTAGTGGCGATAGGGACCCTTTTCTGCTGTGGAGGCGGAGAGTTCGGAGGTGCGTTCCGGCCGTTCCACCGGGTTCCCTTCGTTATCGAAGATACGCACGCTTTCACGGGTGATCTCTGCAACATCCCCCTCTTCGAGAAAGACGAAGCGCTGGGTTACCGGCAACAACGCAAAGACATCTGAGGCTATAAAGTGTTCGCCGACACCGATACCAATTACCAGCGGACTGCCCGCGCGGGCGACAACCATCTTGTTTGTGTCATCCGTGCTGACCACCGCCAGGCCATAGGCGCCAACCAGCCGGGTGATCGATTTCTGTACCGCTTTTAGCAGATTCTGTTCATCTTTCAGAATACTGCCCAGCAGGTGCGCGATAACCTCAGTATCTGTTTCGGAGGTGAAGCGGTAACCCTGGCCTTCGAGTTCTTTACGCAGCAGGGCGTAATTTTCGATAATACCGTTGTGGACGATCGCCACCTGCTCCCCACTCATGTGAGGATGGGCATTTCGCTCTGCAGGCATGCCGTGGGTGGCCCAACGGGTATGGGCAATCCCAAGATTTCCGCTGACATTGCCGCTGTCCACCATCTCCTGCAGCATTGCCACTTTTCCGACAGAGCGGATGCGCTGCATCTTTTCCGCCTGATCAAGCACCGCGATACCCGCCGAATCATAACCCCGATATTCGAGCCGGCTTAGACCCTCCATCATAATCGGCACTACGTCCCGCTGTGCGATTCCTCCAACGAGGCCACACATAACTCGTGCTCCTGCCTATTATTTTTTGGGTTGTTTGACCGGGCGATGCCAGCTGCTCACGGTGAGCTGCTTCGCTCGGCTCAGGGTCAGGCTATTGGGTGCAGCATCCCGGGTAATGGTTGAACCGGCACCGACGGTGGCGCCATCGCCAATTATCACCGGCGCAACCAATTGGCTATCGGAGCCGATGAAAGCATTATCCCCGATCACGGTCTGGTGTTTGTTGGCCCCATCGTAATTGCAGGTGATGGTACCCGCGCCAATGTTCACCGAATGGCCAACCAGGCTATCGCCCACATAACTCAAATGGTTGATCTTGCTGCCTCTGCCCACAGTCGATTTCTTGATCTCGACAAAGTTGCCGACATTCACTTTCTCGGCAAGTTTCGTCTCCGGACGCACACGGGCGAAGGGACCGATGCGGGAACCTGCGCCTATCTCCGCATCCTCAATGACACAGTTGGGCAGAATCTCCACGCCTTCACCAATGCGGGCGTTTTTTATTACCGCATTGGGGCCTATTTTCACGCCGTCCGCCAATTCGACCTGGCCCTCGAATATGGCATTGCAGTCGATAAATACATCCTGACCGACAACCAGCTTGCCACGAATATCCACCCGAGCCGGGTCCGCCAGGGAGGCGCCGGCAGCCATCAACTCATCGGCGCGTTGTCGCTGATAGTAGCGTTCCAGAAAGGCCAGCTGCGCACGGTCGTTGATGCCCATTACCTCCTCCTCGCTGGAGGGGTGTACCGACTGGACCTCTACGCCGTCCTCAACCGCCAGGGCGATGATATCCGTCAGGTAGTACTCCTGCTGGGCATTGTTGTTGTCAATACGGGCGAGCCAACCCTCGAGCCTTGCGCGGCTTACCGCCATGATGCCGGTATTGATCTCGTTGATCGCAAGTTCTGCCTCGGAGGCATCCTTCTGCTCAACGATACTGGTGATGTGGTGGTCGCTATCTCGCACGATCCGCCCATAACCACTTGGATTTTCAAGCTTGACCGTCAGCAACGCCAGATCACTCTTTCCCAATCTAGCCATCAACGCCTCAAGGGTCTCACCGCTGATAAGAGGCACATCCCCATAGAGAATCAATACTCGATCGTCTGACTTGAGATGGGGTAATGCTTCGATTACGGCGTGGCCCGTACCCAACTGCTCTTTCTGCTCACACCAATCGAGGTGTTGATCAGCCAGCGTCGACTTGACCTGCTCCCCACCATGCCCATAGATGACGGTGATTCTGTCGGGTGAAAACGCCTGGGCTGTCTCAACCACATGGGATAGAAGCGGCTTGCCAGCTAATGGATGTAGCACCTTCGGAAGGCGGGATCGCATCCGGGTACCCTGTCCGGCTGCGAGGATCAAAACACCGAGTTTCATGCATGCTCCATGATGGTCTGGTAGTTGGAATGTTCCATTTGTGGCCGTTCACCGAAACAAATCAATTCGGTTTCAGGATGTCCTGAAAAAGGATGTCGGCAAAAAACGCCATGACTTTAAATTCTTCACAAATGAGAGCAAATTCAAAGCCCAACACTAATAAATTATTAATGCGGTCTCAAAAAGAGCGTCCATCTTCCAGATCTTCATCGCCTGGTACCAGGAGGTGCAAACAATCCCTTCTATTCGTCTTTCCGAGTATAACGGCAGGGGGCGCGGAGCGCACCTGTTGGCGGGGAGCAATAGTGAAATAAGTGTTTCAGTTGATGGTTGGGTTCTGGCCGGGAACACCAACACTCATGGCATCCTCTTTGGTTGCGTCACGCACTTCAACAATCTTGATGTTGACAGTGAGTGTCTTGCCGGCAAGTGGATGGTTACCATCAACCGTCAGCTTGCCGTTTTCAATCCTGGTGACAAAAAAACTCTTGGCTTCACCTTGCTCATTCTGCATCTGAACTTCAGCGCCCAGCTTACGGAATTCAGGGGGCACGTTTTCAATGTCATCGGTAAAAGTCAGATCCGGATCATGATCCCCGAAACCTTGATCCGGGGAGAGGGTAAACGACACCTTATCTCCAGGAGAACGACCCGTCACTGCAGCGTCCATGCCACCGATCAGCTCAGTCTCACCGCCGTGAATATAGTTGACCGGCAGGTCACTCTGCTCAAGAACATTGCCTTGCTCCTCGACAATGGAATAGGTCAGGGAGACAAATTTGCCTGTTTTTATCACTTCTTTGGACATAGCTTTAAAACCAAAAAAGGGCCTCTCTTAACAGAGAGACCCTGTTGAACGGTGCAATCAGAACGGTCTAGCCGCGACCCCTCTTGCGAAGACCCTCGATGGTGCGCAGCTGCGCAACCGCTTCAGCCAACTCGGACTGTGCCTTGGCATATTCAAATTCGGCAGACTTGTCCACCATCGCCTCTTCAGCGCGTCGCTTGGCTGCCTGGGCTGCCACTTCATCGAGATCGGCGGCACGGGCGGCGGTATCCGCCAGAATTGTGATCACATGGGGCTGCACTTCCAGAATGCCGCCAGAGACAAAAAAGTGCTGCATCTCACCGCCGCCGGTGTCGACTCGCACTTCACCCGGCTTCAGCCGGGTAACCAGCGGTGTATGACGTGGTGCAATGCCCACCTCACCCATTACCGCCGGCGCATAGACCATCTCCGCACTACCGGAATGGAGCTCGCCTTCGGCGCTCACAATATCGACATGGATTGTCATTGCCATAGCTTAGCACTCCCTAGAGTGGGATCAGACGTCACCGCCACGCTCGGCGGCTTCCTCGATGGAGCCAACCATGTAGAAAGCCTGCTCAGGCAGATGGTCATACTCACCCTCGACAATCGCCTTGAAGCCGGAAATGGTGTCTTTCAGGCCGACATACTTGCCCGGACTACCGGTGAAGACCTCCGCCACGAAGAAGGGCTGGGAGAGGAAGCGCTGGATCTTACGAGCGCGCTGTACCACCGTTTTGTCCTCCTCGGAGAGTTCATCCATACCGAGAATTGCGATGATGTCCTTCAGCTCCTTGTAGCGCTGCAGGGTACCCTGAACGGCGCGGGCGGTATCGTAATGCTCCTGACCCACAACGTTGGGATCGAGAATCCGAGAGGTGGAGTCCAGTGGATCCACCGCCGGGTAGATACCCAGTTCGGCGATCTGACGGGAGAGCACCAGAGTCGCATCCAGATGCGCAAAGGTGGTTGCCGGAGAGGGATCGGTCAAGTCATCCGCAGGGACATAGACTGCCTGGAACGAGGTGATGGAACCGGTCTTGGTGGAAGTGATGCGCTCCTGCAGCGTACCCATCTCTTCCGCCAGGGTCGGCTGGTAACCCACTGCAGAGGGCATACGGCCCAGCAGTGCGGATACCTCGGTACCTGCCAGAGTATAACGGTAGATATTGTCGACAAACAACAACACGTCACGGCCTTCGTCGCGAAAGTTCTCCGCGATTGTCAGGCCGGTCAGGGCGACTCGCAGGCGGTTGCCCGGCGGTTCGTTCATCTGACCGTAAACCAGGGCAACCTTGTCGAGTACACCACCTTCGGCCATCTCATGGTAGAAGTCGTTACCTTCACGGGTACGCTCACCCACACCGGCGAAAACAGAAAAACCGGAGTGCTCTACCGCGATGTTGCGGATCAATTCCATCAGGGTCACGGTCTTGCCTACGCCGGCGCCGCCGAACAGCCCGACCTTACCACCCTTGACGATGGGCATGATCAGGTCGATGACCTTGATGCCGGTCTCGAGAACCTCTGTGGTGGCTGCCTGATCTTCAAATGGCGGGGGATTGCGGTGGATCGGCATGCGCGTCTCAACCTTGACCTCGCCCGCATCGTCGACCGGCTCACCCAACACATCCATGATACGCCCCAGGGTTCCCTGGCCGACCGGTACGGTGATAGGAGAGCCCGTGCTCTCGACCATCACACCCCGCCGCAGGCCATCGGTGGACCCCATCGCAATGGTACGCGCCACACCATCACCCAGCTGTTGCTGGACTTCCAGAGTGAGGCTGGCCTCTTCGATCTTGAGTGCTTCATAGACCTTTGGCATGTCACCGCTGCTGAACTGAACGTCCACCACGGCGCCGATGATTTCAACCACTTTGCCCGAACTCATTTCGGTTCCTCTTGCCGCTCCAGGCGACTCTCTAATTGTTAAAAACTAATTCTGTGGCAAGGCCTGCGCGTCAGACCGCTGCAGCACCACTGACGATCTCGGAAATTTCCTGGGTAATCGCAGCTTGGCGAGCCTTGTTGTAGATCAACTGCAACTCATTGATGAGATCCCCCGCATTATCGGAGGCAGCCTTCATCGCAACCATTCGCGCTGACTGTTCGCAGGCACCATTCTCTACCACTGCCTGATAAACCAGGGACTCCACATATCTGCCAAGGAGATTGTCCAGCACTTCCTTGGAATCCGGCTCGTAGATATAGTCCCAGTGGTGCTGCAGATCTTGATCTGCCTCAGCGCTGATCGGCACCAACTGTTCGACAGTCGGATCCTGCGTCATGGTGTTGACGAACCGATTGTAAGCCACATAGATGCGATCAATTTCACCCGCGGCAAAAGCATCCAGCAACACCTTCACCGTACCGATCAGATCCTCAATGTGCGGCGCATCGCCAAGGTGAGTCGCCTGCCCGGTCACATTACCGCCGAAACGCCCGAAAAAACCCAGCGCCTTGGTGCCTATGGTACAGAAATCCAGCTCCACGCCAGCTTCGTTCTGAGACTGGATCTCTTTCGCCAGCCTGCGGAACAGATTACTGTTCAGACCACCACAAAGACCACGGTCGGACGAGACGATGATATAACCTACCCGCTTGACCTCACGGTCGATCATGAAGCTGTGACGATACTCAGGATGAGCATGGGACAGGTGACTGATCACCATACGCATCTTTTCCGCGTAGGGACGGGTCGCGTCCATCCTGTTCTGGGCCTTACGCATCTTCGCGGCCGCCACCATCTCCATCGCAGAAGTAATCTTCTGCGTGTTTTTGATGCTGGCGATCTGGGTGCGTATCTCTTTTGCGCCTGCCATATCTCTAAAAACCCTATTTTGGCCCTATCGTGTGATATTCCAATGCTCTTTGGTTACCAGGTATGGTTGGCCTTGAAATCCTTCAATGCTTCGTGCGACGCCTGCTCGATCTCGGGATTGTAGTCCGTTTTCTCGTTGATCAGGTCGACCAGTGCCTTTTGGTTGCTCTTCATGTAGTCATGCAACGCCGCTTCAAAATCCACGACCTTGCTCGTCTCTATGTCGTTCAGATAACCTTCATTGGCAGAGAACAGGGTGGTTGCCATATCGGCCACACTGAGGGGAGAGTACTGACCCTGCTTCATCAGTTCGGTTACGCGCTCACCAAGCTGCAGCTGGGCACGGGTCGCGTCATCGAGATCGGAGGCAAACTGGGAGAAGGCTGCCAGCTCACGATATTGCGCCAACGCCAGTCGCACACCACCACCCAATTTCTTGATGATCTTGGTCTGCGCAGCACCACCCACCCGCGATACGGAGAGACCAGCATTGATCGCCGGACGGATACCGGCATTGAACAGATCCGCCTCAAGGAAGATCTGGCCGTCAGTGATGGAGATAACGTTTGTCGGTACGAAAGCCGACACGTCACCTGCCTGAGTCTCGATGATTGGCAGAGCCGTCAGAGAACCCGTCTTGCCGGTAACCTTGCCGCCAGTGTTCTTTTCAACCTGCTCCGCATTGATCCGGGCCGCACGCTCCAGCAGACGGGAGTGAAGATAGAATACATCACCTGGATAGGCTTCTCGGCCCGGTGGACGACGCAGCAGCAGGGAGACCTGGCGGTAGGCCCAAGCCTGCTTGGTCAGATCGTCATACACAATCAGGGCATCTTCGCCTTTATCGCGGAAATACTCACCCATGGAGCAACCGGCATAAGGAGCCAGGAACTGCATGGCGGCAGAGTCGGCAGCAGGGGCGGCGACGATGACGGTGTGCTCCATCGCGCCGTGCTCCTCCAGCTTACGCACAACCTGCGCGATGGTGGAATTCTTCTGGCCCACCGCGACATAGATACACTTAACGCCGGTGCCTTTCTGGTTGATGATCGCATCGATCGCCAGGGCCGACTTACCGGTCTGACGGTCACCGATGATCAACTCTCGCTGGCCGCGGCCAACTGGCACCATGGCGTCGATGGCCTTGATACCTGTCTGCACCGGCTGATCAACCGATTTACGGGAGATAACACCGGGGGCTACCTTTTCGAGGGTCGCGGTTTCTGTGGTTTCCACAGCGCCCTTGCCGTCGACCGGACTGCCCAGAGCGTCAACCACTCGACCCAGCAGGCCTTCACCCACCGGCACTTCGAGTACGCGACCGGTACATTTGACCGCATCACCCTCGGAGAGATGTTTATAGTCACCCAATACCACGGCGCCGACCGAGTCGCGCTCCAGGTTGAGGGTCAGACCGAAGGTATTCCCCGGGAACTCCAGCATCTCGTAAGACATGGCGTCCTCGAGACCGTGGATACGGGCGATACCGTCGGTAAGACTGATAATCGTGCCCTCGTTACGGGCCTCGGTTTTAAGATCGAATTTCTCGATCTTGCTTTTGATCAGTTCGCTGATCTCGGATGGATTGAGTTGCATGATGGCTTCTCGCTTAGATTCCCAATTCGTTCGCCAGTTGTTGCAGTTGTCCCCGGACGGATCCGTCGATAACCATGTCGCCTGCGCGGATGTGGATGCCGCCGATCAGATCGGTATTCTTTTCGCTGGTGATGGTGACATCACGTCCGAGTTTGGCCTTCAAGGCATCGGCAATATGTTTTTGCTGGACAGGGCTGAGTGCGAAGGCGGAAGTGACATGTACCTTGAGTACACGCTCCCTTTCAGCCTTCAGCAGTTCAAACACCTCGACGATCTCCGGCAGAACCGTAAGACGCCCATTCTGCACCAACAACCTGACCAGGTTTGAACCTTCTTCGTTCAGTCGTCCGCCACCGATCTCCAGCATCAATTCGGTCAGTTGTTGACGATCAAACAGCGGATCCTTGATGACACCGGCCATGGTCGAATCCTGAACAACCGCAGCCAACAAACCCAACATCTCGGACCAGAGGTCAAGTTTATCGGTCTCTTCGGCGCGGGCAAAAACGGCCTCCGCGTAAGGACGGGCAATAGTGGTAGCTTCTCCTGCCATAGCGGTGCCTTAGATCTCTTTGGCCAGACCGTCGACGATATCTCTATGCGTCTCGGCGTTGATCTCTTTCTTCAGGATCTTCTCCGCACCGGCAATAGCCAGTTCGGCAACCTTCCCGCGCAACTGTTCACGCGCACGATTGGTCTCCTGTTCGATCTCCGCCTGCGCAGCGGTCAGGATTCGCTCCCCTTCGGTACGGGCGCTACCCTTCGCTTCGTCTACAATTTCAGCGCCTCGCTTCTGCGCCTGGGCAACGATCTCCGCCGCCTGGGCTTTCGCTTCGTGAAGCACGCCCTTGGCTCGCTCCTTCGCAAGCTCCTGTTCATGCTGCCCACGTTCTGCTGCAGCAAGACCGTCGGCTATCTCTTTTTTACGCACTTCAAGCGCGCCCATGATCGGGGTCCAGACGAATTTCATCGTGAACCACACGAACACCATAAAAGAGAGTAGCTGACCAATCAGAGTCAGATTGATGTTCATCCCGGAATTACCTCGTATTTGACGAGATGATAGTCGGTTCGATTATCGGTCGGATCATCCGGCGACAGCGAACAGCACGTACATGGCCAGGCCCACAGCGATCATGGGTACTGCGTCGACAAGACCCATAACGATGAAGAACTGGGTACGCAGCATGGGAATCAGCTCAGGCTGACGTGCAGCACCTTCCAGAAAGCGGCCACCCAGAACGCCGATGCCTACAGCAGCACCCAAGGCACCCAGGCCCATCATCAGCGCGCCGGCAATATACAGCAGTGCATTTTCCATTTTGGTCTCCCGTTTAATGAACCAAATAGTAGTAAAAGATATTGTAAGAATCAGTGCTCGTTATGAGCCATATCCAGATACACGATTGTCAGGGTCATAAAAATGAACGCCTGCAGTGTAATAATCAGGATATGAAAAATCGCCCAACCCAACTGAAGGGCACCGCCAAACAAGCCAAGAACCAAGCCGGCATTGTACATGATGGCGATCAGGATAAAGATCATTTCACCTGCGTACATGTTGCCGAAGAGTCGCAGGGCAAGAGAGATCGGCTTGGCGATCAGACTGACGAATTCGAGGATAAAGTTTATCGGGATGAACAGCAGATTCACCACGGGGTTCTTGGAAGAGAAAGGCTGCAGGGTCAATTCACCGACGAAGCCTCCGACACCCTTTATTTTGATGCTGTAGAAAAGAACAAGAGCAAAAACACCAATCGCCATGCCAAAGGTAGCGTTGGGATCGGTGGAGGGCACTACCTTCATGAAGTGAATGCCCAAAAGCTCCGATAACTTGGGAATGACATCCACAGGGACCAGATCCATCAAATTCTGCAGGAAGATCCAGATGAAGATCGTCAATGCTAGCGGCGCCACCAGACTGTTTCTGCCGCTGAAAGAACCGCGCACGCTGGTATCGATAAACTCAACTATCCATTCGGCAAAATTCACCAGACCATTGGGAACACCGGTGGTTGCACCTTTGGCAGCACGCGTAAAAAAGTAGAGAAAGGCGACGCCGAGCAGGATGGACCAGAACATGGTGTCCACGTGGATCGCCCAGAAACCCATTGCCTTGGCTTCTGCCGCATCGTGCGCAAAAGCCCAGGATCCATCCGGCGTCTTACCGAAGGTCAGGTTTGTCAGATGGTGTCTGATGTATTCGCTTGAGGTCAGGGTATCGCCGGCCATTATCTTCTTTTTAACCTGGACTTCATTTGATCAGTGTAGATTAGCACAAACAGGGGAGCCACGACCTGAACAAACAGGTAACTCCCCAGCATGGCTCCGATGCTCAGTGGTTTTATCCAGAAAACCACCACGCCGAACAGTATTCCTGTTAGCAGGATTTTCTGCAACTCTGAACCGTACATTTTCGCAAGCATCCTGCCTGGCTCCTGCGCCCGGTAGGTTACAAAAATTCTGGCTGCCATAAAACCATTTGTGGCTGTGGATATTAGACCGCCCAAGAGACCGGACCAGACATATACCCACCCAAAAGCGCCGAGAATAATAGCCACGGCAATCGAGGATACTGTCTGAGTCAGAACTATGAGGTGAATCTGGTCGTTTCCGGCAAGCTGCATCCCAGTTTCCCGGCACCCCTTTAACCACTTTCACTTAGACGGCTAAGTATAAGTTTTTTTTAATATAGGGTCAAATGATAGGCGAATAAATTTAGAACGGCTTTAAACCTCATCTACATCGGGCATGGCAAGCATTTATGTCGCCACTGGACCATCTTCTCATCACTCACAAAAAAGTAAATTATCTGTGATTGATGTGCATCAACGAAGGTCGATAATCTACTCAATTAAAAGTTGTTTTCTGGTACATATACGGAAGCACATCGATAGTGCAACATACAACATTAGGGAGAAAATCCGTGAATTTCGCTGCTAAAAACCTGTCAATCCTGCTTCTGCTTGTCGTTACTGGCTGCGCGCATCAGATCAACCTCACGCCACCACTCAATACGCTGGATAGCGATGGTCTGGCATCAATAGCCAAAAGTGTTGGTTACTATATTTCCGAGGCGGATAGGGCAAAAGAAGTGGAAACCCCTGGCGGTGGCGGGGATAAGGTCAAATACAAGCCCTACAGTGACTTGGAACCGGCGCTAAAACATGCGCTTGCCAACATTTTTTCCGACGTTCACTCCGTTCCCTCCCTCGATAACCGTGACTTTATTCAATCAAACAACATCACCTATATATTTGTCCCGACAATAGCAACAGATTCATCCTCTGACAGCATCCTGACCTGACCCCCAACGGATTTCTCTATCTCCCTGCAGTGCCGAGCGCTGAACGAAACCGGATCCACCGTCTGGGAAACCTCGGTCGAAGGCAAGGGGCATGCTGAATTCGAACAATTCAAACACGACTTTTCCCTATCTGCGAGAAAGGCAGCCAAGGAGGCATTGCTAAAACTTGAGCGCGAAATCAGCAAGGCCGAGGTTTTCAAATGATCAAGCCTTTTATATGGATTGCTCTACTGGTCTCAGTTACACCCCTGCTGCTTACTGGATGCAGCGGCAACACCTTTGGCGTGAAGGAGGTTGCTTTTACGCCCCCTCCACCACCAACAGACGAACAAACACAGATCTTTGTCTTCCGTGAAGACAGCGCTTTTGGCGGCGCAAGAAAGTTTTCGATCATCAACAACGACACCATCGTCGGTGTAGTAACGCCCGGCACCTTCACACATTACACTGTGAAGAGCGGTGAAAATGAGGTCGTCGCCTACATGTCACCCAGTCCGCTCACCCATCTTCGGGTGCTGCATAATCCCGGTAAGACCATTTATCTCTTTTGCCATATGGGGTACACAACCGGCATTTTTATAAAAGAGATAGATGAAGAGAAAGCCAAAGCCCTGATGCAGACGTTCAAATACACAGAAATAGCGGTGAAGGCTGCCAGGGCGAAGATGGACTACAAGCAGTACTACGACAACTTGTACCGATAGGGATCAAAGCCTCACTTAATATGATCCAAAATCCCTTCCAGCTCGTCGAGGCTGTTGTAGGCGATGATCAGCTTGCCTTTGCCTTTTGCATTCTGCTGCAGGTTGACCTTGGCGCCAAGGCGCTCTGAGAGATCGGTCAGCAGTCTGCGGATATCCGGGTCATCTTCGGTCTTGCTGGCCACTTTCGCAGGTGCATCCTGCTCCCCCTGGATACGCCGAACCAGGCGCTCTGTTTCACGTACCGAGAGCCCGACTGTGACAACTTTTGCTGCGGCATTGCTCTGGGCACGATCTTTCAGGCCAAGCAAGGCACGACCATGACCCATTTCAAGGCGGCCGCTCTCGATCAGGATTTTGACATCCTCGTTCAACTCCAGCAGACGTAACAGGTTGGTGACCGTTGTGCGGGATTTACCCACCGCCTTGGCCACAGCCTGGTGGGTCAGTTCAAATTCAAGCAGTAACCGGCTGAGGGCGTTTGCCTCTTCCAACGGATTGAGATCATCCCGCTGGATATTCTCGATCAACCCCATGGCCATAGCGGCCTGTTCGGTGACTTCTTTGATGACCACCGGGATGGTATCGAGGCCAGCCTGTTGTGCTGCACGCCAGCGCCGTTCACCGGCGATCAACTCATAGCGGTTGTTTTCGATCTCCCGCACCACTACCGGCTGGATTACGCCCTGAGCGGCTATGGAGTCGGCGAGTTCCCGCAGACTGTCCGGATCGAACTCCCGTCTGGGTTGATAGCGACCACGCTGGATCAGATCAACAGGCAGGTGCGCAAGATTGCCCCCCATGCCTTTTTTACCCGCGGAGTCATCCGCTGCTGCACTCTCGCTGTTGATACCGCCGAGCAGTGCATCCAATCCTCTACCGAGGCCCCGTTTCTTCGCCGCCATCTCTCTGCGTACCGTAGCTATTTTTAAATTAAATCAGGATGTCCGCTTGCGATTCCGACGCACCACTTCACTCGCCAGAGCCAGATAGGCCGTCGCACCGCGGGAGGATCTATCATACAGTAAAACCGGTTTGCCATGACTCGGCGCTTCGGCGACCCGTACATTTCGCGGAATGATGGTGTTGAAAACCTTATCCTTGAAATGGGTGATCAGCTGGGTGGATACATCAACCGCCAGGTTATTGCGGGGGTCGTGCATGGTACGCAGGATACCTTCGATCTCCAATTCGCCATTGAGATGGGATTGAACCTGCTTCACCGTGCCCATCAGCGCGGATAGCCCTTCCAGCGCATAGTATTCAGTCTGAATCGGTATCAATACTGCATCCGCTGCTACCAAGGCATTCAATGTCAGCATGTTCAAGGACGGTGGGCAGTCGATGATGATGAAATCATACTTGTCCTTTGTTGTCGCCAGCGCCAGACTCAAACGCTTTTCCCGCAGGGTGGCGTTCATCAATCCCACCTCTGCTGCCGTAAGATCCGCATTGGCAGGCAGAACATCAAACCCTGCCTCAGGGGTTTTCATCACAGCCTCGTGCAACTGTACGTCCCCCAACAACACATCGCAGCTGGAACGTTCGAGCTGGTGCTTGTCCACCCCGCACCCCATACTCGCGTTGCCCTGTGGATCGAGATCCACCATGAGAACGCGCTTCTTCAGCGTTGCCAGGGAAGCGGCCAGGTTAACGGCAGTAGTGGTTTTGCCCACGCCGCCTTTCTGATTCGCGACGGTAATGATATGTCCCATGAATTTCAGACCGGGTTGAGACTGGAGCCCGCTATGATAACGGGCAGGAGACCGCTGCGATACCTGCTCTGTTGATGAAGATCAGAATTTCATGGTTTTTCACCAGCACCTGAAAAGGAAACAAGATCCTGAATAATTAAACTACGTCCTGAAATGACCGACTACCTCTATTAGTACGGATCGAATTTGAGGCATCGGTGTGACTTCAATGGGTAAATTGGCGGTTATCTTGCTGCTCTTGGCAGCGGCCAGCGCCACACAGGCCGGCATTATCTCCTTTAACGACTGGGACACCTTTTCCAGCAGACTGGGTAGTGTCACCACCATAGATTTCGAGGAAAATGAGCGGCGGCGCTGGCGCTCCTACCGTGACCAGGCCCTTTTTGCCGATGTTGTTTTCCAGGGCAGCGGTAATATCTATACCGTGGATCCCGACTACTACCGCAGATTCTACGACTGGAACTCCGGGGATGTGCTCTCTGACCAACAGGCTGATGGCCGCATCACCGCCTATCTGCCTCAGTCCATCTATGCCATTGGTGTGGACTTGATGACCTTCCGACCGTTCGCTTCAGACGTTCGGGTCGTTTTGTCCTCCGGGGATATCTTCGACATAGCAACCGCAAACCCTGGCAATAGAACCTTTGCCGGATTTATTTCGGATGAAGCCATCAGTTCAATTACCTTCGAATCCCTTTCCGGCCGTTTTCTGAATATCGATAACTTCGCCTACTCCGCCCAAGTACCTGAACCCAGAACCTATCTGCTGTTCGGATCGGCTATTTTTGTACTCGCTTTTTTTCGTCGCCGCTGGAAGCAATTCGGTGAAGAAGATCACACAGACAAGTAGGAGCGGCAGGATGCAGGAAGTAAATCAGAAAAGAGATTATTCGACAATAATCAGGTGACGCTCAGCATCCGTTAACGGCACTTGTAACCGTATCACTTCCTTTTTCATCCCTGCCGGAAGTCCGGCAATCTCATCTTCCGGCACCATCCCTTTCATCGCCAGCAAGCGGCAACCGGGAGCGCGCAGATGGCGGGTCAGTTCAATCATCCGGGGCAGGGCAGTAAAGGCCCTGGAGATCAAGGTGTCGAAAGGGTGATTTGGCTGGTAGGTTTCGACCCTGGCATGTACGGGAAGAACATTCACTATTCCCAACTCAAGCACTACCTGACGAACAAAACGGATTTTTTTGTTGTTACTGTCGAGCAATACGAAATGGGCATCTGGCCGTAGCAGCGCCAAAGGGATGCCGGGAAGGCCAGGTCCCGTTCCCATATCTAAAATTTCTTCACCGTGAAGATGGGGAAGCACCGAAAGGCTGTCGAGCAAGTGTCGATCCACCATCTCCAACGGATCACGCACAGCGGTGAGATTGTAAGCCTTGTTCCACTTTATAAGCAGGCCATGAAAGCGGAGTAAGTGCTCACGTACATCTGCCGGGATCGACAGTGGCATTCTTTCGAGGCCCAAATCAAGCCGTTCTCCCCATCGAGACTCCACTAAGTTCTTCGTCACTTTACCGAGACCTGTTTCAGATGGATCATCAACATCGAAATGGCAGCAGGGGTGACCCCGGGAATGCGTCCCGCCTGACCCAGGGTATCCGGCCGGTGGCGCTGGAACTTCTCCCTTATCTCCGCGGAGAGTCCCCGGACTTTCTCAAAATCAAAATCATCGGGCAGAGACATGGATTCATTTGCCCGTTGCCGTTCAATCTCATCCCGCTGCCGATCGATATAACCGGCATATTTGGCCTGAACTTCGATCTGCCCGGCCACCTGCCGATCCGACACACCCGGCCCGATACCGGGCAGACTCATCAATCCGGTATAACTCACTTCGGGTCGCACCAGCAGTTCCAGGGCCCGCACCTCCCGAGCCAAAGGCGCACCCACCACCCGGGTTACCTCATCCTCCGAAAGATCTCTCGGCCGTACCCAGGTATCCCGCAGCCGTTGCTGCTCCCGTACTATCGTCTCGCGCTTGAGATCAAAAGCGGCCCAGCGTTTTTCAGACACCAAGCCGAGTTCGCGCCCTGTTTCAGTTAACCGCAGGTCGGCATTGTCTTCCCGCAGCAACAACCGGTACTCCGCCCGGCTGGTGAACATACGGTAGGGTTCAGAAGTGCCTTGGGTAACCAGGTCATCAACCATCACGCCGAGATAAGCTTCATCCCGCCGGGGAGACCAGGCCTCCTGTTCCCTGCTTAATCGCACCGCATTCAAACCTGCCAGCAGGCCCTGGGCCGCCGCCTCTTCATAGCCTGTGGTGCCATTGATCTGCCCAGCAAAAAAGATCCCGGCCATATGCTGGGTCTGCAACGAAGACTTGAGGCCACGGGGATCGAAAAAGTCATACTCGATGGCATAACCCGGGCGGATTATGTGGGCCTGGGCAAATCCCTTCATAGAGCGCACAAGTTCATACTGCACATCAAAAGGCAGGCTGGTGGATATGCCATTAGGATAGACCTCGTTGGTATCCAGGCCCTCTGGTTCGATGAAGATCTGATGGGAGTTCTTATCGGCAAAGCGCACAATCTTGTCTTCAATGGAGGGACAGTATCTCGGTCCAACCCCCTCGATCACACCGGTGTACATTGGCGAGCGGGACATGCCGCCACGGATGATGTCATGGGTCTGTTCGTTGGTATGGGTGATGTAACAACTGACCTGTCGCGGGTGTTCCTCCCGCTGACCCAGAAAGGAGAAAACCGGTGTCGGCTCATCCCCCGGCTGCTCCTGCAGTACAGAATAATCTATGCTGCGCCCGTCGATGCGTGGCGGGGTACCGGTTTTGAGGCGTTCCACCTTAAAGGGCAACTCTCGAAGGCGACGGGAGAGGGCATTGGCCGGGGGATCACCGGCGCGTCCCCCTTCATAGTTGGACAATCCTATATGGATGCGGCCTCCAAGGAAGGTACCCACCGTCAACACCACTGCGCGGGCACTGAACTTCAACCCCATCTGTGTCGTGACACCGGTGACCCTATCCCCCTCAACCAACAGATCATCCACCGCCTGTTGGAAGAGATCGAGATTGGGTTGATTCTCCAGGGCAAATCTCACCGCAGCCTTATAACGAACCCGATCCGCCTGCGCCCGGGTGGCTCGCACTGCGGGACCCTTGCGGGAGTTGAGAATGCGGAACTGGATGCCACCGAGATCCGCTGCATGGGCCATGATGCCGCCCAGTGCGTCCACCTCTTTCACTAAATGGCCCTTACCTATGCCCCCGATGGCCGGGTTACAGCTCATCTGTCCAAGGGTCTCGATGTTGTGGGTCAGCAGCAAGGTTCGTGCACCCATACGCGCGGCGGCCAGCGCAGCCTCGGTGCCGGCATGGCCGCCCCCCACTACAATCACATCATAGGTGCCGGTGTAAAACATTAAACTCCGAAAACTCTGTTATTTCAGTTCAATTGAAAAAGCCGGTGAATCCATCATGTGTCTCTTCACCGCACAGAGTTCCATCGCCCGGAGAATACCCTTTTGATATTTTTCGGGAAAATCCGCCGGCAGTGTGAGTCTCAAAACAATATGGGAGAAGAGTTTCTTCTTCTCATCCCGTTCACAATCCATGTGCAACGCCATGCCTTCAGTTGAGAGTTCCCGTATTTCACAAAAATTCCAGGCGAAGATACCTGCACAGGTGGCGATGGAGGCAAGAAACAGATCGAAGGGTTCCGGCGCCGACGCACTACCCCCATATTTTTCTGATTGATCTGTGTGGATAACAAAATTCCCAACCTTGGCATCAATTCGCTTTCCTCCGGGAAAGCTGACTTCTATCGTATCCATTGTTATCTCCAATTCATCTAAATTAATCTTAAAATACACCACTGCCTCTCCTTGAACTGCGGGAAATCAGTGGTTGAAATAGCAGGCCAAGGCCCCACCATCAACACCAAGCAACAGTATCCGCTTTGCTATAGGCACAAACAGCATTGGTGCCAACATTGCGTGATAAACCGGGGAGATCAGTTGATCGGGATGATCAAGATCGATAATCGACTGCACTGCGCCATCGCCAAAATCCAGCCAGCGCAGGCGCTCTTGCTGCCACACGCTCACTGAACCTCTATTCAGTGGCTGCTTGGCAACCGTAACTGGCGGCGGTGTTATCATTCAATAGAAAGAACGGTGGCTCAAGCGGTATCTATACCTGTCTGCAAAAACGGTAGTAGCCAAAATCCTGAAGCTTCTCAGCCGGAGTAATATGTCTTTCATTACGCTGTTCTGTCAGCACAAATTCACTTCCCATAACCTTTTTCAGTTTTTCAGCATCGTACTGCACGATATCCAGACCACTGCACTTTGTCGGTCCGCCAATGGCAAACGCAGCGATGATCACTGTTCCATCCACTTTCAAGGAACGTCGCATGACGCCCAGATATTTCTCGCGCATTTCTGCATCGGTGAGAAAGTGGAATACCGCCCGGTCATGCCAAATATCGTACTGTTTCGGTGACTCAAATTCGGTGATATCAGACTCTATCCAGTTTACTAAAGTTGCCCTGTCACCAAGACGGACTTTGGCATATTCCATACCCGTGGATGAGATATCCAATACCGTGAGATTGTTCAGCCCTTCCTGCAGCAGTCTGTCCACCAGTACCGAAGCGCCACCACCCACATCGATGATAGCCGGTTGACCCTCAAGCCCACTCTTTTCCATCATCTCAAAGGAGATGCTTGAGGCTTTTTGGTACCAACTGACATCAAATGGTGACTTTTCTCTATAGACCTTTTCCCAATGCGCCTTGCCGCTCATACCACTTCTCACAAAAACTTCTGCTGAAAAAAACCGTTTTACTTGCCGATACAAAAGGTGGAAAAGATGCGCCCCAGCAGGTCGTCAGCAGTGAATTCCCCGGTTATCTCGTTGAGAGATTGCTGGGCGAGACGGAGGTCTTCCGCCAGCAGATCGCCAGCAGCTGTTTCTTCCAGCATCCGCTTTCCCTGATGAAGAAGATTCATGGCTTTTGCCAGCGCATTCAAATGACGACGACGGGCGATAAATTCTCCTTCCACACTGCCAGTGTAGCCCATGGCCTGTTTCAGATGATCCTTCAGCAGGTCAATCCCCAGCGAGGATTTGGCGGCGATGGAAATCTCAGCCAATCCCTCATCGTCCACCAGGGCAGGGGGGGTGCCGCTCAGGTCGATCTTGTTCCTGATCAGAGTTAGAGGAACATGCTCAGGCAGGCTCTCCCGATCCAGCGCGAGGTGGTTGGGGTCATCCTTGTCATCGAAGACCCAGAGGATGCGATCTGCCTGATCGATCTCATTTCTCGCCCGCCGTATTCCTTCCTGTTCAACCGGATCGGTACTCTCGCGCATGCCTGCCGTATCGATGATGTGGATCGGCATGCCATCGATCTGTATCTGCTCCCGCAACAGATCTCTTGTTGTGCCTGGGATCTCTGTCACTATCGCGGAATCCCTTTCTGCCAGCGCATTGAGCAGACTCGACTTACCTGCATTGGGACGACCGGCAATGACCAGTGTCATGCCATCACGCATCAGGCATCCTGTATGGGCACTTTTCTGTACAGCTAAGAGTTCATCAATGATTGACTGTAAGTTAGTGCTCACTTTTCCATCAGAGAGGAAGTCTATCTCCTCTTCAGGAAAGTCGATGGCCGATTCAACATAGAGCCTCAGGTTGATAAGTCCTTCAACCAGCTTGTGGATTCGCCCGGAGAAAACGCCCTGCAGGGTACGGCTGGCCAGACGGGCCGCAGAGGTGGTCTCTGCATCTATCAGATCGGCAATCGCCTCCGCCTGGGCAAGGTCGAGTTTGCCATTGAGGAAGGCACGTTCACTGAATTCCCCTGGGCGGGCGACACGAATGCCGGTCGCCAGCACCCGCTGCAACATGAGATCGAGAATAAGCGGTCCCCCATGCCCCTGCAGTTCGAGTACATCTTCACCGGTGAAGGAGTTGGGGGCGGGGAAATAGAGACAGATGCCTTCGTCAATGGTAAATCCATCAGCATCGGAAAAACTGCAGAAGTGCGCATGCCTGGGTTTCGGCAGATTACCTGCCACCGCATTGGCCACATCTGCACAACGCGGACCGGAAATCCGGATGATGCCCACCCCGCCACGACCGGGCGGAGTGGCAACAGCAGCGATAGTATCTCGCGGCTGCACTTTGATTAGCCGATGCTAACTAACCCGCCTGCTCTATCTTGCGGGTGATGTAGTACTGCTGAGCAATAGAGATCAGATTGTTCACAACCCAGTAGAGCACCAGACCCGACGGGAAGAAGGCGAAGAAAATGGTAAAGACGAAGGGCAGACTCATCATGATCTTGGCCTGCATTGGATCCGGTGGTGCCGGATTGAGCTTCTGCTGTACGAACATGGAGACGCCCATGATCAGCGGCAGCACGAAGTAGGGATCTTTCGCAGAAAGGTTATCAATCCACAGCATAAATGGTGCCTGGCGCATCTCAACGCTTTCCAACAACACCCAATAGAGGGCGATGAAAACAGGAATCTGCACTAAAATGGGCAGGCAGCCACCCAGAGGGTTGACCTTCTCCTTCTTGTACATCTCCATCATCGCCTGGTTCAGGCGCTGTTTATCATCACCATAACGGTCCTTCATAGCCTGAAGTCTCGGTGTCAGCTTGCGCATATTCGCCATAGACTTGTAGCTGGTCTCAGACAACTTGAAGAAAAGCGCTTTGATGATGATGGTCAGAAGGATAATTGACCAACCCCAGTTGCCTACCCAGCTATGGATCTTTTTCAACAGCCAGAAGATCGGCTGTGCAATCACGGTCAGCCATCCATAATCCACGGTCAGCTCCAATCCAGGAGCAACCGTCACCAGGTGGTCCTGCAGCTTCGGACCAACGAAGAGCTGTTTACTGAAACTGTGGCTGCTGCCAGGGTCAACAGTCACGGATGGAGAGTAGCTGCCAATAAGATATTTCGGTCCCGGCAGGCTGTTAGTGTAGTAGTGCTCCATCTGCGTTTTTGGTGGAATCCAGGCCCCAAGGAAATAGTGCTGGATCATTGCCAGCCAACCGTCAGTGGAATCGACATTAAGTCCTTTCTCAGCCATCTCGTCGAAATCGACTTTTTCGTATTTCGCTTCAGGATTGTAGTAGACGCCACCTGTGTAGGTGTAAGTGGTCAATCGTGACTGATCCGTCGGTTCCGTACGCTGCAGTTGCGCATAATCTCTCGCTGCCCAAGGCTCCGCCGACTGGTTATCCACTTCGTGGGTAACATCTATCAGATAGCTGCCGCGGTTGAAGATAAAGTGCTTGGTAACCTTGAGACCATCACTGCCTGCCCAGGTCATGGCCACATCAATTGTGTCCTGCCCCTCTGCCAAACGGTACTCACTCAGTTCGATCTGATATTCGGCCTCGTGTGTCGGGGCCTTGCCTTCTTCGCTTCCGATCATGCCGGACTGGGCGATGAACAGGTTCGGCATCGTCGGTGATAAGAGTTGGAACTTTAACTCCGGTGTCTCCGGTGACACCTGATAATCGAGCAGATGTACACTCTGCAGCGTTCCACCCAGCGTGGAAATCTCCACTTTCAACAGATCGGTTTCGACCCTGACTATCTTTCCACCTACAGCAGTGACGCCAACTGTCGCGGGAACAGCCTGATTTCCACTAGCTGTGACCCCTGGTGCAACCGAGGCAGTTGGCACACCGGCCGATTCAGTTGCAGCAGGCACAACCTCAGCCGTCTGTTGCGGCGCCACAACTTGTGGTGATCCATAATCGGTCATCCATGCCTGATAAAGCAGCAGGCAGATGAAGGCAAAGGCAAACAGGAGAATCAGTCTTATATTATCCATGGGACTTCTTTTCAGTAGGTTCTGGAACCGGATCGATTCCACCTTCGTGCCAAGGGTGACAATGAGAGACACGACGCAAAGAGAGCATCAGGCCACGAAAAAATCCATGTTTTTCGAGGGCTTCAACCGCGTAGGCAGAGCAGGTTGGGTAGAAACGGCAGTGATTTCCCAGGAAAGGGCTTATAATAAGCTGGTATCCACGGACAAGGAAGATCAGGATATGGCGCATCTTTCTGCCAGTCTCTTCCAGTGCCGTAATAATGAAGCCGTGTACCTGCCGTTGTCCATAAGCAATTTACCACGCCGATTCAACACCACGATATCAAGACCTGCCAACAATTCCTGATTTAACCTAAAACTTTCTCGAACCAATCGTTTCAATCGGTTACGATCCACTGCACGGCGCGTGTTCTTCTTGGAAATTGCCAAACCCAGTCTCGCAAACTCCAGGCCATTCTCTCTCGCAAGCACCAGAAAAAGATTATCTGTTGAACGTTCTGCCCGACTAAAAACCCGACGATATTCGTCGGGTTTCAATAATCTTAATCTGCGGGGAAAACTCCCCTGAACTGCCGTCAAGGACAGAAATTACGATGTCAGACAGGCGCGGCCCTTGGCACGACGTGATTTGATCACCTTACGACCATTGCGTGTGGCCATGCGAGCGCGGAAACCGTGGGTACGGACGCGTTTGAGATTACTGGGCTGAAAAGTTCTTTTCATGACTCTATACCGATATTGCCTGAGCGTTCCCGTAAAATACGGACGAAAAAAAGAGACGCAGCATATACCTTACGGCCATATTTTGTCAACAAATTCCCGGAACAAAAAACGGACACTCCACAGCCTTGAAACTGTGGATAAGTCTCTAATCGCAGAGTAGACTTGGTGCCCAGAACAGTTAGAAATTCCATCTCCATCTCAAACAACATAATTCTATCGGATCATCAGCAGATGGTTACGGTAGCTAGCATTCGGAGACAAACAAGTTGGATCTTTGGCAACGTTGTAGCAAGCACCTCGAACAGGAGCTTTCACCTCAGCAGTTCAATACCTGGATTCGTCCGCTTCAGGTAGTTGAGGAAAACAACCGCCTCCGTCTATTGGCACCCAACCGCTTTGTACTTGACTGGGTACGCAACCACTATCTCGAATCCATAGATACCTATCTTGGCACCCTCTCTCTGGATAAAACACCTATCATCTCCATCGATATCGGATCAAAGAAAAAAGCTGCTGCCGTCAGACAGAGAAACAACCCTCAAACCAACAGGACTGGTGTTCAAACCATTGTTCCATCAAAGGGAAGTCCGAACATTGAGAGCCATCTCAATCCCAACTTCACCTTCGAAACCTTCGTTGAAGGAAAATCCAACCAGATCGCCCGTGCCGCTTCGATGCAGATTGGTGAGAATCCCGGCAGGGCCTACAATCCTCTATTTATATACGGTGGAGTTGGACTTGGTAAAACCCACCTGATGCACGCTGTGGGTAACACGATTCTGCAACACAATCCTACTGCCCGGGTCATATACCTCCATTCGGAACGTTTCGTTTCAGAAATGGTTAAGGCGCTGCAGCACAACACAATTGACCAGTTCAAACGTAAGTACCGTTCTGTCAATGCACTGCTGATTGATGATATTCAGTTTTTCGCCGGAAAAGAGCGGTCGCAAGAAGAGTTCTTTCACACTTTCAATGCACTCTTCGAATCTCAACAACAGATCATCTTATCAAGTGACCGATTTCCCAAAGAGGTTGGCGGCCTGGAGGAGCGTCTCAAATCGAGATTTGGCTGGGGTCTGACAGTCGCAATCGAACCCCCCGACCTGGAAACCCGTGTCGCTATTTTGCAGAGCAAGGCTCTCCAACTGAAAGCCGAACTTCCCAGCGAAGTTGCCTTTTTCATGGGTAAACGTATTCGCTCCAATATTCGCGAGCTGGAAGGCGCTTTGCGGCGTGTTATCGCCAACTCAACCTTCACCGGAACTAGTATCAATCTCGATTTTGCAAAAAATGCCTTGAGAGACATGATCGCTGCACAGGACAAACAGGTCACGATCGACAACATCCAAAAAACAGCGGCGGAGTATTTTCAGATACGCACTTCAGATCTACTCTCTGCAAAACGTAGTCGTTCCATCGCCAGACCCAGACAGATCGCCATGACGCTGGCCAAAGAATTAACAAATCATAGCCTACCCGAGATAGGAGCAGCTTTCGGTGGTAGAGACCACACCACTGTCATCCATGCCAATAAAAAGATCAAGGAACTGAGGGATAGTGATGTTCGCATATCTGAGGACTACTCAAACCTGTTGAGGACTCTAAGCAGTTAGTGTGGATAATATGTTGAGAAAAATACTAAAAAATAAAATGGTCACTTATCCACAAGAGATAGACAGGAAACCACAAACTTACACGACAGTCATCAACAGGCAATAAAGCTATAAAAGCTATCAAAAACAGTGTGTTATATGAGTTATCCTCATAAGTGTCAGGCACTAATAATAATAATAAGTAGATATATAAAATAAACTAACTATAACTACCCTGGGTAGAGAATATGAAAATAGTTACCAAACGAGAAGCTCTATTGGATCCACTACAGCGGATTGGTGGGGTTGTCGAAAGAAGGCAAACACTACCAATATTGTCCAATATCCTTATCAACGCTAAATCCAGTGAGATTCAGATAACTGCGACGGATCTTGAGGTTGAACTCAGGACGCAGGCAGTTGCTGAGTGTGGTGGAGAAGGTGACTTCACTGTCCCTGCAAGAAAAATTTTGGATATATGTAAAGCGCTACCCGAGGGTGCGGACATTATTCTTGAGGTAGATGGTGACAAGGCGAAAATTCGTTCCGGGCGGAGCCGTTTCTCCCTCGGCATATTGCCAGCACAGGATTATCCAGTAATCGAGCCGACCGCAAGCAGCTCAGTGTTTACGCTTAAAGAGTCTGAACTCAAACAGTTAATTGAGAAGACCCAATTTGCGATGGCTCAACAGGATGTTCGGTATTATCTAAACGGGATGTTGCTTGAAATAAGAGATGGTGATGTTAGAACTGTTGCCACAGATGGCCATCGTCTAGCATTGAGTGAATGTATTAACACCGTAGATAGTGACTTAGACATCCAGGTCATATTACCTCGTAAAGCGGTGTTGGAATTGGGCAGATTGCTCAAGGATAGTGAGGACGAAATTAAACTTGAGCTAAGCGCCAACTATATTCGAATTCTTATGGCTGGAGCTGTTTTCACCTCAAAACTTATCGATGGCCGTTTTCCTGATTATCAGCGTGTTATGCCAAGTGGAACAAATAAAGAACTTCGCGCGGACAAGATACTTTTAAAACAGTCTTTATCCAGAGCATCCATTCTCTCAAATGAAAAGTACCGTGGAATCCGTTTTTCAGCCAGCAACAACACGCTGCAGCTTCAAGCACATAATCCTAAACAGGAGGAGGCTGAGGAAGAACTGGAAGTAGATTATAGTGGCGACGAAATAAAGATTGGTTTCAACGTTGGTTATTTCATTGATGTACTCTCAGCAATCAAAGAGGATGAAATTATTGTTGAACTCAAGGACTCTAACAGCAGTGCGTTGATCTACGGGAAAGACAACAGTAAAAATAGATATGTTGTCATGCCAATGAGAATATAAATTGATAGTAGAGAAGAGAGAAAAACCGGCATTGATAACTATTGCCGGTTTTTTTTTCGCCTGACCTTGAATATTACAAAATTACAAATCCAGAATCTCCGTATTCTTGATTCTGTCGATTTATCTCCACAGCCTGGGATTAACATATTCTGTGGTGATAACGGTGCTGGTAAAACGAGCTTACTCGAAGCAATATTTTTGCTTGCCCGGGCGAAAAGTTTCAAGAAAACTAGAGGGAAAAATCTTATTCAGGAGGGGAAAGAGAAACTCTCAGTCTACTCAGAAACTCAGCATACAAACCATTCAATAGTGCGGATCGGTTTTGGTTTGGATAATAATCAAAAGAGAATACAACTCAATGGGACACCAGTTTCCCGTGTCTCAGAAGTCGCAAAACTTCTCCCTATCGGGATAGTCACACCAATAATTCATCGCCTGATTGAAGAGGGCCCTGACAATAGAAGGAGATTCTTGAATTGGGGAGTGTTTCACGTGGAACACTCGTATGTCTCAATGATGCGGCATTATTCAACAACACTGCAGCAAAGAAACGCTTCATTGCGTTCTGGTGATTCAAGCTGGAATGTTTGGGATGCGCAATTAATCGACTACGGGGATCAGATTAACCAATTGCGGGCAGATTATTTTAGTAGCTGGAAATCTGTGTTCCAGTCCCTTGCTGCATCGTTTCCTAGTGTACCAGTGATTAGCTTTAGCTTTTATAAAGGCTGGAATAAATTACTTTCACTTGAAGATTCTCTTCAGGCACAAGTCAAAACTGATCTGTCCGCGGGTTTTACAACTACTGGGCCTCATAGGGCTGATATACGCATAACTGTGAATTCTCTACCTGCAAAGGAGATTCTTTCTCGTGGACAACAAAAGATTGTTGCCACATTGATGGTTTTATCACAGCTCGTTGCGCAGAAAGAGCACACAAATATCAATCCTATTCTTCTTATGGATGACTTCTCTGCTGAGCTTGATCTAAGAACAACTAATTCCTTACTCTCACTTATTGATTCCAGTGGCTTTCAAACTTTTCTTACAGCAATAGACAGCGAAACAGTAACCGGGAAATATAGTAATGAAGCGAAAATGTTTCACGTGGAACACGGAGCAGTAAAATAGCTAAGAGTCACAATGCTTTGTTAACGATTTTGTCGTTTTGATACCCATTCCCGTTGTATAATGAGTTGCTATATACAGGGTCCGTGAAATGGGACCTAAGAATCTGATTGACAGGTGGAAAATGTCCTACGACTCATCGAGTATTAAAGTTCTAAAAGGCTTGGATGCCGTGCGGAAGCGTCCGGGAATGTATATCGGTGATACTGATGATGGTACAGGTCTGCATCATTTGGTTTTTGAGGTGGTCGATAACTCAATTGATGAGGCCTTGGCGGGGTATTGTAATGAGATCAAGGTCCTGATCCATTCGGACCAATCTGTGACTGTTCAGGATAATGGGCGTGGTATTCCTGTAGACATGCACCCTGAGGAGAAAAGATCAGCTGCTGAAGTCATCATGACTGTACTGCATGCTGGTGGAAAGTTTGACGATAACTCATACAAGGTTTCTGGTGGGCTGCATGGCGTCGGTGTTTCCGTCGTCAATGCACTATCAGAACAACTTAAATTGAGAATATATCGCCAAGGGAAAATATGGGAACAGGACTACGCGCATGGTATACCGCAGGGAGATATGAAGGCAGTAGGAGAGACGGATAAAACTGGAACCTCTGTAACCTTCATGCCCAGCGCAGGAACATTCACAAACATCGAGTTTCACTACGATATTCTTGCAAAACGCCTGAGAGAACTCTCTTTTCTTAATTCGGGTGTGCGTATTGTTATCAAGGAAGAGGCGACAGACAAAGAAGATGTCTTTGAATACAAGGGCGGCATACTCGCGTTTGTTGAGCACTTGAATCAGAACAAAACACCTCTGCATCAGCAGGTGTTTAGCTTCTCTGCTGAAAAGAATGATGTTGTTGTAGAGATAGCGATGCAGTGGAATGAGTCATACCAGGAGAATATATTCTGTTATACGAACAATATTCCACAGCGAGATGGGGGTACTCACCTGGCGGGTTTCAGAGGGGCATTAACAAGAACACTTAATCAGTACATCGAGAACTCAGGTATTTCCAAAAAACAGAAGGTGAATACCGCTGGTGATGACGCCCGCGAGGGTTTGGTGGCAGTGCTTTCAGTGAAAGTCCCTGATCCTAAATTCTCCTCACAGACCAAGGATAAATTGGTCTCTTCCGAAGTGAAAGGCATCGTTGAAAATCTGCTCGCTGAACACCTTAACGATTTTTTGTTGGAAAATCCTGCTGAGGCAAAAACGATTGCAGGTAAGATGATTGATGCTGCAAGAGCAAGAGAAGCAGCAAGAAAGGCCAGAGAGATGACTCGGCGCAAAGGGGTTTTGGATATCGCTGGACTACCGGGCAAGTTGGCTGATTGTCAGGAAAAGGATCCGGCTCTGTCAGAGCTCTATCTGGTGGAGGGAGATTCCGCGGGAGGATCTGCCAAGCAGGGCAGGGATAGAAAACGCCAGGCGATTCTTCCTCTAAAAGGAAAAATTCTGAATGTCGAAAAGGCCCGTTTCGATAAGATGCTCTCATCAGTGGAAGTCGGCACCCTGATAACCGCGTTGGGCTGTGGCATTGGTCGAGATGAGTTTAATCTTGAAAAACTAAGATACCATCGAATTATCATAATGACGGATGCTGATGTTGACGGTGCCCACATTCGGACTTTGCTGCTGACTTTCTTCTATCGCCAAATGCCAGAGTTGATTGAAGAGGGTTACATCTATATTGCGCAACCCCCGCTCTATAAAGTGAAAAAAGGCAAACAGGAGCAGTACCTAAAAGATGATCAGGATCTAAACAACTATTTCCTACAATCTGCGTTAGACAATGCTGCACTCTATGTGACGGCAGGGGCACCACCGCTGGCAGGAGAGGGGCTTGAAGATTTGGCTCGCTCATTTCAAGTAGTAATAGCCGGGATTAATCGCTTATCGAGGCGTTACGATGGGAGGTTGCTGGAAAAGTTGATCTATATGCCTCAAGTTACAGCAGAAATGCATGAAAATAAGGTGGATATGCAAGCTTGGGTAGAAGCGCTGGAGCCCAGATTGAACCTGGATCTTGGTGTAGCTGAATCCTGTAGTCTGAGACTGCTTGGTGAAGGTGATAGTGAAAGCGGCGAAGCAGGAATCATGGTGAACCGTAAGGTTCATGGAATCGGTACTGATCGTTTTATTCCTTTCAGTTTTTTCTCCACGGTGGAATATCGCAAGATCGTTGAGTTGGGGCAGAAATTAACCGATCTGTTGAGCGATGACGCTTACGTCAAACGTGGAGAGAAGAGCCAGCCAGCCAACAGTTTTCGCCAGGCACTCGACTGGTTGTTGGATGAGGCTAAACGGGGTCATCATGTTCAGCGCTATAAAGGCCTTGGTGAAATGAACCCCGAGCAGTTGTGGGAGACAACCATGGATGCGAATGCACGGCGTCTTTTACAGGTTAGTATTGAGGATGCTGTCGCAGCGGATCAGATCTTCACGACCTTAATGGGTGATCAGGTTGAACCCAGAAGAGATTTCATCGAGAAACATGCGTTATCGGTGGAAAATCTGGATGTTTGATGAAGAAAGGTGACAGTATCATTTGATACCCTCCCTTTCCCTCCCCGATGGGGAGGTGGCCATCCTGCAAGGGCAGTGACAAAATAGGGTAATTTCTTCTTGACCCGAAAAATACTCCCGCAATAATCCTGCTGT
>QFXE01000023.1:93516-126354 GCA_003349915.1 endosymbiont of Escarpia spicata
CACCTGTCACCTGTCTCTCCTGCGGCAAAGTCTCCAACGTACTCTCTATCCATTCTTCGACCTTTTCATTGATCTCGTCGGCACTGAGACTATCTGTCTCAATGACTGGGCCAATTCTTACATCGATTGTACCGGGATATTTTTTTATATCCCTACGCCTCCAGAATACGCCTGCATTGTGCGCGACAGGAAGGACCGGGTGGCCAGATTTTTCGGCCAACAGTGGTCCGCCGATACGGTAGCGTCTGCGCGTACCTGGAGCCGTGCGCGTACCTTCCGGGAAGATGATTACTGAGAGTCCGGATTCGAGTCTGTCTTTGCCGTCACGAATTAACTGGACCACGGCCTTACGGCCAGCTGAGCGGTCGATGGCAATTGGCTGGAAGAGACGTAGTGCCCAGCCAAAGATGGGCACATTGAGCAGTTCACGTTTCAGCACCCAAGCCTTGTTGACTGGAATCAGGCTGAGAAAGGCGATGGTCTCCCATGCGGACTGATGCTTTGCGAGAATGATGACGCTGCTGTCAGGGATGTTCTCCAGACCTTCAACGCGATAGTTGAGGCCGCAGAGTAGTGAGAGTGCTGCCAGGTTGACTCTGCTCCAGGCGTTGCTGATGAAAAAGCGCTTTTGCAACGGGAAGAACCAGCCAAAGATACTGCCAAAACCGGCAATGATGAGAGTACTGAGAACAAGAAAGGTAAAAAAGAGAATGGAGCGGATAAAGATCATAGCATGTCAATCAGGTTAAAAGCGCATCAACGGCCTCAGAGAGGTTTTGGTAGACGGGAATATCTCTCAGCTCATCAGGACATGATGAGAGTGTCTTGTTACCTTTCCCGGTTCTCACCAGGATGGGATTTGCGCCTACGGTAATAGCGGCCTGCAGGTCACGTAAAGAGTCGCCAATGATGGGCACCTGATGCAACGGCGCCCGGGAACGCTGTGAAATCTGCTGGTAGAGACCAGGCTTGGGTTTGCGGCAGTCACAGTTGTCATCCGGCCCATGAGGACAGAAAAAAATGCCATCGACATGGCCGCCATGTTTCTGTAACAAGGTCTGCATTTTATTGTGCATCTTATTCAGAGTGTCGATGGAGAAGTAACCGCGCGACACGCCTGACTGGTTGGTTGCGACGAAGACACGAAAACCGGCATGGTTGAGACGGGCGATCGCTTCAAGACTGCCGGACAGAGGAATCCACTCGTCAGGCGATTTAACAAAATCATCTGAATCCTCGTTGATGACACCGTCTCTGTCCAGGATGATGATTTTCATTGTAAGTAAGTGCTTACTCTCAAAGAATCTCAGTCGACATCACGGAATTCTGAGACCCTGATGCGGCCGTTGACCATGCGGGAATCCCGCTTGTTAAGCTTCTCCATCTTGTCCCAAAACGCCTGCTTGAGATCGAACTCCTGGGCGATGGCTGTTCCCATGACGAGAATCAGCAGATCGGCCACTTCCTCAGCAAGTGACTCCTTGCTCTTACCTTTTGTGACACAGGAAGAGATCTCCCCCAACTCTTCAGCCATTAACGAGATGCGATAGGTCATCTCTTCGCCGCCGGTCTCCCTGAAACGGTGCTTATCGTGGAAGGATTGGACGGCGTCCAACATATCCTTGTATGAATCGGGGTTCATAATTAGTCTCGATTACTGAAGGCGCGAAAGGTCAGCGGCACTGAGAAAGAGTCCCTCAAGCCGTGAAAGCAGGGCAAGACGATTTCTCCGTAGATTTTCATCCTCCGCCATCACCATGACCTGGTCAAAAAAATCATCGACAGGTTGACGTAGACTGGCGAGGATTTGCAGACCTTCCGTATAACGGCCTTCCTCAAACAGTGGAATGACCTTGGGCTGTAACTCATCGACCTTTGTCGCAAGTGCTTTCTCTGCGACCTCCTGTAGAAGATCGTTGGCAACCTGCTCGGGGAAGGTCTCGTCGGTCTTCTTGAGAATGTTGCGAATGCGTTTGTTGGCGGCAGCAAGGCTCTCGGCTTCAGGCAGTTTGCGGAATTCGGTGACTGCCCGAACCCGCAGATTGAAGTCTGCGGGACGGGTGGGACGGCGGGCGAGCACCGCATCGACTGAATCGGCGGGGATGGATTGGTCGGCATAGTACGCTTTGAGACGTTCCATCATGTATTCAAAGACCTGATCGAGGCTCTCCTCTGTATCCACTTGTTCGGCAAGACTCTCCGCAGCAGTGGAGAGTAACTGTTCAAGGTCGAGATCCATGGGGGTCTCGATGAGGATGCGGAGTACACCCAAAGCAGCGCGGCGAAGGCCGTAAGGATCCTTGGCGCCGGTCGGTTTCTGGCCAATAGAGAAGATGCCCATCAGGGTATCAAGGCGATCAGCGATAGCAATGGTGCGACCGCAGTCAGTCTCCGGCAGGCGATCCCCGGCATGCCGGGGCATGTAGACCTCTTCCATTGCCTGAGCAACTTGGTTGTCCTCACCTGAGCGCACGGCATAATAGCGCCCCATGGTGCCCTGCAGGCTGGCAAATTCTCCTACCATTTCGGACATAAGGTCGCATTTGCAGAGCCAGGCGGCACGGAATGCGAGAGCCTTGTCGAGACCAATTTGATCGGCAATGGATTCTGCCAGTGAGGCGATGCGCCCGCTCTTGTCGTGTAGCGTCCCCAGTTTTTTCTGAAACAGAATGCTTTTCAGTGACTCGATGTGATGGTCGAGTGGTTTTTTCAGATCCTGCCCCCAGAAGAAAGCGGCATCGCTGAACCGGGGTCGTATGACTCGTTCATTGCCGGAACGAACCTGTTCAATGTCCTTGCTGTCGATATTGCTTATAGTAATAAACCGGGGTTGGAGAGCACCTGTCTTGTCGACAACCGGGAAATATTTTTGATGATCCTGCATTGCCTGGACCAGGCATTCTGAGGGAACCTCGAGAAAGCGCGCATCGAAACTGCCAATCACAGGAATCGGCCACTCATTGAGGGCGGTGACCTCGTCCAGCAGATTGGAATCGATGGCGGCCTGGAGACCTTCGGCTTCCGCTGTCTCTCTGGTTTGCTGCTCGATTTTGGCCTTGCGTTCGGCAATGTCGGCGATGACATAACCTCTGCTTTTCAGCAGTTCAGAGTAGTTTGCAGGTGTATCGATTTCCATCGGTTCGGGATAGTGGAATCTATGGCCACGGGTTGTGCGGCCTGCCGCGTGTCCCATCACCTGGCCGGGAACGACCTCATCACCAAACAGCAGTACGACCCAATGTACCGGTCGTACGAACTCTTCACTGCGGCTGCCCCAGCGCATACGCTTGGGTATGGGCAGAGTGGCGAGAGACTTTTCCACGATCTCCGGTATCAGATCGATGGTGGAGCGGCCCAATTCGATCTGACGGTGGATCAGCCACGCGCCTTTTGGAGTGTCTTGAGTCTCCAGCTGATCGACGCCCACCCCGCAGGAGCGGGCAAAACCTTCAGCGGCCCTGGTTGGATTACCATCAGCATCGAATGCGGCCTTGACCGCAGGTCCCTTGCGTTCGATCTCTTTGTCTGGCTGGCCGGTTTGAAGGGCCTCGATGAATACGGCAAGCCTGCGAGGGGTGGCGTAGGGCCTGACGGAATTGTGTGGCAGTCCCAGCAGTTTCAGCTGTTCAACGATGCCGCGGAGAAATGCTGCGGAGAGTTTTGCCAAGGCCTTTGGGGGCAGTTCTTCAGTGCCGATCTCGATCAGCAGATCTTTAAAATCAGCCATGGTGGGCAACCTCCCTGTTCTCTTTCAGCATGGGGAATCCAAGGGCTTCGCGGCTGTCGTAATAGGCTTGGGCCACGGCGCGTGAGAGGGAGCGGACGCGCAGGATGTAGCGTTGCCGTTCAGTCACAGAGATGGCGTGACGCGCATCCAGCAGGTTGAAGGTATGAGAGGCCTTGAGGACCTGTTCATAAGCGGGTAGCGGCAGACCGATTTCGATCAGGTGCTGACTCTCTTTTTCACAGGTGTCGAACCAGCCGAAGAGGGCATCCACTTCGGCGTGTTCGAAGTTGAAGGCCGACTGTTCAACCTCATTCTGGTGAAAGACGTCACCGTAGGTTACTGGGCCGTCGGGGCCATTGGCCCAGACCAGATCGTAGACACTTTCCACGCCTTGCAGGTACATGGCGATGCGCTCAAGACCGTAGGTGATCTCACCGGTGACCGGGCGGCAGTCGAGGCCGCCAACCTGCTGAAAATAGGTGAACTGAGTTACCTCCATGCCGTTGAGCCAGACCTCCCAGCCGAGTCCCCAAGCGCCGAGAGTGGGGGACTCCCAGTTGTCCTCGACGAAACGAATATCATGTACCAGCAGGTCGAGACCCAGCGCCTTGAGTGATCCCAGATAGAGCTCCTGAATATCCATCGGGGAGGGTTTCAAGATGACCTGGAACTGATAGTAGTGTTGCAGGCGATTGGGATTATCGCCGTAGCGCCCGTCTGTGGGGCGGCGTGAAGGCTGCACATAGGCGCAGCTCCAAGGCTCGGGGCCGATAGAGCGGAGGAAAGTGGCGGAGTGGTATGTGCCGGCACCCATCTCCATGTCGTAGGGTTGAAGGATTACGCAGCCCTGGTCTGCCCAGTACTGTTGCAACGCAAAGATCAGACCCTGAAAGGTCGACACATCATGATTGCTGGTGTCAGAAGCTCGATTCACGTCCGGATTCCATAGTTTAAGGTGTAAAAATCGCGTCAGTATAACGATGCGCCAACAACTTGGCTAACTTCAATGAGGTGCCGCATCTGGCGCAATTCCGTATAATCCACGGTTTTCAACGCCTGCTAACGAATCATATATGACCGAACAGCGAAAAGCCGTGGCCCTGATCTCAGGTGGCCTCGACTCACTATTGGCCGCAAAGGTGATCCAGGAACAGGGCATCCACGTCGAGGGCATCAACTTCTACACCGGTTTCTGTGTCGAAGGTCATACCCATGCCATCCGCAAAAAAGACCAGAAAAAGTCCAAGCGAAATAATGCCCTCTGGGTTGCGGAACAGCTTGGTATCAAGTTGCACATTGTCGATATTGTGGAGGAGTACAAGGATATCGTCTTCAATCCGAAGCACGGTTATGGTGCCAACCTGAATCCCTGTCTCGACTGCAAGATTTTTATGGTGAGCAAAGCCTTGGAGTGGATCAGAAAAAAGGATTTTGATTTCATCATTACCGGTGAGGTGATCGGGCAACGCCCTATGTCCCAACGTAAGGAGACCATGCCGGTAGTGTCTGGTGAGTCGGGGGCGGAGGATCTGCTGCTACGGCCGCTCTGTGGAAAAAATCTGCCGCAAACCCTGCCGGAGCGTGAGGGTTGGGTGGAGCGTGGGGGACTGTACGATTTCAGTGGGAGAAGCCGAAAACCCCAGATGGCATTGGCAGCAAAATTCGGCTTCGAAGACTACGCCCAGCCAGCGGGAGGCTGCTGTTTTCTTACCGATGCCCAATATTCGGTCAAGCTTGCGGATCTCTGGCGCGCGCGAGGCAGCAAGCAGTACGAGATGGATGACATCATGCTGCTCAAGGTGGGACGCCATTTGCGCCCTGCACCCCACTATAAAGTGATCATCGCCAGAGAGGAGGGGGAGGGCAATTTCCTACAGGGTTACCGGAAGCAGTTTGTCAGTATCAAGACGATTAGCCACGCTGGTCCTCTGGCGTTGATCGACGGTGAACCCACGGCAGCGGATATTGAACTGGCTGCCCGTCTGGTTGCCCGCTACAGTCAGGGACGCGATGCTGATCTGGTGGAACTCGAAGTGATGGATCGGGAGGGCACCAGTTACCCCCTGAAGGTCGAACCGATTAAGCCGCACGAAATCCCCCAGGAGTGGCACATTTGAGCAGGGTCACTCTTGATGCCCGGCGCTTGCTCTGCCCGATGCCGGTGATTCGGGTGCAGGATAAGATAGCAACGCTTGCGCCAGGCACTGTCCTGGAAGCGATTTGCACCGATCCGGGAGTGATGAATGACATCCCCGCCTGGTGCCGAATCAATGGCCATAAAGTCATTGAGACCCGCTCCGACAGGGCCGAATATATTGTTGTGATAGAAGTGGGGGAGTAGCTTATGCATCAGCATCAACACCTACATCACGAGATGCAGGAGGCGAGGTATAGAGAGACACGGTTGGCCGCCCTGGTCGGCGCTGTGGTCAACCTGGTCCTCGCTTTCGTCAAAATCCTATTTGGCTGGCTTGGCCAGTCACAGTCTCTGTTGGCGGATGGGGTGCATTCGCTTTCGGATCTGCTGTCGGACGCGTTGGTCTGGTTTGCTGCACGGCATGCTAAAGAAGCGCCGGATGAGCAACACCCATACGGCCACGGTCGCTTCGAGACGGCCGGTACCATGGCATTGGGAGCGCTGCTTGGGCTGGTAGGACTGGGCGTCATCTGGGATGCGGCGGAGCGGCTTTTTGCACCGGAGCAGCTGCTGACCCCGAGTTCCTTTACACTCTATGTTGCGGCATTCTCCATCCTGGCCAATGAAGGGCTCTACCACTACACCCAATATCTGGCGCAGCGGATCAATTCAAATCTGTTGCGGGCAAACGCATGGCACCATCGCTCCGACTCCATCTCTTCCGTGGTGGTGTTGGTGGGTATCGGGGGAACCTTGGCGGGTCTGCCCTACCTGGATGCCATTGCTGCAGTACTGGTCGGCGTGATGATCGTACACATTGGCTGGAATCTCGGCTGGGGGGCGATGCAGGAACTGGTGGATGCGGGGCTGGATGAGGAGACAGTGATGGAGATTCGCGGGATTTTTGATTCCGTGAGCGGTGTCAATAGCATTCACATGCTGCGCACCCGCCGCATGGGGGGACACGCATCGGCGGATGTGCATGTGCAGGTTGACTCATGGTTGAGCGTTTCAGAAGGACACAGGATTGCGGAAGTGGTTCAAACGAGATTGATAAACGAGGTTGAAGAGCTGTTCGATGTGACGGTGCATATCGACCCGGAAGATGATGAAACCAACGCTCCCTGCGGCGAGCTCCCATTGCGGCAAGAAGCTGAACGTTTGCTCGATGCCACCTGCAGGGATGTTGCCTGTTATGCCCGCAGGCAACGCTTGGTGTTGCACTATCTTTCGGGCCGCATCGACGTTGATCTCTACCTGCCAGTCGATTGTTTTAAAGGTGAAAAGGAGCTGGCGCAACTGCGGCAGGCGTTTCAGAAGGTATTCAACCAGTCAGATATGTTTGGCAAAATCCGACTCTGGTTCGGTGAATAGTTTGTGTCCATCCAGAAACAGAAAGAGAAAGAGAGGGGAGTAAGCCGGTGCCGAAAGCTTGTGATTTAAAACGGGGCATTATCGTCGAAATCAACGGAATGCCCCATAGCGTGAAACAGGTCGAGGCCAAAAGCCCCTCCTCCCGGGGTGCGGCGACCCTCTATAAAATCCGCTTCATCAATTTGCAGACGGGTCAAAAACTGGATGAGTCGTTCAAGGGCGATGATTTTCTGAAGGATATCGACTGTCTGCGCCGGCAGGTCCAGTTCTCCTATATGGACGGGGAGATATTCACCTTCATGGATACAGAGGACTATAGTCAGTACGGCCTGAACAGCGAAGACCTGGAGGGGCAGACCGGCTTTCTGGCAGAAGGCCTGGACGGCATAATTGCCCTGCTGGTAGATGGCGCCATCATCGGCATTGAACTTCCACAGTCCGTTGCCCTGACGATCTCGGAGACCACGCCGGGTATCAAGGGCTCGACGGCAACAGGGCGAACAAAGCCGGCAATGCTCAACACAGGCATCGAGATTCAGGTTCCAGAGTATCTGGAGAACGGTGAAGTGGTGAAGGTCAATACAACGACAGGAAAATTCATCTCTCGGGCTTAGAGGGTAGCGGCCGCACCATAACAGTGCCCTTACCTTGCGGCACGCACCAAAATCGCGCGGGCTTGTTGATGAGTCTCCCTGCTGCTCGATCTCGACCCCCCGCCAGCTTCAATTTGCTGGATGAGCATGATAGGAAAGGAAAGGTCTTCCAAACAGTGGTGCTCATCAGTCTCGTCGTTTCAATTATATCGTATTAATTTTATTAGTATTTTTATACGTACAGAGCCCGGTCGCCAGGGTCCAGAGTCTGGGCGAAGGTCTTGGCGACCCAGATGAAAAAGTATGGATTCACCACACGAAGGCGACTGGATTGATCAAGAGAAACAATCGTGGCATGAATAATGCTCATAAGCGTTACTCACTGTGTCTGGTATAGTCACGCCCCGACACTATAAGGTTTAGCATAGCGGCGTTTAACCAGCCGCCCCGATAATATCCCTATATCCTGGAGATGAAGATGGCCTCTAAAGCTCTGAA
Source organism: endosymbiont of Escarpia spicata (assembly GCA_003349915.1). Taxonomy (GTDB): domain Bacteria; phylum Pseudomonadota; class Gammaproteobacteria; order Chromatiales; family Chromatiaceae; genus QGON01. The sequence goes on from QFXE01000023.1 coordinate 101,846, forward strand.
GATGATGAAAGACAACGATGTGAAGTTTGTCGATCTGCGCTTCACCGATACCCGCGGAAAGGAACAGCACGTTACACTGCCGACCCATGAAGTTGGTGAAAGTATGTTCACTGACGGCAAGATGTTCGACGGATCCTCCATCGCCGGTTGGAAGGGTATCAACGAGTCTGACATGATTCTGATGCCTGAAGACGCCACCGCCGTGATGGATCCCTTCTCGGACGAGAACACGCTGATCATCCGTTGCGATATCCTCGAGCCCGCCACAATGCAGGGTTACGAGCGCGATCCCCGCTCCGTTGCCAAGCGTGCCGAGGCCTACCTGCAGTCCACCGGCATAGCCGACACCGCTTATTTTGGTCCTGAACCTGAATTCTTCGTTCTGGACGATGTTCGCTGGCGCGTCGACATGAGCGGCAGCATGGTGAAGATCGACTCAGATGAGGCCGAGTGGAACTCCGAGCGTGTCTATGAAGACGGCAACATCGGTCACCGTCCCAGTGTTAAGGGCGGTTACTTCCCTGTACCCCCTGTCGATTCCCTGCATGACCTGCGCGGGGCCATGTGCCTGGCAATGGAAGAGATGGGTGTGCCTGTTGAGGTCCATCACCACGAGGTGGCAACCGCAGGACAGTGCGAAATCGGCACCCGTTACTCCACACTGGTAGAGCGCGCTGACTGGGTTCAGATCCAGAAATACGCGACCTGGAATGTTGCCCACGCCTATGGCAAGACCGCCACTTTCATGCCCAAGCCTATTGTGGGTGACAACGGTTCCGGTATGCATGTGCACCAGTCCCTGGGAAAAGATGGCGAGAACATCTTCGCCGGTAACCAGTACGGTGGTCTGTCTGAAACCGCACTCTACTACATTGGCGGCATCATCAAGCATGCCCGCGCACTGAACGCTTTCACCAACAGCTCCACCAACTCCTACAAGCGTCTGGTTCCCGGTTTCGAAGCCCCGGTGATGCTGGCTTACTCAGCCCGTAACCGCTCTGCCTCCATCCGTATCCCGTGGGATTCCAACCCCAAGGGTCGTCGCGTCGAGGTGCGTTTCCCCGATCCGACCGCCAATCCTTACCTGGCCTTTGCCGCCATGATGATGGCTGGCCTGGACGGCGTTCAGAACAAGATCCACCCTGGCGATGCCATGGACAAGGATCTCTATGACCTGCCAGCCGAGGAAGCCATGGCGATCCCCACTGTCTGCCATAGTCTGGATCAGGCGCTGGAAGCACTGGATGCGGATCGCGAGTTCCTTACGGCCGGCGGTGTATTTACCGATGATCTGATCGACGGCTTCATTGAGCTGAAGATGGAAGAGGTAACTCGCCTGCGCATGACCACCCATCCGGTGGAGTTCGACTTGTACTACAGCCTCTAAGTCTGACGCTTGCGTTAGTCGGTAGAGAGAAGCGTCTCCCGGTTGCGGGAGGCGCTTTTTTTGTGCCTGTGATAAGCCTGTAATCGCAAGAAGCACAGGTAGGGTGCGCCATGCGCACCAAGATTGCTGCTTATTCTGGTGCGCATGGCGCACCCTACGTTGGCAAGTTTGACAAGCCAGACTCCATGCCGACCATCACTATGAACTCTGAAACTAGAGTCCAAACGCTCCATTTGCGACATTGATCGCTTGTCCATCGCTACCGGCTTGTCTATGCTTGGTGCATGCGAATTCTGATACCAGTTCTACTTGCGGTGCTGACACTTCCGGTGGCGGCAAAAGATGTCTATAAGTGGACCTCGCCCGACGGGGTTATCTACTATTCCGATCAATTCAGAGAAGGCGCAGAAAAGGTTTGGATTCCGGGGCAGTCGACAGCTCGTTCCAAGGCGGGCGAAACGAGTGAGCCATCAGAGGAGACGAATCTGCCGGGTGAATCGGGATATGCTGTTTTCGAGATTGCCGAACCGGAGAATGACGCAACTATCCGCAATAACGAGGGCACAGTGGGCGTGGGACTGAGTCTCTCTCCGGTGCTTATATCCGGCGACGCCATTCAGGTCTTTGTGGATGGCAATCGGATAGAAGGAGATATCGGCGGCGCAACCCAGTTCACACTGAATGATCTGAGCCTGGGAACCCATACACTGGAGGCACGGATTCTGGATGACACCGGGAAACTGTTGACTTCCACACCCACCATCAATTTCCATCTCCGCAAGGCACCGGTTACAACACCCTGATACCGACGCTGGTTTTGCCACAGCTGCGCGCACTATAATGGTGCAGACAGATCTGCGTTCCATTCCTTAATGTCCAAAAGCAGGGAGAGTCTATCAACCTTGTTTAAGGCATATCGATCCTGGAAGTTCTGCACCCTGGTTGCAAACACCCGTGTATGCCCGGTCTGCACGCTGTTTCCTAGTGCAGGAACGAAATAGCACCCCTATCTTTTTTATTTGGTTCGGTTATTGCTTATCATCCAGTTATGGATAAACAGCAGCAAAGAAGCACACTGGAAAGACGGGTATTGGAGAATCTGAGCTCCTCGATTCTCCTATTCGACCAGGCTTTTATTTTGAAATATATCAATCCGGCCGGTGAGATGCTGTTTGCGGTAAGTGCCAGACAGGTTATCGGCCAGCAGGCGGCCGATTTGATCCACTGCCCAGGTGGAACGGTTGAATCGAACCTGAGACGGGCCAGCGAATCAGGACAGCCGTTTACTGAACGGGAAATTACCCTGCCGCTGGCGGATGGCAGGGAGATCACCGTCGATTGTACGGTGGTGCCGCTTCGGGATAACAATGGGGAGGAGGAGTTGCTCGTCGAACTGCAGCAGCTGGATCGTCAGCTGCGCATCAACAGGGAAGAGGAGTTGATCTCCCAGGGTCAGGTCTCCCGTGCCCTGGTAAGGGGTATGGCCCATGAGATAAAAAATCCTTTAGGAGGATTGCGTGGTGCAGCACAATTGCTGGAACGGGAGCTTCCCGATGAAGCGCTGAAAGAGTACACCCAGACCATCATCGCAGAGGCAGATCGTCTACAGAACCTGGTGAACAGCATGCTGGGCCCCAATCGCCTGCCGCAAAAGAGACCCTTCAGCATCCACCAGGTGCTGGAGCGTATCTGCAACCTGGTGCAGGTCGAGGCGGGTGATCGATTGAGGATTCAGAAAAATTACGATCCGAGTATTCCTGATGTCGTGGGGGATTTCGACCAGTTGATTCAGGCACTCCTGAACATCTTGCGCAACGCGGTCCAGGCGGTGGGCAATAAAGGAGTGGTCGGTCTGAAAACACGGGTGCTAAGGCAGTTTACTATCGGTAACGAACGCCACCGCCTGGTATTGAAAGTCGATATCTTCGACAACGGTCCCGGTATCCCCGAGTCCCTGCAAAACAGGATTTTTTTCCCCATGGTCTCCGGTAGCAGCGATGGTATGGGCGTGGGTCTTTCAATTGCGCAATCCCTGATCAACCAGCACCGTGGTTTGATTGAATTTGCCAGTCGTCCCGGCGAGACGATTTTCACCGTATTACTTCCTTTGGAATCGAGCTGATGGAAACAGAATGCAGGGTTTGGGTAATCGATGATGACCGCTCCATCCGCTGGGTGTTGGAAAAGACGCTGCAGAAGGCGGATATGCTGGTCACCAGCTTTGAAACCGGTAATGGTGTGCTCGATGCCCTGGAGGCAGAGCAGCCGGACGTTATCGTTTCCGACATACGCATGCCGGGGATCGATGGATTGGAGTTGTTGGAGATGATCCAGGCCCGCTATCCATCGCTTCCGGTGATCATTATGACGGCACATTCAGATCTCGAAAGCGCTGTCTCTGCTTATCATAAGGGCGCCTTTGAGTATCTGCCGAAACCCTTCGATGTGGATGAGGCGGTCGATCAGATTCGCCGTGCCTGCCGGCAGCACCTTACGCATTCTCAACCGGTGGATGAGGAGCAGATAGGGGGGCTTGAGATCATCGGCGAAGCACCGGCCATGCAGGAGGTTTTCCGCGCCATAGGGCGGCTGGCCCGTTCGAATATCACGGTGCTCATCAATGGGGAATCGGGTACAGGTAAAGAGCTGGTGGCACATGCCTTGCACCGCCATAGCCCTCGTGCTGAGGCGCCATTTATCGCCCTGAATATGGCGGCCATACCCAAGGACCTGATGGAGTCTGAACTATTCGGCCATGAACGAGGTGCTTTCACTGGAGCACAGAGCCGCCGTGAAGGGCGTTTTGAACAGGCTGATGGCGGCACGCTCTTTCTGGATGAGATCGGCGACATGCCGGCGGAGCTGCAGACCCGGCTGCTGCGGGTATTGGCTGATGGCCAGTTCTACCGCGTCGGTGGCCACGAACCGGTGAAGGTCGATGTGCGGATCATCGCCGCCACGCACCAGAATTTGGAAGGGTTGGTGAAACGGGGCGAATTCAGGGAAGACCTGTTTCATCGGCTCAACGTGATAAGAATCCATATTCCCGCTATGCGGGAACGAAAGGAGGATATATCGCTCTTGATGCGCTACTTCCTTTCCACTGCATCTGAAGAGTTGGAGGTCGAGGCGAAGATCCTGTTGCCGGAAACCACAGAATTTCTGCAACAACTCGACTGGCCAGGTAATGTCCGGCAGTTGGAAAATACCGCCCACTGGCTCACTGTGATGGCCTCCGGACAGGAGATCCATGTCGAGGATCTGCCGCCGGAGCTGCAACAGGAAGAGTCACGGAGTGAAATCTGTGGAGACTGGCGGCAACTGCTGCGGGCCTGGACGCGCAGCCGTCTGCAATCCGGCGCGGAAGCCCTGCTTGATGAAGCGGGCGCAGACTTTGAGACAGTGATGATAGAGACGGCGCTGGAGCATACCGCAGGGCGCCGCCAGGATGCCGCCCGCCTGCTTGGCTGGGGGCGAAATACCCTGACCCGCAAGATTAAAGAGTTGGGTCTGGATCATGAAAATTGAGCCAGTGGGGAGGACTCAAAACCTGAGTGCCCCCGCTGTTTGAGAGGATAGTAGATGGAAACGACAAGCATTGATCTTCCGGGTTGTGAGATCGAATCAATCACTTTTGAGGTGGGAGTTCTCAGGGTGCGGTTCTCCCGTGCCTATATCGTCAAAACCCTGACAGGTTCGGAAGAACGCACTCGTTGGTGGCAAGCAGGTGAGATGATATTGGAGGGTGCTGAAGTAGAGGGTGAACTGCCCGCAGCGCCCTGTGTCTGCGACGGAGGAGATGTGGGTGAGAACGTCTATACTTACCGCGACATGGTACCGCTGCCTCTGGAGAGCAGGGGCCGTGCCCACTGTGTCTTAAAGATCCGTGACAGCGGGTTGGTGCTGAAGGCCCAGGCGGATGGGATAAAATTGGTGATGGATGACAGACCCCACTATATTGAGCATATTAAGCCGGAATGAAAAGAAGGATAAAGGTGAAAGGCTAAAGGAGGCTGTGCCACCTGGGAAGCCGAACGCTGTCGATACTGTGGTTGGAATCTGATGGGTTCGACTTGGTTTGACGCAAGAACCAGGCAAATCTATGATTTGCCAGCCTTTAGCCATTAAATGTATTGCAAATCCCTGGATTCAGAATAATATTTCTGTTATCTCTAGTTATAGGTTACGAATAATATTTATACGAGAAACGGAATTCAGGTGCAGCATTGGCCGCTGGAGATTCACGGCTGGTTGCGCAAAAAACGAAAAAGATAACCAGTGAATGGCAACAGCAGGCGTCGAATTGCCACAACTGGGGAGTATACAAACCATGTCAGTCGAACTTTACAATAAAAAAGAACATATCTGCGTCGCTTTTCGGGACCTTGTGACCGGAGATGCGGTGCAGGCCAATCAGTTCCTGATCTTTGACCACGGCCACGCCGCTTTACTCGACCCAGGTGGTGAGCTGACCTACTCCCGCCTCTTCATGGCGATCAGCGACTACATGAATGTGAAAAAGCTCGATTATGTCATCGCTTCCCACCAGGACCCTGATATCGTCGCCTCAGTGAATAAGTGGCTGGTGGGCACCGATTGCAAGGTGGTGGTCCCCTCGCTCTGGGAGCGTTTCATCCCCCATTTCACCCGCCCTGGCCGCCTGCAGAACCGGGTGGTTTCCATACCGGACCAGGGTATCAATCTCGAGCTGGGCAATATTAGGCTGAAAGCCCTGCCTGCCCACTTTCTGCATGCGGAAGGAAATTTTCAGTTTTACGATCCGATCAGCAAGATCCTCTTTTCCGGCGACCTCGGCGCCAACCTGCCGCCTGGAGATCTCGACAAACCGGTGAAAAAGCTGGCGGAAATTCTCCCCTATATGGACGGTTTCCATAAACGCTACATGAACTCCAATCGGGTTTGCCGCTACTGGGCGAATATGGTGAGTTCTCTGGAGATCGATATGATTGTGCCCCAACATGGCAGATCATTCGTGGGTAAAAAAGCGGTCGCCGAATTTATCAATTGGGTCGCAAATCTCGAGTGTGGGATCGATCTGATGACCCAGAGTCACTACCAGGCACCGTGATCGTATAGAACAACCTCAAACCCGTTGCCCTTACCGGGCGACGGGAACTATCCGTCAGCCTTCGACCCTGCCAGCTCTCCAATCCAGAAACCGAGATTCTTTTCCAGAAACTCTTCCATCGGCATGTAGTGAGAACCGTCACAGGAGAAGGTGAGTCCGAGCATGCCATTCATGATGTTCAGCGAGCTGCTGCGCAGATAGATGGTTTCGTCTGCAAACCGCAACGCCTTCAACTCATCGAGCACGGCCCGAATCTGCGCGGGTGTAACCTTGGCTTCCGCTGGGTAAGTGTGCAGAGGATAGACAAGGCTGAGATCGGGGTCGATGATCTCTTCCACGCCGTGTATCCGGTAACTGTATGGATCATCCAACAGCCAGAATGAACAGCGTCCGCTGGAGTAGTGGATTTTTGTGTGGAAGATGCCGTGGGCGGTCATCAGAGCATGGACCGTGTCGTGCACCGAATCGAGCTGATCATCCAGCCGGCTCTGAATCCGCTGTTGCATAAAAACTGTGCCACGCACCGCTGGATCGCCCTTGAACTGCTGCCAGCGTAACTCCGGGTTGTCCAATCTGCTGTCGGTAAGCAATTTGTCGAGGGAGAAATCAGCCGCGATGAATCCCACCAGACTCTTATTTATGCGCACTGCCTGTAGGGCCGTAACACATTCAGTACTGGAGTACATGCTGCGATAGACAGACGAGAGCATGATGCCTTTGAACGGCAGGTTGTTTTTCAGATAGGGGCGATTCGAAAGGTCACGTCCGCGCCAGGAGCGATCGGCAACGCCAGCACTGATCAGGGACGAGACTTCGAGGCCATCGAGATCCCAAGCGTAGAGAAAGTCGCAACTGGAGATATCGGATTGATGATCCTGTAGCTGTTGGTCGAGCTGATCAGGGTCCTGCCACACCTCTGCGCAGTCTTTCGCAAGTGCTGAGAGGGGTTCACCGATTGCTCTGGCAAGTGCGGCTTTTTTCTCCAGAATGTTCTGTTGGATCGATGACATATGCACTGCGTTTGATAATTTTGAAAGTATCTTACACCGAAACAACAAAGTAAGTGTTTGATGTTTCACGTTGATGACAGTGAAAGGTTTAACGGTTTGGCACACTCAAGGGTTTGGGATTCAGATAGACTCTAATTCCCATTGGTTATGGGCGACAAAGACAGCGGGTATTTTACGCGCCGTTGGAGAGGTTGGGTCAGCGACCCTGAGTGCTTTTAGAAGGTTGGTTGGAGATTATTTCGCATGAGATTACAACGAAGAGTGATGTCAAACGTAGCGCCGTTTCTATTTGCACCAACTGTTTCCAGGCGTAAAGAGCCGGTGCTGCATGCTAGACAAGCGGTACTAAGAGCGCTCGGTCGGGATGATTTCGCAGTCGCTGGCGCAGTGGTGGCTCGCAATGCCTATGCGTTTCGCCACCTTGACCGTGAGCATGCGCCAGGCCTGATGAGTGACTTGGAACGGGCATTAAAAAGAAGAGACATAAGGGGCATCCATCTTACACTGCAACAGGCGGTGGCTGCAGAGCTGGTACGGTGCCTCTCGGCAGTGCAGGAGAATCTCTGCCACAGTCAGGACGCCAAACACTTGTTGATGAAATGCAGCCGGTTATTCAGCATGCTGGAGAAGGATCTGGGGAAAAAGGCCTTGGATGAGGGGAGTTGGGCCCTGCAGGGTTGCCAGAAATCGATAGGAACAGTAGGTCTGTTTGGTGTTGGCTGCGTGACGGCGGATCCCGAAAGGTTCTTACGACACAAACATACGTTGATGGGAATTTTGCACAGCAAGGGCCTGATACGCTGATTTTCCGCTCCCTGCCTTGATCCGGCAGTAGAGCGGCACCACGTTGATGACACCTCCCTCCGCGTTCACATTCCGTGTACAATTCGCGCAAATCTATAATGAAATGTACCAAAGGAATTTCGCGTGAGTATCCTGAAAAACGATAGACTGCTGCGTGCATTGCTGCGCGAACCGGTGGATGTAACCCCTGTATGGATGATGCGACAGGCCGGGCGTTATCTGCCTGAATACAAGGCCACTCGTGCCCGTGCCGGCAGTTTCATGGATCTCTGCCGTAATCCCGAACTGGCCTGCGAAGTTACCCTCCAGCCCTTGGAGCGCTATCCGCTGGATGCGGCGATCCTTTTCTCCGATATTCTTACCGTTCCGGATGCGATGGGCCTTGGGCTCTATTTTACGCAAGGGGAGGGCCCCAGATTTGAAAGGCCTGTGCAGGATGAGGCAGCGGTCAACGCCTTGGGTGTGCCGGATATGGAGGATGACCTGGGTTACGTGATGGATGCGGTGCGCACCATTCGCCGGGAACTCGATGGCCGGGTTCCGCTGATCGGTTTCAGCGGCAGTCCCTGGACGCTCGCCACCTACATGGTGGAGGGGAGCGGCACCAAAAATTTTGCCAAGGTAAAGGGGATGATGTTCGATCGTCCCGAGCTGATGCACACTCTGCTGGAGAAAATCGCAGAATCGGTGACCGCCTATCTCAATGCCCAGATTGCAGCCGGTGCTCAGGCGGTCATGATCTTCGATACCTGGGGCGGTGCCTTGACCCCGCAGCACTACGACGCCTTCTCCCTGAAATATATGGAACAGATCATCCAGGGGCTGACCCGTGAATCCGAGGGACGCAAGGTGCCGGTGATCCTGTTCACCAAAGGCGGTGGACTTTGGTTGGAGCAGATGGCGGCAACCGGGTGTGATGCCCTGGGTGTCGACTGGACCCTCAGTCTGGCGGACGCCCGGCGCAGAGTTGGCGACAAGGTTGCACTGCAGGGCAACATGGACCCCTGCACGCTCTATGCTTCACCTGAGCGCATTCGCGAAGAGGTGGGCAAGGTGCTGGCGAGTTACGGAAAAGGTGCAGGACATGTCTTCAATCTGGGACACGGTATCCACCCGGAGATAGAACCGGAGCATGCCGGTGCCTTTATTGAAGCTGTGCATGAACTTAGCAAACCTTATCACCAAGTCTGAAGCTGTACAGTAGCTCAAGTGATACTGATGGGCGAATATCGATGAAGATTACAGTATTGGGCCTGGGACTGATGGGACAGCCTATCGCCGAGCGCCTGCAACATTGCGGGCACGCTGTGGTGGCCTGGAACCGTTCCCCAGATCGCCTTGAGACCGCCAAAGAGGCAGGGCTCAAGGTAGAGGCGGATCTACTCAAGGCAATTAAAGTGGCGGACGTTATTTGTCTAGCCTTGAGCGATGCCACGGCAATCCGGGAAGTCTTGTTGCAGAGCAGTGTCAGCGCGGAACTGGCTGGGAAACTGGTACTGCAGATGGGTACTGTGGCGCCGGAGGAGAGCCGTGAGATCGGCGCTGCCGTGGAGGTTGCGAGCGGGGGCTATCTGGAGGCCCCGGTTCTGGGCAGCATTCCGGAGGCCCGCTCGGGCAACCTAATCGTCATGGCCGGAGGATCTGACGAAAATTACCAGCGCGGACTGCTTCTGCTGCGTTGTCTGGGCAAGCAGGTGCAGCATGTCGGTTTCCTTGGACAGGGTGCGGCCATGAAGCTGGCTATGAACCAGCTTATTGCCTCATTGACCGCCGGTTTTTCACTCAGCCTGGGTCTGGTACGCTCGGAAGGGGTCGACGTGGGAGTCTTCATGGAACTGCTGCGCGAGAGCGCCCTCTATGCGCCGACCTTCGATAAAAAGCTGTCCAAGATGCTGGAACACAACTACGCCAATCCCAACTTTCCCCTCAAACACCTGATCAAGGACCTGGCTCTGTTTCAACAGGTGGCCGAGAAGACCGGTATCGACGCCGGGCTGCCGGAAGCAATGTTGCGGGTGTTTGAAAAGGGCAGCTCCAACGGTCATGCCGAGGATGACTACTCCTCCCTCTATGAGGCGATCAATCCCGAGATGGATATGGGAGTGGATCAGGGATGTTAGTACTTACACTATTTAACTGAGAAAGCCATGCAACTGCTGTTCAGTCAACTGCCGGGCCGACACGAGCGGCACCTGATGCGCAAACACGAAAATTTACTGTTTTCCGAGAGTGAGCGTTCACTAACCCCGGGGATCCTGGAAGAGGCGCAAAAACTCGATCATGAGGAGCTGGTGTCCTATATTGGCGACCTGCGTAAACTGGTGGGTGAAGCCATAGCCCTGGGACCTCATGAGCAGAGTGATGTAATACTCAGCCTTAAAGAGCGCCTGGACAAATCCTACGAAACTGCCTGTGGTCTGGCCGACAATCAGTCGGACAACAAAGCGGCGATCAAAAAGTTGATCTCGGTGATCATGCAGGCGGTCTGGAAAGGCGCGGGCAATGACACGCTGGCACGCCAGGAACTGGAGCAGGAGGAAGAGGCCCGCAAGTTGCACTACGGGGTGTTGGAGTTTTCCCTGGTTGCTGACCTCCTGTCACCGGATTCAGTGATCAAGGAGGAAGAGTTGATCGCCGTGTTGCTATGCGAGGCACAGGATGATTTCGAAGCGGCGGTTACCCTCTTCGACCCGGTACATATTGAGAGTCTCTGTGCCCAGGGCAGAGTCTTGTTGGAAGCGAAGGAAGCCGAAGGTAACGAAATGACGGAGGCCCGGAGCCGTCTGAGGGAACTGGAGACCTTGCTGCAAGCGTAGGCCCGATCAAGCGTAGCGGTTCGGGCATTCTCGAGTTGACAGAGCACTTGTGCTGCCGGTACCGCTACGCTTGAACCAGCCTACGAAACCTCTTCCACCAAAACCGGTCTTTCATCCGCCATCAGATCTTCCGCTGGTTTGCCGATGAAATAACCTTGGGCGTAGTCAATACCAAGGTTTTTTACCCTCTCAAATACTGCACGCGAGTGGACAAACTCCGCCACAGTGCTTTTGATGCCGATCTCTCTGGCGACATCCACGATCGCCTTGACCAACAGTTGGGCCTCACGGTCACTATCGAGATTCCTGATCAGGGAGGCATCGATCTTGAGCTGATCCACTTCCAGTTCCAGGATGTGTTTGAAAGAGGAGTAACCGGCGCCGAAATCGTCAATGGCGAGATGGCAGCCATGTGACCGGGCTTGGCTAAGGAAGGATTTCAGGGCGTCATAATCGGCCACCTCTTCGCTTTCGAGCAGTTCGATGGTCATACGTTTTCCCAGGTCAGGATCGCTGCTCAGGCGGTCGAAGAGATACTCTCGAATCTCAGGATCCAGGATATCCTCCACGGCGAGATTAACCGAAAAAGCGTAGTGGCTCGATTGAAACCGGTCGAGGCACTTCTCCAGCATGATGCGGCTGAGCGCGGAGTAGATGCGGCTCTCCTTTGCGACTTGCATAAAGGCGAAGGGAGCGAGTAGCTGTCCCTTCTCATCCTGGATGCGCATCAGACATTCATAGTGTTCAATCCGTTTGCTCACATTGTTATAGAGTGGTTGAAAAAACGGTATGACGGCATTTCGCCTAATCGCATTTTTCAGCAGACGGGTGATGCGCTGGTTTGTGACGACCTTCTCTTCGATACCAAGTGACGCATCATATCGAACCAGCTTGTTGCGTTGTTTCTTGGTTTGCTGCAGCGCCATGTTGGCCCTCTCCAACAAGGGGGGTTCACTTGCCAAACCGGCACGAATACTGATCTGAACCTCGTGTCCGTGGATGTCGAAACTGTTACGCTCGACAGAGTTGATCAGATCTTGCGCGAGTTTCAGCGGGCCCTCCTGATTTTCATGCGTGGTGATAAGCACGCCGAAGTCATCGGCGCCGAATCGAAACAGGCGGCTGTCGGAACGGGTATGCAGCAAAGATTTCAGCTGCTTGGACAGCAGGGTAAGAATCTCGTCACCACCCGCTGTTCCGTAGAAGTCGTTGATGTGTTTGAAACCATCAATATTGAGCATTACCAGCGTCGGATGATCGGCTGGTGTTTTCTGCTCGGCTTCGAACGCAAACCGGTTGGGTAGCTGCGTCAGTGTATCTGTGGCCGCGCTGGCCTCCAGTTTCCGATGCAGGGCGATGAGCTTTTTGTGCTCTCTGTCGGTGCCCATAAGGAGGAATATGATAACGAAAATGGAGAGAATAAAGCCGAAGCCCAGTAGGGTGGAGATACGATTTATCTGGTCTGCTTTGTTGAGGCTCATCTCCAGGAAGAGGTGTTTTGCCTGGTGCAAGGTACCTCGGGTGTCGACCTCCAGTGCCGCCTGCAGGGTATCGCCGTAGAGGCTGAGATACTTCAGGAAAATCTTGGCATGGGAGAGAAATACCTGGTTAAAGCGGGCCTGGGCGTCATCGTCAAAATGGTACTCCTGAAGTATATCCACACCTTGGCGCAACTCCGTAAGGAAGTCCTTGTCCAGACTGCGAGAGGCAAGGAAAACAGCAGAGGTGATGCGAGAGAGCTCATTGATATATTGGCCGTCGCCCTGCTCAAAAAGGTTGAGATAGCGGGCAGTAAGAGAGGGAATATGGGTGGTGGAGTTTTGTATCAATGAGTTGATGGTGGCAAAACGTAGAATCAACTCCTCTTTTTCTGCCAGTTTGGCTTCATACTGCCTGAACCCGGCAAGTGTTTCAGCGAATGCCGGATCCTGTAGATAGGCGTTCTCCCTAATCTCTCCAATGCGTTTGCGGATCTTACGAAGCTGACTGTGGGTATGGTCAAAATTGTAATAGATAAAGAAAGAGGCCTTGAGCAGATGGAGATCCAACTGCTCTTCCAATCGTTCGGTGTCACCTATGGTGTCATAGACTGTGGAGTGGAGCTGCAGCAGACGGCTGGTTTGGGAGTCGGTGTAAAAGAAGAGCGCGCCGACGAAGAACGCGGCAATGACGGCGGCATAGATATTACCTGTGACAGTCATGGTGTATCGAGGATGGCAGGCATATCGCCAGTCAAAGTATTGAGAAAGGCCATCAACTGGGTGAGCTGGTCCTCTGACAACTCAAAACCAAGATTGTGAAAGGCCATTTTTTTCAATACCTTGTCAAGGGAGGCCGCGCTGCCATCGTGCAGGTAGGGACCTGTTAGTGCAATATTTCGCAGGCTGGGCACCTTGTAACGATTCTTGTCGAAGGGGTCGCCGGTGCGTTGATGCAGATCACCCTGATCCTTGCGCCATTTAACTGGAATGACGGCGCCTAGGTATTGATAAGAGTTGCCGCCGACATTGATCCCGTTGTGGCAGGCGGCGCAGCCGATCTTTTTGAACAGCCGGTAACCGTCCAGCGCGGCTTTATCCAGTTCGAGTTCACCCCGCAGATAGCGGTCGAATTTGGCGTTGGGGGTATAGAGTGCCTTTTCGAATTCTGCAATGGCATCCGCCATATCGTCTATGTTGACGCGGGGTTTTCCGTAGATAGATTTAAACTGGCGAGGATATTCCGGGTGTTGATTGAGGCGCCGGTCCACCTCCTCCAGGGTCAGCCCCATCTCTACAGGGTTATGCAACGGCCCGGATACCTGAGAGGCCAGGTTGCTGGCACGGCCGTTCCAGAACTGGCGGAAATTGAAATAGGAGTTGAAAACCGTCGGTGAATTCATCTGTCCCGGCCGGTTGAAGATCCCTTCGGAAATGGCTCGGTAGTCCGCGCCACCGGTCTTAGGATCATGGCAAGTGGCGCAAGAGACGGTCTGGTCTTGTGACAGAATGGGATCGAAAAAGAGCTTTTTCCCTAATGCGGCCTTCTGTTTATCATACTCAACATGCTGTGGAATGGGTTGGATTGGCTCCATGGCAAATAGCGTTGACCCAGGCAACAGGGATCCCCCGAGCAGGAGGAAAAACCTCCATGGGAGTCTCAGGCGTTTGATGTTTGCCGGGTCATTATGTGATTTGGACATACGTTATTTTTCCACAGCGGGTGCAGGGCTGGGCAACCTATAACAGGATTCGTTCAATACCACCGTTTTGTATTTTGCGCTGAAAGTTGTCATACCATGAGTCACCTTGCAAGCGACGTGCGGCCTCTACCACGATATATTCAACATTGAGTCCGGTTTCATCACTGTAGCGGCTGAGTCCCTGCTGGCAGGCGGGGCAGGCAGTCAGCATTTTTACGTTACATCCACCCTCTTTTGACAGCAGTGATTTGCCTTTGTGCAACTCTGCTGATTTACGAAAGCGGAGTTGGGTAGCGATATCTGGCCGACTGGTTCCCAGTGTGCCGGCTTCGCCGCAACAACGGTCTGAAAGCAGAACCTCCTTGCCGGTCAGTGCAGAGGCCACTGCCACAGGATTGTAGGTTTTCATCGGGCTGTGGCAGGGATCGTGATATAGATAGTTCGTCGGCTGGTCTCCGGAAAGTTTAACCCCTTTCTCCATGAGGTATTCATGGATGTCGAGCAGGCGGCAACCGGGAAATATTTTTTCAAACTGATACTGCAACAGCTGATCCATGCAGGTGCCGCAGGAGAGAATCACCGTCTTGATATCCATGTAGTTAAGGGTGTTGGCAATTCGATGGAACAGCACCCGGTTTTCGGTGGTGATGGCCTGCCCTTTATCGGTCAGGCCAGCAGCGTTTTGAGGATAACCGCAGCAGAGGTAACCCGGTGGCAGGACCGTTTGGGTGCCGAGTTCGTAGAGCATCGCCAGAGTGGCCATGCCGATCTCACTGTAGAGACGTTCTGAGCCGCAGCCGGGGAAGTAGAAGACAGCATCGCTCTCCTCAGTGACTTTCGCGGGGTCACTTAAGATCGGGATAGTGGTCTTGTCCTCCAGATTCAAGGCAGCACGCAGGGTCTGTGTCTGCAGCTTCACCCGGATGGGGCGGCTGACAAGTTCTACCGCCAGGGTGCGGGGTGAGGGTTTGCCTGTGGAGCTGACGGGCAGTCTGTCGGCCTTGCCCAGCAGGCCAAAGTTGCCTGCAAGCCGGTGTCCGAGACTGAGCCCCTTGAAACCCCAGTCAGCCATGCCTTTGCGCATCCAGCGGATGGTGCGGGGGTCGGAAATATTGAGAAAGGTCATCGCGGCCTGGGCACCGAGATTGCGTTTTTTCTGCCCCTTATCCACCAGTATCTTACGAATCCGGGTGGTGACATCACCGAAATCGATGTTGACCGGGCAGGGTTTCTCGCACTTGTGACAGACGGTACAGTGATCCGCAATGTCGTTCATCTCGCCGAGATGCTGCAGGGAGACGCCGCGCCGGGTCTGCTCCTCGTAGAGGAAGGCCTCGATGATCAGCCCTGTGCCGAGAATTTTGTTGCGGGGCGAGTAGAGCAGGTTGGCGCGTGGGATATGGGTCATGCAGACCGGTTTGCATTTGCCGCAGCGCAGGCAGTGCTTGATCTCATCGTTGAGGGCGCCGAGTTCACTCGCCTCCAGGATAATCGCTTCCTGCTCCAGCAGGCGCAGGGATGGCGTATAGGCCCTTTCCAGGTTGGCGTCTGCAGCGAGTTTGCCCCGGTTGAACCAGCCTTGGGGGTCGATCTGTTTTTTATAGGCCGCAAAGGCGTCGAGTTTGTCTGTTTCGAGATACTGCAGTTTGGTAAGGCCGATGCCGTGTTCGCCGGAGATGGCGCCGCCCAGTGAGGTGGCGAGTTCCATGATGCGGTCGACGATCCGGTCGGCCTGGTGCAGCATCTCATAGTCGTCGGAGTGAACGGGGATGTTGGTGTGCACGTTTCCGTCACCGGCGTGCATATGCAGGGCAACGAATAGGCGGGTACCACGAATGTCTTGATGGATCTCCCGCAGTGCATGGCGCAACGGCCGCATATCCTGGCCGGTAAATATCTCATCGAGACGGCTGGCAATGTCCCGCCGGTAGGATATCAGCAGGTCGCGGCGCAACAGCAGATCGATGATCCGGTCACCTTCCCGGATATACTCCTTTTCGTCGCCACTGAGCAGCTGGGTATGTTCTGCTGCCGGAGCATCCAGTTGTGCCAGGATCAATTCCCAGCGTCCCCGTGCCTGTTTCACCGCCTGCTGTGCAAGGTCGATCTTGTCCTGCAGGATCTTGTGGCTCTCTGCGCTCGGTTCGTTTTCGTCGGTCATCAGCCGCTGACCACAATCGCCGGTCAGACACTCAAGCACTGCGTCGGCGATGCGAATCTTATTGCCGAGCGACTCTTCGATATTGATCCGCTCCACACCCCGACTGTAGTCCGCCAGCCGATCCAGGGGGATCACCACGTCCTCGTTTATCTTGAACGCATTGGTGTGGGCTGAGATGGCGGCGGTACGTGCCCGGTCCACCCAGAAACTGCGGCGGGCCTCGGGACTGACGGCAATGAAGCCCTCAGCGTCCCGGGCGTTGGCAAGCCGCACCACTTGCGAGGCAGCCTCTTCCACCGCAGTTTCGTCGTCACTGGCGATGTCTGCGAGCAGCACCATCTTGGGACGTTCCCGGCGGGGTGCCTTGGTGGAGTACTTGACTGCCTTGAGGTAACGCTCGTCGAGATGCTCCAGCCCAACCAGCAGCACACCGGGCTGTTGGTCGAGGTAATCCTTGATCTCCACGATGGCCGGCACCGCCCGGCCGATGTCGCTGCCGAAGAATTCGAGACAGAGGGTGCGCGCCTGTACCGGCATGCGGTGCAGTATGAAACGGGCGGAGGTGATCAGGCCGTCACAGCCCTCTTTCTGCACCCCCGGCAGACCGGAGAGAAACTTGTCGGTGACATCCTTGCCGAGCCCCGCCTTGCGGAACGCGGAGCTGGGTATCTCCAGGATCTCCGGGTCGGCGGTGAGAGGGTTGTGGTCGGCGTCGAAACGGGAGATGCGGAAGCGCACCCGTGCCTGCTCGTGGATCTTGCCCAGATTGTGGTCGAGACGTTCGACCTCAAGCCACTGGCCATCAGGGGTGACCATGCGCCAGCTGGCCAGATTGTCGAGGGTGGTGCCCCAGAGCACCGCCTTTTTGCCGCCGGCATTCATGGCGATATTTCCGCCGATGGTGGAGGCGTCCTGGGAGGTGGGATCGACGGCGAAGGCGAGTCCGTCCGCCTCCGCCAGCTCTGAGACCCGGCGCGTGACAACGCCGGCACCGGTGGCGATGGTGGGTACCTTGCAGTTTACACCGGGCAGTGAGAGGATCTCTATGACGCCAAGTTGCTCAAGTTTTTCGGTATTGATCACAGCGCAGTGAGGGTCGAGGGGCACTGCACTGCCGGTGTAACCGGTGCCGCCGCCACGGGGAATGAGGGTGAGGCCTGAGTTTATGCAGGCGCGCACGATGGGGGCGACTTCCTCTTCCGTATCGGGGGTGATGACCACAAAGGGGATCTCGACGCGCCAGTCGGTGGCGTCGGTGGCGTGAGCGACCCGTGCCAGGCCGCTGAAATCGATATTGTCCTTGCGGGTCAGGCCGATCAGGTTACGTAGGGTCCTGCGGCGCAGTTCGATTTGCTGCTCGAACAGACTGGCGAAGGTGCTGACGGACTGACGGGCAGCCTCAAGCAACTGTAGTGCTTGAGTATTGTCATTGGCCCGCGACTCAAACTGATCAAGCCGGTGAGTCAATGCGTTTATCAGCGCTTGGCGGCGTTCCGGGTTTTGCAGCAGGTCGTCTTGCAGATAGGGGTTGCGGGTGATGACCCACATATCCCCAAGCACCTCGAACAGCATACGAGCGGAGCGACCGGTGCGGCGAGAGCCTCGCAGTGCCTCGATGATGCGCCACATCTCCTCGCCGAGAAAACGGATAACGATCTCACGGTCTGAAAAGGAGGTGTAGTTGTAGGGGATCTCGCGAATACGCTGAACTGGCTGTTCGTTCATCTGGCTGCCGGTTGGGATAAAAAAAGACCTCGCAAGCATCAATCTCTTCGAGGGAATGGCCTATTGTAGCCCAATTCAAAAGGGGGAGGCTTTGAGGGTTCTCAAGCAGATTTAGAGGTTATTCAAAGACGCAAAAGGTAGCAAGTGAAATGACCAGAAATTTTCGTTAAGGGGCAGAGAGCGCTGCCCCTGGATGACAACTTTTTGGGGGGGAAGGGGGTGGGTTTGCCGTTCCTGATCAGGGGAAGTCGGCGTGGACTTCGTGATCCTCGAGAATACGTTCAATGTTGCAGGCGATATTGAAGTTGCCCTCATCCGACGGATAGCTTCTTATGACGCATGCTTCGGCGGATAGCGGCGGCGTGATTGTCTTTCCCGGCATGATCTCCACTGCAAGCTGGGTGCCTGGCTCGAGTGATTGCTCAGACTCCAGCAGTATGCCGGTGCTGCTCAGATTCTTGACCACTGCAGCGGAGACATTTTTACTTCCAACGATGCGGAAACGGGCCGGGCACTCGATGTTCATCCGCAAAAAGTCACGCTTTTCAGCATAGTCATTCATCCGCTCTACTCCTTAATGTCTGTGACGACCGATTTGGAAAATTTGCAATTCGACAATTTTATGACATTTCCGATTGAGGATAAATGTAGCAGCCTTTACAGATAACGAAAGTACTTTTTCTGGCCAGAGAGGCATTTTGTTCCTGGATTTTTGTCTCAGAGTCTATTTCTGCTTCCAGCGTCATCAAGCAGAGCCGGTCTGAACGGGGTAAACTTAAGACGTCTGTTTCCAAAACAGAGTAGGCCCGATCAAGCTTGCGGATCGGGCAATCAGTTAACCGTTTCGCGCAGAATTTTGAGAGG
Source organism: endosymbiont of Escarpia spicata (assembly GCA_003349915.1). GTDB lineage: Bacteria > Pseudomonadota > Gammaproteobacteria > Chromatiales > Chromatiaceae > QGON01. Next base: position 120,883 of record QFXE01000023.1, read on the forward strand.
GGCCTGGTCATAATGAAACACCTACTGTTTTGTTTGCTGTTGTTGTCGGTTTTCTCGGTGGCAAATGCGGAAACCGTCTATCGCTCGGTGGATGAGTCGGGGCAGGTGACCTATTCCGACGCGCCGGGAAAGGGGCGGTCGGATGTGGTAAAGATGCCGTCTGGGCCCTCCTCGGAAGCAAAGCGGGAGACCCAGGTTCGGGAGAAAGAGATCAGGGATGCAGCCAACAAGGCAGGACGCCTGCGACAGTCGGGTGATCAGCAGCGTGTCGTCAATATCAGCGAAGCCGAACGGAATTTGCAGGCGGCCGAGGCCAAGTTGAGTGATGCAAAGATCCTGCGGGATGAGGATCGTCAATCCACGGCTGGTGGGGGTCGTCGCATCCGCCCCGAGTATTTCGAACGCATCAAGCAGGAAGAGGCAGCCGTGGAGGCGGCACGGAAAAAACTGCAACAGGCACGCAACGGACGTTGATGGAGGTCTACCTTGTCGGCGGCGCCCTGCGTGACAGACTGCTCGGACTGCCGGTGGTTGAGCGGGACTATGTGGTAGTGGGTGCCACCCCGCAGATGATGCTGGAACGGGGCTTCAAACAGGTGGGCAAGGATTTCCCCGTTTTTCTCCATCCTCAGACCAGTGAAGAGTATGCACTGGCCCGCACCTTGCGAAATCCTGTTTCAGGTAGCCGTTTTCCTGAACCCCATGCCGCCCCGGATGTCACCTTGAAAGAGGATCTGGCGCGTCGTGATCTCACCATCAATGCGATAGCCGAGAGTGAAACGGGGGAGATTTTCGACCCTTTTCAGGGGCGCCGCGATCTGCAGGCAAAGTGTTTGCGGCACGTCTCCCCGGCTTTCAGTGAAGATCCAGCCCGAGTCTTGCGGGTCGCCCGTTTCATGGCGAAATACTGTGATCTCGGATTTCAGATCGCCCCTGAGACGTTGTCTCTGATGCGGGAGATCAGCGCGGCCGGCTCCCTAGAAACTGTGGCGCCGGAACGGGTTTGGCAGGAGCTGGAGAAAGCACTGCTGCTGCCGAATCCCAACCTTTTTATTGAAACCCTGCGGCAATGTGGTGCCCTTGCCTCATTATTCCCTGAGCTCGATTGCCTCTGGGGTGTGCCGCAGCCGCCCAAATGGCATCCTGAGATCGATACCGGTCTGCATACGCTGATGGCCCTGGCGATGGCGGCCCGTCTCTCCGATGATCCCCTGGTGCGTTTTGCCGCGCTGACCCACGATCTGGGGAAAGGGAACACATCGGCGGAGATACTGCCCAGCCATCACGGGCATGAAGGGCGCGGCGCCCGCATTATCCGGTTATTGTGTGAGCGGCTCAGAGTGCCGACCCACTACCGTCTTCTCGCTGAGCGTTGTGCAACCTACCATGGGCACATCCACCGTCTGGATGATTTGAGACCGGGTACGGTATTGAAAGTGCTGGAGGGGCTGGACGCCTTTCGCCAGCCGGAGAACGTTGCGCGTTTTCTGCTGGTCTGCGAGGCGGATTATCGTGGACGAGGAGGGTTTGAGGAGCGGCCCTATCCCCAGGCGTCGCGTTTCAACGATCTGTTTCATGCAGCGACACAGATCGATAAAGGGGAATTGAAGCGAATGAAACCGGGCAAGGCAGTGGGTGAGGCGATCCGGGTGCTGCGGCTGGAAGCGATTAAGGCTGTGATGTAGGCCGGTTCAAGCGTAGCGGAACCTGCAAATACCATGCGCACAGCTGGTAGGGTGCGCCGTGCGCACCAGAATAAGTCGTTTCAGCAGTCATGGTGCGCATAGCGCACCCTACTTGAGCCGCTTGATCGGGCCTGTATTTGCTAACTCGCCAGCCTTTCGAAGATTCGAAATCCCGCCACATAGGTGCCGACTGCCGACCCCAGGGTGCTCAGGAAAAAGACCAACAGAATGCGGGAGACCCGGTTGCGCCACCAGCCTTTGAGAGAAGTGGTATCGTTGCGCAGCGCTCCAAAATCGGCGACCGTGGGTTTGCGCAGAAAGATCTCCATGCCGGCGGTAACCATGCCTGCGCCGATGGTGGGATTGAGAGAGGTAATCGGGGCTGCCAGAAATGCGGTGATCACCGTTATGGGGTGGGCAGCGGCCAACAGTGCGCCAAGGGCTGAGAGGCCGCCGTTGATGAGTACCCAATCCATCACCAGTTGCCAGCCGAGTTCCGGGCTGCGCATGAAACCGATCAAAAAACCCACCATCACCAGTGCGACGATTACCCAGGGGATCAGTTTTGGCCAACGGCTTGGTTTGGGAATCCGTTCGAGGTTTTCGATGATCTTTTTTGGGGGATCCTGCTCTGTCTCCAGATATCCGGCGATGCCTTGCATGTGTCCTGCGCCGATGACCACCAGCAGGTTTTCATGTCCTGCCTGTTCGATCTCCTCACGCAGCCGGGCCGACATATAGCGATCGCGTTCGTCGATGAGTGGGAGGTAGAGGTCCTGCCGGTCTTCAGCAAACTCCGCGAAGGTGGTCTCCAGCATGTCGCCCTCTTTGAGACGTTCGATCTCGGCCTCATCCACCTCCTCTTTGGAGACGATACTGGCGAGCAGCCCAGCGAAAAGGCCGAAGCGTTTCCACCAGGCCAGATTGCGGGAGACCCGTTTCAGGGTGACGCCGATCTCCCGATCGATGAGCAGTAGTGGCAGATTTGCCTCGCGGGCAATGCGGATCGCTTCACGCTGTTCTGCGCCGGGTTCTATGCCGAACTGATCGGCCAGCCGCTGTTGATAGGCACCAAGGGCCAGGCTTGCCATCACCAGGGGTACCCGTCCCTCACGCACGACTTTGAAGAGATCCATCTTCGCCAGGGCGTCGGGGTTTAGCAGGGCGTTATAGCGGCTGGGGCAGAGTTCCACCGCGACGGCATTGTACTCTCCGCTTTCGAGCAGCTCCGTTACCTTCTCTGCACTGGCGCGGGATACGTGCGCGGTGCCCAGCAGGGTAATCCGGCTGCCATCTAGCCCGATATCAATTTGTGGTTCCTGTTGCCCTGCAGTCATCTCTGTTTGCCAGGTGATTTCTGAAAGCGGCATCATACCAGTGATAAGGAGAATACACAGGGTATCGCTGGGTCGTGAATGATGGTTTTTCAATCAAATCGCGTCCTGCAGCGGGTATGAATAGCCTGACGAATATGTAGTTGCTATGAGATGAATCGGGTAGTCTTATCTGACATCGCCGGAATCAGAGAGAAGCGGGGGGTTGGAATGGTAAAAAGAGTGGTTCAGCTGAGCTTGGTATTACTGCTGGTGTTGAGTGGATGTAAGACCATGGATGAACACAAGCAGGTATCGGCGTTGGAGGATACGTTACGCCGCTACGAAGGCACCATTCGTTGGGGCAGTGTGGACAGTGCCCAGGGTTTCCGCAATATCAATGCCGCAGGTGATCCTCCCCCGCCGGTGAGAGCTGATCTGAGAGTTACGAGTTACGAGGTGGTTCAGGGACCGACAATGCTCGATGAGACGACGGCAGTACAGATTGCTGATATTCAATACACCTTTGACGAGCGTCCGGTGCTCAGATCGATCGTCGATCAGCAGGTCTGGAAGTACGATGAATCGAAAAAACTCTGGCAGCTGCAGTCCCCTGTGCCTCTATTTAAATAAAGGTTGACCGGAAACACCGTTTTTACCACGAGGCACCCGAAGCACACGAAGATATATTATTGGCAATCAATCTTTTACCTTCGTGTTCTTCGCGGTTAAAGATGGGTTTCGGGTGGACAGGAGGTCGTCCAAGTAAATGTGACGACCATAGGGTGCAAACCTGCCCACAATATGCGATTAGGGTGGCTGAGTAGAGGAACACCAATGCAAGGAAATTCGCAATTATCTCCAACCTCACGCTTTCTGCTGCTGGCCGCCGCATTTGTGGTGTTGGTAGCGGGAATGAAAGCTGCAGTATCGCTGCTGGTGCCCTTTCTGCTGGCGCTCTTTATCTCCGTGATAGCCGCACCACCCCTGTTTCTCCTCAAACAGAGAGGCATTCCAACCGCACTGGCGTTGCTGGTCGTGATCTTGGGCATTGTCGGCACAGGCCTGCTGTTGGGCTGGCTTGTGGGAGGTTCGCTGAACGACTTCATCAATAATCTGCCGAAATACCAGGAGCGGCTGGCGGCTCAAAGCCAGAGCTTTCTGGTCTGGTTGGGTGAACAGGGTGTGGAGGTTGATGAGCGTACGCTGACTACCTATTTTGATACAGGGAAGGCCATGGCGATGGCCGGAAAAGTCCTGAGCAGTTTGGGTAATGTACTGACTGAAGCGCTGTTCATCCTTATCACGGTCATTTTTATCCTGGTCGAGGCTGCAGGATTCCGCCGCAAATTACATCTATTTATTAAAGACCCTGAAGTTGCGCTGAGCCATATCGAAAAGATTACCTCGGATATCAAGCGCTACATGTCGATCAAGACTTCAACCAGCCTGCTGACCGGCGTGATCATTGCTGTTTGGCTGCAGGTGTTGGGTGTGGATTACCCGATCCTTTGGGGAACCGTGGCTTTCCTCTTTAACTATATACCCAATATCGGCTCTATCATCGCAGCGATACCTGTGGTGTTGCTTGCCTTGATCCAGCTGGGTGTAGGGGCTGCACTCTGGGCCGCTGTTGGCTACCTGGTGGTCAACAACCTTGTTGGCAATGTGATCGAGCCCCGTTTCATGGGGCGTGGTTTGGGACTCTCCCCGCTGATCGTATTCCTCTCTCTGGTATTCTGGGGCTGGATCCTGGGTCCGGTGGGCATGTTCCTGTCGGTACCTCTGACCATGATCGTGAAGATCATCCTTAGTAGCAGCGATGAGACAAGGGTCATTGCCGACTTCCTGGGGCCTGAACCGGAAAAATAGGGGTTGGGCTCGCAAGAGGTGCTCCCAGAGCATTCCCGACAACGCCAGGCTTGTCGGATTTTTTTACAGTCCGTGCAGGGGTTTTTACATTTTGAAGAGGAATATAATTTGTATTTTATGGGGGCTTTTAAATTATCCAATAAATACAGTGGGTTAATGTTGTTTTTTTAGGAGCGTCAATAAATGTTACATGTCGGATAATTTTACAGAGTGTTGACGTTTGGTCTTCGGGAAAATTGGTTTTTATATATAAATCATGAACTTATAAAAGTTGGCACGTTGGGTGCAACTGTTTAGGCAAATTACGAATTTTCTCAACGGAGAGACACATGAACATTAAAAACATCATTACAGGCGTCATCTGCAGCACTGCGCTGATCGCCGGTTCCGCATCAGCGGCGCTCTACGAATTCGACGGCGCTGAATGGGCTTCCTGGGTTCTGATCGACAACGACGCCGATCTGAATACCGATCCCAATGTCTGGATCTCCACAGGCGTCACTGAAAAAGGCGATTTCAACGCCTTCTGGGAAAACGATGGCGCTGGCAATCCGGCTTGGGCAGACGAGTACTCCGTAGCCTACTTTGGTGCTGACGGCGGC
>QFXE01000008.1 GCA_003349915.1 endosymbiont of Escarpia spicata
TGTGCAAAATCGGGGGAGATTCCCTTTGCTTTTAACTGCCAGTTACGCATGCGTTATGAGTCAAAGTTACATAAGGAAAAATGAATGGAAGTAAGAAAGTATATAGTGATTCTTTTCTTATTTATGAGTCAATTCTCTTACGCAGCAGATGAAAGGCAAAAAGATAAGAGTCTCGTAGATGAAGCACTAAAGTCAGCATTAGCAGATCAGTATATTTCTGATGAAGAGTACGCTAATTTAGAGGGCAAATATAATGGATTAATTAATAAGTACCCTAACTGGTATGCGGGATATGATGGTTTAACAACACTCTCAATGTTTAAAGGAGATTGTAATTCAGCTATTCAGCGCGCAAAAAATGCTAATAGCAAACAGCCGAACTTGCCTTCTTTTTACGCATTGACCGTCTGTTATACAAAGCTTGAGCAGTATCAATACGCAATTGAAGCAGCCAATTCGGCATTGTCTTTAGATGATAGTATTCTCAATAATACACAGTTCTTGATATTCAGCGCATTGTCTTACACTGAGGTAGGGAAATACGAAGTAGCAATGAATTTATTGGGAATGGCCTTAAAAGCTAATCCAGAGATCAAGTCAAATACCCAATTTCTATCAGTTGGAAAAAATCTGGCGACGCGTATGCAAGAGAAATCAGGCGCTCAGTAATTATGGGTGCTTCCATGAAACACACTCATAACAAAGTGCTCAAGTTCGTTCGCTATCGCTCACTGGGACGCCCCTTAGCACAACGTTATGCGTTCTTGTACTTATGAGTGAAATTCTTATTTGGACCGGATTAACTGTTTTTGTCTTCGTGTTTATAGCGTGGATAGTCTGGAATATTCAGCCTGAGAGGGTTGCCTGCACTAGCCAGACATTGATAAAGAAGTATAAAGGAAAGACAGAGTCAATAGAGTTAGTAGATATAGATGAAATTAAATATCACTATCATGCAGCAGCCGGCTTTTTGAGTGAATGGGAATTTATTGATAGGAATGGAGGCTCACTTAAGATAGATGGGGAATCGAAAGGTATTGAACAGGTTCTTTCTCAGCTGGAGAGTATCTTGCCAAGTTTCTCTCTTGACGATTTCAAAATAATGTTTAAAGCAGGAGATGTTGAGGATTCACTCAATGTGTGGAAAAACGCATAACGAATTATTCGAGTACGCCCCTTCGGGGCCGGACGCGCTGACGCGCGCCGCTCAATTCAAACGTTAGCGCGCCGCGCAAAGCGTGGCGCATCTGGTCGGGTGAAAGTCCCGACATGGAAAGGGTTAACCACCCACCATTACCGAGTGTTGCGCCTCTGGCGGAACGGTGTTTTGGTCAGGAAGACTGGAGCATTCGTGAACAAGAAAGGTGAAGCGTACACAGGGTATGTTGCAGGCCGTTTGGAGACGTAGGACCTTAGAGATGGTATCGCTTCGAAATGAACAGTTCCGGTTGGCCAGCGCTGTAACGTATGCGAAGCCCACACAAATCAGGCGCCCTGGTAAGCCTGTAGAGAATCGGCGGAGTTCTCAAGCTACGGCATGTAACAAGAGATGCGTCATGAACGCGGGAGATCCCACTGACTCCAAAGGAAGGGTAAAGCAGGCCGAACTGCTACAAACGGGAAAGCGGCTAGAAGGCGCCTGGGAAGTCGGATCACTTCATAGTACTCGGAGACGGTAGGGCCAATCACATGGGGAAGGGGGTGGCAGTTATATGCATTCGTCAAAGGCAACTCGTGCCGGACATTGTAGGGCCGGGTATCGACGAGCCAACCTTCTTGACGGAAACATCCATGGGGTATTCTGTACCCTCTACGAGAGTGAATATAACTGAGGAGCCCGGTGCGGGAATACCGCACGCCGGGTAACCGGTGTCCCTACTGCGACGGCGATAAAATAGATCCAGGATAATTATGAATCACATATTGTTTATAATCTCATTTATATTAATGTTTAGTGGGGTCGGCGTATTTGGATATATGGAGAATACGGTTGCCTTATCCGCATCAATTATTGCAGGCGCTATAGGGATGGCCTTTGCTAATATAGACAAAATAGAACACTTTAAAGGCGCTGGCTTTGAAGCTCATATGAAAAAAGCAGTGGAAGAAGCTTATGCCACAACAAAGAGCTTAAGAGAGTTTGGGGTCAGAGTAAAAACTCTTATTCGTGCCTGGAGTTTTTACTCTGACCCCAAACGCCTTGGGATAAAAACAAAAGACTCGAATTTATTATCGAGCCAGGAATCACCTATACAATTGTCATAGATGCGGACTCTGCAAACCCCATGTATGTACGCTCTTGGACACCACGACTAAAGATCAAAAAGCAAAAACCACCAATATATTTGAACAGGTTTCTGCGCTATCGAAATGAAGGGCGTTGCACCAACTAATTCTGAAAGCATAAAAGAGCTAATAAATTCATCATTGTTTTATCTGCCTGGCATCAGGCATTTGAAAACAGGATAAATTCTTAAGTTGAAATAGAAATAAAAGTAATTTTCAATGCAAGCTCAAAGAGAGACAAAATTAAAATAGGTACCTTAGTATCAAGTTTAAAGTGCGACAAGAATAACTATTAAGCCTAGTAGCGAGACTGAATTAAGTATACTGTCCCTAGAATTAAAACTCCTTTTCCATGCAACTGCGAAGGGCCTGGGAGATTGCCAGAACCCTCTGGTTACCAGGGTCTGCAAACTCCGCGAATCATGTTTTTCTGCTATAAATATAGTAGAGGAGATGTCGCTAGATTAACAATTGATTACTGTGTAATCACGAAAGAATGATGAAAATATTCTATCGTGAGAAATGTGATAAGGAGGTTTGATAATGGATATTCAACTTGCTGATGTCACCATCCATGTCGATAAAAATATAGGCTCAGAAGAGCGTTCCGGTATAGAAGAAGTTTTGCGGGATATCGACGGTGTTGTAAGCGTACATAATCCAATCGAGGCGGGTCATTTGTTTCTCGTGGAATATAGTCCCGAAAAGACCAATTCGCATGATTTGCTGAATGCCGTAACCGGAAAATATGGACATGGAGAATTAGTCGGTCTCTGATGTATGGTGTGTAATCCGTAAAAAAATACACATCAAGATGGGAGAATGAATTCAATACGGTATTCACTACGGGGAAGAAGATTTATCTGCTTTGCAGAAGAGAGGTTTTGTTATGTCGTTAGCGCCACAAACTGAAAAACCTAGCTTCCTTGAAAATGACGCCAAACTATTCAATGCGTTATTTGATGCGCGCTTCGAAGAGAAGATGGCAGCCAGGGAATCTGATAACCCCCCTTCTATTTGCATCATGGTTACAAAAGGAACCCTGGACTGGGCCTATCCCCCATTTATAATTGCTTCTACGGCATGCGCACTTGGTTGGAATGTCACCATGTTTTTTACCTTCTACGGCATGGGCCTACTTAAAAAACGATTGGATCTGCAGCTCAGTGGACTGGGCAATCCAGCCATGCCGATGAAAATGCCATACGGACCGGAGTGGTTTCGTGAAATAGAGTGGAAGATACCGAACCTGGTTATGGCCAATGTCCCAGGATTCGAGAACATGGCCACAACCATGATGAGTAAGACTCTGGCAGACAAGGGTGTCGCACCGATTAGCGAGTTGCGGGAAATTTGTATTGAAGAGGGCGTCAGGCTTATCGCCTGCCAGATGACGTTTGATCTTTTCGGTTGGCCAAAAAATGAGTTTATCGAAGAGATTTCCGAATGGGCTGGTGCAGCCACTTATCTGGCCATCGCGCAGAATTCAAAGGTGAATCTGTTCATGTAGATCTAGAGAAAAAGGGGAGTCAGGGCTTTTGTGCGTTTCCAGGAAAACAAGCAAACTCCACCACAAACCCGATCAGTGCTAGCAGAATCAGGCCCTCGTAGAGACTGAACCAGAGTAAGGGCAGTCCAAGGCTGAAATAGAGTCCATAGCGAAACAGTCGGCTGCGTTTCCAAATAGGATCAGTCATGGTTTAGTGGGCTTCGTCCCAATTGTTACCAATGCCGACATCAACCACTAGCGGAACAGCCAGCTCTGCGGCGGACTCCATCTTTTCTTGCAACATAATGCTGGCGGTTTCGACAGAGTCCTCCCTTACCTCCACAACCAGTTCATCATGGACCTGCATCAGCAGTCTCACCGGGGGTTGCTCGGACTCTATCCAGCCATCGACAGCGAGCATGGCGCGTTTGATGATATCGGCGGCTGTGCCCTGCATCGGGGCATTGATTGCGGTGCGCTCCGCGGCTGCCTTGCGCGGTCCACGGGCGTTGATCTCCGGCAGGTAGAGGCGGCGTCCGAAGAGGGTCTCGACGTATCCCAATTCATGAGCCGACTCACGGGTGCGATCCATGAACGTTTGTACGCCAGGATAGCGGGTGAAATAGAGGTCGATATACTCCTGCGCCGCACTGCGTTCGACTCCCAGCTGTTTTGCCAGTCCGAAGGCGGACATTCCATAGATCAGACCAAAGTTGATCGCCTTTGCGGAACGTCGTTGATCCGGGGTCACCGCTTCCAGTGTTTCGCTGAACACCTCGGCGGCGGTGGCCCGATGGATATCCTTGCCTTCGGCAAAGGCCTGCAACAGCCCTGCGTCGCCGGAGAGGTGGGCCATGATGCGCAGTTCGATTTGGGAGTAGTCTGCGGCAACCATCTTCCAGTCGGGCTGGGGCACGAAAGCCTGACGAATGCGGCGGCCAGCCTCGCTGCGAACTGGGATGTTCTGCAGATTGGGGTCGGAGGATGAGAGTCGGCCGGTTGCGGCAACCGCCTGGTGGTAGGAGGTGTGAACCCGCCCGGTGACTGGATTGACCATCTCAGGAAGCTTGTCAGTGTAGGTCGATTTGAGTTTCGACATGCCGCGATGCTCCAGGATCAGGGCCGGAAGTTGATGGCCCTGCTCTGCAAGTTCCACAAGCACGGATTCCGCGGTTGAGGGGGCGCCTTTGGGTGTCTTGGAGATGATCGGCAGTTGCAGCTCTTCAAAAAAGATCTGTCCAATCTGCTTTGGGGAGGCCATGTTGAAGGGGCGCCCCGCGACCTCATAGGCCTGCTGCTCTAGGTTGTGCATGCCCTCCGCCAGCTCCCGGCTTTGGGCTGTAAGCATCTCCCTGTCGATCAGAACCCCGTTGCGTTCGATGCGGGAGAGCACCGGTACCAAAGGAATCTCAATCGACTGCAGTACGCGTGTTAGTGAAGACTTACTTTCAATCTTTGGCCAGAGTCTCTGGTGCAGTCGAAGCGTGATGTCTGCATCTTCCGCGGCGTATGGGGCCGCCTGTTCAAGAGGGATCTGGTCGAAAGTCAGCTGTTTTTTTCCCTTTCCGGCGACATCCTCAAAATGGATCGTCTCATGCCCCAGGTACTTTTTTGCCAGCGAGTCCATGTCGTGGCGGGTGGCGGTGGAGTCCCAGACGTAGGATTCGAGCATGGTGTCGAAGGCGATGCCGCGCAGTTCGATGTTGTAGCGAGCCAGCACGCTCATGTCATATTTCAGGTTTTGTCCCACCTTTGCGTGTTCTGAGTCTTCCAACAGCGGTTTCAGCTGAGTGAGTACCCACTCACGGTCTAGCTGTTGCGGTGTGCCGGGACAGCTATGGGCAACCGGGACATAAGCGGCCCGGCCAGGTTCGATGGAAAAGGAGACGCCGACGATCTCCGCCTGCATGTAGTCGAGACTGGTGGTTTCGGTATCGAAAGCAAAAAGATCCGCTTGTCGAAGCTGTTTCAGCCAATCGTTGAAATCGGCCTCTGTCAGAATAGTCTCGTAGTGCTGTTCGAAGGCGGCCGGTTTCTCCTCTGCAGGGGTTTCGCTACCAATCAGGGTGGAGAGCAGCCGGGAGGATTCCATGCGGCTGTAGTGTTCGCGCAGCCGCTCTATATCCGATGAGGTCGGCAGATACTGCTTCGGTCCAAGTTCCAGCGGCACATCCAGCTTGATGGTGGTGAGGGTGCGCGAGAGGGGCAGGAAGTCGAGGCTGTTGCGCAGGTTTTCGCCGATCTTGCCTTTGATCTCGTCGGCGTGGCCCATGAGATTGTCGAGATCGCCGTAGGCGGCAAGCCATTTGGCGGCGGTTTTGGGACCGCACTTCGGGACGCCAGGGATATTGTCCGCGCTGTCCCCCACCAGTGCCAGATAGTCGATGATCTGTTCCGGCGTGACGCCAAATTTGTCAAATACGCCCTGACGGTCGGAGAAGGTCTCAGACATGGTATTGACCAGGCTGACATGCGCGTTGACCAGCTGGGCCATGTCCTTGTCGCCGGTGGATATCAGCGTCTCCAGGCCGAGATCAGTAGCTTGTTGCGCCAGGGTGCCGATGACATCGTCCGCCTCCACGCCTTTGATCATCAGTAGCGGTAGCCCCATGGCCCGGATGATGTCGTGCAGAGGTTCGATCTGCACCCGCAGCTCTTCCGGCATTGGGGGGCGGTGTGCCTTGTATTCACTGTAGAGCTGGTTGCGAAAACTGCCGCCGGGGGCGTCGAAGATCACGGCAATGTATTCCGGGCTGTAGTCGTCGATAAGGCGACGCAGCATATTGAGCACGCCGACGATTGCCCCGGTGGGTTCACCTTTCGAATTGGCTAATGGCGGCAGTGCGTGAAATGCACGAAACAGATAGGAGGAGCCGTCGATCAGGATGAAAGGTTTGCTGGATGCCATGTTCTGTCGTCGTGGTGGGGAAGAGAGGGGATGTTAGCCGATCTGCCGCCTGTTTGTCGCCGGGCCTTTGCAAAGAGAGCGGAACAGGGATTTATGATCGAAATAGGATTTTTTTGATTTTTTGCTAAAGATACCAACAACCCTGCCGATGCCATGTTTGATCGCGGGATATTACCCTCCCCCTGTTGCCTGCGTTTCGCCGTATACCTTCATCACTATTAAAAAAATATTAGGTAACACTATGTCTGAATTCATGCCCTGCTTTCACATTGATCTGCCGGACAAAGCGCAACAGCATCATGCTGCAGCGCTTGATTTTCTCGAGCGACATGGAATTTCGCCAAATCCAATCTGTTACGCGATTGCCTATGAGTATGATGCCGGCCGCAAGCCGGAGTTGAATCTGGAGATCGAATCGCATCTGGATAGAGGCAGGGAGCTTGATGCGCACTACCTTAGGGAGTTTTTTGATACCCATTTTATGGGGCAGTCGGATGAGAAGGTGGGCGAGCATATCGCCGATCTGCACAATCTGCTCTATAAGGTGCTGGAGGGCGTCTCCGGCGCCTGCTCAGGCGCAGCCGATTTTGGCAAGGTGCTTGAGGCTCAGACAGAAGAGTTGAAAGGGGATGTCGACATGGCCGGATTGAAGGAGATCGCCGGAAATTTGCTGACAGCCACAAACAAGGCCATGACATCCAATCAAGCGATGCGTGATCAACTTGAATCGGTTGAGAAGGATGCCTCGGAACTCAAGAGCCAGGTCAAACAGCTGCAGGATCAGGCGAGCAGGGATTCTCTGACTGGGCTTTACAATCGTAACGCTCTGTCGCAGCAGCTCGACTCTATGATCGAACGAGGTGCCAGCGAGGATGCCCCACTCAGCCTGTTGATGGTGGATATCGACCATTTTAAGCGTTTTAACGACAACTTCGGCCATTTGATCGGTGACGAGGTTATCCGGCGGGTGAGCATGGCCCTGCAACAGGGCGTGCGGGACATGGATGTCGCGGCGCGTTTTGGTGGAGAGGAGTTTACCGTAGTACTGCCGGGTACAGATCTGGATAAGGCGATGGAGGTGGCGCAAAAGCTCCATGAGGCCATTAGTAAGTTGGTGTTGGTCAGACGTAGTACGAAGGAGAAGTTACCCGGCATTACGGTCTCGATGGGTGCCTCCTGTCTGCATCCGGGGGATTCGCGGGAGTCACTTATTGAGCGGTCCGATCAGGCCCTCTATCACGCCAAGGAGAGTGGCCGAAATTGTATTGTCAGCGAGGCCGAGACCCTGGTTCATTGAGTCAGTTTGGGGGGGCGGATGGTGGTTACTTCCTGCACCACTGCGCCACATCAGCCTTTAACTGATCAATGAATTGGTCTCTCTCCTCATAACTGAAATAGCGCCGTCCATGCTCTTCGCTGTAATCGTAAATGCTGCCGGCGGTTGTGTAGCTCTCCAGCCGTGAACGGGCCTCTTTGCAGCGAGCCTTGCGTTCGGCTTTTTTCTGCTGTGCTTTCTTCTTCGCCTCTTTGCGTGCCGCCCGCTCTTCACGATAGATGTCGAGCATGCGCTGCCGGGTCGCCTTCCTGTCGTTGCGGATCGGAGGTGGGGTGCCGTTACCGGGTGAAGTACGTAACTCTATCTCCTGCCTGTTTTCGGCTACTGGGCGGTCGCTGTAGTGAGTTCGTCCCGCCTCATCCACCCATTTATAGATGCCAGCCTGGGTGCAGGGGATGATCAGCAGGCCGACAATAAAGCCGACTGTCCATTGAGAGAGATGTCCCATTTGCCTATTTCCCTATCTGCCTGATATTCAAGATTAGCACGCCTATATTTTTTTCGGGGCACAAAAAAAGGGCGCCAGAGGCGCCCTGAAATAGAGGGATAATCGTTATTATTCGTTACATACCTGAGCCGCGGGAGCCGGTGAACTCGGGATAGGCTTCCATACCGCACTCGCCGATATCCACGCCTTCATACTCCTCTTCCTCGCTGACCCGGATACCCATTACGATCTTGATGATCATCCAAACCACAAAACTCGCACCGAATACCCAGATAAAGATCGTCAACAGGCCGACGAGCTGACCTATAAAGGTCGCGCCATCATTGGTCAGCGGCACAGCCAGCAGGCCCCACATGCCCACAGCACCGTGGACGGAGATTGCACCCACCGGGTCATCGATCTTCAGCTTGTCCAGGGTAATGATGGAGAAGACCACCAATGCGCCACCTACTGCACCAATCAGTGTTGCCACCAACGGAGTCGGCGTGGAGGGCTCTGCGGTAATCGCAACCAGTCCAGCCAAGGCGCCATTCAGAATCATCGAGAGATCCGCCTTGCCAAACAGCATGCGTGCCACGAGCATCGCAGCAATAACACCACCGGCAGCTGCCGCATTGGTATTGAGGAAGACCATGGCAACAGAGTTGGCGCTGGCAACATCACCCAGCTTGAGCACTGAACCACCGTTGAAACCGAATCAGCCCATCCAGAGGATGAAGGTGCCCAGGGTTGCCATCGGCATGTTGGCGCCAGGGATCGGATTCACCTTGCCGTCTGCGGAGTATTTGCCTTTTCGAGCGCCCAGCAAAAGTACACCTGCCAGGGCTGCAGAGGCACCGGCCAGGTGCACGATGCCGGAGCCGGCAAAGTCAGAGAAGCCGAAGTCATCGCCCAGGCTGAAGAGGCCAAAGACCGACTGACCACCCCAGGTCCATGCGCCTTCCATCGGATAGATGACCGAGGTCATCACGACGGCGAAGAGCAGGAAGGCCCACAATTTCATCCGTTCAGCCACCGCGCCTGAGACGATAGACATAGCCGTCGCCACGAACACTACCTGAAAGAAGAAATCGGAGGCATTTGAATAGACCGAATCACCAGCAAAACCGGCTTCGGCTGACTCTTTCAGCACGGTTGCGGTCAACGCATCAGCACTCTCCGCCCCATCCAGCGCAATGGCGTTCAGGAAGAGACCGCCGTCATACATGAGGTCGTAACCGACAACCAGGTAGGCGGTACAAGCGATGGCGAAAAGCGCCACGTTTTTGGTCAAAATTTCGGTGGTATTCTTGGCCCGAACCAGGCCTGCTTCAAGCATGGCAAAACCTGCCGCCATCCACATCACCAGTGCACCCATTACCAGAAAGTAGAAGGTATCGAGAGCGTACTGTAGTTCAAAAATCTGATTTTCCATCTGCTTAACCTCTCATTTGACCTAGAGTGCGTCGGGGCCTGTTTCGCCCGTTCGTACACGGACCACCTGCTCGACGGGCATGACAAAGATCTTGCCATCGCCGATCTTGCCGGTTTTGGCGGCTTTGGTGACCGCATCGACTACCTGGTCAACTGCAGACTCTTCAACGGCGATATCGATCTTGATCTTGGGCAGAAAATCCACCACGTACTCAGCGCCGCGGTAGAGTTCTGTGTGACCTTTCTGACGCCCGAAACCTTTGACTTCGGTTACCGTGATGCCGGCGATGCCGATCTCAGAGAGTGCCTCTCGAACGTCATCGAGCTTGAAAGGCTTGATGATTGCGGAAATCATTTTCATGAGTGTTTCACCTTAATTCGTCCGGCCCGCCAGCGGCGGGCCGTGGGTTTATGATGCAGGCCTGAATTAGAAGGACTTGCTCCAGGAGACAAAGAATTTAATGTCGGAGCCATCCATGTCTGTATCCGCAAGGCTCAGGCTGACATCACCGTAGTCACCGGCGGTCTTGCTCACGTCGACCTGGTAGTGGGTGTAGTCATCATCGCTGCTGTTGGTGAAGTCATACTTGCCGACAGTACCGCCGATGCTGAAATCCTGGGGCAGGTCGAAGCTTACGCCGGCGTAGTAGTACATGTCGCCACTGACGTAGAGGCCGGTGTCGTCATCGGCTTGGCCGCTGAGGGTGTAGTTCAGACCTGCAGAGAGGAATTTCCAGCTACCGCTCAAACCGAGTTCGAGGAAATTGGAGTCTGCAGAGTCATCATAGGTGTAGTAGATCAGGCCGGCGTCGTAGCCGAAGTCGCCGATCTCTCCGGCATAACCGCCATAGAGGTCGAGTTCATAACTGACTGGGCTGGGAGTCGTTGCACCGGCGCCGTCAACAGTGCTCCAGTCGACGTTGGAAGCCCATGCGCCAGCGTAGAAACCGCTGCCGTGAGCGTAGTCCACGCCACCGGAAACAGCTGCGCCGTCATCTGTCTGAGTCACGCCGCGCCAGATATAGTTACTTGTGACGCCAATGTTCATGCTGAACTCATTGTCCGCAACGGACAGTCCGGACATACCAAGCATTGCTGCACCGCAGGCCAAGGCGATTTTATTCATCTTCATATTCGTTTCCCCACTACCTATTAAGGTTCATAAAATTAAATCAATTCAGTGCAGTGACATATGCGCTGCAACAATGGATCTCAGGCCTAGTTAGGCAGAAGTCGTGCCAATCTATTATTTATAATATTTTTCAGTATGTTATGAGGTTTTATAGGATTGATTGAGTCCTGTGGAAAATCTACCTTGCACCAAGATGAAGTGTGATTTGGTGTGGGGTACTACCGTGGTGCGCTGTTTTGGTGCGCGGCTTGGTGGCGCGTGAGCTTTTGGAGTAACAGACGAGGTGGTATATCAATATGATTCGACATTCGAATCAGCCACTTACGTCTGACCAATTAGGTCTGTTTTTTCTACAGTTCCACCCCGCCTGGCCGATTAACTGTTCCAAGCCTCTCGATCCCTGAGCGCATTTTCAGGTTTTTCGGGGAATTTGTTGTTACCGGAGAGTCGGATGAATATGCGCCAGCCCTTGTACTACCTTATTGCCCTGATGGTCTCCGGACTCTCTTTCACCGGCCAGGTGATTGCAGAGACGGAATTTGCAGATCTGGAGTCGTCACTGGATGATGAGGAGCTGCTGTTTGGAGAGATTCCCTCTGTCTTCAGTGCCTCAAAATACGAACAGAAGGTGACCGAGGCACCAGCCAGGATCAGCATCGTGACCGCTGACGAGATCCAGCGCTATGCCCATCGTACGCTGATTGATGTTCTGAACACCCTGCCCGGATTCCAAACCAGCTATGACCGCACCTACAGTTATATAGGGGCCCGCGGTTTTGGCGTGCCCGGCGATTTCAATACTCGCATTCTCATGCTGGTGGATGGCCACCGTATCAACGAAAACATCTATGACGGAGTGTTGGCAGACCGGGGATTTGTCGTGGATATCGATCTTATCGATCGGGTGGAGGTGGTGCGGGGGCCCGCCTCTTCACTCTACGGCAGCAGCGCCTTCTTTGGTGTGATCAATGTGATAACAAAACGGGGACGCGATCTCCAGGGGGCAGAAATCTCTGCCGCTGCGGGCAGTCAGAGCAGTTACCGGGGACGTATTAGCTACGGAGAGCGGTTTGATAATGGTTTCGAGCTGTTGCTCTCGGCAAGTGGCTACGATAGTGATGGCAACGATCAGCTCTACTATGCTGAATTTGATGGTCCTGCCAGCAACAACGGCATCGCCGAGAATGCTGACGATGCCAACAACCGGAATCTCTACGCCAAGTTGTCCTACGGCGATTTCACCCTGTCCGGTGTGTATGAAGAGTATGAGAAGGGGATCCCCACGGCTTCCTACGAGACAATTTTCAATGATTCACGCACGCGGACCTGGGAAGGTCACGCCTATCTCGACCTGAAGTACCAGCACCTGATGGGGAACGGGGCCGACGTCACTGCCCGGCTGTTCTATGACGACTCCTGGTATAACGGTGATTGGACCTATGACTATGCCGATCCAGGTGATCCACCGGATGAGGTCGTGTTCAAAGAGGAAGCCGATGGCGATTGGTGGGGCGCCGAAGCCCAGGTGACTCAGGAGTTGTTCGAAAATCATCGATTGACGCTCGGAACCGAGTACCGCAACAATCTGCGTGAGAAACAGTATAACTATGATATATATGATGTCTATCAGGATCTTGATACAGACAGCTACACCTGGGCCGCCTACCTGCAGGATGAATTCCGGATCCGGGACGGCCTGATCCTCAATCTGGGTCTGCGCTACGACTATTTCTCCACCGTCGGCAGCACCATCAATCCCCGTGCTGCGGTCATCTGGACACCCTATGAGCCGACTACCCTGAAGCTGCTCTATGGTACGGCTTTCCGCGCGCCCAACTCCTATGAGCTCCATTTCCATGATGGTGGAATCGCACAGAAAGCCCCGGACGGACTTGATCCCGAGACCATCGAGACCTATGAACTCATCCTGGAGCAGCGGTTGAATGTGAGTCTGAACCTGGTGGCCTCGGTCTATCACAACAATATTGAAGACCTGCTCGCCCTGACCACCGACCCGGCGGACGATCTGCTGGTATTCGAAAACAGTGGGGATGCCACGGCTATGGGTAGTGAACTGGAGCTGCAAGGGCAGTGGGAAAACGGTTGGTCAGGATCGGTCAGTTACTCTTATCAGCAGGCAGAAAACGCCTCGGGTGAGCGGCTGGTCAACTCCCCAAGTAATATGGCGAAACTCAATCTCATTGCCCCCCTGGCGGGTGATGATTTCAGCGCCGGTCTGGAGTTGCAGTATGAGAGCGGGCGAAAAACCCTCAGCGGTGATGAGACTGACGGGCGCGTTATCACCAACACGACACTGTTCAGCAGGAACTGGATTCAAGGGCTGAAGGTCTCTGCCAGTATCTATAACCTGTTTGATGAGAACTATGCCAATCCGGGCTTCGAAGAGCATGCACAGGATCAGATCGAGCAGGATGGTCGCACCTTCCGCCTCAAGTTCGATTATGCACTTTAATTGATTCCAGGCTATCTGGTACAACCACCCGACATGGGACGTCTACGCATACTCAAGGCATTATTGCTGCTGTTGATGATGACGGCTGTTCCCGCCTTGGGAACAGAGACGCCGGTTATCGCCATCATGAGTGGCCAGGCGGTAAAACCCTACCAACAGACGGTGGAGAGTTTTAAAGCATCGCTCAAGCGGTCCCGCCCGGGAGTTGAGTTTGTCCGGCCTGATTCAGGGGGCAGTAAAAATGTGCAGCAACCGTCGGTACTGGTCTTTGCCCTCGGCACCAAAGCGGTGCGTGAGTCACTTGCGAACCTGGGTGACCGGGAGTTAGTGGCCACCATGATTCTCAGCAACAAATCGCTGAATGATTCATCCCATGCCACTGCTGTACTGCTCAAAACTTCACCCCTGAAGCAGCTGGAATGGCATCGCCGATTTCTGCCAAATGCCAGGCGAGTCGGGGTTCTCTATGACCCCAAGCGCAATCAGGACTGGGTGGATGCAGCCAAGATTGCTGCGGCCAAATTGGATCTTGAGATCGTTGCGGTTCCGGTAGAGTCGGCCAAAGAGCTGCCATCGGCATTAAAGCAATTGGGGCGCAATGCCGATAGCATTCTGGGGATAGCGGATAAAACGGTCTATTCCGGCAAAACGGCTAAAGCAGTGTTGCTCTTCTCGTTTCGCAACCGTATCCCGTTTATTGGGCTTTCGGGCGCCTGGGTCAAAGCTGGAGCACTCTACGCGCTCGATTGGGACTACCCTGAACTGGGTCGGCAATGTGCCGCTATCGCGTTGAAGATTCTCGATGGGACAAAGGCCAAAATGATCAAACCACAGTTGCCTGACAAGCGACTCTACCTGCTCAATCTGAAGACGGCAAAGCATATGAAACTGGAGATCAGCCAGGCATTGATTGATGGGGCTTCCAAGGTTTACAAATAATGGGTGTATCGGCGATGCAGTCTAAAGGCTTTGGTCTGACAACAAAATTCAACCTGCTCTCGATCCTGCTGGTACTGCTTACCGCTGTGGCAGTCACAATCTATGAGATCGAGCGAGAGCGGGACAGCCGTTTCGAAGCACTGGTGGCGCATGGCATGGAGACGGCGGAACTGATCGCCCAATCCAGCGAATACGCCCTGTTTGCTGAAGATGAAGAGACCCTCAAAACCATCCTTACCAGCGTAAGTGATGAAGAGACAACCTACCTGGGACTGTTGCGCCCTGATAAGACGGCACTGGCAGAAAAATGGTTGGATCCGTCCCTTGAGGTACCCCCTGATTGGCAGATTGGCGGTCAGAGCGCCAATGATACGACCGTATCCAGCACTGATGGAAGGTATATCAAGTTCCTTTTACCGGTGATGAGTACACAGAACGCAGAACTGGATGCATTTCCAACGGAGGATGAAGCCGAGTCCCCCAAACGGGAACTCCTGGGCTATGTACGCTTGGTAGTCAATACTGATCTGATGCGGCAACAGGCAACGGAGGCACTCTGGTCAGCGATCTGGGTGACTATGCTGATTGTCGGCGTGGCAATCCTCCTGACGTTGCTGCTTACCCGAAGAATTACCCGTCCTGTCGATCAGCTGGTACAGGGCACCCAGAAGATCGCCGAGGGACATTTGGATGAACTGGTGGTAGTAACGGCAGGTGGTGAGTTGAGCCACTTGGCGGACAACTTCAATCACATGGTTAAACAGCTGCATCACTCCCGAAAGGAGGTCGAAGCGTACCAGCAGACACTTGAAAAGCGGGTAGAGGAACGCACTGAAGATCTGTTGATCGCAAAAGAGGCTGCCGAAGCCTCCAGCCGGGCCAAGAGCGAGTTCCTTGCCACCATGAGCCATGAGATCCGCACACCGATGAACGGCGTGCTGGGCATGGCGGAACTGCTGCTGGGAGGAGAGCTGAACGACCGTCAGCGCCATTTTGCCGAGACCATCCGGCGATCGGGTGATTCGCTGCTGATGATTATTAACGACATCCTCGACTTCTCCAAGATCGAAGCCGGAAAGCTGGAACTGGAGTGCCGTGATTTCGATTTGCGTAACCTGCTGGAGGATACTGCCGAATTGCTGGCGGAACGCGCCCACAATAAGGGCCTGGATCTGACCCCGGTGCTACCCCTCGATCCCGTGCTCATGGTGCAAGGCGATGAGAACCGGTTACGTCAGGTGTTGGTAAACCTGATCGGAAATGCCATCAAATTCACTGAGGTGGGTGAAGTGGTGGTTCGCATGGCTAAAATCTCCCAGACAGAAGACAAGATGGCATTCTGTCTTGAGGTGACGGATACCGGCATCGGTATGACAAACGAACAACAGGCAGGCATCTTTGACTCCTTCTCCCAGGCGGATAGTTCCACCACCCGGCGCTATGGCGGTACAGGTCTGGGGCTCGCCATCTCACACCAGTTAGTGCGGCTGTTAGGTGGCACACTGGAGGTTGAGAGTGAACTGGGTAAAGGCTCCACTTTTCGTTTTACTCTGACCCTGACGCGTTCTGAATTGGTGGATGAGGGTCCGCGATTTACCCAGGAACTGCGCGGCAAACGGGTGTTGATTGTGGACGACAATGCCACCAACCGGGAGATCCTGCACAATCAGATCATCAACTGGGGGATGCTCAACGGCAGTGCGGATAATGGGGTAAAGGCCCTGGAGATGCTGCATCAGGCGGCGGAAAGAGATGAAAGCTACGATATGATCCTGCTGGACTGGCATATGCCGAATATGGATGGCATCGAGCTGGCGCGCCGCATAAACGCGGATCCGACGATTCCGGCACTTCACATGGTTATGCTCAGCTCGGCCGCTTTTGATGAAGAGGCCGCCAGGGCAGTGGGTGTGGGCATTCACCGCTATCTGAACAAACCCGTCAGACAGGAAGCGCTGTTCAATTGCCTGACTGCAGTCATGAACGCTCCGGCGCGCCCGACCGACGCTGCGGAGTCCGGCAACACCCAACAGGTGGATACAAGCCTGTTTAACGCCCGAATCCTGTTGGCCGAGGACAACCTGGTCAACCAGGAGGTGGCCCGGGGCATGCTGGAGCTGATGGGCTGCCAGGTAACAGTGGCATCGAATGGGCAGGAGGCAGCGGAGGCAGCGCTGAATGCTGATTTTGACTTGGTTCTGATGGACTGTCATATGCCGGTCAAGGATGGTTTTAGTGCAGCAACCGAGATACGTCATCAGGAAAAGCCAGGTACAGGAAAGAGGCGTATGCCCATTATTGCACTGACAGCCAATGTGCAGAAAGGGATAGAGGATCAGTGCCGGGTCGCCGGGATGGACGATTACATGAGTAAACCCTTCGATCAGCAGCAGTTACGGGCCGTCCTGACATGCTGGCTGGATATCGACCCGGAAAACCCCGTAGCGGATACCCAATCAGTTCCCTGTAACACGGTTGCGCCCGATGAGGATGAAGCTGTATTGCAGAGAAAGCCGTTGGATAATCTCCGGGCCAGGCAACAACCCGGAGCACCCGGCATCCTGAGCAAGGTGATCAATATTTATCTGAAGAGTTCGCCTGGCCTGCTGGAATCGATCCACAAGGCGGTCACCCAAGGTGATGGCACTGCCTTGCTGGAGGCCGCCCACAGCCTAAAGTCGAGTAGCGCCAACCTGGGTGCAGCACAATTGGCTAAAGTCTGCCGGGAACTGGAAACACTGGGTAGAGAGGGACGCACAGAAACCGCCAGCTTTTTATTGAAACGGCTCGATACAGAATTTGAGGCCGTCTGTTCAGCATTGGCCAGCGAGTTGCTGGAGCTGGCTGGTGCCTGATAAGACTCCACATTTCCATAATGACTCAACTTTTCAATATGATGAACCAAGCTGGACAAGCGCCTGACTGCCCGTTAAGGTGCTTTTTTTTATGCTTGACCCGAAACTCATTGATGACTTGGCCGACCGGCTTGCTGGAAGCGTGCCGGGCGGTATCCAGATCCTGCAGGATGATCTGAAGAAGAATCTGCGTGCCACTCTGGAGGCCGGACTCGCCAAACTCGACCTGGTGACCAGGGAGGAGTTTGATGTGCAGAGCGCTGTGCTGATCCGCACCAGAGAGAAACTCGATCGGCTGGAGACAGTTGTCCGGGAGCTGGAAGCAAAGGACGCCTAAAATAGCCCCTGCGCGGAAACCCACCAAAGCGTAGGCACGATCAAGCGTGGTTGTCGGTTCCGCCAGGATGTAGGGTGTGCCGTGCGCACCATGATTGCGGTTTGTTTTGGTGCGCATGGCGCACCCTTTACACATCCTAATTAAATTAAACCGGTATGCCAGGGAAGGTATCCATGTCACTCGCAATCCTCTATTGCCGCGCCCGTGAGGGCATCAAGGCGCCGCTCGTCACCGTCGAGGTGCATCTTGCCAACGGTCTACCCAGCCTCTCCATCGTAGGCCTGCCTGAACTGGCGGTCCGGGAGAGCAAGGACCGTGTGCGCGGGGCGCTGCTCAACAGCCATTTCGAGTTTCCGGCCCGGCGTATCATTATCAATCTCGCCCCTGCTGATCTGCCCAAAGAGGGCGGGCGTTTCGATCTGCCCATTGCGCTGGGGATCCTGGCAGCCTCGGGCCAGTTGCGACTGGAAGGACTCGATAATTACGAGTTTGTCGGTGAATTGGCACTTTCCGGGGCGCTAAGACCGATAAAAGGGGTGTTGCCGGTGGCGCTGGTCGCCAGGGATGCCGGACGCAGCCTGATCCTGCCCCAGGAGAATATTGCTGAGGCGGCATTGGTGGAGAGTGGGCAGGCACTCCCTGCAACCCACCTGCTGGAGGTCTGCGCCCATCTGGACGGGCGGGAGAAGATTCCGGACTGGGAGGGCGGCAATGAAGCGCCAATAGAGGACAGCCTGCCTGACCTTGCGGATGTTCAGGGCCAACACCAGGCTCGCCGAGCCCTGGAGATCGCAGCGGCAGGCGCCCATTCGCTGCTCTATCTTGGTCCACCGGGAACCGGCAAATCGATGTTGGCGACCCGTCTGCCTGGCATCTTGCCGGAGATGACAGAGAGCGAGGCGCTGGAGAGTGCGGCCATTCGATCCGTGGCAGGCCGAACGCTGGAGGTGGCACGGTGGCGGCAGCGCCCGTTTCGCGCACCTCATCACACGGCATCTGCGGTGGCTCTGGTGGGGGGCGGAGGCAATCCCAAGCCGGGGGAGATCTCCCTGGCCCATCACGGTGTGCTCTTTCTGGATGAGCTGCCGGAGTTTGAGCGGCGGGTGCTGGAGGTGCTGCGGGAGCCGATGGAGACGGGACAGATCACCATCTCGCGGGCCAGTCGCCAAGCGGAGTATCCTGCCCATTTCCAACTGATTGCGGCGATGAACCCCTGCCCCTGCGGCCATCTTGGCGATGGTACCAGCCGCTGCCGCTGCACCAGTGAACAGATCGCCCGTTACCGTGGGCGTATCTCCGGTCCACTGCTCGACCGCATCGATATGCATGTGGAGGTGCCCCGGCAGGATATTCAACTGATCTCCCGACCGCAGTCGCCTGCGGTGGAATCGAGTGCCCAAGTGCGGTGCAGAGTGGTGGCGGCGCGGCGGCAGCTGTTGCAGCGAGCAATGGAGCGATTGGGGCTCTCCATGCGGGCCTACCACCGGATTTTGAAAGTGGCCCGCACCATCGCAGATCTGGAGGGTGAGGCGCAGATCCAGTCGGTTCACCTGAGCGAAGCGATTGGATTACGGCGTTTTGACCGCGTTCTGCCCGGCACCACACCGATATAGGTTATGGAAAGCGGACAAAATATAGGTTGGGTTAGCGATAGCGTAACCCAACAAAACCAGGCGCGCTTTCCTCTGCGCTGGTAAACTCCGCATCCATGTTGCGCTTTGAAAAACTGAGTCTGCGTCGCGGTATCAAACTGTTGTTTGAGAATGCTTCGTTTACGCTACACACTGGATGGAAAACCGGCATCACGGGCGGTAACGGTACGGGTAAATCGAGCCTGTTCAGCCTGATCCTGGGTCAACTGCAGGCGGATGAGGGTGAATTGCATCTGCCGCCCAAGCTGGAGATCGCGCACGTTGCCCAGGAGACGCCCTCTTTGGCACGGCCTGCCATCGAATATGTCATCGACGGAGACAGTGAGCTGCGCAAATGTGAGCAGGCATTGGCAGAGGCTGAATCAGCAGGCGATGGTGGTGCCCAGGCCTGGCTGCATGAACTGCTGCATACGATAGGCGGATATACCGCCCGTAGCCGCGCCGGTCAGTTGATGCACGGACTCGGTTTCACCGCAGCCGAGGAGGAGCGGCCGGTCAACAGCTTCTCCGGTGGATGGCGGATGCGCCTCAATCTGGCGCAGGCGTTGATGTGCCGCTCGGATCTGCTGCTGTTGGACGAGCCGACCAACCATCTGGATCTGGATGCGGTGATCTGGTTGGAGGAGTGGCTGCGCAGCTATCCCGGCACCTTGCTGCTGATCTCCCATGACCGGGATTTTCTCGACCGGGTGGCGGATCACATCGCCCACATTGAACAGCAACGGGCAGAACTCTATACAGGCAACTACGCTACCTTTGAGCAGACCCGGGCCGCCCGGCTGGCAAACCAGCAGGTGGAGTACGAAAAGCAGCAGCGGGAGGTGGCTCATATCCGCAGTTATGTGGACCGGTTCCGGGCAAAGGCGACCAAGGCCCGCCAGGCCCAGAGTCGGCTGAAGGCGCTGGAGCGGATGGAACTGATCGCGCCGGCCCATGTGGATTCACAGTTCCATTTCAGCTTTCTTGAGCCGGAGAAGAATCCGCACCCGCTGCTGCAGCTGGAGCAGGTGGATGGGGGTTATGATGAGTTGCCGGTATTCAGCAATGCCACCGTGTTGATAGAGCCCGGCGACCGAATCGGTCTGCTGGGCCCCAATGGGGCAGGCAAGTCCACCCTGATCAAACTGCTCGCCGGGTCACTCGAACCGCTGGCCGGGCTCAGGCATCCGGCCCAGGATTTGCGCATCGGCTATTTCGCCCAGCACCAGATCGAACAGCTCGACCCTGAGGCGAGTCCACTGTTGCACCTGGAGCGGCTCGACCCCCTGGCATCTGAGCAGCGTCTGCGGGATTTTGTTGGCGGATTCGGTTTTCAGGGAGATCGCGCCAAGGAGAAGGTGGCGCCCTTTTCCGGCGGCGAGAAGGCGCGGCTGGTGCTGGCATTGCTGGTCTATCAGCGTCCCAACCTGCTGCTGCTCGATGAGCCGACCAACCATCTCGATCTGGAGATGCGTCATGCCCTGGGTTCGGCGCTGCAGGAGTTTGCCGGGGCGATGTTGATCGTCTCCCATGACCGCCATCTGTTGCGCATCACCACCGACCAGCTCTGGCTGGTGCATGGTGGACGGGTGGAGGAGTTTGCCGGTGATCTGGATGACTACCCGGCCTGGCTGGTGGAACAGCGACGCCAGACCAACGGCGGTGAAAATCAGTTGGCGGATGGTGAGCATACCGCCAAAACACGCCGGGACCGCAAGCGGCAGGAGGCGGAGTTACGCAGGCAGCTAAAGCCCTTGCGCAACAGGCTGAAAAAACTCGAAACGGAGATGGAACGTTGCCAGCAACAACAACAGGATTTGGAAGAGATTCTGGCCGATACGGGACTCTATCAGGATGATCGCAAGGACGAGATGCGCAGACGGCTGGCGGAGAAGGCGGAGATTGATGCGTTGTTATCAGACACCGAAGAGGCATGGCTGGAGGCGGGAGAGGCGTTCGAAACTGCGCAGTCTGAAATCGGCTGAATCTACCAGTCGAAAAGATTGATATTAACAACGTAGGTCGGGTTAGTTGCACAACAGTATGAAATCTGTATTTGCCACCGTATTTCGTGTGCGACGTAACCCGACAAATCGCCGTCGGGTTACGATGCGCGTTAAGTGGAGTGATAAAATCGAAGCTCGAAGAGATGCGCATCTAACCCGACCTACAGATCACATTAATAACTATTTTTTTCTGGTATCCCCGATATGAAAAGTCTGCTGTTTTTCCTGTTTCTGCTGCTTGCCGCTTACGTCGTCTGGCCTTATACGACGGTCTATCAGTTGGATCGGACGATGCAGGAGAGTGATCGTGAGGCATTTGCCGGCCTGGTGGATATCCGCTCCATCCGCGAGCAGATAAAGCGCAAGATGAACAAAGATCTGGAGAGTGGCGTTGGGGACGTTTCCAATGAATTTGTCGACTGGCTGCAAAACGGTATCCAGACGCTTGGCAGCAATGCGGTGGAACATCTGGTCGATCTTGACTGGGCGGTATTGCAATTACGCGCCCACAATCCGGACAAGCGTAAAGGCGGTTTTCTGAGGCAGCTCGACTATGCTTTCTTCGATGCGCCGGATAGCCTGTTGCTTCGCATCGGCGATTTGGGCGACGACCCGGTGCACGCCCGTCTCACCCTGGAGAATTGGAACTGGCGGGTAACGGCGATCTATAACTAGCGATCGAAAAGACCCGTAGGCCTGATCAAGCGTAGCGGATCAGGCAAAAGCGTCGTGATAACCAACGGTGCTTGCCGGTTCCGCTGCGCTTGAACCGGCCTACCTGTTCTCCCGGCAACGCTGCAACTGATCCCGCACCTTATCCAGTCCCAGTTCACGCATCTTCTCTACGTTACGCTTTGGGATCTGCTCTGGGTTGGGGTAGTGCTTTAACGCGCGGGCCATCGGCTCTTCACGGATCAGGTGGAACATGGGGAAGGGTGAACGATTGGTATAGTTGGCCGGATCGTCTTCCTCTGCTTTATCGAAGCGGTAGTTTGGATGGAAGCTGGCCAGTTGCAGGACGCCGCCAAGACCTGCTTCCGCTATGGCTTCATCGGCCGAATAGAGCAGCTCCAGGTAGTCGTCGAAAGCGTCCAGCCCCTCCGGCGCGATGAAGAGTCCTGTCTCGACTTCTGTCTCGGGCAGGTTTACCAGCGTATCCATCTCTGACAGCAGGGGGCGGTAGATCTCCTCAGGGGTTTGCCCGATGCAGACGCTGAAGCGGATGAGTCCAGCCTGTAACGGCGCAGATGCAAAGGGGCAGAGGTTGAGTCCCACCACTACGTCACGAACCCAGTTTTCCGTGATGCGAATGACAGCTGTGCTATCCATCTGTTTTATCCAGAATCTCGACGCGCATGCCTGCCTCCAGGAAACCTGGCCCATTGTGCAGCAGGTTCTGGCCAAAGAAGACCTTGTTTCCCTGCCTGCGATAGGTGGCCAATGTTTTTAGGGGTTCAGGCCCCCGTTGCCCCGTCTCCGGATCCACCGTGGTGATGGTGCAGCGGGAGCAGGGTTTGACCACCCGGCAATCGAGTTCGCCGATGCGGATCCGGTGCCAGTTGTCCTCAGCATAGGCGTTGCAGCCACGGACGATTAGATTGGGCCGAAAGCGGGACATCGGCAGTTTCCGTTCGAGGCGTGCATTGAGGTCCTCCAGCGATGCCTCAGATATCAGCAGCAGAGGAAAGCCATCGGAGAATGCGGTGCGATCCTGGGAATCGGCGTATTCAGGATCGACCGGGCGCTCCTCCCCGTGCGGGAAAAAGACCAGTCGGCAGTGCTGCCCCAGCACCTCGCTGAGCCAGTTGTCGGCCTTTGAGCCGCAGGGGATGGCGTGACAGTGGTCATGCCAGACCTCCACCTCTATCCGATTTGTCTCCCGGGGAGTGAGTGGCAGCTGCAGGTCGGGTTTGCCGTCGGTGGAGAGCGTCAATCCATCAGCAGTTAGGGTTTGCCGGATCAAGGCCATTCGGGGCAGTTCCCGCTGGCTCAGGAATTTTCCGGCAGCGTTTACCACCATCCAGCGCCTGTCGTGCCGGAGCCCAAAACGGTCGACCTCGCTCTGGTTCAATTCGATGCCTGCCAGTGATTTGACCGGATAGATCATCAACCCTGAAAGGATTGTTTCGTTCACAGTTTTCATCGCAAAGAACAAAATTCCTCTGTTTTTAACATTACCGCCCTTAATTACCGGCGGCAGCTGCCGCTAACCGGTTAGATCAACTATATCAAGGCGCACCGGCAAATTGCCAAATGGTCCGCTGCAATGAGGAAAACTCCATGGATATTGTGCCCTATCTAAAATTGATGGTGCAGAAAAATGCATCCGATCTCTTTTTCAGTACTGGTGCACCACCCAATCTCAAGGCCGAGGGTGAAACCCGTCCGGTCGGCTC
The DNA here is from genome assembly GCA_003349915.1 of endosymbiont of Escarpia spicata. Classification (GTDB taxonomy): domain Bacteria; phylum Pseudomonadota; class Gammaproteobacteria; order Chromatiales; family Chromatiaceae; genus QGON01. Next base: position 23,650 of record QFXE01000008.1, read on the forward strand.
ATCGGCGCTTCAACAGGGGCAGGTGCGCAAGCTGGCTTACGCAATCATGAGTGACGACCAGATAAAGGAGTTCGAGGCAACCTACGAGTGCAACCGGGCAATCTCCATCGCCAAGCTGGGGCGATTTCGCGTCAACGTGTTCAGGCAGCGTGGTGATGCAGCAATGGTGATTCGCTATATCAAGGGCGTGATCCCGCCGGTGGAAAAACTCAATCTGCCGCCTATTTTGAAGGATCTGATCATGGAACCCCGGGGGTTGATCCTGGTGGTGGGATCAACCGGGTCGGGCAAGTCCACCTCGCTGGCTTCGATGATAGAGTATCGCAATCAGACCAAGACCGGCCATATACTCACCATTGAAGATCCCATTGAGTATCTCTATACCCACAAAAAGTCGGTGGTGGATCAGCGGGAGGTGGGGATCGATACCCTCTCCTACGAAAATGCCCTGAAGAATGCCATGCGCGAGGCGCCGGATGTCATCCTCATCGGCGAGATCCGGGAGATGTCCACCATGCAGCATGCCATTGCCTATGCTGAAACCGGCCATCTCTGCCTTTCCACGCTGCATGCCAACAACGCCAATCAGGCTTTGGACCGCATCATCAATTTCTTTCCCGATACTGCGCAGCGACAGCTCTATATGGATCTCTCCCTCAATCTCAGGGCGGTCATTTCACAGCGCTTGGTGAAAGGTAAAAACGGCCAACGACTGCCCGCGGTGGAGATTCTGCTGTTGACCACCTATATCTCGGAATTGATCAAGAAAGGGGATGTCCATGCCATCAAGGAGGTGATGGAACAGGGCACGGAGCGTGGCATGCAGACCTTCGATCAGTCACTCTACAAGCTCTATCAGGAAGGCAAGATCACCCTGGAAGAGGCGTTGAGCCACGCCGATTCCCGAAATAATCTCTCGTTGAAGATCCGTTTGGCGGATACCGGTCATGTCGATGTGCCGGGGGCGATGGGGATGAGTGATGATGTTTTCTGATTATTAACAATAAAATTAGGATGTAGGGTGCGCTGTGCGCACCATGATTAGCGTACTTACCATGATTACGGCTTGTTTTGGTGCGCATGGCGCACCCTACACCTCCATATTGAAGGAGCACTAGCATTGCCTGGCCATGAGGCGGCATAATGGGGGTTTTTACCTAATTAGAATCGGGTGAGCCAGATCCATGACTGCCAAGAGAAACGAGCAGCAAGCTACTAAAAATAATTGCGATCCAGAAAATAGAAAGCTGGTTGAATTGCCTCCGTTGGGAATGGATCAAGCATCGATCTCCGACGATTTCAGGCGCTATTTCGCCCACACCCTTGGGCGTGACGATCACTGCACATCAAGCCACTATCCCTACAAGGCGCTGGCCTTTGCCATGCGTGACCGCCTCATTGAGCGCTGGAAAAATACACGTCGTGTCTATGAGGATACCGACTGCAGGCGTACTTTCTATCTCTCCCTGGAGTTTCTTATGGGACGGGCTCTGAGCAATACCATGCTCAATCTGGGGGTCGAAGATGAAGTCAGTGCAGCAATCTACGACCTGGGCCTGAGACTCGAGGATATTCGGGAGAGTGAGCCGGATGCCGGTCTCGGTAATGGCGGTCTGGGTCGTTTGGCGGCCTGTTTCCTCGACAGCTGTGCCACCCTGCAACTGCCGGTGCGAGGTTATGGCCTCCGTTATGAATACGGTATGTTTCGTCAGCATATTTCCAATGGGCAGCAGGTTGAGGACCCGGACCACTGGCTGCGGGACGGCAACCCCTGGGAGCTGGAGCGTCCCGAGTATTTTCAACGGGTCCAGTTCGGTGGGCGTACGGAGCATCACACGGATGCGAATGGCCACGTACGGGTCAGCTGGGTCGATACCCACGATGTGCTGGCGGTGCCCTGCGACATCCCGATACCCGGTTTTCGCAATGGCACGGTCAATACCCTGCGCCTCTGGAAGTCGGCGGCCACCGATGAGTTCGATCTGGAGGAGTTCAATGCCGGAGGTTACACGGAAGCCGTGGCGGCTAAGAACTCTGCCGAAAACATCACCATGGTGCTCTATCCCAACGATGCGAGCGAAAATGGCAAGGAGTTGCGTCTGAGACAGCAGTATTTCCTCGCCTCGGCGAGCATCAAGGACGTGATGCGAGAGTGGCGTGAGAGCCATGAGGATTTCTCCAGCTTTGCCGAGAAGAACTGTTTCCAGCTCAATGACACCCATCCCAGTATCTCGGTTGCCGAATTGATGCGTCAGCTGATGGACGAACATGGGATGTTGTGGGATGAGGCCTGGACGATTGTCTCGTCCACCATGGCCTATACCAACCATACTTTGTTGCCGGAGGCTCTGGAGCGGTGGCCGGTGCGGCTCTTCGACCAGCTTGTGCCCCGGCTTCTGGAGATCATCTACGAGATCAACGCCCGGTTTCTTACCCAGGTGGCCCAGCACTGGCCCGGAGATACCGACCGTCTGCGCCGTATGTCGATCATCGAGGAGGGGCATGAGCCGATGGTGCGCATGGCCTATCTGGCGCTGGTGGGCAGTTTTTCGGTAAATGGCGTGGCTGCACTCCACACGCAATTGCTCAAAGAGGGGCTGTTTCTTGATTTTTATGAAATGTGGCCTGAGCGTTTCAATAACAAGACTAACGGTGTGACCCCCCGCCGCTGGCTGGCGGCCTGTAATCCGGGTCTGCGTGATCTGATTGATGTAACCATCGGTAATGGCTGGATCTCTCACCTGCCAAACCTGGAGCAGTTGGCGGAAAAGGCTGAGAGCCGCACCTTTCGGCGTCTCTGGCGCAACATCAAGCAGGAGAACAAGGCGCGGTTGGCCAAGATGGTGAAGGCCGATTGCGATGTGGAGTTCAACACCGAAGCCATGTTCGACGTGCAAGTCAAGCGTATTCACGAATACAAGCGTCAGCTGCTCAATATTCTGCATGTCATCCACCTCTACAATCGCATCAAGGCGGGCGATACGGAGAACTGGACCAATCGCTGTGTGTTGATCGGTGGCAAAGCCGCGCCCGGTTACCAAGTGGCGAAATTGATCATCAAACTGGCCAGCAGTGTCGCTCGGGTGGTCAACAGCGACCCTGATGTGGGTGATCGGTTGAAGCTTGCGTTTCTGCCCAACTACCGGGTCTCGGCGATGGAGGTCATAGCGCCAGCTGCCGATCTGTCGGAGCAGATCTCGACAGCAGGTAAGGAGGCCTCGGGTACCGGCAACATGAAATTCATGATGAACGGTGCCGTGACCATCGGCACCCTGGATGGCGCCAATATCGAGATCCTCGAAGAGGTGGGTATCGATAATTTCTTCCTCTTCGGTCTGACCACCGTCGATGTGGAGGCGAAGCGGCGTCACTACGATCCCAATGCCATCATCGACAGGGATCCTGCATTTCTGAAGGTGATGAAGCTGTTGGAGAGCAGCTATTTCAATCAGTTTGAACTGGGACTATTCGACACTATCATCGAGTCGATTCGCAGTCCCTATGATCCCTGGATGACTGCTGCGGATTTCCGCAGTTATATCGATGCTCAGGAGCAGGCGGCCCTGGCCTATCAGGATCAGGATGAGTGGGTGCGCATGAGCATCATCAATACCGCGAAAAGCGGCCACTTCTCCACCGACAGGACCATGGAAGAGTACAACCGGGATATATGGCGGCTGGAGCCCGTGACGGCGCCGCCGGTTGCCCCGGCGTAACCGTGGCCGAAGGCAAGCTGAATTGCTGGGTCTATCGCAGCCCGCGTAACGAGCAGATGTACCTCTATCTAAGGGAGGAAGAGTGCTTCGAGCTGGTTCCTGCGCCACTGCTGGAGCGTTTCGGCGCGCCAGCACTGGTGATGGAACTGGAGTTGCATGCCGGCCGAGTCCTGGCTCGGGAGGATGTGTCAAAGGTAATGGCAAACCTGTCCGAGTTGGGATTTCATCTGCAGATGCCGCCGGAGATCAAACCCAAGCTCTATTTTGGTGAGTAATATCTCATAGAAGACCACGTAGGGTGCGCCGTGCGCACCGTGATTGGTGCTTATTCTGGTGCGCACGGCGCACCCTACAGTTGCTCATGTTCAGAATGACTTGAACCCTGAGTTACTTATTTGCCAGGCACTGCACCAACTGGTTCGCAACCCTTCTCATCAGTTGGAAATAGGCATCCGGGCCGGCTGGCAGATCACTCCCCAATGGATCGAGTTCCGCATTGCGTGTAGCCGTGTCCTCAATGAGTGATTCCACCAGCCGGGGTTCAAATTGGGGTTCGGTGAAAATGCAGCCCACCCCGGTGTGGCGGATCTTCTGCTGGAGATCGCGAATATGCCGGGCGCCACTCAGGCGTTCAGGGTCGAGGATGACCGTGCCGACTGAATTGAGCCGGTAGCGCGCTTCCAGATAGCCATAGGCGTCATGAAAAGCGATGTAGGGGGTAGTGCGCACAGGCGCCAGGCGTGACTCCAACTCTTGATGTAGCCGGTCCAGGCGCTGCTGCAGGGTCAGTGCATTCTTTTCAAATGACCCGCGGTGTTTTGGATCCAGCAGGCTGAGACGATCGGCAATCAGCTGCACGACCCGTTTTGCCAGCAAAGGATCCAGCCAGAGATGGGGGTCGCGTCCGGCATGGTCTTCATGGTCGTGATTGTGGCTTGCCTTGTTTTCACTCTTGAGCAGATCCAGCAGTGCGATATTGGGCCGTTCTGATGCGGTCAGAATTCTCGGTAGAAAAGACTCCATTTCCGGCCCTATCCAGATGATCAGATCCGCCTGCTGGATGTTTCGTGCATCTGAGGGTTTAAGTGTGTAGCGGTGCGGTGATTGGCCGCCGGATAACAGCAGTTGCGGATCCTCTACCCCCTGCATGATGCCCGCCACCAGCGAATGGATCGGTTTGATGCTCACCAGTACGGCGGCATGGGTCCAGGAAGAGCAGCAAAAAAGCAGCAAAAGAACGAGATGCAGGGAAATTCTAGCGTGAGTCATTATCGGTTGTGGTTTGGCGGAGGGAGGAAATTGACCGGCTGTGGCGCTATATTATCACTCCTCTATACGGAGAGTGCGGAATTTGGACAGTGATTGAGTTGATGCCAAAGTGGGGAGCGGGAGTAGCGCGGGAGATGATGGATGGTTGAGCGCGATCTGCTACTGGAGGCCGAGGGCGTCTGCATGGTATTTGGCGGCCGTGAGGTGCTGCGCCATGTGAACCTGGTTCTGCATCGGGGCGAGATTCTTACCCTGATCGGCCCTAATGGCTCCGGCAAGAGCACCCTGGTGCGTCTGCTGCTGGGTCTGCTCACGCCAACGGCGGGTGCTTTGCGTCGTGCGGATGGACTCCGTATTGGTTATATGCCGCAGAAGCTGCAGGTCGATGAGGTCCTGCCCCTCTCCGTAGCCCGTTTTCTGACCCTCACCGGCCGCTATGCGAAGGAGAAGGTCGCAGCTGTTCTGCGAGAGGTGGGTGCCGGTCATGTGTCTGATCATCCCCTGCAGAGCGTGTCTGGAGGGGAGCTGCAGCGTGTCCTGCTGGCGCGGGCTCTGTTGCGGGAGCCGGACCTGCTGGTGCTGGATGAGCCGGTGCAGGGTGTCGATGTCAATGGTCAGGTCGCCCTCTACAATTTAATCGGCCGCATACGTGAGCAACGTGGCTGTGGAATACTGATGGTCTCCCACGACCTCCATCTGGTGATGGCTGCAACGGATCGGGTACTCTGTCTCAACCATCATGTCTGTTGTTCGGGCACCCCTGAGGTGGTGACGCGTCACCCTGCCTACCTGGATCTCTTCGGCGGCGCAGCCTTCGCTGTCTACTCTCACCATCACGATCATGCCCATGACCTGCATGGCAATGTGATTCCGGGGGACGAAGTGCATTGCGAAACAGGTGACTCCGATGGATGATTTCCTGTTGCGGGCGCTGCTGGCCGGGCTGGGTGTCGCCTGTCTGGCGGGACCGCTGGGGGCTTTTGTGGTCTGGCGGCGCATGGCCTACTTCGGCGAGGCGATGTCCCATACGGCCCTGTTGGGGGTGGGGCTTGGGCTGCTGTTGGGCGTGAGCACTCAGCTGTCGGTGATGCTGGTGTCGGTGACGCTGGCGGTATTTCTGGTGGCGATGCAGCAGCAGCGGCAGCTGGCAGGTGACACCCTGTTGGGTATCTTTGCGCATACTGCCCTCTCCCTGGGTTTGGTACTGCTGGCCTTCATGGAGACAGTGCGGGTCGATCTCATGGGTTACCTGTTCGGGGATATCCTTGCGGTTTCCACTCTCGATCTCTACTGGATCTATGGTGGCGGTCTGCTGGTGCTGATCGTGCTGGCGCTGATCTGGCGCCCACTACTGGCTTTGACCGTGCATGAAGAGCTGGCTCGGGTCGAGGGGGTGCCGGTTACCCTGGTGCGCCTGCTGTTCATGATATTGATCGCCCTTGTGATTGCAGTGTCCATGAAGATTGTGGGTATTCTGCTGATTACTTCCATGATGATCATACCGCCTGCTGCGGCCCGGCGATTTGCTGTGGGGCCAGAGCAGATGGCGCTGCTGGCGGCGGCTATTGGGGCCGTTTCTGTTGCTGCAGGGCTCTGGGGATCATTGCAATGGGATACGCCGACCGGCCCGTCTATGGTGGTGGCTGCAGGATTGCTGTTTGTGCTGGTGCAGGTATCTGGCCTGTTTTTCCAGAGAAAATAAGCATTTACTAATCCTACTGTTTTGGTTGGTATTTCAATAAGCTAGCTCAATAAGCGGATTTTATGATGCCAGATTGAAAATTGTTTGGCGTATCAGGTAGGAAAACCGTATTGTTTACCGCCCTGATGACCGCGTGTGCGTGATTTTTGGCCGAAAAGGCCGGCCACATGGGGGGATCAATCCATCTTCGTAGTCCAGTCTGCATTGCAGGTCTCGACCGCATAAGGATGGAGACTGGACTTAAAAAGTGCTTCTAAGCCGTGGCATTTTGCAGCGGCAGAAATCACTGCAGTGAAACCTAGGAGAAATAAAACCATGCCAACATTTGTGCGTACAGAGAAGTGCGATGGCTGCAAAGGCCAGGACAAGACCGCTTGCATGTACATCTGCCCTCATGACCTGATGAAGCTGGATATGGACGGTTCTGAGACCGGTCATGCCATGAAATCCTTCAACCAGGAACCTGAGCAGTGCTGGGAGTGCTACTCTTGCATCAAGATCTGCCCTCAGCAGGCGATCGAAGCGCGTCCCTACGCCGACATCGTACCCATGGGCGCCTCTGTACAGCCTCTGCGCGGTACCGATTCCATCATGTGGACCATCAAGTTCCGCAACGGCACCATGAAGCGTTTCAAGTTCCCGATCCGCACCACGCCTGAAGGCTCTATCGATCCCTATGGTGATACGCCTGATGCTGACTATGCGAAGATCGGCGACGTCGGTTTCTTCAACCATAATCAGCAGAACGGTTACCGCGCTGGCGATCCCAGCGAGCTGATCTGCAAATAAGTCGGATTCAGACAGAATCTACAGAACTTGAATTAACTGAGGTATTTAGAAATGGCTGAATTCGGTAATCCTGATGTCGTCGAAGAAGAGGTAGACATCCTCATCATCGGCGGTGGCATGGGTGCATGCGGCGCCGCTTATGAGCTTGGTCCCTGGATCAAGGCTTCCGGTGCAGATATCAGCATAAAGCTGGTTGACAAGGCTGCTATGGATCGTTCCGGTGCTGTTGCACAGGGTCTCTCCGCTATCAACACCTACATCGGTCCCGAGCAGGATCCTGCAGACTACGCCCGTATGGTTTCCAACGATCTGATGGGTATCACCCGCGACGATCTGGCTTACGACCTGGGTCGCCACGTTGACGAATCCGTACATCTGTTCGAAGAGTGGGGCCTGCCCATTTGGAAGACCGATGAAAACGGCGAGCGTTTCGACGGCTCCAAAGGCATGACCTCCCTGAAAGACGGCGGCAAGCCTGTACGTTCCGGTAAGTGGCAGATCATGATCAACGGCGAATCCTATAAATGGATCGTTGCTGAGGCTGCCAAGAAAGCACTGGGCATGGACAACATTGAAGAGCGTATCTTCGTTGTCAAGCTGGTTAACGACAAGAACGACAAGAGCCGTGTTGCCGGTGCTGTTGGCTTCTCTGTTCGTGAAGACAAGGTTGTGGTCTACAAGTTCAAGGCCTGCCTGCTGGTTGCCGGTGGTTGTGTGAACATCTTCCGTCCCCGCTCCGTGGGTGAGGGTCAGGGCCGCGCCTGGTACCCCGTATGGAATGCCGGTTCCACCTACACCATGGCTGCTGAGGCTGGTGCCGAGCTGACCCTGATGGAAAATCGCTTCGTACCTACCCGTTTCAAAGACGGTTACGGTCCTGTTGGCGCATGGTTCCTGCTGTTCAAATCACAGGCTACCAACGCCTTTGGTGAGACCTACATGACCCGCAACAAGGAGATGCTGAACGACTATCCTCCTTATGGCCAGGCTGCGGTTCCTGCATCCTGCCTGCGTAACCACCTGATGCTCAAGGAGATGAAGGAAGGTCGTGGTCCCATCTGGATGGACACCGTTACCGCCCTTGGCAACCTGCGTGAGACTCTGTCTCCCCGTGAGGTTAAGCATCTGGAAGCCGAGGCATGGGAAGACTTCCTCGACATGTGTATCGGCCAGTGCGGTATCTGGGCTGGTGAGAACATCGAGCCTGAGAAGAAGAACTCCGAGCTGATGCCCACCGAACCCTACCTGCTGGGCTCTCACTCTGGTTGCTGCGGTATCTGGGTTTCTGGTCCTGATGATGTTGGCGCGCCGACTGAAGAAGGTCTGGGCGAAGGTATTCCCGAGCATCTGCCTTCCGGCTGGAACTGGGGCTACCGTGGTATGACCACCGTAACCGGTCTGTTCACAGCGGCTGATGGTGTTGGCGCTTCTGGTCACAAGTTCTCCTCCGGCTCACACGCCGAGGGTCGCATGTGCGCCAAGTCCATGGTCAAGTTCGTCATGGACAACAAGGATTGGAAGCCTGAGCTGGATACTTCGGTTGATCAGTTGGTTGAAGATATCTATCGCCCTGTTCGTACCTACCTTGAGTTCAAGGATTACAGCACCGCGATCGATGTTAACCCCAACTACATCACTCCCAAGATGCTGCAGTTCCGTCTGCAGAAGCTGATGGATGAGTATGTTGCCGGTGTTGCTACCTACTACACCACCAACGCCAACATGCTGGAAGTTGCTGAAGGCAAGCTGAACGACCTCAAAGAGGACGCTCTGAGAATGCGTGCCAAAGATCTCCACGAGCTGCTTCGTGCCTGGGAGAACTATCACCGCATCCTGACTGCTGAAGCTCACATGAAGCACATTCAGTTCCGCCAGGAGTCCCGTTACCCGGGCTTCTACTACCGCGCCGACAAGAACTTTGTTGACGAGGAGAACTGGCACTGCTTCGTGAACTCCATCTACAACAAAGAGACCAAAGAGTGGACCTGCTTCAAGCGCGCCCACGTTGATCTGGTCGACAAGTCCAAGCTGTTCAAGTAAGTCTTACTTGATAGCCTGATGGCGTGAAAAGTCCGGGTGTCGCAAGGCATCCGGACTTTTTTGCCTCTAGCGAGTCTGTAAATGAATGGCAGCAGCCCTGAATTTGTAAGTCGTGGCTTAACGTCTATAAATTGTAGGGTAGTCGGTATTCTTTTACGGATTATGATGATCCGATAGTCAATCAATATAGTCTGGCTGATGAGTGTTCGGCAGGCTCCTTTGCCGAATAGATCCAGCGGAGAGTAAAATGAGTGAAGAATTTGATATCCCGTTCAAAAGTGACCTGGTGCCAAATATTCTGGATCCGAATACTGAGATCCAGTTTCAGTGCTCCAAGGGCATATCCTGTTTCAACGAGTGCTGCCGTCGTGCCGATATTCAGCTGACGCCCTACGACATCATTCGGCTGAAGGATAATCTTGGGGTCAGTGGAACCGAGTTATTGAAGAATCACACGGTGCCGTTCGAGATGGATAAGGATGGCATACCTGGGGTTAAGCTGCGCACCGATGATGAGGGTGCCTGTCTCTTTGTCACCGATGAGGGGTGCAGTGTCTATGCCGACCGCCCCACCGCCTGCCGTTACTATCCGCTTGGCCATATGGCGATGCATGAGGCGGGAGCGACTGAGGATGAAACCCGGTACTTCATGATCAAAGAAGATCACTGTATGGGGCATAACGAGGATCGAAAGATCTCTATCGATGCCTACCGGCGTGAGCAGGGCGTGGAACAATACGACCAGATCAACCGTGAGTGGTTGCAGTTGATGCTGAAAAAGCGTTCGGCGGGTCCCAGTATCGGTCGCCCTTCGGACACCAGTCTGCAGTTTTTCTTCATGTGTTCCTACGATGTGGATCGGCTGCGCCGCTATGTAATGACTGACTCTTTCCGGGTTACCTACGACCTTGAGGATACTTTCTACGAGACTGTCGAGAAAGAAGATGTTGCCTTGATGCTGTTTGGTGCGCGTCTGCTCAAACAGGTACTGTTTGGCGACAAAACCATCCCGGAGAAAGAAGGTGCTTATGAGAAGCGCATGGAAGAGCGGGAGGAGATCCTGAAGATGCGCCAGGAGGCCGAGGCGGAGATTCATCGCCAGAGGGAAGCGGAGAAGATGAAAGACGCGATATCCTGAGCTCGTCCCTCGAATCCAAAAAAGCCGCGCACCTGTGCGGCTTTTTTGTTTCTAGGAAGCTGCGATCTGGTCGGTCCTTGCAGACATGATGAAATCGTTGCGGTGCAGCCCTTTGATTTTGTGAGACCACCAGGTCACGGTTACTTTGCCCCACTCAGTCAGCAGTGCAGGGTGATGCCCTTCGGACTCCGCCAGTTCACCGACCTTGTTCGTGAAGGCGACTGCATCAACAAAGTTATTGAAGGAAAAAGATTTTTCCAGCTGCATGATGCCGTCTCTGATCTCTATATTCCAATCCGGAATATTTTTAATCAAACTAGCGAGTTCATCATCTGAAACCCTGGGTGCATCTGCCCTGCAGGCTTCGCAGTGGACGCTTGTCAGTTCATTCGTGGACATTTTACCGATCCTCTAATCTTGAGACTTCACAGGATGCGAATTATTCGATAGTTCTTGGAAGATAAATACTGTTATTGTTTATGGAATAGTCGAATTCAGATGGTAATCGATATGGCACGCAAACATGCGCTCATTGTTGATGACTCCAAAACTGCCAGAGAGGTGCTTGCGAAACGCCTGGTTGGCTACGATATCGAGGTCGATACCGTAGAATCAGCCGGTGATGCCATAGACTATCTCAGCGAGCATATTCCGGACGCGGTTTTCCTGGATTATGAGATGCCTGGTATGGACGGCTTTCAGGCCTTGAAAGCGATCAAGTCGAATCCCAATACGGCAGCGATCCCTGTGATGATGTATACCTCCAGAGCAGGAGGGTTGGCGATTGGCCAAGCTCGGGCACTAGGTGCGCTGGGTGTTCTGCCGAAGGAGTTGGAGACGCAGGATCTCGACGAAGTCATTCGAGCGCTACATCTCAACCCTGACCAGGATTCACTGGTCGCGCGTTATACACATGCAATAGTGGGAGCTGGGAATGGCGGTGATGAAGTCAGGGCCGATGCAGAATATATCGATCGATTTCAGGGCCTGGTTGAACAGGCAGAACAATCGCTAAAACAGGGGAGCAGCCGCAAACAGATGGCGTTGCTGTTGGCCCAGCAGCATAAGCTGCTCTCAAAGAATATGGATGCGAATGCGGCAAGATCCTTGCGCTCCATAGAGCAGCAATTTTCCGAGGTGAATGAACGGCTGACTGATACCCAGCGATCGATTGCAGCAAGTCTTCCCAAAAAGAGGGGTGTCCCAAAGGGGTTGCTGTCGGTGTTCGCTGCCTGCCTGGCGATCTTTGCAACGGTATGGTTCTGGAATAACAACATCGACAGGACACAGAGGGGTGTGGCGGAAAATCTGCTGTTGCTGGAGTCGGGGCGTAACAATCTGACAGAAAAAGTCACCCAAGTGGATGCGCTGATACAGCAGCAGCAAACAGCTATTGAGACGCTGAGAAGTAGCTTGGAAGATATAGGTAAACAGGTTGGAACAGAAGCGGTACCGTTGCTTGAGTGGGCGGTTAACCGTGATTCGCGTTTCCCCTATGGCGAAGGGCCGTTTAGTGATAAGCGGGTCATCTGGTTGTCCCAGATCATCGATCATCTGGCTGCAGCAGGTTTTACCGGAACCGTAAGGTTGACGGCCAACTATGGTAATTATTGTCTGAGCAGAAACGATCAGAGCCGGTTTGTGCCTGCTTCCGCAGAGACGGCATTTGCAGATTGTGTATTGGCCCGTGATCTGGCAGAAATCGAGGGGAAAAAGCAGGCGGTTCCAACGATCGGTTTTTCCAACTATCTGAATAATGCCCCTTCATTGATCAATGGAGATATATTCGTCGAGTTGGAGGCGTCGGGGTTTGACGTGGCAAAGGTACCCTACCCGGAGCCCTATGCAGTGCAGGATGTCGGTGTCTGGAACCAGGTTGCCAGCCAGAACCAACGTATCGATATCAAGCTATTTGTGGCTGAGTGATGCCTGAGGAAATTGCCGGTTCCGCTACGCTTGAACCGGCCTACTGCGGCATCTTCGGTGGCATGGCTGGCGGTATCTCATATTTGTAGACGCCCAGGTCAGTGAAGTGGCCACGCATGTCGATAACAATTTTTGTTTGGTGACGCTTGCCTTCACGGGCACGGACTGCATCGAAGAAGCTCTTGCGCATCCGGGTGCCAGCGCGGGTGTCCGGGTCGATACTGAAGACGATGTGTATGGGTTCGCCGGGACGATTCAGGGGGTGGGCGAGGGCGTGAACACGGTCATTGTGAACCGTGTAGACGATAACCTCCATCTTTTCGTGCAGATAGGGTAGGCGGATGGAGAAGCCGGACCCCAGCGCTATGTAAGCGATGATAAGAAACACACAGGCACCCAGCAGAAATGCGGCGAAGCTGCGTTTGGTTGCTATGACAGCCAAGCTTCCCCAGATGGCGAAAACAGCCAGCAGCAGATATTTCAGCGTTAGCGGGTCGGTGAACATCTATTTGCTCTTTGTCTGGCTCTGCTTCAGTGTGCTGTGAAAAATATCAAATGGTTCAAATGATCTGCTATCCGGGACCAGTTTTTTATCTTCCATGGTGAAGGTTACGATGCCCTTCTCCTGTCCAGGATAGTCCAGCGTCATCACATCCTCGTATATCGGGATCATGAGTTTTCCCTGACGGTGCCGGATAGAGATGCGCACATCCACCGGGGTTTCTCCCTGGCCGTTGTCTGTGTAGTAGACGATGGAGAAGCGATAGCGGCCATCGGGGATGCCGCGGGAGAAGGAAAACTCGTAGTTCAGGCCGGAATAGTCCACGTCGCGGCCGAGATCATCCCGTACCAGATTGAATATCTTGCCGAAGGGCATGGAGTAACCGACCTTCTCTTCGCCTGGTGCATCGGTCCACAGATCGATATCGGCAGGGCTGTCCGAGGTCCAGCTGATCTCGGCGATCATATCCCCTGCGGCCTTCTCTATCTCGGTCTGAGCGCTCTCCTGCTTGATCTCGATGAGAGGAATCAATAACACCACCAGGGTAAGCATCAGGAGCGCCAGCAGCATCAGCAGGTCACGAAAAACGATGGACATGCTGTCTTCGCGCTGCCGGGTCATGGCTTAGTCCCTCTCTGAGGTTACCGCATGCGCGTTTGATCCGGCACTTCTTTCGCCATACAGCATCTTGCGAACCTTGTTCATTGCTTCCATCGTCATGGCCGCGGACAAACCGATCATGGTGGTATCGATAGCGAATGAGACGGTTTTCAGGAATCGCCCGATCTCGGCCGACAGGGTGGCCGGGTCATGCAGGGCATCAACTTCAAGTCCGGCCAGCGCCATGGAAAACCCAAGAACTGTACCCAACATGCCAAGCCCGGTCGTCAGCCAGGACCAGAAGTGGTCATCGGCATCGCGCCCGGCGAAGGCGAAGGATTCAACCAGCACGACGATGGTGAGAATGATACAAAAGAACCATAGGGTCAGGAGATTGCCGAGAATTCGATCCAGGTAGCCTTGGGTATAAAGCGTTACGAGCAGCGCCACGAGCGAAAACAGAAGGGCCAGTTCGATGAGTTTTGCCCAGGGAGCGGGGCTCTTTGGAGTGACCATAAAGAGACGCCTGTGAGAAGGTGGCGTTCACTATAGCATGGAGTGTAAATGTCCCTTCCTGATTACCCCCAAGTAATCATGGTGCGCGCGGCACACCCTACATTCCACGTTGTAATGGAGTGCGGAGTTTTGAGCATCAGGCAAAAAAAAGCCCGCAGAAGCGGGCTTTTCGTCTGCCCCCACAGAAGGGCACTGGTGAAGACCGGTTATTTGCTCGCGATCTCTTCCAGCTTTTTGGCCTTGATGATGTGGCCGTTTAGTGCGGCGTCTTGGGCATTGCGGCCAAAGGCGACGCTCATCAGGGTGGAGTAGTAGACCACGGGCATGTCGAACTTGGTGCCGTAGGTCTCGTTGATCTGATCCTGATAGATCTCAACGTTGGCCTGACAGAGCGGGCAGGGGGTGACGATCATGTCTGCGCCGTTATCATAGGCCGCCTCGATGATGCCGTGGATCATCTCCTGAGACTTTTCAGGCTCGGAGAATGCCAGGGCGCCACCGCAACATTGTACCTTCTTCTCGAAGGTTGGAATCGAATCAGCGCCTACAGCCTCGACGATCTTGTCGAGATATTGCGGGTTTTCAAAAGACTCACCGGCGATACCGAAGGGACGGTTGGTCTGACAGCCGACGTAACCGGCGATCTTAAGGCCTTCAAGAGGCTTTTTAACCTTATCCTTGATGGCATCGAAACCGATGTCTTCGACCAGCACTTCAACCATGTGACGGACATTGACTTCGCCCTTGAAGCGCAGGCCACCCTCAGCCAGGGCGGTATTTGCGTCCTGCATCATCTTTTCGTCTTCGTTCAGACGCTCCTTGGCCTCGCGGGTATTGAGCCAGCAGGCAGCACAGGGAGAGACGATCTCCTGACCGGCATTGTGCTCTTCCGAGAGTGCAATGTTACGGGCAGAGAGGGTCAGACGAGGCAGCTCACCGCCGCCGCCGTAACCGATGGAAGCGCCACAGCAGTTCCAGTCGGGGATCTCGTTCAGTGTAATATCCAGCTCCTCACACATGGTCTGCGCAGAGACGAGGTAGTTGGATGAG
The DNA here is from genome assembly GCA_003349915.1 of endosymbiont of Escarpia spicata. Classification (GTDB taxonomy): domain Bacteria; phylum Pseudomonadota; class Gammaproteobacteria; order Chromatiales; family Chromatiaceae; genus QGON01. The sequence goes on from QFXE01000008.1 coordinate 38,898, forward strand.
GTTGCTCCTTTCTGGGAGGAGCAGCCCGGGTAGAATGAAAGTTCTATCTTAGCCATTTGGGTATGTCCTCACTCAGCTGAAGTCCTGGATGTTGCCATCCTCGATTTCCTGGGCCTTCTTGATGATCTTTGCAAGATCCCCAGGACTCTTGACGCCGTGACCACCCATGATCTCCATGGCGTTCATGCGTTTTGCCTTCATCATGTTCTGTCCCAGCTTCTGATTGGCCATGGCGTTCTTGATGCCTTGGGAGAAGCCGTCCTTGAAGTACATGGAGAGCCCCATCTTGAGCTCATTGACGCGACCCTTCTTCATGAGGTTATCCCAGAAGATCTGGCCGAACTCAGCGGTTGGCTGATTGTCAGGCATCAGGCCGAGGCGTTTCGAGTAGACCGCCAGGCCATGCATGATGTGGGTGATCGGCAGGCCGCGTGGGCAGCGTGCGATACAGTTGTAGCAGGAGGTACACATCCACATGGAGTCGGATGTCAGTACCTCATCACGCTTGCCAGCACGGATCATCATGAAGATCTCCTGCGGCGGGTGATCCCAGTGCTTGCCCAAAGGACAGGAGCCTGCGCACACACCACACTGCATGCACATCTTGACCCATTCGCCCTCTTCGACGTTCGCCTCAACTTCCTTCAGGAAGCTGTTGCGGTATTTTTGACTATTTGTGCTCATTGAAGGCTCCCTTAGAACTTGAATGGGCTCATGCCGATCTTCTCCACGGTCTCAGCCATGTCGTTGATCAGCTTGGGCGCACGTTCGATATCGGTGATCGCAACCTCGTGGACCACAACGCGCTCAGGCTCGAGATTCAGGGTCTGCAATGTATCGCCGACCTTGCTCATGCGCTCGTTCGCCATAGCGGAACCGCGTACGAAGTGGCACTGGTAGTCCTCTCCGCGCTGGCAGCCCATCAGAACGATGCCGTCGTAGCCGTTGTTGAGGGAGTCGGTGATCCAGGAGAGGCTCACAGAACCGAGGCAACGTACAGGGATGACGCGTGCCCAGGGATTGATCTCAACGCCGTTCATGGCTGCCTGATCGAGCGCCGGGTAGGCGTCGTTCTCGCAGGCCAGTACCAGGATGCGGGGTTTCTCGTCCCACTCTTCAGGGATCTCGACGTTCTTGATCTGCTGGCCGACGGTGTCGATGCTGTAGTTTTCGAAGGAGATAACACGCACCGGGCAGGCGCCCATGCAGGTACCGCAGCGACGGCAGCGGGCCTCGTTGAATAGCGGGTAACGCTTTTCGTCTTCGTTGATGGCACCGAAGGGGCACTCAACCGTACAGCGCTTACACTGGGTGCAGCCCTCCTTGCGGAAACTCGGGTAGGAGAGATCACCGGCACGGGGATGGGCAGCCATGCCCTTGCCTGCGTTCTCTGCCGCCTGGATCGCCTTCATGGTGGCGCCGGCAGCGTCATCACGCGCCTGCTGTATATCCATGGGACGACGCACGGGGCCGGCAGCGTAGATGCCGGTACGACGGGTCTCATAAGGGAAGCAGATGAAGTGGGAGTCGTTGAATCCGTACTTCAGCTGCGGCAGGTCGGTGCCCTGGCGGTAGTCGAGGTTGAGGATGGAGTCGACGCTGATTTCAGGTACAGCGTTTGGGTTGGCCTCTTCGCCTGGTTCCGGCGCGCCTTCACCCTCGGTAGCGTAGTAGGGGTCAGGGCCGGAGTTGGGTTCCATGCCGACCGCCAGTACCACCAGATCGCAATCCATCTCGGTATCTTCGTTCAGGATCAGGTCCTTGAACTTGACCGTCAGGCTATCACCGGGAACCACTTCGGAGACGATGCCCTTGGAGAAGAGAACCATCGCTTCCTGACCGGCGCGGTAGAAATCCTCACCGGCGGCACCTGGGGTGCGCAGGTTGTTGAACAGGACTGTGGTGTCACAGTCGCCGTTCAGCTCCTTGAAGTACATCGCCTGCTTGATGGAGACCAGATCGGTAACGCCGGAGAAGTAGGCCAGCTTGCCCTCTTCATCGGAACACTGACCGGCGTTCTGTACAAAGGCAACGGACGTGATCTCTTTACCGTCGGAAGGGCGCTTGATCGGCCCGCCGTTGGCTGCCTTGGCAAGTGCTTCGAGTTCGTGGTTGGTAACCACGTCGGCGCTCTTGTCATAGCCGAACTCAGGCAGCTTGTTGGCATCGTAAGGGGTGAAGCCGGTAGCCTGAACGATTGCACCGCAGGTGAAGTTGCTGGTGGAACCGGACTCGGTGGCGACATCCACGCTGAAACGTCCGGGGGCGCCGGAAGTCTGGGCGAGGGTGCTATTCAGGTGAACAGCGATCTTGTCATCGGCCTCGATAGCGGCAGCCATCTCGGCGATGCTGCTCTCCTGAGGCGCCGCATAAGGGGAGCGGGTCGGCAGAACCTTATAATATTCAGCGATCCGTCCACCCAGCGCGCCGCCCTTTTCCACCAGATGCACAGGATAGCCTGCAGCAGCGGCTTCCATCGCGGCGGTCATGCCGGTTATGCCGCCACCAACGACCATGATGGTCTTGTCCAGCTCCTGTTCGCCGGATTTAGTCGGCTTGGTGCTGAACTTGGCTTCGGCACAGGCCATGCGGATGTAATCGTCCGCCATCTCCTGGGTGGTTTCTTTGTTTTCGTCGGTGTCGGGGCGAACCCAGATGACGCCTTCGCGCAGATTGGCACGGGTCATGGCGACTTCGGGGAAGTGGAAAGCCTCAACCTTGGCGCGACGGGAGCATGCGGCGATCATGATATGGGTGGCGCCGTCGTTGTCGATGGTGTCACGGATCACTTGCACACCTTCCTTGCTGCACAGCATTTCGTGCTGTACACAGGTGTTCATCTTGCCGTCGCGGGTTGCGGTGGTTTCCAGCTGGCCTGCGTCGAGACGCTCGCCGATGCCGCAGCCGGTGCAGACAAAGCCTGCCATTTTCTTTTCTTCAGCCACTGTTTAGCCCTCCGTTCCAGCTACGCGGTTAATGACCTGGACAGCGCGCAGTGCTGCGCCTGTGGCGTGTTGTACCGCCCGGTTTACGTCCAGTGCGTCGGATGAGCAGCCCGCTGCGAAGATGCCGCCATTCTCGGAAGCAGGCTCAATGAAGCCCTCCTCGTTGATGACGATATCCACCGGGAAGCTCTCTTTATCGACGCTGGGCTCCATGCCGACAGCCAGTACGACCAAGTCGTGCTGGTTGGCATAACGGTTGTAACCCTCGGTGTCCACACCGTGCAGTACGGGACTGTCGTCCTCGCCCTTGACGATGGAGGCAACCTTGGATTTGATGAAACTGACGTTCTCCTGCGCCTTGACCTTCTGATAAAAGTCCTCGAAACGGTCGATGGCGCGAATGTCGATGTAGTAGACAGAGATGTCCACGTCGTCAGCCGGGTAGGTGCACTGCTTCAAAGAAGCCATGCAGCAGATGCGCGAGCAGTGCAGCAGATGGTTCTTGTCACGGGAGCCGGCACACTGGATGAAGGCGACGTTCTTCACCTCTTTACCGTCGGAGGGGCGCAGGATCTTGCCGCCGGTGGGACCGGTGGGATCTGCCAGGCGCTCAAACTCGACGCTGGTGATGACGTTCTCGAAGCGATCGTAGCCGTAGGGCTGGATCTTGTTTGCATCATACGGCTGCCAGCCGGTGGCCCAGACTACGGCACCGGCGTTGAATTCGATGGTCTCTTCCTGCATATCCAGGTCGACTGCGTTCACTTTGCAGACGTCCTTTGCTTTCTGAGCATCGTCGGTGCCGATGATGGCAGGATCGATGACGTACTGCTGGGGCATAGCCATGCGATGCGGCAGGTAGGCGCCTTTGCGCTTGCCCATGCCGTAGTTGTATTCATCATCGAACTCGGCCTCGACAGCCTTGCCGCAATCGCCGCAACCGGTGCAGTTGTCATTGATATAGCGGGGGGCGATCTTCACCGTGGCAGTGTAGTTGCCTGCCTCGCCCTTGATGTCCGTAACCTCAGCCATAGTAATAATGGTGAGATTGGGGTTCATCTTGGCTCGGCGCTGGTTGATCTCCAGGCCACAGGTGGGATGGCAGAGCTTAGGGAAATACTTGTACAACTGGGTGACGCGACCGCCAACATAGGGGCGCTTTTCAACCAGTACGACCTTTTTTCCGGTTTCAGCAGCTTCAAGGGCAGCGGTCATGCCGCTGATCCCGCCGCCGACCACCAGAATGGTCTCGTTGGTTGCGATTACTTCCGTCATGGAATCTCCTCCGTCGCGGAATGGCGTTTCAAAGTCCGAAATAACCGGCAGCGCAATAATACTTGATTTGTCTGCTAGGTTATTCCATGATTGGCGGCAGCGTTACTGCGCCCAGATTCTGGACTCGCTACGATACCCGCCTTCGGGATTTCCCGCCATATAAAAGCCACTAATTCCCCATCGAATTTTCCAATGCTTTGATAGAAAGCAGTTATAGTTTATTAGCATTCGCTAATTAATACTTGACCTTCAGATGGGGTATTGCAGAAATATGGACTCGAAAAAGTGAGGTTCTGCCTCTCGGATTATCTGGGATTCAAGCTGGATAGTTCTCTTGTAAACTTGAGTTTCGGGGTTTGTGGTGATGGTTGTCATGGAGTACGGCTTCTCTAAATGTGACGTACGTAGGGTGCGCCGTGCGCACCAGAATCAGCAGTTACAGCAATCATGGTGCGCACAGCGCACCCTACCAGACTCAGTGCTCACTATGCGCTGAATTGATACACCAATACATACTTTGATTTTGTGGAAGAGGTTAGTCCAGTTGGATGCACGTATCCTGAAACCTGAAGAATACTTCATAGATGAAGAGCCTTACTATCAGCCGGTAGGCGATGAGATAGAGGTCTTCGAGGCCGCATATCGCAATCAACTGCCGGTTCTGTTGAAGGGGCCGACGGGTTGCGGTAAGACCCGCTTCATGGAGCACATGGCGTGGCGGCTGAAACGGCCGCTGATAACCGTCTCCTGTCATGATGACTTGACCGCATCTGATCTGGTGGGGCGCTTCCTGGTCAAAAGTGGTGAGACGGTCTGGGTGGACGGCCCCCTGGCCGCCGCAGTGCGGGCCGGTGCTATCTGTTACCTGGACGAGGTGGTCGAGGCGCGCAAGGACACCACCGTGGTGATCCACCCCCTGGCGGATGACCGCCGGGTGCTGCCGATGGAGAAGATCGGGGAATTGCTGGAGGCAAACGCCGACTTCTGTCTTGCGATCTCCTATAACCCCGGTTACCAGAGCGTGTTGAAGGATCTCAAGCAGAGTACCCGGCAGCGTTTCGTCGCCCTGGAGTTCGACTGCCCAGACGCGGCGCTGGAGCAGAAGATCATCGAAAACGAGGCCGAAGTGGTCCCGGAGATGGCGAATCGGTTGGTGAAGTTCGCCCATATGACGCGCAACCTCAAAGGCAGCGGTCTGGACGAGGGTGCATCGACGCGTCTGCTGGTGCACGCAGCCAAGCTGATCCATGATGGCGTTGATCCGGTGGTTGCATGCCGGGCCTCTATCGCCCAGGCCCTGACCGATGATGCAGATATGCTGATGGCGGTGAATGAGCTTAGTGCTTCACTCTTTTAGGTAAAAGGTAAAAGGTAAAAGGTGAAAGGTGAAAGGTGAAAGGTGAAAGGTAAAAGGGCCATAGGCTGGTTCAAGTACAGCAGCGACGGAGTTCGGCCCATCCATTGGTACGGCCTCCTTTGACCTTTCGCCTTTAACCTGTCTTTAATCCTCCCATGGCGCACCCCACTCAACTAACCGCCGACCAAATCCTCCCCCTACTCGACGACTGGTTCGAGGTTGAGTTCACCTTCCGTAATACCGGAGTTCTCGCCGCTGCCCTCGCGCAGATGTCGGCGAGTGAGCAGGCTTTTGTGCTCGACTGGACACGGCGTATCGCCAGCACGCATGTCGAAATTGCCTTCCAGTTTGTCGAGCAGTCCACCCGTGCCTTGAGTCTGATGGATGAGCACATGATCGAGGCCTGGGTGCTGCACGCCATGGATATCTACGACCGCTCAGGTCTCTATCCCGGTCTGAAGGTGATTCGGGAGATCGATCTATTCGTACGTCAGGGGCGGGAACGGGCATCCGGCTGTGTTTTCGAAGAGGAGGTGGGGGTATTGCTGCCCTTTGTCCAAGGCCTCTCCGGGCGCAAGATGAAGGTGGAGCAGGGCGACCACACTTTTACCAACAGCGAAGTGATCTTTCTACCGGCTGTGATGGCCCATCTGCCGGACAAGCAGGACAACTTCAAACTCTACAAGGCGGCAGTGGCGCACCTCTGGGCGCAGGCCCGTTTCGGCACCTTCAGGGTCGATCTCGAACAGTACATCGCAGCACATCCTACGCCCGATCTGGCGTTACGCTGTTTTCATGCGCTGGAGTTGGTTCGCCTCGACGCCTGTATCGCCCGTGAACTGCCCGGACTGTATCGGGAGATGGGTGAACTGCGGAAGAAGCTTGAGGATGCGGATGTGCCGGAAGGCTGGTCCACTGTGACCGCCGAGCTGACTCGTCAGGTGGCCACCGCGGCGGATTCGCTGCGGCTGGTCGAAAAAGTCATCGGTAGCCGGTTGCCCTCGCTCAGCTGTTATTAGGGCCGCCTGAAACCCGCAGACGTGGCAGCTGTTTTGGAGAAGCGTCTGCAGCGTGAGTAGGTACAACTGCGGGTGGCCCTGAAGCTGATCGAGGATGAACTGAAGGAGGGGCGGGAAGATGAAGAGGCCCAGCCTGGAAAATTTGAGGTGGACAAGAAGCCTGATATGTCGGTGCCGGAGGGGTTTCAAATCGAACTCATGCTGGACGGCAAGTCCATCCCTATTCCAGACGATGTGAAGGGCACCATGACCTCGATCCTGCAGGATCTTGGTGATGTCCCCGATGAGTATCTCGTCCCAGCGGGGGCCGGTGAATACGAGCTGAAGGATTATGAGGAGAAGCGGCTCGACCCTGAAGACGTCTGGGGCGGCACCTACCATGAGGAAGGCGCGTTCATCTATCAGGAGTGGGACTTTCGCCGTAAACACTATCGCAAGAATTGGTGTGTGGTGCGTGAGTTGCCGGGCAAGCCTTCCCGTGATGGATTTGCCGGCCGGGTTGTGACCAAGTATCGGCGATTGCTGGGCAGTCTGCGCAAGACCTTCGAGGCAATGCGGGACGAGGACCGGCTGTTGAAGCGTCAGGTCTATGGCGACGGGGTGGATATCGATGCTTTTGTGGAGGCCTGGGCGGATGCGCATGTCGGACTGGAGATGAGTGACCGGCTGTTTACCCGCATGCACCGGGATGAGCGCAACATCGCAGTGATGTTCATGGTGGATATGTCGGGTTCCACCAAGGGTTGGGTCAACGAGGCGGAGCGTGAGGCATTGGTGCTGATGGCGGAGTCCCTGGAGACCCTCGGCGATCGCTATGCCATCTATGGTTTCACCGGTTCGAGCCGCAAGCGCTGTGAAATCTACCGGATCAAGACCTTCGACGAACCCTACGACGATGAGGTAAAGGCGAGGATCAGCGGTATAGAGGCGGGGGACTACACCCGCATGGGGGCGGCGATCCGCCACCTCAGCCAATTGCTGAGAGAGGTCGAGGCGCGCACCAAGCTGCTGATAACCCTGTCCGATGGAAAACCGGAGGACTATCCTGACCAGTATCGCGGCGAGTACGGCGTTGAGGATACGCGGCAGGCCCTCTACGAAGCCCATCGTGACGGTATCCACGCCTTCTGCATTACCATCGATGAAGAGGGGCAGGACTATCTGCCCCATATGTTATGGTGCGGCAAACTATGCAGTTGTGAAGGATGTGGAGAAGCTTCCTCTCAAAGTTTCAGATATTTATAAAAGAATAACGAGCTGATACTGCTTGATTTTCTCCAGGGGCATAGGCAACCTCCCTGCACACCCTTGAAAGAGCACAAACAATGGCCGCGAAGAGGGACGAAGTTATTTTGACCACTGGAGGATATTATGAAGTTAAGACTGGTTGCAGTATGCGCATTGATGCTTTTTGCCGCAGCGCAGGCACACGCCATGCCGGGTTATGGTTATCCGCACGCCCAATCCCAACAACAGCAGGAAGTCGCTCCCGATACGATCGTGCGCGAGGGTTTGACCCAGTTGTTGAAGTTTCTGCGTACCAAGGAACAGCGCAACCCCATGCAGATCACCGCGTTTATTGAGACAGTGATCGCGCCCTATTTCGATTTTGACTATATGGCGCAGTGGGCGGCCGGAGCGGCCTACCGCAACATGAGTGGGGGCCAGCGTCAGGCTATGAGCCAGCAGGTGAAAGAGATGCTGCTGGGCACACTGACAAAACGCCTCAGCAGCTACGAAGACCAGGATGTGCGCTTCTATCGTCCCCGCCGTGCGGGACGAAACGAGGTGAAGGTGAGTGTCGGTATCCTCAATTCCGGCGGTTATCCGGCCAAGATAGACTTCCGTTTCTATCATGCAGATGATGGCTGGAAGGTGTTTGATGTCTCCGCCAACGGCACCAGCGCCCTCGCCTACTATCGGCAGCACTTTTCGAAGCAGATGCGGGATAATAAAGGTCAGAGGCGTGGTTATCGCGGCTGATTGAGCTGGGAATAAAAGGGCCGGGGTCGGGTTCGGCTCCGGCTTTTTTGTGTCCTAAGGAACTTGTAGTCAGGCAGGGCTTCAAAATCAGGAGCAGTGTAGGCCGGATCAAGCGCCGCGGATCCGGCATCGTATTTTTTGGAGAGTTTAACTGTTCATGAAAAGACCAACCCTACAACCCGGCAGAGAGCAGAGGCGTCCAGGTGAAAAGATGGGCCGCTGGATGATCTTTGCCGCCTGGGCACTGCTGCTTGGCTTGTTGGCTATGTTCTTCTCCAATCTGCTGGAGCAGCAGTACAATCCAAACCGGGATCTGGTGAACACCTCAACAGAGACCGGCCCCAAAGAGATCGTCCTGTTGCGCAACCGGGCCGGACACTATGTCGCCCCCGGTTTCATCAACGGTACCCCCGTGATTTTCCTGCTTGATACTGGTGCGACCAATGTTGCGGTGCCCGCCTCGCTGGCAGAGCGACTCGCTCTCAAGCGTGGCGCCCAGTCGATCAGTTTGACCGCAAACGGCCGGGTCAAAACCTGGTTGACGCGGTTGGATCAGGTGCAGCTCGGTTCCATAATCCGACAGGATGTGCGTGCCACCATCATGCCCGGCATGGGTGGCGATGAAGTGCTGCTGGGGATGAGTTTTCTAAAACATCTCGAATTGGTGCAGAAAGGCAAAACCCTCATTCTGCGTCAGGTGGAATAGTCTCATGGGGGTTGATCCAGGTTTGGTGCAACTGCTGTCGTTGCTTCTCGGTTGTTTTCCTATCCCATAGCGCTGCAGGCACGAGGATCTGCCGGGTGTTGATGCCGTGGCGATTGGCCTGAAATTCGATCGTCAGCAGCTTGCCTGATCGCAATGCCTCGATCGAAGCGGTTTTCGGGTCGCTGCCTCTTTCGGGAAGTAGCGATTGCGAGTGCAGGGGGGTTCCGTTAAAGAAAAGGATCAAGTCGCCATTCTCCAGTCCGGATGCCATGGCGCTGCCGTCGGGGTAACCGCCGTAGGAGACCAGGGCGGGTTTCAGGGGGATGTCCAGTCTCTTGGTCAGTGCCTCGAGCTGTGGGTTGATGAGGTTCTGCAGCGCCTTCTCCCCATAGCGGGTGCTGGTGAATTTGATCCGTTCGATGAACAGGCTCTGGGATTTCAAAAAGGCATCCAACGCCTGTTTGTGTTTGCCTAAAGCGGCAAGGACTTTTCCACGGCTGAAATAGAGCGCCTCTTTCCTCTGCTGGCTGGCATAGACGCCGCTCTCGTCCTCCAAATCAGGGTATTCCGCCAGCAACCACTCGGTGAAGATGAGCAGTTCCTGCAGTGAGAATTGTTGCGTGAGAGCTTCCCAACTGCGCTTGCGCGGATGAGCCTGGGATATCAGATCGACAAACGGCTGTGTGGGATAGGGTTGAAGTTCAGGAAACTCTCCCGCTTGGGACATCTCGTGACCGATGCGTAAAAGCTCAAGATCGTGCTTTTGGTAGGCAAGTATTTGCATTCTCCGCACATAGCGGCGTTGTTTGTTTTGCTGCAAAGCTCTGGCGAAATATTTGCGGGAGAGTGCTATTTTGTCCTCTGTATATTCAGCCGGGTTAAATCGCTTGGGTAGCCAGCTCGCCCACATGGCGTTCGCGTAGAGGTTGTTTGGATCGAGTTCCAGCGCCTTGCTGAAATGGAGGTCGATATTCAGTCCTTCGACTCCACTGCGGTGCCGGAGTATATCGAGCCAGCCGAGATGGGCCATGATGGTTGCCCGCCCTTCGTCCGTGGCGGAGACAGCCCCACGGTAGAGCACCAGGCCGAGTTGGTTCTCCTGGATGGACTGGTATTGTTCTATGGGTTTGTAACGCTCGTCGGCCGCCATGATCCTGCGCAGCTGCTCCATCGCCAGCTCAACCTCGAATTTGCGCGCCTCGCTGGATGAAGGATCGAGCTTCAGTGCCTGCTTCAACTGCTGGAATGCGCCGTTGAAGTCTCCGATCTCCCATTGCAGTTTTGCCCCCTCCACCCGCTCGTTGACGGTCTCCTGGGTGTTTTGCCACTGGCCGAGAAGTTCCTGAGTCTGGTTGGCCACGATCACCAGAGAGAGGATGGCGGTAAAACCACCGATCCACTTCAGGGAGAGCGTGAAATAGTGCCATTTGCTCTGATGCTGTGGGGTGCCGCAGTGGGGGCAGAGAGAGGCATTTTCATGGATCGGTTCCTTGCATGCGATACAGAGTTTTTGATCTGGCTGGTCCTTGTGTTGCATGAAGCCCCTTCAATGCTTGCCCGGAAATATACGCACAGTATAGCCCCGGTATAGACGGCCGCACATGTCAGGGTGTGCGGGGGGCCGGGTCACTGAGAATCAGTTCTGGATTGGAGAAGGGTGCGAGGCGTTCTATGAAATCGATGAACTTCATAGTGGGTGTACTGCGGAAAAATTGCGTCGTTGGCCGGTCCATCCAGATACGGTCGGCGTAGAGATAGATATCGTGCGGCAGGTCTCCAATGTTGTTCCCATCCAGATCGAAACCTTCATAGTTATCCCAATAGTTGTTGCGCCAGTCGTTATAACGTGCGCTGATAGGGGCGCTTACAGCAACGGATGTCAGGTTACTGTCGAAGTGGTTATCGTGAATGATGTGACCCCCCTTCTCGCCATAGAAATAGATGGCGATGTTGTTGTAGGTGAAGTGGTTGTCGCGTATGTAGAGGATGTTTTCCGGGTGAACCGGTGAGTTTGCCGTGAGTCCCACGGCATTGTGCACGATCTCATTGTTGACGATGGTGACTTGGGAGCTCTCCTTGATGGCAATCGCTGAGCTGCCGGTGTTGCGTATGTGTTCGATGCGGTTGTTGCGGATGTCCAGTTCATCCGAATAGATGGCCACGATGCCGGTGTCGTTGTTACTGATATGGTTGTCCCGTATCTCATTCCCTGGTGAGAAGATGAACTCCATGCTGATGCGGTTTTTATGCAGCCTGTTGCCGGTGATGTGATTATCAGGGGAGTTGGTCAGAAGAAGGTCTCGCACGCCGATAATTTCGTTCTCTTCAATATGGTTGTTGCGGCTGTACCATAATCTTATCCCTTCACCACGCAGGCTGGATACGACGGGTTTGGAGGAGATTCGATTGTCTCGAATGGTGTTATCGTTTCCCTGATGGATGTTGATGCCGAACAGTACATTGTCGAGGGCATTATTTTCGAATACCACATTATTTGCTTTTAACTGCAGGCCCGCATCGAGGGCATCGTGGGACTCCCCTGAGTTGGTGAGATGCAGGCCTCGGATAACCGTGTTATCGGCCTTTACGGTGAGGACTGTGCCCTTGCCGCCTCCATCGATGGTGACCTCTCCCTGACCGTCGAGGGTAATCTGGCGTGAAATGACGATAGGGCCGCTATAGGTACCTGCGGGCGGTCGCAGGGTGGTGCCGAGCGGTGTCAGGTCGATAAAAAGCTGCAGGGATGGCAGGCAATAGGCGGGGCTGGCGAGCAGGGTGCCGAGCAGTAACAAGAGAGTGAGCCGGAGAGTTCTTGTCATGGAAAACCACTTCCAGGGTGGATGCGTTCTGTAGTTGTTTTGAAAAAAGCGATTACGTCATTTCAGTCAGGTAGAGCGTTCTCATCCTCCCCGTGAAGATCGAAAAAACGGGTTCAAAGGGTTCCCATATATCGTCCCCAAAGATACTGGATGTTGGTATGATCTATATCACGCGAGGTGGGAGGCAAGCGTCGATTTTTTCATCGGGAACTGGTACAAATCGGTTATGAGGGCGAATGATGGCTTGATGGCCTGCCCTGGCTAATCCATGCAGGACACAAGAATAACGGCGAGGGGTCAGTGATATGTTCAAAAAATATTCTATTCTTTTCTCAGCACTGCTGTTGCAGGGGTGTGGTAGTTCACTGATTATTTCGAATACTGACACGATACCGGTTCGCTCCGAGCCTTCAGGGGCAGCGGTTTATGTCATGGGTAAATCGATGGGCCATACGCCGGTCGATGTGAAGCAGCAGGATGTGTTTCCGGTGGTCTACGATTCGGAAAAGATAGAACTCTACGGAATCATTCAACTGGAAATGGATGGATGCGAACCACTCTCTCAGCGTGTAAGCGGACGGGTTATCAGTCGCGGAGTTGATGCCAAGTTAAAATGTGACGAGTCCAAAGGCGCTGTTTCGGCCGCTGCTGCCGCGCCGGTTGCAACTCCAGTGGAAAAAGAAGTCCCGCCAGAGGCAGTCAAGGCGCCCCAGCCTCAAGCCGCGCAAGCTGTAGAGCAGGTTGCCCCGAAGACAAGTAAAGAGCGTCTTATCCGCTTGAACGACCTGTATGAAGAAGGTCTTGTTTCCGAGAAAGAGTATCAAACAATCCGTAATCGCATTCTGAATGAACTGTGAGAGCAATAAAAAAACGTCCCGCTTACCAGTTTGGTAAACGGGACGTGGCAATGTCTCCTAAAGTCGGAAGTTAATGGTTGGATAGTAGCCTGATGTAACTGATGAGCCCGTCAATCTCTGCATCAGATAACAAGCCTTCCCAGCCAGGCATCAAACCCTTTTCAGTGCTTCCAATGGTGATGTCTTTGCGCATATGTTCGTTACTGATTTGGTTCATCGTAACCCCATCAGTGTGGTCTGCGGGCGTCATTGTAATGACATTGGTCAAAGCGCCATCCCCTTTGCCGCCGCTCCCATGGCAGATTGCGCAATTCTTTTGATACACACGCTGCCCAAGCTCCGGGTCCCCGACAAGCGGGTGTTTTGATCGGTTAAGAAACCGAATATAGGCAACCAGAGAGTGTATCTGCGGTTCGGATATAGCCAAACCCCATCTTGGCATGCTCTTGTTGACCGTTCCGTGGGCCATGGTTCCCTGAATGATTCGGAATAACTCCCTATCCGTCATTTGGGAGACGTGGCCGCCGTTGGTAAGATCCACGACATGCGTGTCCAGTTTCCCTGCCAGTGGGCCATCCCCTTTGCCGCTTTTTCCGTGGCAAAGAAAACAGGTCGTGTTGAACAGTTTATTTCCTTCATACGCCTTGGATGATGCGGAAAAAACGGGTGAAGTGAAAAGTGCGCCGGCGAGTAGTGCCGATGCCAGTATTACGGTATGTCGTTTAATCATCTCAAACTCCTGCAACATTATTTGCGACTAGCACGTGTGGTGGCTGGTCGAACAATTGATAGTTGTCCTGAACAAATGAGGTTAACCCTCAGAAACCCGCAAACAGTTGCAGAGTAAACTTGTTGTCGTGGCCATCGGCTCGCGCGTCCACACCGGAACCATCTTCAGTCACGTAGTAGAATTCAAGGCGGACATTCTGTGCGAACATGTAGTTTGCGCCGAGCGTAATCGAGTTGAATTCTGAAGCGGTAGCCTTTCCATCGTCCAGCATGCGGTAGGCGGCATAGATGTCAACCTTGTTAGGTATCACCCCGAGCTGTCCCAGAATAGCAAAGGAATCGGCGTCATTGGCATTGCTGCAATTACCGACAAAATGGTCAGCATCATGCGAGCACTCGCCGTAACTTGCGTAGATTCCCAACGGCATGCCGCCCACATTGCCCTGTGCCTGCCCGTCGATGACCCAGCCATCTGTAGCTATGATCTTGTCGACTGGTCCATCTGCCACTTCGGCATCGCCGGTCCAATATTGAATGCCAAAACCGGTGTCCCAACTTCCAATATAGGGCGTATAGGCAGCCCTGAAGTAGTGAGCGAATCCGGATGGTGCGACCTCCATATCGGTACCACCCCATCCAGGAACCCAAGGCGAGTAGTTGAGAAAGTAGTTATTGCTGGAAGCCACCAAAGCGAGACCGGTGGCGGCCCCGCTTGCAAGCCCAAGTGCCTGAGCAGCACTGAATCCCTTGCGATCTTCAATGGGTCGCTGGGAGCGTTGAGCGCCGGTATTGAGAAGCTCGAAGCCATAACCAGAGCCAAGGCCGTCGGTGGAAAAGGGGATGGCGCTGAGTTGAGTGTTGCCTACTTGCGCAACATTGAAGTGAACCTTTGTCGAGAGGAAAGCGTTGGCGGTGTCGTCTTCAACGCCACTGACAAGGCCAAGTTCCATGAGAAATCCTGCCTTTTCTGCAAGCCGTCCGCCGATAAGCAGCGCGGCTTCATCAGGCCACTCAATTGCTCCCCGGTCTGTTCCCTGGTCTGAGTTTCCGTTGGTTTTGACATAACGGAGCTTTGCGATGACTGAAGCATTGAGTGTTGCAGGCATGGAGAGATCGTCGCCCTCTATCAGCCCTTGACCGCCTGTCATTGTGTAACCGCCAGCACGGAAAGCCCGACCAAAAGTGTTGAGTGCAGGAAAATGTTGGAAGTGGCATGCGTTACAGGGCATGCTTGTTTGCCGTGCGAAGGCCGGAACTGCCGAAGCTTCTTTTTGTATCGTGAAAACGCCGCCTAATAGTATTAAACCCGTTAGGGAAATGCGTTGAAGCATTTTACTTGTGCCTATGGTCATGTTTCCTCCCCCAAAAAATTATTTAGTTATTTTGTGATAGCAGTCTTAAGTTTTCCTTAAGCCGGCAATCTACAACCAACCTTATAAAATCTATGAGATTTAACCTTGGGCAGAACTACTACCATAGTGAGAATAAAACCCTACCCTTGTTTTGTTAAATATATTTACTGGAAGGCCAAAATATATGTAATGTGGTGGGAAGGTAAATGAAATAGATGTTTTCCAGGTAATGGAATAAAGGTGAGCTTGGGAACGCGAAAGGGTTCGATACTGAAAATATAAACAGATTGCCTATCCTTGGCATACATGAGTCTCACGGAGATGAGAAGCGGCTCCAGGACCTCTGTTTTTACGCTCCCGGCTCATAGGCTAGATTGGGCGCCAGCCACTTTTCCGCTTCTTTCAGATCCATGCCTTTGCGCTCGGCATAGTCTGCTACCTGGTCTTTGTTGAGTTTGCCGACGGCAAAGTAGCGGGCCTCCGGGTGGGCAAAATAGAGACCGCTGACTGCGGCGGTGGGCACCATCGCCTTGGATTCTGTGAGCCAGATGCCGGTGTTCTTCTCCGCATCCAACAGTGTCCAGAGAAGATCCTTCTCGGAGTGGTCCGGACTTGCCGGATAACCCATTGCCGGACGGATGCCGGTGTACTTCTCAGCGATACGCTCTGCGTTGCTGAGTTGCTCATCTGATGAATAACCCCAGAGCTCCCTACGTACCTTTTCGTGCAGCCATTCGGCCAGGGCTTCGGCCAAACGGTCAGCCAGTGCTTTCAGCATCAGGGATGAGTAGTCGTCGTGATCGGCTTCGAATTCGGCTGCTTTTTCGTCGATGCCGATACCGGCCGTGCAGGCAAAACCGCCGATGCCATCGAGTTTGCTGCTCTCCTTGGGCGCGACAAAATCTGCCAGTGACTCATTGTACTTGCCGGCGGGCTGTTTTCCCTGTTTACGCAGGTTGTGCAGCGTAGTGAGCGTTTGCCCACGAGATTCGTCTGAATAGACCTCTATGTCATCGCCCACGGCGTTGGCAGGGAAGATCCCAACAACTGCGTTGGCTTGCAGCCACTTCTCTTCGATGACCTTTGTCAGCATCGCCTCTGCATCTGCAAACAGCTTGCGTGCCTCTTCTCCTTTGACTGCATCCTCCAGGATCTGAGGATAGCGCCCCTTCATCTGCCATGCGTGGAAGAAGAAGGTCCAGTCGATGTAGGGAATCAGTTGGTTCAGGTCGATGTCGCTGAGGGTTGTAATACCGTAATTGGCGGGAGCGACGGGCTCGAAGGCGGACCAATCGATAGGGGTCGCATTGGCGCGGGCCTGTTCGATGGGGATCAGGTTGCGCGCCTCGTTCTTGTTGGCCCGGCGCTGGCGAACTGCTTCGTATTCGGCGCGGATTTTGGCCAGATAGTCGTCCCGCTGTTCACTAGACAGCAGGTTGCTGGCGACGCCGACAGCGCGGCTGGCGTCCGGCACGTAGACCACCGGGTGGTCACAGGCCGGCTCGATCTTGACTGCGGTGTGGGCGACAGAGGTGGTGGCGCCGCCGATCAGCAGGGGTTGTGTCATGCCGAGTCGTTTCATCTCTTTGGCTACGTGGACCATCTCGTCGAGTGATGGGGTGATCAGGCCCGACAGACCGATGATGTCGACGTTCTGTTCCCGAGCCTCCTTGAGGATGGTGTCGGCGGGCACCATCACGCCGATGTCGATCACCTCGTAGTTATTGCACTGCAATACTACGCCGACGATGTTCTTGCCGATGTCGTGTACGTCGCCCTTCACCGTGGCCATTAGGATCTTGCCCTGGGCCTGGACGCCGCACTCAGCTTTTTCCGCTTCGAGGAAAGGCTCCAGGTAGGCTACCGATTTCTTCATCACGCGGGCCGATTTCACAACCTGGGGCAGGAACATCTTGCCGGCGCCGAACAGGTCGCCGACCACGTTCATGCCGTCCATCAGCGGGCCTTCGATCACCTCCAGGGACTTATCGACTGCCTGGCGCGCCTCTTCCGTATCCGCGTCGATATACTCGGTGATGCCCTTTACCAGTGCGTGCTCCAGCCGCTTTCTGACAGTCCAGGAGCGCCACTCCAGGTCTTCTGCCTTGTTTCCGCCTACTGCGTCGCCCGCGTAGTTGGGCGCGATCTCCACCAGCCGGTCACCGGCCTCTGGATCATTGTTGAGAACCACGTCTGCCACCGCGTCGCGCAACTCGGCGGGCAGATCATCATAGACCGCCAGCTGGGCGGCGTTGACTATGCCCATGTCCATGCCGGCCTGGATGGCATGGTAGAGGAAGACTGCGTGGATCGCCTCGCGTACCGGATTGTTGCCGCGAAAGGAGAAGGAGACGTTGGAGACGCCGCCGGAGATCAGCGCATGGGGGCAGGCCGTTTTAATCTCGCTGGTTGCTTCGATGAAGTCGACGCCGTAGTTGTTGTGCTCTTCGATGCCGGTGGCGACGGCGAAGATATTGGGGTCGAAGATGATATCTTCCGCCGGAAAATCGACCTCTTCGGTCAGAATCTGATAGGCGCGGGTACAGATCTCCACCTTGCGCGCCTGGGTGTCGGCCTGACCCGTCTCGTCGAAGGCCATCAGGATAATCGCCGCGCCGTAGCGGCGGCAGAGTCTTGCCTGTTGTTTAAACTTTTCCACCCCCTCTTTCATGGAGATGGAGTTGACGATGGACTTGCCCTGCACACACTTCAGTCCCGCCTCGATGATCTCCCACTTGGAAGAGTCGATCATCACCGGCACTTTTGAAATGTCCGGCTCGCTGGCGCAAAGATTGAGAAAACGCTGCATCGCGGCAATGCCGTCGAGCATCGCCTCGTCCATGTTGATGTCCACTACCTGGGCGCCGTTCTCTACCTGGGCGCGGCAGATGTCCAGCGCCTCTTCATACTCTTCGTTGAGGATCAGGCGCTTGAACTTGGCTGAACCGGTGACGTTTGCCCTTTCTCCAGCGTTGACGAAAAGCGAGTCGGGGCCGATGTTGAGCGGCTCCAGGCCGGACAGGCGGCACTCGGGTTGGATCTCCGGCCGTTGCCGCGGGGCCTTGTCGGCCACCGCATCGGCAATTGCGCGGATGTGCAACGGTGAAGTGCCGCAGCAGCCGCCGATGATATTGAGAAAACCGGCGTCGGCCCATTCGCTGAGATACTCCGCCATGTGGGCCGCGTCGAGGTCGTATTCGCCGAACTCGTTGGGCAGGCCCGCATTGGGGTGGGCGGAGACGAATGTCTCGGAGATGCGTGACATCTCCTCCACATACTGGCGCATCAGTTCGGGGCCGAGGGCGCAGTTGAGGCCGATGGAGATCGGTCTGGCGTGGCGCAGGCTGTTGTAGAAGGCTTCAGTGGTCTGGCCGGATAGGGTACGGCCAGAGGCGTCGGTGATGGTGCCGGAGATCATGATCGGCAGCCGTATCCTGTCCTCATCGAAGACCTGCTCGCAGGCGACGATAGCCGCCTTGGCGTTGAGGGTATCGAAGATGGTCTCGATCAGCAGCAGATCCACGCCGCCCTCGATCAGGCCTCGTGCCGCCTCGGCATAGGCCTCCACCAGTTGGTCGAAGGTGATATTGCGCGCGCCGGGATCGTTGACGTCCGGTGACAGGGAGGCGGTGCGGTTGGTGGGGCCAAGTACCCCGGCGACAAAACGGGGTTTGTTGTCGGTGGTATGCTTTTCTGCCGCGGCGCGGGCCAGCCGGGCAGCCGCCACGTTCATCTCGTAGGCCAACGCCTCCATGCCGTAATCGGCCATGGAGATCCGGTTGGCGCCGAAAGTATTGGTCTCGAGTATATCTGCCCCCGCCTCCATGTACTCTTCATGGATGCCCTGGATCACCTCTGGTTGGGTCAGCACCAGCAGGTCGTTGTTTCCCTTCAGGTCGCTCGGCCAGTCGGCAAAACGCTCACCTCTGTAGTCGGCTTCGTCGAGCTTGTGGCGCTGAATCATGGTGCCCATGGCACCGTCCAGAATGAGGATGCGCCGGCGTAGAATCGATTCGATTTCCGGGGTACTATTTTGTCTGTGCGGATCGGCCATTCAGGGAACTCAGAATTTGGTACGGAACCGACAATTATAAGGCGTTGCGTTGATGTAGGCGAATTCCATTATTTGTGCATCACGGCGCTTCCTTATCCACACGGAGAATGAATTGTGGCGAGACAAGCCTTTCTGGTTGATGATTCCAAATCTGCGCGCATCGTGCTCAGTCGTTTGTTGAGCCGGCACGGCTTTGATGAGGTGGCGATGGCTGAGTCGGGTGAGCAGGCCCTCGAACTGCTCAAGGATACGGTGCCGGATGCCATATTTGTCGACTATCAGATGGATGGCATGGATGGCTTGGAGACGATCGCTGCGATCAAAAAGGATCAGCGGCTGGTCAAGGTGCCGGTCTTCATGTGTACCGCCAACGAGGGGGCCGACTACGCTGCTGCGGCGCAATCCTACGGTGCGATGGGGATTCTTACCAAGCCACCGACCTCACAGCGTCTCAAGGAGATAATCGAACTCATCGATGAGAGTGGAGGCGCGGTTGCTCCGGCAGCGGCGTCCACCGAAGCGGGTGCCAAATCGGCTGCTCCGGCATTTGTCATTACGGCGGAAGAGGTGCGGACGATTGCCAGGGAGGCGGCGAAGCAGGCGGCCGAGGAGGCCATTGGACCGCTGGCGGAGGCTGCCGTGGAGAAGCGGCTGGCGGAACAGCCGCTGGAGATCGACGTCGACAAGTTGCGTGAAGAGATCGCCACACAGGTCAGCGGGGAGCTTGAAGGTATCGTCAGACAGGTTAACGACTCCATCGTGGCCGAGGTGATAGAGACCCATTTCCGTGAACAGTGGCAGCAGGTCTCCGGGCAGATAACTCAACAGCTTGAAGCGTTCCGCGGCGAGGTCTTGGGGCAGGTGCCGGAAAAGGATCGAACATATCCGTATGGTTACGGAGGGCTCCATGGAGGCGCTGGCAACAGAAACGGCCACCCGGATCTCACAGGAAGTGGCGCACCATACGGCGATCGAAACTGCTGAAGCACTCATTGATCGGCGTTTCAGTGATGAGGCCGACAGCGCACAGAGCAAGGCCGGCAAACGGGGGCAGCGAACCCTGCTCTATCTGGGGATAACGGTGTTGTTGCTGGCGGTGGCCGCCGGGTTGGTCTTCTATAATTAAATCGACCTTCAGCCTCAACAGATCGACCCCGGGAGAACCCTATGTTCGGATTGGGCAGAAAGAGAGAGATGCCGATGCCGTCGGAGGCCTTGCCCGGCAGAGATACACCTATGCCCGTGTTGTCGGAGCATTTTGTTAACGGCAATTCACTGGCAGGCCCATTTCCGGAGGGGATGGAATTTGCCATGTTCGGTTTGGGGTGTTTCTGGGGAGCTGAGCGGCGTTTCTGGGAGTTGCCGGGAGTCTACTCCACCGCTGTGGGTTATGCAGCGGGGTTCACGCCGAATCCGACCTATGACGAGGTCTGCACCGGCAAAACCGGCCACAACGAGGTGGTGCGGGTGGTTTTCGATCCGGCCCTGGTGAGCTACGAGACACTATTGAAGCATTTCTGGGAGTCTCACGACCCGACCCAGGGTATGCGCCAGGGTAATGATGCAGGGACGCAGTATCGCTCCGGCATCTATACCTACAGCAAGACCCAGTTGGCCGAGGCGGAAAAAACGCGGGCGCTGTTCCAGGCTGCGCTGACCGCCGCCGGGGGTGCGGAGATCACCACCGAGATCCAACCTGCCCCCGAGTTCTATTTTGCCGAGGATTACCACCAGCAGTACCTGGCCAAGAACCCGCGGGGTTACTGTGGTCTGGGTGGAACCGGCGTCTGCTTCCCGTAGCGCCTGTTCCCATGTCTGACACCGTCATCTACGCAGGAGGGCAACTGGGGGAGTACAACTTCGGTGCCGATCACCCATTCGGTCCCTCCCGTCACGATGCCTTTTTCGACGAGTTCAGGCGGCGGGGACTCGAGGCGCGCTGCGATGTGGAAGCGCCGGTCCTGGCTGACCGGGAGGCGATCGCCAGATTTCATACGAGGGATTATATCGACCGGGTGGAGCGGGCGTCAGTGGAC
Source organism: endosymbiont of Escarpia spicata (assembly GCA_003349915.1). Taxonomy (GTDB): domain Bacteria; phylum Pseudomonadota; class Gammaproteobacteria; order Chromatiales; family Chromatiaceae; genus QGON01. The sequence continues at coordinate 60,030 of QFXE01000008.1, forward strand.
GGCCAGGGTCTGCTGGATGCGGGCGATACCCCGGCCTTTCCCGGCGTGATGGAGGCTTCTGCCCGGGTCGTGGGCACGGTGCTCAAGGCGGTGGACGACATCGTTGCCGGTAATTGCGACCGGGCGTTTGTGCCCATTGCCGGTCTGCATCACGCACGCCGTGACAGTGCTGCCGGTTTCTGTGTCTTCAACGATTGCGGCGTCGCCATCGAGACCCTGCGCCGGGTTCATGGGATAAGGCGCGTGGCCTACGCGGACATAGATGCCCACCATGGAGACGGGGTCTTCTATGCGTTCGAGGATGACCCTGATCTCATCTTCGTCGACCTGCATGAAGATGGCCGCTATCTCTATCCCGGTACCGGTTCGGTGACAGAGACAGGACGCGGTGAGGCGAAGGGGACCAAGCTCAATATCCCGATGCCGCCGAAGGCGGATGACATGGTGTTTTACAAGGCATGGGAGGTTGCCGAGTCATTCATAGATCGCGCACAGCCCGACTTCATCCTTTTCCAGTGCGGTGCCGACAGTCTGGCGGGCGACCCCATTACCGATCTGCGCTATTCAGGCGATGCTCATCGCCATGCCGCATCACGCCTTCGCCGGTTGGCGCAGCGTCACTGTGACGGCAGGCTGCTGGCGTTGGGAGGCGGTGGCTACAATCTGCAAAATCTGGCCGTCGCCTGGTGCGCGGTGGTCGAGGCGTTTATCGAGGCTGCATAGGGGATGCACCGGATCCGCTGTGCTTGATCCGGCCTAAGTTGACTCACAGCTACTCCCTACTCCGCCTGGTGCAGAAGCTGACCCGCCTTGTCCACCACTTGGACGCCTACCGGGATGTCCTCACGAATACTGGCGGTGACGATGCAGAAATCCTCAAACAGGTCCGTACAGCGTTTCAGTTTTGCGGATTCCGCCAGTTCGTCGTCGATGGTGATTTTGACCTCAATGCCGCCCACCCGCAGGCGTTTCTTGTCGTTGCGCACCATGGTGCAGGTAGCCTCGGCCTTGATGCTGTGTGCCGGAGCGTCATCTTTTACCAGGCAGAACATCAGGCTGGCGCTGAGGCAGTTGGCAGTAGCCGCAGCCAGCAGGCGGGATGCGTTGGGGCCGTTGCGCTCGCCCAGTGGTGGAGGTTCATCCAGCAGGATGTCCTCTGCTTTTTTGAGATCGAATTTGACCTTGAAGGCGTAACCCTCCTCCTGCTCCAGGTGGATAGTAAAACGGCCGACTTCTGACATAACGATCTCCCAGTTAGATCATTGCAAAGATTACACGATACCCAAAGATGGTCGGCAGCATAAGCCGTTTCAATTATTCATCGAGAATCGACTGCCAGGCTTGATGGGCCTCAATTTGAGACATGGCCAGCAGCAGCAGGGTCTTGCCGGGTTCGGTGCGGAACCAGGTGTTGAGGCCGGAGGGGTGGGGCAGGGGAATCACGTCCGTGGTTAGCCCATTGATTTCGATCTGATGGGTTTTGCCCACGATATCGACCAGTTTGTTTACCTTCATGAAACGAGCCATGGCCAGTTTGCCGACGGGGATCAGCAGCCGGGGTTTGAGCAGTCCGATCTCCGCCTCGATCCAGCGGCTGCAGTTCGTTATCTCAATCTTGCTTGGCACCCGGTCACCGCCTTTCGGGTTTTTTCCGGGAAAGCAGCGGCAGACTGCAGTCATATAGACCCGGCTGCGAAACTGCGTTTCACCCAATCCAATGCCGTCGAACCATTTGAACAAGGTCTTTCCGGCGGTCCAGGCAAAGGGTTTTCCTGCGGGGCCTTCCCTGTCGCCCGGCGCCTGGCCGACCAGCATGATGGGAGAGACGACCGGCTGGCAGGTGACCACCGGCCCAGTCATGTCAGGACAGAGCCGACAGGCTCGCAGGTTCGATTGGTGCTGTTTGATGGCTTGAAGGGTGGTCATGAGGCGTTAAACTAACAGAAATTTTACCGTCGTATTGAGAATGTAGGTCGGGTTAGTCGCACGACAGCACAACAGCTTGAATCTGACACCACACTTTGAGTGCGACGTAACCCGACAAATCAACGTCGGGTTACGTGGCGCGCAAAGCCAAGTGACAAAAATGATATTCGTAGCAATGCGCATCTAACCCGACCTACGTAACATTGGAGCTGAATTGATGCAGATGATTTTGGGAATGGGGGTGGGCGCCATGCTGATCGCCCTGTTTATCTGGTTTTTACCTATTGTGCTGATCCTGCGCTCTGACAAAACCTCTGGTATGGAGAAGTTGTTCTGGCTGCTTGCGGTGCTGTTTGTCTCCTGGTTCGCCTGGATATTCTACGCGCTGTTGGCCCCCTTGGAGAAAAAGGCGTCATGAAAGCGGTTGTGATGAACGAACCCGGTGCGCCGGAGGTGCTCTCTTTGCAGGATCTGCCGGAACCTGAACGGATAACAGAGACTCAGCTCAAGGTGCGCATCGAGGCGGCGGGGGTGAATCCCATCGATACCAAGCTGCGCAGCCGGGGTGTTTTTCTGCCTGCTGGACTACCGGCGGTATTGGGCTGTGATGGCGCTGGTGTGGTGGTGGAGACAGGCGCTGAGGCCGGTGAGTTCAGGACGGGTGATGCGGTCTGGTTTTGCAGTGGTGGTCTGGGTGGCGTGCAGGGCAACTATGCCGAGTTTGTGCTGGTTGATTCCTCCGCGGCGCGTAAAAAGCCCGCATCCATCGACTTTGCGACGGCAGCAGCAGGGCCGCTGGTGCTGATAACCGCCTGGGAGGCGCTGTTCGATCGCGCCCGCGTCACTGCCGGGCAGACGGTATTGATCCACGCTGGGGCGGGTGGTGTGGGCCACGTGGCGATTCAGCTGGCAAAACAGGCCGGGGCGCGGGTATTGACCACGGTGAGTACGACCCAGAAAGCGGAGTTCGTTAAATCCATTGGCGCGGATGAGGTCATCCTCTATCCAGAGGTGGATTTCGTCGAGGCGGTAAACGATCTGACCGGTGGGCGGGGTGCCGACGTGGTGCTGGACACCGTTGGCCCTGCGGTCTTTCGCCGTTCTATTCCGGCAGTGGCTCACTACGGTGATCTGGTGACTCTGCTCGATCCAGGACAGGATGTGGAGTGGAAAGAGGCCTGCAATCGCAACATGCGGATCGGTTTTACGTTGATGCTGACGCCGATGTTGCGTGATCTGCCCGAGGCCCGCGCCCATCATGGAGAGATACTGGAGCGTTGTGGTGAGCTTGTGGACGCAGGCCGTCTGCGTATAGAAGTGGCCGGGCGTTTGCCGCTGGCAGAGGCGGCAGAGGCGCATCGCCAAATTGAAGCCGGGCACCTGCAGGGCAAACTGGTGCTGTTGCCTTAGTGTAGGTTGGGTTAGCGCAGCGTAACCCAAAAACATCAAAAACTTGTCGGGTTACGCTACGCTAACCCGACCTACGCAGATCAGGCGCGCTGGTGGAGCTGATCAGTCGGCAGGCCCAACCAGCAGCACCACCCCCTCAACGCCGATGACTTTTACCTGAGTGCCGGCAGGGCAGTCCGTTCCCCGGATCTTCCAGGTGCTGTCGTCGACATGGATCTTGCCTTCGCCGTTGACGATGGGATGGTCCAGGGTGAAAACCCGATCTGTGTACTGTGCCCCCCGGCGGTTGAGATTGGGTTGGTCCGTCTTGATCGGCCGCCGCTGCAGGATGGTGCGGGCGATGAGGATGTTGATTACGCTGAATGCGGCGAATGCGAGCAGCTGGTATTGCCACTCCATCTCCGGTACGGCTAATAGCAGAAGCCCCACCAGACCGGCGGCGAAACCCAGCCAGATGAAAAAGACGCCGGGTGAGAAGATCTCCAGAATGATCAGGCCGACGCCCAGGATGAACCAGTGCCAATAGTCCAGTTGCGGTAGAAATTCCATTAGTCATCCTTCTTGGCGAAAGTCTCTTTGGCGATCTCGGCAATGCCGCCGATGGAACCGATCAGACTGGATGCCTCCAGCGGCATCAAAATCACCTTCTGATTGTCAGCGGAGGCGATAGTGGCCAGCGCTTCGGTATATTTCTGTGCCACGAAATAGTTGATGGCCTTGACGTCGCCCTGAGCGATGGCCTCTGAAACCATGGCGGTCGCCTTGGCCTCGGCCTCGGCCAGTCTTTCCCGCGCTTCGGCTTCACGGAAGGCGGCCTCTTTTTCACCCTCGGCCTTGAGGATGGCGCCCCGCTTCTCGCCTTCCGCCTTCAGGATCTCCGCCTGCCGCTGCCCCTCAGCCACCAGGTCGCGGGGCGGGGAGATATCCTTGATCTCTATGCGGGTCACCTTGAGGCCCCAGGGGGTAGTGGCGTCGTCCACCACGTTGAGCAGCCGGGTATTGATCGCGTCCCGCTGTGACAGCAGTTCGTCCAGGTCCATGGAGCCCATGACGGTACGGATGTTGGTCATGGTCAGGTTGAGAATCGCCCGGTAGAGGTCGTTGACCTCATAGGAGGCCTGGGCAGCATCCAGCACCTGGAAGAAGATCACGCCGTCGGCGGTGATCATCATGGCGTTGTCCTTGGTGATGACCTCCTGGGAGGGTACGTCCACAACCTGTTCCATCATGTTCACTTTTTGGCCGATCTGGTCGATGACCGGAACGATCAGGTTGAGGCCGGGGCGCAGGCTTTTGGTATAGCGTCCAAAACGCTCCACCGTATACTCCATGCCCTGTGGTATGCGCTTGGCGCCCATAACGACGATAGCGATGGCCAGAACCAGCGCGGCAATGACAAATACATCCATGACGGAACTCCTTGATTTAATAAAGCGGGTTAAGATAAAGAATGGGGCATTGATGGCTCTATTTCAATGCTTGAGGCGTGCATAAGTGTGAGATTTTACTCGGTTTATACTGACAAATGTCACGAAAATGACGCGGGGCATTTTTTCGCAGAATGTGCTAGATTTATTATAAGTGTTAGAGAATCGCCGTGTCCTTTGTTTGAGTAAGGCATGGTCGATTCTGACCGGGTCGCATAGACTCGTTTTCCGGATCCGCCCGCTGCCATTGCTTAGCAGCGGTTCGGTGACTGTTTCGGCCGTCTTCCCGCCACCTCCACTCAACGATTGAGTGTTCGATCTAGCCACTTCCCCCTGGCTGAAAAATGAACCCTGCGCTTGGTTGGCTTGGGAGGCTGTCCCGTCGGGGCTGCCTATAGTAAGGTGTGTTGTTGACGAGATGAAGCGGGTCGAATCCAACAATCAGACTGCAACGATGGTCTCGACTTCGATGCCGGGCGATGCAGAGTGCCGTGGTTTTTTCGACCATGCCCCGGATATCCTGCTCACCGTCAGAGAGGATGGGACGATTCGAGAGATCAATCTTTCCGTCGTCGATCTGCTGGGATACAGCAGAGAGGAGTTGATCGGCTCTTCAGTCTGGCGACTGCTCCACAGGGACGATTTGAAGCGGGTGCGCAGGATGCTGGCCGAAATCTTTCAACGGGAGACCCCCTATTCGGAGATTGAGTGCCGCAAGATACATAAGAACGGCAAGTCACGCTGGATGAGGACGCGGATCCGTTATCTGCGAAATGGCCCAGGTGAGGAGCCACTGCTCAACATTGTGAGCCGGGATTTTACCGAGAGGCGGCGGGCGGAAAGCGCGCTGCGTGATAGCGAGGTGCAGCTCCGGCGATTACTGGAATCCACAGGTGCGGCGATAGTGGCGCTTGACCTTGATGGACGCTGCACTTTTGCCAACCCCTCTGCCGCAGATCTGCTCGGTTACAGAGATCCGTCACAGATGGTTGGCAGCAGCATGAGTCAGCATCTGCCTGTTAACGGGACAGGTTCCCGTCATGGAGAAAATAGAGGCCGGATCTACGAACCTCTGGATTCAGGTTGTGGGGTTTGTCTCGATGATGGGCACTTTCTGCGTGCCGGTGGAGAGAGCTTCCCGGTGGAGTACCGCAGTTATCCCATCTTTCACGATGAAACGATTGTCGGTCTTTCCGTCACCTTTTTCGACATCACCGAGCGTCTGTCAATACAGCAGCAACTGGTCTATCTTGCAAAGCATGATCACCTGACAGGGCTGCCCAACCGCACACTGTTCATGGATCGGCTGGAGGCGGGCGTGGCCAGGGCAAAGCGCAGAGAATCCATATTGGCACTACTCTATATCGACCTGGACCGGTTCAAGCCGGTCAATGACCAATATGGGCATCATGCAGGGGACCGGTTGTTGCAATCAGTGACCAAGCGGTTTCGTCTTGCCGTGCGGGAGATGGATACAGTTGCCCGTATTGGCGGTGATGAGTTTGCGATCATCCTGGAAGATATATCGGAAGCGGAGGATGCGACAGTGGTTTCAAAGAAATTGAATGATCTCATTGCTCCTCCATTCTATCTTGAAAGTGGTGAGAAACTGTCCATCGGCATGAGTGTTGGATATGCGCTCTACCCAAACCATGGCGATTGCGAAAGCTTGTTAAGACATGCCGATAGCGCCATGTACCAAGCGAAAAAAAAGAAATGTTGTGAGTTGGGTTGATTATGCGGGAGATTTCCCCCGAGTGTTGGATGAAGAATTGATGGGTATGAGTTTGAAATGAAAGAGACACGCTTACTGTTGGCAGATGATGACGGTGTGGTGTTGGCAACCTTCGGAAAAGGGCTCAGGGATGCGGGTTATGCGGTGATGGAAGCCGATTCTGGGGAGGCGGCCATTGGTTTGGCGCAAAATGACCGGCCCGATTTGGCCATCCTGGATGTGCGCATGCCGGGTATGTCCGGTGTCGAGGTGGCACAGGAGATGCGTAAAATCGGTGTTCCGGTGATATTCCTTTCCGCCTATGACGATCGGGAGATCGTCGAATCAGCGGTACTGGAGGGGGCGCTCGGTTATGTGGTGAAGCCCATCGACGTGCCACGGATGATACCCACCATCGAGGCGGCGCTGGGACGAGCCCAGGAACTGGGAGAGCTGAAGTTGGTCGGTGAGCGCCTGAACCATGCGCTGGATACCGGTAATCTGGTCAATGTCGCGGTGGGGTTGATCATGGAGCGTCAGCGTATCAACCGGCAGGAGGCATTTGAGGTCATTCGCTCGCGTGCCCGTTCGCAGCGCCGCAAGGTGCGTGATGTGGCGTCGGAACTGCTGGAAGCCTGGGATTCACTCCATGAGTTAACCGCTTTCGAGGGGGGGGGGTGGAGCACAAATCCCGCAAAGGCAGAACATGAAGCCGGTTAAGACCCTGGCGGATCTGCTGACCTCGTCGGTGGTGACTGTCAGTCCGGAAACTCCATTGGCTGCTGCCCTGCATACTCTGGTGGAGAAAAGAATTAGTTGCCTGGTGGTCAAGGAGGACGACCTGCCAATTGGCATCATCACGGAACGTGATCTGGTGCGGCATGCGTCGTCGGTAGCTGACATCCAGCGTCATCTGGTCGGTTCTGTAATGAGTAAAGGGTTGGTGACCGCTCAACAAACCCTGGACTATCGCGAAGCGTACGAGTGCTTCGCTGAAAACCAGATCCGTCATCTGGTTGTGGTGGATGACAGCGGCAGGCTTGCTGGTATCGTTACAGAAACGGATATCATGCGCCACATGGGGCTGGAGCATTTCCTGCAGTACACGGGACTCTCCAACGTCATGACCCGTAGCGTGGCGACGCTTGGCCCCAAGGTGCCCCTGAATCAGGCAGTTGAACGGATGTCATCGTCGCGGATCAGCTGCATCGTGGTGGAAGAGGATGGTTTTCCGCTGGGCATGCTCACGGAGAGGGATGCGGTGCGGCTGCTGGATGACGGCATCGATTTCACCTCGGTCCCTCTGGAGCGGGTGATGGTTTCACCCGTGCATACGGTGGATGTGGGGATCGGCCTCCATGAGGCTTCTGTGCGGATGCAGACGCTGGGTGTTCGCCGCCTGGTGGTGGTGAATAAGGCGGGCTTGATCGAAGGGCTTGTCACTGAGCACGACGTCGTCAAGGGCGTACACGGGAAATATGTCGAGTTGCTCAAAGAGGTGATTGCGCGCCAGGCAGGGACGCTGAAGCAGGTTCGCAAACAGCTCAGCGAGAAGACCTTGCTGGACAATCTGCTGCGCTCATCCAGTGATATCGCTGTCATCTCCACCGACCTCGAATATCAGATCACCTTCTGTAATCAGTTGGCGTCACATCTGCTGGATCTCGGTCAGGCTGATGTCTATGGCCAGAAGCTGACGGAAGTCCTGGGGCGTTCTGGCATGGAGTCGGGAATCTTTACACACGGCGCCAGGCTGGTTCCGGGTATGGGGAGTTACGACTACCCGATTACCCGGAAGGGGGAGACTCGGACCGAATACTTTGATGCTCGGGTATTTGGCATCTGGGATGATACCACCCAGCTGGCCGGCTTTGTCTTAACGATGAAGGATATCACTGCCAAGCAGCAGGCAGAGATAGCCTTGCGCGAGAGTGAGGCGAGGCTCAACTCCATGTTTCGCAACGCCGCAGCGGGCATGGCGATGGCGGATTTTCCCGGCGGGCGATTCACCCGGGTCAATCCGGAGTTTTGCCGCATGCTTGGGTATAGCGAAGAGGAGCTACTGACCAAAAGCGTGCTGGATGTGATTTATCCGGATGACCGGGAAACCTCCCGGACACGCATCAACGATGCACTCAAAGAGCAGATTTCCGGGTATCAGGTGGAAGTTTGCCACCAGCGCAAGGATGGTTCCCCCATCTGGTGTCTGGTCTCAATGGGATATATTCGTGATGAAGCCGGGACGAAATCATCCGGGGTCGCCCTGCTTCAGGATATCACCGAGAAACGGCGTGCGGAGCAGCAGCGCCTGGTGCAACAAAATGCCGTGACGCGGGAGGTTCATCACCGCATCAAGAATCACCTGCAGGGCGTTATCGGTCTGCTGCGTGAGCGTTCTCAGCAACACCCCAACGTGTACGATATTCTCAACGATGCCATCAGTCAGGTTGAGAGTGTGGCGCTGGTTCACGGCCTGCTGGGCAGGCAACAGGACCGGGTACTGGATTTTGCTGAGATGCTGGAGAGTATCGTGGCATCCGTTGAGTTTTTGGCGGGTATAGTGATTGAACGCTGCTCAGTTGCAGAACCGGTTCAGGATTGCCGGGTGGTCGAGGATAAATCGGTTGCCATCGCCCTGGTGATCAATGAACTGCTGGTCAATGCAGTCAAACACTGCGACAAGACGATTTCACCACCACCGGTGGCTGTGACGGCCCAATGGCAGGAAGAGAATCGCTTGTTACTTTCGGTCAGCAATCGTGGCTGTCTGCCTGAGGCGTTTGATTTTGTCACTGGTGTCGGGTTTGGCACCGGGCTGGAACTGGTTAAATCCATGTTGCCAGGCCGGGGTGCCCGGCTCTCCGTTACGCAAGAGGGTGATGTTGTTTTGGCAACACTGATGCTTGAGGCTCCGGTGATCAGTCTTCAGCAGAGTTCGCCCGAGTCAGCGGCGGCTGGATCAAATCCTGCATAACGAAAATGCAGGACGTAGGATGCTGGTGAGCCTGCGAACCGCATCATTCGCGATCGATGCGGTTCGTTCCTCACCACATCCTACAAAATGCCGGCATTGCTGCATTTTTGGAGTGGTCACTCTGTTCCCGACTCCAGCAGAGGTTCCAGAACCTGCCAGATATTCTCCAAAATAACAGCCTGGCCATGGGCATTGGCATGGATTCCATCCGCCTGCATCAACGTGGAATCCCCCGCCACTCCCTCAAGCAAAAATGGCACCAGTGGTATCCACTCCTTACCGGCGACGTTAGCATAGATTGCTTCGAACCTACGTGTATAAACCGGGCCCAGATTGGGGGGGATCTTCATACCAATCAGCAGCACCCGGGCCTTCGCGGCACGGGATAACTGCACCGCTTTCTGGAGATTCTGCCGGGTCTGTGCCAATTCCAGACCACGCAGGCCGTCATTGCCGCCCAGTTCGATGACCACCCACCGGGGCCGATGGCGTTGCAACAGCTCGGGCAGTCGACTCAGGCCGCCACGGCTGGTCTCTCCAGTGACACTGGCGTTGACCAACCGGTGCTCAAATCCCTGTCCGGTTAAACGATCCTGCAAAGCGGTTGTCCATCTTTCCGAGAGGGCGATGCCATAACCGCTGCTGAGGCTGTCGCCCAACAGCAGGATTACTGGCCTATCATTTGCGAATGGCGTCGTAAGATGGAGCAGCAGTGAGCAGAGCAGTAAACTTGGCAGCAGTCGGAACATAGAAACCATATCCATGAGTCAGCAGAAGCGTACAGAGAGCCGCCCCATTGTGCGGGCAGAGGATCTCTCAAAACAAGTCAGCAGTCCCGATGGCCCGCTGGATATTCTGCAGGGGGTCAACCTCGACCTGCAACACAGCGAAACCCTTGCCGTGGTCGGTGCCTCGGGTTCAGGCAAATCGACCCTGCTGGGTCTGCTCGCCGGCCTCGACCTGCCCAGCCGGGGTCGAGTCGAACTGAATGGCCAAAATCTCAACAGTCTGGATGAGGATGGCCGTGCCCGTTTACGTCGGGAGCTGCTCGGTTTCGTTTTCCAGTCTTTCCACCTGCTGCCCTCTCTGACCGCCCTGGAGAATGTCATGGTGCCTCTCGAGCTGGTCGGACACAGTGATGCCCGCATACTGGCGGAGGAGTGGCTGCAGCGGGTCGGACTGCAACCCCGGCGTCTGCACCGTCCCAATCAGCTCTCAGGCGGCGAACAGCAACGGGTCGCCATTGCCCGCGCCTTTGCCACTTCGCCGCAACTGTTGCTGGCTGACGAACCCACAGGCAACCTCGACCAGCAGACTGGCCGCAAGGTGATCGACCTGCTGTTCGAACTCAACCGTGAACACCGCACTACCCTGATTCTGGTCACCCACGATGTCGCACTGGCGGATCAGTGCAGCCGCAGGCTGGAGCTGGCAGAGGGCCGTCTGCTGCAAGTATCAGGATGCTAGCCTTCATCCTGCGATCACTCTGGCGGGAGCTTGCATCCGGTGAACTGCGGGTGCTGCTGCTCGGGTTGATCATCGGTGTTGGTGCTTTCACCTCAGTGGCACTGTTCAACGAGCGGGTACATCAGGCGATGACCCATCAGGCCGGTGAATTGCTGGCTGCCGATCTGCTGGTTCAATCCTCCAGTTCTCTGCCCGAAGCCTGGAAGCAATCGGCCCTCGGGATGGGTTTGCAACTGGCCGAAACTACCAGCTTTCGCTCTATGACCCTGGCGGGTGAACGGCTGCAGATGGCCGAGGTGAAGGCTGTGACCCGTGGTTATCCGCTACGGGGCCGGCTGCTGGTGGCAGAGACATCCGGGCATTCGGAACAACCGCGCCAAACCCCGCCGGAGAGAGGCTCTGTCTGGTTGGAGCGCCAGCTGCTCGATCGTCTGGGACTGAAGCCGGGCGATGACATACAGCTGGGAGAATCCAGGTTCCGCATCAGTGGCCTGATTATCGAGGAGCCTGATCGGGGCGGGAGTCTGTTCAGCATCGCCCCGCGCCTGATGATGAATCCGCTGGATCTGCCGGCCACTGGCCTGCTGACTGTCGGCAGCCGGGCAGAATACCGTCTGCTGCTGGCGGGAGATGCAGACGCCCTTGAGGTTTTTCGTGGTTGGATCAAACCCCGGTTGCAGGCCGGACAGCGTCTACTTGGGCCTCGGGACAGCCGCAGGGAACTGACCTCCGCCCTGGAGCGGGCCGAACGTTTTCTCGGCCTCGCTTCGCTGGTCAGTCTGCTGCTGGCGGCTGTGGCGATTGCCATGTCTGCCAACCGGTACGCCCGCCGCCATCTCGACAATACAGCTCTGCTGCGCTGCCTGGGCGCCAGCCGCCAACTCATCACCCGCATCTTCACGGGGCAGCTTCTGCTGCTCGGTCTGGGAGGCTCGCTGATTGGACTGCTGTTCGGTTACCTGGTCCAGCATCTGCTTGCTGCACTATTGGCCGGTCTGTTTATTCAGCAGCTGCCTCCTCCCACGCTACAGCCGCTGCTGCTGGGGCTGTTGATCGGCCTGGTCACCCTCATCGGTTTCGCCCTGCCTCCCCTGCTGGCCCTGCGTAACACGCCACCCCTGCGGGTGTTGCGGCGGGAGATGCCCTTACCACGCCTCAGCCGTCTGGCGATCTATGGCCCCGCACTGGTGGTACTCACAGGATTGTTGGCCTGGCAGGCCGCCGACTGGCAGCTGACCCTGCTGGTCAGCCTCGGTATGTTGGCTACCCTGAGTCTGCTCACTCTGGTTGCCTGGCTGATGACCCGTATGTTGCAGCGTGTTTCTCCCTCCGGTGGCCAGCCCTGGCGGCTGGGACTGGCCAATATTGCACGCCATCCAGAGGTCAGTATCGTTCAGCTGGTCGCCGTCGGTCTCGGAATGATGGTGGTGTTGCTGCTGATCCTGATCCGCACCGACCTGCTCGATGCCTGGCGTGCCACACTGCCCTTTGAGGCTCCTAACCACTTCCTGATCAACGTTCAGGCAGATCAGTTGGTGCCGCTGGAAAAGTTCTTCCGCCAGAAAAATCACTCTATCCCTGTTATCTATCCGATGGTTCGTGGTCGTCTGCACAGTCTCAACGGTACCCCTGTTGATGCTGAAAGCTACTCTCAACCCCGTGCCAAACAGTTGATTCAGCGGGAGTTCAATCTCTCCTGGATGGAACGAATGCCGACCTCCAACCGGCTTGTCTCAGGTCACTGGTGGAACCGGACGGATGAACGTGGCTGGTCGGTGGAGAAGGGTATCGCCCGCGCTCTGGGCATCCAACTTGGCGATCGCCTCGCCTTTGAGATTGCCGGGCAGACGGTCAGTGCGCTCGTCACCAGCCTGCGGACGGTGGCCTGGGACTCTTTCGAGGTGAACTTTTTCGTCATCGCACCGCCGGGGCAGCTAGATGTCACCCAGGCGAGTTATATCACTGCCTTTTTCCTGCCTCCCGGCGAGGAGGCGTTCCTGGCTCGGCTGATCACCCATTTTTCCAACATTACCGATATCGATGTGGGGGCGTTGATGCAACGGGTCCGCTCGATCATCGACCGGGTGATTCTGTCGGTGCAGTTCGTCTCTCTCTTCACCTTGCTGGCGGGGCTGGTGGTGCTGCTGGCTGCAGTCCAGTCGAGCCTTGATGAGCGCATCCGCGAGGCGGCGATCCTGCGCACCCTGGGGGCGATGAAAGGGCAGATCCGTACCGCCATCGTCACGGAGTTCATGGTGCTGGGTGCTATTGCCGGTCTGTTGGCTGCCCTGGGTGCGACTCTTATCGCCGCGCTTCTCGCCGACCAGCTGTTCGGTCTTAGTTACCAGGGCAACCTCTGGATCTGGCCCGTCAGCCTGATAAGCGGCATGTTGCTGATGGGAGCTTCCGGGGTATTGGGGGTTCGTTCCGTGTTACAGAAACCGCCGTTGCAGCAGATCCTGTAGAACGGTGCCGTCGCCGAGAAAAGCACTAATAATCAACCGCTTGGGTAGGTTGGGTTAGGCTGTTTTTTTTGGCCGTAACCCAACAATGTGCGTGGCTATTGTCGTGTTACGCTGCGCTAACACGACCTACAGTTTTTAGGTGTTTGGCAAATTATTGATAATACGAATAATATTGCCTAATGTTAGTGCCAGTTGACTCATGTCCCGGTTTCCTGGGCACTGGCAATCCTGCTGGAATCCTTGGTTTTCCGCGTGTCACAATAGCCTCATGACACACTATGCCAAACCCCCCAAATCCCTGCTGCGCAAAGTCGGCCGCGCGATTGCCGATTACGACATGATTCGCGAGGGAGACCGGATACTCCTTGGCGTTTCCGGCGGCAAGGATTCTCTCTCCCTGTTGCAGATCCTGAGTCACCTGCAGACCTATGCGCCGGTTAAGTTCGAGCTGGGCGTCATCACTGTCGATCCCGAGGTAGAGGGTTTCGATCCCGAGCCGCTGAAAGCCTATTATGAAAACCTGGGTGTATCCTGGATCTATGCAGAGCAGCCGATCATGGAAGAGGCCAGGACACGTCTGGATGGCGACTCATTCTGTGCCTACTGCGCCCGCATGAAGCGGGGCATCATGTACTCCACCTGTCGCCGTGAGGGCTATAATGTATTGGCACTGGCTCAGCATCTCGATGACCTGGCGGAGAGTCTCATGATGTCGATCTTCCACGGCGGACAGTTACGTACCATGAAGGCGCACTATCAGAATAATGATGGCGATATCCGCATCATCCGCCCGCTGGTCTATTGCCGCGAGAGTCAGACCGGGGCCTTCGCCCTGGAGGCTGGACTGCCTGTGATCCCCGACAGTTGCCCCGCCTGCTTTACGGCACCCACCCAACGCGCCTATATGAAGCAGTTGCTGGCAAAAGAGGAGCGGCAGAACAAACATCTGTTTGCCAATATGTTGCATGCCATGAAACCCCTGATGGACGAGCGCCCGGATCAAGCTGACCCATGAACCTGGAAGAGATCCTGATCCCGACGGAAGTGGCCCATATCGGCATGAGCTTCGGCGATGCCCTGGAAGAGTGTGTAAAACGGAATGTGCCGGGCATTCCCTATGTGGATGCACAGGGCAAGATCGTCGGCCGTTTTTCCCTGCGGCATGCGTTTCGCCTCTCCTGTGTGCCCCGGGACTATATTCAGGGTGCGCACCTGCTGGGTGATGATCTCGACTACATGGATATGGCCGAGGAGAAAGCGGAAAGGATTCTGCCGCTACCTGTCGAAGGTTATGTGCTGGATGATGCCATCCAGCTCAATCCCGGCGCGCAGGTAATGAAGGCGCTGGCGATCATGGAGCAGTTCAATACCGGCTATCTGTTTCTGACTGACGGGGATGAGTACAAAGGGGTTATTACCCGGGTGGGGATTGCCCGCCTGGTGCTGAATCTGGGCTGCTGCTGAAGCATGACCGCTTTCAGCGATTCCATGCTGGCCGCCGCCCTGATTCTGGTGTTGGCCTACGCGCTGATCTTCTCGGAAAAACTTCACCGTACCAGTGCGGCAATTCTGGGTGCGGTGGTGATGATCGGTGTCGGCATGAGTATGGATTTCTACACTCAGGAGGAGGCTATAGCGGCGGTGGACGCCAATACCATCCTGCTGTTGGCGGCGATGATGATGCTGGTCTCACTGCTGCGTCCCACCGGCGCCTTCGAATATATGGCCGTCCATATCACCCGCTGGGCGAAGGGCGATGCGCGTCTGTTGCTGATCTACCTCAGTCTTGCGGTAAGCCTGATCAGTATGATCCTGGACAATGTCACCACGGTCATCGTATTCGCTCCCCTGACTGTGTTGATCTGCCGTCTGCTCAGACTCAATCCCATGCCCTATCTGATGGCTGAGGCGATGCTCTCCAATATCGGCGGGGCGGCGACCCTGGTGGGTGACCCGCCCAATCTGATGATCGGCAGCGCAGGAGATATCAGTTTCAATGATTTTCTGTTCCACATGGGGCCGCCGGTGGTGGTGGTCTGGTCCGGGACTGTACTCTTACTGCTCTTTCTTTTCCGCAAACAGATGCGCCGTGGTGCTGGAGAGGTCCGGGAGCTGGTCGACACCCACGCCATCAAGGACTTGGCCGGATTACAGAAAATACTGGTGTCTTTGGCGCTGGTCGTGGGGCTGTTTTTCGTTCACCACCATTTTCACTTTTTTCCCGCCTATGCCGCTTTTATCGGCCTGGCGCTGGCCTTGGCGCTGATGAAGCCCGACATGGATACGCTGTTCAATGGCGTCAACTGGTCGGTGCTGTTCTTTTTTGCCGGGCTTTTCATGATCGTCGGCGGGGTGGAGGCCTCTGGACTGCTGAACCTGTTCGGCAACTCACTGGCGGAGATGGCGCGGGAACCGGGCCAGCTGTTGCTGGCAGGCCTGATGCTGATGTGGATTGCCGCCGTTCTCAGCGCGGTGGTGGATAACATCCCTTTCACCGTCACGATGATACCCATTATCCTGGGACTGGAGTCCAGCGGGGTCAATATCGCACCCCTCTGGTGGGCGTTGGCGTTGGGCGTAGGTCTGGGCGGCAACGGCACCCATATCGGTGCCACGGCGAACATTATCGCGGTGGCGGAATCTGAACACTCCAATATTCCCGGTGCCCGCATCACGCCTGCCGTCTGGATGCGCACCGGCATACCGACCACCTTTTTCAGCCTGATTCTGGCCAGCCTGTTCTATACCCTATTCTTCGACATCTTCAGGTGAAACGGTTTCCCGCTGTCTGAAAAGCCATGGTTTCTGCGTCACTATTTGGCGCGTCATTATACTTGACTAAATTGCTTGGTATTCCTATAAAACCAGTACATAGTCAACTTCTGAGGGAAGAATCATGCATATTCGTACGACAACTGATCCCATCACGCTGCACGAAGTCTCGGATCCTGAACACCACCCCTGCCTCTATGATGGGGATGGCAAGGACGGCCTTGAGATCTACTTTGAAAGTGAGGAGAACAAACGTCTCTATATGGAGATGGAGACTGAGGATCACAAGATAGTGCAGGGAAACGATACCGATGATTACGTTGCCGAAGGTTGAGGTGGTGCCATGTTGAGACGAATCTATCTGCTGTTTCCGCAACGGCACCATGTTGAACAGGCGCTGCCTGATCTGCAACGGCTGGGCGTCGACAGATGCCATATGCATACGGTCGCCAGGGAAGGTATTGATATCTTCGGGCTTCCCGAGGCATCCGTGCGCCAGCGCACGGATTTTGGAGCACGTTTGGAACGTGCCTTATGGAACCTGAACCTTCTGACCTTTTTTCTGGCTCTGATACTACTGGTTGGTAGCCTGTTCGCCGGTCTGCTGGGGTGGGCGCTGCTGGATGGTCTGGTTATGACCGCCACCTATCTGGCCGGGAGCTACTTCGTTCGACATGTGCCGCACGCCCATATGGACGAGTGCCGGAGTGCATTGAAGCACGGGGAGATCCTCCTGATGGTCGATGTACCCCGCTGGCGGGTTACGGATATCGGTCGTGAGATCCGCAGATTACATCCAGAGGCGGAGATTGGCGCTGTCGGCTGGACGGTGGAAGCGCTGCAGATTTGAGGCGGCAATCAAAGTGTAGGTCGGGTTAGCGTAGCGCAACCCGACATGTATTGGTTTTGTTGGGTTACGCTATCGCTAACCCAACCTACCTGACTAGCCGGTGATGCCAGTGTGACGTAACAGCGCATCGATCTTTGGCTCGCGTCCACGAAAACCGATAAACAGCTCCATAGCGTCTTTGGAACCGCCCTGCTCAAGGATGCCCGTCAGAAAGGCGTAGCCGGTTTCCGGATTGAAAACACCCTGCTCCTCGAAGAGGGAGAAGGCGTCTGCCGACAGCACCTCCGCCCATTTATAGCTGTAGTAACCTGCTGCGTAACCACCGGCGAAGATGTGGGAGAAGCCGTGGGCAAAGCGGTTCCACTCCGGCGGGGTCAGCACCGAGACCTGTTTGCGTACCTCGTTGAGGATCTCGTAGATGCGCCCACCCCTTTTCGGGTCGTACTCCCGGTGGATGCGGATGTCGAAGAGGGAAAATTCCAACTGGCGCACCATCATCATGGCGGACTGAAAGTTCTTGGCGCCGGTCATGCGATCGAATAGGACTTCTGGAATTGGTTCGCCGCTCTCATAGTGGCCGGAGATAAGATCAAGGGCTGCCTTTTCCCAACAGAAGTTCTCCATGAACTGGCTCGGCAGTTCCACTGCGTCCCAGGCCACGCCGTTGATGCCTGCCACCGCCGGGTAGTCGATGCGGGTGAGTAGATGGTGCAGGCCATGGCCGAATTCGTGGAACAGGGTCTCCACCTCATCGTGGGTGAAGAGCGCCGGTTTGTCACCAACCGGTGGTGAAAAGTTGCAGGTGAGATAGGCGACCGGCAGCTGGTCGACGGTGTCGCTAAAGAAACGGGTGACGCACTCATCCATCCAGGCGCCGCCCCGTTTGTGTGGGCGGGCATAGAGATCGAGGTAGAACTGCCCCCGCTCCTCTCCGTCGGCGTCGCGAATCTCGAAGAAACGGACGTCCGGGTGCCAGTTGTCGACACCCTGGATCTCCTGAATCCTGATGCCGTAGAGTTGCTCCACAACGGCGAACATACCCGGTACCACACGAGTCTCCGGGAAGTAGGGCTTGAGCTCCTCCTGGGAGATGTTGTGGCGGTGTTGGCGTAGCTTTTCGCTGTAGTAACCGATGTCCCAGGCTTCGAGTTCCGTCATGCCGTGCTGTTCTGCGGCAAAGGCGCGGAGTGCTTTCAGCTCATCTACCGCCTGGGTGTGGGCGCGCTGGGCCAGGTCGGTGAGAAACTGTGTTACCTCGTCGGTGGAGCGGGCCATTTTGCGCGCCAGGGAGCGTTCCGCAAAGTTGTCGAAGCCGAGTAGTTGTGCCTGTTCATGGCGCAGTGCGAGGATCTGCTCCATGACCTCGCTATTGTCCCATCTGCCTGCATGGGGACCCTGATCTGAGGCGCGGGTGGAGAAGGCCTCGTAGACCTCACGGCGCAGTTCCCGGTTGTCGGCGTAGGTCATCACCGGCAGATAGGAGGGGAACTCCAGGGTCAGCAGCCAACCCTGCTGGTCGCGCTGTTCTGCGGTCTGCCGCGCCAGCGCCAGGGCGGACTCAGGCATTCCGGCAAGTGCAGTCTCATCGGTAATCAGTTTGCTCCACTCATTGGTGGCGTCGAGCAGGTTCTCTTCGAATTTGGTGGTGAGGGTCGACAGCGACTGGCTGATCTCCTTGAAACGGGCTTTTTTATCGGCAGAGAGGTCGACGCCGGAGAGATGAAAGTCCAACAGGGCATCATCCAGTACCTTACGCTGAACGGGGTTCAGGTCGTTCGGTTGCTCGGCGACAGCCTTAAAGGCGGCGAAGAGCTCGGCATTCTGCCCCATCTCGGTGCCGTATTCACTCAGTTTGGGCAGGCAGGCGTTGTAGGCGCATCGCAGTGCTTCGTTGTTGACCACTGAATTCATGTGGCTGACCGGAGACCAGGCGCGGCTGAGCCGGTCGTCGAGCCGCTCCATCGGTTCCACCAGATTGTGCCAGGTGAACTGCCGCTCTCCCTTGAGCAGGGTCTCGATCTGTTCCCGGTTGTGGGACAACAGATGGTCCAGGGCGGGCTCCACATGATCAGGTTTGATCTGGGAAAAGGCCGGAAGGCCGTCCATCTCCAGCAGGGGATTGTTCATCTGTGATAACTCCGGGATTGAGAAAACGAATGATAGTGGGGAGATGGGGGTGACCCGGTGAAAACCAACCCCTGATAAATCGGGGGTTGTGGGCATGATCAAACGCAGTGGATCAGGTAAAAGCGTCGATACAGCACCTAATCGTTGAAAAAAGGTGTCTGTTCCACTCGTGTGGGCTGTTTCATATAGTGAATGATATTGCTCGGCTCAAGAGGAACGCCCTTGTTCAGGTCGCAGAGATAATGGCTGTAGAGCGTATGCCGGTAGTTATCCGATCCGCTGACGGTAATTTTTTTCCAGAGCGGTTTTTTCAGGGCCTTCAGGCCCTTGTGGCTGCCGTATGCGTAGACTTTGTATTCGCGGGCGCCGCAGCGGAAACCCTCGTAAGAGGTGTTGAGAGCGCCACGGTTCGAGCGGATGGCGAGCAGCACGCGGATAGCATTGTCCTCTCCGGGCTGCAGCGTGCTGTGGTCGATAAAAAAACGGAAGCGGCCGCTGCTGTCAGTGACCTGAAATTCGGTCAGTTGATCCTCGTTCAGATCGTTCGGCAGGGTGACCTCACCCTCCTCCCAGACATACTCTTCAACCTTCAGGTTGGGTCTGTCGGTGGGTTGATCGATAAATGGACGATCCTTCGCGCTCAACAACAGGGGAAGTGCGAGCAGCAGTAGTGGGAGGTATCGGTAACGCATGGTTTTCCTGGAGTTCATTGTCACGGATTTGACCGCAGGTCTGGCGCTTGGTTCGTGAGGAAAGAGCTGATGCCAATAATGTTCGTATTGTCAAAGACTTATCAGCGACCTTAACAAGCAGTAGGTCGTGTTAGCGCAGCGTAACACGACAATAATGGTGCAAATTGTTGGGTTACGGCCAAAAAGACGGCCTAACCCAACCTACCCTAGCGTTCGATTGTTGGCGCTTTGTGCTTTAAGTAAATGACATTCGTGGCTGATACTATCATGCCAAGGCAGGTCATGCGGCAAACCGCGTGGCCAGCATCCAGGTGCTGGCACCGCCGAGGAGGAAAAAGCCCGCGATGAAACCGAAGGCAAAACGGCGGTAGTGTTTGACGAGAGTAAATTCTGCGCTGGAGGAGATAAGGAAGGGGCGGCTGGAGTCGGGCCGGCTCAGGGTGTGCAGGGATTGTTGATCCTCTTGTACCTGTTCACTGGCGACCTCGCGTTCTGCCTTGCGGCGGGCCGATTCCCACTCATCCATGTCGATCTCGCCATTGCCGTCCCGGTCGAAACGTGCGAGTAATCCGGCACGGTCCTGCTTCCACTGGCGCAGGCGCTCACGCACCATATCCTGTCGCATGGCCAGCCAGTTGGCTTCGCCTATGGATTTGAACAGACCGATGGCATAGAGCGGATCGCCAGGGTAGATGGTCTCCTCGGTATAACGGTAGTGGCTGCCCATGCGGTAGCTGCGGATGTTAAGTTGAAGTCCGAAGAGGGTAGTTGAACTGTTGTAATCAAGTCCTCCCGTCGCAGGCCCGGTTTGAGGCAGGCTGTTGCTGCCGTACCAGACATTCTTTTCGCTGGGTGTGACATCGGCGCCATCTGGGTCGACGATACACTCGCCGCTCTCATCTTTGAGCAGAAACAGTCCCTCGCTGCCACCCTGGCGAACGGTGCGCCACCCCTTCTCTCCCTTGCGTTCGATCTTGAAACGGAACCAGCAGCATGGGCTGTGGGTGAGCGGGGTGATGATGGGCTCCCCTTTCATTGCCGCTGCTTTTCCGTTTAGCTCCACATAACCCTGATGGGCTGAACGGATGCGAGAGGTGGGGGTGTCCTCGATGACCCGGGCGCGTATCAGGTTCCGGAACGAGAAGAAGAGTGCGGTGAGGCTCAGCAGGGATAGTGCACCGGCCCAGACCGAGAACTCCAGGGTCGACATGGCAAGCAGATCGGCGGACATTCCGTTCAGCCGAACAGGGTGCCGACATTTACGTCCCTGGTCTCCTCCTCGTCAAACTCAAGCAGTTCCGCCGCCTTGAAATTGAAACGACTGGCCAGCAGAATGTCGGGAAACTGCTCGATGCGTACATTGTTGTTGTTGACGCTCTCATTGTAGAACTCCCGCCGGTCGGCGATGCTGTTCTCCAGGCCGGTGATGCGGGACTGGAGATGCAGAAAGTTGTCGTTGGCCTTCAGGTCGGGGTAGTTCTCCGCCACGGCAAAGAGATTGCCGAGACCGAGGCGTAGCGCGCTCTCAGCGTTGCCGACTGCCCCAATGTCCCCCTGTTGGCGGGCGCTGGCAACGGCGGAGCGGGCCAGCATCACCCGTTCCAGGGTCTCCTGTTCAAACTTCATGTACTGCTTGCAGGTCTCCACCAGTTTAGGCAGTTCGTCATGGCGCTGCTTCAACAGTACATCGATATTCGACCAGGCCTGGGTTACGCTATGCTTGAGCCGCACCAGATTGTTGTAGATCATTATTCCGTAGATGAGCGTGGCGATCGCCATGCCGGCAAGCACAAACAGTACAATTTCCATTATTCAACTCCGCATATGTCCAATATCCGACCCTTTGAATCTAGCATGCCACAGGTTGCCACTGATGCCTGGATCGATGAAACCGCCGTCGTGATCGGCAATGTGAGCATCGGTTCTCACTCTTCAGTCTGGCCCATGACCGTTATTCGCGGCGATGTGCATGCGATTCGCATCGGCAGTGAGAGCAATGTGCAGGACGGTTGTGTGCTGCATGTCTCTCACGACAGCAAGTACAAGCCGGGTGGCTCACCGTTGATCCTGGGTGACTGGGTCACGGTGGGGCACAAGGCGGTGCTGCACGGCTGTAATATTGCCGATAGTTGTTTTATCGGCATGGGGTGCACTATTCTTGATGGTGCCGTGTTGGAATCGCGCGCCATGCTGGGCGCCGGCTCACTGGTAACCTCCGGAAAGCACCTCGAAGGGGGCTATCTCTGGGTGGGAACGCCTGCCAGACGGGTGCGCCCCCTCAGTGACCAGGAGTTGGAATATCTCGACTATTCTGCGGCACACTATGTGCGATTGATGAAGAGACATGCGGGGAGGGACAAATGAGGTGTAGGCCGGTTCAAGCGTAGCGGAACCGGCAACCCGTTGAGCTATCCATCCAGTATAAGCCGCAATCATGGTGCACATGGCGCACCCTACGTTCGTCATGCCAACCATCACCGCGAACTCCAAAACTTGAGTTATCTAATACGGACGATTAATCGAAGGAAGGGAAATGGACGTGTTTATCGGGAATCTGCCGGCGGAAGCCAAGTTGCTGGAGATACAGGATCTGCTGGGCGGCCAGTCGGTGCATACTCGCTTTGAGCGCCGCATGGGACGCGACTGCTTCGACAAGGATTATCACTACTTCATCGTCTTCACCTCATCGGACAATGAGGGTTTGGCCTTGATCGATTCGCTGAACGGTAAAATCTTCGATGGCTGCCGCCTCACCGTCCGCGAGTTTATCAAGCGCGCCGATTGTAATGCTCCGGCTCGGGATTGGGATCGTCGGGAACGCCGCTTTAACCGCGCAACATCCGAATAACCGGAACGGTATCAGGCAGGATCTCACGCCACAGCCGGAAGGATTCGGCCGCCTGCTCCACCAGCATGCCCAGACCATCCAGCGCCCGGGCAGCATGACGCTCCCGCGCCCATTTTTGAAATGCTGTGGGTCCATCCCCGTACATCATGTCATAACACCAGCCGCCTTTTGTCAGTACGCCTTCGGGGATCTTCGGCACCTCTCCACCAAGACCTGCGGCGGTGCCGTTGATGATCAGATCGAACTGCATACCCTCAAGTTCCTCCAGTCCACAGCCTGCCACCGGACCGAAGCCGCTGAGGCCTGTGGCCAACGAGTAGGCCTTGGCGGCGGTGCGATTGGCGATGATGAGCCGCTTGGGCTGTTCTTCGAGCAGGGGGCGCACCACGCCACGGACCGCGCCACCGGCGCCGAGTATCAGCACCCGCTTTCCTTTGAAGCGAAAACCGTGGTTGATGGTAAGGTCGCGCACCAGGCCGATGCCATCGGTATTGTCGCCCCTCAATTTGCCGTTTTCGAGCCGGATCAGGGTATTGACCGCGCCTGCAGTGTGGGCCCGCTTGCTGAGTTCATCCGCCAGACGCCATGCCGTCTCTTTGAACGGCACGGTAATATTGAGCCCCTGGCCACCATCCCTGAGAAAACGTGCCACGTCGCCCTCGAAGTCGTCGAGGTTGCCGAGCAGGCGGGTGTATTCGATGGACTCCCCGGTTTGTTCCGCAAAAGCGGCGTGGATCAGCGGGGATTTGCTGTGTTCGATGGGGTTGCCGATGACGGCGTAGCTGTCGGTCATGGGTGATTACTCATTCAACCACTGCGCCACCTCTTTGGCGAAGTAGGTCAGTATGCCGTCGGCGCCGGCGCGTTTGAAACAGAGCAGGGACTCCAGCACCACCGCCTGTTTGTCGAGCCAGCCATTTTGCGCGGCGGCCATGAGCATGGCGTATTCACCACTGACCTGATAAGCGTAGGTCGGGACCCTGAAGGTCTCTTTCACCCGGCGCACCACATCGAGGTAGGGCATGCCCGGTTTTACCATCACCATGTCGGCCCCCTCCTGCAGATCGAGGGCAACCTCGTGCAGCGCCTCGTCTGTATTGGCAGGGTCCTGTTGATAGCTGTACTTGTTGCCGCTGCCCAGATTGGCGGCGGAGCCGACAGCATCCCGGAACGGGCCATAGAAACTGGAGGCATATTTTGCCGAGTAGGCAAGGATGCGGGTGTGGATGTGCCCGTTGCTTTCGAGGATGTCCCGAATGGCGCCGATGCGGCCATCCATCATATCGGAGGGGGCGACCACATCAGCCCCCGCTGCGGCGTGGGAGAGGGCCTGTTTGACCAGAACCGCTTTGGTCTCGTCGTTCAATACATAACCGGTTTCATCAATGAGACCGTCCTGACCGTGGGTGGTGAAAGGGTCGAGGGCGACATCGGTCATGACGCCAAGCTCCGGCACCGCCTCTTTCAGTGCCCGCACCGCCCGTTGGGCCAGCCCCTCCGGGTTGAATGCCTCTCTGGCATCCTCTGTCTTGACGGACATTGGGGTGACCGGGAACAGCGCCATCATGGGAACGCCGAGACGGTGCACCTGTTTCGCCTCCTCGACCAGCAGGTCGATGCTCATGCGCTCCACGCCGGGCATGGACTCGACAGCTTCCCTTTCGCCGTTCCCTTCAAGCACGAAAACGGGATAGATCAGGTCTGCGGGGGTGAGGATCGTTTCACGCATCAGGCGGCGGGAGAATTCGTCCCGGCGCATGCGGCGCATGCGGGTGGCAGGAAAGGGCGAACGGCTACTGTTGCTCGGCATGAACAGATTCCTGAGTGCTTGGGTAAACCCCGTAAGATACCCTATCATGCAGGTTGTTAACCAATTCTTCGGATCGATTTAACCTGGTGACTGTTTTTTAGGACGGAAAAACACCGTTTGAACGATTCTTCCATACGCAGTGAGGCAGTACCCGTCATGGAACAGCAGAACAAATCCCCCCATATTTTTATCGTGGAAGAGGCGACCTTCGAAAAGAGGGTGATTCAGGCCTCTGCAGAGCTGCCTGTCATGGTGGATTTCTGGGCGGAGTGGTGTTCGCCCTGTCTATCCCTTGCGCCAGCGCTGGAGAGGGTGATCGAAGAACTGGATGGGGCTGTGCAACTGGCCAAGGTGGAAGTGGATGACAATATGCGTCTGGCAGGCCACTACCGTCTACGCGGATTCCCGACGGTGATCCTGTTCCATCACGGGGAAGAGTTGGGACGTTTTCATGGTTCCCGCGCCAGCCACTGGTTACGGGAGTGGATAGAAGAGCATCTGCCCGACTATCTGGCCAGTCGGGCTGTGTAACAATGTAGGCTGGATCAAGCGAAGCGGATGCGGCGTAAAGCTTTTGTTCGTTGCGCATTTTGCCCGATCCGCTGCGCTTGATCAGGCCTACGGGGTTTTGGAGGTACGATTCGCCAAAAGATAAGAATTAAACGAATGATGTTTGGTGGTCTGCTGCCGGGATAGAACAGTTGTTCATGAAAAAATATAATAAAAACAGATAGATGTGTGGTGTGGACGACAAATGGATGATTGAAAAAAATATCTAAAGAATTCCGCAGGGGCGTCGATACATTAAGTAACGGACGACAAATGAATTCGATCCTCCTCCGGCGCTGAAAAATGCGCTGTTTAGGCCCACCCCTTCCCCGGGTGGGTTTTTTTTATGTTTGATTACCCGTAAGGTTCAGCCATGATCAGGCAGTGATTATTTGCGGACGAATCTCTTTCCCGGTTGTGGCTGGACTTATTCTGGTGCGCTGGGCGCACCCTACGCCGTCATACTTTGAGAAGCCACGCTCCATGCCGGTCATCATGGCGAACGCTGAAATTTAAGCAGACAAGTCTATTCTGGAAGGAGTTCCGGTAGAGGTTTGCCGATATGGAAACCTTGTGCGTAGTCAACTCCCAGATCCGCCAGCAGCTGCAGGGTGGCTTCATCCTCGACAAACTCGGCGATAGTCTGCTTGCCGAAACCTTTGGCAACCTCGGAGAGTGCCTTGACGAAGATCTGATCCTCCTTATTGGAGGCGAGTTGCTGGATAAAGGAGCCGTCGATCTTCACATAATCCACCGGCAGCTGCTTTAGGTAGAAGAAGGATGAGAAACCGACGCCGAAGTCATCCAGTGCAAAACGGCAGCCGAGCGCCTTGATTTGCTCCATCAATTGTTTTGCCGCAGTGATGCTGGAGACTGCGGCGGTTTCAGTGACTTCGAATACCAGACTGCCGGGGTCGACTTTGTGTTTCGCCAGCTGTTTCTTCAGATAGGGCAGCAACCGGGGATCGTCCACCACCATGCCTGAGAGGTTGACGGAGAAGGTGATGTTGCGTTGTGACTGCTGCAGTTGCTCAAGCCGCTTGATGGCTTTCTTGAGAATCAACCGGTCGAGTTTGTGGATCAGTCCAGTGGTTTCCGCAATCGGAATGAACAGTCCTGGAGGGATCAGGGAGCCATCCTTCTCCAGCATGCGAACCAGTACCTCGTAGTGTGAGATGCGGCCATCGCTGATCTGCTGGATCGGTTGAAAGTGGAGAACAAAGCTCTCTAGCAACAGCGCCTGTTCGATCTGCTCTTTGATTTGGATCTTGGTTTCAATTTGCTCGCGGATGTTTTCGTCTACAGAGAAGAGGTGCCAGTTGTCACGTCCGGCATCCTTGGCCTGATACATTGCAAGGTCTGCATTGGCCATCAGGTCGGGAACAGTAATGCCGTGGAGTGGGTAGAGTACGATGCCGATGCTGGCGGAGATTTTATGCTTGTTGCCACGGACCGGCATCTCGACTCTGCTGAGTTCCTCCTGGATCTTTTGTGCCACGCCGATGGCCTCTTCCTTACTTGTTTCCCGCAGGGCCAGTGCGAACTCATCGCCGCCGAGCCGAGCCAACAGATCTGATTCCCGGGTCACCGCATGTAATCGTTCAGCCACCACTCTGAGCAGTGCATCACCTGCCTGATGGCCGCTGGTATCGTTGATATCCTTGAACTGGTCGAGGTCGAAATAGAGCAGTGCGGAGGTGTGGCCGTAGCGCTTTGCCGCCTGCAGCATCGCTTCGAACTCGATATGAAAACGACGCCGGTTGAACAGCTCCGTCATGGGGTCATGGTCGGCCAGCCAGGCCAGGTTCTCTTCAGCCTGTTGGCGTTCGGTAATATCGATGCCTGCCGACAGGACTGCTGGGTCATCCTCTCTCGTGACATCAAGCCGTGCATGGAACCAGGAGATTGTGCGGATTTCTCCCACTGCGGTAACTATGTCGCAGTCATGATGGTAGAGATCCAGGCTGGCATTACGCAGCTGAAAGAGTTTTACGATGGTCTCCGGGTCAAGGTTCTTGGGGTGAAGCAACTGGTCAAAGTGGAGCGCAGGATGAGTTTCCAGATCGTAGGCGGTCAATTGACTTGCAAAATGGTTGATGCTGTTTATCTGGCCGTCTGTGCGCTGGGTGATGATAATGATCTGGGCAGTATCCATCAGGCCCTGCACGAAGTCGCGCTGTTGGGCCAGTTCACTGGTGCGTTGCAGCAGGTGGCGGGTGCGGTTGTTTATCTCCGACTGCAGGGCCTCCAGTTGGAAGACTAGTGTTTCCGTTGTCTCTCCGAGTCGATCTATCTCATCATGAGAGAATGATTCATTTGTGGTTGACTTCAGTGACGAACGGGCTTGGCCATAGTCCTGTTTTGCCAGCAACGGCAGGGTGGTTGACACCCTTTGCAGCCGTGCCATGGGTCCCCATAACAGCATCAGGAGCAGCAGCTCGGTTAGCAGAATCCCGGCGACACCGGCAGTGATGTTGCTACGGAAGGCACTCTCCATTGTCTGTATATGCCCCGAAATGTCTTCGATAATCAGCAGGTGTGCCGGCGTGTCGGTTTTGTCATTGGTCAGTGGAAAGGCTGTGATTTCCAGGGTCTTGTCTTCCAGCTGTAGCTGTTCGCTTTGGGAGAGGTCGGTGAAAGGCAGTTGCTCTGCTGCCCTGGTCAGGCGTTGCAAACTGGCGTGAGCGCCGGAGAGTGCCGTTACCCGCATCTCCCAAGGCGAGAGAAAACCTTTGGAAGCTGCATTGCCTGATTGGTCTCTGACCAGGACAGCGATACCGGCATCTGTGATCCGTTGCAGTCTGACCACCGTGTCTGCGACCAGTTCGCCCACGACCAATACGCCGGCCATGCTGTGGCCCTGCAACACAGGGACGGAGACATACTGTCGGCATTCACGTCGGCAGGCGAGTGCGCTGGCAGGTTCTTCGTTCTCTATGACGTGATCGATCAGGGTGTGGCTCAGCGTTGGGCCGATGTTGCGCCCCCAGGTAAACAGCGGTGCAGCCGCCTTTGAAAAATAGTGGATGGTATCCACCCCCCACTCAATCTGTAGCAGGTCGCCGTGTTCCTTAACAATAGCGCTGATGTGCTGCGCAAGATCCAGGTCATCTTCTGTATCGATGTCAAGCTCGGGTATCAGACCGGCTATGCCGAGAAGCCTTGAATAGGTTCCCTGCACCAATCCGTCAACTTCCCTGGCGCGTTGTTCCCGGACCTCTGTGCGTTGTAATTCGAGTTGTTCCTTCTGTTTCAGATAAGCGATAGCCGTTAAAGAGACGTTGATGAGGACCAATAAGAGACTAAGCAGAACCAACAGCTTCCACTTAAGACTGATAAAACGAGTTTTACGTTGCTGCTTGCTTGTCATGCGCCCGTATCTGCTGAATCAGAATCGATAGGAGGCAAGCAGGCTGAACATCTGCCAATGGCGTTCTGTTTGGAAAAAGTTGTTTTCCCTTGCTGAGAGCCAGGCAGTACCGTCAACCCAGTGATATTCACCGCGAACCATAAAGGCGGGTGTGATGTCCCAGCGCAACCCCAGGGTCCAGTCCTTGGCAAACATGTTGTGGGCAGGTATGCCGAAGGGTCCGGCCTCCTGTTTGGTTCCGTCCCGGTCATCCCGGTTAAGATAGCTGACATCGTAGCGGGCGATGATCTCCCAATCGGTGAAGAGGTCATGGGCAAACTGGAGATAGAAGCCCTCGGCAGTGCCGCCCGAGTCGTCTGGCCGGAAGGCTCCCAAGTTCCGGTTGATCACATCCTCCTGCATATATTCTGTGGTGAAGTGCCAAGCCTCTGCATTGTATTGGAACGAGAGTACCCGCAATTGGATGCTGACGGTGCCCTTGCTGAAGGGGTCTGTGGGACCGGGTTCGAAGTCGAGATCGCCGTCGGCAATGGTGGCCGAGAGCCGGATGCGGCCAGCATCCAGCTCGTAGATGATCCGGCCAAGAAAGAAGAAATCACTGCTCAGTTCACCCTGCCAATCATTCCCAAGATAGGCGTATTCCACATTTTCATCCGTCACTGGCTTGCCCATGCCGCCCTGGAACAGCAGATCCCCCCAATCTGTCAGCAGGTCGCCGTAAATCTGAAAGCCGTCATTGGAGAGTTCCAGGTTCCTAACCTTGTCGAAATAGATCGACTGGGGCAGGAAGTTGGTGGGCCGGGTGAAGGCGGCATCGCGGGTATCGTTATACAGGCCGATAGGGGTCTTGACGCGGCCGAATCGCAGGCCAAGGTTTCCGTTATCGAAATTTGCGAAATTGTAGTCAAGCAGACCGTAGTCAAGACTCGGTGAGCCGTCCTGCATCTCGCCGGCGGTGAGTGAGAGAAGCTGGCCGGAGATCTGCAGCTGCGGGGTCAGTCGATAGGAGGCGTTGAGACCGAGTTCGCGAAAGTCCCAGCTGCCGTTGCTGCTGTCACCGAGCCAGCTGTTGGCGGATGTGTGTGTGTAACCCTGGCTCAGAAAACCGTGGATCTGCAGGTTTTCATCACCAAACAGGGAGGATGCCGTCGCCAGTGGCGGCAGCAGCCAGCCGAGCAGGACGAGTCGCCTACTCCACTTGCAGAATCTGTACCGATTCATCTCTGTTGTCCTCGGAAATATAACCGATTGCGCCGGGAGTCTTATTTATCATCTCTATCATTTCCGCCTCTGACTGGACGGTGTCGGGGGCCTGTCCGGTCCCTGAAAAGACTTTTCTGTCCCATGCGCGGCGAAGCTGATGGGGAAATACCCCCAGCAGCTGTTTTGCGAATGCTTTGTGTAGTTTGTGTTTGTCGGGAAAGACAAAGACCCGAATGGCACCACCATCGGGCCAGACCTGGCGGCGCATGCTGAATACAGCGCGTGCGGTGCTGCGGCTGATCTCTGCAATATCAGTATTCGGATGGGTGATTAGTTGCAGCGCAAAAACCTGGCTGGATGGAAAAAACAGCAGACTGAAGGCGAGCAGCAGTACCGGCGCCAGGGGGAGGTGCCAGGGAGAGGCCCTGTCCGGGATACCTGCAGTAGGGTCCTGCCGTTTTTCCATGGTGCTTGTCGCGATCCTTTTCGATACTGACAGCTTAGCGTAATTTGTTGATTCAAATTCCCATAACGGCCGATGGCGCAGTTTCTTGACCAGTTTGTTGCACTGGCGGGAATGGAATTCTTTTTGGTCTACCTCCTGCTGATCCGGCCGGAAAACAGATCGCGAATGGGGGTTGGGCGTTTCAGGCCACCGGTCTCGCCATGCAGAATCAGGTCGATGGCGTTACCACAGCGGCTGTGCACCTGTAGTGTGTTGCGGGCTGGAGGACGCGAGCTGAGGTTGGCGCTGGTGGATATGAGTGGCCTGCCGCAGGCGCGGCTAAGGGCTGCGGCAACTGGGTGGTCGGTGACTCTGACCGCCACAGTTGAATGTTTTCCGCGTATCCAGACGGGCAGATCCGCGGCGGCGGGCAGTAGCCAGGTGACGGGACCGGGCCAGCTGTCGAGTGCCGGTTTGAGTCTTGTTTGCGGAATCTGGGCCAAGTAGGGCCGCAGTCTTTCGAAGCTGTCCGAGATGAGGATCAGGCCCTTGTCGGCGGAGCGTTTTTTCAGCGCCAATAAGCGGAACACCGCCAGAGGGTTGAGTGGGTCGCAACCCAGCCCAAAGACCGACTCGGTGGGATAGGCGATGAGACCGCCCCCAAGCACCGTCCGGACGGCCAGCCGGAGGCGCCAGGGGTGGATGACAGGCTTAGCCGGCAAGATCGGCCTGGAGCTTGGCGTCCTTGTTGATGACGCTTTGGGCATTGGCCTGCCGCTCTTCACGGATGCGTACCGCCAACGCCTCATCACCAAGCGCGAGGATCTGGGCAGCGAGATAGGCTGCGTTCTTGGCACCAGCCTTGCCCACTGCAACGGTTGCGACCGGGATGCCGCCTGGCATCTGCACGGTGGAGAGCAGGGAGTCCATACCCTTCAATGGCCCGGCATCAAGGGGTACGCCAATCACCGGTTTTAAGGTGGCGGCTGCCACGGCCCCGGCCAGATGGGCCGCCAGTCCAGCGGCAGCAATGAAGGCATTGCAACCTCGATCGTCTGCATCTTTCACGTAGTCGTGGGTGACCTCGGGCGTACGATGGGCCGAGGTGATTTTTACTTCGTATGGGATCCCGAGAGAGCCTAAGACCTCAAGAGTTGCCCGCATGACCGGCAAGTCGGAATCTGAACCCATCAAAACGGCGACAAACGCTGTACTCATAACAAACCTGCAATAGTGCTGTGGAAAATAGTCGAAGATACCGGAAATTGAGTGCGGCGACTACAATTGAGGCGATAGATTCATCAGTTTGTTTCAATATGCCCTTTTTACTGAGAAAATCATTAAAATTTGTGAAATATCGATCTGTCTAGGTGTTAGGTGTGACGAAAGAGAGTTGCAGGATGGTTTTCTCTCCATTTAAATTTATTGCGCTGTTGGCTATGTTGCTGCTGTCGTTAAGTGCGGTGGGGGGGAGTGTGCCGCTCAGCGTACAGGAAAAGGCATGGCTGGATCAGCAGGTGCAGGTGCAGGTTCGGGTGGGGTTGATCGATGGGATGGCGCCCATCAGTTCATACAAAGAAAACGGTCAGCCATCGGGTATCGCTGCCGACTATCTGCGCTTTGTGAGCCGGAAGATG
Source organism: endosymbiont of Escarpia spicata (assembly GCA_003349915.1). GTDB lineage: Bacteria > Pseudomonadota > Gammaproteobacteria > Chromatiales > Chromatiaceae > QGON01. The sequence goes on from QFXE01000008.1 coordinate 91,716, forward strand.
GGTCTGGAGCTGAAACTTGTCCCTTTCGGGGACAGGTCGGCCCTTGATGCAGCGATGATGGCCGGGGATTTGGACCTGTCGGCCGTGGACGACTGGACCCCGGAACGTGCTGAGTTCCTGCTGTTCACCCGTCCCTATATCAATCTGCCCGGTGCTTTATATTCGTCTGAGCGCATGCTTCAACTGACGCTGCAGGAACTGCCTGGAAAGCGGGTGGCAGTGGTGGAACTGAGCGTCTGGCAGGATTGGCTGATGCGGGAGTTTCCAGGCACCACTTTGGTGAAGGTGTCTGGTGTTGCCAATGGTTTGTTGAGTGTTGCCATGGGTGAAGCGGATGCTTATCTTGGTGATACTGCGACTGCCAGGCACCAGTTGGCGCAGGGGGTTGCCCCTGGCGTTATGGAGGTGGCACAGGCAGGGCGTTCAAGAGACTTTTCATTCGCGGTTGGCAAGGACAACCAAATGATTGTCAATATCCTGCAGAAAGGACTGGACAGCATTTCCCCCGAAGAGCAGTTGGCGATCCGAAAGCGTTGGCAGGTGCTCGATCAGCCGCCGCTGTTGCAGAATAGTTCAGTGGTGGTCATGTTGTTGATCCTGCTGGCGCTGCTTTGGATCGGTGTTTGGATCTGGGGTTTCAGGCACTTGGTGGATCGCAAGGTGACGCGCAGAACCGCTGGGTTGAAGCGCTCTCTCCATCGGCGGCGGGTTGAGGGTGAGCTGAAGGAGGATCGCGAACGACTAAGGCTGCAATTGGCGCAGGTAGAGCGTGACAGCGGGATGGCCCAAAATCACCTCAGCCTGTTGGGGCTGTCGGTTCTGTTTGGCGGCTGGGAGTGGGATGTAAGGAGAGAGCTGCTGAGATGGGACGACAATATGCAGCGGGTATTCGGCTTTCGCCCGGGAAGTTTCGATGGAACATTTGATGCCTACCTGGGTCGAATCCATGTCGATGATCGGGAAGCAGTAGTGGCAGCCTTCAAGAAGGTGCTGCAGGGTGGAGCCGATTTTCGCATCGAATACAGGATTGTTAAACCGGGTGGAGAGGTCGTGTGGTTGGTTGACAGCGCTCGGCTCGTTCGAAATGCAGGTGGCAGCGGTGCCCGTTTGCTTGGTGTGGCCCGGGTCAGAGAGGGGCGGGACGGTCAGGACATGTTAGCATCCACAGGTTCGGCGGTTACGAATGAAGAGAAGCCCTTACAGGGGTTTGCATACAAAGGTCTCTGAATCTGGGAGCTTGCTTGGGGGAATGGGTGTTGTTGAGGGCGCGAACTTCAGGGATGGATAAGGAGTTATACAGATGTTAATTCGTCTCGCACTGCTTTTAGTGCTGATGAGCGGGGCTCTGCCCGCAATTGCCAGTGCCAGTATCGGACCTTCCGAAATGGTGCAGCATACGATGGATGATGTGGTGGGGACTCTGAACGACAAGAGGCTGACATCCGCAGAACGCCGGGACCGCGTCAGTGCCATCGTGGATGAAACCTTCGATTTTCAGGCAATGTCACAGGTTATTCTGGCGGCCAACTGGAGAAAGGCATCCACAAATCAACGGGCGCGTTTTATCGAACTGTTCCGGGAGTTGCTGGAGAATACCTATTTCTCTGCTCTGGACAGCTATTCAGGCCAGACCGCACGTTTGGGCAGGGAGCGGGTAAAGGGAAAACGGGCACAAGTACAGACATTTGTCATTACCAGTAGCGCTGAGATCCCGGTCAGTTACAAACTGCGACAGAAACAGGATGATTGGTTTGTCTATGATGTTGTTGTGGATGGTGTCAGTCTTATCAGTAACTACAGAACCAGCTTTCGCAACCTGATCAAGCAGAAGGGGATGGATGGCCTGCTTGAGCAGTTGCAGCAGAAGGTTGCTAAGCTAAGGTCGAAGCAGACACCAGTGCAATAGCTTTGTTTAGGTGTGCAAACACCCTCTTCTGAGACTGCTACACTTGCTGTAGTGTAGCCAATGCACCTATACCCGCGTTGTTCAAGATAGCCCCATTGATTCCAGGTAGCACAGATTATCCCAATAACAAAATCATCCGAAGGAGAAGCTTCATGTTTAGAAAGACACTCATCACTGTCGCAATAGCGACGCTTTTGCCCGTAAGTGCAGCGGTTTTTGCCGATGCCACCGTCGCCCCGGATGCCGCTGCCGATGCAACAGCTATCGAGCATGAGATTGTCACAGACCCGACAGTTGCTGCCGAGGCAGCGTCTGCTGAAGCTGTCCCGGTTGTGGCAGCTGAGCCTGTGCCGGAGGAGAGTGTTGCAGCCCCTGCCGAGGCCCCTGCGCCTGTGGCAGCAGCCCCCGCTGGAAGAGGGATGATGGAGCATCACCGGTCGATGCAATCCATGGAAGAGCGTATGAAAGCGCGTGAAAAACGCTATGAGGCGCTGCAGAAACGGGCCCTTGAGTCCGGCGTGCTGCTCCCAGACCATCCCTCATGGATGGAAAAACCTGAAGTGGCGGATCTGCGTCCCTCTATGGAAGAGCGTATGGAGAGGATGAAGTCGCTCCGCAACATGAATCCTGAAGAGCGGGATGCCTATCGTCTTGAGCGCTATCAGGATATGCGGGAACGCGCGGCTGAAGTGGGGCTTGATCTGCCGGAGATGCCCCCGTGGAAAGATCGCCCTGCAAGACCTGAATTGAATCAGGATGATGAGTGGGCCAGGCAGCAGGCCGTGATCGACGGTATGACACCGGAAGAGCGTGCCGCTTGTCATGCAATGCATCGCCGCCATATGCGGCAGATGGGACCGGGTCGCGGCATGATGCAGCCCCCTCAAATGCCTGCGATGCCTGGGCGTGGATTTGCTCCGGGCCGCATGATGGGGCCCGGAGCTGGATACGGTCCCCAAGGCAACTTCTGGGACCCAAGCCGCTGAAGAGACGTGAGCCCGATCAAGCGTAGCGGATCGGGCATTGGAAGCGTTCGCAGGAGCGGCGCCTCGCCGCGATTAGCCCATTTTCGGAGCTGTCGCGGCGAGGTGTCGCTCCTACAATTTAATGCCCCGCTTGCTTGCAACTGGCGTGGTTTATTGCCGTCTGGCACCAGCCACCAGTGCTTCTGCCGCTTCCCGGCTCAGGTAACGCCAGGGTCTGGGTAGCAAACCGGGCACCAGTGACTGGTATCTCTGATAGACCTCTCCATGATAGACCACCAGTTTGCGCTCCTCGATACGCGAGCCGTAGATAAAGTAGAGCGTCATCATAATCGCTGAGACCAGCATCGCGGCGTCCATTTCCCGACTCCAGATCAATACCAGTGCCAGGCTGTACCAGGGGTGTCTGACGAAGCGGTGCAGGGGGGAGATGTGGAAATTCTCCTGGTCGTGAACCTCCCGGATACGCAGCCGCAACTGGCGCAGGCCTATAAACTCTCCGCTATCGTAATAACGGGTCGACCATAGAAAACCGAGGATCGCCAGCAGTGTCAGGCCGTAGGTGAACCAGGTCAGGGCTGCATTGAACTCCCACAGAGGTGAGCTGTGCCAATGCCACATCAATCCCAGCGGCGGCAGCAGTAACAGCACAGCGAGCACGTTGAAACTGATGCGATACCAGGGCATGAAAGCGGGATAACGTTTTGCAACCCAGTGCTTGGCGGTGAGAGATGCAAGCAGTGAGTGGCTCAGGAAATAGAGCAACCAGAGCGTCGCGAGTATGAGCAGGTTTCCGTATTCGTGCATGCTGTTTTGAGAACCTCCGACAGAGACTTCTTAGTTTGGTAGGGTGCGCTGTGCGCACCAGAATAAGCAGTTACAGCAATCATGGTGCGCAGGTTGCACCCTACGTTCGCCACATGCAGAGAAACCACACTCATGCCGATCATCACCACGAACTCCAAAACTTGCCCTTTACGACGATTTTAGTCGATCCAGCCGCAGCCGTTGCCGCTCGTCAAATAGCCGCCGTGAACCGAGCCAGACTGCCGCCGTGGCGCCGAAGCCAGTGCCGGCAGAGATCAACAGCAGGATCAGGATCTGGTACTTGGCCGCTTCGAAAGGGGGGCTGCCGGCGAGTATCTGACCGGTCATCATGCCCGGCAGGCTGACCACTCCGGCGGCGGCCATGGCATTGATGATGGGAATCAGACCGCTGCGCAGGGCGTTGCGGCGAATCTCTTCGATGGCTTTGTGCCAGTCGTGGCCCAACATCAATCGAGCCTCTATTTGATGGCGCTGTTGCCAGGCGTTGTGGGTAAGGTTATCGAGACTGATGGCGATGCCGGACATGGTATTACCCAAGAGCATCCCCAGTAACGGTATCAGGTACTGTACCGAATACCAGGGTTCCACCTGGATGATCACGTTGAGCGCCAGAATAGTCACGCTGAAGGACGAGATGAACATGGAGAGGGTTCCCACCCCCATGCCCCAGGCCCCGCTGAAGCGCCGCGCCTGTCGGGCCATGACCTCGTAACCCGCCATAAAGAGCATGAAGAGTGCCAGAGCTGCAATAAACAGAGGGTGGGACTGGGCGAAGAGGCTCTTCAATACCAGCCCCAGCAGTGTCAGTTGCACGATGCTGCGCAGGGCGGCGATCAGCAGTTTTCGTTCCACCCCGAGAGAGAGGCGGAAGCTGAGTATCGCCAACAGCAGCACCAGGCTGGCTGCCAGGCCAAGGTCGAGGGCGCTGAGCCGGATCAGTTCCATGTCGTCTCCTGCAGGTTGCCCTGAACAATCTGCAGATGCCGGTGGGCAACCCGCTGTTGCTGCGCCGGGTCGTGGGTGACCCAGATCACCGCGCTGTTCTGGGTTTTTCGCCACGACTCGATGAGCGCTTCCACCCGCTCCCTGTTGGTCTGATCCAGATTGGCTGTGGGTTCATCCAGCAGTAGCACCTTGGGGCGGTTGAGCAGTAGCCGGGTCAGGCCGAAACGCTGTTTTTCACCACTGGAGAGACGGGAGACACTCCAGCTTTCGCTCTCGGGAGGAAGGCCGAGAGATTGCAGCAGGGAGGGATCCTGCCGTGGCAGATGGTCGCTGATTCGTTCAGCCCACCAAGCGCTCTCGGCAGGTAGCAGGCCGACCCGTCTGCGCCATTCAGACCCGGTGAGTGACTGGCGAGGTATCTGGTCGACGAAGGCTTCCCCTTGATGTTGCGCATCGAGATCTGCGATGGCGCGCAGCAGAAGCGACTTGCCACAACCCGAAGGGCCGGTAAGCGTGATGCACTCCCCGGCCGCCAGTTCGAGATTGAAGGCAGCGAGCAGAGGTGTCTGGAAGGCTTTGAGGGTCAGGCTGCCCATGAGGGATTACTCAGTTGCAACGCCGGAAGATCAGATCCCAGACACCGTGACCAAGGCGTTGGCCCCGTTGTTCGAAGTGGGTCAGAGGGCGATCCGGGGGGCGCGGGGAGAAGTTTCCCCGGCCTGCGCTGTTCTCAAATCCCTCCGCTTCGCTAAGCACCTGCAGCATCTGTTCGGCATAGTGCTCCCAGTCGGTGGCCATATGCAGAAAGCCGCCGGGCCTGAGCGCCCGCTGCACCAGTTGTGTGAACTCCGGTTGTACGATGCGGCGCTTATGGTGTTTCTTCTTGGGCCAGGGATCGGGAAAGAACAGGTAGAGCCCATCCAGGCAGCCGCTCGGCAGATGGTGGCGCAACAACTCCATGGCATCGCACTTCAGCACCCGGGCATTGTCACTGTCGGACTCTTCCAGTTTCAGCATCAGGCTGCCGACGCCGGGACCGTGCACCTCGATGCCGAGGTAGTTCCGCTCCGGATGGCGAGCCGCCAGTGCGGCCAGTGTGTCGCCGTTGCCGCAGCCAATCTCCAGAAACAGGGGGTGGGTGTTACCAAAAATGGCGGCCGGGTCGATCTGGCCTGTTGCGGGAAGCTCCAGTCCGTAACGGGGCCAGAGTTCCTCGAAGGCCCGTCTCTGGGCAGGGGTGGTGCGGCCCTGGCGCAGCACGAAGCTGCGGATCGGGCGATGGATTGTCGATGCCTCTTCCTTCATCCCTGTGGCAGATCAGAAAAAGAGCCCGTCCATCGGCGAAGAGGCGGAGGCGAATCGCTTGGCGGGCATGCGTCCGGCGAGGTAGGCTTCGCGCCCGGCCTGGATGCCTTTCTTCATGGCGGAGGCCATCAGCACCGGATTTTGGGCAGCGGCGATAGCGGTATTCATCAGCACACCGTCGCAACCCAGTTCCATGGCAACCGCAGCGTCGGAGGCGGTGCCCACGCCGGCGTCCACCAGGATCGGCACATTGGCGTTCTCCACGATGGTGCGGATGTTCAGACGGTTGCGAACGCCAAGTCCGGAGCCGATAGGGGCGGCCAGCGGCATCACCGCAACGCAGCCTATCTCTTCCAGCTGTTTGGCGACGATAGGGTCGTCGTTGGTGTAGACCATGACGTCGAAGCCATCCTTGATCAGCTCTTCGGCGGCACCCAGAGTCGCAATGACGTCGGGGAAAAGCGTCTTCTCATCACCCAGAACCTCCAGCTTCACCAGGTTGTGCCCATCGAGCAGTTCCCTGGCCAGGCGGCAGGTGCGCACGGCAGTTTTGGCATCGAAGCAACCGGCGGTATTGGGCAGATAGGTGAATTCACTGGGCGGAAGTACCTCCAGGATATTCGGCTCGTCCCTGTTCTGTCCCATGTTGGTACGGCGCACTGCGATGGTGACGATCTCGGCGCCGCTGGCATCAATGGCGGCATGGGTCTCGGTCATGTCTTTGTATTTGCCGGTGCCCACCAGTAGGCGGGAGGTGAATTCGCGGCCGGCGACGGTAAAAGAGTCGGTTTTGGTATTTTCGTTAGACATGTTCTTTATCGGAAGTTTGAATGACTGGACGTGGGTGATATCGGTTTATCTGCTCTATCCGCCGCCTACGGCGTGGATGATCTCAACCTTGTCACCGGCGTGCAGGTGATGGCCGCTGAAGGTGCTTCGGGGAATCAGTTCCTCATTGACCTCGACGGCGATCCGCTGCTCTGTGAGCTCAAGTTGTTCGATCAATCCTACCATGTCCGTGTCATCGGGGATTTGCTTTTCTGCGCCGTTTATATAAATCTGCATCTTCAGGTCTCTGCGCTGACAATCAATCAGTTGGATGTAGCCAAGCGGCGAGTTTACACCAATCCGGCGGCGCATAATAAATGGAGACGCAACGGAAGTATTGGTCTCAAGGTTTGGGGAGCGGGTCTTTTGGAACAATGGAGTGAAGATCTAATCCCCGTTGAGCGTGCGCGCACGCTTGACGGGATGTTTTTTCAGCGGGTGCGGCGCACGCCGGATGCCCTCGCTTATCGCAGTTACGACAGGAAAGAGAAGTGTTGGTACGACCTGACCTGGGCCGAGATGGGCGAGCAGGTGGCGCGCTGGCGTCAGGCGCTTGCCGGAGAGGAACTCGAATCCGGTGATCGGGTGGCAGTGCTGCTGCGCAACTGCCCGGAGTGGGTGATGCTCGATCAGGCCAGCATGTCGCTGGGACTTGTGCTGGTGCCGCTCTATACCGACGATCGTGCCGAAGCGATTGCCTACATCATGGAGGACGCAGCGGTAAAGCTGTTGCTGGTGCAGGACGCTGGACGCTGGAACCGCATGGCCCCGGCGTTGGCGGATCTGCAGCAGTTGCAGCGGGTGGTGGTGCTGGAGGCGAACAGAGAACCGGTGCAGATGGGCGAAGAGGGCGATGTGGTCCTGACGGCGGATAGCTGGCTGCCGGTGAAGGGCGAGCCGCTGACCCAACGGAATGCCGATCCGGACAGTCTTGCCTCAATCGTCTACACATCCGGCACCACTGGGCGTCCTAAAGGCGTGATGCTGAGCCACATGAACATGCTATCCATCGCCCACGCCTCGCTGACTGTGGTGGACTGTTATCGGGAGGACAGTTTTCTCTCCTTTCTGCCGCTCTCCCATACCCTGGAGCGGACCGCCGGTTACTATCTGCCGATGATGGCTGGTGCCTCGGTCGCCTACGCCCGCTCCGTTACGCAACTCGCGGAGGATCTGCAGAACATCAAGCCAACGATCATCATTGCGGTGCCACGCATCTTCGAACGGGTCTATGCCAAGTTGCATGATCAGATGAAGAAAAAACCGGCCATCGCCCGCCTGCTGTTTAACCTGACGGTTACTATTGGTTTCAAGGATTTTGAGCGGCGTATGGGGCGTCGGCGCTGGTCGCCTTCGATGTTAATGATGCCGCTGCTGCGACGGTTGGTGGCGGAGCAGGTTCTGCAGAAACTGGGCGGCCGCCTGCGCGGCGCAGTCAGTGGAGGGGCGGCATTATCCCCGGAGATTGCCCGTATCTTCCTTGGTCTTGGACTGCCGATGGTGCAGGGCTACGGTCTCACGGAGACCAGTCCGGTGATCAGCGTCAATCCTCTGAGTGACATAAGGCTGGGGAGTGTGGGCGTCCCGTTACGGGGGATCCAAACAAGGATTGGCGAAAACGACGAACTGTTGGTCAAAACGCCAGGCATGATGCTCGGCTACTGGAACAACCATGCCGCGACCGCTGAGATGATCGATGCGGATGGTTGGCTGCATACCGGTGATCAGGTGCGTATCGATGAGGATCGGCATATCTATATCACCGGTCGGCTCAAGGATATTCTGGTGCTCTCCAATGGTGAGAAGATTCCTCCCGCAGACATGGAGCTGGCGATTGCTCTGGATCCGCTGATTGAGCAGGTGATGGTGGTTGGGGAGGGCAAGTCGTACATGAGTGCGCTGGTGGTGTTGAATGCAGATCTCTGGCCCGGCCTGGCGGATGAGTATGGCCTGGACGCCGCCGCCCCCGAGAGCCTGAAAGAGAGTCGCCTCCAGCATGAGGTGCTGAGTCGTATCAAGGCTGCCCTTGGTGATTTTCCCGGTTATGCCAAGATTCGCCGGGTGGCGTTGCTGCTGGAACCCTGGACCGTGGATAACGGCATGCTTACGCCGACCCTGAAGGTCAAGCGTCCGATGGTATTGGAACACTGCGCAGGAGAAATGGAAGTTCTCTACGGGAGTGGGCCTGCATCAGGGTGATCAGTCGCTGACACAGCGACTTTGGCTTGCTAGAATCGTCTCTGCTGTGCGGGTATCGTATATCGGTATTACCCTAGCTTCCCAAGCTAGTGAGGCGAGTTCGACTCTCGCTACCCGCTCCATTTCATGCTTCTGTTTGGGTTCCCAGGCAGCGTCCGCAAACTGATATCCTTCAAGCGAATTCGTCTGTCCGGGTCAGTGGATACTTGTTGCCTGTCTGGGTTTATCGGGAAATAGCTGTCGATGTTTCCGTGGATGATTGATCTTCCCATGCATAATTTCATTTGGAAGCTATGATGGTACTGATAAAAACAACACGCGTGTTCCTGTCATATGTCTCTTAGGAAGCTCTTCCCATGACTGCAATTTCGTTAATGGATCCAAGTCCCACTGTGCTGAAACCGACCGACACTATCAGTACGGCTGTCCAGGAGATCATGCAACACCGCTATCGCCAGGTGCCGGTGGTGGCAGAGGACGGGGCTTTCTTGGCGTGTTCGGGGTCAACTGCCTGCTGAAACTGGTTCTGCCCAAGGCCGCGGTCATGGAAAAAGGGCTCACCAGTCTCTCTTTTGTCTATGAGTCGTTGGGGGATCTTCATCAGCGTCTTAAAGACATGGAGCATGAGCCGATCTCCATCTGTATGAAACAGGATGTCGAGATTGTCACACCCGATACCCCTTTGGTGGAGACCCTGTTGGTCCTCTACCGCAACCGAACCAGCATCCCGGTGGTGGATCCGGAAAACAATAAACTGCTTGGCATGATTTCCTACTGGGATGTCGGCGAAAAGATCCTCTCTGCAGAAGGGTGATCGCAAATGCATAACATCCATCAGCCAGACGTTATCTTTGGGTTCGACCCACTCTGGTTTGCCGGAGCGTTATTCGTATTCACCTATGCGATGATACTTACCGAGCGCCTGAATCGCGCTGTCGTTTCTCTGACTATGGCCTGCCTGATGATCCTTGGCGGTGTACTGACTCAGGAAGCTGCCTTCCAGGGTGTGGATTTCAACACCCTGGGGTTATTGACCGGCATGATGCTCATTGTTGGAATCACCAAGGATTCAGGGGTGTTTCAGTATCTGGCCATTTGGTCCGCCAAGCGGGTCAATGCCGATCCCTGGGGCATCCTGGTCACCCTGGTCCTGGTTACCGCGATACTCTCCGCTCTGCTGGACAACGTCACTACCGTACTATTGATCGCCCCCGTTACCCTGCTTATTACCGATGCGCTCAAGGTCAGTGCCTATCCCTATCTGTTTGCCGAGATATTCGCCTCCAATATCGGCGGCACGGCAACCCTGATCGGTGACCCCCCCAATATCATGATCGGCTCTGCCGTAGGGTTAAGCTTTAATGATTTTCTGTTCAATCTCGCTCCTCTGTCACTGATCGTTCTACCCCTGATCCCCATCTACCTCATATGGGGGCGCAAACTCGTCGCTGACCCGCAGAGCCGCCAGCAGGTCATGAACTACCGGGAGGCGGATGCTATCACCGATTCACGCCTGCTCAAGCAGTCGATGTTCGTACTGGCTCTGGTGATGGTCGGGTTCATACTGGCCCATGATATCGGCCAGCAGCCGGCTACCATTGCCATGTTCGGCGCTGCAGTGCTGCTGATTTTAACCAACCTGCCGAAGGATCCCAGTGAGCAGTCCAAGCGGGTACACAAAGCTTTTTGCGAGGTGGAATGGATCACCATATTCTTCTTTATCGGCCTGTTTATCGTGGTTTATGGTGTGGAAACCACAGGCTTGCTGGAGATGCTGGCACATCAGGTGCTGGATCTCACGGGTGGGGACAAGCCAACCACTGCCATCGCCATCCTCTGGGTCTCAGCAGTGGCATCAGCTGTGGTGGACAACATCCCTTTCGTCGCCACCATGATCCCGCTGATCGAGAACATGGCGGTAACTTTTGGCGGTCCCGAGGAGTTGGCGCCTCTGTGGTGGTCTCTTGCCCTGGGCTCCTGCCTGGGCGGTAACGGTAGTCTGGTCGGGGCAAGCGCCAACCTTATCGTGGCGGGATTTGCCGAACGTGCCGGGCAGCCGATACGCTTCCTGCCTTTCATGTTAATGGCTTTCCCATTGATGCTGATGTCGATACTGGTGAGCAGTTTCTACGTTTATCTGCGATATTTTTGAGCGCCAGTTGTTCCTTCCTTTTTTGATGCCCTACAGCTGATCAATGAGAGCCTGCCATGTTAAAACTCTATGAGGCGGCTGACCGCATCGAAGCCCAGATGCTCAAGGATTTCCTTCTTGAGCAAGGGATCGAAACGGTGCTGCTGGGAGACTACCTGTCCGGGGCCGCTGGAGAGTTGGCGGCCAATATATTTCCTGCGCTCTGGGTGGTGAATGAAGAAGATCTGCCGCATGCGAAGATTCTGTTACAAAATTTTACAAATAACCGGATCCAGACTGTTGGAGAAACTGCTTGGGTCTGCCCAAAATGCGGTGAAAAAGTCGATGCGGAGTTCGATCTGTGTTGGAATTGTGCTACACCTCGTAGAAGATAGTTAAAAATAAGGAGATGATGGATGGGCAAGATCCTGAAAGTGCTGTTCGGGCTGCTGGTATTACTGGTAGTACTCATAGTTGCCGCAGTGATCATTGTGCCGATGGTTGTGGATCCCAACGACCACAAACAGGAGATCATTGCCGAAGTGCAAAAAGCCACCGGGCGCGATCTGACCATCGACGGCGATATCGGCCTCTCGGTCTTTCCCTGGCTCGGTCTTGAACTCAATGGACTGAGTCTCAGCAATGCCTCCGGTTTTGGTGACCAACCTTTTGCCGCCCTCGATCATGTGCAGGTACGGGTCAACCTGGTTCCGCTGATACTCCAGCAGGCGCTTGAAGTGGATAAGGTGCAGGTGGAGGGGTTGGAGCTGAACCTGGCGAAATCCAAGAGTGGTGCCACAAACTGGGATGATCTTGCTGAAGCAGGTCAGAAAGAGATGGCTGATAGCAGCGCGGCTGAAGCGCCTGTGGCGGAGAAAAAATCCACCGGCAAGGGAGTGAGTGAAGTTTCCATCGGTGGGATCGAAATCAGTGGAGCGCACATCGTCTGGGATGACAAGTCGACCGGTGATCGTTTTGAAATCAAGGATCTGGAAGTCAAAACCGGGGCAATGAATCCAGGACAACCGGTTGAATTCTCCTTGGGGTTGGGGCTCGATAGCGCTCAGCCAGCCCTGCGGAGCAAGGTCGACCTGTCCGGCAATCTCAACGCGGACCCAAAAGCCGGGAGCATTGCGGTAGAAACCCTGAAGTTGTTGTTGAAGGTAACCGGAGAGGGTCTGCCCAAGGAGGGCGTGGAGGCCGAACTGCGTGCTGATCTCTATGTCCAGCAGAAGGCCGAAACCCTGGAGGTCAAGAACCTTGTGTTGGAGTCAGGGGAGCTCAAGATGAGTGGCGTTGTTAAAGGCCGTGGGATACAGAGTTCGCCTGCCTTTAATGGTGAGATCAAGCTGGCTGAGTTCAGTCTGCGACAGTGGATGGAGAAGTTTGGACTGCCGGTGCCTGAGACTGCCGATCCAAAGGTATTGAACCGGCTGGGCATGACACTCTCTTTTGCGGCGGATCAGAAGCGGGTGGCACTGAAGGATCTGCAGATGGCGCTGGATGAGACCCTGATCAAAGGTGAGTTTGAACTGATCGATCCTGCCAATCCGGCTTATGCCTTTACCCTCGATATCGACAAGATAGACCTGGACCGTTATCTGCCGCCGAAATCTGAAAAGCCTGCGGGTGAGACAGGCGGCAGTGGCAAGCAAGCCAAAGAGGAGCCCCTGTTTCCGGTGGAGATGCTGCGCAAGCTCGATCTCGACGGCACCCTGCGGGTGGGCAGTGTAAAGGCGAACAACATCCGTGCCGAGGCGATTCAGGTCAAGGTTAAGAGCAAAGGCGGAAAACTGAATATCGACCAGAAGGTGGGGCGTTTCTACGATGGCGCACTCAAAGGAACGGTAAATCTTGATGTGCGCGGCAAGACGCCGAAGCTCAAAATCAATCAGAGTGCCAGCGGTATTCAGGCCGGTCCTTTGGTGGTGGATGTGTCAGGACAGGATCGGTTGGCGGGCAAGGGGGGCTTTAATGTCAATCTGACGAGTGCGGGTCAGTTGGTCAGCCAACTCAAGAAGACCCTCAACGGCAAGCTGGATTTCGATTTTCGTGATGGCGCTGTCAAAGGGATCAATCTGGCAAAGATGATTCGGGATGCCAAAGCGAAACTTTCGGGTAAGACAGCAGCCGTGAGTAATGAGCCGGAGCAGACCGATTTCGCTGAGTTGAGCGCCAGCGCGGCTGTGCGTAATGGTGTGTTGGATAATCGTGATCTGCTGGCCAAATCCCCCTTTCTCCGGGTGGAAGGCTCCGGCAAGGTGAACATCGTGGCAGAGTCACTCGACTATACGGTCAAGCCGGTGATAGTCGGCACCGGCAAGGGTCAGGGTGGTGAAGGGTTGGAGGATCTCAAGGGCGTGCCGATTCCGGTGCATCTCCAAGGCTCCTGGGCCGATCCGCAGTGGAACATCGATCTTGGCAAGGTACTGGCGGAGAGTCAGAAGGCCAAACTCAAAGAAAAACTGGATGAGAAGCTGAAGGAGAAACTGCCCGGTGGGCTACAGGATAAACTTCCGGCTGGCCTGAAAGGCCTCTTCTGATCCCATTTGGCCTGGATGGCGTCATGTGCCATCCGGGCTGCGGTTCTCCCATGCATGCCCGTAAATTCTCCCAGGCCATTCTTGAATGGTTCGACCAATTTGGCCGCAAGGATCTCCCTTGGCAGCGGGATGTGGATCCCTACCGGATCTGGGTCTCAGAGATCATGTTGCAGCAGACCCAGGTTGCCACGGTTATTCCCTATTTTGAGCGTTTCATAGCCAGTTTTCCCGATGTTGTACAGCTGGCAAACGCCACCCAGGATGCGGTACTGCACCACTGGTCGGGTTTGGGGTACTACGCTCGCGCCCGTAACCTGCATAAGGCGGCAGCAGTTATCCGGGACAGTTATACCGGCCAATTCCCCGAGGATATCGATCAGGTTGAGTCCCTGCCGGGGATTGGGCGTTCCACCGCTGGCGCAATCCTCTCACTGGCGTTGGGGCAATCCCATCCGATCCTCGATGGCAATGTAAAAAGGGTGTTGGCTCGCTGTTTTAAAGTTGAGGGTTGGCCGGGCAAGTCGGCAGTTGCAAGGGAACTCTGGCATCTGTCGGAAACCTACACGCCGGAAAAGCGGGTCGCGGCCTATAATCAGGCAATGATGGATCTGGGCGCTACTGTTTGTCGGCGCGGGCAGCCGGACTGCGCGGTCTGTCCCCTGAGCCGGTTATGTATGGCCAATGCGAGCGGGAATCAGCGGGCATTTCCCTCTCCCCGCCCAAAGAGAGCATTGCCGGTGAAACAGGCTCAGATGCTGGTCGTGCAAAATGGCGAGGGTGCCGTGTTGTTGGAGCGGAGGCCGCCGGTGGGGATCTGGGGCGGACTTTGGAGTTTTCCGGAGTGCCCAGCATCCCGGGAACCATCGGCTTGGTGCCGGGAGCATTTCGCGATCAAGGCGGGTGTACTGCGGGAGATGCCTTTGAGGCGACACACCTTCACCCACTTCCATCTCGACATAACGCCATTGCGGATGTACGCCAATAACCCCAGTAACGCAGTCTTGGATGCAGGTGATCGTATCTGGTATAAAACCCCGGATTCCTCTGGACTGGGACTGGCTGCGCCGGTTTCACGAATCATCAATGAGTTGGAGAAGTGCTCAACTGTTGGCAGTGTCGGATAACCGGCCAGTTGGCGGCGGTATTTCTCCCAATAGTATCCCCCTTAGGAGAGCATCCATGAGCCGTACCGTAAACTGCATCAAACTGAATCGTGAAGCCGAAGGGCTGGATCGCGCACCCTATCCCGGTGATCTGGGCCAGAGGATTTTCGATAACGTCTCTAAAGAGGCATGGGCAGAGTGGCTCAAGTTTCAGACCATGCTGATCAATGAAAACCGCCTCAGTCCCATAGACCCGAAGGCGCGAAAATTTCTTGAAGATCAGATGGAAAAATACTTTTTTGGTGAAGGCGTTGCAAACCCGCCTGAGTTCACTCTACCCGGCTCATGAAACTGCAGTGGATTGGCGCTGTTTGGGGAAGGTGAGAAATATCCAGTATCTGCTTGACTAACTGCCCCAAGATCGCTGTAATACGCGCTCTGATTTATGGCCAGGTAGCTCAGTCGGTAGAGCAGGGGACTGAAAATCCCCGTGTCGGCAGTTCGATTCTGTCCCTGGCCACCATATTTATCAAAGGGTTACGCGATTTAGCGTAACCCTTTTTTATTTTCTGAAGTTTGAGGTATGTGACGAGGTGCAGAGTTACTTCTACAGTAGGTCGGTACCAGAAGGATTTTGCTGAACTGCTGAAAAGACCGAAATAGAATCCAATACACTGCGAAACTGCACACTGCTTTGTGCCGGAAGCGGCCAGGCTGCGCAGATCTTGCAGCCAGCAGAGAGGACAGTCAGAGCCGCAAAACAGTGCTTTCCACTTATCTTCCTGTAGCTACAGGAAGATAAGTGCCCTTGCTTGCACCTTATTGGAAGGGCCTATATGTTATATTGGCCATGAATTGTATGGAGTAAGGTTGTGGATTTTATCGAATGGTCAGAGTCTATGAGCGTCGGCAATCCCTCGATCAATCAGGATCATAAAATCATTGTCAAACTGATCAATCAACTTCATCATCATGTTGGCGTAGTGGAGGATCGAAAGGCCCTGGGCAGTGCCCTTAATACGTTGATTGATTACACCCTTCATCATTTTTCCCGTGAGGAACGGGTGATGCTGGCCTGCAGATACCCTTCATTCGAGAATCACAAACGGCAACATGACAAGCTCATCGAACAGGTTGCAGATATCGCGCGCCGGTTTTCCGAAAAAAAAGAAAATATCGTTAAAGACGAACTCCTGGACTTCCTGAAAAACTGGCTCATTAATCACATCCTGAAACAAGACATGGAATTTTGTCCGTATGCGGAAAATAATCCCGAGGTTCTTGGTGTAACTGCATCCCTGCGAACGGATTCAGAACAGCCCGGTATGCTGGGCACCGATGATTTGATTCCCAAGTCCGTCAACTGGAATGAGGCCGCAATCCTGATCGTCAGTAAGAGCCAAAATTTCAGGAACATTATCGCTAGCATCCTTGAAATTGCAGCTGTTGGGGGAATTCAGCAATATTCTCATGCAGATGATGCAATGCAGTCACTCGAAAGTCACATATCTAACCTCATTGTTTATGGTTGGAAACAAGATGACCAGGAAGCAATACCATTTATAGAAAAGTTGCGTGAAATCAAGGGTGGTTCCTTTGCAGGTATCCCTGTGTTGCTGGTTTCGGCGCGAGAGGAGCGCGGAGCCATGGAGTCGGGACTAATCGCTGGAGCGACTCATTGCATAGAGGAGCCAATTGGTATTCAAACCTTTTTCGAAGCGGCTGTTAAAGCCATCAATCAATAGTAGAAAATTTAAGCAGTGAGGGTGAGAAAAATGCCCAAGGACTCAACAAAAGAACAGCTAAAAGTAGCCCTAAAGCTATTTTTTCCTGCCGTGGTTGTGATTTTGTTGCTGGCACTTGGTGTTTTCTTTAGCCAGGCGCAAGTATCTATTGTTGAACTGAATACTTCCGCTAAAAGCAACGTCAGACTGGCGGCAGAGTTTTTCAAAGAAGAACTTGGGGATGTGATTAGCGATCTTCGCATTCTATCCAAGGATCGGGATCTAGAAGACGCCTTGGAAAGGAAGGTGCCTGAAGCCAGGCTAAGTCTGTCAAATAAACTCCTGGTTTTCGCACTGGAAAAAAAGGTTTTCGATCAGATCCGTATACTGGATATCGATGGCAGGGAGGTTGTTCGCGTCAATTACAATGACGGTGCACCCATCAGTGTTTCGAAAGCGCAACTCCAGGATAAATCTGGCCGTTACTACTTCAGGAAGGCAGTGGCCAAGGGACAGGGTCAGCACTTCATTTCACAATTTGACCTCAATATGGAAAAAGGCGCAATCGAGCGACCTTATAAACCGACTTTGCGAGTGTCTGCACCTGTTTTTTCCCCTTCCGGCAGCAAAATCGGCGTATTGGTGATGAATTATCGCGGTCATTATCTGCTGAAGACAATCCGCGAAATGATACCTGCCACATCATCTGGATTTCCACTGCTTCTTGACCAAAATGGCCACTATTTAATTGGCCCTACAGAAGAGGCGGAATGGGGTTTTATGTTCGCTAAAGAAGCTGCGTTCCCCATAAACTTTTCCAAGGTGTTTAAGTACGTTGTCTCTACTTCAAATGGTCAAATAGAGAATGATCAGTACCTGTTTACCTTCAGGAAGGTGACTGTCGGTGATAATCATTTAACAATCGCTTCTCAAATCAACCTGGCATCAGTCTACCGTGCCATTATCAAGAGACATCGCGAAAATATTGTCATTATCGTTTTGTTGATTCTTGCATCAGCGTTAGCCTCTTGGGGAGTCGCCGGCAGCAGGCTTGCCCGGAAAGGTTGGAATATAACAAAAAATAAACTTGCCGATTTCAAGGAAACAGCATCCGACTGGTTGTGGGAAACAGATTCACAATTGCGTTTCACTGACATCTCATACCGGATGAAAGATATAACCGGCATCAATCCAAATGACTATATCGGAAAACAGATTCATGAGTTGATTTCACCCGACCCCGACCAACCTGACCTCGATACCTTCCTTGAAAATATTGAAACCCGACAACCCATCAAAAAGGTTCTGTGCAAGATAGAGAACTTCCTCGGCCAAGCCCTTCAATTCAATGTGACGGCAAAGCCATATTTCACTGATGGTGTTTTTTCAGGCTATCGCGGCACAAGTCAGGACGTCACCAATTACAGGCGACTAAGCCGGGAACTGCAAGGTCGCGTTGTGGCAGCTGAATTTGCAGAGAGAGAAGCCGATAACTATGCGCAGAAATTGGCTGAGGCACAGCGCATATCTCATACAGGAAACTGGAGCCACGATATATCCACCGGCAAACTGAATTGGTCGGAAGAGGCTTTTCGTATTTTCGGTGTTGATCCGGATAAGTTCGATTTTGTGTACGAACTTTACCTGGATCTTGTTCATCCTGATGATCGCGGTTATGTAGTGGAGCAGCGCGAGAACGCTAAGAAAAACGGAGCCATTCATATCTTTGAATACAGGATTGTCCGGAAGTCATTCGATGATGATATTCGCTGGATCCAGGAGAGGTGCGAATATCACCGTAATAATTCAGGCGAGATCATTCGGTCTGAAGGCACTGTTCAAGACATCACTGAACGCAAAGCGTCTGAGCAGACGCTGGCTGAAGCAAAAGAGGTCGCTGAATCAGCAAATCGTTCGAAAGGTGACTTCTTGGCCAACATGAGCCATGAAATCCGTACGCCGATGAATGGCATCATCGGCATGACACATCTTGTATTGCAAACTGAGTTGGACGACAAGCAAAGGAATTATATAGGCAAGGCTCACCGCTCAGCTGAAAACCTGCTTGGGATCCTAAACGACATCCTTGATTTTTCAAAGATCGAGGCGGGCAAGCTAAATTTTGAAGAAGTCGATTTTTATCTCAAGGATGTCATCGACAACTTTGTTAACCTGCTACGGTTCAAGGCCGAGGAAAAGAGTATTCGGCTTTCGGTCAGAATTGAACAGGATGTTCCTCTGGCGCTGAGTGGTGACCCATTACGCCTAAGCCAGGTTCTTATCAACCTGGGGAGTAATGCAGTGAAGTTCGGCGAAGCGGGTGATAGTGTTTCGTTGAATGTTGCCTTGAAAGAAGAGAGAGACAAAGAAGTCGTATTACAGTTCGCCATAGAGGACACTGGCATCGGCATGTCCCAGGAACAGGTAGAAAGACTATTTCAACCCTTTGGTCAGGCTGACAGCTCGACAACCCGTAAGTATGGGGGGACTGGCCTCGGCTTAATCATTTCCAAGAAGATCGTCCAGTTGATGAATGGCGAAATTGCGGTGGAAAGTGAACAAGACGCCGGCAGCACCTTCAGATTCACAGTTAGCCTGAAGACCCAACAGAGTGAGTCTTTGCAAGACAGGGCATTTGGCAATCAAACTGAGATGGATGTCGATCAGGCCATTGTACGTATGCGTGGTGCCAAGATTCTGTTGGTTGAGGACAACGAAATAAACCGGGAAATCGTGCTGGATATCCTTGCCATGAGTGGGATGACGGTTGAAATGGCGTTCGATGGACAGGAAGCGCTGGAGTTTCTGGCCAAGGAGGACTTCGATGGTGTTCTAATGGATTGCCAGATGCCGGTCATGGATGGCTATGAAGCGACCCGCCAAATACGAGAGCAGAAGAAATTCAAGGATTTTCCTATTATTGCATTGACGGCCAATGCGATGAAAGGGGACAGGGAGAAGGTCTTGGCGGTTGGCATGAATGACCATATTGCCAAGCCGGTCAATCCTGATTTGATGTTCATTACGATGGCAAAATGGATAAGCGCCAGAAAATAGCCTGTATGAAATATTTTGTTACCACTGGCTGTACATATGACCTGCCATGTACGACTGATTGCATGAGTGTCAGCAAAGTGTCGACAACTGACTCTTGGCCCTGATAACGCAAGATTCGTCGGTAAAGAACTCGCTGTAGACCGGTCCGACAAAAACGAGAACCTCTGGTTTGGTCTAAACTGGAGTGAACGGCAAACCAGATGCAGGTTAGATTGCATTGGCTTTTACTCCGACTCCAAATTTTGTGCCCATGATGCTTGAGTCTTGGATAACCTAAACGCATCTCTAGTCTTCTTATCAACTTCAATCACCTATGATCAGTGAAAGCGCCATTACTCAACAATCCCGTACCAAAGAAGAACCGAGTATGGTTGGTGCAATTGACATGGGAAGCAAGAACTTCAAGTTTGTCTTTGGGCAGAAAGTTAACGGTAGAGTCACTACAGAACTGATCAGGAAAGAACAGCTGGAGATTGGAAAAGAGGTTACGGAAAACCACGGGATGATCGGCCGGAGCAAATTCAGGCAGATAGAGGATACACTCTCTCAATTTGTGAGCTATTGCAGGGACAGAGGCACGACGACAGTTCTTGCTATTGCCACCAGCGCCATAAGGAACGCCAGAAACCACCAGCAGGTTATCGATCTGGCTGGTGAAATAGGCATAGCCATTGAAGTCGCTGAAGGTGAAAGAGAAGGTGAGGTGGGTTATCTTGCCGCCACTGGGGGTGCACCCAATAAGCTCGTTAGTGATTCCGGTAGTAAGAGCATTCAGATCGCCTGGTGGAACAACGATAAAGTCCAATCACGCTCAATTCCTGTTGGTTACGAACTCGCCTATGAGAGTTTTGTGGAACGAGCTTCCACGCTGGACGAAACACAAGAAAATTTCAGTAGGTTTCTTGACGGTAACTTCAAGGAATTACCGGAAAACACGGATCGAATTATCGCCCTGGCCGCGAACACCATTACCTCTTTTGTTATCGGAGAGAAAGGGGCTGGGTGCAATAATAGAACGCTTACCAGAAACGCCCTGAATGATAGAATGTCTGAGCTCCAGGGGCTTTCGCCGGCTCAGTATGATAGTTTGAAAGCGTCTCTGCCAAAAGCAGAAAAAATATTGCCCGGATTAGTTTTTCTTGATTATCTGATGGAGCGTACAGGACACGGCGAAGTTCTTATCGCCGAGGCTGAATTGCCTGTTGGTTTGATTGTTGAGTATTTTCTCAAATGGGAGTAATGCGGATTTCAACATGGAAAGACGGCGCCGCAAGTTGGTTCTTTACTCTCATCTGTACTTTCGAAAAAATCATTCCGATGAATACCGGGTTTTTCCGGAAAGCAACGAGTTGCGCCGTCTGGCTGACCGGCTTCAGATATTTGTTGTCCGGCAGATATGAATATATCTAGAGATGTTGAATTATTGGTTTACAGGGAGAGCCGTTTTTGCGCGAACGGAATAGAATACTACTTCTGGCCCTGATTATGCTTCTGGTCGCCGCAGGGGTTGGCGCTGCGGCTATTGTCATGCTCTATCAGACGGCCTTTGAGCAACAGCGTCTCTCTCTTATGACCATAGTAAAGAGCCAGGCTCGTCTGTTGGAGGCGGTGGCCAGTTTCGACCTTGAACATGCTCCCCACTATAAGCAGAATCCCACTGAAGCCACTCTCTCTCAGGTCGATACGGCCTTCCAGCAATATGCGGTAGAAGGCTCATCCAAAGAGTTTGTGCTGGGCCGCAGATCAGGTGAATCCATAGAGATCCTGATTCGATCCAGCACGTTGCCGATATCTCCGAAGCGTCTTTCCATACGAGAAGGTGGCAACGGCACCCCGATGCGGCGAGCGCTGCAGGGTCTATCCGGTTCCATGCTGGTTCGGGATTTTCGTAGTGTAAAGGTATTCGCCGCCTACGAGCCGGTCGCTGTCCTGAACATGGGGGTGGTGGCCAAGATAGATCTGGCGGAAATTCGCGCTCCCTTCGTTGTGGCCGGCGGTTGGTTGATACTGGTCTCTATGGTGTTGATTGCCCTGGGCAGTCTGCTCTTCTTTCGCGTCTCCAATCCGTTGCTGGCGGAGTTGCGGCAGCGCGGGGAGGCCCTGCACACCCTGATGGAGAGCACAGTTGGCCTGACCGGGCAGGACTATTTTGACAAGGTGGTGAGTGAACTGTGCCATTGGCTTGGGGCCGATGGAGCAAGCATCAATGAGATGGTGGCAGAGAACAGGGTCCTGTCGATTGCCATGAAACTGGATGGCGATAAGATCGAGGGTTTTACCTACTCTCTTGCTGGAACCCCCTGTGAGAATGTGGTCAGAAAAGGCGCCTGCCTCTATCAACAGGATGTCTGCCGGCTGTTTCCGGAGGATCAGGAGCTGATCGACCTCCAGGCTGAAGGTTACGTGGGAGTGCCGGTGCGGAGATCGATCGTATGCGTGCGGAAGCGGCCTTGTGGGAGAGTGTGGAGCAATACCGCACCCTGGTGGAGACGACAGAGGATTTGGTCTGGGAGGTGGACATAAACGGTGTTTATACCTACTGCAGTCCACAAGTGAGGGAGATCCTGGGTTTCGCTCCAGAGGAGATTGTCGGCAAGACGCCATTCGATCTGATGCCATCAGGGGAGGCGGAGCGCGTCTCTGTGATATTCAAAGATCTCAGTGAGGAAAAGAGGCCTATTTCATCACTTGAAAATATCAACCTGCACAAAGATGGTCACGAGGTGGTGTTGGAGAGCAGCGGTGTTCCCTTCTTTGATGCTGCGGGCAAACTGGCCGGCTACAGGGGAATCGACAGGGATATCACCGTGCGCAAGCAGGCTGAAGCCTACCAGCGTGAGAGTGAGAAACGATTTCGTGAGCTGATCGAGAGCCTGCTCAACGTGGCGGTTCAGGGTTACGATAGGGAGCGCCGGGTTACCTACTGGAACAGCGCGAGTACTGCCCTGTACGGCTATGAGCAGGAAGAGGCGATTTGCTCGCGGCTGGAGGATCTGATTATTCCGGATTCGATGCGTGCTCATGTCATCGAGGCAACCAGGGACTGGATGATGGGAGGAGAGCCAATCCCTGCAGGTGAGCTGGAGCTCAGGCATAAGGATGGTAGCCCGGTGGCGGTCTACTCAAGCCATGTGATGCTCAAGCAGGATTCCGGCTCTCCGGAGATGTTCTGTATTGACGTGGATGTCACCGAACAGAAACGTGCCCGGGCCGAGTTGGAGAAGCTGGCGACCTACGACCAGTTAACCCATTTGCCAAACCGCCGCCTGCTAGATTCAGAACTGAGGCGGCGCATCGAAGAGGCTAGTCGTTTTGGGCAGCGGCTCGCCCTGCTGTTTATCGATCTTGACAACTTCAAACTCGTCAACGACACCATGGGGCACAAAGCGGGTGATCGCCTTCTGCAACAGGTGGCTATGCGCCTTTCATCCAAACTGCGTAAATACGATACCCTGGCCCGATTCGGTGGGGATGAATTCATCCTGCTGATGCCAAGGGCTGACAAGAATGCTGAGGTCGTAGCCGTGGCAGAGAAACTTGCTGCGGATTTCATCCTGCCGTTCGAACTTGAGGGACAGGAGATGTTTGTTACTGCCAGTATTGGCATCAGTATCTTCCCCGAGGACGGAAGAGACGTTGATGGTCTTCTGAAAAGCGCCGATGCTGCTATGTACCGCGCTAAGGAGAACGGGCGAAATGGGTACAGTTTTTTTAACCCAGGCAATGAATGATGCCCTCTTACGCGTACAGCAAATAGCCACCCGTTTGTGTGGTGGCTGGTCAGGGCCTGTATTCGGGAGTAGTTCAGTGCTGTGGGATTCTGCTGCCCGACGCGCCACCTATTTGGGTTTGAAATTAAATTTCTGTCCGCCAATAGCGGCTTCATACATCAGGCCGCCTTTAGCCATGGTAAACGTGGCCATACCACCCACATAGCTAGCTTTCTGTTTTGTCTCGCCTGCCCCTGCAGCATTTCCCGCAGTACTGGTTTGTGCATTGGCTCCTGCAGTAAGTGCGACTGCGGAGGCTTGGGCGCTGAACTCAAAATTACCACCCGTAAATTCATCGTAGGCCCGTTTGTCCTGTAGAAAAATGATCTGGCTGAATGCTTGCCCACCCAACTGAAAACCGATGCTGATCTGAGTCATACTGGAATTACCGGTATAGGTTCCTTTACGAAATACCTTTCCTTTTCCATGAGCGGCTCCAATACCGATTCCCCCTTTACCGATGGTGGGAAAAACGGCATAACCATAAGCGTTCTTGAAGAAAGCGTGGGTATCCGGGGCTTTTTTGAACTTCCCGATCGTTGACTGGACTTCATCGGCAAACAAGGGTGCCGAGAAAAGTAGTACCAATAGGGTAAGAACCAACTTTTTCATTACGATTTCTCCTTTTCGTCTCAAGTGGTATTTTAGCAGACCCTTAATATTCCGACCCGTTTCGGTCAAGGGCGGTTCCTTAAGTTTATTTAAGCGCTAACCTTAGGGAGGCAGGTGCTGTTTTGCACTGACAATCGGGGGAAGGATGCAACATGCCAAGCGAACATGGAACTGACCGGGCGAGAGACGGGTTGAGGGCTTGGGCCTGGCTGCCGTTCATCCTGCTGCTATCCTTCCATGTTCAGCTGGCGGACATGGTGAAATTGTCGGCACCCTGGTTGATCCTGCCTTTGGCGCTGTGGCTGGGCCAACGGTACGGCAAAATGGGATTGGCGGTGGTGGCGTTCGGCGGTCTTGGGTTGCCGTTATACATCTCCTACGATGCTATTAGTCTGCCGGCATACCCGGACATCTATCTCGCAGCCCTGTTTCTCGCTTGGTTAGCGGGCAGACCAGAACCGTTGCAGCGCTTGGCCAGCCGCACCCTCCCTGCTTGGGCGTTGCCCCTGATCCTGGGGTTGCTGGCTCTGAGCCTGGGGTTATGGGGAGAGCGCTACAGTGGCGACATCAAGCTGCAGGCGGTGTTGCACTTCCGGGTATTACTCTATCTGTTTGTGTTCTCGCTGGGACTCTCCCGCATCTCCCTGGGTGTGGCTCTGGGGTCGCTGATTGGGGTTACCTTGTTTGGCGTACTACTGGATGGGCTTCAGCTACCGCGCGACGCCGCGGTATGGCTGGGTGCCATCCGGGCCGATCTGCCCTTGTTGGGATTGACCGAGCTGAAGTATCTAAAGCTGGACTTCATCCTGGACACGCCTGCAGAGTTCCTGGCTGCCACCGGCTACCTGCTGTTGGGACGCACGCTTCGTCCGCCGCAGCATGCTGCGATGCCACAGACCGTGTATCCAGGCCTTGTAGCTGTGCTGTTGGGGCTGCTGCTTCTGGGCTTGGGGCGCGAGTTGAATCTCTGGCTGGTGAATGCCGTGATCGATCCCGATTACCACCGGTTCTGGAAGTTGCCTGTCTACTGGCGCTGGTTTGGAGTGGCGGAGGCCATACCACTGGCGGCGCTTATTGCCGGTCGGTATCTGGGTTATCCCGGACTGGTGGCACTGCTGGCTGGCGTTGTGGTTATGTGGGGTTTGGAAGGTGGCATGCGGGCTGGTTTCGAACTGTCACAATTCAGACCCTATATCTTGCTGAGCACTCCTCTATATGTGTTCGGCTTTGGCAGCCTGGGGATACAGATCCGAGCGCTACTTGAACAACGCACCGTCCCCTGGTGGTCGAACGCCTGGGCCTTTTACCTGTTATTGGTGTTGATCGTCCTGCTCCAGTTGTGGCCGCTTGAGGCGCCGCTCGACCTCTTTTGGCTGTGCGCTCTTTTTGTAACTATCACAGGTGCCAGCCTGCTGGTGCAACGGCTTTGGCAGTGGCTGGCACCACTAAGTAAAAAGCATACCGGCTGGCTGGCGTTGATCAGCCTTTGTCTGTTGCTCTATTCCGTGCTGGAAAACTACCAGGCGGTCTGGGAGGCTCTGCAAGCCTTGGGAGACCAGTTGAACCTGTTTTGGTTACTGGTGCTGGGCCAGCAGGTGGATCTGGAGTTGGATAACCGCATGCTGCTTGCCAGTCTGACCCTGCTTGGTATGGGCGTTGTCATCTTTGCTGTTCGTGCAGCACTGGCTGCCGCAGGCGATCTCTGGGGCGATCTGGTGGAGCTGCGGGATCGCTTGACCGGGTCACGCGGTGGTATGCAAAGTGTATCAACGGCAGGCGGCGGTGACGGGGATCAGTTGGAAATCACGGCTTTCGAGCTTTTCAACCGGTGGCTTGGACGCCTCGGATGGGCCTGTGTTGCCCTTGCACTGCTGCAACCCGCAACCATCGGTGGGCAAACAGCCTGGCAGTCGTATAACAAGCAACAGGCGCGGGCGGCAGAGCGTTTGGCGAGGAAGTCGCAAATGCCGGAGCGCAGGCAGCAATCCAGGCAAGACATAGACTCCCAGCTGTTGGCTGCGGCGGAGGAATTCACCGCCTCATGGCCCACGGCTCAGGTCCATGCCGGATACGGACGCATGAGTTATGATATCGACTGGTACCAGCACCCGGACCCGGACTACCCAAGCGAACGTCTGCGTATTTATCTGGTCGTTAACACACCGGATGCCCGCAGGACTGAGGCGAGTCTGAGTGAACGCCGGCAGCTTGCGCTGAAGGTGTACGTTTCCAGGTTGGAGCAGGGTCGTTTTGGTCTTTGGGTGGAGACGCGGTCGGAGGAAAACCGGCAGCGAAAACAGGCCATCGCTGATCAGATTGAGGCGTCCATAGTCGCACGTGCAGGACAGCTGCCCTCTGGAGAGCTGTAGGGTTCTCCCCTTTTTCCTCTGCAAGCGGGTATTAGCAAGCCTTTGGGTTTGGGCCTGTCCCGGTTAAGAGAGGTTTAACTCGGCGGCATGTACCAGGCGGATGGAATAGGCGCGGCGGGCTTCCCGCAGCTTATCATCAAATTCCTGGATGTTGGATTCTATCAGTGCGACCAGCTCTCCCTGGCTGAGGATATCCCGTGCATTTGTAGCAAGGTCCACGTTGAGTGCCTCGATTCGTTTTTGCGCCCTTTTCTCTGCCAGATTGATTATCTGAGCCTGCCCGAAAACCTTCGGGGCAGGGGTTTCAGTGGCCAGCATTGATCCTTCGGCGTCTATCTGCTTCTCTGTGGCGTTGGCTTGCTGCTCCAGTTCTTCGATGCGCTGATAGATATCCTTGCGGATCTGGAACAGGTTGCCGACACCCTCTTCGGCCCACTGCTGGATCTCTGTAAAATATTCTGTCTTCACCATCTGCACGGCAGTAATGGAGTCGGGCATTGACTGAATATGCTCGTAGACGGTTTTCCAGCTGCTCTTCCTGACCTTATACAACTGGCTCATGTAACGTAGCAGTTGGCCGAGTGCTTCACTGTAGTCGTAGTTGGGACACTCTTTACTGATTGCCTCTATGACATCGGCGTAGTCAGCTGCGGTAATGAGGAATGCATTGCCCGGGTTCTGTGAAAAACCCGCTCCATAGATGCGAATCAGCCGCTGCAGAAAATTACTGTACTCCCCAGGAATCAGCTGAGTGTTGCGGGAGCGGATGATGCAAGAGAGTTCCAGCAACATCTCCTGGATCTGGCTGATATTGGATTCAGGGGTCTGGTTCAGGAGTTCAGACTCGAAATAGTCGAGATAGTCCTCCAGGATCTGTTGTGATTTACCTGGTGCGAGGAAAGGCTTCTGGCCGCAATAGACCTGCTGCAGATCTTTTCTATGCTGCAGGATCTGGTTCGGTGTCCTCAGTTTTTGGTTATGCATGTTCATGGTTCAGTAATATAGCATAAACTAATATACAATATGTTGGAACCGTGCCGCATTTTTTACATCAAAACCACTCTTTTCGAGATCAGAACGCCTTCCCATGATGTTTTACCACTAAGCGATGTTAAGGTATTTACGATGGTTATAGCTAGCAACTGATTGATTATTTAAATTATTTTTAACGTTGAAATTGAAATGACCATTATGATCAAAGGCCTGTAACCCTGTGAACAAACCTACTAAATTACCGTGTATTTTTCAAAGGAAATATTGACGGTGAGCCTAATCCCCATACGAGGCACGCGTTCTCTGTTTTGAGCGTTGCTACAATGACGCCATAGGTGACGAATCAATTTTCGGGAGTGAGGTGTATGGAAAAAGGAAAAGTTGCAGCAAGAGAACCGGTTTCTGTGGAGTTGCAGGCGGGTAAAGAGTACTGGTGGTGTGCCTGCGGGCAGTCAAAAAATCAGCCGTATTGTGATGGCTCGCATCAGGGGACGGAGATATCACCGCTGGGATTCAGAGCGGAGAAATCAGGGGAAGCCTGGCTCTGTATGTGTAAGCAGACGGCCAACCCGCCCTATTGTGACGGCAGCCACGAGAATATTGTCGAAGAGACGGATTGATCCTTTTGGCCTCTGTTCAGTAGGGCGGAGGATAGTTTGAACTCAGGTTTTGGAGTGAACGTAGGGTGCGCTGTGCGCACCGGAATAAGCAATCACGGTGCGCGCGGCGCACCCTACCAGACGAATTAAACGCTACCCGTCATTTTTTCCCTCAAAGGGGCTTCAGCTGCTTACGAGCCTGATCGCTTAGTGGGATCAGGTCCCCGGCATTGACCTGGTCGATCGTCTCATAACCCATGATGCGCAGGTAGTCCTGCAGCAGCTCACGAGTCCCACCAAAGAAGTTGGCGATTCTCTGTGCGCCTTTGTCGATATCGATGCGTTGACGCAGTTCCGCTTTCTGGGTGGTGATCCCCACAGGACACTCATTGGAGCCACAGGCGCGATAGTATTCACAACCCAGAGCAAACAGGGCGGCGGTGGCCAGGGCGCAGGCATCCGCACCCAAGGCCAGGGCTTTCATGATGTCAGCTGGTGTGCGCACGCCTCCAGTGGCAATAAGAGTGACCGGCCGTTGCGGATGGGCCAGGTTATGTTTGTCGATAAGGTGACGGGCGATAGGGAGCGCCTCTGTCAGTGGCATGCCGAACTGGTCACGCACATGGGTGGGAGCAGCGCCGGTGCCGCCGCCGAAGCCGTCAATGGTAATGAAGTCTGGCAGCAGGGAGAGGGCGGATGTGGTGTCGGCAGCCACATCGTTAGCCGCGAATTTGATGCCGATGGGACGGTTGCCACCATCCAGGTCACGGATCTGTTCAATCCGCTGCTGCATCTGCTTCAAGTTTTCGATGTCGGGAAAACGGGCTGGTGAATGAGCAGTGGTACCCGGCACCAATCCCCGAACTTCCGCGATATCCCCCTGTACTTTATCTCCAGGCAGTTCACCGCCCAGACCGGGTTTAGCGGATTGTCCCAGTTTGATCTCGATGGCATCTGCCTTGGCGATAGCCTGCTCATTCCAGCCGAAGTAACCGCTTGCCATTTCCAGAATATATATTGCGGCGGCTGCTCGTTCTTCGGGCAGTATGCCCCCTTCACCAGAGCAGGTCAGGGTGCCGGCGAGTTGGCTGCCACTAGCCAATGCGACCTTGGCCTCCTTCGAGAGGGCGCCGAAGGACATATGGGAGACGTAGGCAGGTAGTGTGATGTGCAGTGGTTTGCCGGCGCCCCGGCCGATGGTAACAGAGGTGTTTACTGTCTGCCCGGAGAGTCTGGGGGGACGTTGGAGCTGTCCTGCACGCAGGTGAAAATGGTCGAAGTCCGGCAGTGAAGGCAGCATCGGTGTGGGGGCGCCCATCGCCTCAATACCGGGTTTTAGCCCTTTCGCCAACCGTTTGATCAGGTAGTGGCCACGGGCGTCCTGATGCCAGCGCCGCCACTCTCCCTGATAGCCCGCAAAACTGGCCTTTGGCAGGGGATCGACCGCAGCGGCATCAACGTAGACTGAATTATCGCGAATCTCTGCGGGATAGGTAGCAATCCGGTCCTGTGGATTGTAGGGGGAGACGCCGGTCTTCAGATCAAAGTTCCACTGGTGCAGTGGGCAGATTGCCTCGCCGTTTTCCACATGCCCGCGGGACATCTGCCCCTCCCGATGGGGGCAACGATCCTCCAGTGCATAGACTTGGCCCTGATCGAGGAACAGGGCCAGGGGTCTGCCGCGAACAGTGACGTGAAAACCGTGTCCTGGCTCCAGTTCTGCCAGGTCGCAGACTTTATGTGGTGCTTCCATTGAATCTATCCTCATAATGAATTCAGAACATCCTGCCAAATACCAGTCGGATCAATCCCAGGCCATCGCCAAAACGATAACCCAGCCCAATGCGTGGCAGTTCGAATATGCCGGTATCCGTGTTCGTTGACAGGTCAACAGTGAAACCGACCTCCCATAACACATCCACCTCGTGGGATTGTCCAAGGGGATTGACGAAATCCAGGTCGCCGAAATAGAGCTGGTTCATAGCATAGGCATTGAACCTGGCCTTCCATCCGAAGTGATTCAGGTGGGGAGGAAGTAAAACATCAAGGCCAGTTTCAAAGGAGTAGTAGTCATCCTGGATATCGCTTTCATGCAGCTGATAACCCGTATATCGGAAGCGGTTGCCAAGCAGAAGATCGTAGCTGCGCCAGTCAAAATTGTAGCGGCTTTCCAGGCCGATGGAGTAGATCCAGGCGAAGTCGCTGCCACTGCTGGCCTTGCCAACGCCCAGGTCGACAAGCGGGGTAAGAATCCACTGTTTTGAAACCGGCAGATGGAAGTGGAGGCCGGGCACGAAACTCAGGGTCCCCAGTTGCTCCTGCAGGTTAGGGATCTCAAGGTCTCTGAAATCAAAGTTGAATAGACCGATGGTGACTGGCGTGGTGACCTCCAGCCCCCAACCATCTTCCACAATGGTGCGCATGTCGTAGGAGAGGGGGATGTTGAATACCGTGACCGTGCGGTCCCGGGTGGCGTAGATGCCCGAGCCGATGAAGGGGGCGAAAGCGTAGTTTGGCAGCTCTTCCTGTTGCAATGTCTGCACCGCTGCCTGCGATGAAATGCAGAACAAGAGCAACAAAATGAACCAAAATCTCGTGAGAGCCATCTATTCCTTATCCGGCAAGGTTTAAAGGCTATTATTGGCGTATGAGATATCTCACACAATGTAAATATTTCCGCGCAGTGCGTCAGTCTTAAACATGGTTGAGATGAAACGAGTCTGGCGTTGGCCTGCCGGTGTGGCGGCCATGCTTTTGTTGTTGGTTATAGGTTTGATGCTGACGGCCTCTTTCTGGCTGAATGTCAATCGTGACCTCCTGGCTGCCAGACTCAGTGAAACCCTTGGGCGTGAGGTCAGCCTGAATGGTGAACTTGCACTGGGTCTATCCCTTCATCCCACTCTGGTGGCTGAAAACATATCCATTGCCAATCCTGCCTGGGCATCCAGGGCTAACCTGCTGAAACTGAAGAAGCTGGAACTGCAACTGTCACTGCTGCCCCTGTTAAATGGTGAGCTGGTGGTCAAGCGACTGCTGCTTCAGGGTGGCGACCTGATGCTGGAGTCCACTGAGAAACAGGGTGGCAACTGGAGATTTGCCGGCGGAAAGGCGGCGGAAACCTCTGCTGTTCCCAGTGAAATGCGGCTGCCGGTGATAGATAAACTGCAGTTGGAGGAGTTGCGGCTGGGATACCAGGGTGGTGGAGCCACGCCGAAGATATTGCGGGTAAAGCGCGCCGAAGCCAGTCTCTCAGCAACAGGGGAATTGCAGGCGACCGGCGGGTTTGATTATCACTCGGTAGATCTGTTGGGGCGTTTCAGCGGTTTGATCACTGCGGCAGGTATCTCAAATGCCCGTCTCGATTTGAAGACTGAACAGAACGAGCTTCATGCCGAGTTGAAAGGTGAGCAGGTGGCATGGAAAGTGACTGCCAACTCGAGCGATGAACTGTCGCGCTTGATTGGTGCTTACCTGCCGGAAGGCGCCTCTGCCGACTTGCAGGGTGCGAGTCGTTTGACCGGGTCGGGCGTGCAGTTCTTCGACCTGAAGGGTTGGCTTCGAAATCTCTATGGTTTCGATGAGTTCACTGTTGCCGATGGCAGTGTGAAGGTTACAGGTGGCCGGGTCGAGGTTGACTTGAACGGTCTGCTCGAACAGCGTGAAACCAGACTGCAGTTCTCTCTGGGGGAGGATCAACAGCCTTTTGCTGAAGCGGCAAACTGGCCGCTGGAGGCCGGGGCGCAGACGGACAGTGATCGATTGACGGTGACAGGGGCGATAATACCGGGCGACAAAACGGTCACCAACCTGACCATCAGGCTTGAAGGTAAAGAGTTGTCACATCTGCCGTTGCTGAAGGGAAACCTGCGCAAGACTGGTGCCTTCCAAATTGAGGGCCAGATGTCTGCGGAGGGGTCACAGGTGGCGTTTACAGGGATTAACGCCAAGTTCGGTGGCAGTGATATCTCCGGGGCGTTGACCCTGCATCTGGATCAGGTGGTCACCCGCATTCAGGGCGGACTGCAGGCGAAACGGCTCGATCTTGCGCCATTTTTCAGCCCGAAGCCGAAACCACGAAAAGTGCAGGCCGGGACGAAAAAGGCGCCTCAGAAAAACCTGCTCGACATGCCGCTGGAGGTGTCCTGGCCTGAGTCGTTGGCGCTGGACCTGAAGCTCTCGGCCAAGCAGGTCGCTGGGCTGGCTCTGCCACTTCAAAAGCTCAAAGGGCGTCTGAAGATTGATGGCAAAACAGTCGGGATTGGAGAATTGCAGTTGCGCCTGGATGGTGTGCCTCTCCGGGGTGGTCTGCAGATGAAAAATGGTGAGAGGCTGACCGCTGATCTGACCAGCGGCCCCGTCGCACTTGAAAAAATCGCCGCCCGGTTGGGGATGGATGAGAACCTGGGCGGAGATCTGCAACAGATACAGCTGCGTTTTGCCGGTAACGGTGGAACCCTGGGAGAGTTGTTGGCGCAGGGAGAGCTTCGGATTGAAACGTCGGCGGGACATATCGTATTTGGAAAGGCAGACGGTTCGACTCCCTTGGATTTTGCAATCAGCCGTTTGCAATTCGCTTCTCTGAATGGACAAAACGTGACGCTGAATGCAGAAGGCGGGTTGCGGAGTGAATCCTTCAATGTACAGGTGACAGGCCCAGAATTGACTGCGCTGGTGCAGGAAAAACCTTCTCTGCCGGTTTCAACAAAACTCACCTTGGGGAAAACGGAAGGCTCGCTGTCACTGCATCTGGACGGAGCCTCCGGCAAGCTCAAAGGCCCCCTGTCTTTTTTGATCCACTGTCCTTCGCTGCAAACACTGTCGAAGCTGACGGGAGTGGCGCTGCCGGAAACCCCGGCCTATCGGCTTGAAGGTGAAGCGATGGCCTCGAAGGAGCGGGTGGTGTTTTCCAAACTCCTGGCAGAAGCCGGCAAGAGCAGGATAGTCGGTGACCTGCAGATCGGTTTGCAGGGCGACAGGCCTGATATACGGGGAGCGCTGCGCGCCGAGATCATTGATCTTGCAGATCTACAGCCATTTTTTGCGGGAGAGGCACAACCTCAGGAGGATTTGTCGGAAAGCGATTGGCTGTTTTCGGGGCATTCGCTGCAGCTCTCTTTGTTGACTCAATTAGACATGAATCTGCAGCTGAAGTTGCCAAAACTGGTACATCGCAACGCCCCGGTGGGTAGCATGCATGCATCCGTGGACCTCAGAGCAGGTGAACTGCACCTAAACCCCGTCGTTTTAAAACTGGATAGCGGAGGTAGCTTAAATGCCACTGCAAGCGCCAATGCAGCTACAACACCGCCGCAATTGGCTCTGCAACTAAAAGTCAGCGGGTTTGACTATGGTGTTCTGTTGGAAAGGCTGGATGTTACACAGGATGTGGATGGCAGTGCCGATTTCTCGATGGATATTTCCGGGTCGGGATGGAGTCTGCGTGAGGTGGCGGCAGGGTTGGATGGTCACCTGGTGCTGGTGGGTGGTAAGGGGCGTATCAAAAATCAGGATCTGCCCTTCAAACTTAAAGACTTTGTGGGAACCCTGTTACCTCAAATGGGGCTCAAAGATGAACCGGTGATTGATCTCAACTGCCTGGTTGACCGGCTCGATTTCAACAAGGGGGTTGGATACAGCCGCAGCATGTTGATCGATACCACGAAGTTGACCATTGCGGGTGCTGGGGAGATTGATCTGCGTGATGAGACCCTCCATATGATCCTCAATCCCCGACCAAAGGAACTGACTCTGGTTTCACTTACCAACCCGGTGAAACTGGAGGGCAGGTTGCATGCCCCGTCTATCAAACCAACAAAACTGGGCACATTGAAAACTATTGCGGGTGTGGCTGCGGGTGTCGCCAACCCTGCCTATCTACTGCTTGCCTTCGGTGATGTCGGTGTGAGTGAAGAGAATCCCTGCCTGGCGGCTGTCCAGCAAACGGAGGTTGCGGCCAAAGCGAAGCAGGGAGCTGGCGGCTTGACTGGAGAAGTTGAGGCCGACCTGACAAATCAGCTGGATCGTGTTGGGCGGACTATCAAAAAGGTATTCAGTCCACTGGAAAAGATTCTGGGCCTGGAACAAAAGCAGAAGGATGAGTCAAAGAGGGAGGAGAAACCCCAGGTAATCTCTCCTTTGCTGGACTTTGAATGAAGGGCTGCGGATAAGACTCAGATTTGATTAGACAGGAGAGTATATTATCCACTCGCATCTCAATGTGGGTTGACTGTCTGGGGTCGCCCTATTGGGCCGATGCAGCTGTCTCCTTTACAGCAAAACGCTGCCAGTACTGATAGTGCGAGACGCGGCCGGAAGCCAGCATAAAACTCTCCGGGATGGTGAAGG
The DNA here is from genome assembly GCA_003349915.1 of endosymbiont of Escarpia spicata. Taxonomy (GTDB): domain Bacteria; phylum Pseudomonadota; class Gammaproteobacteria; order Chromatiales; family Chromatiaceae; genus QGON01. The sequence goes on from QFXE01000008.1 coordinate 125,956, forward strand.
AGAAACGCATCAGCTCGACCCAGCCTTCGGTACCGGTCATGCGTGCCTGCAATTGGGCGGTATAGCGACCGGCGGCAAGTTCATCGGCGAAGTCCAGCGGCACAAAGTCGATATCTTCTATCAGTGCCGGTTGGCCCGGTTCGAGCGTGATTGGTGTCAACCGATCACGCTGTTTTTGGATCTGGGGTTCAATCGTGGCCCAGCGTTCCCACTCGAAATCCTGTGCAATCCAGACTGCTTCCCAGGTGATGGACTGACCCTCGCCCTGGGACAACAGCTTCAGCCCCTCGATGCCGGCCACCCGGTCCCCCGTGTTTCTGAGGGAGAGCGGAAGCCTCATCTCCGTCTCGAACCAGACGTCTTTCCTCGGATGTTGCCAGCTTTGAGTCAGCGAGTTCCAGCGCAGCAGCAGGTTGCCGTCCGGCACCGTCGCCACCAGCAGGTATTCGGGAGTGAACAGAAGGGTTTTGGCCTGGTTGACCAGAATTTGCGTGGCGGTGGTGAATTGGCTCAAACCGATCAGCAGCGAGCCAAGCACCATCAGGGTGGCCAACAGCGGTCGGCTTTTTATTTCAGTAAAAAAACGCTCGACCAGGTTTTTTGGGGGCACGTTCACAGGTTGCGTTTACTCAGTGGTGGGTACCTCTTATTAAGTAAGTTTAGACCCTGATTGCGAGGAGGGAAGCGGACCGTGCTCTTCGTGTAACAAGATGTCTGTTTCCTTGTGCCTTGGTAGTTTGAGATCTCTCTTTAGGTTCGAGATGACAAAATCCAAAATAATCTGATTATCCCTAACTGACCTCATCTACCGGCAGTTGTTGGCGGATATCTTCGCGGCAGTGCTCCACCCGGTTTCTGCCGTTATTTTTGGCTCGATAAACGGCTTCATCAGCAGTGGCAAGCAGATGTTCTCCGACCTGTTCCAGCGAAGCCTTGCCCAGCGTTGGCAGGGCCTCACTGATGCCGATTGAAACGGTAAGCGGTATCTGCTCACCGCTATCAAGGGTAATGGGATGGCTTGAGATCTCCAGGCGAATGCGTTCAGCCAGCAGTTTGGCTTCGTCGAGGGAGGTTTGCGGCAGCAGCAGGGTGAACTCCTCTCCGCCGTAGCGGGTGGCCACATCGCTGGCGCGCAGTTGGGAGCGGATGCGGCTGGCCAACTCCCGTAATACGGTATCCCCCGCCTGGTGGCCGTGGGTGTCGTTGACCTGTTTGAAGTGATCCGCATCGATAAAAAGGCAGCTCATGGGCTGGCGGTAGCGGTTTGCCCTGGCCAGCTCCTCTTTGAGCCGCCGGTCGAGATAGCGGCGGTTGTGCATCCCGGTCAGTGCATCGGTGAGGCCGCTGATGATCAATCGCTCCCGGTTTACTGCATTTTCCAGGCAGACACCGCCGATTGCTGCCAGCCGGTGCAGAAAATCACTGCCATGGTGGCGCGTGAACCTTTTACTGTCGGTACTGCCGAGGTTTAGGCTGCCGATCAGTCGGTTGCGGCAGAATATCGGTAATATCGCGATACTGCGCAACTCGCTTCTCGAAGAGAAGAGCGAATCATGGTCGGGACTGAGGAAGGGACCCAGCCGGGGTAGTCGCAGCGTGGCATACTCTCTGTTGACCGAGTCGATCTGATCGACAAAGCGAACCAGAGGAAAGGCATCTTCCGGGATGCCGGTATTATAGAGCAGGCGGCGGATGTCGTGCTCCTGATCTTCGATAATCAGCTGGATCGCCTTTACCTGAAAAGAGTCCTGCAGGCCGTCGGTCATGCTGTTCAGCAGTTCCGGCAGGGAGTTGGCAGAGAGCAGTTCCAGCTCTCTCTGGTGAAAACGTTTGAAGGTGTTTTCGTTGTGCAGGGCCTCGCGTCCCAGTTCCAGCAGTCGCTGGCGCAACATCCGGTTTTCCTGTTCCAGACTCCTCATGGTGACGATTCTGTTTTTCTCCCCAAGTGATTAAGTGCCTATCGGCAGTTCCCGGAAAAACTTGAATGGGAATATTGTTCCCTTTATGATTGAGTAAGTGGATCTGACAGGGAGGTTGGATAGTGAACTTATTCAGAAAAACAGTTTTTGGCGTCCTCTTGGGGCTCACTCTTGCAGGTTCGGTGGGACAGCTTGCCGCTGCCTCCCGCGGTGGTGTGACGGTCTATCGATGTCAACTGCCGGAGGGGGATGTGACGTTTCAGCAGATCCCTTGTGTTTCGGGTGAGCAGCAAAAGACCCGCATCGTGAATCGGAGTGCAGGTCTGAGTCCCGCCAAGCCGGGCCTCAGACTGCAAAGAACAAAACAGAAAAAGGCGTCCAAACGCCGCGTAAAAGCCACGAAACCCCGCCGGAAGCGCAGTGAAGAGAAACGTTGCTGGGCAAAGCGGAAGAAGCTGGAAAAGGTCGAAAAGCGTCTGCGTGCCGGTTATAAAGCGAGTCAAAGCGACAAGTTGCATCGTCAGCAGGCTGACTACGAGGATTATCTGAAGCGGTTCTGCGATACATAAAACTCATGTTTCGGCGTTCAAATCATCCTGAAAAGATGGGGGGTAGCGTTTAATTCATCTGGTAGGGTGTGCCGCGCGCACCATGATTGCTTGTTCTGGTGCGCACGGCACACCCTACGTTTGTCACATTCGGCGCAAATTCGTGATTTGGCAGTGCGCCTGTGCCTTTTTGCCGCAGTGTGCGGCCCCCTACAGACGCTAATTACTCAGGTTTTCAATACGCCAATCCTGGTAACTGGGTTGGCTGAGATAACCCCGACCGGTGATGTAGTTGATGACATTGCGCAGGCGATAGAAGCGAACCACGGAGTCGACCCGCATGACCTCTTTGCCCTCTTCATCGAAGAAGATCAGTGAAGGGGTGTAGAAAAGCCCCAGGTCTTGTGCCCAGGCTTTTGCGGTTGTCTGTTGTCCACCCGGGGTGATGACCGGGGATTCCGCATAGATGTCCAGCTGAACGTTGTCGAATTTACGGAACAGTTGGTTGATGGCGGGATCCCGCAGGGGTTGACCGTGCAGAATATCACAGGCATGACACTCTCCCTGCTCGAAAAAGACGACCAGTGGACGTTCGCCTTTGAATCGGGTGCGATCGAGGTTGTGGGGCGGCGGGATGAAGTAATCCTCTTCGTTTAGATCCCCAGGCTCGAAAACCTGCCCTTCGTCACCCCTTGCAAGATAGTCGGGGAAAGACTCCTTGAGGTAGTGGCCATCCGCAACATACTCCAGGGCGGCGCGGAATTTATAGGGGGGGTAGTAACCTCGAAGACGCAATGCTTCATGGCCCTCCCGGCCGTAGAAGATGAGGGAGGGGGTGAAGTTGGTGTTCTCCCTGATCGCATATTCCCGTTCAGTGAGTGTCTCACCTTTGAGGTCAGTGAGCTCGTCAATGCCCCAGATATCGATGGGGATGATGTCGAAGTGGCTGCGGGTGTAGGCGGTGATGTCAGAGAGGCCAAAGTTAACCTGCATCAGCATCTTGCAGTAGGCGCAACGCCGTTGTCCGAAATAGACGATGATGCCCTGTTTGTCCTGCTCGATGGCCTCCTGCAGATCCTCCTGCAGATCGAGAAAACTGTGTTTGAACCAGCTAGGGTGATCCACCGGCTCCTCAAGAGGAAAGTCATCGAATTCGAAGGCATCGTCCTCCTGTGTGCCCGCCCAGAGGAGCGTGGATTGCAGGCAGAGCAACGGAATGATGCTGCTGCTCAGCAAACGCTGGATGAGGGTTCTCATAAATGTTGGCCCTTCGCGGGTTATGACGACGATGGAGCCCGGAGTCTGCAACGGGTAGTTGTTATTTGATAGGTTGCTATCGTTGACTGAATTATATGGTATTGGCGGAAAAGTACAGCGCTGGTCTAGCCCGTATGGCGGTTAACCGCACTACAGATAGGCTGACCAGTCTTCCGAAAGATCGCCGAAGACAAAAAAGTGGGGATTCAATAGCGAAGGTTTGGTGTTGTACAAAAGCGGTCTCATGTGGGTATCGGTGATGCGCCCGCCGGCTGCCTCGACAATTGCCTGGGCCGCGGCGGTATCCCACTCGGAGGTGGGGCCGAGACGGGCATAGAGATCGGCCCTGCCTTCGGCAACCAGGCAGGATTTCAGGGAGCTGCCCATCGGGATCAGTTTGTGGTCCCCGATTCGTTGCAGGAATGCCTGCAACTGCGGGCCAGCGTGAGAGCGACTGCCGGCGATGATTGGTGGGTGCCTGCGCTGCCGGGTCACATGAATGTTTTCAGGGGGTAGCTGTTGCCGGATACACCAGGCCTTGCCGTCACCAGTGCTGTAGTAGGCGATGTCGAGCATCGGTGCATAGATTACTCCGGCAACCGGTCGCTGCTCTTCGATGAGCGCAATGTTGACGCTGAATTCCTCATTGCGCTTGATGAACTCTTTGGTGCCGTCAAGGGGGTCGACCAGCCAGTAGCGCGACCATTTTTGCCGGGTCTCGAAAGGAATCGCCTGTGACTCCTCCGAGAGCACCGGGATCTCCGGTGTCAGTTCCTTGAGCGCCGTGACGATGACCCGGTGCGCGGCGAGGTCCGCCTCGGTGAGTGGCGTGTGGTCGGTCTTTTCGGTGACGCTGAACCCGGAATTGTAGATAGCCAGGATGGCATCGCCCGCTTGTTTGGCAAGGTCGAGCAGGGCCTGGACCGGAATAGGCAGGGACATGTTAAGTGGCCTCTGATTTATTCTGAGCGAAGCAGAACGTAGGGGTCGCCGCGCGCACCATGATTACTGTAATTGCTTACTCCGGTGCGCGCGGCGCACCCTACAAGATGTCCAATGAATTAAATATTGCCAACATCTTCTCAGGATGGCTTGAACTCCGAAACTTGAGTTAAATCAATAGCCAAACTGTTTGCGTGTCAGGCTGATGGCGGTAATTGAGCGTGACTCGGTGAAGTCGGGTTGTGACAGCAGTTCATCCCAGGCCGAAAGTTTCCAGGGAACGACTTCGATGGGTTCAGGTTCGTCACCCTCCTGTTTGTCGGGGAAGAGCTCCCGGGCCAGGATGATGTGGGTGAAGTGCTGGATATAGGCCGGGGCAATGCTTACCGTTCGCAGCAGTTCCAGTCGATTGGCGCCGTAGCCGACCTCCTCGCGGATTTCACGGTCGGCGGCCTGCAGCGGATCCTCCCCCTCCTCGATACGTCCCTTGGGCAGGCCGAGTTGGTAGTCGTGGCTGCCGGCGGCATATTCACGAATCAGCAGTACGGTTTCGTCATCCAGCATAGGTACGATCATCACCGAGCCGCGACTACCGCCGAGCAGTCGCTCATAGTTGCGTAACTCGCCGTTGGAAAACTCCAGCTCGAGTGCCTCGACCCGGAAGATCCGGGATTGGGCTGCAATTTTCTGCTTCAGAATTTTGGGTTTTTGCGGCATATTGTTTCGACAGTCTGTTTGGGCTGCCATCTTACCGGAATCACTGAGCGTGGGGCGAATCGATGTCAGCACAGAACTCAGCGCAAAACTCGTCTGGCCGCACTTTAAATTATTGAGGGCACAACCCACCGATGATCGACTGGAACCAAATCGATACCGTTTTGCTCGACATGGACGGCACCCTGCTGGATCTGCATTTCGACAACCACTTCTGGCTGGAGTATGTGCCGCAACGGTATGCCGAAGCGCGGGGACTCTCTCTGGACGAGTCGAAAGCTGAGTTGCTGGGGCGTTATAAAGACATGGAAGGCACGCTGGAGTGGTACTGCGTCGATCACTGGAGCCGGGAGCTGGGGCTGGACATCGCACTGTTGAAGGCTGAGGTGGACCATCTGATCGCCGTCCACCCCCATGTGATCGACTTCCTGGATCAGCTGATGTGTGCAGGCAAGCGCCGGGTGCTGGTGACCAATGCTCATCAGAAGTCGTTGGCATTGAAGATGGATCGTACCCATCTGGCGGGGTTTTTCGACCGGACCATCTGTGCCCACGACCTTGGGCTGCCGAAAGAGGATCCTGCGTTCTGGGGCAAGCTGCAGAAGGTGGAGCCCTTCCAGCGGGAGCGGACCCTGTTCGTGGACGATAGTTTCTCGGTGCTTCAGTCGGCTGAAAACTACGGCATCAAGTGGCTGTTGGCAGTGGTGGCGGCGGACTCAAAAGGGCCCTTGCGGGAGGCGGGCCATTTTTCGGCGATTCATGACTTTTCGGAAGTGATACAGGGGTTATACTGCAGTTAACCGTTTTCGCTCTTTATCCAGCAGAGTATCCGGTTGTTGGCCGGCATTTCATAGTCATTGAGCAATACCATTCCCCCTTTGTGTGCGAGGTTTTCGAGGGCCTCGAAATCCCGGATGCCGCTCTGCGGATCGCGCGCCTTGAGCCAGTCGTCGAAGCTGGCATTGCTTTTGCTGGAATAGCTGCCGTTGTAGTTGAAGGGGCCGTAGAGTGCAAACAGGCCATTTTCCGGTAGCAGCTCAGCAACTCCGGAGAACAGTGCTTCGACTTCGTGCCAGTGCATGATGTGGGCCGTGTTGGCGGAGAAGACCGCGTCGATCTGCAGTGAGGGCCAGGCGGGCTGACACACATTGAGCAGCAGGGGGCGGCGGGTGTTGGGCAGACCCGCTTCGTCGAGCCAGTGGTGGATACCCTCGTGATGGGTTGCCTGGTCGCTGGTGTGCCAAGTCAGGTGGGGCATTTTACGGGCAAAGAAGACGGCGTGCTGGCCGGTGCCGCTGCCGATCTCCAGTACGTTTAAGCTGTTGGCGAAGAGGGGTTCGATAACGGCCAGAATGGGGTCCCGGTTCTGATCGCAGGATTCTGCGTAGGGCTTCATCTATCTGCCCCAGGTCTTGAATCGTTTCTTACAGTAGCTCAGCAGTTCAGCATAGTTGCGGAAGTAGAGTTCGAACCCCTCTTCGGCGGTGGCGTCGAATTCACACCAGTCGTTTTCGTAATCGCGGCAGATCTGCGGCCGTTCGTCGTAGATGCCGCAGCTGCCATTGGGCTGGATGTGTTCGCAGCGCCCCTGAAAGATCAGGAACCAGCCATCCTCATCCTTGTAGATCTCCACGCCCTGGTGGGAGACCTGCCACAACAGATGTTCAAAATCGGACTTCGCGCGGGGGGCGACCCCCAAGGCCTCTGTGATGTAGGTGCAGCACTTGGTGTTTGTGCAGCGGCCGCATTTATCGTCCATTTAGCTACTGTGTTCCACCACCCTCAGGTGGCTTGGAGCGGCGCCGGTGGTGCGGTTTGCCTGAGCCGTCCGGTCTTTTGTGGCCCCTGTGGTGATGGCCCTTACCGTGGCTCTTGCGGCCATCTTTCTGATGACGCTGATTTCGGCTGCCCTTTTCAGGATAGATGCGGCTCTTTGGATCGATCTCCGCCAGCAGAGCCTGATCGACCGACTCCAGGGGGATGCGGTGACCTACGTAGGTCTCGATGTCAGGCAGGGAGAAGGCGTGAGTCTCGCAGGCGAAGCTGATGGCGTCGCCACTGGCGCCGGCCCGGGCGGTGCGGCCGATACGGTGGACATAGTCCTCTGCATCCTCCGGCAGGTCGAAGTTGACCACGTGGGAGACGTCGCTGATGTGCAGTCCCCTGGCTGCCACGTCGGTGGCCACCAGGACCGAGACCTCGCCGTTCTGAAACTTTTTCAACAGGCTGAGGCGCTTCTTTTGCGGCACATCGCCTGAGAGTACGGCGGTCTCGATGCCGTTGCCCTGAAGAAAGCCCCATACCTTGTCGGCGGTGCGCTTGGTATTGATGAAAACGATGGTGCGGGCATTCTCCAGATTGCGCAGCAACCCGATCAACAGTGGGATCTTCTCCTCGTTGGCGGTCATGTAACAGACCTCGCGCACATTCTCGGCAGTCACCTGCTCCGGTTCCACCTCCACGTTCTGCGGGTTGTTCATGTGCTCGTAAGCGAGCTCCTTCACCCGGTAGGAGAGGGTGGCGGAGAAGAGCATTCCCAGACGTTTTCCCGGCTTGGGGCAGCGCCTCAGCATGAAGCGGATGTCCTTGATGAAGCCGAGGTCGAACATGCGGTCCGCCTCGTCGAGCACGATGACCTGGATTGCCCTTAGATCGTAAACACCCTGCTTGAGATAGTCGATGAGCCGGCCGGGAGTGCCGATGAGGATGTCGACCCCCTCTTGCAGTTGCCTGCGCTGCTCTTCATAACCGGTGCCGCCGAAGACCACCGCCGAGGTGAAATTTGTGTGTTTGGTCAGGGTCACCGCATCGTTATGGATCTGCACTGCCAGTTCGCGGGTAGGCGCAACCATCAATGCCCGGGGCTGATTGGCCCGGCGTGACTCATCGGCTGGGTGGACGGTCAGATGCTGCAGGGTCGCAACCAGAAAGGCAGCGGTTTTGCCGGTGCCGGTCTGGGCCTGTCCCGCAAGATCCTGCCCGGTGAGGGCGATGGGCAGGGATTCTGCCTGGATCGGAGTACAGTAGGTGAATCCGGCTTCCGCAATGCCCTGTTGAATTCCAGGGGCCAGATCGAAAGAGTCAAATCTTGTGTCTGTCAGGTGTTTTTCGCTCATGGCGGGCTAGGATACATTATTTTTTTTGCTCTTGGGACTTGTAATAGAGACAATTTTTCGATCAAATAGGGCTTTGTGCCGTGGGCAGCACTCTATTTGCTGCTGAAACAAGAACCAAGCGGCGTTTGGATCCATAGCTTGAGACACCGATGCAACTCTGCATGAGCCGGTGTATTTTCCGCAGAAATTATTGGAGAGACTCCTAGAATGAGTGAGCAGATTGTTCATGTAACGGATGGTTCATTCGAATCAGACGTGCTTCAGGCAGACAAGCCGGTACTGATCGACTATTGGGCCGAATGGTGTGGTCCCTGCAAGATGATCGCGCCGGTGCTCGATGATATCGCCGGTGAGTACAGTGATCGGCTGATCGTGGCCAAGCTGAATATCGATGACAATCCCAATACACCGCCTCGTTATGGCATCCGGGGTATTCCCACCCTGATGCTGTTCAAGGACGGTCAGGTAGAGGCAACCAAGGTGGGTGCAGTATCCAAATCCCAGTTGATTGCCTTCATCGACAACAATCTGTAACTGGCTGTCCCCGGCGCGTCTGCTACACTCTAGTAAATAATCAAAACGCGTCTCTGAATGCAGCCCTTTCAAGCCTGATTCCAGTTTTCAAACGATTTGATGCACCTGCCAGGCGGGTGCGATTTTCCTTTCCCCCTATCCTATCTGAATAAACAACACCCCAATAAACCATTATGAATCTTACTGAACTCAAAAAGATGCCGGTCCCTGAACTGGCCAGCCTAGCGCGAGAAATGAAAATCGAGGGTATGTCTCGTACCCGTAAACAGGATCTGATCTTTGCCATTCTCAAGGCCCATGCGAAGAAGGGCGAGGATATCTATGGTGACGGGGTGCTGGAGATTCTGCAGGATGGTTTTGGATTTCTGCGTTCCGCAGACAGCTCCTATCTGGCCGGACCCGATGACATCTACGTCTCCCCCAGCCAGATTCGGCGTTTCAGCCTGCGTACCGGTGATACCATCTCCGGTAAGATTCGTCCGCCGAAGGATGGTGAGCGCTACTTTGCTCTGCTCAAGGTTGCCGAGATCAACTTCGACAAGCCGGAGAACGCAAAGAACAAGATTCTGTTTGAAAACTTCACACCGTTGTTCGCCAATAAGAAGTTTACTCTTGAACAGGGTAACGGCAGTACCGAAGATATCACTGCCCGCACCATCGAACTTTGCGCGCCGATCGGTAAGGGGCAGCGTGGCCTGATTGTCTCCCCGCCCAAGGCCGGTAAGACGATGATGCTGCAAAACATCGCCCAGTCCATTGCCCACAATCATCCAGAGTGCCATCTCATCATACTGCTCATCGATGAGCGTCCTGAAGAGGTGACCGAGATGGCTCGCTCGGTAAGCCGTGCCGAGGTGATCTCCTCCACCTTCGACGAACCGGCCACCCGCCACGTACAGGTGGCCGAGATGGTGATCGCCAAGGCCAAGCGCCTGGTCGAACACAAGAAGGATGTGGTGATCCTGCTCGACTCCATCACCCGCCTGGCCCGCGCCTACAATACTGTGATTCCCTCTTCCGGCAAGGTGTTGACCGGTGGTGTGGACGCCAACGCCCTGCACCGTCCAAAACGTTTCTTCGGTGCTGCGCGTAACGTGGAGGAGGGGGGATCCCTGACCATTCTCGCAACCGCGCTGGTAGAGACCGGTTCGCGCATGGATGATGTGATCTACGAAGAGTTCAAGGGTACCGGCAACATGGAGGTTCACCTGGATCGCCGCATCGCCGAGAAGCGCATCTTTCCGTCGATTAATATCAACCGCTCGGGCACCCGTCGTGAAGAGCTGCTGATGAAATCTGACGAGTTGCAGAAGATGTGGATCCTGCGCAAGATCCTCCACCCCATGGATGAGTTGGCTGCCATGGAGTTTCTCTACGACAAGCTCAAGGCCACCAAGACGAATGAAGAGTTTTTTAGTTCGATGAAGCGATAAAGATATAGGTTAAAGGTTAAAGGTTAAAGGTCAAAGGTCAAAGGTCAAAGGTCAAAGGTCAAAGGTCAAAGGGAACCGTGCCAAAGGATAGGCCGAGCTTTGTCGCTGCCGTCGTTGGAAGCCTGTAGGCTGGTTCAAGCGTAGCGGAACCGGCAACCTCAATTGCTCTGCCAAAGCCTGGATGCCCGATCCGCTACGCTTGATCGGGCCTACAGAAAAAATTAGCGCATCGAAGTTTTGCCGGAATCAGACACCCAGCCAACAATAGTAATAACGACAACGTTCGGCCTATCCCGTGGTATAACCGCCTTTAACCTTTAACCTTTAACCTTTAACCTTTAACCTTTAACCTTTAACCCAGTAGCCCCTCCCCCAAAATTCCGCTAGCATCTCCCCGACAACCCCTCCATCCGAGTCCGGTACCCCATGAAAGCCATGATCCTGGCCGCCGGTCGGGGTGAGCGTATGCGCCCCCTGACCGACCACACTCCCAAGCCGTTGCTGCCGGTGGCTGGCAAACCCCTTATCGAATATCACATCGAAGCGCTTGCGGGAGCAGGTATCCGGGAACTGGTCATCAATCACGCTCATCTCGGGAAACAGATCGAAGCCGCATTGGGTGACGGCTCCCGTTGGGGCGTCACTATCCACTACTCAGCCGAATCTCCCGCGCTGGAAACCGGCGGAGGTATCTTTCGTGCGCTACCCTTATTGGGAGAGGCTCCTTTTCTGGTGGTGAACGGTGATGTCTGGTGCGAAATCGATTTTGCGGGACTGGTTCTGCCCCCTGGCCGGCTGGCCCACTTGGTGATGGTGCCTAACCCATCGCACCATCCGGCGGGGGATTTCTCGCTGGAGGGTGACGCGCTGGTGGATGTCGGCAGTGGACGTTTGACCTTTAGCGGTATCGGACTCTACGCTCCGGCACTGTTTACCGGATGTGATTCCGGTGCCTTTCCTCTGGGACCGTTGTTGCGCAGCGCAATGGCGGCAGGAGAAGTGAGCGGTGAGGCCTTTTTTGGGCGTTGGTCCGATGTGGGTACCCCGCAGCGGTTGGCGGCGCTGGAGCAATCCTTGTCTGGATAATTAGAGAACCGCTGAACAATCATGACTTATCAAGAGGTTCCCTAGGGACATGGGACAGGAGATCTCATCAAGCCATTTTGGCCCCGATGACTTCGCTGAGTTTCATGCGCGGTTGGAAGCGGAGACGGGCCTGCTGGCGGGCTGGTTCAAAGAGGGGCGTTTTGTCCAGGAGCCGCCGACCGGTGGCTTTGAGCTGGAGGCCTGGCTGATCGGACCCGATGCGGAACCGGCGCCACTGAATCAGGTGCTCCTGCAACGTTTGGATAATCCCCTGGTGGTTTCCGAACTGGCTACCTTCAACCTGGAACTCAACAGTACACCCCTCCATCTGGAAGGCAGTGTCTTTACCCGTATGGCAGAGGAGCTGGGGCAGCTTTGGACTGCGTGCAACCAGACTGCCGCCTCGCTGGAAACGCGGCTAGGGATGATCGGAATTCTACCCAGTCTGCGCCAGTCGCACCTGACCCTGGCTAATATGTCTCCCCTCAATCGCTACCGGGCGCTCAACGAGCAGGTCTTCAGGCTACGCGAAGGGCGGCCGGTTGAATTGGCTATCGAGGGTCGGGACAGACTGAAGTTGAGTCATGACGATGTCATGCTTGAGTCCGCCACCACCTCGTTTCAGATACATCTGCAGGTCGACCCGGCCAAAGCTGTCCGTGCCTATAACCTTTCAAAAATAGTCTCGGCCCCGATGGTGGCGGCAACCGCCAATTCCCCCTATCTCTTTGGTTATGATCTCTGGGATGAAACCCGCATACCCCTTTTTGAACAGGCGATCTCAGTCGGGGCTTCAGACCTGACCAAGCGAGTCAGTTTCGGCGTCCGTTATGTGCGTGAGTCGATGATGGAGAACTTCAGCGCCAACCTCGAACGCTATCCGGTACTGCTGCCCCGGCTGATGGATGAGCCGGTTGAGCGGCTTGCACATCTAAGGCTGCATAACGGTACCATCTGGCGCTGGAACCGCCCATTGATCGCCTTCGATGAAACCGGCGGCCCCCATCTGCGTATCGAGCACCGGGTAGTGCCGGCAGGACCCAGCGTGCAGGACACCATCGCCAATGCCGCTTTCTACTTCGGTATGATAAATGGATTGATTGAAAACGATGAGATGCTGGAGAATCTTCTGGGTTTTATCCAGGCGCGCAGTAATTTTTATGCGGCGGCCCGTCTGGGTCTGGAGGCGGAAGTACACTGGCTTGACCGGAAGCAATTGCCTATTGATCAACTGATTCTGCATCAATTGCTGCCCAAGGCACGCCGTGGGCTTGCGCTGCTCAGAGTGGATCGGGCCGAGATTGATCACTGGCTGGGTATCATTGAGGCCAGGGTCAGGACGAAGATGAATGGGGCAGCCTGGCAACGTGCTTGGGTGGCGTGCCATGGTTACGATATGGCGGCACTGAGTCTGGCTTATCTTGAACGGCAGGAGAGCGATCTGCCGGTACACGAATGGGGATTTTGACTGATCGCGATCCTAGTCCCGATCAAGCGCAGCGGATCGGGAAAATCGCTGGTTCCACAAGCTTGAGCCGGCTTACCTGTCTTTTTCTGGAAGGACGCTAACGAGTACAATCACAGGATGCTGCAGGAACTGACATCACTTCCAGATGGGCTGCTCGGCCTTCCAGCGGATCAGCTTGAAGCTGCGCTTGGCGGTCCGGTTCTGATTCATCTGCCGGGAAAACGCCCGGCGCCCCTTTTTCTCTCTGTACTGATGCACGGCAACGAGACGGTGGGTTGGGAGGCGGTTCGCAAACTGCTCAAACGCTATGAAGGGGGCAGGGATCTACCGCGCGCGATCGCCCTCTTTATCGGCAATGTTTCCGCCGCAGCCCTGGGGTTGCGGCGGCTACCGGGACAGCCGGACTACAATCGGGTCTGGCCCGGCAGCGAGACAGATGGCACGCCGGAGCACACCATGATGCGCCAGGTGACTGAGACCATCGCCAGACTCAAGCCGTTTGCCAGTGTTGACGTGCACAACAACACGGGCCTCAATCCCCACTACGCCTGCGTCAACCGGCTGGATGCCAGTTTTCTCCATCTCGCAAATTTGTTTGGCCGCACCGTGGTCTACTTCCTGCGACCCAAAGGGGTGCAGTCGATGGCGCTGGCGGAGATCTGCCCCGCAGTCACGCTGGAGTGCGGCAAGGTTGGACAAGCCAGGGGAGTGGATCATGCGCTGGAGTATCTCGATGCCTGTCTGCATCTGTTTGAGCATCCGCGCCATCCTGTTGCTGATCAGGATATCGATCTCTTCCACACTGTGGCGCAGGTAAAGGTGCCGGAGACACTGAGTTTCAGTTTTGGCGATTGGGAGGCAGATATCCTTTTTGCACCGGACCTCGACCACATGAATTTCAGGGAGTTGCCCCGGGGCACCAGCCTTGGACGGATTCATGTTGATCGCCGGCCGATTCTGAATGTGCGGGATGAGCGCGGCGAGGATGTGACTGCACGCTTCTTTGCCGTGGAGGAGGGGGAGTTGCGACTGCGCACCCCGGTGATGCCCTCCATGCTGACCACCAATAGAGCGGTGGTGCGTCAGGATTGCCTCTGTTATCTCATGGAGCGTTACGACACTCATCTGCATGAGCGGGATTGAAAATTAAGCTATAAAGGCTTAAATGTGGCTGTAACCTGGGCAGCCGCCCTTCTGGAGAGACTACTGAGATGCTGCTGCTTGTTATCTATATCTCTATCGCCTTGGGATTTTCCTTTTTCTGTTCGGTTGCAGAGGCGGTGATTCTCAGTGTCACCACGCCCTATATTGCGCTGCTGGAGCAGGAGGGCAAGACTTCCGGTACTATGCTGCGCAGACTCAAGGAGGATGTCAACACGCCTTTGGCGGCGATCCTGACACTGAATACAACTGCACATACTATTGGCGCTGCCGGGGCGGGCGCCCAGGCGGCTGTGGTGTTTGGCAATGCCTATGTGGGTGTGGCCTCCGCAGTTTTGACGTTGTTGATTCTGGTGTTTTCCGAGATCGTGCCCAAGACACTTGGTGCCCATTACTGGCGGCAATTGGCGCCGCTGACCGCCCATGCGCTTAAATACCTGATTTTCATACTCTATCCGTTCGTCAAGATGGCGGAGTGGTTGACCGGAAGAATAGCCACCGAACCCACCCTGCGGGGATTCAGTCGTGAAGAGTTCGCTGTCATGGCCGACCTCGGGGCCGAAGAGGGACAGCTGGGACAGAAGGAGTCGTTGATACTGAAGAATCTCTTCCTGTTCCGGGATATGCAGGCAACGGATGTGATGACGCCACGCTCTGTGGTGTTTGCTTTAGATGAAACGATGAGCGTAGAGGATTTTTTTCTCAAACATGACAGTGTTCGATTTTCCCGTATCCCCCTATATGAGAGAGATCGGGAGCATATTAGCGGTTTTGTCCTGCGTAGTGATTTGTTGTTGGCCCGGGCCAGGGGGAATTCCGAAAACAGGTTGGCCAACTATTGCCGTGAACTGCCGGTACTGCCCAATTCGACATCGCTGCTTCATGCCTTCGATAAGTTGCTCAACCGGCGTGCGCATATTCTGTTGATCGTGGATGAATATGGCGGCATGGAGGGTGTCCTCACCCTTGAGGATATTCTCGAAACCCTGCTTGGAATGGAGATCGTCGACGAAGGGGACAAGAATGTCGATATGCGCAAACTCGCACGCCGGCTCTGGAAGCGGCGTGCAAAAGCGATGGGGCTGGATATTACTTAATTCCTGAATGCTTTAATTCAGACTATTCTGCAATTGCCTGGCCGTCTCTTCAGCGTGCTTTTTGACATCGCGAACAAATCCGTCGCTCTGCAGGGTTACCGCAGTATTGATGGCATTTTTCAGCACTGAAGGGCGCACAGTCTCCCCGTTCAGGGTCACCTCATAGGGTAGCGTCGCATAAGATGAGAAGGGGTTGCTGAGTCCCATGGCGTTATCTTCGACCGCATCGTATTTGTAGTAACACGCGGACTTTGTGAGTCCATCTACAGATTCAGCCTGAATATTTACCACTGCATATTCAGGTCGTTTGAATTTGTGCTCTCCCACTTTCCAGATGACACCCTCTTGTGAATAGAGCAGTGAGGAGGAGAGGTCCTTGCAGAATGTTACACGCACCTCCTCCTGTGAACCGGAACAGCCGGTAATTGCCAAGGCTGCTATGAGTAAGCTGGCCGTCGATATGCTGGCGAATTGAACAGTGATCTTCATATCGGGTTCTCTATGAATTGGGGTGATGGCTTCTCTAAATGTGACAAACGTAGGGTGCGCACGGCACACCCTACCAGATGAATTAAACGCCGCACATCATCTTTTCAGGATGGTTTGAACTCCGAAATTTGAATTAACAAAGTGCGCGGTGAGGCGAATTACGGAGATAGTGAATAAGGTATTCTCAGGTTCTCTCTGGGGTAAAAGCGAAGGCCCCACAAATTTTGCAGGGCCAGGTTGTTTCAGTTTTCTCTGTTCAGACTCTCCTGCGTCGTGCAAATGAAAGTCCAGCCAGCGCAATACCCATCAATGCGAGTGCAGCGGGTTCCGGTGCTCCCACGCCGCCGCGGCCAAAGAGAATGAGGTTGGAAATTTCATGGTATGAACCATCGTAGTTCCAATCGTAATCAAGTACGCCGTCCTCCAGAAGATAGGCAGACCATTTGATGGTTCTGTCATTGTTTGGGCCAGTTGCACCATCCTTCATGACGGCGACCAGGTTCTCGTAGTCAGCCCAGATGTTGGTGGCTAGGGAAAAGTTGCCGTCCAGGCCAGTGAAGTCCCCACTCCAGTAGGTAGTATTGGCAGGGTCACCAGATTCCACCTTATCCAACTCAGTCCAGTCGCCGAAGCCAAAAAACAGGCCGTCGTTTAGTTTGACGGCGCTGGCACCACCACCATCGCCATCGGCGCAGTCAGCAGCTGGGGTGACCCCGCCAAGATTGCAGGGGGTGGCATTGATCAAGCCGCTGAAGCTGATTCCCGCCAAAGCAATTATGCCAATTAGTAAGCGTTTCATAAGCGCGTCCTCCGTATGTTGTTTTGATTACGCTGCTTATTAACCCGCTATTCTTGTGCCATAGAGGATTTTTTCTCTTTGATTCAGTAACTAAGGTCCTGTTGATGGAGCGTATAGCCCTTTTGTTACGGAAAAAAATAATCGTGCGAAAATGTGATCTGCGTCACAAATGCCTGTTTTTCCGGGAAGAATTTCTTAATGGGAGGGTGTTTGTTTTTACCTGAAGAAGCAGGAATAAAATGCATGGGTTTTGTTTCAGCGGGTACTGCTCATATGGGATGGATTGGTCAGGTGATCAGTGTGTAAGAAAGTCCGACATGAATTAGGATTGTTATTCATTATATCGTGCTTTATTAATGTTTATTTGGGCGGGGTATGGGGATAATTGCCCATATTATTTAGTAAAAACAGTTTGTTAGTGGGTTTTCTATGCTGCTGGCAGAGGTGTAAGAAAAGTCGACAGGCTGGGAAGAGGGGAGAAAGAGGACACTTTTTAGGTTGAGGGAGGAACAGTCTGGCTGTAAATGGCTATTTAAACCGATACCAGATCCTGCCCACATATTCGTGCAGCGCCACTTCAGTTTGCTGGACTGCCCGACCGTTGGGTAGGCCGTTAAGCCAGGAGCTTTTGCCATCGGGTCTGTAGACGAAACCGGTGGGGGCGGCAACGGCGTCGACGCCGTTGCGTGCAAAGGCATCCATCGAGCGGGGCATGTGTGAGGCAGTGGTCACCAGAAGAATGCGTTTGATGCCGAGCTTCTTGAGCAGCTGGGCGGTGAAGCGGGCGTTCTCCCAGGTGGTATGGCTGCGGGGTTCGATATGCTCTACTGTGACGCCGAACTCGTCGCGCAGGATCTCAGCGGAGATCCTGGCTTCAGCAGTGCCGGAGTAGACTGCATTGCCGCCACTGGGGATCACCGGCAGGCCGGTTTTATGGGCGAGCCGGGCCGCGTAGCGCAGGCGGAAGAGTACCCGCTGGTTGGCGGTGTCGCCGCCATACTCCGGTGCATCGAGATAGCGGCCGCCACCAAGTACCACGATCGCCTCTGCACTGCTGTTGGCGATCGCTTTGTCGGTCAGTGCCGGATAGCTCTCCAGTCCCGCCGTGAGCAGGCTGGCAGTGATAGGCAGACTCAACATCCACTGCAGGAGCAGGGCAAGCACGAACAGTTTGCGGCCCCAGCCGAGGCGCCAGAAGAGCAGGCCGATAAAGCCAAGTAATATCGGCCCGCCCGGCGGCAGCAGCAGGTGTTCGATGGTCTTGGTGGTGATGACGTCCATAGCCGTGCCGTTATCTGCTCAGCAATGGGTTGGCGGCCTGCAGGTCTGCATGGTAGGAGGAGCGCACCAGCGGCCCGCTGGCGACATTGGTGAATCCCATGGCCACTCCTACCTCACGAAGTTTATCGAACTCCTCCGGGGTGACGTAGCGCTCCACCGGCAGATGGTCCCGGCTGGGCTGCAGGTATTGTCCCAGGGTCAGCATCTCGCAGCCGTGGTGACGCAGATCCTGCATGACGGCTTCCACTTCACCGGGCTTCTCCCCCAGACCGAGCATGATGCCGGATTTTGTCGGCACCTCGGGAGAGGCAGCCCTGAATGCCTGCAGCAGTTTGAGGGATTCGGCATAATCGGCGCCGGGGCGGGCCTGGCGGTAGAGGTGGGGAACGGTCTCCAGGTTGTGGTTGAAGACGTCCGGCGGGGCCTGGGTCAGTCTCTCCAGCGCGACCCCCATGCGTCCACGGAAGTCCGGCACCAGCACCTCGATACGGGTTTCAGGCATCCGCGCGCGTACCGCTTTTATGCAGTCGCGGTAGTGTCCTGCACCGCCATCGCGCAGGTCGTCCCGGTCCACTGAGGTGATGACCACATACTTCAGGGCCATGGCTTCGATCGCCTCTGCCAGTTGGTCCGGTTCATCGGTGTTCAACGGCTGAGGTTTGCCGTGGGCCACATCGCAAAAGGGGCAGCGCCGGGTGCAGATGTCCCCCATGATCATGAAGGTGGCGGTGCCGTGTTCGAAGCACTCCCCCAGGTTGGGGCAGGCCGCCTCCTCGCAGACCGAGTTCAGGCCCCGTTCCCGCAGGATGCGGCGGATCCGGCTGACCTGTCGGCCCAGCGGCGCTTTGGCGCGGATCCATTTTGGTTTGCGCAGCAGTTCGTCCCGCGATTCCACCTTGACGGGAATGCGGGCGAGCTTTGCCTCGCCGCGCTGGTGGCTGTCGGGTTTAGTGCGGGAGGGGGGCTGGTACCCTTTCTGGTCTCTCATCAGGATTGTGTCGGTTCGTAAAAATCCGCAGTGTAACCTAAACCTGACGCCAGATGTTTCGCCAAATCCCGGCCAAGGGTGGGGATGTCGGTGGTTCCGTCCAGGTCTGCAAGTTGCATTACCGTCAGACCGGGGTGGCCGCAGGGGTTGATGCGGCTGAACGGCTCCAGGTCCATATCCACATTGAGGCTGAGTCCATGAAAGCTGCAGCCGTGCCTTACCCTCAGGCCAAGGGCTGCGATCTTGCTGCCGTCGACGTAGACACCGGGGGCATCTGAGCGGGCGGCAGCGTCTATCCCCTGGGTGGCCAACAGATCGATAACGCCCTGTTCCAGCAGTGATACCAGGGCACGTACCCCGATCTTGGCGCGCCGCAGATCGAGCATCAGGTAGGCGATCAACTGACCGGGGCCGTGATAGGTAACCTGCCCGCCACGGTCGCTTTTGATGATGGGGATGGTGCCAGGGCGAAGCAGGTGCTCCGGTTTGCCGGCCTGGCCGAGGGTGAATACCGGCGGGTGTTGCAGTAGCCAGAGTTCATCGCGGCTTTTTGCATCCCGGCTGTCGGTGTAGTCCCGCATGGCCTGCCAGGTGGTTTCATAGGGCTGTAGGCCAAGTTGGCGGATCAGGAGGGATTTGCTCACAGGTTAGAGCGCCATCACGACCTTTTCATGGGCGGTGAGGTCGAGATAGATGGCATCCAGTTGAGCCTTGCTGCTGGCCCGTATGGTGACGGTGACTGAAACCCACTTTCCCCCCTTGCTGGAACGTGATTTGACCGCACCCTCATGGAGGTTGGGGACGTGGTTCCTGATCATCTCTACCACCATAAGGTCGAAGCCGGGTTCCGTCCGGCCCATAGCCTTGATGGAAAAATCACAGGGGAACTCCAGCAGCGTCTCTGTCTCTTGTTCGTCTTTCATCATTCCAGCCATAACAGGGCGCTGTCTTTGGCTTGCTGCCAGAGACTGCCCTCCGGGATCTCGTCAAGTGCAATCAGTGGAACATTGGCAACCTCTTCGTCATCCAGCGTGATGCTGACCCGTCCAAGCTCCGCCCCCTTGCGGATCGGCGCCATGATCTTCGGATTCACCTCCATACGGGCATTCAGGTTCTTGTACTGCTTGCGGGGAATAGTGACCTTCAGGTCGCTGCCCAGCCCCAAGGGCAATGATTCGCGATCGCCTTTCCAGATGCGTATCCGGTTGAGCACATCCCCCGTGCCATAAAGTTTATGTGTCTCATAGAAGCGGAAGCCGTAGTTGAGCAGGGACTGACTTTCACTGGCCCGGATTTTTATACTGTTGGTACCCATTACCACGGAGACCAGACGCATATCTTCGCGTTTGGCAGATGCAACAAGACAATAACCGGCGGCTTTCGTGTAGCCGGTTTTCATGCCGTCCACACTCTTGTCGCGCCACAGCAGTTTGTTGCGATTGTGCTGCTTGATCTTGTTGAAGAGAAAGGATTTCTCTCCATACCACTCGTAGTACTCCGGAAACTCCCTGATCGTGGCAATGGCAACCTTAGCGATGTCCTCGGGGGTTGTGTAGTGATCATCGTCCGGCAGGCCCGTGCTATTGACAAAATGGCTGTCGAGCATGCCCAGGCGCTGGGCGTGATTGTTCATTACTTCAGCAAAGGTTGATTCACTGCCGGCGATGTGTTCCGCCAGCGACACGCAGGCATCGTTGCCGGACTGGATGATCATGCCCATGATCAAGTCCTTTAGACTGACTCGCTTGCCCACTTCAATGAACATCTTTGAACCGCCGGTGCGCCAAGCCTTTTCGCTGATCAATACTTCCTCGTCCAGGCGGATATTGCCCTCCTTGAGTTCGCGGAAAACCGCATAAGCGGTCATGATCTTGGTC
Organism: endosymbiont of Escarpia spicata; assembly: GCA_003349915.1. Lineage (GTDB taxonomy): Bacteria > Pseudomonadota > Gammaproteobacteria > Chromatiales > Chromatiaceae > QGON01. The sequence goes on from QFXE01000008.1 coordinate 146,665, forward strand.
AGGCTGGCAGGTTCGAGTCGCTGCTCTTCGTTTTTATTCGCCAATATCTTGCCGGAGTCAAAGTCGATCAGCAGATAGCCGCTGGCAGTGAGTTTCGGCGGTGTTGGGATCGGCTGCTTGGCAAGTGCAGCAGCAGCAGGGAAGAACCAGCAGAGGATCAGGATATAGAACAGGGAGGGTCTTGAAAACTTCGCGGACATGGGGTTACCGGGTTTATGAATAAGTTATTGGCGAAGGGCCGGAGTCAAATTTGACTCCGGCCTCTATGGGAAATTCAGGTTAATGAATTGATCCACTATTTTATAGCTCAGGTTTCGGAGTTCAAGCCATACCGAAAAGATGAAGGGGGCATATGATTCATCAGTAGGGTGCGCTGTGCGCACCATGATTGCTGCTTACCCTGGTGCGCACAGCGCACCCTACGTTCGCCACATCCCATGCCAACATCATCACAAACTCCGAAGCATGAGTTTATTGGCAGAGGAACAGGACGCAAGCCACTGTGGGTGGATGTTTCTATTGGATCACCACATGGGTGTCCCTGATGCCCAGTCCGTCGAGACGTCTGCTCAGGCTGTCGGCGCCATCCACGCCGGAAATCGGGCCAACCTGAACCCGGTAGACCAGTTGATCGGCGCTTCTGCCCTCCAGCACCCGCACATTGGTGTCGAGATCGTTTTGCAGTCGGGACTGCAGCCGGTTGGCATTATCCCGGCTGCCGAAGGCCCCGACCTGGAGATAGAGACGGGTTGCCTCTGTTGCTGCGAATTCGACCGGTGACGCCGGTGAAGGTTCCGGTTCGCCCGGCGTGAGCGCACGCACCTCCACCAGGCCGGTGCCACTGCCAATGATGCCGAGCTTGTGGGCTACGGTGTAGGAGAGATCGATCAGCCGGTTGTCGTGAAAAGGACCCCGGTCGTTGATTTTAAGCACGACACTGCGGTTGTTACGCAGATTGGTGACACGGGCATAGGTTGGCAGCGGCAGGGTTTTGTGGGCTGCGGTCATGCCGTACATATTGTAGGTTTCGCCGCTGCTGGTGCGCCGGCCGTGGAATTTTTTGCCGTACCAGGAGGCGATGCCACGTTCCTGATAGTCCTTGCTGCTCTGCTTGGTGTAGTAACGCTTGCCGCGTACTACATAGGAGCTGGGGTTGCCGTAGCGGCTGCGGCTTTCGAATTTCGGCACTGCGTCGGGGATGCTGTCGATATCCACCGGCGGGGCAGCCGACGGGCCGCTGTCGACGATATCCTGCTCGATGATGGAGGGGCCGATGGAACAGCCGGTCAGCGCCGCGAGTAGGCTGAGGCCTGCGAGGTTGATGGTCGTGTGCTGAGTGCGCCTCATGATTCAATACCCATCCTGTCGTCTAAGTTGCTGGCGGGGGTGCGCCCACGGCAGCCTGACGGGCCGCCTTGATCTCCTGACTGAGCTGATAGACTGCCATCGCATAGAGATTGCTGTGATTGTAGCGGGTAATGACGTAAAAGTTATGCAGCCCGAACCAATATTCGTCCCCGTGTCTGCCTTTTAGCAGGATCAGGCTCGCCAGCGCCTCCGGTTCCGGCAGCATCAGACCGTCTGGCCGCAGGCCGGATGCCATCAGCTCAGAGACCGCTATGCTGGGCTTCATCCCCGCCTGAACATATTTCTCATGGCGCTCTTCGCTCCTGGCCTGCTGGGTGATCATCTCGCCCTGCCGCCAGCCGTGGCGTTTGAAATAGTTGGCCACGCTGCCGATCACGTCGGCATCGCTATTGTGCAGATCGCGCTTGCCGTCCCCGTCGAAGTCCACGGCATAATTCCGGTAGCTGCTGGAGATGAACTGGGGTTTGCCCATTGCGCCTGCGTAGGAGCCCTTGGCGGTTGCCGGATCGATATTCTCCTCCCGGCTGAGCAGAAGAAACTCCACCAGCTCACTGCGAAAGAACTTGGCGCGCTTGGGATAACCGAAGGCGAGGGTGGTGAGGGAGTCAAGCACCCGGTAACGGCCGGTGTGCGCGCCGTAACGGGTCTCCACGCCAATGATGGCAACCATGATCTCCGGCGGTACCCCATAGGCCTTTTCTGCCCGTTCAAGCAGTGCCTCATGCTCTTTCCAGAATTTCACCCCGCCATCGATGCGGCCTTTTTTTAGAAAGATGGGACGATATTCGCGCCACTCCTTCGATTCCGCTGGACGGGTGATCGCCTTGATAATGTCTTCCCGAAAGCGGGTTCCGGCGAGCAGGTTCTCCAGTTTCTCAGCGGAAAAACCGTGTTTCTGCGCCATCTCGGCAGCAAACGCCTTAAACGTTTCGCGAGGGATGCTGTCGGCGCCTTGGGCGCTGGAGACGGTGAGAGTAAGCAGCAGGCTGGTACAGAGTATTCTGAGTGTCTGTTTCATGTGTCAGGTCGGCAAAAGTTTGCGATGAGTGTGGATGGACATGAGGATACCGAACCCGGCGAGAATGGTCACCAGTGAAGTCCCTCCATAGCTGATCAGCGGCAGCGGCACCCCCACCACCGGAAGAACGCCGGAAACCATGCCAATGTTGACGAAGAGATAGACGAAAAAGACCAGGGTCAATGCGCCGCCCAGCAATCGGCTAAAGGTGTCCTGAGCCTGGGTGGCGATATAGAGTCCCCTCAGGATGATGAAAAAATAGAGGGCCAGCAGGGCGGCTACGCCGATCAGTCCGAACTCCTCGGAGATGACGGCGAAGACGAAATCTGTGTGGCGCTCGGGCAGGAACTCCAGGTGGGATTGGGTGCCGTTGAGCCAGCCCTTGCCTGTCAGTCCGCCGGAGCCTATGGCTATCTTCGACTGGATAATATGGTAACCCGCGCCCAGTGGATCGTTCTCCGGGTTGAGGAAGGTAAGCACCCGCCGTTTCTGATAGTCGTGCATGAAAAACCAGATCACCGGTCCAAGTGCCGCCATGGAGACAGCAAAGAGGCTGATCAACTGCCAGCCGATGCCGGCGAGGAAGAGGATGCAGATCCCGGCGCTGGCTACCAGCAGGGCGGTGCCCAGGTCGGGCTGCTTGGCGATCAGCAGGACCGGGATCAGGGTCATGATAGCGGCGGCCAGCAGGCGCCGCCGTTTTGGCGGCAGGCGTTTCTCCGCCAGATACCAGGCAATCATCATGGGCAGGGCCAGCTTCATCATCTCTGAGGGTTGAAAGCGGAAGAAGCCGAGATCGAGCCAGCGTTGTGCCCCCTTGCCTGTCTGACCGAAGAAGATGACGGCAACCAGCATCAGCACGCCGGCGATATAGAGCCAGGGCGACCAGCGGCGCAGATGGGTGATGTGTATCTGGGCCAAAATGATCATGACACCGAAAGCGATGCCCAGGCGGACCAGTTGGCGTTGGATCAATGCCCACTCCTGATCCCCCGCGCTGTAGAGGATGAGTAGCCCCACGCCACTGAGCAGCATCAGGCCGGTAAGCAGCGGCAGGTCCAGGTGAAGCCAGGCCAGCAGGCCGGTAGGCCGGGCGGGTTGCGACTCCTGGGTAAAGGATATGCCGGTCATTGTCTGGCCTCCTCAAGCAGGTAGCGATCCATTACCTTACGGGCGATAGGGGCGGCCACAGAGCCGCCGTGGCCGCCGTTTTCGACGATCACCGCTATCGCAATCCTGGGCTCCTCCACCGGCGCGAAGGCGATGAAGAGGGCATGGTCGCGTTTGCGTTTCTCCACCGTCGCTTCATCGTACTTCTCATCCTGTTTGACGGTGAAGACCTGAGCGGTACCGGTCTTGCCTGCGATGCTGTAGTGGTCCGAGCGAATGCGCCGGGCGGTGCCGCGCAGGCCTTCGACTACCAGCTGCATTGCGTGGATGACCTGCTCCCAATGCTCCGGGTCCACATGTGAGAGTTGGGTGCTCTCCATCAGGGTCGCTTCCTGGGTGCCGTCCGGAAGATCGATGCTCTCGACCATCCGTGGACGGATACGTTGGCCGCGGTTGGCCAGGGTTGCGGTTGCGGTGGCAAGTTGCAGCGGTGTGGTGAGGAAGTAACCTTGCCCGATGCCGGTGTTGAGCGTCTCGCCGGGGTACCAGGGTTCCCGCCGGGCTTTGCGTTTCCATTCGCGGCTGGGCAACAGCCCGGATCGTTCGCCTGTCAGGTCGATGCCGCTTCTGCTGCCAAAACCGAGTGTGGTGAGAAAATCGTGCAGGCGGTCGATGCCGAGGGTCCTGGCAAGTTCATAGTAGTAGACGTCGCAGGACTGGATGATGGCATCCTCCATCGCCATCTGGCCGTGGCCGGTTTTTTTCCAATCCCGGTACTTATGCTCGTGCCCGGGTAGCTGGTAGAAGCCGGGGCAATAGGTCTGCTGATTGAAACTGACGACGCCTTTCTCCAGACCGGCCAGACCAATGAAGGGTTTCACGGTTGAGCCCGGTGGATATTGGCCACGGATCGCCCGGTTGAAAAGGGGTTTGTCCAGCGAGTCACGCAGTGATTTGTAGGCCTTGCTGCTGATGCCCTCGACGAAAAGATTGGGGTCGTAACCGGGCTTGCTGACCAGCGCCAGCACCCCTCCGGTGCGGGTGTCGATAGCGGCCACCGCGCCGTTGTAGTCTTTCAGGGCTTCCATAGCCGCCGCCTGCAGATCCATATCGAGAAACAGGTGCAGGTTTTCTCCGGGCTGTGGTGGCTGGTTTTCCAGTACCCGCAGTACCCGCCCTTTGGCATTGACCTCCACCTGCTGCAGGCCGACGCTGCCGTGTAACTGGTTTTCATAGGTCCTCTCCACACCGTTTTTCCCGATGTGGGTGGTGCCGCTGTAGTTCGAGGCGTCGATCTGCTGCAGTTCCTGCTTGTTGATGCGGCCCACATAACCCAATACGTGCGCGGTCTGCTCTTGCAGGGGGTAGTCCCGTAGTAGTTTGGCCTGAACGTCGACCCCCGGAAATCTGTGCTGATTCACCGCAAATCGAGCTACCTCCTCATCACTCAGCCGAACACGGATGGGGATGCTGTCGAAACGTCGCCGTTGCTGACGCAATCGCTTGAAGCGTTTTCGGTCATCCTCGTTGATGGGAATGATCTCCGACAGTGCCTGGATCGTGGTCGCGATGTCCGGGGTCTTCTCAGGGGTGATCTCGAGACTGTAGGCCGGCAGATTCTGTGCCAGGATGGTGCCATGGCTGTCGTAGATCAGTCCTCGGGTTGGTGGACGGGGTTCCAGTTTGACCCGGTTATCCAGGGAGAGTGTGGTGAAATGCTCATGGTTCAATACCTGCAGATAGAGCATCCTGGTGAGCAACAACAACAGTGTCAGTGTGACGATTATCGCAGCCACAATGATCCGCCCCATGAAAAATTGGCTTTCGAAGAGGTGGTTCTTTATCGATAACTGGTGCACGGGCAGGGTCAGCGAACGCGGAAACGGCGGCGGATGTCGCGCAGGACGATGTAGATCCAGGGCCAGAGCAACATGCCCACCACCGGCGTCGCCCAGTACCAGAGAGTGGGCGCTGGATAACCTGCAGCCCCTGTGGCCCAGATCGCCAGAAGCCGCTCCACCAGCAGCAGCACAAAGATTGTGAATATCTGCTGGCGCAGAGGCAGTACCCGCACCCGGCGGTGCAGTTTGAGGGTCAGATAGGCGACCAGCGCGAGTCCAAGGGCATGCTGCCCCAGCAGAGTGCCTGTGAGGACGTCGAGGAGAATGCCGGTGAACCAGCCGACACCCACGCCGAAACGTTCCGGCAGTGCCATGCACCAGTAGATCAGGATCAGCGTGACCCACTGAGGACGGTAATTGATGGCCCACTCAGGCAGGGGGATCACCGTAAGGACAAAACCGACGGCGAGGGTGAGGTAGACGATATAACTCCGTCCCGGCTGCTGGGCGATCATTGCCTCACCTCATCAGTTTCAGCAGTGGATTCGGGACTCGCTACGGCTTCCTGCAACAGGTCATCGGGATTAAGTGTCCAGACCAGCAGCACCTCCCGGATACGATCCAGATGGGCGGTTGGGCGGGCGGATACCGTGGCGAAGTGCTGTCCCGGTTCGTGACGGACATCGGTGACTTCAGCGACCGGGTAACCCGGCGGAAAGCGTCCGCCCAATCCGGAGGTGACCAGCAGGTCTCCCGGCCGGATATCGGCATTGTTCGGCAGATGGGGCAGTTCGAGTTCGTTGATCAGTCCGGTACCCAGAGCGATGGTGCGCAAGCCGTTGCGATTGACCTGTACCGGCAGGGCGTGCCGGGCATCGGTGATCAGCAGCACGGTGGAGGTGATGGGATCGGTATGGATGACCTGACCAACCACAGCATGGGCGTCCACCACCGGCTGGCCGCTGAAGGTGCCGGAGGCATCGCCTTTGTCGATGATCACCTGCTGGCTGAATGGGTTCTGCTCCACCGCAATCAGTTCAGCAATCAATACCCTCTCGCCAATCTTGAAGGTGGAGTCGAGCAGTCCGCGCAGGCGCATGTTTTCCGCCTCCAGGGCCTCGAATTTCAGCAGTCTGCCGCGCAGCTCCAGATTTTCCCTGGAGAGGCGCTCCCGATCCGTCTGGATCTGCCCCCGGGTTGAGAAGGCATCACCCATCTCTTCCACCAGGGAGGCTGGAAGAGTGGCGAGATACTGTATCGGATAGAGGGCGACCGCGAGCGCCGAGCGCAGGGTCTCCAAATGGTTCTGTCGATGGTCCAGTACCATCAGGACAATGGAGAGGATCGCCGCGCCGAGCAGGCGAGAGGTGATCGATGGTCCCTGTGTGAAGATCGGTTTGATTGCCGGTAAACCCTATTCCAGATTAGCATCAATAATTCAGTCAGCGCGCAGGAGCGGGGCCTCGACGCTATCATGCCGAGGATTTCGGGTGGGGCGCCGCTCCTGCGGATGAAAGAGACTGACTGGCTTCCCGCCGGGCGGCGGGAAACGGTCTATTCGACGGAGAAGACGTCTCCGCCACGCTCATCGATCAGTTCAAGGGCGCGTCCACCGCCACGGGCGACGCAGGTCAGCGGATCTTCCGCGACTATGACCGGCAGGCCGGTCTCTTCCTGCAGCAGCCGGTCGATATCCTTCAACAGTGCCCCGCCGCCGGTAAGCACTATACCCCTTTCCGCCACGTCTGCACCCAGCTCGGGAGGGGTCTGTTCCAGGGCGGTGCGAACGGCGCCGACAATACCGGCAAGGGGTTCCTGCAGTGCTTCGAGTATCTCGTTGCTGTTGAGCGTAAAACTGCGTGGAATGCCCTCAGCAAGATTGCGTCCCTTGACCTCAATCTCTTTTACGTCGCTGCCGGGATAGGCAGAGCCGATCTCGATCTTGATCCTCTCGGAGGTGGCATCGCCGATGAGGGTGCCGTAGTTGCGCCGCACATAGCTGACGATCGCCTCGTCGAAACGGTCGCCGCCTACCCTCACCGAGTTGGCGTAGACGATGCCGTTGAGAGAGATGACCGCGACCTCTGAGGTGCCGCCGCCGATATCCAGCACCATGGAGCCGCGTGCCTCATCCACCGGCAGGCCAGCGCCGATCGCTGCGGACATGGGTTCTTCAATGAGATAAACCTCACGCGCCCCCGCTCCCGCTGCCGACTCCTTGATAGCTCGCCGTTCCACTTGAGTCGAACCGCAGGGCACACAGACCAGAACCCGTGGGCTGGGCCGGATGATGCGGCTTTCATGCACCTTGTGAATGAAGTACTGCAGCATCTTCTCTGTGACGGTAAAGTCGGCGATCACACCCTCTTTCATAGGGCGAATGGCGGTGATGTTGGACGGCGTGCGCCCCAGCATCTTTTTCGCGTCCTCACCGACAGCAACTACGGATTTTGCCCCTCCGGGACCACGGTCCTGTCGGATGGCCACAACGGAGGGTTCATTGAGCACGATACCCTGGCCGCGAGCGTAGATCAGAGTATTGGCGGTACCCAGATCGATGGAGAGATCGTTGGAAAACATTCCACGTATGCGTCGGAACAGCATAAATATTCTTCAGTATGGCAGTGGGTTATGAGAAATCGGGCTATCGGAGGCGACAGGGTGGCAGGATGCCTGACCCTGATCCGAATGACCAGAAGAAACCGTAAAAACGGGTAATCTATCAATGGTACGGGTATTGAGCAAGAAAACCGGGTCGCAAAATTCACTTGGGATACAAAAGTTGCAGTTGCTGGAAACAGTCTATACTTACCATAAATCCCAAGTAAAAAGCTGGGGTATTGGCTGAGTTTATGCCGAAAAACATTTGCCGGAGGTTGTTATGACAATGCCGAAACCAACTGAGGTCGAGAAACTGAGTCAGGATGTCTGCATGCGGGAGATCCCCCTTTCGGAGATGGGAGTGCCGGAAGCAGACGATTATATCCTGAACTATTGTGGTACAGAGTTTTATGCAAAACAGGCTGAAAATGAGGCGAAAAAGCAGAAAAAGTAGTGATTTGAGCAGATAAGGCGTTTATCTGTCCGCTTTTTGCTGTGGAGTGCCTTCTGCCAGGCGGGGTTTTCTACCCGGCTATGTTTGCGCTTGGCTTGCAGGCTTTTACATCAGTTCCAGTCAGGTTTTCTTCTCCCAACGATTTGCCCGTCCAAAATGGCATATATCGAGTAAAGCTCCATCGTCCTGGATGGTCTCCCCTTTTTTCAAGGTAATGGGTACCTCAAGTTTCGGAGTTTAAGCCATCCTGAAAAGATGAAGGGTGACGTTGAATCCATCTGGCAGGGTGCACCTGCGCACCATGACTGCTTTGGCCACAACGTCCGCTGTGGCCAAGCGCTGAATACCCTGTGGCATTAAAGTTCCACGAACCAATGCCGATACCCAGTCCATGTATCTCCACTTTATCAGCCTGTTATCGCACCAATTTCGCAGCAGATCACGGGTTCTTGCTGGCAGACAATGCCGCACCCTCACATGCTACGAGGATGAATAGAGGTGATCTGTAAGCAGGATATTCAGACCGAATTTTTTTCCTCACTACCGAGGCAGTGCATATCAACACGGACATTAATAATGGGTACCCACGGCGTATTTGATAACCCATAGCAGGCACCCGTGCGCAAAGGAACAAGATGCAGTTGCCCGAAAAACCCCCATCCACTCCACCCATAGACCCGCTGCTGGCCGGCAAGCGGCTCAAGCAGTTGCGGCTGCGCGTGGTGCTGGGCATGCTGATCACCAGCATCCTGATTGGTACGGTTGCCACACTGCTGCTCTATCGGTCTCAGGCGGAACAGCTGGAAACAGCGATACTGTTCGAAGTGGCTTTACAGAAGACCGCTATCAAATCGGAGATCTCCCGGCTCAAAAATCTTGCCGCACAGATCACCAGCCGCAGCCGCATCCGTCAGGAGTTGGAAAAATATCAAAATGGTCTGATCGGACTGGATGCACTGAATGCCTTTTCCCGTCCCAAGCTTACGGATGCACTGCGTCTGGCGCCGGATATGGTCGGCATCAGTCGTCTGGGTAACGATGGCAGCTTGCTGATAGAGGTTGGAGAAGCCATCCCGAAATCACTCAGGCCTGTGGGTTTTCGAGCTGATGCTATCCATCTCGGAATGCCTGGGTTAGTCGACGGCCACCATCGGCTGGTTGTCAGCGCCGCCCATCATCAACCCAAAAGGTGACAAAGTCGGGATCGATCTGGTGGCATTCGATACAAATCGTATCAGCGATACCATCCAGGACTTTACCCGGCGCCAGCAAAGTCGTGGCAGTGTGCAAATTGGTACCCTTGGCCCTGCGGGCGTGGAATATTATTTTGCCTCCGGCGAGGCTGAAAAATCAGATATCAGAGGCTTTCTTGACAGTGAAGTACATGAAACCCAGGCCGGAACCATAGAAGGCTTGCATATCGTTGAGACTGTCCAGGGGGACAGCATCATTGTTCACCAGAAAATCGACGATTCTGCCTGGGTCTTGCTGTTTTTTGATCAGGCGAATGATTTTTATGCGCCAGCGCGAACACATGCTGCCTATGTCGGCTTCGCCGTATCAATTCTGGTGTTGATCGGTATCTTCCTGACTCTGCGCCTGGTACGCCCTCTGGTGGACCACATCTCGCTTGAAAACGATCGAAACAGAAAGCTGTTGGACAAGGTGCAAGTCAGCGAAGAGCGCCTTCAATCAATTCTGGATAACACCTCTTCAGTTATCTATCTGAAAGATTGCGATGGCAAATACCTGCTGATCAACAGACGCTTTGAAGAGCTGTTCCACTTATCCCGCGAGGAAATCTTCGGCAAGACCGATTTTGAAGTCTTCCCCCAAGAAACTGCTGATGCCTTCAGGGCCGTTGATAATAAGGTACTTGAGACAGAGGAGCTTCTGGAACTTGATGAACAGGCGCCGCACGATGATGGTAATCATGATTATCTCTCGATCAAGTTTCCCCTGCATGACGTAACAGGCAAAATCTACGGCCTATGTGGAATCTCCACAGACATTACAGCGCGTAAACGACTGGAGCAGCGTGAACAACTTCGCCTGAAGATACTGGAAAAGATGGCGCAGGACGAGCCACTGAAACAGGTGCTGGAAACGCTGGTACAACTGGTTGAGTCAGAAATGCCGGGTGCACTCTGCTCCGTCCTTCTGTTGGACGAATCAGGACAGCACCTGCTCAATGGCGCCGCCCCCAGTCTGCCGGATTTCTACAATGAGGCAATTCACGGCACCGAGATCGGTAGTGGTGTTGGCTCCTGCGGGACTGCCGCTTACGAAAACCGCCAGGTGATTGTTGATGATATCCAGCAGCATCCCTATTGGCAGCCCTATGCCAAACTGGCAGCACGCGCCGACTTGGCGGCCTGTTGGTCAGAGCCCATTCGTGATCGCCAAGGCAAAATATTGGGCACCTTTGCCATGTACTACCATGAGCCGAGGGCGCCACAAGTCTCTGAGATCGAACTCATCACCCAGCTCGCACACTTGGCGGGTATCTCAATCGAACACCATGCCAACGAGAAGGCGCTACATGCCAGTGAAGAAGGCCTGCGTGCCGAAAGAGATTTTGTCGATGCGGTGGTGGAAGCGGCCGGCTCGATAATCGTCGTAATGGACAGGGATGGAAAAATCGTTCGTTTCAATCATGCTGCAGAGGAGATAACGGGTTACTCCTTTGAGGAGATACAGGGCCGGCCTATTTGGGAATGCCTGATTCCCGAAGAGATCCGTGAGGACGTTGAAGGTGTCTTCAATAATCTTACCGCCGGTAATATCGTCGGCAACTATGAAAATGAATGGCTGATGAAAGATGGTTCGCGCCGCCTGTTTCATTGGCGCAATACCGTACTGCAAGATGCCGGTGGCAAGGTCACTTATGTGGTCTCACAGGGCTACGACATTACCGATATACGAAAAACCCAGCGGGCACTTGCCCAGCATAAGGACAAACTTGAGCAGCTGGTGAAAGAGCGTACCGCCGAACTGGAAGAGATTACCGCCTATAATCGAACGCTATTTGAAACCTCGCCCATTGGTCTGGTCCTGTGCGACATGGAGGGCAGACTGGTGGATGTCAACCCGGCCTATCTGAGAATCATCGGCTATGACGAAAATGAGGCCAAAACGATTTCTTATTAGGATATCACCCCGCATGATTTTGAGCAAGAGGAAGCCCTGCAACTTCAGACATTACAGGAGAGCGGACGTTACGGTCCCTATGAAAAGGAGTACCTGCACAAGAGTGGAAAACGCGTTCCGGTACGCCTCAATGGTCAACTGATCGAGCAACATGGCAGGCAATACATCTGGTCTTCAGTGGAAGATATTTCACAACGCAAGCGAATGGAAAATGACCTGCGCGAGAGTGAGGCAAACCTTGCACAGGCGCAGACCATAGCGCATCTGGGCAGCTGGCATCTGGATATCATTAACGACCAGCTGAACTGGTCAAAGGAAACCTACCAGATCTTTGGCATGGAAGTGGATTCTCCGGTCAGTCTGGGAAATTTTGTCGCGGCCCTTCATCTTGAGGATACCGACCGGGTACTGGACGCATGGGACGCCGCACAGCTGGGTGCACCCTACGATATCGAACACCGTATAATTGCGGACGGCAAAGAAAAGTGGGTGCGGGAGCGGGCAGAGATCCACTTTAATGACCAGGGACAGCCAATCTCCGCGCTAGGCACAGTGCAGGACATTAGCAGTCTCAAACTGGCGGAGCACGCCACACAGACGGCGCTGGCCGAGGCCCAACGCCTGGCAAAGGTTCGCAGTGATTTCGTGGCAAACATGAGCCACGAGATTCGCACCCCACTGAATGGGGTGCTGGGTCTGGCGAAGATGGGTGAGCGGGGAGTTACCACTGAGAAAGCAGAGGAGATATTTGCACGGATCACTGTCTCTGGCCGGCACCTTTTGCAGGTGGTCAACGATATCCTCGATTTCTCCAAGATAGAGGCCGGCAAGCTGGTGATTGAAAAACGCCCAGTCGACTTGATTGCCTCAGTGGATAGAGCGGCCAGTCTGGTAAAGAGCCAGGTGCAGGAGAAGGGGTTGTCGTTTCATCTCGATCTTGCCGATGGATTACCATCCTGGGTGGAAAGTGATGCGCTGCGACTGGAGCAGATCCTGCTCAATCTGTTGTCCAATGCCGTCAAGTTTACGCAGCAGGGTGAGATCAGGCTTACTGTCGAGGCACAGAACCAAACCCTGTTGTTTCGGGTAAGCGACACCGGAGCCGGGATGGCGGAGAATCAACTGGCCCAGCTGTTCCAGCCTTTTGAGCAGGCAGACAGTTCCACTACACGCCGTTTTGGCGGAACCGGTCTGGGCCTGTCGATCAGTATCAACCTGGCCAGGATGATGGGGGGCGATATCCGGGTAAAAAGCCGTTTGGACGAAGGTAGCGAATTTATTCTGCATCTGCCTCTGGAACTTGCCACAGCTGTGCCCGATGCTGCAGCGCAGGCAGTTCCAGCAAGTGGACAACGTCTGAAGGGGGTGCGCCTGCTGGCCGCAGAGGACATCGAGGTCAACCGGCTGATACTGGCCGACCTGTTCGATCAGGAAGGTGCCCAGGTCGTATTTGCAGAACACGGACAGCAGGCGCTGGACCTCCTACAGGAACAGGGAGAAAATGCCTTTGATGCCGTGCTGATGGATATTCAGATGCCGGTCATGGGTGGCTATGAGGCAACACAGCGGATACACGAACTGTCAGCGAAATTACCCGTAATTGGACTGACCGCGCATGCGCTGGCTGAAGAAAAGGCCCGCTGCCTGGCATGCGGGATGGTCGATCATGTGGCGAAACCCATAGATGCAGATGAATTGGTCAATGCCATCCAACAGCATGTTTCGAGCAGTGTTTCAGCTTTGCTTTCTCATACAACGCCGGAGTCTCCGTTATTGAATGACCAGCATACTCACCCACCTATGGGGCAAGATGGGGATCCCCCGGTCGATTGGGAGGCGCTGCGCAAACGCTATCGCGGGCGTGAAGGCTTTATTACGAAACTGGCGCAATCCGCGCTCAACAGTTGTAGGGAGACGCCGGATAAACTGCGCCAGGCGATGCATGCTCACGACAGTGCACAATTGAGTTTTCTCGCCCATGGCCTGAAAGGTATTGCAGGCAACCTGGAAGCAGGCAGATTGTATCAACTGGCTGCTCAGGTCGAGACCAATGCGAAACAGGGCGATGCTGCAACAGATCCCGTTGCCAATGAGCTGGCAGCGGCCCTGGAAAAGGTGCTGGCTGCACTTGTTGGGCAAGTGGAGGTGACTGCTGAATAAGTCCTCGCATCACAATGGCAGTCTTTAATAAGCACTGTGACGCACAGGTTGGAATTTGGTTGGAATTCTGTCGGAAAAAAACCGCAAAAAATGAAAATAAACTATCAGTTCAAGAAGGGAAAGCTAGCCATGCAAAGTCATGACTGTGCATCAATAGTTAGAAATATAAAATGAGCAGAATCCACCTGCCATTTGCCCTATGCGCACGACTTTTTTGGACAGCCGTATCCAGTACGCTGGCGCTTTCCCTATTTGTCTCCGTTGCCGCCGCAGAAGAGGTTCTGATTGTGGTGCAGCAGGATACGGAAGTAACCACCTTGACCCGGGAGGAGGCGTCCAACCTCTTTTTGGGCCTGGGATCCACCAACTCCCGGCTGATCCCCTTTGATCGGAGTGAACAGCCGCTGCGTGAGCGCTTTTATCGTGAAGTCATCGGCCTGTCGGCTGCCAGTGTCCGTGCTCACTGGGCCAAGCAGGTATTCACCGGTCGTGGCCGCCCTCCCGCTCGTGTCTCGAAAACGGACGTAACACAGGTGCTCAAAGATAAACCGGGCGCTGTTACCTATGTTGCAATCGACCAGCTGCCTGCTCACAGTAGGGTATTGCTGTCCACGGAACAGGGAGAGCAGGAATGAACAGACGATTTGCACCCGCTGGGCATAAATTTCGTTTAAGCAGGCAAGCTGCTCAACTCAGCTTTACATGGATCAGGTTATCACTCGTTGCAATCCTGCTGACTTTTAGTCGTTCCGGTATTGCGATTGAAACCTATTTAGGCGGTTTCGGTACGGCAAGCCTCTCCTGCTTCAGCAGCGATACGGCCGACTATGTAATCAATGATCAGCCTGAGGGACCAGGCCGAACCAGACATTGTGATGCCGGACTCGACTCCACGTTGGGCGTGCAACTTGATCTGGGTTTGAGCGACTCGGTCGATTTCGGTCTGCAAATCGTTGCCGACCGCAACGTAGAGCGCAACTTCAAACCAGATGTAACGTTGGCCCAGCTGCGATGGCGACCCACAGATGCTTTGACTCTTCGACTCGGACGCATGCCCTCCAGTGCCTTTCTGCATGCCGAAAACCGCCAGGTGCGCTACGCAATGCCTTGGGTGCGACCGCCGCTGGAAGTCTATGGTCTGGTGCCGGCGTTTTCCCAGGATGGATTGGAGATCATAAACGAGGGCAGTTTCGGCCGCTGGCAGACAGAGTGGCACGGGGGTATCACCCGCATCGCCTTTGATGTGGCGGCATCCAACAGCAGGGAAACTTTTCCCATCGAGGCGGATGGCGCTTTCCTGAACTTGACGCTGCAGGATCGCAATACGCAGATCAAACTCGGCTATGGCTATAGTAATACAAGCTTTGCAAGCGCTGATGTTGAGGCGCTTTTCGGTGCGCTGAGTGCTCTGGTGATTCCGGACGGCGCGCAATTGGCCGATGATCTGGCTATCGACCAGGCCGCAACACATATGTTTGGTCTTGGTATGAGCCATGAGCGGAACGACTGGCTGGCCATGGCTGAATTCGGTTACCGCTCTATCGAAGGTTTCTTCCGCGATCAGTATGGAGCTTACGTCACCCTGGGCAGACGGTTCGGCCCCTGGATGCCCTATTCAACCCTCGCCCGGCGCTGGACCCGCGGCCCGGACAGTGACAGTCGCGCAGGATTCCTGCAGCCGCAGGTAGACGCGCTATTGGCCTCCAGCCGCCATGATACAAGCAGCCTGGCGCTGGGTCTGTCACGGGAAATCACCGAACAGGCCACACTCAAGTTCCAGGCCGACTGGGTCCAGCCGGATAAAAACAGCTGGGGCCTCTATTACAACCACGCACCAGACTACGATTTTGCCAATCCGGATAGCGACTGGCTGTTCACCCTGAGTCTGGATTTCATCTTCTGAGGTAATCAACTTTGTCTCTTTTCCGTTCCTCTTCCCTGCGTTTCCAGATGATTGCTGGCATCGCCCTGGTGCTGTTGGCCCTGGTCGCGGTGGAGACTGTCAGTATTCAGCGCGCAATGGAGTCGGAGGCCGTGGAGCATCTGCGTGATGAGCTGTGGAAGACCTCTAAGTTACTGAACCTGGTCGTTGTTCCACATACCACGCCTGAGGGCATGGAGATCCTGCATGCTTATCTGAAAGAACTGGTTGCGGGCGATGGAGAGGGAATCGTCTATCTTGCCCTGTTGGACGAGAATAATAGCATCCTGCTACAGACGCTTAGTACGCCTGACCCCATGCCTCCCGTTTGGGACCAATCCGGGCCGCTGCCCGACGCGGATGTGGTGCATGCGGATCAGCCCATCCTGTTGGGCGGGAATAGGATCGGTGTACTGCGTTTCGGTCTGGATATATCGTCAATCAGGGAGACGCATGCCAACATTCAGAGGGAACTGTTGCTGCTACAGGCGGGAGGGCTGGGGTTTGCCCTGATCCTGCTGATTTTCTTCGTGAGGCGTATCAATACCCGGCTTAGGCGGCTGATGCTGGCCAGCCAGGCCCTTGCGGTAGGAAATTACTCGGAGAGGGCGCCCGAGTCCGGTCCGAAAGAGCTGGCCCAGCTCGCTTGCGATTTCAACAGCATGGCTGATGCCGTGGCCGAACGCACTGCGGCGTTACAGGATAGCGAGGCCAAGTTGAGCGCCATGCTCAATAATTCAGCCTTGCTTATTGGCCTGGTGGACAACCAGGGCACTGTGTTGATAGCCAACGATGTGGCCCTGGAGCTGAACAATACACGCCCCGAAGAGATTCTGGGTCACCCCATGTGGGACGCCCCTGTATTTTCCCATGATGAAAAACTCCAAGAGAAGATGCGCGAGGCGGTACAACGTGCGGTGAAAGGAGAATTAATTCAATTTGAGACAACCTACAAAACACAATGGGGGATACGCATCGCCGAGTTCTCCTTACAACCTGTTACCGATTCACAGGGAAAGGTAGCCTGGCTGGTACCCTTGGGTATAGATATAACCGAGCGCAAACAGGCTGAAACGGATCTGTTGAAGAGTCAGGCGCGCTATCGTGAACTGAACGAAGAGTTGACAAAAAATGAGAGAAAGTATCGTGCGATATTCACCGAATCTGTAACTGCAATATATGTTTTCGACAAGGACAAAAACTTTATCGACACAAACGAGGCAGGCATTGAATTATTGGGGTACTCCAGAAACGAACTGCTTAACATGAGTATTCCAGAAGTTGATGCAGATCGTGGTGCTGTTCAACCCGCCCAGGAGCACCTCCTTGCCGGGGGAAGGATCGTCAATTTTGAGCACAGACTGATCCGTAAAGATGGGAGCATCATTACAGTACTAAACAACTCCAGGCCAGTGTTTGATGCAGATGGTGAGGTCACTGGCATGCAAAGCACGCTGATTGACGTTACCGAGCGCAATAAAATTGAGCACTCGCTTCAGGATCGCGAACGGGAACTCGACACAATCATTGAAAACATTCCCAACATGCTTTTTGTCAAGGATGCGAAAGAGCTTCGGTTTGTCCGTTTCAACCAGGCAGGTGAAACACTGCTTGGGATGCCTCGCAAGGGTCTTATCGGCAAGAATGACTACGATTTTTTTCCGCAGGAACAAGCCGATTTTTTCACCGCAAAGGACAGGGAAGTGTTGGAATCGGGAAAGCAGTTGGATATATCCGAAGAGCCCATTGAAACACCCCACGGGACACGGATTCTGCACACCCGCAAAACTGTTATTCGAGGTAAAAATGGCGAAGCAAAATTCTTACTCGGAATCTCGGAAGACATCACAGAGCGTAAGCGAGCGGAACAGGAGTTGGAGAACCACCATCTGCACCTGGAAAATCTGGTGGCCGAACGCTCAGCCAGTCTGATGCGCGCCGAGGCAATTGCCCATGTGGGTAGCTGGCATGTGGATATGGCCGACAGTCAGCTGACTTGGTCCAGCGAAACCTATCACATCTTCGGGCTTCCCGTCGGCACACAGGTGAGCCTGACGGACTTTGTCGGTTTTGTACATCCGGATGATAGTGATCGCACTATGGCCGCGTGGCAAGATGCGATGAAAGGCGCCCCCTACGACATCGAGCATCGCATTCTCGTGGAAGGCAAAGTCAAGTGGGTGCGGGAACGTGCTGAAATGATCTTCGACGCGCAAGGTCAGGCCATAACCGCCCATGGCGCCGTGCAAGACATTACCGAGCACAAGGCTGCCGAACAGGCGCTGACTGATGCAAAAGAGAGGGCTGAAGCGGCCGCAGGGGCGAAATCGGAGTTTCTCGCCAACATGAGCCACGAGATCCGCACCCCACTGAACGCCGTACTGGGATTGGCCAGAATGGGGCAGCGTGACAGTAAGGAGTCAGAGAACTCGGAGAGATTTCATCATATCCTCAACTCTGGGCAGCACCTGCTTGGCATCCTCAACGACATCCTCGATCTCTCCAAGCTGGAGTCCGGCAAGGTCAACGTGGAGGTCCATCCCTTCCAGCTGATCGCTACCGTGGAGGATGCTGTCAGTCTGGTGGCGGATCAGGCCGGGGAAAAGGGTCTGACCCTCTTTATCCATATTGATCCTGCTCTGCCAGTCTGGGTGGCGGGCGATTCATTGCGATTGCGCCAGGTACTGCTGAACCTATTGAGCAATGCGGTCAAATTCACCGAGGAGGGCGAGGTGCAGTTGCAGATTGGCCGCCAGGGTGAGCAGACCTGTTTCAATGTAATTGACACAGGTATCGGCATGAACAGTGAACAGATCTCGCGCCTGTTTACACCCTTCGACCAGGGTGACACATCCACCACGCGACGTTTTGGCGGCACTGGCCTTGGGCTTGCCATCAGCCATAATCTGGCTAGCCTGATGGATGGGCATATCAGTGTAAAAAGTGAGCCTGACAGGGGCAGCACTTTCACCCTATGCCTTCCATTGGTGGAGACGGCTCCCGTTGCCGAACGTAAGATCCAGAAACGGGAGAAAACAGGCGCCCGTCTCAAGGGTATTCATGTGCTGGCGGCGGAAGATGTGGATATGAACAGACTCATCCTCAAGGATACGCTTGAATACGAAGGTGCCCATGTGGTTTTCGCCGAAAACGGCTATCAGGCGTTGGAACGCTTGAAGGAGCTGGGAGTCACCGTCTTTGATATCGTGTTGATGGACGTGCAAATGCCAGTGATGGACGGTTACGAGGCGACTCGACGTATCCATAAGCTCACCTCAGCACTACCAGTGGTCGGGCTTACCGCCCACGCGCTGGGGGAGGAGCGGCAGCACTGTCTTGCCGCCGGCATGGTGGAGCATGTGACCAAACCTTTCGATGCCGATGACTTGGTTGCCGCGATACTTCGACAAACGAAGCGGCCGAAGCCAGCAACGCTATCAGATGCGCATTCAACCCCGGCACAAGAGGCTGGGCCTAAACCGGTAACCAAGTCTGCGGCGGAGACACCTCCAGATTCCCTGCCTGGTATCGACTTGGCCGACGGCTTGCAGAGACTGCGCGGAAGATGGTCATCCTATAAGAAGGTGCTTCTGATGTTTCGGCAGCAGCACAACACCAGCGCGGACAAGATGGCGTCGTTGCTGGAGCAGGGGGATATTGAAGAGGCCAGGCTGCTGGCTCACCGGCTCAAGGGTACTTGCGGTAATGTTGGTGCCAAAGGGCTTTCTGAACAGGCCGCAGTCATAGAAGCGGCTTGCACTGCGAATGACCCGGAGATGGCAGTTGCTCAAATGGCCGCATTTCACGCCAGTTTTGAAAAGATTATTGATGGTCTTGCAATGTTGGATGAGGGATAGGAGATGGCCCGGTTTCAGGTGCAAATAGGGAACGGCGCGGCTAAGTCAGCTGCACTTCGAGAAATCAAATTACTGTTGATTAATTATGTTTCAAGTTAGGAAAAAAATATTTCTCCAATTAACACTGCTGGTGCTGTTGGTTTTAATTTCTGCCTTTGCTTATATGCACTACGAGGTTTCAGAAGAGACATATTATGTCACTTCTGAAAAATGCCAGGAGTGCCATAGCGACCAATATAACTCATGGCGCGAAAATACGCTTCACCCCTATATGTTTCTCCCGGTAAGTTCTCCCGATGCCAAAATTTTAGGTGACTTTAACAGCGGAGACCCTGCTGTCACCTTTAAAAAAGAGGATATTGAGTTTGTACTCGGCAGTAAATGGGAGCAGGTTTACGCCCGTATGATTGACGGCGAATATTACCCGTTTCCAGCCAAGTGGTATGTGATGCAGAAACGCTGGGTACCCTATAAGGTAAATGACTGGCATGACACTCCGATGTCATACAAATGCAATGGTTGTCACGCTACAGGTTTTGATCCCAACACACTTGAATTTGCTGAATTCGGCATTGGCTGCGAAGCCTGTCATGGTCCTGGAAGCCGCCATGTTCAGCATGAAACCACTGAACACACAAAGCCCTGCAATATCTGTCATGAGGAAGAGAGCGCTGAAGATGAGGGTGAGGAGGAAGGGGATATAATCCGCTCCGTATCTGCATCTGTCTGCGGTCAATGCCACAATCGAGGCACTACTGCCAGTGGTGATGTCATCAAGGGCACCCAGTTCAACTTTCCTACCGGTTTCACTCCCGGTGATGACTTGAGTAAAACGACTTTTGATCCATCGACTCCAATAAACGATAAAAAGGGTAAAAACTGGTGGGGTAACGGGCTCTCAAAAAATCGTCACCAGGAATTCAGCGACTGGAACAAATCTAGACATTCCAAAGCTCTGACTAATTTGCTGGAAAGTCACGGAGATGAAGAGAGCAAGCGTGGACCACTGACCGAAGAGTGTCTGCAATGCCACGCCACTGATTATCGCCATGCCAGTGAGGGTGATAAGCCTGACCTGAAAAGTGCTCGCTTTGGGGTTACCTGTGTTTCCTGCCACGAGCCGCATGGTCACGATAAAAAACAGCCAGGTTTCGGAGATGGAGTTACAGTGTGTGGAAATTGTCATTTAATGCAAATGGCACAAAATGAAGAACGCCATTTTCCCTGTCCTTCTGAACAGGTCGGCTGTCCCAGTTGCCATATGCCTCGTATGGTAAAAACCGGTGGCTTCTTCAGTTTGCGCAGCCATGCTTTTAAAGTCGTCAAGCCTATATCATCTACAGGAAACAAGATGCCCAACTCCTGTCAAAATGCAGGATGTCATTCAGACAGAACCCTGGACTGGGCAATTAATGCCTATGATGATTTTTATGGCAAATAAGATAAGCAATCCATGAGTAAATGATAAAAGTCCCATTTTACCGGCGACTCGATTTTCGTATTGTCGCGCTGTTCTCAACAGTACTCTTCTTCGGTTTACTGGTGGGGCTTTTCGGTGCCCGCTACGTCGCCGAGCAGGACTTTCGTGAGTTGCTAATCCGTCAGTTCCAGACTGCCGGTAATATGGCAGAAAATTCATTTACTCAAATAGGCCAAATGGGTCTAACTGGTGCCAATCACTTTTTACTGCACCCAGGCCTGCATGCTGCCATCAATGCGAAGGACTCGGTCTCTATCATAACTGAGATGAATAAACTGGTAAAAGAAACCAGTGCCGATATTGTCGTATTACTGGATCCTCACGGGCGGGTGATCTACCATTCGGAAGACCCGTTACAGTATGGTAAATCCCGTATGTCTCATCTCATAGTGCGTGAGACCATTCTTGATGGGAAAGTCAGTACCTCCATCCTGCAGGAGATGGATAACTTTATAATCTATTCCTCAGGTCGACTATTATCAGATATCGATAAAGGTCATCTCAAGGCCGTTATTTTGGTCGGTTATGCGATTAATGATCCTCTCATAAATAATCTAAGCAAAGATGCTGATGTCGGTCTGACCATGGTCAGGCGCAGAGCCATTATGGCCTCAACCTTTAATCGTGAAGATCGACGATTAAAGACCATTCCCATGCAGTGGACCGATTATCAATCCATGCTCCTGCGACCTGATTCAATCGGCAAGCTGCTGTTTAATGATGTCTCTTATTTCACCTATGCGCGCAGACTGAAATTGATGGACCCGATTCAGGAGGGCTCAATCCTGTTTACCATTCCTGCACAACAGCTGGATGAAATCATGGATGACCTTTTACATGAATTTGAGCTATTGTTTGGGCTGCTTTTTTTTCTCATCGCTCTGTTTGGCTGGCGATTTTCTCAACAGCTGCTTGAACCACTGCATCGACTGTTCCTGTTTACCAATGAGTCTCCAGAGCAGCAAAATGAAGAACCTCTAAAGATAAAAACCAAAGATGAGGTAGGCGCTTTGGCTTACCATTTCAATGACTTGATCAACGATATTAAAAAGAAAAACCGGGAGCTGGAAAATCGCGTAGAAGAACGTACACGCGAGTTGCAAAGTGCTAAAGAGGAGGCTGAGAAGGCGAATCGTTCACTGCAAAAGGCCCAAACTCAGCTGGAACAACGGGTGGAACAACGAACCAGTGAACTAAAACAGAGTGAAGAACGAACGCGAGCCATCATCGACAGTGCCGCTGACGGCATCATTGTGATTGACAGTAAGGGCATTGTAGAGACTTTCAGTCCCTCTGCAGAGATTTTATTTGGTTATGATGCATCTGAGATTATCGGAAACAACATCAATATGTTGATGCCCGAGCCTACGCGCTCAAAACACGACAGCTACCTGGCCAAATATCTCCCTGGGAGACAATCAGGGGTTATCAGTAGCAGAGTCGAGGTGAAAGGCCTGCGGCAGGACGGTGACGCCTTCCCAATGGAGCTATCGGTCAGCGAGCTAATGGTGGGAAACAAGCAAATGTTCGTAGGCATCATGCGTGATACTACGGAGCGAAAACAGGCCGAACAGGCGATGGCTGAAGCAAAAGAGGCTGCCGAAGCTTCTTCGCAGGCTAAAAGTGATTTCCTTGCCAATATGAGCCACGAAATCCGCACGCCGATGAATGCCATAATCGGCATGTCAAAACTGGCACTGGGAACTGATCTTAATCCAAAACAGCATAACTTCATCAGAAAAGTACACTACTCAGCCGAATTGCTGCTTGGCATCATCAACGATGTTCTCAATATCTCCAAGGTAGAAGCCGGGAAGCTGGAAATAGAAAAAGTAAATTTTCAATTACAATCTGTGCTGGATAATGTTTCAAATCTTATCGGGATCGATGAGGCCGAACAGCATCTGGAGTTAATCATAGAGGTCGCAGATGATATCCCGGATGAACTCACTGGTGACCCGTTGCGGCTTGGACAAATTTTGATTAATTTGGGTAACAACGCTGTTAAATTTACTCAACAGGGACGTATATCCATTAGTGTAAAACTGGAGAGCCAAAAGGACAAGCAACTTACACTGCATTTTTGTGTCAGTGACACCGGTATCGGCATTACGCCGGAGCATCAGCAAAAACTGTTTCAATCCTTTAACCAGGCTGACAGTTCAACCAGTCGCCGATACGGAGGTACAGGGTTAGGATTGACAATCAGTAAAAGGTTGACTGAATTGATGGGAGGTAAGATCTGGGTAGTGAGTCAACCAGATAAAGGCTCGGATTTTCACTTTACAGTGCAACTGGAAGCCGGTGACCCTGAGCAACATAAGGAAATATATCAGGATACAAAGAACAAACAGATCGGCGACTTTTCCGGCATCAGGGTTTTACTGGTAGAGGACAATGAGATCAATCAGGAGTTAGCAAAAGAGTTGCTCAGTGACAGAGGTTTTATTATCACCTCGGTTTGGAATGGCAAAGAGGCTGTTGAAATTTTACAGAAGGAACATTTCGATGGCATATTAATGGATATACAGATGCCGGTTATGGACGGCTATACTGCTACTCGAATAATTCGTAATCAGGTTAAATTCAAAAAACTTCCCATCATCGCCATGACTGCCAACATCATGGAAAGTGACAGAACCAAGGCGAAAGCGGCAGGGATGGATGACCACATAGGCAAGCCGCTGGATGTGAATGAGTTATTCACTGTTCTAACAAAATGGATATCTCCCAATAAACTACAAAAAATGAAAATTTCTTCTGTGAAAAAAGAGTATGGGACAAGCTATCCCTTCCATAAACTGATAGGTATTGAAATAGACAAAGGTCTGGAAATTGCAAGGGGCAGGCCCGAGTTCTACATGAAACTACTGACCATGTTTCGTGATAGCCAGCATGATTTCCTCAATAATTTCCTCATGGAACAGCAGAGTGATGATCCGAATGGGGCTATTCGTGCAGCTCATAGCTTAAAAGGTTCTGCAGCAAATATTGGCGCAACCACACTCAGAGATGCAGCTCAGGAGCTGGAAATGGCTTGTAATGAATATAATTCAGACGATGAGATCCCTGATATTTTGAAAAAGGTAACCACTGAACTTGACCCTCTCATTGCCGGGCTGAATGACTTCCTCAACCATTCCTGACTGATCATTGAATATCATCCTGCTACAATCTTAGTGCCTGAAGGCTCGTCTGCTTCTCCCTAATCTGTAGCAGAATTCTAATCCTAACTCCAGTCCCATTGCTCTCCTTAGTACAGGCATAGGTTCTGCGGTGCTTTCAAATCAAAATGTCGAAGAGTCTAAAGATATCAGGCAGTGAGCCGATAATGGTATAGGGCGCACGTTAGAGTGCTTCCAGCTTCTATATGCCGGGACTTTGAATTGTAAACATGAAAATGTGGAGAAGTTACACACATGCCCCCCATTATCGACACTGAAGAGCTACGCAAAGCTCGCATAATAATAAAAGGACTTTCAATACCCACACCACCCAACCTGTTGCTGGAGATCAGCGACGAACTGAGCCGTCTATGGCCGGACGACAATAAAGTGGCGGAATTGATCCGCAAAGATATTGGACTGGCCTCCAATATACTGAAGACAATCAACTCACCTGCATTCAACCTCAGGGCCGAGATAATGTCGATTGAGCATGCGATTCGACTTATGGGCCTGAAACAACTGAAGGACACGATTATCCGTGTGGCGCTGCGCAACGCCCTGGAATCAAGTATGTCAGAGTTTGAATATCTCTCCGAAGTCTCTCACTCGATTGGAACCAACGCCGGAGTGATCGCGGGCCACTTTGAAACCATAAATCCCGGAGAAGCCTATATGGCTGGGCTTTTCCACGAGGTGGGCAGTATATTCCTGATGCAGCGGTTTCCTGAGTACAAAACGTTCTATGAAGAAAACCGGTTGCAAGCGATCTCTCTGCCGAATCTGGAGAGGGAGAGGTTTGGAGTATCTCATCCTGCGATCAGTTTTTTGCTGGCCAAACACTGGAAGCTGCCGGAAAATGTATGTTCTGCCATCTATTTTCATCATACCGTAACTGAAGGGATCGGCCTGACGACGGAACAAGAGGGATTATGCAGTGCCCTTAAACTCGCATCATATATCACCTTTACCCGGTATTTAGGGCTGGAGACAGAACAATCCGGGGAGAGCATGACCTGTCGGGACAACTCTATCAAAGAGCTGATGATCGACGAGGAGGCGCTGGAGGAATTTATGAATGAATGCGATGGACTCAATTCAATCCGGTAAACTTGGTTTTTACAAGCTCAAGCATCATGGTGCGCACAGCGCACCCTACGTTCGCCCCATTTTTCGTGCAACTAATCATCTTTTTCAATGAACTGTTTTTATGTGATCCAGTACGCATTGCATAGACGTATAAGCGACTCCTGTTCAGTTTTTATTCAGTTTATCAGCATAAACTAATCATGACTTAACGTTTAGGGCCCCAGACCAGGAGGCCCACTTGCAGGAGCCGATCATGAGTACGAAACAGTCCATACTTACTGCCGCTATTGTTTCCTTTCTCATTTCAGGGCCTATTCAGGCAGGCTGGAAGGCACAGTCTCAGGTTGAAAGTGATGCCCAGATTCAAGTGATTGAACAACTGAGTGATGCGGAAGCAGCCAATCTGTTGTTTATGCGGGAGGAGGAGAAGCTCGCCAGGGATGTCTACCAGACGTTCTCGAAGCAGTGGTCGCAACCGGTCTTTTACAATATATCAACGTCGGAACAGCGGCATATGGATAGTCTGGCTGTGCTGCTGAACCGATATGCGTTACTCGATCCTATAATCGACGATTCTGTGGGGGCGTTTTTCAATCCTGAATTGGCCGCGCTCTATACAGCTTTGACCGCTGAGGGGGCTGAGTCACTTCTCGCCGCCCTCATTGTCGGGGCCAAGATTGAGGAGATCGATATCCTCGATCTGCAGAGGGCCATTGCCGAATCGACCCACCCTGATCTGATCCAGGTCTATGAAAATCTCATGCGGGGTTCCCGTAACCACCTGCGGGCATTCGTACGACAGATAGAGGGCCTGGGTGTAGCCTATGAATCCCAAATGATGGAGCAGGATGATGTGGATATGATCCTCGACTCTCCCATGGAGCGTGGACGGGACTCCCGCAAAGGTCGCCGTAGCCGGTAAGGCGGCGTCGTTATTGATAACAGGCCCAACCGCCTGGTGATGGAGTGGAATCCGAATAGGGTTATGCATTAGTAGGTGGGGCGGGAGATGCACTGACCCCGTACATGCGGAGTTACTGAATAACACGGGCCTTGTGCCCGTGTTTTTTTTGTCTGAATTTTGTTGCTCAGATTCAGCTTGATTTCATTTTGCTGATCTAGGATCAGCCTACAAGATGAAAATAGATGAGGTTTGGAGATGAGTGAACAGAAAAAGATAAAAGTTTGGGATCCGCTGATACGGTTGTTTCACTGGAGCCTTGTTGCAGCTTTCGTGATCGCCTATTCAACTGAAGACGATTGGATGATGGTCCATTCCTGGGCCGGGTATCTGATTGGAGTTTTGCTGCTGTTTCGTTTGGCCTGGGGATTCATCGGTCCGCGTTTTGCGCGTTTTAGTGACTTTGTCAGGCCTGCCGCAGAGGTTAAGACCTATCTCAAGGAGATGTCCGTACTGAAGGCAAAGCGTCATATCGGACACAACCCAGCAGGCGGGGCAATGATTATTGCCCTGTTGTTGAGCCTCATGATAACCGTAATAACCGGTTTGGGCGCCTATGGTGTCGAAGGTGCGGGACCGATGGCCGCCTGGTTTTCAGGAGTGGGTCAGTTTGGTTGGAAGATGCTGGAGGAGATCCACGAGTTCTTTGCCAATTTCACCCTGCTGTTGGTAGTAGTGCATGTTGCGGGAGTAATGGTCGGCACGCTTGTTCACAATGAAAATCTGGTGCGTGCGATGGTGACCGGCTGGAAGCGGGCGGAAGATGACGCTGTTGAAGCGTGGAAAGCCGGCAATGTCGGACTGCACGGTGGGAGGTTGGAGAGATGAAGGGTTTTTCTATAGCAGTGATCGCTTCACTGGCCCTCTTGGTGCCGCCAGTCGTAAAGGCTGATTCGGTGGAGACGTTGAAGGCGCTTTACCAGTCTCAAGGCGCTAAGGATTTTGATCGTGAGGTGGGTGAGGCGTTGTGGAATAAGATTTTGCAACACCGGCAAAGTGGCCAGCAACGCTCCTGTGTGGATTGCCATGGCAATAACCTGAAACTGCCGGGTAAACATATTCGCACCGGCAAGGTGATCGAACCGCTGGCGCCATCGGTTAATCCAAAACGGTTCACCGATCAGCGCAAAGTGGAAAAGTGGTTCACAAGAAACTGCAAGTGGACGATGGGTCGTGAATGTTCATCGCAGGAGAAGGGCGATCTGCTCGTCTATTTATCGGGTCAATAGTACCCGAAGATCGAGTGATGAAAGGAGATGAATAACTTTTACAACTCAGGTTTTGGAGTTCTGACCCTCCTGAAAAGATGAAGGGCGGCGTTTAACTCATCTGGCAGGGTGCGCCGTGCGCACCGGAATAAGCAATCATGGTGCGCATGGCGCACCCTACGTTCTATTTATCGAACCACTAGTATCCGAAAATCGAGTGAGGAAAAGAGATGAAAACTTTTTACAAGTTGAGTGCCATAGTCTTGGCTGCTGTTGCGGTGGGTGGCTGTGGGCAGGTAATGGGTGATGATGACGAGGGCTACTTTTCCCGCTGGTCCAATGAAGCCAGGTCGGGTGTGCCTTCAAAGGCATCAAAGCGATATGTGGAGGAGTGCGGGGGTTGCCACTTCCCCTATCAACCGGGCCTGTTGCCCGCCCAATCCTGGGAGGGCATTATGTCCGGATTGGCCGACCATTTTGGTGAGAGTGCTGAGCTGCCGAACGAGGATGCGGTGTTCATTCGGAAATATCTCCTCGATAATGCTGCAGGACGGGTGCATGCCGGCTTGCCCAACAGAATTATGGGTTCGCAGGGAGATAGAGATTTTTCGTTACGGATTACTGAGACACGCTTTTTTCGTCACGAGCATAATGAACTGCCCCAAAAACTGGTACAGGAAAATCCACAGGTCCGCTCCTTCAGTAACTGCGATACCTGCCATGCCCGGGCGATGCAGGGTTCATACAATGAGCATGAGATAAAAATACCCGGTTACGGGCACTGGGATGACTGAGAGATTGCACCATGTTGAATAGACGGGCCCTGGTTGTTGCTGTTTGTCTCGCTCTGCTGGTGAGTCGAGTCGGTGCCGATGATGACTATCAGGAGGCCCGCCGCCTTGTCCAGAAGGGTGAGATACAGCCGCTGGTGACGATTCTGCAAACTGTGCGGAGGCACTATTCCGGACGGGTTCTGGAAGTTGAGTTCGAGCATGAGGATGACCGCTATATCTACGAGATCGAGATGCTGGATGAGAAGGGCGTCGTTTGGGAACTCAAGGTCGACGCAGTGAGTGGGCAGCTCATTCAGTCTGAACAGGAGGATTGAGCCGTGCGCCTGTTGCTGGTCGAGGATGATGGGTTGCTGGTGGAATCACTGAAACCCGACCTGGAGCATCGCGGTTTTGCCGTGGATATTGCTGACAATGGCGTGGATGCGGAGTTCATGGGCAACGAAGTGCCCTACGATCTGGTGGTATTGGACCTTGGCCTTCCCCAGCGTCCAGGCCTGGAGGTGCTCTCCAACTGGCGGCGCAATGGCAACCGGGTACCTGTGATCGTCCTCACCGCAAGGGACGCATGGCACGAACGGGTGGATGGTTTCAAAGCCGGAGCGGATGACTATTTGGGTAAGCCGTTTCATGTGGAAGAGCTGAGCGTGCGAATCCTGGCGCTGTTGAGGCGCAGTCACGACATGGCCGGTGAATCGTTGCAATGTGCAGGGTTGGAACTGGATGAGGAGCGTCAGCGTGTAACGCTGCCCGGTGGAGAGGTGTTGGATCTGACGGGTACGGAGTTCAGGTTGCTGCGATATTTCATGCTCAATCCGGGAAAGATTCTTTCCAAGACACGCCTTACCGAACATGTCTATGAGCAGGACTTTGACCGGGACAGTAACCTGATCGAGGTCTATGTGCGGCGCCTGCGCGATAAATTGGGCCGGGAGCGGATAGTCACCCGGCGTGGCCAGGGTTACATCTTCAAGGCGGTTGATGGATGAACTCTCTGGAACGCAGGTTGCAGATAGGTCTGGGACTCAGCCTCGTCCTTTTGATCGGGGTTTTGTGGGTCGTGGGTAATCAGTCTGTGCGCGGGCTCACGGAAGATTTCGTCGCCTCCCGCCTTGAGCATGATGCAGAGAGTCTATTGGCGGCGCTGATGCTGGATTCAGACAGGACAAAGCTGCGCTGGCGGCGTTTGAATCAGGTCTATAGCCAGCCGCTCTCCGGGCACTACTATATTGTTCGTTTAGGTGAGGGGGATGTATTTACATCCCGCTCCCTGTGGGACCATTTTCTGGATATTCCCACCCTGTCTCCCGGCGATGCAGAGCGTCTTTACAAAGAGGGGCCTGCGGGGCAGAAACTGCTGATCCTGGTCAAGGGATTCCATAAGTCCGGCATCGATATCACCCTGGCGGTGGCGGAGGATATGTCTCCGATACAGGCGCGGCGTGACCGATTCAAACTGGGTTTTGCCCTGTTGGCATTTGTCGGGTTGTTGCTGCTGTTATTGGTGCAGCGCCTGGTGGTGCGGCGCTCTTTCCACTCTCTCGAAGCGGTACGTGAAGACGTCCGTAGTCTGGAGCAGGGCAAGACAGTAAAACTCTCTGAAGATGTGCCGTTGGAGATACTGCCTCTGGTGCAGGAGTTCAACCATCTGCTGTCACTGTTGACTCAGCGCATGGAGCGTTCGCGCAATGCAGTCGGCAATCTTGCCCATGCGCTGAAGGGGCCGCTCAACCTGCTGACACGATATTTCGATGTGAGCGAAGGTCGTGAACAAACGCCGCAAAATGACCAGGCCTGGGCGCAGATCGAGCGTATCCGAAGCTTGATGGAACGGGAGTTGAAACGCGCGCGCCTGGCTGGGAAAGGGGTATCGGGACAGCACTTCAATCCCCATCTGGAACTGGCGGATCTGGCAAAGACCCTGCAACTGATCCATCAGGACCGGGCGCTCGATATCCAACTGCAGGCCGATGATGATATACCCGTGTTCGGTGATCGGGAGGATATGTTCGAGCTGCTGGGAAACCTGCTGGACAATGCCTGTAAATGGGCAGAGTCCAGGGTGGTTTGCAGAATGACACTGGATGGAGGTGTTCGCATGGTCATCGAGGATGATGGCCCCGGTTTGACGGAACAGGAGCTTGCCGGTCTGACCCGTCGTGGCGTACGCCTGGATGAGACGGTAGAGGGCCATGGTCTGGGCGTCTCGATCGTCAGGGATATCGTCAAGCTCTACGAAGGCACAATTCTATTCAGGCGTTCTCCTGAACTGGGGGGAGTCAGGGTCGAGGTCGTCCTGCCGCTGGAAACCTCATGACGAGGTACAGCCCTTGAAGGGTTCGATATGTCGTCTCTCAAATGCTCCGAACCGCATGCGCGGATCTCTTGGTTTCGAAAATAGCCGGACTGCAAGCGGGCTTGTCTATTCTGCCGGAATGGTGAAGAGTGACACTAAAATCAACTGGTAATGTTCGATGCCCCGTCTCAAGCAAGTGCTATTTCCCTCTCAGTCACGTTATTTCCCCGGACACCGTTGGATAAATATCGGTCTGCGCACACTCCACCTGATCGGTATCGCCGGTGTGGGAGGCGGTTATCTTTACGCGGCGGCGGACGAAACCTGGCGTATCTATCTCGATCTTTGTCTGGCTAGTGGTCTGCTGCTGTCGCTGTTATTTATCTACGCCAACGGTATCTGGCTGCTGCAGTTGCGCGGGCATGTGATCATGCTCAAACTGCTATTGCTCTATGCCATCACCCTGTGGCCAGATCTGTCGATGCCGCTACTGCTGGTGATTCTTGCGCTCTCCGGCTGGATCTCTCATGCACCGGGCAGTGTGCGTTACTATTCGATCTTCTACCGGCGGCGTATTGAAAGCGTCTAGGAGTCCTGCAAACGGGCTGTCCAATCTTTTTGGGTTATTAATTCCCCCACAGCTTGCAGTGGGGGAGTTCAATTGTGTTCAGATGTCAGTTCAAGCAAGCGGTCGAATGCATATTTTGATACCAGATGGTACAACTGCTCTGACAGCTCCTTGTGATGGGGGGTTATCTCTTCCAGCAGCGACTCCATTTCCATCACCTGTCCCTGCTCGATGGCGGCGTGAAAACGTCTGCGCCACTCACCAGAAAGTATGGTGAGGTCCGGCGGCTCGAGTTTTCGCGGTACAACCCGTTTTTTAGAAGCCCCCCCCTCATAGAGGTAACGCACCCCTAAATGCTGTGCCAACAGGGCAAGGACATCGGATTCCCAAAAGGGTTTGCTCAGAAAGTCATCACAGCCGGCGGCGAATAACCTTTCCTTTCCCTCCCTGAATACACTTGCGCTGACCGCTATCACTTTACACGCTTGTCCGGCTGGACTCGCCTTGATGCTGCGGGTGGCTTCATAACCGTTCATATGGGGCATTCGGATGTCCATCAGCACCAACTGTGGCAGCCATTCGAAAAACACTTTCAGTCCCTGTTCACCATCGACCGCCTCCCGCACCTGAAAGCCGATACGCTCCAGAATGCTGCGCAGAAGAAGACGATTCACTTTATTGTCCTCGACGATCAATATTCGAAATTCCACTTGGTCCGGCTCCAGCCCTATAACTCTGCTGTAGTCTGAGCGTTTCGCTACCTCATCGATTTCACCCCGTGAAACAGAAAGCGACAGGGAAAAAACAGACCCTTTACCCAACTCACTTCGCAGATCTATTTCACCACCGAGGAGTTCGGCGTAGCGCTTGGAGATCGACAGCCCCAGCCCCAGCCCAGTACCCTCTTTATATCCCCGATTACGCTTGATCTGGGTAAATTTTTCGAAGACCCGCGCCTGCTCCTGTTCCGCAATACCCCTGCCTGTATCCTCGATCTCCAGTTCCAGGTGAACCGTATCGGATCCCGTTTCATGGGAGCTGGCACGAATGAAAACGCCCCCCTCGTCGGTATATTTGGCCGCATTACCAAGCAGGTTGAGCAGGATCTGACGCAGTTTGCCTGGATCGGTCCGGATATAGCGTTCAAATTCCGGATCCTGTTCGAGTTGTAACCAGAGCCCCTTCTCTTCCAGTTTTGGCCGAATCAACATGACCACATCCTCCAACAACTCATGGAGATTGATGACTTCGTTCTCTATTGTTATCTTTCCAGCCTCGATCTGAGACATGTCCAGCACGTCGTTGATCAGGGTCAGCAGGTGTTCGCTGCTGCGGATGACAATACCCAGATTTTTCTGTTGTGATGGGCATTGTCGACACTTCTTTTCCAGCACCTGGGAAAAACCGAGGATGGCATTGAGAGGCGTGCGCAACTCATGGCTCATGTTGGCAAGAAATTCAGTCTTGGCCTGACTCGCAGTCTCTGCCTCCTGCTTGGCCTGCTCCATGGACGTGAGAGCCCCTTTCAGATGCTCCCCTGTCTGGCGCTGTGCCACGTAGGCACTCTCCAGGCGATCGAGCATTGAATTGAATGTCCTGCTCAGATGTGAGACTTCATCGTAGCCATCCACCGGCAGACGGTTTTGACTGGTGGTGTCGAAAGAGATCCCCCCGGTAGCCATTTCCAGCTGCCGTAATCGCCGGGTCAGTGAGTTTGCCAGTACACGGCTGGCAGGGATCAGAACGAACATGGAAACCAGCCCGGTTATCAGATAGACCCACAATAAACGGTCGAAATGTTCGGGAATAATCTCAGGATTCGAATAGACCGAGATTTCCATCTTATTCGATGCAAATATGCCTGATCTGCCAACCGGTACAGATGCTGCAACAAAGTTGGGTTTGGCATTCCCAATGGTCTTGGTTATTTGCTGTTTACTGATGGTCTCGATAAAGCGAAAGGTGAACACATCCTCAAGGTAGCGGGAGTAGGATGATGGCCGGTAAAGCGGTGATCTGAGCAACTCACGAGCGGCAAACTGTATGACTACTACCCCTTCCGGTTGACCGGTGTTGGCGAAGATCACTGGGGCGGCCAATACGAAATAGCAGTTGTCATGATCGACAACGATGGCGGTACGCCGCTCTCCCGAATCGACAACGGCTGCCAGCCACTCTTTGGCCACAACAAGCGCACTCTCATTGTTCCGGGAAAACGGTACTCCGCGAAAGTCGGTCACTGCAACGGTGACGGGAACGTCGTTGATCTGGCGAAAATCGGCCAGAAAGCTACGCAAATAGATCTTCCGCCCAATGCTATCCACCAGTGCATTGCCGACCAGGGTGTTTTCCGACAAAGACGACAGGGTGCTGTTCATTACGGCTAATTTATCATCCAGCCGCTGAGCCAGATCCTGGACACTCTCATTGATCTCGGCATGCAGGGTCTCATTCATCTGTTGCCGCATGGTCAGATAGGAGGGCCCACCAAGAACGACAACAGTGATCAATGTCAGCACGCCGGTTCCCACTGCGATCTTCTGTGACAGGTTCCAGCGCATGGTGTTGAGGAATTCCAACTTCATGGCGGCCTATTTGCGCCCAAGAGAGAGCGGTACTATGACCCCGTCTTCACGGTAACGGGCCATGAATACCTATTTCTGCTTGAGGGCATCATGGCTTTCAGGCGTGAAAGGGCGTGCGTAGGAACCGGTTAGCCCCTGGTAGTCGCGCACCTGTTCAAGGGCATCCCGTACTTTGGCCCGGTTTGTGGTGCCTGCAATATTCACAGCGCGGGCCAGGATGTGTATAAGATCATAGGCGTGCCCAAAGCCCACTGGCGATTCCACGTCCTCGATTCCCTGGATGGCCAACAGCCGCCTGGCCCGGCTCATTACCCGATCACGGATCTGGGGATCAGCGGTGAACAGGCTGAAGGTCTGAACCACGGAAAAATCGAGCTTGTGCAGCGTCGCGCCACTCTTTTCCACCATTTTGCCACCAGTTACCCCCCAGTGACTGATAATCGGCAGTATTTCGTCATTATCTACCGCGGCGAGTTGATGGACCAGTCGGGATCCCTCAATATCGTTTGCCACCAGAATGACCGCATCCGCCCCCGCACTCAGCAGTATGCGATAGTGTCGCAACATCTCTTTTTCACCCCAGTTGTACCAGACTAATTTCAGGATTTTCGGCGCTGACTCACGCTCTTGATAACGCTGGGCTGCCTTGGCATTGCTTCGTCCCCAACCGGTATTCGGCACCATTATTCCAACCCGTTTGGCCCCTTTTTTTTGTGCATGCCGTAGCATGGCCGGCATGGCGTACCGGTCGCGAAGAGAGAGGCGAAAGGTATAGCTAGGTCGGTAGTCATGTTCGGTAATGCCGTCAGCTGAACCCCAGGCATCCAGTAATACGATCCCCAATTCGTGGACCAGATCGATTTCGTCGAGGAGGACCGGACTGAAGCGTCCCCCCACTACGGCGACCAGATCCTCCTCTTTGGCAAATCGCCGGATATTATCCCGCCCACGCGCCGGAACGGAGCGGTTATCACGGGTCAATAGTTTCATCGGCCGGCCGTTCAACACGCCGCCTGCTTCGTTGATCTCGTCAAGCGCGATACGGATGCCCCGTTCGATCGATTGGGCAGAGGTACTGTTGAGCAGGCTGAACTCCCCATCAAACCCAACGTAGACAGGTTTGTTCTCCTGCGCGGGCACGATGGCGGAGAAAAACGTCAAACACAGGAAGATAATGGGAATTTTATGTCGTAGCATAATCGTCTCCTCAACAGGCGCATCCTTGATCCGCAGGGTTTTCGATAGGTTCATGGGAGGTGTTCCGTCCGGCAGGCGATGGCATCTCACTCATCCTCCCCGGCTAGAAAACTCGACCAGATGACCCGGTTTCGTCCCGAATTCTTGGCCTTATAGAGATTGGCGTCGGCCCGTTCTATCAGTTCGTTGTACCCAATGCCGGGTGAGGGCAAAGCTGTCGTGCCCCCGATGCTCACCGAAAGGTGGTGTGTAACCGAGGCGTCTGGATAAGCAATCGCGAGTGCCCCCACCTCTTTGCGGATGTGTTCAGCGATCATCTCGGCGCCCGCCTGATCCGTATCGGGGAGCAGTATGAAAAACTCTTCGCCACCAAAACGTGCCGCCAGGTCGGCAGGGCGACTGAGTATTTGCGTCATCGTTCTGGCGATCGCAATCAGGGCCTTATCCCCCATAAGATGCCCCATGCTATCGTTGTATTTTTTAAAAAAATCCACGTCCAGAATGGCTACGGAAAGGGGCCGGGAACCACTACGCAGGGAACGGCTCCACTCATTCTCCAGCTGTTCGTCTAAAAACCGCCGATTGGGGATCTCTGTCAGAGGATCGAGTTTCGCAAGCTGTTCCAGCAGATTGCGTTGATGTACGTATTTCAGATGAGTACGCAAGCGCGCCTTGATGATCTCGGCCTGGAAAGGCTTGGTGATATAGTCCACGGCCCCGAGTGTCAGCCCCCGACCCTCGTCCTCGGGATTGTTCAGGGCGGTAAGAAAAATGATCGGGATATCCCTTGTACGGTCGTTGGACTTGAGAAGTTTACACACCTCAAAACCATCCAGGCCAGGCATATGGATATCGAGAAGGATCAGATCGGGGGGGTTGGCCTCCACGGCACGCAGTGCAAATTCTCCATTCGGCGCCACCCGGATCTCGTAGGCTTCGTCAGCCAACAGGCGTTGCAGCAGATCCAGGTTATCCGGCGCGTCATCGACGATCAGAACGCTGGAGCTGGTATCCTGAATGCCTGAAAACATTGCGCCTAATTCACCCTGTTGCATCAGTGGGGAGAGACCGCCTGTCCACTTCTGTTTGCCATTGCAGATGCGAATATTGGATCAGACCCGGAACCTCTTCTGGAAAGCAATATTGCGAGTCTATTTACCTCTTTCGCTTTAAATTGTAGCGGTGTTTGACAGAGTTTCTTTAGTCGGAATGGAATTTAATTTTCCCTTCCTGACACCCCCCCCCCTGTGTCCTCCCATAATATGGGAGGCAGTGCGGGCAAAATCTCAGGGTTTTTCGATGGCGCCGATATCAGGCCCTTTCCCGTTGTAGCTCAGGGTCAGGCCCTGACCCTTGTTCCAGGTTAGCGGGCGATCGAGCGTTATCTGGTTGGTTTTGTAATCGACTGCGAGGATGCGGACGCGCTGCTGCTGATCCTGCAGCTGAATCTCGTCGCCTTTTTCGCCGGGGATGTCGAAACCGTCCTGGAACCAGGAGGCGTCGTTGACCGGTATCTCCGTTCCGCTGCCTGCGCTGCGGGTGCGGGTGAGAAAGCGGCCGCTGTCCAGCAGAGGACTGCCGCCGGTGGGTGTGAAGTCGTTGTTGCCTTCATCCACGTATTTCGGATCGGCCTCGATGAAATTCCGGAACAACTCCGGATTCGATTTCATCCAGCCGCTCACGGATTGTGGGTAGGGATTGCGGTTGGAGTTACGCACGCCATGGGAGATGAGATAGAACTCCCCCGCCTCTTCATTGAAGATCAGGTTGTTGTCGAAAAAGAAGCCATCGAGACGAGCTGTCTTGATCTGCACCGGCGCACCCCGGAGGAAGCGATTGTACCAGTCCCATCGTTCGTCGTTGACCACAAAGATGCTGCGTGTGAAGGCGTTATTGACCAGCTGATTGTCATCAAGATGATAGCCTTTTCCTCCCAGTGCGATCTCGATTGCAGCGAAACTGGTGGCGTGAAAGGTGTTGTTGTAGATGCGGTTGCCCGTGTTGTAGCGGGCCTCTTTGCCATATAGAGCGAGCTGCATTGCAGGGCCGATGGTGTGGCGAAACCGGTTGTGCCGGATGATGCTCTGCTGGGCGGCATGCTGGATGCCTGCGTAGGGGGAGTGCCTGCCGCTGGATGGGGTATAGGTGAAGTCATTGTCCTCCACCAGATTGTGCTTGGTGGCGTCATCATCGTCAAACTGGTGGTCAAAACCCACGTTATGATAGTCGTAGATCTCACCGATCTTCTGCAGTTCGTTGTAGAGGTCGTTACCCCTGATGATGTTCTTGTTGCCGCACTTGATGGTCCAGAGGGTGTGTTTGCCGTTGCGAAATCGATTGCCCTGCACCAGGTTGCTGTCCGACTTCACCAGTGAAAGGTTGTCCTGAGTGGTGCCGTCAAACAGGTTGTTGATGATGCGGTTGTGATCCGCCTGTTCGAAGAAGAGGCCTGTCTTGGAGCTGCCGTTGGGGTCGTGAGCGCCAATGAAGCGGCAGTTGATGATCTGGTTGTAATCCGCATCCCGCCCATAGAGCCAGCGCCTCACGTCGTGCACTTCAATGTTCTCCAGGATCACGTGGCTGCGATAAGAGATGTCGATTGCGGGTTTGAGATGCTCGCCACTGATGATTGCTGTTTCTCCCTTGTAGCCGCGGAAGATAAGGGGTTTTGATTTTGTGCCGGAATGCCTGGGTTTGAGTATTTCACGGTATACGCCGCCACGGATCAGCACTTTGTTCCCTGCAGCCGCCACAGCGGAGGCTCCGGCCAGCGCTTGGTAGGCGGCCTGTTTGCCGTTACCACACTTGCGGGTTTCGGGGTTGTAGTTCCGGCAGTGGTCTGTCTGGATGGAGCCATCCACATAGAGGGTGTCGGATCCTCCGGCAATGGAGGATCCACTGGCTGACAGAAGGGCGGCGCCAAACAGCAGTCCGACAAATAGGCGGTTGTGCATCATTTCTATCCCTGTAGTCTCTCTTTGCACCGTTTCGGCATGAGATCGGCAGCGCTCATCATAAACGGATGCTCACAGGGCTGCCATGGGCGGCGTTGATCAGGAATTTCGGTCTGGTGGGGGAAGCGGTTTCCGTGTCGGATCTCGCCCCGCAAGCGATTGAGGCGAAGTATTCGGGCGCCGGGGTTGGCTGCAAGACTCTCGCCGAAGTCAGTAAGCAGATAGGCGTAGATGCCGATGAGGCGGAGACTTTCAGACAGTTGGGGGAGCGTTACGCGTTGAACCCCATCGACCTGCCCAAGCTGACTTATCGCTGAATGGATCAGCTGGTCGCAACCGGACGGTGTGTAGGAGCGGCGCCCCGCCGCGATTTACCCGCCAACGGAGCAATCGCGGCGGGGTCGCAGCTCCTACCTACTCCCGTTCCACCTTGGTGGCTGTCAGGACACCGCCATTATCGACATAGGTAACATCGACATTCTCGCCGGGGTTCAGGCTGGCCAGGCTGAAGAATTGGTCGTTTTCGTCGACGAAGATAGTCGAAGTGGTGGTTACGAATGTTTGCCCGCCCAGGACCGTGGTAAAGCTGCCTGCGCCCAGATCCACGCTGGCGACGGTATCTTCAACCTCCTGTTTGTCAGCACTGTCGGTGCCGAATTCGATTTCACTGGCGATCAGTAGTGTTCCGTCCATGGTTCCCTCAACTTCCAGAGGTGTTCCGGCCAGGATTTCGTCGCTGTTTCCGTCCTCGAACTCAGTGGATGCGGTTATCTGGACCGTCTGGCCATTGAGCGTGAACTGATTCGTGACGTCATCGATGTCGGTGGTGACGATCCCCTCGATCTCCAGCTCTTCGCCATCCTCGGCCCACTCCAGGTCGCCATCGCCCTCGGTCTCCACTTCATCGGCTTCGAAGATTGCGCCGTTGAAGCTGTTTCCTTTGGCTTCGACGTACGTCCCTTCCTGGGGGGTGCCGTCGGGCAGACTTGCCACACTCCAATCGACAGTGAGGCCGCCAAGCGAAAATCTGTTGGCGACCAGGTTTTGCACGATGCCTTTGACTTCGAGTTGATCTGCGCCGTTCCAGGCGGCGGACTTCACCTCGATGCGGGTGGCGTAGATGACGCCAAGACCATCGGAGAAACCGCTGACCTCGATGACTGCATCGATAGCCAGGTCGGCGAGCAGGATACCGGTGCCGCCGTCGTCATAGATGGTGTCAAGATCGACGATCACTGTCTGACCCATCACAGTCAGGCTGCTGCTGCCTGCAATGTCATTGCCGCTGACGGTGCCCTCCAGTAGATCGGCGTACTCCACCGTCTCCGCTTCACCGTTGACGCCGTCGTTGCTTCCGGTGATACGCACCACCATGCCGACCTTCAGGTCAGACTGGTCGACCCGTGTCGGCTCCTCAAACTGGTAGCTTGTGGTCGTGGTTTCGTATTTGATGTCGTTCAGATAGATGGAACCAAAACCCGTGACACGCCCCCAGGAGACGCCGGTGCCGCCGATGCCGCCATCAGCGGTCTGGGTTTCACCGCCACCGCCGCAGCCGGAAAGAATGAGGGTGGTAAAAAGGATCGGAAAAACTTTCATGTCAGTCATCTGCGGTCATGTCCTGCTCAAAATAGTAGATGCCGAAACCGGCCTGTTTGCGACCACTGCCTTTCACCTCAGGGTTAAGGCCGCGGTCCTGGGCGGAGAGATGGCGGTCAAGCTCGATCAGCAGGGTCTGGGCCTTCTCTGCGCTCATCTCCCGGAAACGGGGTAGCGCCTCCTCTGGCAGGTTGTCATAGGCCACCTTGCGTTGGTAGCGGGGATCGGAATCACCCAGCCGCAGATTGTGGTCGATGGTGGATAGCAGCAGGTAGACGTCGGTGCCCAATATATGCAGCTTGTCCTTCTCCCCGGTGCGGGGGACAAAGGCCTCCATCAGGAGACGGATGCTGCCGTTTTCATTCTGTTCGACCGTTCCTACCCTGAGCAGTTCATCGAGGATGGCCCTGGGCGGGATGTCACCGCTGTGCTCTTTCGCCAGTGCAGTGAAGCTGTTGACCCCGGAATCGAAAGAGAGTTCAGCCGGTGCTCCTTCCGAGGTGTGGAAGCGGCTGTCCCGCAGCCAGCCTGCGATTACCCTCGCTGCCCGGTTGTACTGCTGGGCAATGGCGGAGTCGTCAGGTGTCTCTATCTTCTGCAGGCGGCTCACATCCTTGCGGGTGAGGCCGGTGATGACCGAGATGCGCGATACTGACTGCTTGCGCCCCGGGAGGGTGAACTCTTTTTCCGCCACATCCATAAATACCCATCTGCTGAGATCTGCAAAGTCACCGTAGCTCATGCCGTTACGTAACAGCAGGCGCACCAGTGGCCGCAGGAGTTTCAGGATGGCGGCGGTGAGTGTTTTCTGGATCTCGTTGGACATCAAACTGATTCAATCCATGTCGGTAGCTGATCTCGTTAGTGCGCAGGTTCCGGCCAGTCTCTGGGAGACTGGCCGGAACATGGCGATTTTGGGATTATAATCCCATTTGTGCTTGGGTCAAGTAATACTCTTTTATCCTGCATCAGGGCTTCTTATGGCACAGCGTACAACTGACCTCTGTGCCTTTGGCAAGGTGGATCGGGCCGTTATCGTCGGTTTGAAGATCACGAGCCGCCGCGGTACGGGAGAGTGCGGTGCCTTCCAGGTTCTGGCCGTGGCATGCGCGGCAACTCCCTGGATTCTGTGCGTAGAAGGACTCATGCCCCTCAGTCCAGGCTGGGTTGTTGACGTTGTGCATGCCGTGGGGGCCATCCAGGGTGAGACCCAGAGTGGTGTGACAGCTACTGCATTCACTGATGGTTCCGGCATGCCCCTGCAGCTGCACGGCGGCCACATTGTCGTTGGATCCCGGCACTGCATTGGGCCAGATGGCGTGGGTGGAGCCGTGGCAGCCTTCGCAGGCAACACCGCCATGTCCCAGGCTGTTGCGATAGAGCTTGGCTGGGTTTTCCGCAAAACGCTTGTTGTCTGCCCGGCGGGGAGTTGCCGACGGATCCCCTGATTCCCAGGTCTGACTAAGGCGAATGGTGCCGCCCAGGTGATCATTGGAATCACCGGTGTGGCAGGATTCGCAGCGTGGCTCGTCGATCCAGGGCTGGCGCGGAGTGGTGCCGTCATTGGCCCCGTCGAGACTGCCGCCGGCCGGAAGGTTGTGCACACCGCCTACTGCAAGCATGCCGCCGTGGCAGTTCTGGCAGGTGATGCCGGCACCGCCCATGGCACCGCGCAGACACTTGGTAACCTTTCCGGGATGGCACTGATAGCAGGTCTCTTCCAGAGTGCCGTTTTCCGGGAAGATAAGCTCATCGGTGGCGGGATCCCGCAACTCACCATGGTGGCCGTGCATCACCTGGGACATCATGGCATGGCCCACCTGTTTG
The DNA here is from genome assembly GCA_003349915.1 of endosymbiont of Escarpia spicata. Taxonomy (GTDB): domain Bacteria; phylum Pseudomonadota; class Gammaproteobacteria; order Chromatiales; family Chromatiaceae; genus QGON01. Next base: position 187,864 of record QFXE01000008.1, read on the forward strand.
CCGACAGGCCCGCCGTTTCCAGCCAGGTCCAGCGCTGCCGAGTAGTGGCAACCGGCGCAGAGCACCGGGCGCTGATTATCGATATCGGTGCCGTGTTTGTTGTCGTGGAGACGCAGGATATTGGCCTTTGCCGCCTGCAGTACATCGTTGGGGTCGTTGATATCGTCAGGGAAGATGAAATCGACATCTGGGCGACGGTTGCTGTCGGCGCCAATCTCTCCCAGGGCATGGCAATTCTGGCAGTCCGCCTCGGAGGCGACGGGCAAAACGATGTCCAGACTGGCGAGTGCCTGGCCACTGGTCTTGTCGCTGGCGGTAACCTGCATCAGTGGGTAGGAATTGGTCTGTCCGGCGTCATCCACCGGCAGGATCGGAACGCCGTCCGCTGAGAACCAGGCGAAGTCCGCGTCGTAGTGCTCGAAGGGTTGATCTTCATTGGCGGCATAGGGTGCGTTGACGCCGGGCATGCTCTGGCCCAGGAGTCCGACATCCGCCGGGGGATTGCCGCCGAACAGATCGAAAACGTAGGTGTTGCCGCTAGCCGGGTTGATGTCCCAGAAGTTGGTTTTCTGCACGGATCCCGGCAGGTTCTGGCTGGTGGTGTTGATCGAGCCTGCTGCATCCATCTGCGCCTTGTAGGCGACGTCGACTTCCGCGCTGCTGAGAATGCGGGGGGTGGCGCCGCGCTCGATGACCTGGCTGCGGATTACATTGAAAGGCGGCAGGACAACGAAGGTGGTGTAGTCAAGGTCAGCACAGTGCATGCCGAGGTCGTTGAAGGCCAGGACACGGTGGCTGTCGGTGATGCCTGGGACGCCGGTGTTTCCGTCGTCATTTTCGTTCTCAGAGGAGTCCTCATCGCCAGTCTCATCTTCCTGTGCGTCATCGTCCCCGCTGCCTTCAGCGTGATCCTCATCATCAGTCTCAACCTCAGTCCCTGATTTTCTGACCAGTTTGACTGCAAACAGATTGCCTGCAGCATCCTGTGTAACGTCTATCTCCAGTTCATCGCCGACCCTGATCTGCTGCAGGTTGAAACTGCGATCCTCTTTCCACTCGTCTATTACCAGTGTTTCACTGGAGTAGTGGATCAAACTATTGCCGATGGTCAATGTGCTGTTATTGCTGTCGACCCGGCTTACTATGCCTTCGATTTCAGTGTATGTCTCGGAGCGAAACTCGATCTCATCTGCGCTGACCTGCCCCTGCTCGTTGAGATGGCCCCGGACCTTAATCAGTGCATTCTCAGTAAGCTGCTGTCGATCGCCATCTTCAAATTCGGTTTCCGGATTGACCAGGATCTCCAGGCCATTGAGGGTAAACAGGTCATCCGTGAGGAGTGTGTCGATTCTGCCTTCCAGTTTGATCTGTTCATCTGAGTCACTATCAATCTGTTCCGCTGCGTCTTCTGCCGCTTCGACCTCGTCAGCGATCAGGTCACCGCTGATGGGTGATGTGCCCTGACGGCTGCTGATCTCATAAAATCTGCCGACAATCAGTACGTCTTTGACCTCCGCCTGGCTGTAGTCGACTCCCATAGTTCCCAGGGTGAGTCGTTTGGCATTTTCATCCAGGGTCTCGATCCGGCCTTTTACGCTGACCTCGTCCCCTGGATCCAAGGCGAGTTTTTTCAGCTCAATCCGGGTGGCGAACAGTGCGCCATCCGCATCGCGATAACCACTGATCTCGACAATGGCGCCTTGGGGGATGGCTGCAATGGTGGTGATGCCGGCAACCTCTGACTCAAAAACGGTGAGAGGGTCGCTGTAAACGGTCTGCCCCATCACCTGAAGTGCGCCGCCGGTGTCGGTCAGGTTCTCGTCGACAAAGCCGTGAATCTCATCGGAGAAATCGATATTGAAGGCCTCTCCATGGCTGCCGTCGGAGTTGCCTTTCAGCAGCACCACCATGCCGAGTTTCAATGCGCTTTCATTGGCAGGAACGCCATTGATGGTAATTTGGGTGTTGTCTGTTTCGTACTCGACCCCATCGACAAATACACTGCCAAAGCCGGTTACCCGGCCAAGGACGGTTTCGTCGCTGCGTGTTGCGGAAGAACTTCCGAATGTCGTGTCATCTCCACCGCCCCCACAGGCGCTGATCAGCAGTGCCAGCAGTGTGGATATGGCTATTTGTTGTAATTTTTTCATATCAACTGTTTCCTTGTGATTGATGCGGAGGGGGCCTGCTTGCCTATCTTAAGTGTCAGCTCTGATAGGCTCCGTAAGTGGGAATTATATCCCAATATTTTAAATCGTCAAATAAAGTGTCTGGAATAGGGAACGCCGTTTCACGCGGTCGAGTTGCAAATGGTGCCTTACCGGGGGGATTTTCAGTGTGGTTTTCGTTTTTCGCCGTATCTCGAAACGCCTAAATGTGGTAACTTTTTGCACGTTTTTCACCACAGGAATCAGACGGATGTCGTTGGATCGCTCTGACATAGAGAAAATTGCCCACCTTGCCAGAATGGCGGTGGACGAGGACCGGATCGAAGGTTACGCCACAGATCTCTCCAATATTCTGGGTTTGGTTGCACAGATGGATGACGTCGAAACCGATGATGTCACACCGATGGCCCACCCGCTGCACATGGCTCAGCGTCTGCGGGTGGACGAGGTGACTGAAGTGAACCGTCGGGAAGACTTCCAGGCCATTGCGCCCAAGGTTGAGAGTGATCTCTACCTGGTGCCCAAGGTGATCGAGTAGTGGATGAGTTCCACTTGGCAGGAATAACTGACTGACTATGCATAACAAAACTATCGCGGAACTGGGCGCGGGCCTGCGTGCCGGTGAATTTTCCAGTGTGGAATTGACTCGTCATTTCCTGAAGCGCATCGATTCGCTGGATGAGGGCTTGAACTGCTATATCACGGTAACCCCAGATGTCGCCCTTCAGGCTGCGGAAGCGGCTGATCAGCGGATCAGTGCGGGCGATGCCGGACCTCTCACAGGCATTCCTATCGCGCAGAAGGATATTTTCTGCACCCAGGGTGTGAAAACCAGTTGCGGTTCCCGCATGCTCGACAGTTTCATCTCGCCCTACGACGCTACTGTTGTGGAGCGGCTCAATGCCGCCGGGGTGGTGATGCTCGGTAAGGCCAATATGGATGAGTTCGCCATGGGCTCCTCCAATGAGACCAGTTTCTACGGCCCGGTGCGCAATCCCTGGGACCGGGAACGTGTGCCCGGCGGCTCATCCGGTGGTTCGGCTGCCCTCGTCGCGGCGCGTCTGGCGGTCGCGGCAACCGGCACCGATACTGGCGGTTCCATCCGCCAGCCCGCTGCGCTCTGTGGCATTACCGGACTGAAACCCACCTACGGCCGGGTCTCCCGTTACGGCATGATCGCCTTTGCGTCGAGTCTCGACCAGGGCGGTCCGATGACGCGCAGCGCCGAGGATGCGGCGCTGATGCTGCAGGCCATGGCCGGTTTCGATCCGAGAGATTCCACCAGTGCGGAGGAGCCACTACCCGATTTTTCCGCTGGTTTGAACGATTCTCTGCAGGGATTGAAGATTGGCCTGCCGAAGGAGTATTTCGACGAAGGCCTGGATGCCGGGGTGGCGGCATCTGTTGAGGCTGCCATCGAGGAGTACCGCAAGCTGGGTGCCGAGGTGGTGGAGATCAGCCTGCCCAACACGCACTTGGCTGTGCCCACCTACTATGTGGTCGCGCCTGCCGAGTGCTCTTCCAATCTTTCCCGTTTCGACGGCGTACGATATGGCTATCGCTGCGAAGACCCCAAGGATCTGGAGGACCTCTATAAACGCTCCAGAGGAGAGGGGTTTGGAGAAGAGGTAAAGCGGCGCATCATGATCGGAACCTATGCCCTTTCGGCCGGGTATTACGACGCCTACTACCTGAAGGCGCAGAAGATCCGTCACCTGATCTCCGATGATTTCAAGGCAGCCTTCGAGCAGGTCGATGTGGTTTTGGGACCCTCCACACCCACTACCGCCTTTGGCCTGGGGGAGAAGGCGGATGATCCGGTGACCATGTACCTCAACGATATCTATACCATAGCGGCCAATCTGGCAGGGCTGCCCGGCATGTCGGTGCCGGTGGAACCGGTGGAGGGCATGCCGGTCGGATTGCAGCTCATCGGCAACTATTTTGACGAGGCGAAGCTGCTGAACGTCGCCCATAAACTCCAGCAAGTCACGGACTGGCACAAGCTGGCGCCGGAAGGTTGTTGAGGCTTTCGCAGGTGGCTGCCGGTTCCGCTGCGCTTGAACCGGCCTACGTTAGATCGCTGTTTCCAGGATGTAGGCCTGATCAAGCGTAGCGGATCAGGCACTTTGAATCAGTGTTTTTTGTATAACCTAAGTTAGAGTAAAGACCATGCAGTGGGAAACCGTCATCGGGTTGGAAGTTCATGCCCAACTGGCCACCAAATCGAAGATCTTCTCCGGGGCCTCCACGGCCTACGGTGCAGCGCCCAACACCCAGGCCTGCAATGTGGATCTGGCCTTCCCCGGCGTGTTGCCGGTACTGAACCGGGAGGCGGTAAACTGCGCCCTCAAATTCGGTGTTGCAGTTGGCGCTGAAATTGGTAAGCGTTCAGTGTTTGCGCGGAAAAACTACTTCTATCCTGATTTGCCAAAGGGTTATCAGATCAGTCAGTTTGAATTGCCTATCGTAGGCAAGGGCGAGTTGACCGTCGAGCTCGAAAGCGGCGAGTCGAAAGTGATCGGTATCACCCGCGCGCATCTGGAGGAGGATGCAGGCAAATCTCTGCATGAAGACTTTCACGGTTTGAGCGGGATCGACCTCAACCGGGCCGGTACGCCGTTGCTGGAGATCGTCTCCGAGCCAGATATGCGCTCCATCAAGGAGGCGGTGGCCTATGCCCGCAAGATCCACCAATTGGTGGTATATCTCGGCATCTGCGACGGCAATATGCAGGAGGGCTCTTTCCGGGTGGATGCGAACCTCTCCATTCGTCCCTATGGCCAGGAGGCGTTCGGTACCCGTACAGAACTGAAGAACATCAATTCCTTCCGCTTTCTGGAACGTGCCCTCAACTATGAGCTGGAGCGCCAGATTGACGTGGTCGAGGGTGGCGGCAGGATCGTGCAGGAGACCCGTCTCTACGATGCCGACAAGGATGAGACCCGCTCCATGCGCAGCAAGGAGGAGGCGAACGACTACCGTTATTTCCCCGATCCTGATCTGCTGCCGGTGGAGATCGATGAGTCGCTGCTGGAGCAGATCCGGGATGAGATGCCGGAACTGCCTACCGCCAAGCTGCAGCGTTTTATTCAGACCTATGCACTGGGCGAAAAAGAGGCAAATGCACTGACTGCCAGCCGCCCGTTGGCGGATTACTTCGAAGCGGTGGTCAATGCGGGTGGCGAAACCAAGATAGCTGCCAACTGGGTCACCATGGAATTGGGTGGTGCATTGAACAAGGCGGGGCTGAATCTCGCCAACTCCCCGGTGAGTCCTGAGCAGATGGGTGGGCTGCTGAAACGCATCGCCGACAAGACCATCTCAGGCAAGATCGCAAAGCAGGTCTTCGAGGCGATCTGGAACGGCGAGGGTGACGCGGATACGGTGATCAAGGCTAAAGGACTCAAGCAGATTACCGATACAGGGGCGATGGAGCCGATTGTCGACGAAATCATCGCCAACAATCCAAAGCAGGTTGAACAGTTCCGCGCGGGCAAGGAGAAACTGTTGGGTTTCTTTGTCGGCCAGGTCATGAAAGCGACCAGAGGCAAGGCCAATCCTGAACAGGTCAACGAGCTTTTGCTGAAAAAGCTCAAGGCCTGACCGTTCAGGAGCGGTTCAGGGACTGACAGGCAAGAATAAACGACTCCTCGCAGCAGGCTGTGGGGAATCATGTTCAAAAGGATTCACTAACCGGAGACGGGTTGCATGCGTGCTGGAATATCCCCCTTATTATTTGTCGTTGCGCTTTTTGGTTTGCCCTGCAGTGGATCGGCTGCCATCTGGAGTGATGTCCCGGCAGGGGATACCGCTGCTCGCGGGATAACTGCGGAATCACTCTACTATCGCCCCTTGCAAGCGGATGATGGCGCCTTGCGCCTTGCGGCAGGCGCTGGCGGCTGCCCCTCTGGAGTTTACCAGCAGTCAGGGTTCGGCGCTTGACCTACCCATGCCCAACGGCACGATGCAGCGCTTTCGACTCGAACTTTCACCGATATTGGCGCCGGAACTGGCAGCGCGCTACCCGGATATAACCACCTATCAGGTTCATGGTGTCGATGACCCCGGTGCCAGCGGTCGGCTGGATATGACCCCACAGGGGTTTCACGGCATGATCACCTCTACCGCCGGTACTGTCTTTATCGATCCGGATGGGAGTGGCGGTTATCGCGCCTACTACAAAGGCGACTATGCCATGGCGCAGCGTGGCATGGGAGCTGAAAGCGGATTTACCTGCGCTGTTGATGGGGATTTGCAGGCGGCCTTGCGCAGCGATGGTGATACAGCCCAACGCACTAGTGGACAGCGCCGTAACTATCGGCTGGCCCTGGCGGCCACCGGCGAATACACCCAGTTTCACGGCGGCACCAAGACCAGTGCGCTCTCTGCCATGGTGACCGCCATCAACCGGGTCAATCAGATCTATGGGCGGGATATCGCGGTGCAGTTCATACTGGTTGCCGGAAATGACCGGATTATCTATACGGATGGTGCCACCGATCCCTATACAAACTCCGATGGCGTCGCCATGCTGGATCAAAATCAGGCTAATCTGGATGCGGTTATCGGCAGCGCCAACTACGACGTCGGTCATGTCTTCAGCACGGGGGGGGTGGTATCGCCGTAATTGAGAGTGTTTGCGACGGTGCTTTCAAGGCTAAAGGGGTGACAGGATCGCCGTTGCCTACCGGCGATGCCTTTTATATCGATTTTGTCTCCCATGAAATCGGTCACCAGTTCGGTGCAGATCATACCTTCGACGGTACTGCGGGTGCTTGTGGCGGAAACAGGATAGCTGCGACGGCGGTAGAGCCCGGCAGTGGCTCCACCATCATGAGCTATGCGGGTATCTGCGGCGCGGAAAATCTGCAGGACAATTCGGATGCCACCTTTCATGGGGTGAGTATTGAGCAGATGGTGGCTTATTCCACTCTGGGTGGTGGTAGCAGTTGCGGGACACTCGCATCCAGCGGCAATACGGCTCCCACAGCAAATGCCGGGGCGGCTTTCACGATTCCAAAAAGCACGCCTTTTGCCCTGACCGGCTCTGCTCTTGACCCAGAACTGGACACCCTCTCCTATCAGTGGGACCAGATGGATCCAGGCTCCCCGTTGTTTCGCTCCTATCTGCCGAAAGATACACCGGTTCGAAACTTCCCCCGGCTCAGTTACCAGTTGACGTGGGCGCTAGGGGAGATCGGCGAAATCCTGCCGACGGTGAGCAGAACCATGAGATTTCGGCTCACCGCCCGAGACGGTAACTCCGGTGTGGATGAGGACGATCTGGTGGTGACGGTGGATGGTGGCACCGGTCCTTTTGATGTAAATGGTGGTGTGCTGAATATTGCGGGCAACTATCAAGGCGGATTTGCCCAGACTATCAACTGGGCAGTGGGCGGTACTGGGGGCAGTTGCCCTCAGGTTGAAATCTCGCTTCTCTCATTCAGTGCCGATGGCTCAACCTATTGCGACCACAATGACGATGCGGTTTTGAATCTTGGGATATTTCCCAATACCGGTTCGGCGTCGCCAATCCTGCCCAACAGGCTGGTTGCCAGAGGCCGGGTGCGGGTGGCCTGCAGCAATAATATCTTTTTCAGCCTCTCGGATGTGGATATCGGTGTTACAGGCACCACTGCCGTCGGGACTGCCTGCAAGTCAACGGACGGCACCGCCCTCGAACACGGCACCATCTTCGTGGATGCCGGTGGCAATGTGACTATTTCGGATGGGGGTGGTGGCGGAGCGGCGTTCTGGCTGCCGCTACTGCTAGGTTTGGGCGGTATAGGTTACACGCTGCGAAGAAGATACAACGCCTGATGTAGGATGCCGGTGAACTTGTGAACCGCATCGATCGCGAATAGTACGGCCCGCAGGGCTATTTAGAGCGGTTCATACAGCGTTTCAACATGATGTGGTTAAACTGTTCGGCATACTTCTGAGCCTCTTGCAGCAGTTTCAGATGAAGATCACTGACGACCGCATCGGTGGATCCCTCAAGATAGCGAATGCCGCATACCGATTTCGCCTTTGACGAGGATTCCACCGGCACACCCGGCAGGGTCGGACTGCGGGTCGCCATCGCGATCAGCCTGTGGTCTCCACGTTTGATTGCCGTATCCGCGTCTTTTGTCGCATCGGCATTTTTCAGCCAGGCGAGGGAAGTGACCGCTTCTCGTTCTTCCGGTGACATCTGGGAAATATCTATCTCCTGACAGCCAAAAAGTCCAAACAGCATAATCGACAAGAGTGCAATCTGTTTCACTCAGGATCCTCATTTCTAAATGGGAGAGCCACTCTCTCCAGCCCCCATATTACTGCCCCGGAGATGGCGCCGTAAAGGTGTGCGTCGACGATTACGCTGCCCTGGGTCAGGGAGACACTGCCCGGCAGCGGTCCCTGTAGTTGTTCCCACAAGAGCTTGCCCGCCAGTAGAACCAACATGATCACGGAAGACTGGGGAGATGTCAGCGCCCTGTCCAGCAGCGCCAGTGCCAGCAGGCCGTGCAGGGCGCCGGAGAAACCGGCATACCAGCCTACATCCGGGCTGAAGATCAGAAGCCCCAGCGAGGTTCCCAGGGTGAGCAGCAGCAATCTCAGCCGGATGTCCGGCAGGAAGAAAAGTTCCAGGATGAGCCAGAAGGCCAATATGTTGAGTAGCAGATGGGGCCAGCCCAAGTGTACCAGGTGGGCAGTGATCAGACGCCAGAGTTGCCCGTTTCCGATGGCTGCGTTTTCGTAACGCAGCACCTGTTGCCAGCTATCAGGCAGCAGCAGGATCAGGAAACAGAGCGAGGAGAGCAGGAGCGGGGTGATCCTGCTTTGAAGCAACGAAGGCACTAGTAGTCCTTCATCTAGGATGTGTAGGGTGCGCCGTGCGCACCAAAACAAGCCGTAATCACGGTATTCACGCAAATCATGGCGCGCACAGCGCACCCAACCTCCTGGCTGAACCTGCAATCATCACATTGAAGGAGCACTAGCTGCAAACCGGGCAGTGCGGGTCTGCCTTGAGCTTGAGACTGCGCCACTGCATGTGCAGCGCATCCAGAATCAGTAGTTGTCCCTCGAGTGTCGATCCGGCGCAGGTAAGGCACTTGATGGCCTCCGTGGCCTGGATGCTGCCGATGATGCCGACCACTGGCGCGAGCACGCCGTTGGCGGTGCAGGTGTCCTCCACCTGGCCGTTTTCGGGGTAGAGGCAGCGGTAGCAGGGGCCGCCGGGTTTACCGGGAAAGACGCTGACCTGTCCCTCCATGCGGATTGCCGCGCCGGATACCAGTGGGGTGCTGTTCTGGTGGCAGGCGGCATTGATGGCGAAACGGGTGGCGAAGTTGTCGCATGCGTCGACGATGAGGTCTGCCCGCTGTACCTGTGCGGAGAGCTCATCCCCTTCAAGCTGATGTCCGATGCACTCGATTTCGATCTCGGGATTGAGCGCGGCAAGTGCCTGCTTTGCAGATTCAACCTTTGGTGTGCCGATACGGTCGGTGGTGTGGATGATCTGGCGTTGCAGGTTGCTCAGGTCGACCTGGTCGAAATCGACAAGTGTCAGTCGTCCGACCCCGGCGGCTGCAAGATACATCGCCACAGGCGCGCCCAGTCCACCAAGGCCGATGAGCAGCACACTGGCATCGAGTAGCCGTTGCTGTCCCTCAATGCCGATGGAGGGCAGCATGATCTGGCGGCTGTAGCGCAGCAGTTGTTCGTCGTTCATTGGAGTTGGAATCCCGTCAGGTCTGACAGGCAACCATAATAAATTAGAGATATTTGCGCCAGTGCTCGGGGCGGTGGTCCCGGCAATGGTGGTCGATGCTCTGATAGCGTTTGGCGAAGATGTTGCGGGTGCAGTTGGGATTGCCCTTGGTGCAACCCCGAACGGCGCGCTGGTTCTCTTCGGTGTAGTAGTGCAGCGCGCGTATCAGCCGGTACAACAGGCGGTTGTCGATGTGCAGTCCCATACTGGTCAGGCCCACCTCGATCTGCTCCAGGGTGATATCCATGATGTGATAAGTCACCTGCAGATGATGAGCGTCGATGGGATCCACCCGCATTATGCCTTCCACATCGGCAAGCAGCAGCGCAGCGGTCTGAGCCTGATTCGGATCCGGGTGAAACTCAACGAAGTGAATACTTCGATGTTTGATGAATTCGTGACCATCAATATCCATAGTCGACAATCCTAGCTAATGTAGGGGAATTTTCAAGTGGCAGAACCCATGGAATTGTCTGTTCTGCGATAAATTCGGGATTTTCAGGCAGACACTATTTATTCTGGCAGTCGTCCCTCTGTGATCCTTTCGTGTCCGGCCAGGTCGCGATGGGATTGAACCTCTGTCAGTCCGGCCTCCAGCAACAGTGCCTGTACGGCTGCTGCCTGGTCAAAACCGTGTTCCAGCAACAGCCAGCCGCCGGGTAACAGATGGTTGTGGGCCGCAGTGGTGATTTCGCGGATATCATCCAGCCCGCCATGGCCTGCGGCCAGCGCCTCTCTGGGCTCGCTGGAGAGATCTCCTTGGGCGAGGTGAGGGTCATTGTTGGGTATATAGGGCGGGTTGCTCAGGATGAGTCTGAAGCGGTCGTGGCCAGGCAGTGCTTCAAACCAACTGCCCAGGTGGAAGTGCACGTTATTGAACCCCAGCTTGTCACCATTTTTCCGGGCAACGGCAAGGGCTGCGGATGAGCGGTCAGTGGCGTGGATCTCGCAGTCGGTGCGTTCACTGGCGATTGCCAGGGCGATCGCGCCGCTGCCGGTGCCCAAGTCGGCAATGCGGCAATGATTCTTCTGCGACAAATGGGCCAGCGCCAGCTCAACCAGCAGTTCAGTGTCGGGGCGGGGGATCAATGTGTCCGGTGTGACCTCCAGCTCCAGGGACCAGAACTCACGCTGTCCGGTGATATAGGCGATGGGTTCGCCCCTGCGGCGCCTTTGAAGTAGTGCCTGATAGGCCTGATACTGGGCGTTGTCGAGCATTTTTTCAGGCCAGGCGTAGAGATGGCTGCGGGGTTTTTCGAGCAGATGGCAAAGTAGTACTGCCGCTTCCAGCAGGGGAGAACCGTCAGGTTGCGCCCCCAGGATAGACGCCGCCTCTTCCAGGGTCTGTTTGATGTTTTTCTGCATCGGAATAGCTTTGGCTGGGGTAGGTGCCGCTCCTACAGCCTATTCACCACCCATCGCCGCCAGCGCCTCGGCCTGGTGTTCGCGCAGTAACGGATCCACCACTTGGTCGAGTGTCCCGGCCATCACCTCGTCCAGTTTGTAGAGGGTCAGGTTGATGCGGTGATCGGTAAGCCGGTTCTGGGGAAAATTGTAGGTGCGGATACGCTCGGAGCGATCCCCGCTGCCGACCTGCAGCTTGCGGGCGCTGGCCTGCTCGCTGGCGGCGGCATCCTGGATCTGGGAGAGCAGTTTTGCCGACAGCAGAGACATAGCGCGGGCCTTGTTCTTGTGCTGCGAGCGTTCATCCTGGCACTCCACCACTATGCCTGTGGGAAGATGGGTGAGACGCACCGCCGAATCCGTCTTGTTGACGTGCTGACCCCCGGCGCCCGAGGCGCGGTAGGTGTCGATGCGCAGATCGCCGCTGTTGATCTCCACTTCGTCGACTGCCTCCGCCTCCGGCAGGATGGCCACGGTGCAGGCGGAGGTGTGGACCCGCCCTTGGGATTCGGTTTCAGGCACCCGTTGCACCCGGTGTGCGCCGGATTCAAACTTCAGCCGGGAGTAGACTGCATTGCCGCTGATGCGGCAGATGATCTCCTTGAAGCCGCCATGTTCGCCGGGACTCTCGCTGATAGTCTCCACCTGCCAGCGCTGTGTCTCGGCGTAGCGAAGATACATGCGGTGCAGATCGCCCGCAAACAGTGCCGCCTCGGCACCGCCGGTGCCGGCGCGGATCTCCAGAAAGACATTGCGGCCGTCGTTTGGATCCGCAGGTATCAGCAACAGCTGCAATTCGGGTTCCAGTGAATTGCGGGCCTGCTCTGCACCCTCCAGCTCCTCCTGGGCCAGTTCCGCCATTTCGGGATCGTTCAACATCTCCCGGGCGACTTCAATATCCTCTTCTGCCGTTGTGTAGCTGCGATAGGTTTCGACCACCGGCTCCAGTTGGGCGTACTCCCGGCTCAGATCGCGGAATAGATTCTGCTTGCCTTGGGTATCCGGTTCGGCCAGTAGGGCGGTGATCTCTTCGAAGCGTTCGGCGATCTGATCCAGCTTGCCGCGCAGTGAAGGTTTCATGATGTGCTGTCGAGCTGTTTCAGCTGAAACAGGGTATTGGCGGCCTCAAGCAGCTCAGTCTGGCCGTCGAAACCGGCTTGGCGTAACTGGGAACTGGGGGTGTGGAGCAGTTTGTTGGTGAGCGTCCTGGCCAGGAACTGCAGCGCCTCTTCCGGTGATTTGCCCTTGTTTAGCTGCTGCAGTGCTTTCTTCAGCACTTCGTCCCGCAGCAGTTCCCCTTGATTGCGGTAGTCCTGGATCAGCTCAACCGCGTCGAGGGAACGCAGCCAGCCAATAAATTCGTCTACGTAGCGTTCAATGATCTCTTCGGCCTGCTCTGCCGCTTCCTGGCGGGAGCGCATATTCTCCTGAATGACTTCATCCAGGTCATCGACCGTGTAGAGGTAGATGTCGCTCAGATCCGATACTTCTGGCTCGATATCACGGGGTACCGCGATGTCCACCATGAAGATGGGTCTGTGCTTGCGCTCCTTGAGTGCGCTCTCCACGGTGCCTTTGCCCAGCACCGGCAGGGGGCTGGCTGTTGATGAGATGACGATGTCCGCCTCGGCCAGATGTCCGCTGAGTTCTGTCAGTGCGATGGCATAACCTTCGAACTGGGCCGCCAGATTGTGGGCCTTCTCCACGGTTCGGTTGGCGACGATCATGTGGCCGATGCCGTTCTGGTGCAGGTGCCGGGCGGCGAGTTCAATGGTTTCGCCGGCGCCGATGAGCAGTGCAGTCTGCTCCGAAAGATCGCTGAAGATCTGTTTTGCCAGACTGACGGCTGCAAAGGCGACCGAGACAGGGCTGTTGCCGATGGCGGTGTCGGTGCGGATCTGTTTGGCGACGGAGAATGCGTGCTGGAATAATCGGCAGAGCAGTTTGCGGGTGGTGCCGGAAGCATTTGCGGTCTGGAAGGCGGATTTTACCTGTCCCAGAATTTGCGGTTCGCCGAGTACCAGGGAGTCGAGTCCGCAGGAGACCCGCAACAGATGTTGTACTGCTGCATTGCCGAGGTGGCTGTAGAGATAGGGGCTGACCCGTCCCTGCTCCAGACCGTGAAAATCGCTGATCCAGTCTGCTACGGAGGCCTGGGCATCATCGTCGATGGTGCAGTAGAGTTCGGTGCGGTTACAGGTCGAAAGGATCACCGCTTCGTCCACCGCAGGATGCTCGCTCAGATTGCGCAGGGCGCCGACGATGATGTCTGGTCCGAAGGTGAGCCGCTCCCGGATCTCCACCGGAGCGGTCTTATGATTGAGTCCCAGAGCGAGTATCGTCATTGAATTGTGAGAAGGTCATGGAAAAAGGTTAATGCGAAATTTTGTTATATCAAGGGGTTAAATTCAAGTTTGTCTTGCAGAAAAGGCTTTTTCGGGGCTTTTGGCAGCGCTCCAGGAATGGTTAAAGTAACAATATTCAGTGAAAATGTGAAAATGTGGGAATTTGGTGCTTGTCGGTGCAACATTTGGTTCAAGTTTGGTAGCATGCCGACCGATATCTGGCGGTAAGCAAAATTTCAGGCATGGCTCCCTGCGGGGGTGCTGGTGCCGCACAAATGGATAAATGGAGTCTTAAGGTAGATGAAAGTCACGATCTTTGGGAGTGGATATGTCGGTTTGGTGACCGGAGCCTGTCTGGCAGAGGTGGGTAACGATGTCGTGTGCGTGGACGTGGATTCCGCCAAAATCGATCTGCTCAACAGTGGCGGCATCCCGATCTATGAGCCTGGACTCGAGGCCATGGTGCAGCGCAACCGGGAGGCGGGCCGCCTCTCATTTACGCTGGACCCGAAAGTGGGCGTCGAACACGGTCTGTTCCAGTTCATCGCCGTCGGTACGCCGCCGGACGAGGATGGTTCCGCCGATCTGCAGTACGTCACCGCCGTTGCGCGCAGCATCGCCGAGCACATGACCGAGTGCCGGGTGATCATCGATAAATCCACCGTTCCCGTGGGAACCGGCGACAAGGTGGCGGCCGCCGTGCGCGAGGTGCAGGCCGGGCGTGGCGTGGAGATCGAGTTCGATGTGGTCTCCAATCCTGAATTTCTCAAGGAGGGGGCGGCGATCGATGACTTCATGCGTCCCGACCGCATCGTGGTGGGTACCGACAATCCCCGTACCGGAGAACTGTTGCGTGCACTCTACGCGCCCTTCAATCGCAATCACGAACGGGTGATGGTGATGGATATCCGCTCTGCGGAGTTGACCAAGTATGCGGCAAATTCGCTCTTGGCCACCAAGATCAGTTTTATGAATGAACTCTCCAACATCGCCGATGCCCTGGGTGCGGATATCGAGCATGTGCGGGTGGGCATAGGTTCCGATCCGCGTATCGGTTACCAGTTCATCTACCCCGGTTGCGGTTATGGCGGCTCTTGCTTCCCCAAGGATGTTCAAGCGTTGGAGAAGACCGCGCTCAGCGTCGGTTACACACCGCGCATTCTGAATGCGGTGGAGGCGGCCAACCATGCCCAGAAGCGGGTGGTGTTCGACAAGGTCAGCAGTTACTTCGACGGGAACCTCGAGGGCAAGACCTTTGCGGTTTGGGGGTTGGCGTTCAAGCCCAATACCGACGATATGCGTGCAGCTTCCAGCCGGGTGATGATGGAACTGCTCTGGGATGCCGGTGCGAAAGTGCAGGCATTCGATCCGGTGGCAGTCGAAGAGTCGCAGCGCATCTACGGGGAGCGCGACGACCTTGTCTATGCTGAGGACGCCATGGGTGCCCTCGAAGGTGCCGATGCCCTGGTGATCATGACGGAGTGGACCCAGTTTCGCAGTCCCGACTTCGACACCGTCAAATTGATGCTGAAGAGCCCTGTCATCTTCGATGGCCGCAACCTGTTCGAGCCGGAGACCGTCACTCAGGCGGGATTGAGTTATCTGGCTATAGGCCGCCCTCCGGCGCATCCGGCTGACTGAACCTGTATCGGCATAGCGTGCCATAGTGCATAAACGGCCCGCAGTCACACGACTGCGGGCCGTTTTGCGTTTGGCCTACCAGGGGCTGTTAACACTGCGCTGGGCATCCGCATAGTGTTAGCAGCCCCTAATTCCCGCATCTTGCTTTTTCCTCTAGTGCAATGGCGTAGAATGATCCGCCATGAAAATCCACATCATCTCTGTCGGAAACCGTATGCCACGCTGGGTGACCGAAGGGTACGAAGAGTATGCGCGGCGCATGCCGGCGGAGTGTGGGCTGAAGCTGGTGGAGATAAATCCGGGTCATCGCGGGAAAAATGCGGACATGCAGCGTACGCTGCATGACGAGGGTGAACGGATGTTGAAGGCGATTCCGAAGGGTTGTCAGGTGATTGCGCTCGATGTGCAGGGCAGTAGTTGGGGCACGGAGAAACTGTCCCAAAAGCTGGGTGCCTGGATGGGTGACGGCCGGGATCTGGCGTTGTTGGTGGGCGGTCCCGAGGGGCTGGCGCCTGACTGTCTGGCGCGAGCAGAAGGGCGCTGGTCGCTCTCGCCCCTGACCATGCCGCATCCGCTTGTACGCGTTGTGGTGGCGGAGCAGATCTATCGGGCCTGGAGCCTGCTGCGCAACCATCCCTATCATCGGGCCTGATAAAATGTCGGAACCGATGGTCTTTCTCGCTTCCCGCTCCCCCCGCCGCGCTGAACTGCTGGCGCAGATTGGGGTCTCTTATTCAGTGGTGGATATCGAAGTGGATGAGACGCCCCGTGATCAGGAGAGTCCTGATGCGTATGTATTGCGTCTGGCGGTTGAGAAGACGCAGGCGGGTCGTACTCGGTTGGCGGACGGTTGTCCGCTGCCGGTGCTCGCCGCAGATACTGCGGTCGTGGTGGATGAACGGATCTTGGGTAAACCGCGGGATCGGCAGGATTCATTGGAGATGATGGCGCTGCTCTCCGGGCGCGCCCATCATGTCTATACCGGCGTGGCACTGGCCGGGAATCGTACAGATGCCAGATTTAGTCGGAGCGAAGTCGTTTTCCGGCAGATCTCCCCGCAGGAGGCGGCAGCCTATTGGGCCAGTGGTGAGCCTCAGGATAAGGCGGGCGGTTACGGCATTCAGGGATTGGGCGCCATGTTCGTTTGCGAACTGCATGGCAGCTATTCCGGGGTGATGGGGCTACCCTTGTATGAGACGGCGGATTTGTTGCGGCATGCGGGTATCGAGTTGTTGGCGCCGTGAAAAAAATGACAGAGAAAAAAGAATCCATGAGTGAAGAGATCCTGATTAATGTCACCCCGCCCGAGACCCGGGTCGCAGTGGTCGAAAATGGTGTCGTGCAGGAAATTGTCATCGAGCGGGCCGGCAATCGCGGTCTGGTGGGGAATATCTATCGAGGAAAGGTCTGCCGGGTGCTGCCTGGCATGCAGGCAGCCTTTGTGGACGTGGGGCTGGGACGGGCCGCCTTTCTGCACGCCTCGGATATCGGGTCCCCCAGCCTGAATGGTGAGGAGCGCAGCGACAATATCAGCGAACTCCTGCGAGAGGGGCAGATGATTACCGTGCAGGTGCTCAAAGACCCGCTGGGGACCAAGGGCGCGCGTCTGACGACCAATATATCCATTCCTTCGCGCTATCTCGTTTTCATGCCCGGGCTTGGCAATGTGGGCATCTCGCAGAAGATCGAGGATGAGGATGAGCGTCAGCGCCTGCGGGATCTGCTGGGCAGCTTTCTGGAGCAGTCTGAAATCGGAGGTAGTTATATCGCCCGGACCGCAGCGGAAGGGGTGCCGAATGAACCGATGAAGACCGATATGCATTTTCTGGCGCGCCTGTGGGAATCGATTCAGGAGCGCAGTAAGGGCGCCGGCAAGATTGAACTGGTACACGAAGACCTGCCGCTGGCGCTGCGTGCCTTGAGAGATCTGGTGGGACCGGATGTGGAGAAGGTGCGGATCGACTCCCGCTCCACCCACCAGCGCGCTATCGAGTTTGCCCAGCGTTATATCCCTGAGATCAAAAAATGCATCGAATACTATCCCGGTGAGCGTCCGATTTTTGATCTGTACGGCGTGGAGGATGAGATTCAGAAATCCCTCGAGCGTAAGGTTCAACTCAAGTCCGGCGGCCACCTGGTGATCGATCAGACCGAGGCGATGACCACCATCGACGTGAATACCGGGGCCTTTGTCGGGCATCGCAACCTGGAAGAGACCATCTTTAAAACCAACCTGGAGGCCGCGCAGGCGATCTGCCGTCATCTGAAACTGCGTAATCTGGGCGGTATCATCATTATCGATTTTATCGACATGAGCGTTGTGGAGCATCGGCGCCAAGTACTGCGCGCGCTGGAGAAGTGCCTGGCCAAGGATCATGCGCGCACCCATATATCCGAAGTCTCTTCTCTGGGGCTGGTGGAGATGACCCGCAAAAGAATTCGTGAGTCCCTGGAACATATCCTTTGTGAAACCTGTCCCTGTTGTGGTGGCCGGGGATCGCTGAAGACTGCCGAGACTATTTGCTACGAGATTTTTCGTGAGATTTTGCGCGAGGCCCGCCAGTTCGATGTCGAGTCGCTACTGGTACTCGCTTCACAGGAGGTGATCGACCGTTTGCTGGACGAGGAGGCCGCGAATTTTGCCGAACTCGAACAGTTCATCAAACGTCCCATCCGCCTGCAGGCGGAGTCGCTCTATAGCCAGGAGTACTATGACGTGGTGCTGATCTGACGCCGAAGCACAACACGAATCACGATTTTTTATGTGGCACCTCACCAAATCGCTGGCTGCAAGACTGCACCGCCTGACCAACAGGGCGATCATCATTATCGCAGTGTTGATAACTGCGGTGCGGTTGCTGCTTCCCATGATGGACCTGGATGAATACCGGGAGACGATCGCGAGGCTTGTTAGCGAGACGGCGGGAATGCCGATCCATATCGGGCACCTGAACGCCGATCTGCATGGGGCGCACCTGGCGCTTGTATTGCACGATGTGACCTTGAAGGATCCCGAGACGGGCGGTATCAAGCTTCATCTGCGCAAGGCACATGTCGATATCGAAATTTTTCACAGCCTCTGGGACGGCTCCCTGCGGTTGGGGGCGGGAGAGCTGCATGGGACGCAGCTGTTGCTTTTGCACCGCCAGGATGGCTCGGTCTCTCTGGAGGGATTTGAGACCCAGAACCAGGAGGGAGGCTCCTCCATCGCCTCTCTCTTCCTTCGCCGCAGCCGGCTGCGATTGGTCGATAGTGAAATCTATTGGCGGGATGAGGGCGACAAAGGGCCGCCGTTGCGACTGCTCAACGTGGATGTCACGCTGCAGAATGACGGTAACCATCACCAGATAACCGCGAATGCGAGTGTAGATGGTGCCGACTCGGGACGTTTTAGACTGCAGGCAGATCTGCAGGAGCGGGCCGGGGATAAACCCGACTGGTTTGGTCAGATCTACCTGAAAGCCGAAGGGTTGGCGCTGCAGAACCTATTGTCCAGTCGCCTGCCCAGCCCCTCCAAACTGGACTCGGGAGCGCTCGACTTAGAGCTATGGGTCGATCTAGGCAAGGGGCGATTGGCACGACTGCAGGGCGGGCTGAGTCTGCAGAATCTGCAACTCAGGGATGAGGAGACAGCCAGAGAACTGAGCATCGAAAACCTCAGTACCCGCTTCGACTGGTCGTGGCGTGAAGGGGGTGGCCGACTCGATCTGCATCAGCTGGTGTTGCTGGATAAGAATCAGCTTTGGCCGCCGGGACGTGTCAGTGTTGAATGGATCAGTGTAGCAGACGGTCTGACTCAACTGGGTATAGGCGCCGATTACCTGTCGTTGCAGAGGCTGGTTCAGTTATTTGCCTTGACCCCTTTTGCCGAGAGCGACGAGGGAAAGGCGATTTTGACGCTCGCACCCAAGGGGCATCTGACCAATTTTCGACTGGCGCTGGAGCTGCCGCCGGAAGCGGAGCCACGCTGGCAGGTCAGTGGGCGGCTGACACGATTTGAGAACCGCCCCTGGCAGGCGATTCCAGGCCTGGAAGGGCTCAGAATCGACTTCAATGGCGACCAGGATGGTGGTTCGTTATTGCTGGATTCGGATGCATTTACCGCCGAATTTCCCGTGCTGTTTCGTGACCCCTTGAGCGCCGACCACCTCCAAGGATATTTTGACTGGCGGTGGACTCCCGGTCAGGAGGTGCGGTTGAGCACACAAGACTTGTACGTCTCAAACTCCCATGTAAGTACCCTGAGCCGTCTGGATCTACGCGTGCCGGTGGATGGCTCAACTCCAGTTACCGATATCCAGACCGATTTCTGGGAGGGCGACGGTGCCCACAAGAGCCGCTACCTTCCCGTTGGCGTGATGCCGGCTCCCCTAGTGGATTGGCTCGACAGGTCGCTGGTTTCCGGACATGTAACAGCCGGTTCATTTCTTCTTTATGGACCCTTGGAACAATTCCCGTTCGAGCAGCAGGACGGACGTTTTGAGGTGGTGTTCGGTGTCGAGGATATGGTGCTGGACTATATGCCGGACTGGCCCCGGATAGAGGAGGGAGTGGCGGAGGTCCACTTTATCAACAACAGCCTGGATATCACTGTATTCGACGGCCTGTTGCTGGAGAGCCGTGTCAAACGTGCGCAAGCAAAGATCCGCAATCTCTCCGGTGCCTCCCCGGTAGAGATCAAAGGAGAGATGCGCGGAGATTTCAGCGATGCGCTGCGTATCCTTGGCGAGACGCCGTTGCGGGCGCAGTTTGGCCGCTTTGTTTCGCTCATGGAGGGGCAGGGCGAGAGTGATGTTGTGATCGATTTCAATGTGCCCCTGCTGGACAAAGATCCCTTCCGTCTCGATGGCCATGTCGTCTGGCAGGATGCCAGGCTGCAGATTCCCTCATGGGATGTCACCCTCGAAGGATTGCAGGGACAACTGAATTTTGATCATCGGAGTATCCGGGCCAAAGCGCTCACTGCAACCCTGCTGGGCGAGCCGGTGAAAATTGCCTTGGCGACACGCGGACAGGGCGGAGCAATGGAGACATCCATCACCGTGGCTGGCGCGGCCTCTGTTGAAGACCTTGATCGCCGTTATCCCGGCCTGGGTTTGGGGATGTTTGATGGGGTACTCAAGGGTACCATGCAACTCGATGTTGCCCATGACGCAGACGCCGAGGCGCCACTGCGACTGCGGGTGACATCGGATCTGCAGGGTGTGTCGATTCCGCTCCCCTCCCCGCTGGGAAAAACTGCCGATGGCGCCCGCGACTTCGAGTTGAAGATCGATTTTCTTCAGAACGACCGGCAAGAGCTGTATCTGGCCTATGCCGGGCTGTTCAGCGCATTGTTGCAGCAATCGAGCCGGGGTTTTGAACGGGGTGACCTTCTGTTGGGTGGCGGCGCACTTGCACTCCCCGGATATGAGGGCTTCAGGCTGCGTGGTGCGTTGGATGCGCTGGATGCGGATGCCTGGTTGCGTTGGGCGGAGAGTCTGGGACCTGAGGGAGTGGGTGAGGACCCGCAGCTCAAGTCACTGGACCTCACGGTTGAACAGATGCAGCTGGCGGGAAATGTCTGTCCGAATGCCAGGATAAAGGCGACCCCGCTTTTTGGCGGTTGGCGGTTGACCATCGATTCCGACACGGTCAAGGGTGCGCTCTTGATCCCGCAAGCGGGGAAGAATCTGCCGGTGCGAGGGGAGTTTGATCGTGTGGTGCTGGAGATGGAGGCTACCCACTCTGCGGCGACAGCTAGCGCAAAAGGATTGGATCTCGACCCCCGCAATCTGCCGCCTCTGGAGCTCTCCATCGAGTCGTTGGAGGTCAATGGCCAACCCTTGGGGACAGCGCTATTGCATTGGGATCATGTGCCCCGCGGCGTCAGGATCAGTCAGCTATCCCTGAACGGTGATGCTCTCAGTCTCGAAGGCAGTGGCTACTGGTACCGCATTGGGTCTGAGGACAGCACGGCGCTGGAACTGCGGGGGCATCTGAAGAGCCTGGGGGAGGTGTTGCGTGATCTTGGGTTCAAAACCGCCGTGCAGAAGGCCGCTGTGGATGCGGAGATCGATCTGAACTGGCCGGAGAGCCCCATGAATTTCTCCTTGGACCGGTTGAATGGATATCTCTCCCTGCAGATTGGGGAAGGCGCGGTGCCGGATGTGGGTCTCGGTGTCGGAAAGGTGATCTCTCTCTTCAGCCTCAATACGCTGAGCAAACGCCTCTCGTCTGATTTTAGCGGTGTTTTCAGCAAAGGACTCTATTTTGACAGTATCACCGGTACCTTCACCCTGCGGGATGGCAACGCCTATACCGATAATTTCATGCTAAAGGGACCGGAGGCAACAATCGAGATGCACGGACGCACAGGCCTCAGGGCTCAGGACTACGAGCAGACGGTAAAAGTGATTCCCAGGCTCTCTGCCAGTCTGCCGCTGGTGGGCGCACTGGCGATCAACCCGACGGTCGGAGTGGCGCTTGTGTTTGCGCAGCAACTGTTTGGCAGCGAGATGGATCGCATCGCCCAAGTCGAGTACAAGGTGTCGGGCGGTTGGGACAACCCCACAATGCAGCGGATTCCGCGCAAATTGGCTGCGGATGGATCAGAGGAAGAGGGCGCCGCGCCAAAGGAGGGCTTGGAGCTGTTCGAGCAGTAGCCAAGGGTGCCCAAGGAGGCTGTCGAGTTTAACACTGTTTGGCTGTAAACCCCTGGATGGCGATCAACTCAGCTTATCGAACTCGTTAAATAGGTCCACTATTCGCCTCGTTCCATAAACTGATTTGATTCGCCCCCAGTGATTTTCGCTTCAAACGGATAAACCCAACAGCCTCCTAGCTCAATTACTGTTATTGATGCTATTCTGCACCTCTTTTTTCAAGGGTAGGCAGGTGCGCCGCTCGTTTGCAGTTAAAGGGAAAAAATGTCGGAAGAGAAGACAAAAGTCGCTGCCATCCAGATGGCAACCAGTCCCAACGTCAGTGCCAATCTGCTGGAGGCGGAGCGGCATATCAGCGAGGCGGCCGAAAGTGGCGCCGAATTGGTCGTGCTACCGGAGAATTTCGCCTTCATGGGCGAGCGCGACCGGGATATGTGCACGCTGTGTGAAGATGAGGGCGACGGCCCCCTGCAGAACTTCATATCCCAGATGTCGCGTCGCTATGGTGTCTGGCTCGTTGGGGGCACCATCCCCATGCGGGCGGTTGATGGCGCGAAGGTGAAGTCGGCTGCACTGGTCTATGATGCACAGGGTGAACAGGCGGCCCGTTACGACAAGATTCACCTGTTCGATGTACATCTGGTGGAAGCGGATGAACGTTATGTTGAGTCCAATACCATTGAGCCGGGTGAGCAGGCGGTGGTGATCGACAGCCCTTTCGGGCGTCTCGGTGTGGCGATCTGCTACGATCTGCGCTTTCCGGAACTTTTCCGTAAGATGCTCGACATGGGGGCAGAGGTCTTTGTGGTGCCCTCTGCTTTCACTGCAATTACCGGCAAGGCGCACTGGGAGACACTGGTACGCGCCCGCGCTATTGAAAATCTGGCCTTCGTGGTGGCGGCAGCCCAGGGTGGCTATCACGTCAATGGACGCGAAACCCACGGTCACAGCATGATCGTCGACCCTTGGGGAAGTGTCCTGGCACAGGTGCCCAGAGGAACCGGTTTTGTCGGCTGCGAGTTGGACCGGGAGTACCAACGAACCATTCGCCGCACTTTTCCCACCATCGACCATCGTCGGGTAAAACTCGATTGATCGCCAGGTACGCCATCAACACAACCTTGAAAGTGGCGAACGTAGGGTGTGCCGTGCGCACCATGATTGCTTGTTCCGGTGCGCACGGCACACCTTACAAGATGTCTCGCCTTCACCTTTGCAGGATGGCTTGAACTTCGAAACTTGAGGTACTGACTATCCAATTTTCACTCATCCTATTGCCACGCCTGAATCTTGCGGGATTGGCCGAGTCGCTATGTCCGATCTGATACAAATTGCCCATGAAACCCTGCTAGCCCCAACCGGTTTGGGAGAGTCCGATCTGGACCGGATGCTGGGAGAACTCGTGGGAGGTGGTATCGACGCCGCAGATATCTATTTCCAGTCCAGTCGGCTGGAGTCCTGGGTGCTGGAAGATGGCATCATCAAGGAGGGTTCTCACAGCATTGATCAGGGTGCCGGAATTCGCGCCATCAGCGGGGAGAAGACCGGATTTGCCTATTCGGATGAGTTACATCTCACCCCCCTGATCGATGCAGCCCGTGCAGCCCGCGCCATCACGCGCAGTGGTGGTGCCGGAACGGTGAAAGTGGCTGGGTTGACATCGGTCCGCCAACTCTACCAGCCGATCAACCCGTTGATCAGCCTCACTGAGTCGGAAAAGGTGGAACTGCTGCGGCGGGTGGATGCGGAGGCGCGCAAACAGGACAGCCGCGTGAAGCAGGTTATGGTCAGTCTGGTGGGCACCCATGATGTAATGATGGTCGCGGCAACAGACGGCACCCTGAGTGCGGATGTCCGGCCCCTGGTGCGGCTGAACGTCCATGTCATCGTCGAACAGGGTGAGCGGCGGGAACAAGGCAGCAGCGGAGGCGGTGCCAGAGACAGTTTTCAGTTTCTGCTCGATGAGGAGCGGGCGCTGGTTTTTGCCCGTGAGGCGGTGCGCCAGGCACTCGTCAACCTGGAGGCTGTGGATGCACCGGCAGGCACTATGCCGGTGGTGCTGGGCCCCGGCTGGCCCGGTGTTCTGCTGCACGAGGCGGTTGGGCATGGACTCGAAGGGGACTTTAATCGCAAGGGCACTTCTGCTTTTAGCGGACGTATCGGCGAGAAGGTGGCGTCATCCAGCTGCACGGTGGTTGATGACGGCACCCTGCCGGGTCGCCGCGGTTCACTCAGTGTCGATGATGAGGGGACCGAGAGCCAGAACACGGTGTTGATCGAGGATGGCGTGCTCAAGGGGTACCTGCAGGACAAACACAACGCACGTTTGATGGGCGTCGAGTCCACCGGCAACGGGCGGCGTGAATCCTATGCCCATCTGCCGTTGCCGCGGATGACCAACACCTACATGCTGCCCGGCAGCTACGACCCGCAAGAGATCATCGCCTCAGTGGACAAGGGGATATATGCCGTCAATTTTGGTGGTGGGCAGGTGGATATCACCTCCGGCCGCTTTGTCTTCTCCGCCAGCGAGGCCTACCTGATCGAGAAGGGCAAGGTCACTACGCCGGTAAAGGGGGCGACACTGATCGGCAACGGCCCTGAAGCCATGATGCAGATCAGTATGGTGGGCAACGACCTGGCGCTAGACCAAGGGGTCGGCGTCTGCGGCAAGGAGGGGCAGAGCGTGCCGGTAGGCGTTGGGCAACCGACCCTGCGTATCGATGAACTGACCGTCGGCGGCACCGGGGTCTAAGAGAGATTATGAACGATATAAAAGAGCGCAAGGCGCGGCTGCAACAGCTGGTTGCCGACATACTGCAGGAGGCGAAAGCTCAGGGTGCCAGCGCGGCAGAGGCTGGGGTGAGCAGTGACGCCGGGCTCAGCCTGAACGTGCGTATGGGTGAGCCGGAAACCATCGAGCACACCAGGGACAGTGGTCTTGGCGTGACGGTCTATTTTGGGCAGCGCAAGGGTTCCGCAAACACCTCAGACCTGAGTCCCGAGGCGGTGCGGGAGACGGTGCGGGCGGCCTGCAATTTTGCCCGCTATACATCGGAAGATGATTGCTCTGGTCTGGCTGACGCGGGTCTTATGGCAACTGACCTGCCGGATCTTGACCTCTATCACCCCTGGGAGCAGAGTGTCGATGAAGCCATCGAACTGGCTCAGACCTGTGAAGCGGCGGCGCGTGATCAGGATTCGCGCATCGTCAATTCCGAGGGAGCCAGCGTCGACAGCCATGCTGGGCTGCATGTCTATGGCAACAGCCACGGCTTCATCAGCGGCTACCCCTCCTCCCGCCACAGCATGAGCTGTGCAGTGGTGGGACAGGATGGTGACAGCATGCAGCGGGACTACTGGTACAGCCAGTCGCGCCGCCATGAAGATCTGGAAACACCGGAGGCGGTGGGCCGGATTGCGGCAGAGCGAACGGTCTCCCGTCTGGGTGCGCGTCGGATAGCCACCGGTGAGGCGCCGGTACTGTTTCAAGCCGATGTGGCAGTTGGGTTGCTGCGCAGTTTCCTGGGTGCGATCCGTGGGTCGGCGCTCTATCGCAAAGCCAGTTTTCTGCTGGACCATCTGGATCAGCGGGTCTTTCCGGAATTCGTCAGAATTCACGAGATGCCTTATCTGCCCCGCGGTCTGGCCAGCGCCGCCTTTGACAGCGAAGGTGTGGCGACCCGTGAGCAGGATTTTGTCAGCGACGGTATCCTGCGCAGTTATCTGCTGGATAGTTACGCCGCTCGCAAAATGGGCATGCAGAGCACCGGCAATGCCGGTGGTGTACATAATCTGCGCACTACCAGCGGGAGCCTGGATCTTCAGGGGCTGCTGAGCAAGATGGGCCGTGGTTTGCTGGTGACCGAGCTGATGGGGCAGGGTGTCAACACGGTAACCGGTGACTACTCCCGTGGCGCCGCCGGTTTTTGGGTGGAGGGTGGAGAGATTCAGTATCCGGTGGAGGAGATCACCATCGCCGGCAACTTGAAGGAGATGATGCTGGGACTCCAGGATATTGGTTGCGATGTGGAGACCCGTACCAGCGTACAGACCGGTTCCTGGCTGATCGACCACATGATGATTGCGGGAAAATAGCAATCATGGCGCGCATGGCGGCACCCTACGTTCGCCACATTTAGAGAAGCCCTACCCCTAGCTAAACAGTTCTTCGAACAGTGCCAGTGGGGCTTCGTGATCCAGGCGCTCTATGAAACTGGCGGCGCGCTTCGATAGTTCCGGCAGATGACTGTTGCGCACCACCTCGCGGCTCTCCAGCAGGGCGCCGGGCTGCATGCTCAGCTCGGTCAGTCCCATACCCAACAGCAGCCGGGTAAACAGCGGGTCGCCAGCCATTTCGCCGCACATGCTGACCGGGATATTGTTTTGCTTGGCGGCGCTGATGGTAAGGGCAATCAGGTGCAGCACGGCAGGGTGAAGTGGGTCGAACAGGAAGTTGACCTCCTCATCCATGCGGTCGACGGCAAGTGTGTACTGAATCAGATCGTTGGTGCCGATAGAGAGGAAGTCCAGTTTGCGGGCGAATGCCTGGGCGGAGATGGCTGCGGCCGGGATTTCGATCATGCCGCCGACAGGTATATCCGGGTCGAAGGCCAGCCCCTCCTTTTGCAGGGCCTGTTTGGTCTGCTCGATGATTTTCAGAACTTCATTCACCTCAGCAAGACTTGAGAGCATAGGGATCATGAGGCGCACGGGGCCTTCGGCGGAAGCACGAAGGATGGCCCGCAACTGGGGCAGGAAGAGTCCCGGCTCTTTCAGGCAGAGCCTGATCGCACGCAGACCCAGGGCCGGGTTTGCTGCGGGCAGGTAACTGACGCCGTTGCCTTCCAGGTTCTTGTCTGCTCCCAAGTCAAGGGTGCGAATAGTGAGAAGTCTGCCCTGAAGTCCTCTCACTGCGTCGAGATAAGCAGTGAGCTGCTCCTCCTCTTCCGGTGGAGCGGTGCGGTTCATGTAGAGAAATTCTGTACGGAAAAGCCCGACCCCATCTGCCCGATTTTCTAGCGTGGTGATGATGTCGTCAGGCAGTTCAATATTTGCCAGCAGACTGATCTGTGTACCGTCGAGGGTGACCGCCGGAAGATCGATGCCGCGCCGTAACTCTGCTTCACGCGCTTCCCGCTGGCTGATGCGTTGATGGAAATGTTGCAGAATGGGGTCGGTAGGATCGGCTAGGACAATGCCTTGGCTACCGTCCACCACCAGTATCTCATCCTGTTGCAGCAGTTGAGTGGCGTGGCGTATGCCCAGTATGGCGGGAATACCCAGGCTGCGGGCCAGAATGGCCGTATGGGAGAGTGGTCCGCCGTATTCGGTGACGAATGCAGCGATGCCCTGGTGTTTCAGCATGATGATGTCGGAGGGCGTAAGATCCCGGGCGACGACGATTCGCCCCCGCAAGCTTTGCTTGTCTGGATGACCGGCGCCCTGCAGTGCCCGCTGAATCTGTCCCACGACGTGATCCACATCATCCTTGCGTGTGCGCAGGTAGGGGTCATCCATCTCATCGAAGACCCGCACCAGTTCGTCCCGGCGCACCTGTAGCGCCCACTCGGCGGCAAAGTATTGTTGCCGGATCAGTACGATCGGCGCCTTGCTGATTGCCGAATCCTCCATCATCAGGAGGTGTGTTTCGATGAAGGAGCTTATGTCTTGGGCTGTGTCGGACGGGATGTGTTGATGGACTCGCTGTAGCTCCTCTTTGGCATGTACCAGTGCCTGATTGAAACGGGCTGTCTCCTTTTCGACCTCGGAAGCCGGGATAGTGCGGGGCACGACCTCCAGAAAGCTTTGTTGCAGCAGGAAGGCTTGGCCAATGGCTACCTCCCGAGAGGCTGCGATGCCGATCCCGTGGCAGGAGAGTGTCACTCCTCCTCTCCAAAGCGGTTCTTTATCAGCGCCTCGATGGCATCAAATGCTTCGTCCTCATCCTCTCCCGAGACGGTTAAACTCAGTGTGGAACCCTGGCTCGCCGCCAGCATCATGACGCCCATGATGCTTTTGCCATTGACCTGCTGACCGTTGCGTTTCAGGTGGACCTCGCTGCCGTAGCGGCTGGCGCATTTTACCAGTTTGGCGGCTGCCCTGGCGTGCAGGCCCAGTTTGTTGATGATGGTAACTTCTTTAAGGATCATGGCCAGTGAGTTATCGAGAATAGTGAAGTAGGCCGGTTCAAGCGTAGAGGAACCGGCAACATTCCTTGTGTTCTATCGAGTCTGGATCGCCCGATCCGTTGCGCTTGATCGTGCCTACGCCTTGAGCAGTAACAAGCTCCGGCCCCAGAATCTATGCCGTTTCCGCTTTGCGGCAACAGACAATGCCGTCCTTGCCGCCGCTGATCGCCTTGCTGGTGAGCTCTTTCAGGTCGAGTGGTGCATAGTTCAGTACCCGTACCAGCATCGGCAGATTGATGCCTGCCACCACGTTGATTCGTCCCTCATCCAGCAGATCGTAAGCGATATTGCTCGGGGTGGAGCCAAACATGTCGGTGAGTACCAGTACACCGTCTCCCTGATCCAGCTGAGCGATCAGCCTCTGGGTCGTGGTGCGCAATTCGTCCGGGTCGCAGTCGGTTGTGACTGCCATCACCTCGGTGGAGAGCGGGCAGATCCCCATCATGTTGACGGCTGTCTGCAACAGGGTGTGTCCGACCTGGTTATGGGTGATGATCAGCAGGCCGATACTCATGATAGCTCCCGGTGACGGCTCAGTATCTTGTGGCCCTGTGATTTGAAGTGGCGAAAGAGTTGGTCGGTAATGAAAACCGATCGATGTTGACCCCCGGTGCAACCGATGGCGATGGTGAGATAGCTGCGTCCGTCCGCCTCGAAGCGGGGTATCCACTCCTCCAGAAAACGGATCAGGTCATCTCGCATCTGCCTGGTATCTTCGCTGTTTTCCAGGAATTGTGCTACCGGCCCGTCGAGACCAGTAAAGGGCCTCAGCTCTGCTTGCCAATGCGGGTTGGGCAGGCAACGCACGTCGAAGACGAAGTCGATATCACGCGGCACGCCATGCTTGAAACCGAAGGACTCAACCAGCAGTGATACCTGCTGTTTGTCTCCGCTCACCCGGCCACGAATCAGATCCCGCAGTTCATGTAGATTGGTGTGGGTGGTGTCTATACAGAGGTCGGCGTTGCTGATCAGGGGTTCGAGCAGTACGCGTTCACGCTTGATGGCCTCATCCAGGGAGATGTCCGCGGTGGAGAGTGGGTGTTTCCGGCGTGTCTCACTGAATCGTTTGATCAGGGTGTCGCTCTGCGCCTCGAGAAAGATCATCTCGCAGTTGATGCCTTGCTCACGCATCTTGTCGACCATCTTGGGCAGTCTGCCCAGTTTATCGGGTTGGCTGCGGGCGTCGATACCGACTGCGGAGGATTGAAATGCCGCTTCCGGTGCTTCGATCAGGTGTTTGGAGAAAGCCTCAAAGAGGCAGACCGGCAGGTTGTCGATGCAGTAGTAACCCAAGTCTTCCAGGGTGTGCAAGGCGATGGATTTTCCTGAACCCGAGAGTCCGGTGAGGATGAGAAGTTTGGTGCCAGCTGTCATGGTTTACTGCACGTTGGTTTTATTTTGGAGGCCGCAATATGGGTAGGGTAGCGCAATCTGTCGCCAGATAAAAAACTGGAGTGACATATTACAAACTAAAAGCCTATCTCGCAGCAGATATTTTGCACTGAAATTTGGGTTAATCCTGCTGCTGGTCGATGAAACGGCGCTGCCGCTGGGCAAAATCCTCAGCCGCATTGTAACCATCGATACGAAGCAGGTGTTGTCTGACTGCGGTTTCCACCATGATCGCCAGATTGCGCCCTGCCGCCACCGGCAGCATTGTCTGGTGGATGTCGACGCCGAGCAGATTTTTCAATGAATGGCTGCCCTGGAGTCTGTCCATCTGCGCCACCTTATCGTCGTCGAGGCACTGCAGATCGATGATCAGATGCAGGTTCTTGCGGGGTTTGACGGCGCAGTTGCCGAACATGGCGCGGATATTGAGGATGCCGAGGCCCCGGACCTCCAGAAAATCCTTCAAAACCGGAGGGCAGCTGCCGCTTAGCGTTTTGTTGTCGATGCGGGTGATCTCGGTGGCATCGTCGGCTACCAGGCGATGTCCCCTGGAGATCAGCGCCAGGGCCAGCTCACTTTTACCTACCGCTGCATCGCCGCTCAGCAGGACGCCTTTGCCCAGTACTTCCAGGAAAACACCATGTACCAGTGTGGTTTCGGATTTGCGTTGATTGAGCAGGTGCTGCAACCGAGTGATGATCTCATGGTCTTCCGCCGGCGTGATCAGGAGGGGGATGTCGTTTTTTGTGGCGAGTTGGAAGCAGTCGTCGCTGGGAGTACAGCCGTTGGAAAAGATAATGCCTGCGGGATTGGCGCCGAATAGTCGTTTGAGGCTTTTTCGGTGGTGGGCCTCGTCAAGTGACTGCAGGTGCCGCTGCTCCTGTGGACCTATGACCTGTATCCGATTGGGCCGGATCATGTTCATCGGACCCACGGGGGGTTGGGTATCATCCTGCGCATCCACCGGGTGAATATGGCGATCAACAGGTTGCCGGCTGCGGAACCAGCTAAGCGCCAGTTCTGTACCGTACTGGCTGATCAGATCATAAAGGGTGACGGGTGGATTCATTGACCGGTGCTGGCACCATCCCGCAGACGGATGAGTTCGAAAACACCCTCTGACGTTTCGGCCTGCCGCAGTTTGTCGCAGAAGCCGGCGTCGCTGAACATGGCAGCCAATTTGGCCAGAAGCTGCAGGTGCACCTCAGTCGCCTCTTCCGGCACCAGCATGGCAAAGGCCAAGTCGACCGGCTGCCCGTCCACGGCGTCGAAATCGGCTCCCTGTCGGAGCTGGATGAAAGCGCCGATAGCGTTTGTTACCTGTGGCATGCGGGCGTGGGGCAGGGCGATGCCCCGGCCCAGCCCGGTACTGCCCAGACGCTCACGCTGCAGCAGGCTGTCGAAGACCATGTCCTGAGTCAGCGCTGGAATCTCCCCGGCCAGGCGTTGGCCGAGTTCCTCCAGCACCCGCTTCTTGCTGCTGGCTTCGATCTGACAACCGATGCGTTCCTCAACAATAAAGCCGTCGGGAAACATGCAGACCTCGCTTCGCGTCTATTCTTCGGTAGCGTATTTGAGATCCACGCCACTGCCACGGTGATTTTTCATTTTCTCCTTGTGTTTGATTACCTGGCGGTCGAGTTTGTCGATCAAGGAATCGATGGCTGCATACATATCCTCCTGCACGGAGTCCGCGAAAACATGCGCGCCGTTGATGTGCAGTGTCGCCTCCGCCTTCTGACGCAGTTTCTCCACACTGAGGATGACATGCACGTTGGTGACGTTGTCGAAGTGGCGTTCCAGTTTTTCTAGTTTTATGTCGACGTAGTCTTTCAGAGAGTCAGTAATATCGATGTGATGACCGGTCAGGCTAATTTGCATAGTTAACTCCTGTTTCCGATGGGATTTTCCATCATTCTGCCTGTATTCATACCAGGCGTTTACGCTCGTTCGATGGCGGAATCGTCATCGACTCGCGGTATTTTGCCACTGTCCTGCGGGCAACATTGATGCCCTGTTCTGACAGTATAGTGGCGATTTTATTGTCGCTGAGCGGCTTTGTCTGCTTTTCGGCGGCAATCAGTTTTTTGATCAAAGCGCGGATTGCAGTGGCTGAGCACTCGCCGCCTGCGCTGGTGCTGACATGACTGGAGAAGAAGTATTTAAACTCCAGGGTGCCGCGGGGCGTGTGCATATATTTCTGCGTGGTGACCCGTGAAATTGTCGACTCATGCATCTCCAGCGCTTCGGCGATATCTCGCAGCACCAGGGGTTTCATCGCCTCGGCGCCGTGTTCGAAGTAGCCCTGTTGGACTTCGACGATTCTGGAGGCAACCCGCAGGATCGTGTCGTTGCGGCTCAACAGACTCTTGATGAACCAGCGGGCCTCCTGCAGGTGGTTTTTCAGGAAGGTGTTGTCTTTACCCGAGTCGGCGCGGCGGATCAGCTTGGCATAGTCTGTATTGACCCGCAGACGGGGGGCTGCTTCGGGGTTTAGTTCCACGCGCCAGGTGCCGTTGTGCCGGGTGACAAAGACGTCGGGAATGACATATTGAGGTTCCGACTCGGCGATCAGGCTGCCGGGATGGGGATGCAGGGTACGAATTAGTTGGGTCATGCTGCTGAGTTCGTCGTCCGTAACCTTCATGCGGCGTTTGATCTGAGCCTGGTCCTGAGTGGCGAGCAGTTTGAAGAAGTCCTCGCAGAGGCGGATGGTCGGTTGCCGGTATGGCGTATCTTCAGACAGCTGCCGCAGCTGAATCAGCAGGCACTCACGGGGGTCCTGTGCGGCCACGCCGGGAGGATCGAATGCCTGAATTCGATGGAGTACCGCTTCCACATCCTCCAGAGTCATCTCCTCGTCCTCCAGCGCATCGAGGATCTCTTCGGGGCTGGTGGCGAGATAGCCGTCTTCATTGACGCCATCGATGATCATGGTGGCGATGACGCGATCGGTAGGACAGAAGGGGGTGAGATTCAACTGCCAGAGCAGATGGTCCTGCAGTGTTTGCGCCTGCCCTCGCTGGGCCAGGAAATCGCTGTCCATACTCTCGGCAGAGCCGTTGTTGGTCGGTGGCGTATAGCTATCGTAGACATCGGTCCATTCGCTGTCCACGGGCAGCTCTTCCGGCATCTCAGGAGATTCCGTCTGAACCTCACGTTCATTGTTTTTGTCGTTGAGCTGTTCGGCGGTGGATTCCTGTTTTTCAGGCTTCTGCGCCGTTTCATCACTATTCTGGCTGAATCGCTCAAACTCCTCTTCGGTCTCCAGTAACGGATTTGCCTCCAGAGCCTCCTGTACCTCCTGGGAAAGGTCGAGCGTGGACAACTGTAACAGGCGAATAGCCTGTTGCAGCTGTGGCGTCATTGTGAGGTGCTGTCCGAGTCGGAGCTGAAGGGTTTGCTTCATCTGCAGGTGATTATCAAAACCTGGTACGTTATTTGTATGGATTCCCTGTTTTCATTCTAGCCAAAAACAGAAGGTGCGGAAAACTTTATCGTAGCTTTCAGTTGTTCTGGATCATGAAATCGTTATTGAACTTATCGGCAGCTGGCGTGATATCTGAATCGAGACGAGTAACCGCTTGAAATTTGTGGAAAAATCAATCTCTTCTTACATGGAAAAATGCTCTCCCAGGTAGACAGAGCGAACTTCAGGGTTTGTCAGGAGATCCTGCGGCGTCCCCTCTGCCAGCACGCTGCCTGCGTTTATGATGTAGGCGCGATCGCAGATGTCGAGGGTCTCCCTCACATTATGGTCGGTGATCAGCACGCCAATGCCACGCTCTTTCAGGTGCAGAATGATCTTTTTGATCTCCAGCACCGCGATGGGATCAACCCCGGCGAAGGGCTCGTCCAGCAGCACGAAACGGGGTTCGATGGAGAGTGCCCGGGCGATCTCCAGTCTCCGTCGTTCGCCGCCGGAGAGGCTCATGGCCATATTATCCCGCAGATGGGCGATACCGAACTCATCGAGCAGTCTGTCGCAGATCTCCTGGCGTTCCGCTTTTTTCAGCGATTTGCGGGTCTCCAGGATGGCCAGAATGTTGTTTTCCACAGAGAGCCGCCGAAAGATCGAAGGCTCTTGGGCGAGATAGCCGATGCCGAGCCGGGCGCGGCTGTGCATCGGCAGGTCGGTGACCTCACGTCCGTCTACCATGACCCTACCGCCGTCCGCCGGGATCAGACCCACGATCATATAGAAACTGGTGGTCTTGCCTGCCCCGTTGGGACCGAGCAGCCCGACCACCTCACCCTTGTCGACCTCCAGCGAAATTCGGTCAACCACCTTGCGGCCGCGATACTGCTTCTCCAGGTTGGTGGCGAGCAACTGGCTCACTGTTCTGTTTTCTTCGGTTCTATGACCACACGGACCCGCTTTTTGCCTTCGGCGCTGGCGCCTGCCTTGACCTGGGATTTTCCGCGCAGGTAGGTGATGCGGTCGCTGCGAAACTGATCCTTGCCCTGTTCCAGCAGCGCCTCCCCGATCAGGTAGATCTCATCCTTCCTGGCATAGTATTCGGCCCGTAGCGCCTGTCCGCGAGCCGTCTCGTCGCTGTCGTCCATGCGCTGCTGAAAGCGTACCGGCTTGCCGATGGCGAAGACCTTTTCTGTTTCGCCATCAACACGATAGACCCATATCTTGTCGGCCCACAGTTTGGTGCTGCCTTGGGTGATGACCACGTTGCCCTCGTAGATGCTGACGCCTTTGGCGTCATCAATGTCCACGCTGTCTGC
Organism: endosymbiont of Escarpia spicata; assembly: GCA_003349915.1. Lineage (GTDB taxonomy): Bacteria > Pseudomonadota > Gammaproteobacteria > Chromatiales > Chromatiaceae > QGON01. The sequence continues at coordinate 222,148 of QFXE01000008.1, forward strand.
CTCCAGATACATCGGCTGATCTTTATCGGTACTGAGTGCGAGGCTGATGGCCGGCATGGACAGGGAGAGAGCGAGCAGCAGACTCAAGAGCCGGTTATTGGGTTTCATAACGGCTTCGTACCTCGGATAGTAGTTTGATTCTGGCGGGTTCTTTGAACCAGCCCCGCATGCCGATGGAGGTGACCCAGTCCTGGCGGCTGTCGAGACGGAATGCGCCATCGGTTTCGGCGTAGGAGAGTTTGGGTTGCACCTTCAGGTCGAAGGTGATGATGTGGTAGGGGCGGTTTTTCCCCTGTCCCTCTCGGTCAATGGATACCTTGCCGGGAAGGAAGATGTCTTCGCCATTGTTGGTGATACGAGCCTGCTCAGCACGCAGCTTCCAGGGCGGGGTGACTGGATCGAACATCCACAGATGCGGATGTTCCAATTCTGCGCTGTCATCGTCCATGAAGTGGACCAGGTGCTCCGTTGCCAGACGGTGTTTTGGGCTGCCTGTCTCACTGTAGGTGGTGATCGTGAGATCTTCGGCGTAGTAGTCGGGATGGTGTCCCGCGACCTGTTGGCGCTGCTGTTTCGGTTCTGTTATCTCGGCCAGCCACCAACTCAGTCCCGCGATGGCGGCAGTGAACAGGACGATGGAGAGCGTATGACGATTCACCAGCGTAACGGTTTAAAGGTAGCTTTCCAGCGCAGACTGAAGATTGCCCTGGGCGTCCATCAGTAGTTCGCAGACATCCCGTCCGGCGCTGCGACCCCCCGCATGCGGGGTTTGCCAGTGGGCATGCTGGAGCACGAAGGGGTGGGCGTCATTGACTGCAATGGCGAGACCGACGCGGCGCATGATGGGTAGATCGACCACGTCGTCCCCCACGTAGGCGACCTCTTCGTCTCTCAGGCCGAGCTGATCCCGCAACTGGAGATAGGTGGGCAGTTTATCCAGCTTGCCCTGGTGGACGTGTTTGATCCCCAGGCTCTCCATGCGGATGCGCACCACTTCCGAGGAGCGGCCGGTGATGATGCCGATCTCCACGCCGCTGGCCTGCAGCATCTTCATGCCGTGGCCATCCCGGGAGTTGAACGCCTTGTACTCCTGCCCGTCATCGCCGAGGAACAGACTGCCGTCGGTGAGTACACCGTCGACATCGAATATGACCAGCTTGATGTTGCGAGCCTTTTCCTGGATGTCCTGCACTTTCTCTCTCCTGAATATATAGGGCAGAGGTTAATAGGGCCTAGGGCCAAGGGGAGGATACGTTTCATCTACAACCTCTCTCTCCTCGGCCCTCGACCCTAAAAACCTAGGCCCTGCCTTTACATAACACCGGCACGCAGCAGGTCGTGCATGTTGAATGCGCCGACCAGTTCACCTCGTCCGTTTACCACCAGCAGGCCGCTGATCTTGTTCTCTTCCATCAACTGCAGAGCTTCGGCAGCGAGCATCTCCGGCACCACCGTTTTACAGTTCACGGTCATCACCTCCGACACACCTGCTTCGTGAATGTTCACTTTGTGGTCGAGTGTGCGGCGCAGATCCCCGTCGGTATAGATTCCTGCCAAATCTCCCTGCCCGTCGACGACTGCAGTCATGCCGAGGCTTTTGGAAGACATCTCGATCAGTGCTGCGTTTAGGCTGGCATCGGTGGAGACCTTTGGGATCGCATCCCCGGTGTGCATGATATTACCGATATGCAGCAGCAGACGCCGTCCGAGACTGCCGCCGGGATGGGAGAGGGCGAAGTCCTCGGCGGTGAAACCCCGCGTCTCAAGCAGGGCGATCGCCATGGCGTCACCCATTACCAGTGCAGCCGTGGTGCTGGAGGTGGGGGCGAGACCCAGCGGACAGGCCTCCTTCTCCACGCTGACATCGATGCTGACTTCCGCTTCGCACGCCAGTGTGGATCCCGGATTACCGGTCATGCTGATGAGCGGCACACCAAGGCGCTTTATCAATGGCAGGATGGTCAGCAGTTCACCGGTCTCTCCTGAATTCGAGAGTGCAAGCACCACATCGCCGCTGGTGATCATGCCGAGATCGCCATGGCTGGCTTCGCCGGGATGGACAAAAAAAGCGGGGCTGCCGGTGCTGGCGAGGGTGGCGGCGATCTTGCTGCCGATGTGCCCCGATTTTCCCATTCCGATGACCACTATGCGGCCGGGACACTCGAGCATATAACTGCAGGCGCGGGCGAAATCATCGTCGATGCGCGCAGCCAGCGATGAGATGGCTGCAGCTTCGGTTTCGATCACTGCCAGTCCCAGGCTTCGGAGTCTGCCGGCCTCTTCCGGGGTGATCGGTTTGCCTTGTCTCATTGATTCCCCTCAATGGGTGATTGACTTAGCTTAACGTAAAAAACAGCAGTGTCTGATAGCCGATAAATGCGAGCAGCAGCAAAAAACCTTCAATGCGGTTGATCTGTCCTTTCAGCTTCCCAAAACCATAGCCCATGGCAAAGAGGGCAAGGGTCAGCCCGATCATCATGGGTTGATCCCGGTAGAGCGCGGCTTCGGAAAAGGCTCCCGGCGCAATCAATCCAGGCAGGCTCAGGACCGCCAACAGATTATATAGGTTGGAGCCGATGATGTTGCCGATGGCAAGATCCTCCTCCCCCTTGAGGGCGCTGGCAATGCTTGCCGCCAGCTCGGGCAGGCTGGTGCCCAAGGCTACGATGGTCAGGCCGATCACCAGATCGCTGATGCCGAAAGTGGTGGCGATATTGACTGCCCCCCAGACCAGCATGCGTGAACTCACCAGCAGGCAGATAAGCCCGAGTATCAGCCAGAAGATCGCTCGACGGGTGGGCATGTCGTGAGGGATTTCTGCATCGAACTCGTCGGCTATCGGGTCGGTTGGAGAGCCGGTTTTAGCGATGCGGATCATCCAACCGAGCACGGCGATCAGGACGACAATCAGGATCGCGCCGTCAAGCTGGTTCAGTTCTCCGTCCAGCATGAGCAGCAGGCTGAGGCCAGTCACGCCGAGCAGCAGGGGGTATTCCCTCTTTAATATGCTGGAGTGGACGGTAAGAGGCACGATAAGCGCGGTAGTGCCAAGGATCAGGCCGATGTTGGCGATATTCGAACCCAGTGCGTTACCGATTGCGAGGCCGGGATTACCATCCAGCGAGGAGACGACCGAGACCAGTATCTCCGGAGCGGATGTGCCAAAGCCGACAATGGTGAGTCCGATCAGCATCGCTGACACACCCAGGTTGCTGGCCAGAGCGGCGGCGCCGATGACAAAGCGATCGGCGCCCCAAACCAGGATGGCAAGTCCAACGAGAATGGCAAGTGAGTCGATCAGCATCTCTTCTTATTAAGGTTCATTAGCGTTGTCGGGAAAGGGCGCAATTTTTTCAGACCCGAAGGGGAAAGTCCAAAGAGATGTTAGCCGGGTTGCTCGTTGGCTTGACATATCAATAATAATATCAGATAATTATAACATACTGATTACTTGCTGATGGCGAGTGTCAGTACTCCTCCATCCTCCTAAAATGGTGGTTATATTTAAGCGCAACGTCCTCCGTTGCGCTTTTTTTTGCCGGCGGAGAATGAGGTCTTGTTTCCTGCCGGATCATCCGGTACTATTCGCCGTCTTTTTCGGACGATAATAGTTCTCCATTGGAGCGACTCGGTATGACAACCGTTAGTGCAAAACCGGCTGAGGTACGCCGCACCTGGTACCTCGTGGACGCAACCGACAAGACCCTCGGTCGTCTCTCCACTGAAATTGCGCGCCGCCTGCGCGGTAAGCATAAGCCTGAATATACCCCTCATGTGGACACCGGGGATTACATCGTTGTAATCAACGCGGAGAAGATCCATGTGACCGGCAACAAGATGTCGGGCAAGATATATCACCATCACACCGGTTATATAGGCAACCTTAAGTCGATCAGCTTGGAAAAGCTGCTGGACAAGGCGCCGGAGCGGGTGATTCAGCATGCCGTCAAAGGCATGATGCCTAAGAATCCTCTGGGTCGCGCCATGTTCAAGAAACTGCGCGTCTTCGTAGGTCCCGAACACACTCATCAGGCCCAGCAGCCCCAGCCGCTGGACATCTGATCACCATTTTCATCAGGTAAAACCGATGGCAGATATTCATTACAGCACCGGCCGCCGCAAAAGTTCGGCAGCCCGGGTCTTCCTGACCTCCGGCAGCGGCAGCATCGTTGTCAATAATCGTCCTCTGGACGAATATTTTGGTCGTGAAACAGCGCGTATGGTCGTGCGTCAACCGCTGGACGTCACCGCAACACTCGACAAGGTTGATATCATGGTCACCGTAAAAGGTGGCGGCACCACCGGCCAGGCGGGCGCCATTCGTCATGGCATAGCGCGTGCCCTTGATCTATATGACGAGTCGCTTCATGTTGGTCTGCGCAAAGCCGGATTCCTGACACGTGACGCCCGTGAGGTCGAGCGTAAGAAAGTCGGTCTGCACAAGGCGCGCAAGCGTCCTCAGTTCTCCAAACGATAAAAATAGGGCCGAGGTCTTAAGGGCCAAGGGCCGAGGGGGTGGGCATGGATGCCCTGGTAAACCTCAATGTATGGAAAAGGGCTTGTCGGCTCTCAGCAGATTTTAAGAGCAGGGCCAAGGTTTTAAGGGCCGAGGGCCTGGGGGTCGGGCATGGATGCCCTAATAAAGCTCGATGTATGGAAGAGGGCGTGCAGGCTCTCGTCAGACGTTTTCAATTTGGTGGATGGCTGTTCCAGCTATGGTTTCAAGGATCAGCTGGGTCGGTCAGCGCTTTCGGTAGCTTCCAATATTGCAGAAGGTTATGGACGAGAATCGGTCAAGGAACGCATCCACTTTCTTCGGATTGCAAAGGCTTCCAGCTATGAAGCCTGGACACAAATTCTGATCGGCATTGAGTCAGATTTGATTGATCGTTAAGATTGGTCATGAAAAATCCAAAGAAGTCATACAAATTGCTAAGATGATATACGGGCTTATAGTCCACTTTGAAAAGAGCGCAGGTGATCCTCGGCCCTAGGCCCTGATTCCTCGGCCCTATAAAAATTTGGGGATTCGTCTAATGGTAGGACAACGGACTCTGACTCCGTTTGTAGAGGTTCGAGTCCTCTATCCCCAGCCAATAAAATAAACCCGCTTCAGCGGGTTTTTTATTTTAGGGCCAAGAAATCAGGGCCAAGAGCCAAGGGATAAAGGTGGCGATCCTCGGCCCTAGGCCCTATCTTCCCCATTTGCTATTTAGGTCACAAGGATTATTTTTAGCGTGCCTGAGGGAAAAGTGAGCATGATGCCGGAAAGATGTTGTTGGTTAAATTATATTGGGAATTCGAGGAAATGATGGTAACTCACGGAATTATTGAATTTTAATTAGCTGTAACAGGTTGAGCGTGTTTTTTTTGCAACAAAATTACCACATGTGATTTTTTTACAAAAAAGACTTGCAATACAGAGCTGGCTTATCTAATATTGTCAGCGAACGTACAGAATTTATCCCTAACTCATTTGGAGTTTTTTAATAATGAAGAAAATCCTTTCTTTCGCAATTGCTGCTGCTCTGGTTGCTCCCGCTGCTGCCATGGCTGATTCCACCATCTACGGTAAGGTTCGTGTTGCTTCTGACAAGTGGACTCGCGACGCTGGTATCGATGCTTGGGGCATGCAGGACCAGGCTTCCCGTCTTGGTATCAAGGGTTCCGAAGATCTGGGCAACGGCCTGAAAGCCATCTACCAGATGGAGTTCGGCATGGCTGCAGGTTCTGCATTCAACTGGTCTGGTCGTAATGCTTTCGTCGGCTTGGCTGGTGGTTTCGGTACCGCTGTTGTCGGTCGTCACGACACTCCTCTGAAGATGTCCACCGGCAAATTGGATCTGTTCGCAGATACCGCTGCTGACTACGATCAGGGCGGCAACCACACCAACCTGTTCATGGATCGTCGCGTTGACGGCGCCATCGCATACATCTCTCCCTCTTTCTCTGGTTTCACCGTTGCCGGTGCTGTCGTACAGACTCTGGCTACCGAAGATTTCCAGGATGCTTACTCCATCGCTGGTATGTACAGCAATGGCCCCTTCTACGGCGCCATCGCTTATGAGCAGCTTGATGAAGATAACTTCGGCGCACCTGCTGAGAACGAGACTCAGTTCCGCATCGGCGGCGGCGTTTTGGGTTGGAACAACATCAGCGTGACCGGTGTTTACGAGACGCGTTCCGACATCGGTGGTACTGCCAATAACGACAAGGCAACCTACCAGCTGTCTGGCGCATACGACTTCGGCATGCACCGCATCAAGGGCATGTACGGTTCTGCTGACTTCGACAACACTGCAGGTACCGACTTCGATACTTATGCTATTGGCTACCAGTTCAGCTTCAGCAAGCGTACCGATGCACAGGTTCTCTACAATGCTCGTGACGTAGACGACGCAGCTGGTGCACCAAGCACCGACAGCAGCGTTCTCTCTCTGCAGTTGAGCCACAACTTCTAAGTCTTACTTAGTGAGTGGTTGAAGACGGGGCCTTCGGGCCCCGTTTTTTTTGCCCCAAGAAAAAAGGGCCGAGGATCAAGATCCCGATCCTCGGCCCTATGGTCTTCTTACCCGGCCTCCTATTTTGGCAGCACTGTCTTGACGCCATCTTCGGAGCCAAGGATCAATACGTCTGCACCGCGCATGGCAAAGAGACCGGTGGTGACCACGCCGGCGATGGCGTTGATGCGGTTCTCCATCTCGATGGGTTTCATGATCTCCAGATTGTGGACATCCAGGATGACATTTCCGTTGTCGGTGATGAAATCTTCGCGCCAGACCGGGGTGCCACCAAGCTTGACCAGTTGGCGGGCCACATGACTGCGGGCCATGGGGATGACCTCCACCGGTAGGGGGAACTTGCCCAGTATGTCCACCAGTTTGCTGCCGTCTGCGATGCAGACAAACTTTCTGCTGGCACCTGCGACGATCTTCTCGCGGGTCAACGCGCCACCACCACCCTTGATGAGGGCCAGATTGTGATCCGCTTCATCTGCGCCATCCACATAGATGTCGAGTTCACCCGCAGCGTTAAGATCCATTACCGGAATGCCGTGGCTCTTCATGCGTTCGGTCGAAACTTCGGAGCTTGAGACCGCGCCATCGATTTTATGCTTGATGGTGGCAAGGTAGTCGATGAAATGGTTGACCGTTGAGCCGGTGCCTACACCGACGATGCCGCCATCGACATACTCCAGTGCGGCCTCTGCGGCCATTTTTTTCATGTCGTCTGCATTCATGCGCTAACTCCTTAACTAACGACTGCAAGCTGTGGGATTCGGATTGGAAGCCTGGCTGACTGCTTTGTCGATATTATCTTACGTTTATCGGATTTTGGGGGTTATCATACCGATGCGCCTGATTGATGTCAGGGTAACTATTCAGCTTGGTTCTGAATATGTGCTTTTTTGTAGGTTGGGTTAGATGCGCATTGCTCAAAACTATCATTTTGTTGCCAAACTTCGCGCGCATCGTAACCCAACATTGGATTGTCGGGTTACGTCGCGCGCAAGTTGCAGTGCCGTATTTGGACCTTGTGCGAACGCGCGACTAACCCGACCTACATTGAGTTGTACTGAACAGTTACACGTCAGGTGCGGTAATCTCACATTGGAATAGAAAAATGCCACAAAAATATATAGAAAAAATCCTCCGTGCGCGGGTCTACGATGTGGCACATGAGACGCCTCTGGATCTTGCGCCGCTGCTCTCTGCGAGGATGGAGAACAGAGTCTTTTTGAAGCGGGAGGATCTGCAGCCAGTCTTCTCATTCAAATTGAGGGGTGCCTATAACAAGATCCAGAGTCTTTCGCAGGAGGCGAGGGAGAAAGGGATTATCGCTGCATCGGCCGGTAATCATGCCCAGGGTGTTGCTCTGTCGGCCCGCAAACTGAAGATTCAGGCGCTTATTGTCATGCCTCGTACGACGCCGCCCATCAAAGTGCAGTCAGTGCGTAACCTTGGAGCAAAAATCGTATTGGCCGGGGATTCCTATGATGAAGCCTATGCCCACTCCCAGAAGTTAGCGGAGGAGAAGGGATTGACCTACATTCATCCCTTTGATGATCCGGAGGTGATTGCGGGTCAGGGCACGATCGGGATGGAGTTGTTGCGGCAGCATCCGGAGCCGCCGATGGCAATCTTTGTTCCGGTGGGCGGTGGGGGGTTGATTGCCGGGATTGCATCCTATGTCAAATATGTACGGCCCGAGGTGAAGATTATCGGTGTTGAGCCGGATGACGCGCCGACGCTTTATCGGGCGATGGAGGCTGGGCGCAGGGTCAAACTTAAGCAGGTGGGAATATTTGCGGATGGCGTGGCGGTCAGGCAGATAGGAAAAGAGAGTTTTCGTGTGGCCCGCAAGGTTGTGGACGAGGTGATTCTGGTCAATGCAGACGAGATATGTGCCGCGATAAAGGATGTTTTTGACGATACGAGAACGATTGCCGAGCCTGCTGGTGCGCTGTCGATTGCGGGTCTGAAAAAATATGTGAAGCGTGAAGGCATCAAAGGGACCGATCTGATCGCCATAGAGAGCGGTGCCAATATCAATTTTGACCGTCTGCGCCATGTTGCCGAGAGAGCGGAATTCGGCGAACGCAGAGAGGCGCTTTTTGCAGTGCAGATTCCTGAGCAGCCGGGAAGCTTCCATCGGTTTTGCAAAGTAATAGGCAAACGCAGTATCACCGAGTTCAACTATCGTTATGCCAGTGACCGCACTGCACAGATATTCGTCGGTGTGGAGTTGAGCGACGGGGGTCGGGAGAGGGAGGAGTTGGTTGCCAAGTTTGAGAAGAAATCCTATCCCATCGTCGACATGACCGACAATGAAACTGCAAAACTGCACATCCGCTACATGGTGGGTGGACATGCAAAGGGTGTTGAAAACGAGATGCTGGTGCGGTTTGAATTTCCCGAGCGCCCTGGTGCATTACTCTATTTTCTGGCCAATATCGGCAAACGCTGGAACATAAGTTTGTTCCACTATCGAAATCACGGTTCAGCCTATGGACGTGTACTAATGGGTATACAGATTCCATCGGGCGAAAAAGGTGATTTCAGGAAAATGCTGAAAGACCTGGGTTATACCTTTTGGGAAGAGAGCGATAATCCGGCATATCGACTCTTTGCAGGTGTTGATTGACGCGTTTTTTTGCAGGGATGTAAAAACGCCCCATGAATCATGGGGCGTTTTTTTAGGTGGTGATCAGATCGCCGCTATTTCTGGGTGGCTTTTTTGCGCGGTGTGACCTTGCGCGGCCGAGCTGCTCTCTTTTTCACGGTCTTCTTTTTGGCAGCAACCTTTTTCTTGGCCGCTCTCTTTTTCACGGTCTTCTTTTTGGCAGCAACCTTTTTCTTGGCCGCTCTCTTTTTCACGGTCTTCTTTTTGGCAGCGACTTTTTTCTTGGCCGCTCTCTTTTTCACGGTCTTCTTTTTGGCAGCAACCTTTTTCTTGGCTGCTCTCTTTTTCACGGTCTTCTTTTTGGCAGCAACCTTTTTCTTGGCCGCTCTCTTTTTCACTGTCTTCTTTTTGGCAGCGACTTTTTTCTTGGCCGCTCTCTTTTTCACTGTCTTCTTTTTAGTGACTGCCTTTTTCTTTGATGCGCTCTTTTTAGCTACCGACTTTTTCCTGGTAGATGCTTTTTTCTTGGCAGCTACTCTTTTTGTGGTGGAAACTTTTCGCTTTACAGCGGTCTTCTTTTTGGCGGTTTTTTTCTTCGCCATAATGTGTCCTCCAGAGACATCTACCCCATATGATGCACTGAGTATAAGTCAGCTTGAAAAAAAATCCAGAATAAATACGTTTTTTCTTATTTAATACAGTCTGTTGCTTGAATTTAACTAGAGGATGAGAGTGAAATCACACGCTTCAGCGTTAATTAAAGATGACAGTTATAAGTGTTGGCGCATGTTGTTTGTGACTTAATGCTGAAGACAATAGAGTCAGTTGGATATGATGTTTATAAAGTCGATCGATTAAAACAGGTCTTATTGTTTTGTTGGATGATTTGGCATGGTTGATTGTGTTTAGTGTGCATCCAGTGAATATATTCTTGCTATCGAAACGAATAAACTTTCTGTTCGGTAATGATCGCATCCAGTTGGATGTCCCACGGTTTCGCCTGAAGGTTATCGAACCTCTGACACTCATGGGCAAGTCCAACCAGTTTTGGTCCGGGCCAGTGATGACGATTTTTTCTGAATGCGAGTGTGCGGTCATAGAAGCCGCCCCCCATTCCAAGCCGGTTACCTTGGGTGTCAAAAGCAACCAGTGGAACTAAGATCAGGTCAAGCCCCCAGGGCATGGAAACATGTTTATGGTGTGATGCCGGTTCGGGGATTCCGAATCGATTGTTTTTCAGTCGGCCTTCTATTTTATGTTCCGCGAACCAAAGGGACCGCGATGGGCGGTTGCGCAGTACGGGGAAGAAGCAGCGCTTACCGGAATGGCGTGCGTGCTTCACCAGAGGAGCAGGGTCCATCTCTCCGTCAGCAGCAAAATAGAAAGCGATGCGGTGGCTGTGTCTGAATGCTGTATATGCAGAAGCCAGGCGATTCATCTGCAGGCTGTGGGCTTTGTGTGTCTGGTAGCTCAATTGGCGTCGTCGGGTGCGGGCCAAGTGGCGCAGCGCTTTTGTATTCATCGGAGCAGGGGAGTGATTTGAAAGAGACAACCCCCACATGTGCCGTCGCAAACCATTGTTCTTGAACCGGTAGGTTCAAGTGGGAACAGCAGGGATGCTTCAGGCTTCCCGCTACGAGGCGGACATGCACACCGGCATCGGCATTTTGTTCCCAGGGCACTAATTAGGCTCAAGAAAATACCCGGGTTACTAACGAACACTGTAGGGGTCATCAACCTATAGGCTAAACCTAAATGGGTCAAAGTTCCAGTTGGTTGCTTGAATTCAGCGCGATCTCTATCTTCTCCTGCAAATTTTGAATGCGGCGGGAGATATTCTGCACATCGCTGGATTTGCTGCTGCGCTGCTCCAGTAGTTCGTGGGCAATATTGAGCGCGGCCATGACAGCGATGCGTTCGGTGCCGATGACCCGCCCCGCCTTACGGATGTCTCGCATCTTGTCATCGAGAAAGCGTGCGGTGTCGATCAGAGACTCGCGTTCCTCCGGTTCGCAGGTGACGCGATACTCCTTATCCAAAATCAGGACGGTGACGGGAATCTGTGTCTCACTCACTGGGGGGCTTCCATGGACTTCAGGCGGGTGATCATCGCCTCGACTCGAGTGCGGGCGAGTTCAGTCTTCTCGATCAGAGAGGCGCGTTCCGCCACCAGGCTATCCTGGCGGGCGCGCAGGGATTTATTCTCATCTTTTAGATAGGCGCAGGCCCGGATGAGTTCTTCAATCTGAAGCTCAAGTTTTCTGAGGTCGAGTTCTGTGCTCTCTTTCATCTCATCTTCGATCATGTTCCCCAATATAGAGGGCGCTCAGGGAACGGTCAATCTTTACAGCTCATGTTATGATTCTTCTTCAATATTAGGTTAAGTAAAGAAAATCCGCATGAGCGATACTCCGGCAATGCCCCAATTCGAACGCTTTGATCAGGTTCTGCAATCGATCGGCCTGGATGTTGGTGCGAGTGAGATTCATGGGGTGATCAGCGGCATACTCTGTGCTGGTCATTCTGATGCCCATGCCGCCTGGTTTGTCGAACTGTTCAAGGATCGCTCGGATGATGATCTTCTGGTGGTTGAAGCCAGGCAGTTGCTGGGCCAGCTCTATCAGTCGACCCAGGGTTACATCGAAGGGGAAGAGCTGAACTTCACACCGTTTCTGCCGGATGACGAACTGGATATCGAGGTGCGCGCCAAGGCATTGAGTGAATGGTGTCAGGGTTATCTCTATGGATTGGGGCTGGCGGGTATCACTGAAGCCCAGTTGAAAGATGAGGCAGGAGAAGCGATTCGGGATATTACTGAATTTACCCGCCTCGACCATGAAGATATTGAACCGGGTGAGGAGGCCGAGCTGGCCTATATCGAGCTGGAGGAGTTTCTGCGGGTGGCGGTGTTACTGATCCGGGAGGCACTGACCGGCAAGCGGGAGAAGGGCAATGATAGCGAGTGAGTTCAAACGGCGTCGTCGTGAACTGATGCGCATCATGGGTCCGGGCAGTATCGCAATCCTGCCGACCTCACCGCTGCAGGTGCGCAACCGTGACGTGCACTACCATTACCGTCCCGACAGTGATTTTTTCTATCTCACCGGTTTTCCTGAACCGGAAGCCGTTGCGGTTCTGATTCCCGGTAGAAAGCAGGCTGAGTATATCCTCTTCAATCGCGAACGTGATCCCAAGATGGAACAGTGGGATGGTCCGCGGGCCGGCCAGGAGGGTGCCTGTGATAACTACGATGCAGACGACTCTTTCCCTATCGGCGATATCGATGACATCCTGCCGCGCATGCTGGAGCAGACAGACCGGGTTTTTTATGCCATGGGCTGCAGTCCTGATCTGGACAAGCGCCTGCTGGAGTGGATCAATCAGATTCGCTGCGAATCCCGCAGTGGTGGCCAGGGGCCGATGGAGATCATTGCCCTCGATCACTATCTGCATGAGATGCGGCTCTATAAAAGCCGTTCCGAGATCAAGGTGATGCGGCAGGCGGCGAAGATATCCGCCAAGGCGCACAAACGGGTGATGAAGCATTGTCGTGCGGGTGCCTGGGAGTATCAACTGGAGGCGGAGTTCCTTGCCGAGTGTGGCCGTCTCGGCACACGTGAACAGGCATATACGCCTATTGTTGGTGGCGGCGGCAACGCCTGTGTATTGCACTATATCGATAATCGGGACACGTTGAATGATGGTGACATGCTGTTGATCGACGCAGGTTGTGAGCTGGAGTGTTACGCTTCCGACATCACCCGCACCTATCCGGTGAATGGCGTTTTTACAGAACCCCAACGGCAACTCTATGAACTGGTGTTAGCAGCGCAGGAGGCAGCCATCGCCAAGGTAAAACCGGGCAACCACTGGAACGATCCCCACATGGCTGCCGTGCGCACCATGACCAGGGGTCTGGTCAAGCTGGGTATTCTTAAAGGTTCAGTACCCAAGCTGGTTCGTGAAGAGAAGTACAAGAAATTCTATCCGCACCGCACCGGCCACTGGATCGGTATGGATGTGCACGATGTGGGGGATTACAAGGTCGATGGAACCTGGCGGCAGCTCGAACCGGGCATGGTCCTGACTATCGAGCCGGGGTTGTATATCCCATCCGGCACCAAAGGCGTGGCGAAGAAATGGTGGAACATCGGCATCAGGATTGAAGACGATGTGTTGGTGACGAAGGACGGTTGTGATCTGCTGACAAAGGATACGCCCAAGACGGTGGTCGAACTCGAAACCCTGATGGCATCCTGAATGACTGACGACTACGATATTCTCATTATCGGCGGCGGCATGGTGGGCGCCAGTCTTGCCCGTTCCATTAATGGGCTGGGATTGAAGATCGGTGTGGTAGAGGCCTGGCCCTTCAACTCCGATCTCCAGCCGAGCTATGACGACCGGGTAATCGCCCTCTCCTGGGGAACCCGATTGATACTTCAGGGCATGGGGGTCTGGGAAAGGCTCTCCGGTGAGGCGGAGCCGATTTCCGATATTCATATCTCTGATCGTGGCCACTTCGGTTTTGCACGGCTCAACAATCGCGATGAGGCTGTGGAGGCGTTGGGTTATGTCGCCACTGCCCGCGCTTTGGGACAGGCCCTGCTCAAGGATCTGGAACAGGAGCCGGATGTCGACCTGCTCTGTCCAGCGAGTCTGAAAAGCTTATCCGTTTCTGATGATTTCGTAGAGGTGAATCTGGAGGAGGCAGGCGAGGTGAGACGCGTGAGGACAGCGCTGTTGGTCGCAGCGGATGGCGGCGATTCGGCGGTAAGAGGTCGCCTGGCGATTTCATCCAAAGAGCAGGCCTATGGCCAGACTGCCATCATTGCCAATATCACTACCGAACGGCCTCACCAGGGGGTCGCCTATGAACGGTTTACCGATAGCGGCCCCCTTGCGATGTTGCCTATGACAGAGGGGCGCAGCTCTCTGGTATGGACGGCAAAAGATGAACAGGTCACTGAGGTGATGGCGCTGGACGAAACCGCCTTCCTGGAACGTTTGCAGACTCGCTTTGGTTATCGCCTGGGGCATCTGACAAAGTGTGGCAAACGCTTTGCCTATCCTCTGAAACTGCGACAGGCCAATGAGCATGTGCGTCCCCGTATCGCATTGATCGGCAATGCTGCGCACACGGTACACCCGGTTACCGGGCAGGGTTTCAATCTTGGGATTCGCGATGTTGCTGTACTTGCCGATCTTCTGGCTGACGTGTCCGCAGAGCAGGGTGATCCCGGCAGCATGGATCTGCTGCAGCGTTATGCCGATTGGCGGCGACGGGATCAGAATGCGGTGGCCATGATTACCGATACCCTGGCGCGCCTGTTTGCCAATCCTCTGACTCCGCTGCGTCTGGCGCGCAATGTCGCACTGCTCGGGCTGGATAGCACCCCAGGGTTGAAGCATCTGGTAGCACGTCAGTTTATGGGATTGAACGGACGGCTGCCGCGACTGGCGCGAGGTATTCCCCTTGTCTGAACAACGAGACAGCTTTGATCTGATCGTCGTGGGTGGCGGCATGGTGGGCAGCGCCCTCGGTTGCGCCATGGCCAATGCTGGTTTCGATGTCTGTGTACTGGAGTTGCGTGAGCCGCAAACCGACTGGCCGGATGATGAGGTTGATCTGCGGGTCTCCGCCCTTACGCGCGCCTCCCAGCAAGTGCTGGAAAACCTGGGCGCCTGGGATCGCATGTGCGAAAAACGCGTCTCCCCCTATACCGACATGCACGTTTGGGACGCGGGGGGCAGCGGCAGTATCCATTTCAGTTGTCACGATGTCGGCGAGTCCAATCTCGGCCATATCGTGGAGAACAGGGTCACCCAGCTGGCGCTCTGGGAGCGGCTGGCAACCTATGAAAATGTCACCCGGATATGTCCGGCTGAAGTGGCCGACCTCGAAATGGGATCGGCACCATCAGTGAGACTGAAGGACGGCACTTCTCTAGAGGCAAAACTGGTAGTGGGTGCGGATGGGCGGGAATCCCTGATTCGCAGGATGGCGGCGATCGGCACCCGGGGTTGGGACTATGATCAGCACGCCATCGTCGCCACCGTGCGCCCCGTCTTGCATCATCAGAACACCGCTTGGCAGCGTTTCATGCCCACCGGCCCACTGGCGTTTCTGCCTATCGATGACGGCCGTTGTTCCATCGTCTGGTCGACCTCACCCCTGCTGGCCAGGGAGTTGATGGCGCTGGACGACGCTGACTTTTGCCGGGAGCTGACCCTGGCCAGCGAGCAGAATTTGGGAGAGGTGCTTGAGGTGGGGCCGAGAGCGGCATTCCCCCTGCGCCTGGGACATGCCGAGACCTATATTCGTGAAGGGCTGGCCCTGGTGGGAGATGCTGCTCATGCCATCCATCCTCTGGCTGGACAGGGGGTGAATCTCGGTTTTCTCGATGCAGCACAACTGGCGGAGGTGTTGATTGAAGCGAGGCAAGCGGGGCGACAGATTGGTTCGCTGGCCACACTGCGCCGTTATGAACGGGCGCGTAAGGGGGCGAACATGGGTATGCTCGGCGCCATGGATTTTTTCAAACGTTTCTTTAGCAACGAAGTATTGCCCCTCAAGCTGGCCCGCAACCTGGGGTTGAGTCTGGTGGACCATTCAGGTCCGCTCAAGCATATCGTGGTACGGCGGGCGATGGGGATGGTGGGGGAGTTGCCTAAGCTGGCACAGCGCGATTGGGACAGATCAACAGAACGTAGGTCGGGTTAATCGCGCAGCGGTACAAAGCTTCAATCCGGTACTACATTCTGTGCGCGATGTAACCCGACGACAATTTGTCGGGTTACGATGCGCGCAAAGTCTGGTGGTAAAATCTAGGTTCGAAGCAACGCGCATCTAACCCGACCTACAGCAGTCGACCCCAATGGATCAGGGAATGGGGTGCAGCGTCTCAGCGCCCGCAGTGACGTTGACGTCAGCAGTGCCGACAAAGGTAACCTCGGGATTGGCCTGCTGATTGCCCGGTTGATTATCCAGTTCGGGATCGTCCTGGTCAGCCGCACAGGTTGCAGCTACCGTGTATGTTCCCCCGTTCAGGTAGGCGGCAGTGTAGGTGAAGTTGCCGTCGTCGGAGATGGCAGCGGTGGTAACCGGGTTGTTTATTGTCTGATCGTTGACGTTGACATCAACGGGGGTTTCACCGGCGCCGCTAAAGACATACACAGCGTAACCCACAGTGTTGGCAGCACAGGCTTCACCCGCAAAGACGTTGGGGTCAACAGTGCCTGAGATGGTGCCGGTGGTAGCTGTTTTCACCAAGCGCAGGGTGGGGCGTAGAAAATAGACCGGCCCCAAAGGACCTACCTGTCCATTGGGCTGATGCACTGATTTGCGCAGATCGAAATCGATGGTGAAATCGTTGGTATCACCTTCTAAAATCTCGAAGCCGGTGTTTATCTTAAGCCCTGTCTGGGATCCACTGGGTACCTGGAGTTCATACTGCAACGGGCCGGGAAGCTCGATATATGAATCGAGCACACCGTCGGCTTCAGCGTTGACCATGAGACGGATCCAGCTGTACTGGCCTGCGGGAAGTTCATAACCGTCCAACAGCATATCCCGTACCCCGCCATGGAGGTCGAGCAGGTTGATGCTTTTGGGAGCGGGGTTGCCGTTCACGTCCTCCATCAGAATACTGATGCGCGCACCGTCGGCAGGTTGAATGACAACTTCGCTGAATTCGACCCACACCGCGTCGGCGCCATCTACCGGCGCGTCTGTAATGCCGAGGTCCAATCGGCTGGCCGTTGTGGTGCCTGTGTCACCGCCGCCACACCCTGCAAGTAGCAGGAGAATAAGGGAAAAAGAGAGACCGGAAAACGCGGTACGTTTGTGCATGAAGACCTCCAAATGCAGCTAGGTATCAAATCAATTAGTGACAGTCTACGGAAAAACTACAGAGAAAAAATGTGAGGGAAGCACAGTATGGCGGGATTGGGAATGTAGATCCTGTAAGCTGGTTCACGCCGATACATAACGTGGGTGCAACCTGCGCCCCATGATTGCTGATTCACACTGGTTGTGGAACGCAGGGTGCGCTGTGCGCACCATTATTGCTTCATCTTTTCAGGATGGTTTGAAGCCATAAACCCCAGTTAATACACCGGCAATCCCGTTTATCTGGAGACCGTAAAAAAACCCATCAGCTGATTCATCTCCTGCGCTTTTTCGCTCATCGATGCGGCTGCGGCGGAGGTCTCTTCCGCAAGGGCGGCATTCTGTTGGGTCACCTCGTCCATGCTGGTTACCGCCATGTTGACCTGGTCGATACCGGCAGACTGTTCCTGACTTGCGGCAGCGATTTCGGAGACGATGTCGCCGACCTTTTTCACGCCATTGACGATCTCTTCCAGGTTTTCACCGGACTGGTCGACCAGTTCCGCGCCAGTCTTCACTTTCTCACCGCTGTCCCGGATCAGCTCTTTGATCTCTTTGGCTGCCGTTGCGCTTCGGCCAGCCAGGTTGCGAACCTCTGTGGCGACAACGGCGAAACCCCGCCCCTGTTCACCGGCTCTGGCGGCTTCGACAGAGGCGTTGAGGGCCAGCAGATTGGTCTGAAAGGCGATCTCATCAATGACCCCTATGATCTCGGCGATCTTGCTGCTTGATTGGTTGATGGCGTCCATGGCCTCAACCGCCTGTCGCACCACTTCACCACCCGTTTCGGCGGTGCGGCGTGCGTTGGCGGCCAGTTGATTGGCCTGCTGTGCATTGTCGGCGTTGTTCCTTACCGTGCTGGTCAGCTCTTCCATGCTGGAGGCGGTCTCCTCCAGTGAACTGGCTTGCTGTTCGGTACGGGATGAGAGGTTGTTGTTGCCGGAGGAGATCTCGCCCGAGGCGGTGGTAATCACCTCGCCGGATTCACGTAACTGGGTAATAATCTGCTCCAGATTGGCCATGGTTTTGTTGATGTCCTGCTTCAGGTCATCGAAGGTACCCTGATAGCTTCTCGTGATCGGTTTGGTCAGGTCACCTTTGGCCATGTCGTGCATGGATTGGGCGATATCACTGAAAACATTTTCCACGGAATCAATCAGTTCGTTGATGCCGCCACTCAACGTCGCAAAGAAACCCTGCTTGTTGTCCAGGTCGATACGCTGATTCAGGTCACCGGAGCGGGCTGCATCCACAAGTGACTGTATGTCCCCCTCTATTACCTCCTGAATCTTGAGGATGGTTGCATTGGCATCCTGTTTCAGCTGGTCGAAGGAGCCTTTGTATTCCCGTTCGATACGTTCATTCAGATCTCCCCGGGAGAGTGCGCCAAATACCCGTTGGGTGTCGTCGATGACACTCTCACTGACTTCCACCAAGTCATTGACACCAGAGCTGAGTTTTTCATAAAACCCCTGTTTGCCCTCCAGTGGAACCCTGCTGCTCAGATCACCGGCACGTGCGGAATCGACGATAGACTGGATGTCTCTTTCGATGACTTCCGACAGCCGCTGTTGCATGGTGATCATGGCGGCGTAGATACCGGTTGCCCCGGCAGACTGCAGTTTCATGTCGAGGCTGCCGTTGGCGATGCGGTTGGCAATCTCTTCGATATGACCGGGTTCGCCACCCAACTGCTGCCGGACACCGCGTCCAACATAGAAGCCCAGGCCGGCAGAGACCGCAAGCCCCAGCAGTGCGATCAGTAGAGAGACCGCCAGTTCCATGGTTGCACCGGCCTTGAGTTCATCGGCCTTGATACGCAACCCAGCTGCGAGCTGGTCTTCTACCTTTTTCAGCAGGTTGATCTTGCCTGTCTGCATCTTGAACCAGTAGACCGCATCGATACCAAAGCCGCCGGAGGAGGCCTTATCGATGGAAACTTTGCGCATCCGTTCGGTCTCATCGACGAATTCACCCTGCAGGGAGTTCTTGTAGAGCGCCTTGTTCTCCTCTTTTGCGAGGGAGAGGAAGACATCCCGGTAGGTGTTCTGTACGGTGATCAAAGACATGAATTTGTTGAACAGGCCGCCGACAAACTGACCCTTGGCAAATACATTGGACATGACGGCCCGCTCGATGCCGGCCCGCTCCTTGCCCTGCAGGTAGCTTGCGTAGGCCGCAGTCATGATCGCCAGTTCTTTCTCGGGGCTGAGGGTGGATAATTCGGAGATCAGTCCGAGCAGTGCTGCGTTGTTGCCGGTGTAGTAGCTCAGGGCGTCACCGAGTTTCAGCGTAAAGGTATCGACTGCCTTGCGTTTGTTCTCAAGCTGATCCAGGCGCTCCAGTGTTTTTCCAAGGTTGTCCTGGAATTTTGACCCCAGTGTGGAGCCATCGAATGTTTCCAGGAACTGTTTCAGCACTTCGAATTTTTGGTTCGTCTCCTGGCGTTGACCTTTAATGGTGTCGCCAAATTTTTTCCCTCCGCTACCAATGAAGCCGGCGGTCATGCCTCGCTCTTTCTGCAATTCATGCACCAGGTTGCTGATATTGACACTCAGTTCGCTCATGGTTTGCAGTTGGACAGTGGTCTGGCGCAATGAGAAGGCAGAGATCGATTGGGTGGCCGCAAATCCGATCATTACAATCAGCGGTACCAGCACCATGAGTGCCAGTTTGTGGGAGAGTTTCAGATTGGCTATGAATTTCATTTTACGATTTCCTCGAATAAAGACGCGCTTTATCCGGTATGACTATAGATATGCCTGCCAGTCTCACCGGCTACTTGAGAGAGCTATCGGTGGCGTGTCATATTTCTTGAGGAATTTTCGTAAATCGGGAAAAAAACTGCTAAATGGCGTAATTTTCTGATATTTATCAGCTTTTTGCGTCGGTGGCTGACTATGGTGAGACGCTGACTCAACAAAGGTATGTGGGTCAAGTGCAGTCGAACCGGCGGTTGGCAATTCACTAGGCAGGGCTGTATAGTTCGGTCCTCGACCAACCCCCGTGGGAGAGATCGGTTTCACCGACGCCGAAGGCGCAATCCGCCCGGAATCGCTCAGGCAAAAGGACCGCGGGGACTAGGGTCGACTCTGGAGAGCGGTCATTAGACCCACCGACGGGGCAGCGGCCAGTGGCTGCAAACTCTCAGGTTTTGGACAGAGGGGCGGCGCAGAACAGTAGTTCTGCGCCGCCCTTTTGCGTTTATGATCTGGAGATCGCGATGGACAAACAGACCTGCCTCTATGAGAGCCACAAGACGATGGGCGCCCGCCTGGTTCCTTTTGGCGGCTGGGAGATGCCGCTGCACTATGGTTCGCAGAAAGAGGAGCACCATCAGGTGCGCCGGGATGCGGGTATGTTCGATGTCTCCCACATGACAGTGGTCGATCTGGAGGGGCCGGACGCACGTCCCTATCTGCGGCGTCTGCTTGCCAACGATGTCGAGCGGCTCAAGGATTCAGGCAAGGCGCTCTACTCCTGCATGTTGAATGAGCAAGGCGGGGTGGTTGATGACCTGATCGTCTATTTTCTGCGGGACGACTGGTATCGGATGGTGGTCAACGCCGGCACCACGGAGAAGGATCTGGCCTGGTTGAATAAGCAGGCTGAGGACTTCGATCTGCAGATAAAGCCACGGCGCGATCTGGCGATGATTGCTGTGCAGGGGCCGAATGCGCGGGAGAAGGCGCTGCCCCTGCTGCCCGCTGAGATGCGCGAAAACGTCACTGCGCTCAAGCCCTTCAATGCGGCCCCCGCAGATGGCTGGTTTATCGCCCGCACCGGTTATACCGGCGAGGATGGTTTCGAGATTATGCTGCCGGAGAACGAAGCTGCCGGCTTCTGGCAGGCCTTGGCGGATGCAGGCGTCGCCCCCTGCGGTCTGGGTGCGAGGGATACTCTGCGTCTCGAGGCGGGGATGAACCTATACGGCTCTGACATGGACGAGAACGTCTCACCGCTGGAGTCCGGGTTGGGCTGGACCGTGGCCTGGGAGCCTGCTGAGCGCGGTTTTATCGGGCGTGATGTGCTGGAGGCCCAGCGTGAGGATAAAGAGAAACGTCGTTTTGTAGGCCTGCTGCTCACTGGCCGGGGCGTGCTGCGTAACCATCTGAAGATATTCTCCGGAGATACAGAAATCGGCGAGATCACCTCCGGCGGTTTTGCGCCGACCCTCGGACGATCCATCGCCTTTGCCAGGGTTAGCGCCGGGATTGGCGAAACCTGTGATGTGGAGATCCGTGGCAAGCGGGTGGCGGCGCAAGTGGTGAAAGCGCCATTCGTGCGTAATGGCAAAGCCTGCATTTCGTTATAGAATTTCAATCCGGTACGACATTCCAATATTGAAGGGGAACTAGAGATGAGTGATACACCAAGCGAACTGCGCTATGCGAAGTCCCACGAGTGGGTAAAGAACGAGGGTGACGGCACCGTCACCATCGGTATCACCGACCATGCCCAGGAGCTGCTGGGAGACCTGGTCTTCGTGGATATGCCCGAGGTGGGCGACAACGTCGAGGCTGGCTCTGAGTGCGCAGTGGTGGAGTCGGTGAAGGCGGCCTCCGATATCTATAGTCCCGTCAGTGGTGAGATTATCGTAGTGAACAAAGCGCTGGATGATGCCCCGGAGACGATCAATGACGACGCCTTCGGTGAAGGCTGGATCTTCAAGGTGAAGATTTCTGACGCGGCTGACCTGGATGGTTTGCTCGATGCGGCGGGTTATGATGCCCTGGTTGCCGAAGACGCTTAAAGACAGGTCCTGATCCATGCCGTTCATCCCCCATACTGAAGCTGATATTCAGGCTATGCTGGCGACCATTGGTGCGCCGGATATCGATGCCCTTTTCGACGAGATTCCGCCAGCCTTGCGTTGTGGCGAGCTGGAGAAGATCCCCCAGGGGATGTCGGAGATGGAGGTCGGGCGGCTGATGAACGCCCGCGCCCGCCAGGATGGGCAGCCGCTCTGTTTTATCGGTGCCGGTGCCTATGACCACCATATCCCGGCTGCGGTCTGGCAGCTTGCCACGCGGGGTGAGTTCTACACTTCTTATACCCCATATCAGGCGGAGGCGAGTCAGGGCACTCTGCAACTGCTCTATGAGTTCCAGTCGATGATGACGGCGCTTACCGTCATGGATGTTTCCAATACCTCTCTCTACGACGGGGCCTCCGCCCTGGCTGAAGCGGTGTTGATGGCGGTGCGGGCGAACCGCAAGTCCAAGTCGAAACGCATCCTGATGCCCCGCTCACTGCATCCCGCCTATCGGCGCGTGGCCCACTCCATCGTGCGCAATCAAGGCATAGAGCTGGTGGAACTGCCCTTCGATATGGAAAGCGGGCAGACAGATTCATTGGTACTTGAGCAGTATGCCGGTGAGGATTTTGCGGCTTTGGTCATTCCCCAGTGCAACTTCTTCGGAGTGTTGGAGTCGGTGGATGAGCTGACCGACTGGGCGCACACCAACAAGATGCTGGCAATCGCGGTGGCCAACCCGGTGGCTTTGGCGGTATTGCAACCGCCGGGCGAGTGGGGTGAACAGGGAGCGGATATCTGCTGCGGTGAAGGACAACCCCTGGGAGCGCCCCTGGCGTCGGGTGGTCCCTATTTCGGTTTTCTTACCTGCACCCAGAAGCTGGTGCGCCAGATGCCGGGACGCATCATTGGTCGCACCCTCGACCTCGACGGCAAGACGGGTTACACCCTGACCCTGCAGGCCCGCGAGCAGCATATCCGCCGCTCCAAGGCGACCTCCAACATCTGCACCAATCAGGGTCTGATGGTCACGGCGGCGACCATCCATATGTCGCTGTTGGGCGCGGAAGGCCTGGAGCGGGTTGCGGCTGCCTGCCATGCCAACACTTCGAAGCTGGTCAAGGTCTTGAGTGCGCTGCCTGGCGTTGGTCCGGTATTCAAGGGAGCGGTCTTCCATGAGCGTGTGCTGCGCCTACCGCTGGAGACGAAGGATGCGCTACGTTCCCTGGCGGCCCACAACGTATTGGGCGGTTTCGATTTGAGCGCCGACTATCCCGAACTCGGCAATGCTGTTCTGGTCTGTGCCACCGAGATGCGGGGCGATGAGGATATCGAGCAGTATCGCAGCAAGCTGGAGCGGGTGATCAACGCTCGTATCCAGACCCCCTGCAAGCTGAAACCCGATTGGTGATACGACTATGTTGATCTTTGAAAAAAGCAGCACGGGCCGTCGTGCAACTGCCCAAGCGCCGCTGCAACAGGCCGACATGGAGGGGATTCCGGCACAGTTTCTCCGCCGTCAGTCGGCGTCCATGCCCGAGGTTTCCGAGATGCAGGTGGTGCGCCACTACACCCAGCTTTCACAGAAGAACTTCTCCATCGACACCCACTTCTACCCGCTGGGCTCCTGCACCATGAAGTACAACCCGCGGGCCAGCAACAGCCTGGCCTCGCTGCCCGGTTTCCTTGCGCGCCATCCTTTGGCGCCGGAGACCCACAGCCAGGGTTTCATGGGTTGCATGTACGATCTGCAGGAGATGCTCAAAGAGGCGACCGGCATGTTTGCAGTTTCACTCTCACCCGCAGCGGGCGCCCAGGGGGAGTTCGCCGGGGTGGCGATGATCCGCGCCTATCACGATGCCAGGGGTGATGACGCCCGCAACGAGATTCTGGCGCCGGATGCGGCCCACGGCACCAATCCCGCCTCGGCGGTGATGTGCGGTTACAAGGTGCGGGAGATCCCCACCGGTGCGGACGGTGATATCGATGTCGAGGCACTGAAAGGTGTTTTGGGATCGCAGACCGCAGGCATTATGCTCACCAACCCCTCCACCGTGGGCGTGTTCGAACGTCGCATCAAAGAGATCGCCGGTCTGGTCCATGAGGCTGGCGGACTGCTCTATTATGATGGCGCCAACCTCAATGCCATCCTCGGTAAGGTGCGTCCTGGCGATATGGGATTTGATGTCATCCACATGAACCTGCACAAGACCTTCTCCACGCCGCATGGCGGTGGTGGCCCTGGTGCTGGCCCGGTGGGGGTGAGCGAACGGCTGGAACCCTATCTGCCGGTGCCGATGGTGGCACAGGATGGTGAGGATTATGTCTGGCTGACCGAAGATAACCGGCCGGAGAGTATTGGGCGGCTATCTGCCTTCGCCGGCAATGCAGGCGTGTTGCTGCGGGCCTATATCTATGCGCGTTTGTTAGGACGCGACGGCATGCATCGGGTGGCGGAGTTCTCCACCCTCAACGCCAACTATCTGCTGAAACGTCTTACCGACGTTGGTTTCGATGCCGCTTTTCCGCAGCGGCGCGCAAGCCATGAATTTATCCTTACCCTGAAGCGGCAGGCCCGGGAGCTGGGCGTCAATACCATGGACTTTGCCAAGCGGCTGCTCGATTTTGGTGTGCATGCGCCCACCACCTACTTTCCCCTGCTGGTGCCTGAGTGCCTGTTGATCGAACCGACCGAAACAGAGGCGCAGGATGAGCTGGATCGCTTCGTGGATGTTATGACAACCATACTGCAGGAGGCGCAGAACGATCCTGAGAAGGTGAAGTCTGCCCCCCATGATCTGCCGGTAAGACGGCTTGATGATGTTCGGGCCGCCCGGGATCTGGATTTGGCATGGAGAAGTAGGGCTAAAGGCGAAAGGTAAAAGGCGAAAGGTGGCCGTGCCACCGGGTAAGCCGAACGCTGTCGCTACTGCCGTTGGTGGCTGAAGGGTTGTATTGAGCTTGGCGCAGGATTCAGGCAAATCTACGATTTGCCAGCCTTTAACCTCTCCAACCTTGCCCCTGACAACCCTGCCGCATAAACTAGCGCCTTCTATTCAAACGCCCCCCGTCCGGCTAACAAAAATCAGGAATACCCTATGTCCGCACTGATCTGTGGCTCTTTCGCCTTCGACACCATCATGGTCTTCCATGATCAATTCAAAAATCACATCCTGCCTGAGCAGGTGCATATCCTGAATGTCTCCTTTCTGGTGCCTGACATGCGCCGTGAGTTCGGCGGTTGTGCCGGGAATATCGCCTACAATCTGAAGATGCTGGGTGGAGACGGAAAACCGGCGGGTACCGTGGGTGAGGATTTCGGTCCCTATGCAGAGTGGATGGATGAGTGCGGCATCAGCCGTGAGTATCTCAAGGTGATCGAGAATGCCTATACCGCTCAGGCGTATATCACCACAGACAAGGATGACAATCAGATCACCGCATTCCATCCCGGTGCGATGAACAACGCCCATGAGATAGATGTCACCGAGGCTGAGGGCTGCACCATCGGCATGGTCTCTCCGGATGGTCGCCAGGGTATGGTCGATCACGCCGAGCAGTTTGCCGACGCGGATGTGCCGTTCATCTTTGATCCGGGTCAAGGTATGCCTATGTTCGATGGCAATGACCTGCTTGGCTTTGCCGAGCAGGCCACCTGGCTCGCTTTCAACGACTATGAACTGCAGTTGATGCAGGAGCGTACCGGTAAGACACCGGAGCAACTGGCGGAGATGGTGGAGGCGGTGATCGTCACCCGGGGTGGCGAGGGTTCATTCATCTATACGAAGAAGCAGCGTATCGATATCCCGGTCGCTCCTGTCAGTGCGGTCAATGACCCCACCGGCTGTGGTGACGCCTACCGTGCCGGACTACTGTATGGTCTGATGAACGGGATGGACTGGGAGACCACCGCGCGGATCGCGGCGCTGATGGGGGCCTATAAGATCGAGCAGGCAGGTACCCAGAATCATATCTTTACCCGCGAAGAGTTTGCTGCGCGTTTCAAGCAGGCGTTCGGCTACACATTCCAGTAACAGGAAACCGATAAAGCATGAGTGGACATTTTGAAGATACCGGGTTCGTGCCCCTGAATATTGCGGTGTTGACCGTCTCGGATTCGCGCACCGAAGAGACCGACAAATCGGGGGATACCCTGCGGGGTCGCGCCGTCGAGGCGGGACACAATGTGGTCGAGAAAGTCATCGTGCCCGATGATGTCTATCAGATGCGGGCCATCGTCTCGCGTTGGATCGCCGATCCCGATGTGCATATCATCATCAGCACCGGTGGCACCGGCATTACGGGCCGCGACAGCACCCCGGAGGCACTGATGCCCCTCTTCGACAAGTCGATCGAGGGGTTTGGTGAGCTTTTTCGTACAGTCTCCCTGGAGGAGATCGGCGCGTCTGCCATCCAGTCCAGGGCTATTTCCGGGCTTGCCAACGGTACCCTGGTCTTCTGTCTGCCGGGCTCTACCGGGGCCTGTCGTACAGGTTGGGACAAGATCCTGCTGGCGCAACTCGATCATCGTACGCGGCCCTGTAATTTTGCCCAGATGTTCCCCCGTCTTCTTGAAGTGTAAGGAGTTTGAATCATGAGTGGATGTGACTGCGGATCCCACCACAGCGGACCTGCGCTGAAACCCATTGAAGAGGCCCTCGACTTCCTGCTGGCGCGTGTCCATGCCGTGAGCGAAACAGAACAGGTTGCAACAGAGGATGCCTTGGGGCGGGTGTTGGCCGAGCCGGTGGCGAGTCTGGTGACGGTACCGCCCTGGGATAATAGTGCAATGGACGGGTATGCGGTTAATACTGCTGATCTGCAGGATGACTCCACCCGCCTGCCGGTCTCCCAGCGCATCCCGGCGGGGGTCACCGGGGAGTCGCTGCAACGGGGTACTGCGGCGCGCATCTTTACCGGCGCGCCGGTGCCGTCAGGTGCCGATGCGGTGGTGATTCAGGAGGTTTGCGAGCAGGATGGCGATGACGTTGTCGTCAACGATGCTCCCAATGCCGGCGCCAACATCCGTCTTGCCGGAGAGGACATCAAAGAGGGTGAGGAGATCCTCTCCGTCGGTACTCGTCTGGGTCCACAGCATCTGGGCCTTGCGGCCGCCGTCGGAGTGGCGGATCTGACTGTCTTTCGCCGGCTCAAGGTTGCGGTCTTCTCCAGTGGTGATGAACTTGTGATGCCCGGTAGTGAGTTGGGTCCCGGTCAGATCTACAACTCCAACCAGTATACCCTGGGTGGCATGCTGGCGGCGCTGGGCTGCGAGGTGATTCAACTTGGTATCATCGAGGATACCTTCGAGGCAACCTGTGATGTCTTGGCGCGCGCTGCAGAACAGGCCGACCTGGTGGTCGCCTCAGGTGGTGTCTCCGTCGGTGAAGAGGATCACGTCAAACCTGCCGTGGAGAAACTCGGGTCGCTGGATCTGTGGAAGATCGCGATCCGTCCCGGCAAACCGCTGGCATTTGGACATATTGGCAAGACGCCGTTCATCGGCACACCTGGTAACCCGGTCTCCCTGTTTGTGACCTTCAATGTGTTTGCGCGTCCCTACATCCTGCGCTCCCAGGGTGTGAAGGATGGTGCCATCCCCACGCCTATGACCGCCAAGGCGGGATTCGACTGGAACAAGCCTGACAAGCGTCGTGAATATGCCCGCGCACGGATGGAACTCAACGAATCCGGCGAAGCGGTGGTCACGCTCTACCCAAGCCGTTCATCAGGGGTTTTGAGCTCGGTGGCATGGGCCAACGGGCTGGCGATCATCCCGGAGCGGGAGTTGTTGAAAAAGGGTGATCCGGTGCAGTTTCTCTCTTTCCATGAGCTGATGTCATGATCAAGGTGCTCTTTTTCGCCAGTTTGCGGGAGCGGCTCGATGAAGCGTCCCTGGAGATGGAGGCAGAGGGCCTTGCGGATCTGGGGGCGGTTTTGCTGCGCCTTCGAGAGCGGGGCGGTATCTGGGCCGATGTCTTTGCAGCCGATCAAACGGTGATGATGGCGCTCAATCAGGAGATGACGGGTACCGATACGCCAGTCCAGGATGGTGATGAAGTCGCCTTCTTTCCTCCCGTGACTGGAGGATGAGCTGTGATTCGCTATTAGCCAGTATGTAGGTTGGGTTAGCGCAGCGTAACCCAACAAAATCAAAAGGTTGTCGGGTTACGCTGCGCTAGCCCGACCTACATAGAGGCTCTTATTTTCCATTCAAGAGCATGTGTTTCCGGAGTTTGCTGTCTGCCCATGAACGAAATCCGAATCCAGTCCGAACCCTTCGACCCCAATATCGAGACCGACATCCTGCGAGCCGGGAACCCGGCTATCGGCGGTGTTGTGAGCTTTATCGGCCTGATGCGCGATATCAACGAAGGCGAAACGGTCTCCACCATGACCCTGGAACACTATCCGGGAATGACGGAGAAGTCGCTGCAAACGATTGTCGATGAGGCGAATCAGCGCTGGGATCTGCTGGGCAGTCGGGTGGTTCATCGGGTTGGAGAGATGAAACCCACAGATCCTATCGTGCTGGTGGCTGTGGCCAGTAAGCATCGGGGAGAGGCGTTTCAAGCCTGTGAGTTCATCATCGACTTCCTCAAGACCCGTGCCCCATTCTGGAAAAAAGAGTCAACGCCCGAAGGCAGTCGCTGGGTGGATGCCCGTCATAGCGATGATGAAGCCGAGGCGCGCTGGAAACTGTAGGCCCGATCAAGCGTAGCGGATCGGGCATCCTCAAATTGACAGGCGGCATGGGATTTCCGCTTCCGCTGCCAATAATCAAGAGACATTTCCATGGAAATCGCACCGCTGAAATTGAAGAAAGACCGTGAGCGCCGTCTGCACGCCGGTCACAGCTGGGTGTTCAGCAATGAAGTCGATATCAGTGCAACGCCTTTAACCGCTTTCGAGCCGGGCCAGCCGGTGGAGATTATCAGTCACCGGGGGAAATGGTTGGGCACCGGGTATGTAAATGCTCACTCACTTATTTGTGCAAGGCTCGTCAGCCGCGACCGCGAGCATCCATTGAGCCAGTCGTTATTGGTGCATCGCCTGAAAGTTGCATTGGGACTGCGTGAGCGGCTCTACCCCACTCCCTTCTATCGGCTCGTTTTTGGTGAGAGTGACGGTCTGCCCGGCCTGATCGTGGATAGATATGGCGATCAGGTTGTGATCCAGATCACCACTGCGGGTATGGAGCGCATCAAGAATGAGATCGTCGCTGCCGTGGAGAAGGTACTGAGACCGGCAGGTGTGCTGTTTCGCAACGACACCTCGACCAGGGGAATGGAAGGTCTGGAAAGTACTATCGAAACAGCGGCTGGCGACGTGCCTGAATGGCTGACGCTGGAAGAGAACGGCACAGAGTTTCAGATTTCTTTGAAAAAAGGGCAAAAAACCGGCTGGTTTTACGATCAACGCGAGAATCGCCGCCGGATGCTTAAATATATTTCCGGCAAAAGAGTGCTCGACGTCTGTAGCTATACAGGAAGCTGGGGGGTTGCTGCAGCCAGGAATGGCGCCAGGGAAGTGCATTGTGTCGATTTGTCGGCGCCTGCACTGGAGCAGGTTGGGCTAAATGCCGAACGCAATGGCGTAGCAGACCGGATTCAGGTTCATCAGGGGGAGGCGTTCGCAGTGTCGAAGGCGCTGCGACAGGCAAGGGAGCGTTTCGATGTTGTGTTGCTGGATCCGCCCGCATTCATCAAGCGTCGCAAGGATCAGAAAGAGGGGGAGCTGGCATACCGGCGCCTCAATCAAGCTGGCATGCAGGTGTTGGAGCGGGATGGCGTGCTCGTCAGCTCCTCCTGCTCGCATCATATGTCGGGAGAGAAGCTGTTGAGCAGAATACAGCAGGGCGCGCGCCACCTGGAACGCAGCTTGCAGTTGCTGGAAAGCGGCCAGCAGGGAATGGACCATCCCATCCATCCGGCGATTCCGGAGACGGCCTACCTGAAGAGTTACTTTCTGAGAGTGCTGCCGGTCTTTTGAATACGGGCCGGGGCGCACAAGCGCCCCGATAACCTTGCCCTATTTCTTGGACGAGTGGAGCAGCGCCTGCTCAAAAATGTTACGCTTGATCCGCGTGCGGATGGGTTCAGGAAGCCGCTGCCAGGCTTTTGCGACTTCGACGGCATCGTCGTCGAGCGATGGGCCTGATTTCTCGCCGAACATCAGCCAGGCTGGATTGACGTCCAGTACCTGAGCAATTTCGTCGATCTTGCGGGGCCGCAGACTCTTGCCATTCTCAATCTTTTGGATCACGGCTTGATTCGTGCCTGCCCGTAAGGCGAGTTCTTCCTGGGTCCAGCCGCGCTCACGGCGCTTTCTTCTTAATCTTGAACCTAGTGTTTCCATATTTCTTGGTATATAAGTCTCAAAGTGTTGTGCATGTGCGTAAGTCATATCCCTTCCTGGTCTCGGATGAAGTGGAGTACTGCATCGTCTGACTTACTTAACGGCCGGGGAATCAAAATCTTGACACTTTGCGAAAAGCAGTCACATTTTTTGTGAATCTTATTCCAGAAAACCTGAAAAATGGGAACCACGTCACATAATTTTACCATCATTATGGGTAGACGATAGCTAAATCGATTAGTTCCGGCAAAGTTCATGAATTCTATTCCTGAGGTTATATCCACAAATGTTGACATATCCTGATATCGATCCTGTTCTGATTGCACTGGGACCGCTCAAAATTCACTGGTACGGTGTGATGTACCTGGTTGGATTCTGGTGCGGCTGGTGGCTTGGCCGCGTGCGCGCAAAAAAACCGGGCAGTGGCTGGACGGTCACGCAAATCGATGACCTAGTTTTCTATATAGTAGTAGGCGTGGTGCTGGGCGGTAGGCTCGGGTACACACTTTTCTATGGTTTCCCCCGTTTTATTGAAGATCCTGTGACCCTGTTAAAAGTTTGGGAAGGGGGAATGTCTTTTCATGGCGGTCTGTTAGGGGTGTTGATGGCCATGTGGCTCTTTGGTCGCAAGTATGGGCGAACCTTTTTTGAGGCCACGGACTTTATTGCCCCGCTGATACCGATTGGTCTTGGTGCAGGACGTGTGGGTAACTTTATCAACGGTGAGCTTTGGGGGGGAGTGACCCGTTTGCCTTGGGGCATGCAGGTGCCCTGCGTAGAGGCGGGTGATCTCTGCAGTCGGGCCGGGGTTGCCGTTGATGGCATCCACTCACTGCCGGTACACCCGAATCAACTCTATGAGGTACTGTTGGAAGGGGTGGTGCTCTTTCTGGTGTTATGGATTTTTTCCGCCCGAGGCAGACCGCGTATGGCGGTTTCGGGACTCTTCCTTCTCTGTTACGGTGTCTTCCGCTTTGGGGTGGAGTTCGTGCGTATGCCTGATGCCCATTTCGGCTACCTGGCATTCGACTGGGTGACAATGGGGCAGTTGCTGAGCCTGCCGATGATCCTGTTCGGTATTCTGCTGCTGATCCTGGCTTATAGAAACAGATCAGCAATGGATGAGGGGCGCCATGAAACAGTATCTTGACCTGATGAGGCATGTGCGGGATACCGGCACGGTCAAAGGGGACCGAACCGGCACCGGGACGCAGAGTGTCTTCGGTTACCAGATGCGTTTCGATCTGTCGGTGGGTTTCCCCGCGCTGACGACCAAAAAACTGCATTTGCGCTCGATCATCCACGAACTGCTCTGGTTTTTGCAGGGCGATACCAATATCCGCTATCTGAAAGAGAATGGGGTGCGCATTTGGGATGAATGGGCGGACGGGAATGGCGACCTGGGTCCTGTTTATGGCTACCAGTGGCGTTCATGGCCTGCACCGGGTGGGCGCAGTATCGACCAGATCAGCCAACTGGTGGAGCAGATTCGCAGCAATCCGGACTCCCGCCGTCTCATGGTGACCGCCTGGAATCCAGCGGATGTGGACGAGATGGCGCTGCCCCCCTGCCACTGCCTGTTCCAGTTCTACGTGGCGGATGGCAGGCTCTCCTGCCAGCTCTACCAGCGCAGTGCGGACATCTTTCTCGGCGTGCCGTTCAATATTGCCTCCTATGCCCTGCTGACCATGATGATGGCCCAGGTGACAGGGCTGCAGCCGGGGGATTTTGTGCATACCTTCGGCGACGCCCATCTCTACTCCAACCATCTTGAACAGACCGATCTGCAGTTGAGCCGCGAGCCGCGCAATCTGCCACGCATGCGCATCAACCCGGAGGTGAAGGATATCTTCGGCTTTCGCTTCGAAGACTTCGAGCTTGTCGATTACGATCCGCACCCGCACATCAAGGCGCAGGTTGCCGTATGAATGGAGATGGCCCCATTATCTCCCTGATCTGGGCGATGGCAGAGAACCGGGTGATCGGGCGCAATAACCAGCTGCCCTGGCATCTCTCCGCAGATCTACAGCATTTCAAACGGCTCACGCTGGGCAAGCCCATCGTGATGGGGCGTAAGACCTGGGAGTCCCTGCCGGGACTGTTGCCGAAGCGGCAACATATCGTGGTCACCGGCAATCGGGGCTATCGGGCGGAGGGCGCCCTGGTGGTTCACTCCATTGATGAGGCGGTCGCAGCTGCGGGGGATGCACAGGAGATCATGATTGTCGGCGGCGGTGCCTTTTATGCTCAGATGTTGCCGCGGGCGGGCCGGCTCTATCTCACCTTGGTGCATACGGAGGTGGAGGGTGATGCCTGGTTTCCCGAATTTGATCTGTCGGCATGGCGGGAAGTCGGGCGGGAGGATTTTTCCGCTGACGAAAAAAACCGCTTTGCCTATAGTTTTATTACCCTCGAACGTAAAAAAGAGCTATAGCCTGCTCAGGAAGATGCGGCTGGACCATTCTCAAAAATGCTACTCTCACCTGACTCAGGCGCTTATGGGGCGAATGAGAGCCTCGTAATATGGCGCTGTATTGTTGCCATGAGGCGTTCCGGGTCGATTGGCTTGGTTACGTGATCCACCATGCCAGCGGCAAAGTACCTCTCCCGCTCCTTTTCAAGGGCATGGGCTGTTAGTCCAATCACCGGCAGCCCAGGGGCCATCTCCTGGATCCGGCGAGTCGCCTCGTATCCATCCATTACAGGCATCTGCACATCCATCAACACCAGGTCGAAGCTGGACACCCCTTGTTCTTGCAACAGTTTCAGGGCTTGCTGGCCATTCTCGGCAAAGATCACCTGGGCGCCCTCTTCCATCAGCAAGTCTTCCAAAATAAGGCGGTTGATGTCGACATCCTCCGCTGCCAAAAGGCGCACTCCCTGCAGGCGACTCCCGGTGGTTGGCGTGACAGGTGCATTTGACTCGTCTACCTGGTCTGCTGGAACTAAAGGCATGGTCAGGATAAATTCACTTCCTTCGTCCATCCGGCTGGTCGCCTGTATATCCCCACCCATGATCTTCGCCAGGTTGATGCTGATGGCAAGTCCCAGCCCGGTTCCGCCAAAGCGTCGGGTGGTGGAGCTGTCTGCCTGTTCAAAGGGTTTAAACAACTGAGCCAATTGATTTTCCGACATGCCAATGCCGGTATCGATTACCCGGAACAGCAGGCTGTTTTCCTGTGCCTGCACTTGCAGATTGACCTCGCCTTGTTCCGTGAACTTCACTGCATTTGAGAGCATGTTGACCAGGATTTGTTCCAGTCGCAATGCATCACCTTTTACCCAGGGCGGCAAATTATCTGCCACGTCCACATGAAACAGCAGGTGCTTTTCTTCTGCCTGACTTCTGATCAGATTCGCTGCATTGTCCACCGAGGTCATCAGCATGAAAGGCTGATTTTCCACCACCAACTTTCCCGCGTCGATCTTGGAGAAATCGAGAATGTCGTTGACTACATTTAAAAGGTGCTGCCCTGAAGTGCCAATCCGCTGAAAGAGTTCATGTGACTGTTGCAGCGAGTTTTCGCGTTCACCCATCTTCGCCAGGCCCAGCACTCCATTCAACGGCGTGCGGATCTCGTGGCTCATGTTGGCCAGGAACTGGCTCTTGGCCTGTGCAGTAGCTTCAGCCTTCTCCTTCTCCATAATGGCGCGTTCAGCCGCCTTGCGTTCAGAGATATCTGCGTGGGTGCCAGCCATGCGTGCCGGTTGTCCTTTGTCATCACGTACCATGACTGCCCGTGAGAGGATAAATACCCAATGGCCCTCTTTGTGACGCATGCGGAACTCGGTCACAAAGCCATCGGATTTACCTGCAATACAATCCTCTATTAGCGCCAGGGTCTTTGTTTTATCATCCGCATTAACCAATTTCTCCCAGGTACTGAACGCATTCTCCAGTTCGTGATCTTCGTACCCGAGCATGGATTTCCAGCGCGGCGAGTAATAGACCGTATTGGTCTGCAGATTCCAGTCCCACAGGCCGTCGTTGGCTGCTCGAATTGCCAATTCGAAGCGCTCCTCGCTGGCTCGCAAGGCTTCCTCGGTTTGCTTGCGCCCGGTGATATCACGGGCGACGCCGAGTACCCCAAGGATCTTGCCCTCTTCCGTCTTGAGAGGTGTCTTGATGGTTTCAAACAGGCCGTGATAGCCATTGGAGGCGAAGGTCAGCCACTCTTCATTGACGCTCGGAACGCCGGCTTTGAGGGCTGCCTTATCTTTTTTGCGGAAGAAGTCGGCCAAATCGCTGCTGACGAAATCGTGATCAGTTTTTCCGATAAGTTTTTCTTCCGTAGTGCCATACAGGCCCTCGAACGCCCTGTTGCAGGCGAGATAGATACCGTTGGGATCTTTCAGCCACACCAGGTCAGGGATGGTGTCATTGAGGCTTCGCAGGAGGGTGCGTTCACGTTCGGATAGCTCCAGGGCGACGGCCAGGTCTGGCCGCGCCTGATCGCGGTCAGACTCCAGGGTGCGGGTGAGCTGCTCACTGTTGTGGCATAACAAAATGGACCTGGAGAGGTTGGCCAGCACCGGCTTGAAGATCTGGGTCAGTGGCAGCTTGCTGGTGGGCTTGTGCGGTGAGAGCAGCAGGATGAGACTGGTGTCATCGATCGGGAGTTTCAGACAGTAGTGGTATTTTTCATTGATGTTCAGGTCGGCAGGCAAGGCTGTAGCGTTGAGCAGTTCGATAGAATTGTCGGTGAGAGTCGCCGGCAGTTCGACTTTCTGTCCGCTTCGCTGTTCCAGCAGGTGGTCGCCAACGACAGTGGCGATACGGCCGTATGTGGTTCCACCCTCGGTTTTGTTGTCAGTCAATACCAGTCCGGCCGGAAAAGCTGTGTGGTAGAGCAGGCGTTGCAAGACCTTCCTGAACAGGGTGTCCAGCTGAGTCTCTCCCCCGATTGTCAGGGTTAGATCGTATAGGACCGAGAGGATGTACTCTCGCTCCATCAGTTTGTTCCCCAAGGGGTACAGACCAGGGTGGCGTTATGGAACATCGGATAGTCCCACTCCCCGGTGCTGCCGATTTCGCCCAGGGAAAGTGCGCCTGCAAGATGTGCTGCACCTGTCTCCTTCAGGAGATTCGTGAGTTCCTGGAGCGATTTTTCGCCCAAGTGCATACGGCGACCGGCACAGTAGAAGGTCAGTATACTGCGGCCCCGCATCGAACCGTTGTTTGACTGCAGGCCGGCAGCAAGATGGTTGATGCAGTCTCCTTCGCCGGCTTCTGGGGCTCGCAACAGAACCAGCATGGCGTTCTCCGGCACTTCGCCAACGCAGAACAGGGAGCCGTCTTCATTCAGGGCCACCGGAATCCGTACTACCAGATCCTCGTTGGCTCGGGGTATGCCGAAGGGAAAATGCACCGCATAGTGATAGAAGTTCTCTTGGGTCAGGGCAATCCCGTACTCCTGTTTGATGATCTCCTGATAAACTTCGAATGCCGGGCGCCAGTCGATGCTGAGAATCTGGTTTCCATTGGTGGAGGTTGCACTCATGGCATGCATGGGAGCCGTGTAACCGTGTTCGAGCACGGTTACATTGTGAGCCGGTATAAGCAGACACAGGACACCGTTGCCGACAACGCGGTTTTCGTCGAACAGGCAGGGCATGGGTTGAAAAGTCTCACTCCCCGCGTTGACGCCGGCATAACTCACCCGATCAGATAGCTGCAGGTAGAGTCCGTCAAGAATGCTGGCGATATTCGGCAGCAAACCATCGAAAATCATATATAGCGATGGTTTGGTCGCGTCGGGACCTTCAGTCTCGATTGTCGGAATGAGCGCTTGGGAGATTTTTTCCTCTGGCGGGGATTGGCCGTCATTGATCTCGGGGATCAGAAAACTGGGCACCCACTCATCGAAGCGAAACAGTAATACCCCCTCCTGGAGAAATTCGTCACCGATTAACAGGGCAGGAAAAATAGCGCCTGCAAGGGGGATGCCCTGATCACCGCAACAGCTCTGGAGTAGGTGCAGATTATCTTTTTCGCTCTCCGGCAATAGGGCGAGTACGCCTGATTGTGGATATTCAGCGCGCCACGTTTGCAGCAGGGCCTTGAGTGACGCCGTATTCAATGGAAGGTGTCGGATTGCGTTGTTGCTGGAATTCATGCCATCTGATTTCATCTGGACTAACGTTGCCTTTTATTGCTCTGTGTCGCTTATTGACTATATCGACAACAGCGTTAGACCCTTTAAGGGTATTATCGCAATTCCCGTACCTGTGTAATCTTAGCAGATTCCTTAAAACCTCAAGCGGGCTTCCAGGGTGGGCTCTATATGTGCGACAGAATGCCGGGCTTGTTGTGCCTGAGGTATGGGTGAAGCTCATCATATGATGCCTATCCTGATCCCCCCTTGCCCATGCTGGTCGGATCACCGGTTCGGGTCATGGAGTCATTGATTGAATGCAAGGTGAGATCACTGGTGAGAAGCTGTCTCCTCTATATCACCTTGGTGCATACGGACGCGGAGGGTGATATGAGTTAATCAATCTTCCCCCTGGTCTTTACCACCACCTTGTGGGGCGTGTTCCAGGATCCGGTCTGCCATGCGGGAGAATGGCAGGCTTTGGATCCAGACAGTGCCAGTGCCGGTGAGGGTGGCAAGAAATATCCCTTCCCCGCCGAAGACCATCGACTTGAGTCCACCGGACATCTCAATGCTGTAGTCGATGTCATCAGTGAAGCCCACCAGGCAGCCAGTGTCGATACGCAGGGTTTCGCCGTTGAGCTGCTTTTCCACAACCGTGCCGCCGGCCTGGATGAAGGCAAGGCCGTCTCCCTCCAGTTTCTGCAGGATGAAACCTTCGCCGCCAAACAGTCCGGTGCCCAGTTTCTTGTTGAAGGCGACCCCCAGTTTCGTGCCCAATGCGGCACAGAGAAAGGCATCTTTCTGACAGATAATGCGTCCCCCCAGTTGGGACAGATCAAGCGGCATGACGGTGCCTGGGTAGGGTGCTGCAAAAGCGACGCACTGTTTGCCCGAACTGCCGCTGTTGGTGAAGTGGGTGGTAAAGACGGACTCGCCGGTAATCATGCGCTTGCCCGCACTGAACATCTTGCCGAATATGCCCTGATCCGGATCAGAGCCATCCCCCATCTTGGTTTCGAAGCTGATCTGCTGCTCCATGTAGGTCATGGAGCCGGCCTCTGCAATGACTGTCTCTTCGGGGTCGAGTTCAATCTCCACCAACTGCATGTCGTGGCCGATGATTTTGTAGTCGATTTCGTGGGCTTTCATGATGGTTTCTCCCGAGGTGTTTCAAACAGGGTGTCATGGATAGGCAGCCATTGCGGCACGGCTCAATTTTTGCCGGGTTTTAGTGTGCCTGGGCATGGCAGGTGGATAGGTTTGGGCTTTTTCTTTTTGCGCAGGCGCAGTGCGGTCAGTGCTCCGCCCCAGAGGCAACCGGTGTCCAGAGACCAGATCTGGTGCGCCTCATGGTAGCCCAGCGTCGACCAGTGGCCAAAAAGGATGCGGTCGTTTCGGCTTGCCCGCTTCGGCATCTCATACCAGGGCAAAAGCTTGCCATGCTGGGAGTCGGGAGAACCCTTCTCCTGCAGGGCGAGTCTGCCGCCGGGGGTGCAGAAGCGCAGACGGGTGAAGCTGTTGGTGATGAAACGGTGCCGCGCCATGCCGGTCAGCTTATTGGACCAGAGGTCTGGTTCATTGCCGTACATCTGCCGACAGAATTTGTGGAAATTCGGGCCACGTATTACCGCTTCCAACTCCCTGGCCAGGGCCAGGGCCGTGGGGATGTCCCACTGTGGTGGCAGACCGGCGTGGACCATGCTGAAGTTCTGCTTGCGGCTATGGTGCATCACCGACCGGTGCCGCAGCCAGTGAAGCAGTTCATCGCGGTCGGGTGCCTGCAGAATCTTGTCGAGGGTGCCGTGCTTGGAGTGACGCCGATTACCCTGGGAGAGTGCCAGCAGGTGCAGGTCGTGGTTGCCCAGCACAGTGATGGCCCGTTT
This sequence comes from endosymbiont of Escarpia spicata, assembly GCA_003349915.1. Classification (GTDB taxonomy): domain Bacteria; phylum Pseudomonadota; class Gammaproteobacteria; order Chromatiales; family Chromatiaceae; genus QGON01. The sequence continues at coordinate 260,257 of QFXE01000008.1, forward strand.
GCCGAGGGATTTGACGAACCGCATCACCTCCAGGGATTTTGGGCCGCGATTGACGATGTCTCCCGCCAGCCAGAGTTTGTCCTTGGATGGATCGAATTCGATGAACTCCAGCAGGCGCTGCAGCTCATCGTAACAACCCTGTATGTCGCCAATGGCGTAGGTGGCCAATTAGGATACCTCCATTCTACTGCCTGTTAACGCTAAGAAGATTTGCCAGCGCCCGGTCGTGGACCCGCTGCAACAGCAGCAGCGCCATGATAGCGCCGATCAGCGCCAGAAACATATCTGTCTGGGTATCCCAGGGGTCGCCCTGGGTGCCGAGAAAGGCCTCCGCCGCCTCACCGCTTGCCAACGCAACCCACCATTCGATCAGTTCATAGAATGCACTGAAGGCGAGGCAGATACTGATCACTATGAAGGCGAGCCAGCGGCCTGCTTGTAGCGGCGAGCGGCGCAACAGGATCTCTCTGGCCAGGATGGCGGGAATAAAACCCTGTGCAAAGTGGCCGATGCGATCATAGTGGTTGCGGGAGAGATCGAGGCTGTCGCGCAGCGTGTTGAAAAGCGGAACCTCTGCGTAGGTGTAGTAACCACCGATCATGAGAATAACGGCGTGCAGTGCAAGCAGACGATAGAGCAGGGGCGTGAGGGGAAAACGTTGCCAGGTAATCGTCAGCAGCACCAGTCCGATCATTACCGGCACTGTTTCCAGCAGCCAGGTCAGACGGTCAGCAACGGGATCAAGGCCGCTGAGGAAAAGGATCAGCAGAATGCCTGCTCCCAACACCAATGGTTCGTGTTGGAAAGATGTTCTCATAAGCGGTTCCTAGTGCAGACTGCCAGGCCTGGCCAGAGAAAAGGGGGGGATGGTCGCATCGAAGTGGTTGCCCTGACTATCCACCATGTCGTAGCTGCCCTGCATGCTGCCTGCCGGAGTGTCGAGTATGGTGCCGCTGGTGTAGCGGAAAGACTCGCCGGGACCGAGGCGGGGCTGTTCGCCAACCACTCCCTCGCCGCGTACCTCCTGCACCTTGCCGTTGGCATCACTGATGACCCAGTGCCGGTTCAGCAGACGCGCCGTCTCGGTACCATCGTTACGGATGGTAATGGTATAGGAGAAGACGTAACGGTTTGTCCTGGGGGTGGATTGGGACTCGACATACTCTGTCTCTACCTGGATGCCAATCTGGTGTGGGTTCTTTTGGGTCATCAATTCTGCCGGTTTCTTCTAGGGCACAAAGGCGGGTAATTCAGCCAGTGTGCAGTGGAATCAAGATTATTGGCGTCTGGCCGATTACCTATTATAAATGGATTACATGGTGTTTGTGATGCGCAAAACGACTTTTTTTGCCCTGTTCTTTCTGCTGATCTCACCGGCGTTTGCGGCGGATCAGGCTCAGGAAGTGGTGGCAGCCGCAATGAGTGGCCGGGTGGAGACGCTGCGTGACCTGCTGGCGCAGGGCGCAGATGCCAACAGCAAAAATGCAGCTGGCCGGCCAGCCCTGCTGTTGGCAGCCTTCAACGGGAACCTGCACAGCGTCCGCGCACTCGTGAGCGCGGGGGCGGATGTCGATCTCGTTGACGTCAAGGGAGCCACAGCGCTGATGCAGGCGGCCTCCTTCAATCACCCCAAGGTGGTTACCCTGCTGATCCAGGCGGGATCGAATGTGAATGCCAAGGACCAGGGCGGAAATACGGCTTTGAGTCTTGCCGGCAGGGGAGGACATGGGGAGATGGTGAAGATGCTCACAGCGGCTGGCGCCGTCGAGGTCGCTGAAGAGAAGGGTGAAGAGAAATAGGCTGACCCCTTGTGACTTCCAGGAGTGTGAACTGGAACCATAACCGACTGTTTTTACTTCACACTTTAAACAAAGACTGCCGCCGTTCCATGGTGAATGTGACCGGTTTCAAAGCGGCTGTCTACAGACTGAACCATGCTTTGGTTAAGGCAAATGGTGTTTCAGGAATTTCGTCATGCAAATACAACATCCTCATCGAAAACCCGATTTCTTCTTCGTGCTGGTCATGTTGGTCATGCTCGGAGTCACTTTGAGCGTCACCCACCAGATGCGTGCGGCGGATACGCCGGAGATCTCGGCTGCGCCGGTGGCGTCCGGGTTTAACCTGAATCGGGGATAACCCCGTTTTCTGACAAGTTTTCTCTCTGATGTGGTAGATTGCCGCCTGTTTGAAAAACAGGGTTACAGACGATGGCGGAAAAGAGACGTGTTGGCGTAGTAGGGGTGGGTTATCTTGGGCGTTTTCATGCCCTCATCTACTCCAGAATGAGTGACGTGGAACTGGTCGGCGTGGTGGATACCGATCAGGAGACGGCTGATCGGGTGGCGCAAGAAGCCGGATGTGCCGCCTATACCGATTTTCACGAGCTGCTGGACAAGGTCGATGCGGTCAGCATCGTGGTTCCCACCTCCCTGCACCTGGACGTCGCCCGTCCCTTCCTTGAAAAAGGCATCCACATGCTGTTGGAGAAGCCGATAGCATCCACTGTCGAGGCGGGAGAAAAGATTGTGGCCTTGGCAAAGGCCTCTGGATCAGTGCTGCAGATCGGTCATCTGGAGCGTTTCAATGCAGGCGTCATGAAGCTTGCGGAGCGGATTAAGACGCCCCGTTTCATCGAGGCCCACCGCATGGGTGAGTTCGTTGCCCGTGCAACCGATGTCGATGTGGTCTCCGATCTGATGATTCACGATATCGACATCATCCTCTCGCTGGTGGGATCGGAGATCACCTCCATTGCAGCAGTCGGTACCCCGGTACTGACATCCCATGTGGATATAGCCAACGCCCGGCTTGAGTTTGCCAACGGTACTGTCGCCAACATCATCGCCAGCCGGGTATCGGATAAGACGACGCGCCGTATCCGGGTGTTCGAGGAGAACCGTTACGAATCTCTCGATTTCATCGCGCAGACCATTGATACCGCCTATCCACAACCGCAGCCTGGTGAGGAGTGGCCTGAGATTGTCTCCGAGCGTTTGCAGGTGGAGCCGGTGAAACCGCTCGACACCGAGCTGCAGGCCTTTATCGATTGCATCAACAGTGGCGAAGTCCCGCTGGTGGATGGGAAAGTCGGCCAAAAGGCGCTGGAAGTGGCGATGCAGGTGAAGGCGAAGATTCTGCAGCCGGGGTGATCTCTCTTTCCGGTCAAAATGACAATTAATCAGTAGGAGCGGCGCCTCGCCGCGAACGGACATGGAATCCGAACTTTCGTCGCGGGGGTGCGGCTCCTATACCCTGTGTTTTGCCTCAACCATCTCCCCGGCCATGGCAACAGCCGCAAGCAGACTGCCGATCCCCGCCTGACCGCTTCCCGCCAGATCGAGAGCGGTGCCGTGATCCACGGAGGTGCGGATGATGGGCAGGCCAAGTGTGACGTTGACCGCCCTGCCGAAGCCCAGGTGTTTGAGCACCGGCAGGCCCTGGTCGTGATACATGGCGAGCACGGCATCTGCCTGTTGCAGATACTTGGGTGTGAAGAGGGTGTCGGCGGGCAGCGGGCCGGCGAGGTTTATGCCTCCCTGCCGCAGCCGCTCAAGGGTCGGCTCGATGATCTCTATCTCCTCCCGTCCAAGGTGGCCGCCCTCCCCGGCATGGGGGTTGAGGCCGCAGACCAGTATGCGGGGATCTGTCAGGCCAAAGTGCCGGCGCAGGTCGCAATCCAGAATACGGATGACCCGTTCGAGCCGTTGGGGAGTGATCTGGTGGCTGACCTCGCTCAGTGGCAGGTGGGTGGTGACGAGAGCCACCCGCAGTCCTTTGGTTGCAAGCATCATCACCGGGTGTGCCTGGGTGAGTTCAGCGAGAAATTCAGTGTGCCCGGTGAATGTGTGTCCGGCATCGTTGATGATGCCTTTATGCACCGGGCCGGTGACCAGCGCATCGAAGTCGCCGTTCAGGCACCCTTCGGTTGCCTGTCGCAGGGTGTCGAGAACATAGTCGGCGTTGGCGGGATTGAGTCTGCCGCACTGCGCTTCGGCAGTGAGTGGAACCGGCAGGATTCGGAGACTGCCTGGTTCCGCTTCAGCGGCATCAAAGGGGATCAACGTCAGCGGCAGCCCCAGTAGTTCGGCGCGTCGCTCCAGCAGTCCAGGGTCGGCGAAAACGACAACCGGGGCTGCCAGCGGCTCCTGGGCCAACATTACGCATAGATCCGGCCCGACCCCGGCGGGTTCGCCAGGGGTCAGGGCGATGCGTAACGCCTTCACCCCGGTTCCTGCTCCAGATGTATCTCTACGTAGGCCTCGTCGCGAAGGCGGCGTAACCAGAGGTCGGTGGCCTCTTCCGCCTTCTGTTTGCGGATCGCCTTGCGTGCGTTGGTGCGCACCACCTTTTCGGTATTATCGTGTTCGCGACGCTCCAACACCTGCACGATGTGCCAGCCGAATTGAGTCTGAAAAGGGTGGCTGATCCCGCCGGGTTCCAGGGTGTCCATCTGCTGTTCAAATTGCGGCACCATGTCACCGGGGCTGGTCCATCCCAGGTCGCCGCCCTTGATGGCGGATGCCTTGTCATCGGAATGAGAGCGTGCCAGCGTACCGAAGTCCTCCGCGTTCTCCAGGCGGGTTCGCAGGGTCTCAAGGCTGTGGCGCGCCTCGGAATCCGAGACGATTTCATTGGTGTTGACCAGGATGTGGCGGGCGTGTGTCTGGGTGATCAGATGGCGTTTGGCACCTTTTGTTTCCAGCAGTTTGACGATGTGGAAACCGGAGGCGTTGCGTATCGGATCGCTGATATCTCCCGTCTCCATATTATCCACCACCTGAGTGAAGATGGAGGGAACACGGGCCGCCTCGATCCAACCCAGGTCACCGCCTTCCAAAGCTTGACGACCATCGGATTCCCGCACAGCCGCCTCGCCGAAATCGGCGCCTTCCCGCAACTGAACGACCAGATCTTCCGACCGTTTTTTGGCCGACTGGACATCTTCCGGTGCAGCGCCTTCCGGGGTGGCAATAAGGATATGCTGCAGAAGCAGGGCGGAGCGTTGCCGGTTTCCCCCGGCTTCGCGGGCGAGGAAGTTGCGGATGTCCTGGTCGGTGACCACGATACGATTGATCACCTCCTTCTGCTTCAGCCGGTTGATGATGATATCCCGGCGCAGTTTCTCGCGGAAAAGGGTGAAATTGATGCCGTCCGACTCAAGGGTCTCTCTGAGTTCACCCAGGGTGATGTTGTTGCGTTTGGCAATGTTGGAAATGGTTTTTGACAGGGTGGCGTCATCCACGCTGATGCCAAGTTGCTTTGCTGCCTGCATCTGCAGACGCTTGCCTATCATGCGCTCCAAGACCTGCCGCTCAAGGATATTCCGCGCCGGCAGGCCAGTGCCTTTCTCCAGTAGTTGGGTCGCGAGTTCGTGAGTGCTGCTGTCGAGTTCGCTGCGGGCGATAATGTCTTCGTTTACCACGGCTACGATTTGGTCGAGTTCCTCGACAGCGGCGCTGAGTGGCAGTGTGCTTAAGAGCAACAACAGGATGGCCAGTAGTTGCAGGGGTCTAAGGGGTGACTGCATGAAATCTAATTTCCCGATTGATAACCATAAATGGATTCTTCCAGGGTGTCCTGAATGTTGTCACCCAGTGCGCCCAGTCCAGTGAGTTCCAGTTGTATCATGAAACTGGTGTCCGCTTCCGCATCGGCATCTGTGACAAAACGTTGTAACAGTGCCCGCAGCTTCCAGCAACAGTGTCCGGAATACTCCATTCCCAGGATCTGGTTCATGTCCCGTTCAAACAGCATCGAATGTTTCCAGACACCAAGCAGGGTGTATTTATGGCTGATGGGCCAATAGGCTGAGACGTTGATATCTTCAATGCTCTCGCGGGTGTAGTTGTAATCAAAATTGAGCAGTTGCCCGGCAGGCGTATTGTAGCGCAGTGCGAACTTGCCTTTGTCCATGCGGCCGCCTTCCAGATGCGGATCCCAACGCAGGGTGGCGGAACTGCTCCAGTTGGAGTCCAGCCGGGAGGAGAGTTCCGCCACGACGGACGAGGTCGATGTTGCGGTAACGTCAGTGCCGCTGAGTTGCACCTTGCGATCTTCGAAATAGAGTATCTGACCAAGACTGGCGCGGAATCGTTCCCGGCCGCTGTCGCTCTCCAGCAAACGTGAGGTGAGTGCCAATGTGATCTGATTGGCATCGCCGATGCGGTCACGGCCACTGAACCGGTTATCCCGGAACAGGCTGGAGAAGGTAAAGTCGAGCTCCGATGAGTCGAAATTTGGTGTGTCGCTCTGATCCTCGTAAGGGGCGTAGAGGTAGTGGAGACGTGGCTCCAGCGTGTGGGTGGCGGCACTGCCGAACCAGTTGCTGTCCCGTTCCAGGATCAGGCCGCTGTCCAGGCTTAGGGTCGGCGCCATCCGGCTTGGGGCGGAATTATCCCCCGCGTCCATATTACTGAGCTGATAATTGGCGTAGTTGAGACCGACTCTGGGCGTCAGATGGCCCCATGAGCGCCGCAGTGGCAGACTCAGGTAGGGCGAGATGGCGACCCGGTGTCCCCGTACCTGTTCGACGTGGTCGAAATAGACATATTCGGCCTCCAGCGACAGATCGAGTCCCATCTCGTCCAGACTGTGCTGATAGCTGGCCAGTAGCTGCGGCAGTCGACTGTAGGGATAGTCGATGCGGGCGATATCCTTGTCGACGGTCTGGAAATCCTGCAGGCGGCCCAACAGCGACCAGTCGCCGATGGTGTAGTTGATATCGCCCCGCTGTTCGATATGCCGACTGCTGGTGATGGCGAGCCCTTTGCCGAAGTCGGTCAGATACTCTTTGTCGCTCACATAACCTGCGTCGATGGTGGTGGTCAGTCCCGAGGCCAGCCAACTGTTGTGGCGGATATTGAACGCGCCGCGGGTGGAGGGGCGGTCGATGTCGGCGTCTCCATCGTTGGGCAGGATCTCACCGGTGAATATGCCTTTCTGGTTTTCGCTGAGAAAGCGGAACTCTCCCCCCAGCATCAGACCCCGTTTGCTCATCAGGCGGGGGGTGATGGTTGCGTCGTAATCCGGCGCCAGGTTCAGATAGTAGGGGATGGAGAACTCACCGCCGCCGCGGCTGGATGAACCTATAGAGGGCAGCAGGAAGCCCGATTTGCGCCGGTCATCCACCGGGAAGCTGAAGTAGGGGGTATAGAAGACCGGGACGCCGCCGAATCGCAGCTTGGCATTGCGTGCCACGCCCCAGCCCTCGTCCATATTGATATCGAGAGTCTCGGCCTCGATATTCCAGTCGCTGGCGCCAGGGCGGCAGGTGGTGTAGAAGACATCATCGTAATGGGAGAGTGTCTTCGACTCTATGTCCACCCGGCCGGCGCTGCCTCTGGCGTTACGTTCCGGCAGGCGGAACTCCGCTTCCGTGAGCCAACCCTGGTTCTTGTCCAGCTCCACCTGCCCCTCTTTGCCGCTGACCCTGAGTCCCGGTTTCTCGATATAAATGTTGCCGTCGAGTTCGATCTGTCGGGTGTCCCGCTGATAATAGGCGTGATCGGCCTCAAGATAGTGCTCGTCCTGTCTGACCTGCACGCCGCCGAAAAAATGGGTGTGGTTGTTGATCTGATCCAACATCGCTGCATCCGCTTCGACTTGGGTGCTGCCGGGTTGGCCCGCTTCCAGTGGCAGGGCAGGGCGTTCGCGGGTGGTGGCAGGATCGCAGTATTCCCAGTTCAATCCCCGGTCGATACGCAGGTCTCCGCCGCCATTGTCGGCTGCCAGGGCCGGGGCGGTAATCAGCAGGAGGGGAACCGGCCAGATGTGAAGGTGTCGGAGACTCAGGCGATTCATGTCGTTTTGGGGTTGTGAGGCCTTCTGGTTAGTGACTGAGCTGTCGCGCGGCATAAAATCGCATAGAATCGTCTAATCTTCAATTCTTCTGCTTGCTGGAAACCATTGTGGCATCTCCTCTGCGCCGTACACTGCTGACCTTTTTGATACTGCTGCTGACTGTTTTTGTGGTGATGACACTGTGGCGCACCCGCCCACAGCCGGAAGTGGTTATGAAAAAGCCTCAGGTTACACGGGTGGAGGTGGTGCAGGCGGTGGCCAGGGATATCAACCCCCTGGTGCGGCAGACCGGCCTGCTGCGTCCCTGGCGTGTGGCCTCTCTGAGATTCGAGGTGAAAGGGGATCTGGTGGAGCGGCTGGTCGAGCCGGGGCAGAAGGTAAAACACGGCCAGTTGCTGCTGCGGCTGGACGATGCGGACTACCGGGATGCGGTCACCGAGAACGAAGCCCGCCTCACCGAAACCCGTGCGGCTATCCGGCGTGACCGATCCCTGCTGGGATTGGCCAAGGAGAACCGCAAACTGGCGGAGCAGGAGTATCGGCGCCTGGTGAAACTGGGGGAGGGTTCTCTCTCCTCCGCCTCCACCCGCGACAGTGCTCGCCAGCAACTGCTCAAACTGTCGAGTGACGAGGCGCGGCTGGCCTTCAGTATCGAGAGCAGCCAGGCCCGGCTGGTGCGGGAGGCGGCGGCCCTGAAACGGGCGCAACGCAATCTGCAACGAACCCGGTTGTCCGCGCCCTTTGATGGCCTGGTCAACAAGGTCGAGGCGGAGGTGGGTGACTATCTGCAGACCAGTCCTCGTGTGGTGGAGCTGATTCAGGGTGAATTCCTCGAACTCTATGTCGAGGTGAGTGGCGACGTGGCGGCGGCCCTGAGGATTGGTCAGAAGTTGATCATAAAGATTGATGGCGCCGAGCAGGAGGGTGAACTGACAGCACTGCAGCCGGATCCTGATGCCAAGACCCATACTCACCCATTACAGATCCGTCTCCCCGCAGATGGTCTGCTGCCAGGCATGCTGGGAGAGGTGTTGCTTCCGCTGGAACCCCGAAGCGGCGCACTGGTCATACCGCCGGCGGCACTGCTGCGCGAAGAGGGGCGAGTCTATGTTTTCGTGGTTGACGCTGGACGGCTGCAGCGGCGCGCGGTGGTGCCGGGCATTCGCTACGAGAGCCAGCAGCTGATCCTCTCCGGTCTGGCTGAGGGGGAACTGTTGGTGGCACGGGATGTCGAGGTGCTGAGTGACGGGATCAAGGTAACGGCCGAGGCAGTGGAGTCCGGTCGGTGATCGAGTTCTCCATTCGCAACCCACTGATCGTCAACCTGCTGTTGGCGATCATTCTGCTGGCCGGAGTGCTCTCCTGGTATGCCATGCCCCAGGAGATGTTTCCCACGGTGGAGCAGGACAAGGTCAATATCCGCACCACTTTTGAAGGGGCGTCGCCGGAAGAGATTGAACGACAGATCACCCTGCCGATCGAACAGGAGCTGGATGGGCTGGCGGATATCGATGTCATCAGTTCCACCAGCAATGAAGGATCGTCGAGCATCCTCATCGAACTCAAGAGCGGTGCCGATGTGGATGACTTTCTGCGCAAGGTAGACACGGCTCTGGACCAGGTGGATGACCTGCCGGACGAGGCGGAGGAGCCGGAGCTCTCCCGTCTGGAGACCCGCTTTCCGGTCATCTCGGTGAGTCTTTACGGCGATATCGCAAGGGGACGTCTCTACAGGATTGCCGAGGATCTGAAGGATGAGATGATCAAGCTGCCGGGGGTGGCGTCGGTGGGGGTGGCCGGTGACCGGGAGTGGGAGATCTGGGTGGTGGTCGATCCCCAGGTGCTGGCGGCGCGAGGGGTCTCCCTGAAGCAGGTGGGTAAGGCGTTACGGGAAAATCTCCGGGATCTGCCCGGCGGCACTCTGAAGTCGGCAGGGGGCGATATCCGCCTGCGGGGTATGGGCGTCCCTCCCGATCCGGTGAGGATGGAGTCGATCGTACTGCGCAGCAACGCTGCGGGTGGTCGCCTGCGGCTGGGTGATCTGGCAGAGGTGCAGTTGCGCCTGGAGGAGGCGCAGACCCTGGGGCGGTTCAACGGCAAGCCGTCGGTCAATCTCACCATCAACAAAACCAGTCAGGCATCGACTATCACGGTGGCAAAACAGGTGCGGGCCTATGTGGATGAGTGTCAGGCCACCCTCCCGGCAGGGGTCGAGCTGGGACTCTTCAGTGACCTCTCGGTCTATGTGAAGACCCGTCTGGAGACGGTGAAGTCCTCAGGCATGGTGGGTCTGGCCCTTGTGCTGCTGGCACTCTATCTGATGCTCAACTTTCGCGTCGCCTTCATCACTGCGCTGGGTATCCCGGTCTCCTTCCTGGTGGCGGTGGTCATCCTCTATATGCTGGATTACAGCATCAACATGGTCTCGCTGTTCGCCTTTCTCATCGCCCTGGGTCTGATCGTGGATGATGCGATCATCGTCAATGAGAATATCTACCGCCACCTGGAGATGGGGGAGGATCCGGCAGGTGCTGCCCTTATCGGCACCAAAGAGGTCTTCTGGCCGGTGGTGGCCTCGACTGCCACCACCATCGCAGCCTTCATGCCGATGTTCGCCATCGGCGGCACCATGGGGGCGTTTATCGCGGTGATTCCGGTGGTGGTGAGCGCCTCTCTCTCTGGATCATTGTTGGAGGCGTTCGGCGTATTACCCTCCCATGCCAAGGAGTTTCTGACGGTGCCGCGACAGCGGCGTCAGGGACGCATCGACTGGACGGCGCTGAACCGGAACTACACGCGTCTGCTGCGCTGGTGTCTCGACTATCGCTATCCGGTGGCGATGCTCTCTGTCGGTGTGCTGGTCATTACCATGACCTTTGCCGCCACCCGCGTCCCCTTCCTGCTCTTCGGACATGTTGATGTGGGGCAGTTCTTTATCAATATCGAGACCCCCAGCACGTACAGTATCGATGAGAGTGCCCACCTGGCGAAAAAGATCGAACAGGAGATTATCGGTTCCCTGGAAGAGGAGGAGCTCGACACCCTGCTGACAAATGTCGGGGTGACGTTCATCGATTTCCATCGGGTGCGGTTCGGCAGTCGCTATATTCAGTTGATCGTCGATCTCAAGAAACAGCGGCCCCAGGGGTTTATCGAACGCTGGATCTCCCCGGTTGTAAGCCTCAAATTTGCCTGGGAAGGGAGCCGTGACCGCAGTTCAGCTCTGGTGATAGAGGCACTGAGGGAACAGTTGGCACCCATCTCCGGCATCCAGCGGCTGTCGATCCTGCGGCCCCAGGGCGGACCGGCGGGGGCGGATATCGAGATCGGCGTTATTGGCGATTCTGTGGATCAACTGCGTTTACAGGCGGAAAGGGTACGGGGGTTCGTGCAGCGCCTGCCGGGTACGTCGGACGTGCGTCAGGATATGGATCCCGGCAAGCTGGAGTATCGCTATGAACTTAACGAAAGGGGGCGTCAGCTTGGTCTGACCCAGATGCAACTGTCGGACGTGGTGCGCACCGGTTTTCTGGGTCTTGAAGTGGTGCATGTCAGTTGGCAGGACAAACGTATCCCGGTGCGGCTGATCTTTCCTGACCGACTGCGACACGATGCAGGTGCTTTGGAACGCCTGCCGATTACCCTGGAGGATGGCGGGACGGTCTATCTTGGGGATGTTGCCGATGTGCAGGAGGCGCGGGGTTACAACAGCATCAATCGGCGGGATCTGCAGCGGCTTGCCACCATCACAGCGGAGGTCGATTCGGACATCACCACACCGAATGATGTGATCGAAAAGGTAAAGCAGGCGTTTGATGATCTACCGCAGGGATATGAGTTGCTTTTTCTCGGCGAGAAAAAGAAGACTGAAGAGTCGATTGCCGGTATGAAGCGGGCGACAATAATTGCCTTGGCGATTATCTTCTTTATCCTTGCCGCCCTGTTCAAATCACTGCTTGATCCACTGGTGGTGATGTTCGCCATCCCGTTTGGTTTGATTGGTGTTGTCGTGGGACATCTACTGTTCGACTATCATCTGCAGTTCCTCTCCCTGATCGGCTTTCTGGCACTGACCGGTATCGTAGTCAATGATTCCCTTATTCTGGTCGACTTTACCAAACGCATGCGTCGGGAAGGCATGGAGCGCAAAGCGGCAATGGTGGAAGCGGGCCGTGTACGTATTCGTCCGATCCTGCTCACCAGTATCACTACCTTTTTAGGTATCTCGCCGTTGATCTTCTTCGCAACCGGGCAGACCGCCTTTCTTTCACCTATGGCGGTCAGTCTTGGGTTCGGATTGCTCTTTGCCACCGTTCTCATCCTGTTGGCGCTGCCTTGCTTCTATCTGATAGCGGACGATCTGCGTAGCGGTTTAGGCCGGATGTTGCATCGTGGCGACTCACCGGCAAATGCAAGATAAAGGGTCGGAGTCAAACCGTGCGGGTTGGATGGGCAAAACGATAAGGGAGGGCGGTTTGACTCCGACCCTTTCCATTAACGTGAGCTCCAAATGCCAGAGCATGACCATAGGCACCTTTCCACACACGACACATGTGGAGGCCCTACTTTAGGCAGGAGTGAAGCAAAAGACTCAGAGGTCGCGAGGTGGATCAATGAGTTTTTTCTCCCGGAGACGTCGGTCCAGTATGTGGCGGCCCACGGCCATGCGTTTCTCCGGATCCTGTGTCCTGAGGTGATCCTGGATGTCCTTAGGGCCTAGCCCCTCAAAATCGTTCCGAGGTGAATTTCCATTGGCCAGATCCGCTACTAGGCAGGCCATGCCACCATGGATCAGCGTCAGGGTACGGGGGTGAATGAAGGCCTGCATCCAGGGTTTTCGGTCCCCATTGGCTACCTCTCTGATTAGGGCTTCTGCGCTCCATAAGTTATTGACTTCTACCACTATGCCTGTGATTTTTTCAGGGTCCTGTTGGTTGATAGTTGAGTCCTGTTGGTAACCTTGCAGACGAGCGTACAGGCCGTTGCTGAATACCCAAGCCAAGGCTTCGTCCTGTTTCAGACTTGAACCCTTCTGGATTTTCTTTTCGTCCCTTTTACACCATTCTTGTACTGATGTGGGGGAGATCGGCCCCAAGTACACAGTCTCTTGAATCATACTTCCCAGGGGCTGCGGAAAAGAAGGTGCCAAGGCCTTCTCATAGGCGGCGGCCAGACCCTCCGCCCCCACCAGGAGGGTGATGAAGTCCCCTGAGAGGATCTGTCGCAGGCGTTGAATCGCCGTGAGGAAATCGTCCAGGTCATGGGTTTGCCTCTCCCCCGTGGTCAGCACCTTGGGTTCTAACTTATCCAACTCGTCGAACACCAGCACCGGCTCGATGCCCGTGCGGTGGAGCAGAAACAGGTAGCGGCGTAATTGGGTGATCATCCATACTGGGTTGTTCTGGCCGAAATGGCTGATCTGCGATTCTTTATGCAGTCCCAACCAGCTTGCAGCCAAGCCGCCAGTACCCAGCAATAACAGCCCAGCCCCGATAAGGCCAGCCCCTGTCTCTGTAGGGAAAGTAATTGGGAAGAGGTTGATACCCAGGGCAGTGAAGATCATTCCGGCCCCCAAGCCGAGGGAGGCCGGCAGAGCCCAGCGATGATTGCCTTGGAGCTTCAGTTCCTTAGTCTGTTGGGTTGTTTGATCCATGTCCTGCGCGTGAACCAGGTCGTACAGGTGACTGCTGAAGCGGCTCAGGGCGCGCCAGTCTAGCCAGCGCAGGAAGGCCCAGGCAGGGGGCAGGGTGACCAGAGACGAGAGAAAGAAGATACCAAATGAGCCCCAATCGCCACCAGTGACTAGGGTCAGAAGGAGTGCAAGGACTATAAAAAAGATCCCGATGAGGTAAGCGTGGAAGGGTTTATTCATAGACAGGCAGAGGCTGGTAGGATCGAACCAGTAACGCCAGAAGCCCAAGCGGGCGCGCAGGGTGCGGCCGTAACGGCGTTGGCTGGGCCTGGGATCCAGGAGGCTGGTGAGGGCAAAGACCAAGTTGCGCAGGAGTTGGAAGGCCAGTGCATTGGGATCCTTCCTTGGACTTGGATCAGAGCACCCTTTCCTATTGTCATGGTCTTTGTTCGTGCCGGGGAGGGGAAAGAAAGGGTCTACCTCCACCTTGAACAGGATGCGCTCCAACTCTCGTGGGGGACGACAGGCTCGCGGTTGGCAGCGTTTGTGGTTGTCCCCCAAGAGGCGCCTTAGGTGGCCATTCCACCAGTGCTTGGAATGATCCTCGGCCAGGGCCTCGTCCACTAGGCGGGTTTTGCCGCTGCCGCGGGGACCGCAGACCATGAGCATGCCTCCGTCGGCGTCCCGCTCGCGGCAGAAGGTCTTAATCCGTTCCAGGTCCTCTTTCCGTTCGGCCTCAATGAAGGGGATCATGACTGCTCCAGGTTCAGGTGGCCGCCAAACCAAGCCTCGGCCGACCAATCGTAGTGGCTAATGAAGGCCTCCGGGCTGCCGGAGTGGGCGTAGTCCATGCGGCGCGCTGCCCAGTAAAGTAGGGCCAGGGAACCGGGTTGGATATGCCATCCCTCCTTATGTCGCCAAGGGGTGAGCCAGCCGTCCAGGAGGAGCATTAGCTCAAAGCGATCCAGGGCGACCAGGCCGGTGAAGGGCTTGGGTGCCCCAGGATCAAGGTAGGGGTCGTTGGGGTAGGGGGTGCGATTGCGTTCGCCGTCCGGCTTCACCTTGGGCAGGTAGCCACAGAGGATGCGCAGGAGCTGGCGATGGAGCTGTTCTGGATCATTGTTGGGTTCCTGGGCGACTAGGGCGTCCAGGCTGTGGTCCAGTTGTTCCTCCAGCCCAGTGAAGGGATAGGTGTCGCCAGTGGCTATTCGGTTTGCCAACCAGCCACTGCCCCGCCAGGCGGCATCCAATCGTTCGTCCTGGCCCACAGGCCACTTTTCCTGTTCCCAGAGACCGCCGTCGTCCCAGAGGAGATAGGTCCGGAGATGGTCACCGATTCGGAGGAAGGGGCTCCCGATATCGGGCTTGAAGCCCAGCTCCCAGAGGTCGGCCCGGGCAAGGATGAAACAGGGTTGCTCGTCGAAAGCCTGCTCTTCCATGCAGCTTTGGCGCAGCCGTCCCATATAGGTCTGGAGATCCTGGGGGAAGTCCTTTGGGGGGCTTTCCAGGGGAGCCACGAGGTGGGCACAGCTGGCTTGAGCCGGATCTAGGATGGAGGTATCCGTGCTGGGCATGGGTCGAGGGATGATGCCCCCGGGTGGGAAGAGTTCATTGCGGATCGGTTTGCCCAGCAGGATGTCGCGCAGATAGGGCGCGTGGGTGAGGAAGCAGTGGATGTTTTTGGTGGCATTTTCTCGGACGGTATTCCAGGGTTTCGCTTCTGCTGGCAGGTCGAGTCTCAGAGTGCGGAAGTGTCTGGGCATCAGGGTCCCTCCAGAGGGTTGGCCAGGGCGGGGATGAAGTCATTGGCGAAGAAGAATCTGTCGGCGTCCGACTTGTCCCCCTCCAAGACATGGGTGCTGGTGAGGCCCTCCAAGAGGGGTTGCAGACGGGTCTCGGGCACCGCCCCGCTGAACTGGGCGGCCAGGTCCGCCACCCGGAAAGCTGCGGGCTGCGGCCATTCTTCGGCCCCAGGGTCCGGGATCCCGGGGGCGTGGCGCCCCCCAAGATCCAGGAGGGCATTCCACAGGCGTCCGCCGTCGAGACAGGCCTCGGGCCTCTCATGGGGAGTTACCTTTGCCTCCTTATCGTTCTTCCCCGCAGCCTTCGCCACTGAGGCTGTTAGCTCCATTTCCACAAAGGCACGTGTCTGCTGGGTGATCTTCCGCCAGAGGGTGGGGGTCACCAAGTGGCGGCGACCGGTGCCCACTTCTTTGCAGGTCACCTTGCCTAGGTGGTGGACGATGGAGGGCACCCCACGGGTGAGGGTCAGAACCGGGTTGCGCAGGGAGAGAGGCAGAATAATGCCGAAACCGGAGAGTTTGTCCCGCAGATGACCCCAAGCTTCGTCGGGCTGCCAGGCCCCTACAGATATTTCAGTAAGGAAGTTGAAAGCCGGGGTTCCGCTCTCCCTGAGCTGGATATTGAGAGCCCCCGGATTGCTCTTGCCATGGGGATAACTGGTGATCACCAGCAGCAGATCACCTTTACCACAGAGCCGGCGTAGATAGCGCAGGATGGGGTAGTCCAGGGCGGCGTCCCGGCGAATCAGACACTCGGTCTCATCCAAGACCAAGAGGGGACTACGGCCTTCTGCCCTCTTCTTGATATTGCGGAAGTGATCCTCCAGGTTGTCCAGGGCGGTCTGGGCACCGTCGGGATTGGCCATGAGCCGCTTGGGCCAACGTTTCTCCCGAGGTACCTCGGCATCCAACCCCATAAGGGCTCGGTATATACGGGTAACAAATTCGTACTGGAGTTCCACGGCACTGTCACGCCGCTGGGGGAATAGCAGATTCTGGAAATCCTCTACTACACAGAGGCGCCCGTCCCCCTCATATCGCAACTCGTGGACCAGGCGCTGGCGCAGAGAGGTCTTGCCCATGCGTCGGCCGCCCACCAGCAGGGCAGCCCCCATGCTGGCATCGCCTACTTCCCCTCCAGGGTCTCCGTGTCTAGTTTTCTGCTGGCCATCACTCTTCTTCTTCAGGGCGTGGAGTTTTCGCAGTTCTTCTTTTCGTCCGGCAAAATGGTGGCGCACAGCCTCCGCTGACAATCCACCCTCGGTCTGGAATACCAGTTCTGGGGCGATTTCCCATTGTTCGGCTGCCACGCGGTCGAGGAAGGTGCGGGCGGGCCCCTTTTTACCTGCATGGAGAAGGCGCAGGGCTTCGTCCCGAGTCAGGCCCAAAGTCCGGCCCGGAAGGTCCGGAGTCCCCGTCGTGTCTATGCGTGGATAGAGCCAGAGTCCTTCCGGTGCCTTTACTGTACCCATCTGGGTGAGGCCTCCAGGCAGGACCAGGTGGAGACGCTCGAAGTATTCGTGGAGGACGCTCAGGCCATCTTTATCAAATCGGGTAGTTCGGAGGGCGCCTTCTCCCTGCGGTGGGCCGCCCCCCAGGCACCTAAAGAGAACCTTTGCAGTCTCTGTTAAGATGACATCGTCTGAGGCGTTCCCCCATAGGGTTGACAAGAGTGCTCTGGCCTCCCGCTGGCGAGTGGCTTCATCGGAGGGGATGTCCAGGAGTTTGGATAGGTCATCGGTTGAGACTCCAGCCTGGTCCAGCCGCTCCCACACCTCGGGGGGCAAACCCATGGCTGCGGGGGCGTAGGCCTCGTCTTTCCGCACCCCGGCCGGCATCTGGCCATAGATCGGTTCGCCTCGGCACCAAGCCCCTAGGGCACGCTGGGGCAGACCGCCTAAGGTCTCTAGAATATTATTCAGATGTTCTGGGAGCAGAGCCTCAAGGATGCCCCGCAGGTGTTTTGGATCCGGGAGGAGATCATCAAGGGCGGCGATCACGCTACTAGACAGGGGCCGGGCCAAGTGCCATAGCCCTAAAGCTGGGGGTTGAAAGCGACCTTCGCCCCCGCAGTGGATGAGGGCGTGGAGCTGCTCTAAGAGTTCCCCCGGTTCTGCTCCCAAAGCCAAGTCTGGGGAGAACGTGGCCAGTCCTGGGCGCCAGCCCGCCAAGGCCGGGGCAAAAGACTTGTGGACTTCGAAGGCCTCATCGGGACCGGCACCGAATAGGTCCTTCAAAGTATCCCGCAGACGCCGGTAGTCTTCACGACCGATGCGGTCGCCGTTGATCCAGAGAGGCTTCGCCTTCTTTGTCAAAAGATCCTTCTCCAAGGCTTCCAGCCGTTGCCAGGTGGGCTGCCAACGGGAATCCTGCTGGAAGCGGCTCAGGCTACGTTCAGGGTGCAGCTCTGTATGGATCTCGATCTGGGCGCCGGTGTGGCGGTCCCTGCAGACCAGGGTCAGGCTCCCGGGTTGGCCCTGGCTGACCTCAAGGCGCGGGGTTTTCCAAAGGGTCCACTCCTGGCCCGCAGGCAGAGAGACCGGGTCTGACAGTGGGATGTGATATTCCCCTCCATTGCCGTTCCAGATCAGGGAGTCCAGGCGCAGGTCGTTCGGCAGGCGATTGCGCAGGCCAAGGTGCAGGCGCAGGTGGCTATCGTCATCCCAGACCTCCCGTTTCTTTTCCAGATCCAGATACTGACCGGGATCGTTATCGGCGCGTTCTTGCAGTGCCCGGTGGTGTTGTTCCACCAAGGCTTCCCAAGCCTCACGCACTTGGGGCCACCAAAGAGCCAGGAGGGGATGGCGATGGGCAGGGGAGAAGCGGTCCTCTCCCAGTTCGATGAGGTGTTGGATGTCCTGGAGGCACTCCCATTCCCGCCATAGGCGCGGGGGTGCAGCATCTCGGGCCTGTTTCAGCTTGCCGAGAGCTCCTTCCAATTCACCGAGCCAACCCTCCCATGCATCTTCAGGAAAGGCCTCACGGGCAGCCTGGAAGGGTGTGTCTCCTGGTTTAGGAAAACCTCCGTAGAGTGCGGGAAGCAAGGGAATGAGAGGGTCAGGGGTCATGGTAGCCTTGGTCCCCTTCTCCGTCAGGTTCCGGAACCAGCTGCACCAAGGGCGGTCCTGCTCCGGCAGCAAGGGGGGCAGGTCCGTTAGTATCAGGGCCAGACGGCGGCGGATCTCCTCTACCTCGGGGCGCCCCCAGACGTTGACCAGATCCTCCAGCCAAAGGTGGAGGCGGACCATGGGCTGAGTTTTCGGCGTCTCTGGCCTTTCCAGCCGGGTCCAGAGGCGTAGGGTCTGGGCGGCCCTCAGGCCCTCAAGGCGGCGGCCCTGGGAGAGGTTCGAGGGGCAGTCACCGGCCGCCCAGATGCAGCTCTGGATCTGATGGGCCAGACTTTGGAAGTCCTGGTTGGGGTCCTTGTGGTCCAAGTCCAGCTCTTCCAGCCAGGCGAGCAGGTGGTTGAGAGGCTGGCAGAGATTGGAGCTGTCCTTCAGGTCGGGAATGGCTTGCCAGTAGGCCTCAGTCAGGTCCAGGAGGTGATTTTTGATCCAGGGTTTCTCTTGATTTTTTAGTCGGCAAATCGCCCACACAAGGCGGGGGGCCGGGGCCTGCACCATGTGGTCGCGCAGGGCATCCCACAGGCCGTCATCTAGATTCGTTCCAAGGCGATCCAGGGCTGCGCCGTAGAGTGCAAGGACCGGCAGAGCCTCCTGTGTCTCCAGGGTCTCATCTTGAAATATCTGCGCTAGTTCCCTGGTCTTCAGCGCTTCTATGTAGTGACCAGTCCGCAAGGGGTATAGAGCGGGTTCGATCCAACGCTCATCCTTCGCGGTCACCTTCTCATCGGGTGGAACGAGGGTCAGACGTGAGAGGCGCCCATCCAGCCCCCCCACCAAGGCCTCGGCGGATCTGTCTCTAACGATAGTGGTGACCGGGCCGAACCCCTCGGCGGCCCCCTGAGGAGCACCGGTGGCGTCCACCAGGAGGACGTGGCGGTGGTCACCCCCTAGGAGCCATAGAGTGCGGCCTTTGTATTCCAATCCCAGGCTACGTTTGAGGGTATTGCCGCAGCCGGCTACCCAGGCGGGTGCACCATCGGCCGTACGGAAGGCGTGGGCGATGCCGTCAGCCCCACCGGTGACCACCAATTCTCGATGGTGCCCCAGGGTGTACAAGGGGCCGGGAGTCTGGTGCCAACACTTGGGCTGTAAGTCCCGTTTGATGTAGCCTGGGCGGAGCCAGTCTGCTCGGAGATGCCAGTGGAGCAAGCGTCCCGCTTCTCGTTCTATCGCCCAGATCCGAATCGGGTCATCCTCCCCCCCGGTCCAGTCTGTCACCAGCTTGCGCAGGCGCCCACGGGAGTCGCCGCACCAGAGGATGCGTAGGTGAGCACGGGAAGTAGATCGAGAGAGTGGCAGCCAAGCCAGGGCAGGAAACCCCTCGGCTGTGCGCCCCCCCAAGAGGATGCCGCCGGCAGCGCTAAGGACTCTGGCGCAGCGCACTTCAAGATTGATCAGCCAGGTGTGGTAGTAGTTCAGGTGTTCGCCCTGGTAGCCGAACCACAAGAGTTCACCCTGATCGGTGGTTAGGAGGAGGCTTCGGTCCTCATCCAGGAGTAGGCAGAGTTCCCGGCAGGCCACCAGAGTGGTAGGCATGCCGTTCCAGCGGTCCGGTGAGGCGAGCGCCGTCTCCCTCCATCCAGCACCTGGCTCACGGGGAGCTGCCATGGTTGTCAGGTTGCGTCCTTGGGCAATAAACGCCAATGTGTCGCTGTGACCATCTCGGTCCTCAACCCGGCGTAGGTGGCGAACATGACCTAGGGTACGGGCACCGCCAGTGACTCGGAAGGGGCGGAACTCGTACATGGCTGGTGCGAGCTGCAGGCGCTGCTCGCTGACCCGCTGACGGATCTTGGTGATTCGTTCTTTCAGAGGACCTTCGTCAGTTTTCGCCGAGTGAGGTAGATGATCCAGCCAATCCAGGTTGCGGAAGAATTGCAGCCAAAGCCAATCCGGGGCCGCCTCGGGGAGATCAATCAGCTCTAGGAGGGGGGTGAGCCAAGCAGCGTAGGTGATGGGTCGGTTGCCTCTACCCCGGACGACCTTGATCCAGCGCCACACCCGAGTGAGTAGTTCATGGTGGATGCGGGCATATTTTTCTGCAGTCTCACTCTCCTGATAACCCGTCTTGAATTCCATGATCAGTTTGGAGAAAGTTGTTGGTTCCTGAATGTTTCCAGCGGAGATGTCATACAGGTATTGCTCCAGCACGAGGCGGATGGTCGCCCCAAGAAGCTGGCCAGGTTTCTCCAGGAGATCCTTCATGGCAGCATCTGGGTCCCGCCAGAGGTGGGCTCGGCAATTATCCAGTCCCAGGCCGCGCCAGAGTCCCTCGGTCAGCTCCCCGCGCAGATCGGTGATTTCCTCAGGGTTTTGGAGACGCAAGGGGATAAGCTGGAAATGGCGGTCGCGGGCGAGGATGCGGTTCCCAGCGAAGCCGAGCAGACGCACCATACCCTGGCCGGTGAATTGATGATGGAGGGCTTTGAGCTGATCTTTTCCGTCCCTATCGTCCAAAAGATGGATATGTCCATCGGAGGCTGCCGCCAAGATCCCATATCCGTCTTCCCGTTCCGGGTGGGATACCATCAGCACGTCTTCCACTACTCCGCCCAGATAGAGACTTTCCTGAGGTGTTGTTTCGCCACGGTGGAAGCGGTGGATCATCCCCTTATCACTAGCTACATAGGCCAGGTCAGGATGCCTTACTGGACCGTCGGCGCCGAGGATGTGACCCAGATGGAGGGGTGCCCCCCGGACGAGGAAACCATCCCCTTCGAAATGCAGGTCGTCGTGGCGCCAGTCGTCCTTAGCATCGAACCGCGCCAGCAGGGGTGCCATATCCCCTACCGAGCGTCGCTCTACCCATGTTCGTTCGCCACCCGGAGGGGTATCGCCCACCTCCCAGTTGTGGGTGTGGATCCCCTGATCCTTTGAGGCGAAGAGCTGGAGCCAACCACAGAGGAATTTCAAGCGGATCACCACCAGCCCTGGGGCGATGGTGGGCAGATCCATCTCGAGGGCGCGCTCGTCCAGGGTGTATTTCTTCGTCGGGGTTCCCGCCTCACATGGGATGGCCTTCACCGGATGGCCGCCCTTCGACCAATCTTGCAGGGGCTCGATGCGGTCCCCCTCATCCCCCCAAGACCAGCGCAGAAGACCCAGACGGGCAGGCTCGGTGCCGGTGGGGAGAGCTTGGCAGAGTACCCAGCGTTCTTCTTGCTGGCCCTGCAACGGAGGCAGGAGATAGAGATGAACGGGGTCCGTATCCAGCAGCAGGGGAGCGCCGGAGCGGAGCAGGAGGGGGAAGGGGCCGTCCGTCAAGCCAGCGAGGGCATGATAGGCCTCGCGGTCGTTAGAAGTGGGCCGGTAGTTGGAATCCTTCAGTCGTTCCTTCAGTTGCCGTGCTTCGTCCAGGGTCTCCTGGGCCTCTTTGTAATCGAGAAACAATTCCGTATCCCTGTTAGGCATGAGGCGTTTCCTCCCTGACTATATGACCGACCGTACCGGGAATTTACATCTGATTCATGCAGGATTGCAAATCCTGGCCGCTGGTGAGGTTTTTTCAAATTCTTGCTTTGAACAGAAATATTGGTTGTCGTCTTTGTGTTACCCATGGTTTCTCTATCGAGAGTGAGCAAAAAGTGTCACTTCGTGGAGAGGAATTAACCAACTACGGTGTCAAAGCGCATCAGCAGCTAAAAACAAATATACGAAAAAGAAATAATTAATTGAGTGAAGATCTTAGTTTTGTAGTTTCAGAGGATGAAGTGGTCTACCAAATGGCCTCAAGAATTGTTGCATTTCTTAGGTTTTGGTCAGCAGTAACGATAGGAGCATTATTAAGAATTGAGGTGGCAGCAATAATTCGATCAGCGGGGTCATTATTTATCTCCGCTCCAAAATTAACAGATAGCTCAGTAATTTCAGGGGTTATTGGCTGAATCTGGTAATTTTGAGATTGAAGTATTAAGTTTATAAATCCTGAAGCAGTCTCATCAACAATAACGCGCTTTCTTTTTATAAGCATGGAAATTTCCCAAATGGAAATATCACAAATAATTAATTCACTTCCAGAGTTTTTTATTACCTTTTTTGCTTTAGGAGTGAGTTTACTTGGTTCTAAGGCATTCCAAATAATGGCGCAAGTATCTAGCAATATCATTTCATTGCATCCCAGCTATCATCTATTGGAGAAAGGACATCGTGAATAATCGCCGTATTGGCCAGTTTCCTCAGTTTGGCCCTGGAAGTTTTGTGCTGGCTAACCGGGGGAGTTAAGGTGGCTAATGGAGTGCCTTTTGAAGTTACATTAAGCTGCTCCCCATTCTGA
Organism: endosymbiont of Escarpia spicata; assembly: GCA_003349915.1. GTDB lineage: Bacteria > Pseudomonadota > Gammaproteobacteria > Chromatiales > Chromatiaceae > QGON01. The sequence continues at coordinate 282,892 of QFXE01000008.1, forward strand.
ACAACCCTTAGATACTTCAAGAGGTTAGCTCTAAATTCACTTATGCTTACATTTTTCATAAGGGCTTACTCTTTGATAAATGGTACAATAATAAAGTACAAGTATAGAGGGAGTGGAATTACAAGGCAATTCACTTGTACATCAAAATGTGGCACTCCTCGCTCCTCATGGTGTAGCTTCTACAAAGACGGTTCCAGGCGCCGATGGTCTTGACGTATGCCGAAGGCAGCGCCTTTGTTTTATGTTTGAGCAACAAATCTATGAACAATAAAATTGTACCAACGGATTATCTGTTATGGGCCGTCTCTTGTATTTCTCTGATCGCTGGGATGATCTTGCCGATGTTCTCTTTTCAGAAATTCTATATATTGAATGATACCTTCTCTCTATTATCAGGAGTCATGTATTTGTTCAGAGAAGGTGAGTTATTCCTGTTTTTAATAATAACACTATTTAGTATTGTCACTCCTATTTACAAATTAAGCCTTACTCATAAGCTTGTAAAAAACAAAATCCCTACAACCAAGGAAAAATTGTTAGTAGTAAAACGTCTTTCAATTATTGGAAAATGGTCAATGGCAGATGTATTTGTAATTTCTGTCATGGCAGCTACTGTAAAACTTGGGGCTTTTGCCAGCGTGCAAATCCACACGGGTCTTTTTGTATTTTGTTTTGGAGTAATCATGAGTATGGTTTTAGTCCATAGGCAGTTGTCAGGATATGAGTTATTGCCAAAGAAAGAATAATTTAACGTGTAGCTCAGGCGTGCCTTATAAATCATGCGCTAATTGTCGCCCTATTTATTCTGTCTTGTGCATGATGTTAGCGTAAACATGAGAAATGCTGGTACTCAAACTTAATGGATTTCCTTACCTTTAAAAGCTTTATCAGCACAACGGCTCTTATTGTGTTTTATTACATTGGGGCGGTTATATTGCCTGTCGGAATATGGTTCTTTTCAATTTGGATAATAAAAAAATATAAGTTTATTGATGATGCGTACAACAAAGGGAAGGAAGAAATCTGGGGTTTGTTAAATAAAAAGCAACAAGTGAAATTGGTTCTGTTGGCCATGACGTTCTTTCTGTTCATGGAGTTGTTTTGGAGAATGCTCTTTGAGTTCTTGATTGCCTATATGCAAATACGTGATGCACTATTGCAGCCACACTCTTTCTGAGTGTTTATTGTTGAAGTCGGTTAAGCTTTCTGGTGAGAAGGTAAGTTATTAAGTGTCGAACACATAGCAAACGTGGTTTCGAGTAATAACTGAAATTCAATTACGCAGCAAGTTGATCCTCTTGCTGCCACATAAATAATTTAGCTTGCTAATTCTTACGAAAAATAGTTCAAATGTGAGAAATATTACACAAGTTAAGAATGCTGCAGAATACTAATGAATAAGGCATGCACCTAGAGATCTGTATAAAATACGGCAAGATTATATACCATTGGCTCCAAAGCTTGAGAGAATCCATGAAGAACATCATCCACTCCGTGGTGCTATTGTCCCTCCTTGCAGTGTGCATCCCTGAAGTATCAGCCAGCCCCCCACCAGCTTATGAGGGGAGAGGACTCTATGTATCCTACTGCCAGTTGTGTCATGGGACGGGTGGCAAGGGAGATGGTCCTCTCGCAAAGGCGATGAAGATCAGTCCGGCGGACCTGACCACAACGGTACGCTCAAGGAGCGATACCATCCTCATGAAGATCATCACCGGGGAAGGTCGGCAGACTATAACAGGCCGGGACCGTCACAATCTGCTTAGTGATGCCATGCCGGAATGGAAGGATGTATTCAGCGAGTCTCAGGTCAAGTCATTGATCGCATACCTTCGCTTTCTGGGCAACACCAAGCATGATCTGATGGGAGATCCCAAGGTGGGTGTGCAACTCTATCAGGAGTATTGCCAGGTTTGTCACGGCGTGGAGGGGGATGGTGATGGCATCATGACGAAACTCATGGGAATTATGCCGATGGATCATACCAATCCCAACGTGACCAACCCTCTCGATAATAAAGAACTGGTCAGTAGCATCCTTGATGGCAAAGGGAGGTTTATGCCGGCTTGGCGCGGTATCCTCAGTCAGAGTGATGTCGAGGCACTGGTCAGTTATATTCGACTGCTCTCTCACTGATAGCACTGCGATCAGATCTCGTGTTTTGATTTAAGTGCTAAGAGACGATCAAAGGTTAGGTGATATTGCCTGTAAGAGACGTGCACCACGGCAGTGCTTCTACAGGGACCAAGTCCACTCCTATTTCGCCTGTCCTGCGTGCTTTATAGAGATCAGCGCACACTTGCCATACATTTTGTGCAGTATTTTATTGGGCGATTTATTCCCGCCATCGCCAGTATTCCTCCATTTGGGCTAAGCTTCAATTGAAAGGTAACAGCCTTGAGTGGAGGTTCGCACCATGACGACACCCATCACTTCCACTGGTGTGAAGATCTCAGATTCACACCAGCCACAGTCGCTGAACGTCCAGGCGCAGCGTATGCAGCTGAACGCGCAGATCGTCTCCGCGTCGGCTGAGTTCAAGTCTGACACAGCGGGCCAGCCGCAGGCGCTCTTGTTTCGTTCTGCTATCGAAAAGCTCAACGAATTGCTGCTTCCTGAATTGGGGGAAAATGCGGTTCAACAGGCTGCAGACTCCGGTATCGATTTTTCGCCGGAGGCCACGGCGGAACGCATTGTCGGTTTTGCCACAGGTTTCCTCCCTGTCTTTCTCGAAAGTCACGCAAATGAGGACCCTCAGGCGGCATTGGATGAGTTCATGCAAATCATCCGTGATGCAATCGAGCAGGGCTTTTCCGAGGCGCGGGAGATTCTTGATGGCCTGAGTGTGTTGGAAGGGGATATCGCCGCCAATATCGATACCACTTTTGAGCTTGTGCTCGAAGGGTTGGAGCGATTTGAGATCGAGATGGCACCAGAGGATCTCTGACCACCTTCTTGATAGAAGTGGTGTAGGCGGGTTCAGGCGTGGTTGAACCGAAATCCTCTGGTGGCATGTCAATTTCAGCACGCTCGATCCGCTGTGCTTGATCGGGCCTACACCTTCCTTGCAAATCAAAATATACTCTGCGGACTTTGCGCTTTTCAGCCTGTCCCGCCACTCAACCACTGTGCCTAAAATATGCCCCAACGAATCGAACAATTGAAAAACTGGCTCTCTTCCTTGCCGGAAATTGAAAGTTATACTTTCGAGCCAGCCTCTGGCGATGCAAGTTTTCGCCGCTACTTTCGTATCGAAACCGGTGACAAGAGCTATATTGCTATGGATGCCCCACCGGAGAAAGAGGATACCAAACCGTTTATCCGGATGGCGGAGGTCCTTGAGTCGATTGGGCTCAAGGTGCCTCATATTTTTGCCCGCAATCAGGCGGAGGGTTTCCTGCTGTTAAGTGATTTGGGTAAGACCCTCTATCTTGACCGGCTTGATGAGACGAATGTGGATCGGCTCTATGGAGATGCCCTGGGGGCGTTGGTGGTGATTCAGGCCTGTGGCCCCGTCGAGGGGCTTCCGGACTATGACCGACTGCTGTTGCTGCAGGAGATGGAGCTGTTTCGTGAATGGTTGTTGGAGCGGCATCACGGTCTTTGCCTCACTGACGATGATCAGTCCATGCTGGATGCCACCTTTGACTTCCTGGCCGGCAATGCGCTGGATCAGCCACAAGTCTGTGTACACCGTGATTACCACTCCCGCAATCTGATGGTGACGGATCAGTCGAACCCAGGCATTATCGATTTTCAGGACGCAGTGGTTGGGCCGGTGACCTATGATCTGGTTTCACTGCTGCGGGACTGTTATATCCATTGGCCCAAGGCCCGCATCGAGGCTTGGGTGATGGGTTACTATGAGCTGGCGGTGCAGTCAGGCGTTTTGCGCAGTGAACATGAGGATCAATTCCTGTGCTGGTTTGATCTGATGGGGGTGCAACGTCATCTGAAGGCCAGCGGAATCTTTGCGCGTCTCAACATTCGTGACGGCAAACCCGGCTATCTGCAGGATGTTCCGCGCACGCTCAACTATATTCTTGAAGTGGCACCTGACTATCCTGAGTTGGAGGGGCTGGAAAAGCTGATCCACAGGATTCTCTGATTACCCGGTGGTCGGTCCGTGCGGGAGTGGGCTTCACGCATTCTGTTGCTCCCCTGGCGGGTTACAATGAACTGACTCTGTACTGGCGTTCCAACCGGAATCGATTATGAATCTGCGCAGGTTTCTCTCTCTTCTGGCCGCACTCTTGTGGTGTGGCGATGCACTGTCGGATGTACTGGGCCTTGCCTCATTATTTGGCGGCAAACCTGTTTGTGCCGCCAATGAAACCAAGGGTATGCGGCTTGCTGCTCCCTTTCCCTCACTTCCTGAGCTGAACCGGCCCGTAGCCATGCTGATGGCGCCCGGGGACGATTCCAATTGGTATCTGGTGCAGCAGCCGGGACAGGTTGTCCGCTTTGATAACAGTTCCCAGGCCAGCCATGTGACAGAGTTTGTCGATATCAGTGAGCGGGTGGCTGGCGGCAGAAATGGCGGTGATGAACGGGGGCTGCTGGGTATGGCCTTTCACCCCGATTATTCCCGCAATGGTTATCTCTACCTCTCCTATACCGGCAGGGACAAGCAGAATGGGCTGGTTTCCCGGATCTCCCGCTTTCAGTCGAGACCTGGCGCAGGAATGGTTGATTCTGCGTCTGAGCGGATTCTGCTCTCAGTTTCCCAACCCTACAGCAATCACAACGGCGGGCAGATTGCCTTTGGGCCGGATGGTTATCTCTATTTCGGTCTGGGTGATGGCGGGGCAGGTGGCGACCCGCATGGCCATGGTCAGAATGTCGGGACACTGCTGGGTGCGATGCTGCGGATCGATGTGGGTGACGGCAGTTCAGGGCGTTACACCATTCCAACGGACAACCCCTTTGCGGCAGGCGGCGGCCAGGGAGAGATCTTTGCTTGGGGTCTGCGCAACCCATGGCGCTGGAGTTTCGACCGGGAGAGCGGTGATCTGTGGATCGGGGATGTGGGACAGAACCGATACGAGGAGATCAACCTGCTGGTCAAGGGCGGCAACTATGGCTGGAACAGAATGGAAGGCGGTCATTGCTTTGAACCTGCCACGGGTTGCCGGACACAAGATCTGGAGATGCCGGTAGAGGCGTATGGCCGAAACGAGGGGATTGCGGTTACCGGAGGGTATGTCTATCGGGGCTGGGGGATAATGGGACTGCAGGGAAAGTATCTCTATGCCGACTACGGTTCCGGCAGGATCTGGCAACTTTCAGCCAGCGATGAAACAGGTTATGTGAGTTCGGAGTTATTCAAGACTGATTTGAATATCAGCAGCTTTGCCGAGGCACACGACGGCGAGCTTTTTGTCCTGGGATTGGGTGGAGAGATCTGCAAGATTGTCAATGCACGGGCAAAGTGACTGCCGTTACCCTGGATGAGCGACAATCGACCCTCTCCTATCTCTTCAGCCTGTACTCAATCTCAGGGAGCATGCGTTTGACACAGTTTTCACCCTCCTTGATCGCCTCTTTTCCCCGGTGAAATTCCAGCAGTTCGATGTGGGACAGCCTGGGTGAGAGCATGATGTCCGGCGGGTCACCGGCCATGCGGCTGCGGGTGATTCGATCCTGGGTGATATTGATGGAGCCGGCAATGGCATCAAACAGGCTGGGCGCCGGGTCTTTGTTGGGAAAGAGGGTGTCCGAGTAGGCGCGGATGCTGCGGGAGACACTGTCGAGTAGACCTTCATCCTCTGGTGGCTCCTCAGTGGTTTTTTTTCTCTGATGCTTGCCCAGGATGTCGCCATTCAGATTGACTGCAATCACGATATCTGCGCCGAGGGCGCGGCAGATAGAGACCGGCACAGGGTTCACCAGACCCCCATCCACCAGCCAGCTGCCCTGATGCCGCACCGGCGGGAACAGGCCTGGCAGTGAAATCGATGCACGGACTGCATCAAGGGTGGGACCTTCAGTGAACCAGACTTCGCGCCCGCTCTTCAGATCGGTGGAGACAGAGGCGAAGGTCTTGGGTAGCTGTCTGATCTGAATCGCTTCATCGCAGACGCACTCGTCGAGAAAAGCGTGAAACCGCTCGGCATTGACAAAGCCATTGAGAGAGAGATTCAGTTCAAAGAAGCGGGTGACCGTTCGCTTGGAGAGTGACCTGACCCAGGTTTCGAGTGCCTCCAGATTGCCGGCGGCGCGGGATGCCCCGACAATAGAACCGATGGAACAGCCACAGATGATGTCAGGCTCAATGCCTGTCTTTGCCAGTTCTTTGATGATGCCGATATGTGCCCAGCCCCGTGAGGAGCCGCTACCCAAGGCCAGACCAATAGTCTCTTTTGCCTTATCCATCTTTTTCCAGGATCAGTTGCGTCATTGTCATCTTGACAGGTGGAAGAGATCTCAATCCACAGCGCTATCAATGCGTTACAGTCACGAGATCTCTCCCTGCAGTCGGGATGACAGTAACTCAATTAATCAGGGGTTCAACGGGACACCGGTTCGACCCCCCAGATTTTTTCGGCATACTCCTTGATTGTCCTGTCACTGGAGAAGTGCCCCATCATGGCAGTATTCATCACCGCCATGCGGTTCCATATCTCCGGGTTCCGATAGCAGGCATCCGCATTGTCGCTGGTTTCTATATAGTCCTGAAAATCGGCCAACACCAGGAACGGGTCGCTGTTGAGCAGAGTCTCCGAGATGACCTTATAGCGGTTTGGATTGGTCGGTGAAAAGAAGCCATTGCCGATCATATCCACCACCCGTTTCAGCTCCGGGTTGGTCTCATAGTAGTGGCGGGGATGATAGACTTTCCGCTTTAGCTGTTCGATGCCATCGGTCGTCAGGCCAAAGATGAAGATATTCTCATCGCCGACCTTCTCGCGCATCTCCACATTGGCGCCATCCATGGTGCCTATAGTCAGTGCGCCGTTCAGGGCCAGCTTCATATTGCCTGTGCCAGAGGCCTCCATGCCCGCTGTGGATATCTGCTGGGAGAGTTCAGCTGCCGGGATAATGTCGGAGGCGGTGGTGACATCGTAGTTCGGGATGAACACCACTTTCAGTCGATCATTGACCGCAGGATCGTTATCGATGACGTCCGCAACATCGTTGATCAGGCGGATGATCAGTTTCGCCATGAAATAGCCGGGCGCCGCCTTGCCGCCGAAGATGACGGTCCGCGGCACGAAGTCGGCATGCGGGTCGTCCAGCAGCCGGTTGTAGAGAGCGATCACCCGCATCACATTGAGCAGTTGGCGTTTGTATTCGTGGATGCGTTTCACCTGCACATCAAACAGCGTATGGGGATCGATCTCCTGATTGAGGTAGTGCTTCACCAGCCCGGCAAGCCGCGTTTTATTGGCCTGTTTGGCGGCACGAAAACGTTCCTGAAATGTCGTGTCGTCCGCCAGTGGAACGAGATCCTCGAGTCTGTCCAGATCCCGCACCCAGTCATGGCCGATCGCATCACAGATCAATTTTGAGAGCGGCCGATTGGACAGCAGCAGCCAGCGACGGGGGGTGATGCCGTTGGTGATATTGATGAGTTTGTCGGGATAGAATTCGTGAAAGTCCTTGCAGGTTCCGCTTCGCAGCAGCTCGGAGTGCAGTGCCGAAACGCCATTGACCTTGTGGCTGCCGATAACCGCCAGGTGTGCCATGCGTATTCGCCGTTCCCCCTTTTCGTCGAAGATGGAGAGGCGTCGTTGGATCTCGCGGTCGTCAGGATGCAGATTTCCCACCATCAGCAGAAAGCGCCGGTTGATTTCGTAGATGATCTGCAGATGCCGCGGCAGCAGTTGTTCAAACAGCTGTATCGGCCAGGTCTCCAGTGCTTCCGGCAACAGGGTGTGGTTGGTATAGGAGAAGACCCGGGTGGTGATGTTCCAGGCCAACTGCCACTGCAACTTCTCCTTGTCGAGCAGGATGCGCATCAGTTCGGGAATGGCGATGGACGGGTGGGTGTCGTTGAGTTGGATGGCGACCTTATCCGGCAGCTCCTGCAGGTCATCGTGATCGATAGAGAAACGGCGCAGGATATCCTTCAGGGAGGCGCTGACGAAGAAATACTGCTGCTTCAGACGCAGTGCCTGGTTTCTGGTGCTGCTGTCGTCCGGATAGAGCACTTTGGAGATGTTTTCCGATTGGGTCTTCTCCTCCACCGCATGGGTGTACTCCCCCATGTTAAAACAGGCCAGGTCAAAATCCTCGTAGGCCTTGGCGCTCCATAGACGCAGATTATTGACGGTGTCGTTGTGGTAGCCGGGGATTGGGGTGTCATAGGCTTGGGCGACGACTACATCCCCGTCGATCCAGTCGAAATGACGGCGGCCGTCCGGGCCAAGGTACTCCATGACCCGGCCGCCAAAGCGGATCCTGTAGGAGACTTCGGGACGGGGAAACTCCCAGGGATTACCGTGGGCAAGCCAGTTTTCCGGTAGCTCCACCTGCCGTCCATCCTCCAGTTTCTGCCGGAACATGCCGTACTCGAAACGGATGCCGTAACCGTAACCGGGAATGTTGAGCGTCGCCATGGAGTCCAGGAAACAGGCGGCCAGCCGTCCCAGTCCGCCATTGCCGAGGGCGGCGTCGTGTTCCAGGCTGCGACCGATGAGGAACTCCATCGAAAGATAGTAGATCCGTTTGGCATCGTGACGGTAGTAGTTGCGCTGGGTCTCCATCCAGCGCTCGATGAGTCGGTCCCGGACCACATGGCTGAAGGCCATCATCCAGTCGTGATCGGTGGCGGTGAAAGGATCTTTGCCAATGGTGTAGACGAGATGATTTGAGACCGAGCGCTGGATCGCCTTGGGATCGGAGCCGAGATAGTCGTATTTGAAAGCGCTTTTTTTTCCGTCGCTCATGGCGGATACCTTTATCGTTCTCCGGCGGAAGCAGTTACTCAGTATGCCAGCGTGGCGCCAGCAGGGGTATCTGTTTCAACATCGGCAGGAGCAGTGGATAGCAGATCAGGCCCAGGGAGTCCGCACCCAGATCCCAAAGGGAGAATAACCGATGGGGCAGGAAGTACTGAATAATCTCAATGGCCAGGCCGTAACCCAGCAGGGGCAGGAATTTTTTCCAGCCCCAGGCGGTGTTGGGAAAAGCGAAGTCGGCAAGAAAGGCGAGCACCAGAAAGGCAGTGAAATGTTCCCATTTGTCGTTTATGTCAGACACCACCGGGTAATCCAGCGTCGTGGTGGCCAGATGAGTGATGATCACCAGGGTGACCGCAAGGGCGAGGCGAAAGACTGTTGCCAGCGGCAGAGTGGTCGCTGATAACAGTCTTTGGCTGTTGTCAGGCTTCTTCACGAGCCACTGCGCGGTAGCCGATGTCGGTGCGGTAGTAGAGCCTGTCCCAGTGGATGCGCCTGGCCAATTCGTAGGCGTTCTGCTGGGCCTGCGCGACCGTATCCCCAAGCGCAGTGGCGCAGAGCACCCGTCCGCCTGCAGTCACCACCTGGCCCGCTTTTTCGGCTGTTCCTGCGTGGAAGACCTTTTCACCTTCGGTCTCTGTTTCAGGCAGGCCGGATATGGCATCACCGCCGGTATAACTGCCGGGATAACCGCCGGCGGCCAGTACCACCCCCAGTGAGACGCGGGGATCCCAGGTGGTGGTTTCGGTGTCCAGTCTGCTCTCGATGGCGGCAAGGCAGTGGGCAACCAGATCCGACTGCATGCGCATCATGATGGGCTGGGTTTCAGGGTCTCCGAAACGGCAATTGTACTCGATCACCTTTGGTGTGTCGTCAGCTGCGATCATCAGGCCGGCGTAGAGAAAACCGGTGTAGGGCAGGCCTTCCTTCGCCATACCGGACACGGTGGGTTTGATTACCTCGTCCATGATGCGCTGATAAATCCGCTCGTCGACAACCGGGGCTGGAGAGTAAGCCCCCATGCCGCCGGTATTCAGACCGGTATCGCCATCCCCAACGCGTTTGTGGTCCTGGCTGGTGGCCATCGGCAGGACGTGTTCCCCATCCGCCATGACGATAAAACTGGCCTCTTCACCCTCCAGGAACTCTTCGATCACTACCCTATGGCCAGCCTCTCCGAAGGCGTTGCCGGCGAGCATGTCGGACACGGCGGCTTTGGCTTCCGCTTCAGTCATGGCTACGATCACCCCCTTGCCGGCGGCCAGGCCATCGGCCTTGACTACGATCGGCGCGCCTTTCTCTGCAAGATAGGCGAGGGCCGGTTCCACCTCGGTGAAGGTTTGGTACGCTCCGGTGGGTATATTGTGACGGGCGAGGAAGTCCTTGGTGAAGGTCTTGGAACCCTCAAGTTGGGCTGCACCCCGGGTTGGGCCGAAACAGTTGAGTCCGGCAGCGGTAAAGGCATCCACCACTCCGATCACCAGCGGGGCCTCGGGGCCCACGATGGTGAGTCCGATATCATTCTCTTGTGCGAATGCGATCAACTCATCAATGGCATTAACCCCAATCGGAATATTCTCCAGTTTGGGCTCCAGCGCAGTGCCTGCGTTGCCGGGGGCGACGAAGATACGTTCTGCCAGGGGAGATTGGGCGGCTTTCCAGGCCAGCGCATGTTCGCGGCCGCCGGAGCCGATGATAAGAATGTTCATGCTGATATGTCTGTGATCCTGTTGGGGTGGGAGGTTGCTGCTTATAAATATGTTGATGAATCGAATTGTAAATTTTCACCCGCAAGATGCAAAGGTGAATCCTGGGCTGTGGTTACCGTTTTAATTGTTAAATATTGTAAACAGCTATTTCCCGGACATAAGTTACGCGATCTAATCAGAAGACAAACAGGCTCCAGGTAAGCGTTTATCGTGTTTCCCGTGGTCTGTTGAGTTGTTTAAATAAATTTGAATACAAATTATCCGGAGGATGCGCCATGGTGACATCAGTAAAAGATCTACAGGGCAGTACGGCAGAAATGGTCGCCAAGCTGAAAGAGAAGGGAATCGGGGACAATGAGGCGTTGCTTGCAGCGGCCGCTGCCCCTGCGCAACGAAAAGAGTTGGCGGCCCACTGTAGCTGTGATACCCGGGATATCCTGGAGTTGGCCAATCGTGCGGATCTGGCGCGCGTTAAGGGTGTGTCCGGCGTCTACAGTGATCTGCTCGAAAAGGCGGGTGTTGATACGGTGAAGGAACTCGCGACTCGCCGCCCGGACAATCTGCACGCGAAAATTGTCGAGACCAATGACAAAGAGGGATTGACCAAACAGCCACCGGCGCTGAGCAAGGTCCAAGACTGGGTCGGCCAGGCCAAGGATCTGCCGAAACTTCTGACCTACTGATTGGCTTTAACTTCCCGCTGTTTGTTGCAGCTGGGATGATTTGTAGGGTGCGCTGTGCGCACCAAAATAAGCCAAAATCAAGGCGTGTACGCTAATCATGGTGCGCGCGGCGCACCCTGTACCTGGCTGAATCCGCTTAATCTCCCGTCCACTTGCAGCGGGGTGGTCTATTTATGTCCGGTCACACCCCGGTCGCTTTTTTCAATGAAGCGGACGAGTTTTTCCACTTCTTCTGTCAATCCCTCTCCCTTCAGCTGTTCCAGTGCTTGTGAGATGTTCAGGCCGGAGAGAAACAGCGTTTTGTAGGCCTGTTTGATTGCCGCTCGTTTCTTGGGATCGAAACCACTGCGTTTTAGGCCGATTGCGTTGAGACCGACCAGTCGCGCTGGATTGCCGTCGCAGGTGGCGTAGGGCGGTACATCCTTTACAACCTTTGAGCAGCCGCCGATCATGGCATGGTCGCCGATGAAGGTGAACTGGTGGATCCCCACCAGGCCGGAGACGAATACCTTGTCACCGATGCCGACATGACCTGCGATGGTGCTGTTGGGGCCGAAGATATTGTTGTTGCCGAAGCGGCAGTCGTGTCCGGCATGGAATCCGCACATGAAGTAGTTGCCGTTGCCGATGAGGGTTCCCTCCTTGGTCTTCACGCCGCGGCTGATGTTCACCCCCTCCTTGATGTGATTGTTTTCTCCAATGACGAGTGGCTTGCTGTTGGCGGGATCGAAGGTGAGATCCTGGGGTTCGCAGCCCAGCATGGCGCCGCTACAGACCCGGTTGTTTCTGCCCAGACTTGTGCCGCGAAAGATGCGCACACTGCTGTCGATGACACAGCCCTCGCCGATTATTACATCGGATTCGATGATGGAGAAGGGGCCGACAGTGACCGATTCATGCAGTTCTGCGCCATCCTCGATGATAGCGGTGGGGTGGATTTGTTTCATGGCGTCTATGTTTAACCACAAAGGGGACGAAGAACGCAAAACGCTGACGTTCATGGTCTGAAAATGTTTTTGCCATCTCGGCCGTAGGGAGAAATGACAGCTTTTTGAGCATCATCTCAAACGAACGACTCCACGGTTTCAGGCCCGCTCTTCTAACAGAACGTAGGGTGCGCCGTGCGCACCAGAATAAGTGGTTACAGCAATCATGGTGCGCACGGCGCACCCTACCAGGGCCTAGTGTCCTTTATGTTATTCGCGGTAAAGCTGATCAGTGCCGGAAGTGGCGCATGCCGGTAAAGACCATGGCCATGCCGTGTTCGTTCGCGGCAGCGATTGCCTCGTCATCGCGCATGGAGCCACCGGGTTGGATCACTGCGGCGATACCTGCCTCTGCAGCGCTGTCGATGCCGTCCCGGAAGGGGAAGAAGGCGTCGGATGCCATCACGGAACCCTTCACTTCCAGGCCGGCATGTTCCGCTTTAATGCCGGCGATGCGGGCGGAGTTGATGCGGCTCATCTGACCAGCGCCGACACCGATGGTCATGCCGTCCCTGCCGTAGACGATGGCGTTGGACTTGACGAACTTGGCGACGCGCCAGGTAAAGAGCAGATCACGCATCTCCTCATCGGTGGGCTGGCGTTCGGTGACGACCTTGATCTCGTTGGTGAGTTGCAGGTCGGCGTCCTGTACCAGCAGACCGCCGTTGACGCGCTTGAACTCGGTGCGGTGCAGTGCTTCGACATTCCACTCGCCACACTCCAGCAGGCGCACATTTTTCTTGCTGCTGACCGCTTCGATGGCTGCGGCGGAGAGTTTGGGCGCGATGATCACCTCGACGAACTGCCGGTCGACGATGGCCTGGGCAGTCTCGCCATCCAGTTCGCCGTTGAAGGCGATGATGCCGCCGAAGGCGGATTCCGGATCGGTGCTGTAGGCGCGATCATAGGCTTCGAGCAGATTGTCGCCGAAGGCCACGCCGCAGGGGTTGGCGTGCTTGACGATGACGCAGGCTGGACCCTCATCAAAATTCTTTACGCACTCCAGGGCCGCGTCGGTATCACCGATGTTGTTGTAGGAGAGCTCCTTGCCCTGGATCTGTTTAGCGGTGGCGATGCACGCCTCTTCGACCTTGTGTTCAACGAAGAAGGCCGCCTTTTGGTGCGGATTCTCGCCGTAGCGCATGGTCTGCACCTGCTTGAACTGCATGGAAAAGGTGCGGGGGAAATCCGCTACCTCTTCGCCGGTGCGAGCGCCCAGGTAGTTGGCGATGGCTGCATCGTAGCGGGCGGTGTGTTCGAAAGTCTTTACCGCCAGGTCAAAACGGGTGGCAGCCGAGATATCCCCGTCGTTGCCGTCCATCTCCTCCAGAACCCGCGCATAGTCTGCGGCGTCCACCACCACGGTGACGTCCTTGTGGTTCTTGGCGGCGGCGCGAAGCATGGTGGGACCGCCGATGTCGATATTCTCGATGGCGGTCGGCAGATCGCAGTCGGGATTGGCCACGGTTTGCTCAAAGGGGTAGAGGTTGACCACGATCAGATCGATATTGCCGATACCGTTTTCTTTCATTACCAGGTCGTCGGTGCCCCGCCGGCCGAGAATGCCGCCGTGAATCTTGGGGTGCAGGGTCTTGACCCGCCCATCCATCATCTCCGGGAAGCCGGTGTATTCGGAGACCTCGATGACAGGGACATTGTTGTCGGTAAGCAGCTTGGCAGTGCCGCCGGTGGAGAGGATTTCAACGTTTTTTTCGGCCAGGCTGCGGGCGAATTCCACGATGCCGGTCTTATCGGAAACGCTGATCAGGGCGCGGGTAATCGAAGACATGATAGGTCTATCCGTTTGTTTGGAAGGTTAATGAAAGGGTAACTATTTATTCACCAGGGCGTCTTGAAGATAATGTGTAGGATGCGGTGAGTGAAACGAACCGCATCGATTGCGCCAGATGCGCATCGCTACGCTCAGCACATCCTACATTTCGTTGTTTACGGGACAATATCGGCGGGTTCAATCCAGGTCGTAGAGCGAGAGTTTTTTGCGTAACGTGCTGCGGCTGATACCGAGAATAGCGGCTGCGCGGGTCTGGTTTCCACCGGCATATTCCATGACGCTCTTCAACAGAGGCGCCTCAACTTCATTCATCACCATGCGGTAGAGGTTGCTTGTACCGTGCCCGTCGAGATGGCTGAAATAGCGTTGCATCGCGTCTTGCACGCAGTGACGTAGAGGCTCGCTTTTTTTGCTGTGCGTGACTGTCAGTGTGGAATCACTGTCACTCCGGAACATACCTGCTTCCATATTCATGCCGCCAAGCTCCCCGTGCTTGTCTTACTATCGAAAAAACCGTGGATAAGCTGCAGTTGCTCGTCCGCTGATTCCGAGTCATTTATCGTTTTTCTAAACTCAGCGCTGCCTCTATGGGCTTTGCTGTACCACGCAATATGCTTGCGGGCAATGCGAACACCCTGATGTTCCCCATAGAAATCATAGAGTGTCTGCAGGTGTTCCAACAGTAATGCCTTCACCCAAGAGGGGGAGGGCTCGGCCAGCTTTTCGCCGGTCTTCAAATAGTGATCGATCTCGCGAAAGATCCAGGGTCTTCCCTGGGCCGCCCGGCCGATCATGATTCCGTCAGCACCGGTTGCCTCAAGCACTTTATGTGCTTTCTCCGGTGTTCTAATATCCCCATTCGCAATCACCGGGATGGTGACTGACTCTTTGATGGCGCGGATGGTGTCGTATTCCGCGTCACCCGAAAATTTGCAGGCTCTGGTACGGCCATGGGCCGCCAGCGCCTGTATGCCCGCCGCTTCAGCGATCTGAGCAATGCGCACCCCATTTCGGTTCTGCTGATCCCATCCGGTGCGGATCTTCAGCGTTACCGGCACCTCGACGGCAGCAACCGTTGCCTGCAGTATGTCATCGACCAGGGCTTCATCCTGCAGCAGAGCCGAGCCCGCCGACGCCTTACAAACCTTTTTTGCCGGGCAACCCATATTGATATCGATGATCTGGGCGCCATTGGCGACGTTTGCCCGTGCCGCCTTCGCCATCGTTTGTGGATCAGATCCGAGGATCTGCACCGCAATGGGGCCGGTCTCCCCCTCGTGATCGAGTCGCCGCAGCGTTTTACGGCTGCCCCAGAGCGATGAGTCGGCTGAAACCATCTCGGAAACAGCAAGCCCTGCGCCATGCCGCCGGCAAAGCTGGCGGAAGGGTCGATCAGTCACTCCGGCCATCGGCGCCAACAGGAGATTGTTTTCCAGCCTGTAGGGTCCGATGCGCATATCGACGACGAGATCGAGTCCGAAAATCGAGGGGAAAGGCGATAGATAATAGCGCCATTTTCAGGGTGAATCAAAGGTTCATGGATATTTTTTTGATTATTGCTACAGTGGTAAAAATGCAACAAAGTTGGCAGTGATCGATTTTCTGCGTCATAATTTACCAGGCCTGTTAACACTATGCGGATGCCTAGCAGTTCATTAGTCCGATAGCTCTGCTCTTTGTCCGTAACGGGTTGACATCTAGGGGTTAAATTCATACTCTGAACTGCGTCATGTAATACACACTTGGGAAGCATTCTTCCCTCAATTGATATGGATGAAGCGCTTCGTCAGCGGGCGCGCAAGGAGCATAAATTACTCATCGAGTTGCGCTGCAATCCCCCCCCAAACCAGTTAAGTGGAACAAGATCGAACATCGTTTGTTCTGCCACATCACGCGCAGCTGGCAAGGCGCTTCGCTGAAAAGTCACGAGACCGTAGTTAATTTTTTTGGCCCTATGAAAACCAAAAAAGGCGAGGAAATTCACGCCGGGTTTGGCGAAAGCCAGTTACGAAAAATCGAAGAGGACCAGTGATGGCTGATATACAGAAGCACGAATTAAACGCGGCACATTTCATGACGAATGGGATTGCCAAATCGTGTCTATAAGAAAAACTAACAATCAGTAACTTCACTTTTTGCAGGTTCTTCATGGTTAATTTCCGCATCTCCCAGCACCCGGTAAAAGCGTTGTTGTGTCTCTTGGTACTGATGGCCGGGACTCTCCCGAGCATGTCATCCTGGGGAGCCTTGACCGTCGAAGCACCGAAACCGGGGCAGTTTCGCGCGCCGTTCGACAAGCGTCGCGGAATTCACAGCTATGCCGATCTTGTGGACGCAACGGTTGGCGCCATTGTCCGTATCAATAATTGGCAGAAGGTTGAACACAAAGATAAAAAGACAAAGAAGAAAGAGTATCGTCTAGAACCGGCGAGTCTTGGCTCCGGCGCATTCTTCGATGCAACGCGGCGTCTGGCGGTCACCAACCACCATGTGGTCGAAGGCGCCGAAAAGCTGACCGTGCTTCTATCCGACGGGCGCGAGGTTCCGGCACGCCTGGTCGGTGCTGACAAGATGACGGATATCGCCGTCGTGCAACTCAATGAGTCCCCCGCGCAGGCGCTGAATTTCGTCGATTCCTCGACCGTCAGGACAGGCGACGTGGTGTTCGCGGCCGGCTCGCCTGTCGGACTCGATTTCTCGTACTCCATGGGAATCGTCAGTGCGACCCAGAGAAGCCTGGGGAAAGGCGGAGTCGAGGCGTTCATCCAAACGGACGCGGCAATCAACGGGGGAAACAGCGGGGGTCCGTTGCTGGACACTGCCGGCCGCATTGTTGGGATCAACACACTGGAACTCGCGAAAAAAGGGAAACGCACTATCGATGGCATCGGTTTCGCAGTGCCCTCCGATATCGTGGTCCGGGTGATTGAGCGTTTGATCGAGAACGGGCGTCTGCGCCGGGCCTACCATGGGTTGGAGAAAGGCGCCTCCCTCGCCAAATTGATGGCTGATAAATCTGTTCGCAAAATACTGCTTAAAGAGTTGAAGGTGTCCGTCGACAGTGGTGTTTTTGTCATGGAGATCAAGCCCGGCTCGCCGTTCTTCAATGCGGGAATCCGAAAAGGCGATATCATCACGGGAGCCGGGGAAGAGCGCATCGATAATCTCCATGATATTGTGAATTTCGTGTCTATGGTCGAGGTCGACAACCGCTATCCGCTGGTCTTCATGCGCGATGGCGCTCCCCACCGTGCATACCTCTCGTTTTCAGCCAGGCACGAGTTGAAACCGAAAGGGAAGACGAAGCAGTACCTCCAGTTCACCCACCACTTTCATGCAGTGTTCACCGAGCAACCGAAACGCTTTGACCGAAGTGATACCTGCAGGGGCGTCTCGGTCGCCTACGTCGACGAAAAGAAGGCGGTCGGGAAGAACCGGCTTCGGGTTGGGGATATCGTCACGGCCGTGGACAGTAAAGGAATCCACGATCTTCAGACCCTGGACAAGAGCTTGAACGGCCGGCGCCTCGAGGTTCCGGTCGTCCTTTGCCGCAAAGATCGAAAGATGACACTTTCCCTCGTCCCGTGAAACCCGTTTGGATGGGGCAGGGCGATCCAGGTGTCTGGAATCAGGCGGCCAGAGGTTTAGACGCGTTATAAAATTATTTCAAATCGGGGAGATACAATGCGAAGGAAATCGAAAGCAGAGGGGAAGGGTGTGGCCTGGCTGAGGTCCGTTGCCGTCGCGGCCGTCCTGGTGTTTTTCGTTGGTGGGGCGAGTCTTGCTGCGGAAAAGGAGGGCGACGCGGGCGCGCAGACTGCACCGTCGACCCCGCAATCAGGGGAAACTTTGAAGGAGCCGGCGCTACCGGGCGAAACAGCCCCGAAGAACGGCGCCTTGGTACCTGAGCAGCTCCCGCCGAAGGAGCCTGTCCCCCCGGCTGGCGGTACCGCCAACTCCGGACAGGACGGGGCGGAAGCGGCGCCTGGAGATACGGATGTGCAACGGAAAACCGAAACCGGTGGTGGTGCGGCTGAGAGCCAGAAGCGCGTGGCCGGCGACGATCCGACTTTCGTGCCGTCCGGCATTACCTGCGCGGGTGGGCGCACACCCTGCATCGTCGATCAGACGGCGCAGGCGTTGAGAATCATTACGCGAACCGCAACGCCTCTTTATGCTGATGCGGACGAGAAGGGGACGATCCGCTCCGACGCCGTCGCGGCCTTCCAGCCGACGTTCGTCTTTGAGCGCAAGGATCTTGATTTCTCCGATCCGGTCGCGCCGAAGGGATGGTATCGGGTCGGCTACACTGCGACGACCCCGATCGGCTGGATGAAAGCGGCCGATGTTATGGAGTGGCGTCAAGCTCTGCTTGTTGCCTTTCTGCATCCGGGCACGGGGACCGATCGCCGCATGCCGGTCCTGCAATTCGAAACCAGAGAGGCTCTCAAGGAAGGGGTGGTGCGGGCGAATGACCGCGTGGGCCGGGCCAAAGCGCTCTACGACACTCTGTCGGCGTCGAAGAAACCAGCCGGCGTGATCGCCACGGAGCCCCCTGAGTTCATCGATATCGATGACAGGTTCTATCTCATGCCCATCCTGGAATGGGAGGCGGAACCCCGCTATGAGGATTCCCACTATCTTCGTATCATGAACGCTGTACCGGGCAGCCGCGCAGAGCCGGGTGAAGGGACCCTTGAAGATTCCGAGGTCTTGAAAGAACCTCTTCGCCGGGATGGCCGCGACATCAAGGACCTGCGGGTCGATATCAAGTTTGTGATCGATATGACCGGCAGTATGCAACCTTATATTGATCAGGTTGCCGAAGCAGCGGGCAAATTGGCGAGTAGGATCGAGAATGGCAGTCCCGGTGACTTCGCCAAGTTCGGTCTGATCGGGTTCCGGGACAGTGTGGAGATAAGCCCTGGTTTGAAGTGGACGACCAAGAACTTTACCCCGGAACTGGTCGACGCGGGCGGGCTGAGCGACTTGCTGAAAAACGGCGGCCAACCGTTGGCGGCCGATGTGACGAGCGACGAATGGCGCGAAGATGTTTTTGCGGGCGTACGGCTGGCCTTGCAAAGCCCCTGGTCGACCGAGTCCAATGAGGACGGCAATGTGCGCCGGGTGATCGTGTTGATCGGCGACGCGAGCGGCCATGAAGCCGACTCCACGAAGAGTTCCACAGGCATGACGCCCGAACACCTTCGGCAAATTGCCAACCAGTCGAACACGCTGATCTCGACTTACTACCTCAAGGATGGTGTAGCCGCTGCCGATTGGCCGGTGGGAATCGAGCAGTTCTCCATCCTGGGCCGCAATCAGTCAAGCGAGGCTGACGGGAAGCTAGGCTCGCACGAGATCGAGGTCACCCGGATAGGGGAACTTTCCTTTCAGTTCGACAGCATTGCAAAAGTCGTCGAGGAGCTGGGCAAACTCGTCGCCGCCGGCAACAACAAAGGCGCCAAGGGGTTCGCCAAGGATGGCCAGGCGCTGCCCCGCAGCGAGGTTCCCAAAGGCGTCGACAAGGACTCAGCCGAGGCCGGCGCCGCGGTGATTGAGAATGTCTTCCGGGCCGCCGTGATTGAGTATCTTGGGTCCGATGGCGCTCCCGGCAAGGATTTCATGGCCTGGGTTCATGACTTTGATCTTCAGGACTCGTTCACGCAACGCCTTGAAATCCGCGTTCTGGTATCCCGGCAGGTCATGGATAACATCATCCGGCAGACACAAACCATCTACGATGCGATGGTCACCGCGAAACAAGCCCGGATGGATTTCTACACCGCGCTGCAATCTGTGTCGGCACAAACCGCGCTCGGGCAGGATGTCACTGCGGATGCCACGCTCGGCGAACAGGGTTTTCTGCCTAAATGGGTGTCGGCTCTTCCCTATCGAAGCGAGGTTCTTGGCTTGAAGCCCAGGGCATTGGCTGAAATGTCGGAGACCGACAAACACCTGTTCGAAGCGCGTCTAAAATCCAAGTTGAAGAGTTACCAGGACATTTTCAATAACTCAGGACGTTGGATCGAACTGGACGAAGGCGGAGATGACCTTCAGAAGGTGACTGCCCTGCCCTTGACATTACTGCCGTGATTACGGGGCCATGACTTCGGACATCGTCAGGCTTCGCGATGTAAAACGGTACCGGGGAGGCGGCGAGCGGACCTTCGAGCTGGTCGTCCCAGAACTGCGTATCGAACGCGGCCGCTTCGTGGCCTTGGTCGGAGCGAGCGGTTCGGGCAAGAGTACGCTCCTGGATCTGTTGGGTCTCGTCCTAAGGCCCAGTGCGGGCGGGACGTTCCTGTTCTCGCCGGATGGAGAAGGTGTCGGCACTGTTGATATCGTCGAAACCTGGCGGCAGGGTAACGACGATCCGCTGGCCGCCTTGCGTCGACGCTCGATCGGCTACGTTTTGCAAACCGGGGGTCTGATCCCGTTCCTGGATGTGTCCCACAATATCGGGCTGCCGCTGCGCCTGCTTGGGCGGAAGCCCGAGGGCCGGACGATCTCCGCAGCCCTTGAGCGTTTAGGCCTTGGGGGGTACGAAGAAAAGATGCCGTCAACGCTTTCCGGCGGTGAGCGCCAACGGGTGGCGATCCTGCGTGCCTTGGCTCATGGTCCCGCGATGGTGCTGGCCGATGAGCCGACGGCCGCCCTCGACCGGGAACGGGCCCGGCATGTGGTCGAGCATTTTCGTGAACTGGCGCAAGCTCAAGGGACCGCGATCGTGATGGTGACCCATGACGAGCAATTGGTGTCGGGCCTCGCTGATATGGTGGTGCGTTTCAATCGTGTCTCGACGCCCGATCACGCGGGCACTATTCGTTATATCAGCGATGTGACGGCAGGAGATTTCGTGCAGTGACCGGGCCCACTTCACCTGTTTCCAGGATGGAGATCCTGAGATTGGCGATCGCCGATCTCCGAGCCGAGACATTATTGACTTTCTGCCTGATCGGGTCGCTCGCGGCAATCGGCGCACCGCTACTCATCCTGGACGGGTTGCGGACAGGAATCGTGGAATCGTTACGCCAGGACTTGGTCGGTGATCCCGTCTTCCGCGAGGTGCGCCCGGCCGAGACACGACCATACGATGAAGCCTTCTTCGCTGCCCTAAGGGCGCGATCCGACGTTGATTTCGTCATGGAGGGAATCACCCGTGGAGCGAGTTCGATCATTGTTTCCGCCAGCGACGCAGCAAGTTCGGAAGCGGGCCCAAGGGTGGAGAGCGAGACCATACTGGATATGCTGCCGACCGCACCCGGCGATCCACTGCTGACTTCTTACGCTGCGCAGGTCCCGGATGCGGGGGGAGCGGTTTTGTCGGCCGAGGCGGCGGTGCAACTGAAGGTGAAGCTGGATGACCGATTGACGTTGGAAATCGGGCGTCAGCGCGCCAGTGCCCGCGAGGTCGAGACCGTCGAGGCGTGGGTGAAAGGCGTTTTGCCGGCAAGGGCCGATCCGCTGCCCAGGATCTACCTCCCCTTCGCTTTGGTGCGTGACATCGAAACCTACCGCGAGGGATATGCGGTGTCGGAACGGGACTGGCCGGGGTCGCCACCCGACGTCGCTCCCGGCTTCGACGGGCTCTATATCCTGTCCGAGCGGCCGCTGAAAGCCACCGTGCAAAGCCGCCTGCAAACCTTGACAGGCTTTTTTATCGGCGAACCCGGGGAGCCGGATGGTTTCGTGAAACGTCTCGGCATGACTTTTCCCGAAGAGCAATCGGTGTTCCGGTTGTCGGCGATCGAACGCCTGGCGGGTCCGGAAGTGTTGCGCCGGGTGATCAGCGTCCTCCGCGGGCAGAATTACGACGTGTTTCCCTATGTCGACCATCTGGTCGTTACGATCGAAGGCCCCGGTGGGGAGATGAACCCGGCGTTGCCTGTCCGAACCTCCGACAATCTACGTCACCTGTTTGAGGCGCCTGTCGCCGAGATAAACCGGATCCAGGTTCCGGCCGACCTCGGATACCGGGTCGGAGAGACGGTCACGCTGATAGCGGCGACCGACGGGGATCCGGTCAGGGTGCCAGCGGTGATTGCGGGTCTGTCTGAAAATCCGCCGGTGCAATTCGTCGAGCTTTCGGCGGCACTCGGCGGCATGCTGCGGCGCGGCCAGAAGCAACGGGTGCGGTATGATTCGCTGACAGATCGGTTGCGGGTCGAACGAACCAGTTTCCGGGGCTTTCGTCTCTATACCGAGACCATCGATCAAGTGCCGGCACTCGTGCGTCATATGCAAGGGCTTGGGATTGATGTGGTGGCCCAAGTCGGTACGATCGAGCGGATCCTGCTCCTCGATCAGGGGCTGATGCGCCTTTTTCTGATCATCGCGATCATTGGTGGTGCAGGGGCTTCGGTGGTGCTCTTGACCAGTCTCTATGCAGCGGTCGAGCGCAAGCAGGCCAGCCTCGGCCATCTCCGCATTCTCGGTATCAGCAGAGGCGATATTTTCGTGTTTCCTGTTTACCAGGCCTTGATCATGGCCTTGGTTGCCGTCGCCGCCGCGGCCCTTTCGGCTCATATCATCGCGGCACTGATCAATACGTTCCAGGCCGAACAACTCGGATTAAAGGGGGATATCTGCCGCATCACGTTGGACGCACACGTCTATGCTTGCCTGATTGCGCTGGGACTCTCCTTCACCTCGTCATTCTTTGCGGCTTTGCGCGCGACCCGAATCGATCCCGCCGATGCGATGCGTCAGGAGTGACCAGAATGAAGACCTCTGCCAAAGTGACTTTCTTGCGACCCCAGGCCGGGTGGCGCGTGCTGTTATTGTGTCTCGGTCTCTGCTTCGGTTGGGCGCTGGATATGTCCGAGGCTATCGCGCAGTATCGCTGCCACGGCAAGTTGGCCGAAGGGGCCACGCCGAATGCCCTCGATAATCCATGTCCCGATCCTGCGGGGGATCTGGTCATGCCGATGCCGGGTGGACTGTCGATGGTATTTCGAACGGTGGCGGTACCGGGCAAGAATTATTGGGGGGCTGCCGATCGCAACATCGTCCTGGGTCATCCAGAGGCACCGATTTTCGAAGCTCAGCAAGGGGTCACTGTCGCCGGCTCGTTCAAGGCAGAAGACGGAACCTGGCGCATCGTCCTGGGTAAATATGAGGTGACGACCGCTCAGTTTGCCGCAGTCCTCGGTCAAGGGGATATCGCGGTCGGGATCGCCCATCTCGTGCGATCCAGTGGCGAACTCGAAGAATATACCGCCCTTCAGAAGCCGGGGCTTGATCCGTTCGATCGCGAACGGTTACTCGCAAAGCCGGTCTCCGGCATTCCGTTGCGGGACTACCAGGCGTTTATCGAAGCCTATACCGCCTGGTGTTATGACGATGCCGCCTGCCGGGCCGCGATGCCGACATTTGGCTCGATGCCGGGTTTTTTTCGATTGCCGACTGAGATCGAATGGGAATACGCGGCCCGGAACAACGATGATCAGTATTCCGACAGGTTGCCGTTTCCCCTGGAAAAAACCACGGAATTCGGGCGTATTTCGTCAGGGCGGCGGATCCATTCGGAAACCACTCTCATCGGCCGGCAATGGGCGATCAACGGTTTCTACGACCTGTTCGGCAATGTCGAGGAGTTGTCCGATGACCGTTTCGTGACGGAACTAGCCGGAGGAAAGTCGGGTTCCCGGGTCGGACGTGGAGGTAACTTCACCGACACTGCAAAAGACTTGCGGTTGTCCATGCGCCGGGAAATTCCGGTTTGGCGGGCCGATGGGGATCGATTGGTCGAAACGCGCAGTCCGCGCGTCGGGATTCGCCTTGCCATCGGCAGTCCTAACATCCCGGACCGAGTGGTTTTCGATCAGATCGAAAAGGAGTACGAGACATGGCGTGGTTCGCTGGCGAAAATGCAGAGTGCATCGGGCCGCAGCACCCAGGCGAGCCTGCTTGGTGCTGATGAACCACTGCGCCGTATCGAGGAGCTTCTGCCAGATCTCGTCCGCCGCAATCCCGGTTTGGCGGAGGATGTTCGGAGGATCAACGCGCAGGTGATTGAAGCACGTGTCCAGCTGGTCCGCACGACCGAGGACCTCGTTAAGCAACTGACGGAGAATACGGTCAAGGCTGCCGCCGAAGTTGGCCGGACCTTGTCCGAGTTGGGGCGGGCTAAGCGCTCCCTCAAGCTTATCAAAAAATCGAAAGAGTCACTGGCCAGTGCCGGACGGCTTGAACGGCGCCTCTCCTATTTACAGGAACAGTACAGCGCGTTGTTCAAGGCCTATTCTGACCAGATCCAGACGCTGGCCAGCTATCGCGACTTTGCCGATGAACGCCTTGCCATTATGGCGAAAGCACGGAACACGCGCTACGTCGTGCTTGGTCTCGAGCTATCGACACGCCACGTCGGGGATGTCCTCAACGGGACGGTCGATCTGGATCGCTGGCAGGATGACATACGCACCGGATTTGGTGCAAAATAATCGCTATCCAACAAAAATGAAGAAGGAGTTGAGAGATGACGATACAAAAGACGCGGCTCACGGGCGGCATATTGAAAACCATGGCAGTCTTGATTGCGACGTCCTTCCTTTTGGGGCCGACGGCGGTGACCGCAGCTTGGTCCTTTGACGACCTCACAAAAGGTGCTGGCGATATGTTCGATTCAGCGAAGGGCGCTTTCGATGGTGGGAATGACGGAAACGTGGAGAGTGGCGAGCCGACCCTGTCGCGGACCACGCTTCAGGGTTGCGCGGCTGGAGGGGTCACAGCCGCTATCCTGGATAAATTTGACCTTCTCGGCGACGGCAATCCGCTGCTGAAAGTTGGTGTGGGAACCTTGGTCGGTTGCACTGCCGGTTACTTGCTCAACCAGCGTCGCGAGGAGTATGCGAATAAGGCCGATTTCTACGATGCACAGATTGAACAGAGCGAGAAAAACAACGAATCCCTTGCGAAGTTCAACGACGAGGTCGAGAAGGAGATCGTGCGCAACAAGGGGATCATCAAAGGTTTGAAGAGCCAGAAGACGCGTTCCAGCGAGGCGAAGAAGAAGGCGAAGGAGAGCCACGCGCGAAGCAAGGCGAACGCCGAAATTGCCGAGAAGGAGCTCGCCTTAGCCCGCAAGGAGGCTGAAACCCAGAATGAAGTGTTGAAGGAGATGCGTGCCGTTCCTGCTCCCAAGGCCGATGCCGGGAGAATTCGGGATCTTCAGGTAGAAGTCGATACCCTCAACAGCCATGTCTCCGATCTCGAGGCTATGGTTGCCGAAATCGCCGACCAAAGGGACGTTATCGGGACCTATGGTTGAATTACCTGTTTTAGGACGAGGAGGTCCATATGTGTGATTGCATCAGGATGGCGATACCCAATGGTAAGAGCGCCAGGTTGTTATTGCCGGTCGGATTCGTCGTCGCGTTCCTTGCCGGTTGCGCAACAACCGACCCCCGGGAGGACAATATAGTATCGGCGATAGCCGGCGCGGGTGGTGGACACGAAAAGTATATCGACAATCAGAAAACCCACCTTGGTCAATCCAAACTGCAGGTCGAACAGCAGGAGAGTCAGAAACAGGGGAATGTGGCGCTTCTGACGGCGACGGAGGCCGAAATCGCCGAGTTGCGCCAGGATATTGGCAACCTGGAAAAAGACATCGCGTCCTATCAGGCGCGGGTGGAATTGACGCGCAGAAAAGGCACGGTTGATCGAAAGAAACTGGCCGGTCTCGAGCAGAAGTTCCGCCAACTGCAGGATGACACGAAACGCCTCGATCGGGACGTCGAGATGATGCACAAGAGCGAAGCGATCCTGCGGGAACGACTCGGTTCGTTGGAGGTAAAAAGGAAAGAACTGCTGGCAGTTCTGGATATGCTATCGGGCGGGTAGTCCGGTTCGCAGCAGCAGCGCCCCACCGCTCCCGGATTATGGCTGAGTATCGCTATAGGAAATCAAACTTGAAACCGGTGACTTCTTCACCTGGATCAACCAACTCCATCATGACCTCGATGAGACGAAAGCGTGGCA
This sequence comes from endosymbiont of Escarpia spicata, assembly GCA_003349915.1. GTDB lineage: Bacteria > Pseudomonadota > Gammaproteobacteria > Chromatiales > Chromatiaceae > QGON01. The sequence continues at coordinate 308,950 of QFXE01000008.1, forward strand.
TGGGTGATTTGGCGGAGATCCCGCCAGGCAGGTATTCCGATGGTTCGAAGAGACGGGTTGCAAGCAGCTTTCCTGCGTCATTGAAAAGGCTGAGTTGAAGTTGGGGAAAGGGTTGTTTGAAAGAGGCATTGTTTATCATATTGAGCTGCAATGACAGTGCCTGAGGATGCTCGGGGTGGAGGCGCAGGTCCCGATGTTCTATCTCTATTCGGGAGAGATCACGGCGTTGCGGTGGTATGCAGTTGAGTGCCTGGCACATCACCGAGAGAAGTTGCCTGCCACTTTCGTAGTGAATGGCCTCGCTGCGGAACTGCCAGATTAATTGCAGTCCCAGGATCAGAAGAAGTCCGATGACGCCTAACCCCCAGAGCATGCCTGCAAGGGGCTTGCGGGGTTCGACAAATTGCACCCCTGGGTAGATGGTGGCCGTTTGTTGTTCCGTTGCCGTTATTTCAGCCGGATCGTTTGTGATCAATAGCTCATCGGGATCAGAGATGAGTACGGACTCGAGCTCATCCAGTGGTTCGTCAGCGATATCCTCCAGCACAAAATTGTTTTTATGTTCGACATTGTCGACGAGAGGCGCCTCCTTTTTCTCGGGGATCATAAAGTGCTCGGACGGCAGTTCGCCTTCGAGCAGATCGATCATTTGTGACTCACCGCCCGATGCATAGTAGTCGGGTTCGACCTCCAATCCGTCGGTCTGTTCTTCGATCTCTGTTTCGGTGGGTGGTGGAGCGTGGCTGCTTTCAGCCAAAGTGGTTTCTTTGGTCTCTGTAGAGGTGGGTTCTTCAGAGGCGGAGGGCAGCTCCCGCAGATTTTCTTCTGCATTGAAGACTGATTTGCACTGGCAGCAACGGGCCATGCCGGCGGCAACGGTCAACTGTTCGGCGCTGATACGGAACAGTGTCTGGCAATGGGGGCATTGGGTATACATGGATTACGGCAGTCAATGGACTCAGATAGGAATAACGTTAGCCCCAAGCGGCGTTTCAGGCAATAGTTTTTCTACCCCTAAGCAGCATCCACTCCTCTTTCTGTTGAGGGGAGTCCATTGTTGCGAATGATGCGTAGGCTTGGCTCACCATTGCGGCCTGCTCCTGCAGAATGCCGGAGAGGGCAAAAGGTGTGTTTGGCTTCATCAATGTGCCGAGTTGGGGGGCGAGTTCAATAAGAGGTCCGGCCAGGATGTTGGCGATAAGCAGATCCGCCTGTGCCTCAGGGGTATCTTCAGGCAGGTGGATCGATAATCTGTCTGCGACACTGTTTTTTTGTGCGTTATCTTTTGTCGCCTGCAGTGCCTGTGGATCGTAATCTATTGCGATGGCCGCCGCAGCCCCCAGACGAAGGGCGGCAATGGCAAGAATGCCCGAGCCGCAGCCGTAGTCGATGATGGTTTTGCCCTTGAGGTTCTGTCCATCAAGCCAGGCCAGGCAGAGCGCTGTAGTGGGATGGGTGCCGGTACCGAAGGCAAGCCCAGGGTCCAGTTCCACCACGACAGCTTCGGGGTCGTCCGGCAGTTGTCCATCGGGGCATACCCAGAGCCTGCGACCGAATTTCATCGGCCGAAACTGATCGAGCCAGGCCCGTTCCCAGGCCCTGTCCTCCAATCGTTCCACCTGCAGATTGCGGGTGATCTCTTCCTTCAGCGTTCGATTGATTTCAGCGCGCAGCTGATCGGTATCGTGAGTTCCCTCGAAAAGTGCAGTGACTCTGGTGTTTTGCCACAATTTTTCTTCGCCGGGTTTGGGTTCCAGCAACGGCTGATCACCTGCGTCACCCAGGGTAACGGAGAGTGCGCCAAGCGCCTCGAAGAGAATTTCCAGCAGAGGCGCTTTGGATGCGTCGGTTTCGATGGAGAGTTGGAGCCAGGAGGGCATGAGGTTGATGGTCAAAGGTCAAAGGTTAAAGGCAAAAGGTGGGCGTGCCGACGGATAGGCCGCACTTTGTCGTTACTGCGGTGAAAGCTTGGTAGGCCGGTTCAAGCGTAGCGGAACCGGCAGCCCAAACTTCCAGGTTAAAGAGAAAAGGTTAAAGGTCTCAAGAAGTCTGTTCCTTTAACCTTTCGCCTTTAACCTTGGTTCATAACCCAAGCTTCTTTTCCAAGTAGTGGATGTTGGCGCCACCGGCCTGGAATGCGGCGTCCTTCATGATCTCCTGCTGTAACGGTATGTTGCACTTGATGCCGCCGATTACCATCTCGCTCAGGGCAATGCGCATGCGGGCGATAGCCGAGTCACGGGTATCACCGTGAGTGATCAATTTGCCGATCATCGAATCGTAGTGGGGCGGCACCCGGTAACCGTTATAGATGTGGCTTTCGAAGCGTACGCCCATGCCGCCGGGGATATGCAGTTGGGTGATGGTACCGGGGCTCGGCATGAAGTTGACCGGGTCTTCTGCGTTGAGCCGGCACTCTACTGCATGCCCTCTGATGGTGACGTCATCCTGGGTAAAACTGAGGGGTTCGCCGGCGGCGATCTTGATCTGTTCGCGCAGGATGTCGATACCAGTGATCATCTCGGTGACCGGGTGCTCAACCTGCACGCGGGTGTTCATTTCGATGAAATAGAACTCACCGTCCTCGAAAAGGAATTCGAAGGTGCCGGCACCGCGATAACCGATCTGGCGGCAGGCCTCGGCGCAGCGCTCCCCCACTTCTGCGCGCTGTTCAGGGGTGATGCCGGGGGCGGGAGCCTCTTCCACCACCTTCTGATGGCGGCGTTGCATGGAGCAGTCGCGCTCCCCCAGATGCACTGCGTTGCCGTGAGTGTCTGCCAGTACCTGGAACTCCACATGACGTGGGTTTTCCAGGAACTTCTCCATGTAGAGCGTGCCGTTGCCGAAGGCCGCCGCAGCCTCTGCCTTGGTCATGGCTACCGAGTTGAGCAGGCTTGCTTCGGAGTGAACCACCCGCATGCCACGCCCACCACCGCCACCTGAGGCTTTGATGATCACCGGGTAGCCGATCTCTTTGGCAAGTCGTTTGGTGCGGGCGGCATCGCCATCCAGCGGGCCGTCGGAACCTGGTACGGTCGGTACCCCTGCCTTCTTCATCGCCGCGATGGCGGCCACCTTGTCTCCCATGATGCGGATGGTGTCGGCGGTGGGGCCGATGAAGATGAAGCCGGAGTTCTCCACCCGTTCGGCGAAGTCGGCATTCTCGGAGAGAAAACCGTAACCGGGGTGAATCGCCATGGAGTCGGTGACCTCGGCGGCACTGATCAGTGCCGGGATGTTGAGGTAACTCTCAGCCGAAGGCGCCGGACCGATGCAGACCGACTCGTCGGCAAGCAGGACGTGTTTCAGATCCCGGTCTGCCTCTGAGTGTACGGCAACAGTTTTGATGTCCAGCTCTTTACAGGCGCGCAGGATACGCAGTGCTATCTCGCCGCGATTGGCGATAACGATCTTGTCTATCATGGCTGTGCTCAGTCTATGATGAACAGGGGTTCGTTGTATTCGACCGGCTGGCCGTTCTCAACGAGGATCTTTTTGACCGTACCGGCCTTGTCACACTCTATCTGGTTGAGGATCTTCATCGCCTCGATGATGCAGAGGGTGTCACCGACTGCCACCTGCTGGCCCTCCTCCACGAAGGATTTGCTGCCTGGTGAGGGGGAACGATAGAAAGTGCCGACCATGGGAGACTTCACGGCGTGGCCCTGAATCTCTTCCGGCGCCTCTTCGGCCTGTAGGGCTGCTGCAGGGGCTGGCGCTGCGGCAACCGCCGGTTGTGCGGCGGGCATAGGTGCAAATGCTGCGGGAAAGGAGCTCTGGCGGCTGATGCGAACCGACTCCTCTCCCTCGTGAATCTCGATTTCTGCGATATCGGACTCTTCGAGCAGTTCGATCAGTTTCTTTACTTTGCGGATATCCATGGTTGTCGATCTCGTCAGTTGTCGCTGTGGTCTAGGCGGTGGATGGCGGCCTGCAGGGCGAGTTCATATCCCTGGGCGCCGAGTCCGGCGATGGTGCCGACAGCAATATCTGAAAGGTAGGAGTGGGTGCGGAACGGTTCTCTGGCATGTATGTTCGAGAGATGTACTTCGATGAAAGGGATCCTGGTGCCCGCAAGGGCGTCCCGCAGGGCGATGCTGGTGTGTGTAAACGCGGCTGGGTTGATAAGGATGAACTCAGTCCCTTCCTTGTAGGCCTCGTGAATCCAGTCCACCAGTTCATGTTCTGCATTGCTTTGGTGAAAGTTCAGCCGGTGTCCGGCGCTTTCCGCCTGCTGTTCCAGTCGAGTGCGGATATCATCGAGGGTGTCGCGTCCATAGTGCTCCGGCTCACGAGTACCCAGCAGGTTCAGGTTGGGGCCGTTGAGTACCAGAATGGTCGCCATGGTATTGAAAATCCGGGGCTGGAAGGCGGAGATTTAAGAACCTCGCCAAAGCTATGGCCCACCGCGCTAGCCGGTGGTTCGGGATGGTTCCGTGAATGACGAGCCGATTTTGCAAGATCCTGGGGGTTTTGTCCAGTTTCAATGCAGAATTCGCCATGATCGTTACAATTTGAGGTGGCAGAGTTGAGTAATCTCCTCTTCTGCTGACGTTTTTTGCGGGGCTGTCCCAATGATCTAGAGCATGGGCTCGATATGCTTGCGCAGGCTTGCGGCCGGAATTGCGCCAGCCTGGGCAAAGATGAGTTGACCATCACGCCCGAAGGCAGCAGTGAATGGGAGTTCAAGTAGTCGGTTGCCCATGCGCTTGGAGAGTTTGGCCTCTGTCATGCCGCCTCTGAAGAGCGGATAGCTCACCGGGTGTGAAACGCTAAATGTCTTAGCGTCATCCACTTTGTCGATGGCGATGCCCAGTATCTGCAGGCCGTGATTGGCCCACTCATCCTGAAGATCGGAGAGGGCCGGCATCTCAGTTTGACAGGGCGGGCACCATGAAGCCCAAAAGTTGAGAATTACCACCTTATCGGACCATTGACTGGTGTGGTGGGCCTTGCCTGCCAGGTCAACCAGTCTGTATGCCGGTAAATGGGCAATCGGTGAAGAGGTGCTGGTCCTGTCTACATGGCTGTACTTTGAATTTATCACGTGACCAGCGAACCAGGCACCCGCAAGCAGGGATCCGATCAGGAGGATCTGCAGAACCCTTTTAATCACCGGACGGCATTCCTGACGTGGGCGGCAAACACCTCAGCCTCTTGATAGCCGACGACCCGATAGGCCTTGCGTTCCCTGCCGTCACTGCCGTAGAAAAAAATGGCCGGTGGTCCCGGCAGTCCGAAATGCCCCTGCAGCAACGCTTTGTCCTGTTCGTCATTGGCGGTGACGTCAGCCTGCAGCAGGACGGTATCCTTCAGTGCCGTGATTACCTCAGGGTCGGAGAAGGTGTACTTCTCCATCTCCTTGCATGAGATGCACCAGTCGGCGTAGAAGTCGAGCATCACCGATTTGCCTGCGGTGCTGGCAACTCTGACCTCCCGTTGCAGATCGTCCAGGTTCTTGATGCGTTTGAAGGTCAGTTCGTGGGCTGCCTGCCCACCACTGCCGCCAAAGCCCAGGTTGCGCAATGGCTGCAGGGTATCCTTGCCACCGGCGGCGGCACCGACCAGCATCAGTGCGCCGTAGATCAAAAAGGCCACACCGAGGCCTTTCCAGAGTTTTTGCCAGCCACCCGCCTCGATCTCCAGGTGACGCAGAGCGCCCATGTAGATGGCGGAGACGACCAGCAGCATGCCCCAGAGGAACATGGCGATGTCTGCTGGAATGATGCGTTCCAACATGAGGATGGCGACACCCAACATGGCGACGCCGAAGACCGCCTTGACCGCATCCATCCAGCTCCCGGCTCTCGGCAGCAGCTTGCCTGCAGAGGCGCCGATGGCGATCAGTGGTGCGCCCATGCCGAGGCTCAGGGCGAACAGTGCCAGGCCACCGAGTACAGCGTCGCCGGTTTGGCCGATATAGATCAATGCACCCGCCAGGGGCGGAGCAACGCAGGGACCGACGATCAGGGCTGAGAGAAAACCCATGATGGCGACGCCGGTGAGGGAGCCCCCCTGCTGTTTGTTGCTGACATCGGTGAGTTTGCTCTGCAGGCTGCTGGGCAGCTGCAGTTCATAGAAACCGAACATGGAGAGGGCGAGCAGGACGAAGACCAGAGCGAAGATGCTGAGGATCCAGGGATTCTGGAAAGCGGCCTGCAGATTTTCTCCAAACAGTCCTGCCAGCACTCCGGCCGCAGTATAGGTGAGCGCCATGGCCAGCACATAGACCACTGAGAGGGTGAGCGCCTTGCGGGTGGTGATGTGCTTACCCTGTCCCGCGATGATGCCGGAGAGGATCGGGATCATGGGAAAGATGCAGGGAGTAAAGGCGAGTCCCAGCCCCAGCATGAAGAAGACCCCGACCACCACCAGTGTGCTGCTGCCCTCAAGGGTGGCAGCTATCTCGTCCAGTTCAGAAACCGGCTGGTTCTCAGCTGTGGCGGCTGGGGCCGGCGTGCTTGCTGCCTGCACCAGGGTGGCTACTGCGGTTGAGGCGAGCGTCGGCAGCGCAAGATCGAAGGTTTTGCGTATTGGCGGATAACAGACCCCGATTTCGGCACAGCCCTGGTAAGCAACCTCAAGGGTGACGTTTTCGGCGGTACTGCTGCCGCGAATCAGCGGCGGGGAGAGGTCGATGCCATCGTGGTAGACCGGCACATCGCCGATCTTGCCCTCTGGAGTAATGGTGTCTTTTTTGATCTCCGGTTCCGGCAGGGTGTAACTTCCCAGCACCACATTGTCGTTGTCGGTCAGTTGCAGCTTGATCTTGTCGTAATAGAGGTAGGTGCCGTCGGCGATGTTCCATAGCAGGCGCAGGTGAGTGCCGTCCTCCACCGTTACCGCCAGTTTATAGGCCTCTTCCGGTGCGAGCAGCTCTCCTTCATCGTTGGCAAAGAGTGGGGTGCTGTTGTCGATCAGGCTTGAAGTGCGGTTGGCGCTGTTGGTCAGGGGGTCGCCGGCAATCAACATCGGTTCAAGCTTGAGCTGGACCTCCTGGAGGTGTGGCGGGTAGCAGATGCCCTGATCGGCGCAGCCCTGGGAGCGGGCTTGCAGATTGAGTGTGTCCGGAGGGCCCTGGCCGCGTTTGATGGGCAGGCGGACAGTGACAGGGCCGCGATAGACGTGGAGGTCGCCGAAGAACTCGTCGTGTTTGAGTTTTGCAGTAGGCAGTTCCGGCTCATCGAGTTCGATGCCGATGGCGTCGGTTTCAAAGCGAATCTTGTCCCGATACAGGTAGTAACCGTCTGCGATGTTCCACTTCACCAGCAGATGGTCCGGGCCGTCGGTTGTTACCTGGATCGGGAAAACCTGATCCGGTGGCGGTGGCTCCTCATTTGCATTGGCATTGGTCAGCAGAAGCGCCAGGCTCGCAAATAAAAGAGACAGTGAAATCAGGAATTTGTTGTTGTGCATTTTTCCACCCAGTCAAGGTAGCCATCGAGGCCCTGTTCTACAGGGACTGCGATGATCTCTGGAAGTTCATAGGGATGATGTGCCCGGATTCGCGCTTCCAGTGCGTCATAATGTTGTTTTGTGGTCTTGATCAACAGTAGGTGTTCATTCGCCGATTCCAGCTTGCCCTCCCAGCGGTAGACCGATGTGACAGGTGCTGTGATGTTGACGCAGGCTGCCAGACCTTGGGAAACCAGGGTTTGGGCAAGCTGGAGACCGGTCTGGTGGTCGGGGACGGTGCAATGGACCAAGAGCAGTTTCGTCGGCATTGGGGAAAGATACTCCATTAGAGGACCAGTCTCCAGATGTGCATTCAGAGGCTCTTTATGGAAGCGTTGATTAATTGGGTCATTGTCATCTCGACCATAAGGAGAGATCTCGAACTACAGAGTTCAAAACAGGTTTCAAGGTATGAGATTTCTCACTATGTTCGAAATGACAATTAATCAGGGCTCCTTATGCAGCGTTGAATCCGATAGCCACCTAAGGGTAAGCTGCGCTGGATGAAATATAGTGCAATTCTATTTGGCGTTCTGCTGCTCGTCGTTTTCACCCTTAGCCTGATTCTGCTGGGTATTCTCTTTGGCGCTCAAACTGCGACAGGGCCGCAGATCCTTACAGCCACCTCGCTCTGGATTGCAGTGGGGCTGGTTACTGCCCGCAACGCAGAGGAGGCCGGAATTCTGCATGGGTTGTTGGCAGGGTTTCTTGGGGCGTTGATGGTGGGACTCAGTCTGCCGTCAGCTGCAGCGTCCTGGTCTTACCCGCTGCTTGCCCAGCTGGCTGAAAAGCCGCTTTTTTTGAGCGCCCTGTTGGGCGCATTTTGGGGTTCGGTGGGTGGCATGATCGGGGACATCGTACGCGTGATCAAGGCTAAACGCGCCAGGCGTCAGGCGGGGGGGCAGGCATGAATCCTCTCATCCTTTTTCTCCTGCTGTTTGTCGGAATTCCTCTGGTTGAACTCTACTTCCTGATTCAGGTGGGTTCGCAGATCGGCGCCTTTTCCACGATCTTTCTGACGGTATTTACCGCCCTGCTTGGTGGTTGGATGGTCCGTGCGCAGGGATTTTCGACTTTAGGCAAGGTGCAGCAGGCAATGAACCACAATGAGGTGCCGGCACTGGAGATGATGGAGGGGGCGGTACTGCTGGTGTGTGGGATTCTGCTGCTGTTGCCGGGTTTTATCACCGATGCCGTGGGTTTCCTCTTTCTGGTGCCGCCACTCAGACGCTGGCTGCTCACTGCAGGACTGAAAGGGGCCGGTATCATGCGCCCGGTTTCCACTACGGAAACCGAAAATAGAGAGCAGACACCCCGGATTATCGAGGGTGAATACCGTCGGGAGGATGATGATGGGCCGGGAAAGTAAGGTGCTTCAACCCGATTTCGAATAGACCGGCAGGCGCTCTATGCGGGCTTCGATTTTCTCCAGCATGGCGCGGTAGCGGGGATCGTCGAGACTGCCGTACTCGGCTTCAAAGCGGTTGCGTGGGATCTCGTCCGGCAGGTCCTTTATCTCGGGAAAGAAGACTTCTTCGCTTACGGCATTGGAGAGTACTGCCTGCGCATGTCTGGCGCTGCTGTCAGATGAGATGAGCTGCTCAGTGAATTTGATGCCCACCTGATTGGCGGCCAGATCACTGAAGCTGAGGCCGCCACTGAGATTGCCGGTATCGAGAATCTCCTTAAACTCTCCCAGGGCAAAGCTCATGCCGCTGTCGGTGACCAGTTCCATGGTCGAGGTGATAAAGACGTGCTGTACCATGTCATGACGCCCTCCCAACACCACGTTTGGTGGTTCATCACGGCAACTCTCCTTTGTGACCGAGCGGATGTCGCCGATCAGCGGTTCGAAACGGCTGCTGCCGAGAAAGAGGCCAATCGCAAGTAATGCTGCACGGTTCTCTTTTCGCGCCGACATGCCGAGTTGGGTGCGTTTATGCACCAACTCGAAAGTGGGGGCGATGTACTGAATGGCGGAAATCTTGAGGTCGTGGCTGTAGAGCCGATCCAGCTCACAGAGTCTGCTGTAGTAGGCCCTTACCCGCTTGGGATCGCCCAATAATTTCAGGTTATCCCGCACCTCCGCTACCCGGTGCGCGGCAGTTTTCAGGCGTGCCTTGATATCAGGAATGGGTTTGAAAGTGACGGAGACCTTATCCCCTTCGGTCTTCACGCTCTGCACTGCCTCGATAAAACGGCTGCCCTGCGCTTCACCCATAAATTGGTTGAGCGCGCTTTCCACAAATCCCATGGCGATACCGCCTGGAATCTTCAGGTTGCCGATGCTGACTTGCGAGAGGCGCAGGCCATATTCCGATGGAGCAACTCCTATCTGCAGATTGAGATAGTCCCCAAACGGATTTTCCGGCATGAAAAGTGAGAAGGAGCCTTGGGCCTCCCAGGGTGTGATGTTGGCATGACCCTGCAGGCGGCTTATACCACGGGTAGCCAAGGCGATCAGTCCGTTTATATCCTTCTGAGTGATAGTGATGCTGGCGATTTCGTCGGTTGACTGCACCTTATGCCGTATCTCCTGGGCAAGTTTCTTGACCCTGACGGCGGCATCCGTATTCAGTTGCTGTGACGCAATAACCAGGGGTTGGTTCTCGCTGGCGCGATAGGCGAAAAAAACCACGGCCAGCGGCAGGATGAGGATGGCAAGCAGTAGATATCTGCCCCAGCGAAAAGGTTTTTTCTCTCTTTTAGACACGTCTCTACCCGATTCTATGTATGGATAATGGCATGGATTCGTGTCCCTATGGAAACTTACAGCATAAGCTATTTCTGCTTTTACGCTAGATTTCAGGAACAAAATGGGTGATGGGAACCCATTAAGGATGTAAAGGTATCGTAACTATTCAGCTTTACACTGAATATGTGCCTTTTTTGTAGGTTGGGTTAGATGCGAATGACTCCAAACTTTCGTTTTGCCGCCAAGCTTCGCACGCATCGTAACCCAACAACAGCTTGTCGGGTTACGCCGCGCGCAAGGTATCGCGCCGGATTTCGGTCTTGTGCTTTCGCGCGACTAACCCGACCTACGTTGCTCTCAAACACTAGAGGCCTGCGCCCCTCCCCTTGACTCTCTGTTTTTTGCCCCTATTATTAGCACTCAGTTCGGGTGAGTGCTAATAATGCATATCCCGAAAATTGAAGATTAATCATTTTGCACCCCAATTCAGGAGAATTCAGTAGATGAATATTCGTCCGCTGCACGATCGTCTGATCGTCCGCCGTATGGAAGAAGAACGCACCAGCCCCGGTGGCATCGTGCTCCCCGACTCAGCTGCCGAGAAGCCCATGCAGGGTGAGGTGCTGGCAGTCGGCAAAGGCAAGGTCGACAAAAAAGGCCATGCGCACCCCCTGGAAGTCAAGGTTGGTGACAAGGTGTTGTTCGGCAAGTACTCCGGCACTGAGGTCAAGATCAGTGGTGACGAGGTTCTCGTCATGCGCGAAGAAGACATCATGGGTGTGATCGAGGGTTAATCCGCACCAGCTGCCGGAACCGATCGCTACTTAAAGAAATACATCTACTTTTAGGAACAGAGAAACATGTCTGCAAAAGAAGTTAAGTTTGGTGATGACGCTCGTACGCGCATGATGAACGGCGTCAACATCCTGGCCAACGCTGTTAAAACCACCCTGGGTCCCAAAGGCCGCAACGTGGTGCTGGAGAAGTCCTTCGGCGCTCCCACCGTCACCAAGGACGGGGTATCCGTGGCCAAAGAGATCGAACTTACCGACAAGTTCGAGAATATGGGCGCACAGATGGTGAAAGAGGTCGCCTCCCAGACCTCAGACGTGGCCGGCGACGGCACCACCACTGCAACCGTGCTGGCTCAGGCCATGGTGCGCGAAGGCCTGAAGGCCGTTGCTGCCGGTATGAACCCGATGGATCTGAAACGCGGTATCGACAAGTCCGTGACGGCGGCTGTTGAAGCCTTGAAAGGGATCTCACGCCCCTGTTCCGACGACAAGGAGATCGCCCAGGTCGGCACCATCTCCGCCAACTCCGATACCAACATCGGCGATATCATTGCCGAGGCGATGCAGAAGGTCGGCAAGGAAGGCGTTATCACCGTGGAAGAGGGCACCGCCCTGGATAACGAGCTGGACGTGGTTGAAGGTATGCAGTTTGATCGCGGTTACCTCTCCCCTTACTTCGTGAACAATCAGCAGAACATGTCCGCTGAACTGGAAGAGCCCTTCATCCTGTTGCACGACAAAAAGATCTCAAATATCCGTGATCTGCTGCCTGCATTGGAAGCTGTTGCCAAGTCAGGTAAACCTCTGCTGATCATCGCTGAAGATGTGGAAGGCGAGGCACTGGCGACTCTGGTGGTCAACAATCTGCGTGGTATCGTCAAGGTTGCTGCAGTTAAGGCGCCTGGCTTCGGTGATCGCCGCAAGGCCATGCTGCAGGATATTGCTATCCTGACCGGCGCCACCGTGATCTCCGAAGAGGTTGGTCTCTCCCTGGAGAAGGCCGGACTGGAGGAGCTGGGTTCCGCCAAGAAGATCCTTATCACCAAGGAAGAGACAACCCTTATTGATGGGGCTGGCTCCGAGAGTGACATCAAGGCCCGGGTCGAGCAGGTCCGCGCCCAGATTGAAGATACCTCCTCGGATTATGATCGTGAAAAGCTGCAGGAGCGCGTTGCCAAGCTGGCAGGCGGTGTGGCCGTGATCAAGGTTGGTGCAGCCACCGAAGTCGAGATGAAAGAGAAGAAGGCCCGTGTGGAAGACGCCCTGCATGCGACTCGCGCAGCCGTGGAAGAGGGGATAGTACCCGGCGGCGGCGTCGCCCTGGTACGTGCCTTGCAGGCGCTCGGCGATCTGTCTGGGGCCAACCATGACCAGGATGTCGGCATTACCATTGGGCGTCGTTCCATGGAAGAGCCGCTGCGCCAGATCGTGGCCAATGCCGGTGGCGAGCCCTCTGTTGTGCTGAACAGGGTGCGAGAGGGTGAAGGCAACTTCGGTTTCAACGCCGGGACCGATGAGTACGGTGACGTCGTCGAGATGGGTATCCTGGATCCCACCAAGGTGACCCGTGCCGCACTGCAGAATGCTGCTTCCGTGGCCGGTCTCATGATCACTACCGAGTGCATGGTGGCCGAAGAGCCTCAGGATGCTGCACCTGCTCCTGACATGGGTGGCATGGGCGGTATGGGTGGCATGGGTGGCATGGGCGGAATGATGTAAGCCCTCATAACCCATCTGCTCAATAGAGTTGAGAAAGCCCTGTGCCGTGAGGTGCGGGGCTTTTTTTATGCGCAAACTAAACTATATCTCCTGGATGTCGCTATATAAATATTGAGCAGTACTTGCGGATGGCGCGGGCATTCAATCAGTTCGCCGATAAAGTCTAGCAACTGGTGGGACAGGTTTCAGGTGTTGCGGCTGATCTGTGTCATCTTGTGGTCACCTATACCTGCTATTATGTTTCTTGTATACGGTCGTCGGGCTTAGTTACAGCAAAGATAGATAATGGATAACATTTCCAGGGAACCCCCTCTCACTCTGCCGCACTATCTGTTCATATTTGCCACGGTCTATCTGCTCTGGTTGTTGCTGGTGGGTGAGCTTTCGCGACAGGAGTTGATACTAGGCGGCCTGGTCTCTCTTGTCGTGACACTGGTGTCTGCGCCCCATCTGCTGATCTTCGGCGGAGTGAAACTGCGTATCGATGCGCCGCTTCATCTGCTGCGCTATCTCGGCTATTTTTTTGTTGCGTTGATACGTGCCAACCTGGACATGGCGCGCCGAATCCTCTCCCCCTCCCTGCCGATCAATCCCTGCATGGTGGAGGTGGAGACCGGATTGTGCTCAACCCTGGGCCGCCTGATGCTGGCCAACAGCATCACCCTGACACCCGGTACGCTCTCTGTCGATGTACAGGAAAACCGTATCCTGGTCCATTGGGTGGATGCTTCCCCCGGTGTTGATCTCGAGGCAGCGACACGAGAGATTGCGGCAGGGTTTGAACGTCATCTGGGTGGTTTTCTGAGATGACACTCAATCCACTGGAGTTGATCGTTGCAGCAATGCTTGGTGTTGCTGTGCTGCTGGGTCTGCTGCGTCTGATTTTCGGCCCCACAGCGCCCGACCGCATTGTCAGTGCCGATACGATTTCCGTAATCATCACCGCCGGACTGACTGGTCTTGCAGCCTGGTTCGGCAGTGCCCTCTATCTCGATGTGGCGCTGATCTACGGCATTCTCGCCTTCGTCGGTGTGGTTGCACTGGCAAGAACGATAGAGGGAGGCCGTCAATGAGACTACTGGCGGATCTGTTTCTTCTGATTGGCGCTGCGTTTGCCTTGTTGGGTGCATTGGGATTGCTGCGCATGCCGGACACCTACAACCGCATCCAGGCAGGTACCAAGGCGGTTACACTGGGCGCGCTATCATTCATTCTGGGCATAGGATTGCTCTACCCCGAATGGTGGGCCAAGCTGCTGGTCATTGCCGGCTTTATCCTTTTCACCAATCCAGTGGGTTCATCCTCAATCGCCCGCGCCATCCACTTGGCAGGGATTCAGCCCTGGCAGCGAGCCTCTTCGGATCCTCTGGCCCTGAAAGCCCCTCAAGAGGATAAGTCGGCATGATCTGGGTAGCTGCATTACTTGTCGCCATGATGCTGGTCGCAGCAGTGACAGTGCTGCTGGTGCGTAATCATATTGCGGCGGTGGCTGCTGCATCCCTGGTCTCGCTGCTGCTCTCGGTGCTGTTCGCATTGTTGGGGGCGCCGGATGTAGCGATGACGGAAGCTGCAGTTGGCGCAGGTCTCAGTAGTGTGATCCTGGCACTGGCTTTGCGTCGCCTTGGACTGGGACGGGTGAAAGATGCGTAATCTGGCAGCCCTGGTCTTTGTCGGCGGACTGGCCTTTCTGCTGTTAGTCATCTTTAATCAGTTTGATTTTGCCCAGGCACCCATGGTCATTGGACAGGGTATTCTGACGGATGCGCCGGACCGGGTGGGCGCGGCCAACATCGTGACTGCGGTGGTGCTCGGCTATCGCGGCATCGACACCCTGGGGGAGATATCGATTCTGTTTGCCGCCTCGGCTGCGGCGGGTTTGGTACTTGGTAGGCGCCGGGCCGATGCACGCCGCGATCCCCCCGGAGGCTTCATCCTGCGGAGTGGTGCCGCGCTGCTCTTCCCCCTGATGCTGGTGGTGGGTTTCTATATCATCCTGCACGGTCATCTCACTCCCGGTGGTGGTTTTCAGGGAGGCGTAATACTCGCGGCCGCATTTTTTCTGCCGTTGCTGGCGCGTCCTGAGACCCCGGTCAATCATGCCGGACTCAGCATTGTGGAGGGTGGGGCCGGAGCGGTCTTTATCCTGACGGGGCTGGCAGCCCTGCTGCAGGGTGGCGAGTTTCTCCAGCCGCTGCTGGATAACGGCGTATTGGGTGAACTGCTCTCTGCCGGAACCCTGCCGCTGCTCTATCTGGCGGTGGGCCTCAAGGTGGGGGCGGAACTGGCCGGATTGATGGCTCGTCTCGCGGATGTGGAGGTCGATGAGCCATGATGCCGATCGAGATAGGAGCGGTGCTGTATGTCGGGGCCATCGGTCTGGTGGTGATCGGGATTGCCGGCATCGTGCTGTCGCACCATCTGTTTCGCATCATCCTGGCGTTGGTGATTGCCGAGGCGGGCGCCAATCTTCTGCTGGTACTCTCCGGTTTTCGTTGGGATGCCATTGCACCGATTATTACCGGCGGTGGTGCAACGCAAACCATGGTTGATCCTGTGCCCCAGGCGATGGTGCTTACCTCGATCGTGATCGGTGTCGGCGTACAGGCACTGGCATTGAGTCTGACGCTACGCGCCTACGGGGCCTATAAAACCCTGGATATCAGGGAGCTGCAGCGGCGTATGAGTGCTGATCTGGCAGGAGAGGCGGGAACACCGTTGCCGCAGAGTCTGGAAGAGCCGGTGGGCGGGCGGCCTCTGCCTGCGGCTGAGGGCGACGGCAGATGAACACGATTGTGCTGACCGTGGTGTTGCCTCTGCTTGCAGCATTCGTCGTGCCGGTTTTGTGTCGGGTCTCCCCGTTGCTGGGGCGGCTGTTGGGGCCGCTCACCCTTGCCTACGCTATCCTGCTGACCCTTCAGGTTTGGCTGGGAATGGAGGGCAAGCCTTTCTCCATCGCGCTGGGAGGTTTTCAACCGCCGCTGGGGATCAATTTCTATGTGGACCGGCTGAGCCTGCTGTTCACTTTTTTGACGCTGGTGACGAGCCTGCTGTTGTGGCCCTGGCGGAATGAAACGGAACCACGCCAATACGCCTTGACGCTACTGCTCGCAGCATCCGCCTGCGGTCTGGCGCTCTCCGGCGATCTGTTCAATATCTATGTCTTCTATGAGCTGATCTCGGTTGCCTCCTTTGGTCTGGCGGCTGGCGCAGCATTTGCCGCCAGTCTGCGCTACCTGATCCTCAGTGGCCTGGGCAGCGTACTGGTGCTTTGCGGCATCGCAATTGTCTATCTTCAGACCGGTACCCTGAATCTGGCACAACTCTCCCAGTTGGCTCCAGAGACCCTGAATACCCCCCTGGGAATGTCTGCCTTTGCCTTGATTTTGCTGGGTGTCGGGGTGAAGGGTGAACTCTTTCCGGTCAACAGCTGGGTGCCGGAGGTCTACGCCGCCGCTTCGAGTCGGGTGTCAGGATTATTGGCAGGGCTGGTATCCAAGCTGGCGGTGTTGGTGATCGTGCGTCTGCTGGTGCTGCTGTTTCAACAGGAATCGGCGCTGCAACTGATGCTGATACTGGGGCTGTTGGGAGCGATCAGTGGCGAATTGGCTGCCTGGCGGGCGAAGGATATGAATCGCATGCTGGCCTTCTCGTCCATCGGGCAGTTGGGGGTTATCTTTATTGCCTTCTCCATTCCCGGTGAAACCGGTCTGTTTGCCGGTCTGGCGCTCTCGCTGCACCACCTGCTGGTCAAACCCGCGCTGTTCCTGCTGGCCGAGCGCTGGCGGGGCTCGCTGATGGGTTTGCGGGGAGCTGGGCTCGCCTCTCCCGTTGCCGGCGGGATGTTTGTGTTGCTGGCGCTCTCTCTGGTGGGTATGCCGCCGCTGCCCGGTTTCTGGGCGAAGTTCCTCCTCTTTACCGGTCTTGCGGCGCAGCAGTCAGTGATCTACCAGGTTGCCCTCGGGGTGGTGTTGCTGTCGATTGTGATCGAGGCCAACTATCTGTTCCGGGTGGTGATGAACCTGTTCCAACCGGCCGGGGATAATAGTGTGGCGGTCATCACCGATCACGGCTGGTTGAATCTCGGTACGACTTTTCTGCTCTCCGCATTGCTGATTGCGGGCATGCTGTTTATGGGGCCGCTTGGTGCCTGGCTTGAAGGGGTGGCGATACAGGCGGCTGACCCGGTGCTCTATTTCGACACTGTCTTTCCTGTTTCGGCCATCCACTGAGGGGTTTGCTGTGACGCCATTGGATGAACTGCTGCTCTTCTCCGGCCTGACCCTGGTGTTGTTGCTGTTATTGGGACGCTTCAGTTACGCGGGCAAGATTGCCACCGTGTTTTACGCTGGGCAGTTGCTGTTTCTGGCGAAGATGGCGGATCGGATCGCCGATGGCGCGATCATGACTTTCTCGTTGCAGGCTGAACTGTTCGGTCAGCAGATGAGTTGGCGTTACGATGCCCTATCCTGGTTTTTTGCAGTCATCACTCTGGGCGCGGGCCTTTTGAGCAGCTGGTACGCCAGTGGCGAGTGGGGAGAGCGTTTTCGCCGGCGTGGCGGCAATCTCTGGCTGTTGCATGTTGCCTTGGCAGCGAATGTCTTTTCCATGCTGATCCTGCTGGGTAGCGGCGATCTGCTGGCGCTATTCATCGGCTGGGAGTTGGTTAGTTGGGCCAGTTTTCTTTTGATGACCGTGGCGGGTGGCCGTGCGATTCAGGCAGCTATGCGCTACATCACCTACGCCATGAGTGGCGCAATGGCGATCCTGGCGGGAATCGTTCTGCTCTGGTCCCATGCCGGTGGCCTGCAGTACGGACAGATCATCGATGTGATGCCGCAATTGTCGCAGGCACAGGTCTGGCTACTGGTGGCGCTGTTTGGCGCAGGTTTTGCGGTCAAGATGGGACTGTTGCCGTTCCATCTCTGGCAGGCGGCGGCGTATGCCGAGACGCCGGGACCGGGGGCTGCCTTCTTCGGTGCCATCTCTGCCCGCATGGGGCTCTACGCCATCATCCTGGTGCTGGTTCAGTTGATCGGTTTGGCGCGCTTGAGTGAGTTGACGATCCCCTTCACCTTTCTGGATATGCGCGACTTCTGGGCCTGGATTGCGGTGCTGACCATTATCCTGCCGACCTATACCGCGCTGCGCCAGACCGATGCACGCTACCTGCTTGCCTGGCACGGCATCGGCCAGGGCGGCTACATGCTGCTTGGGGTGGTGTTGGGGGATGCCCTGGGTAGTGCCGGCGGGTTGCTGCACGTCTTCAACTATGCGACCAATCAGGCCGTGCTCTTTTTCGCGGTGTTTGCCGTGATGTTTCGTACGGGGACTGCTGATCTGAACAAGCTTGGTGGATTGATCACCCGCATGCCGATCTCCTTTTTTGCCATGTTGGTGGGCATTATCGGGCTGGCCGGGTTACCGCCGATGAATGGATTTGTCTCCAAGTGGTTCGTCTATCGTTCATTGATGGTTGAAGGCGAGCCTCTGCTCTTCCTGGGGGCGATAATCGGCACCCTGGGCACTATCCTGTCGGTCTACAAGCTGATTCATAACACGTTTCTGGGACAGTTGCGGGTGGAACATGTTGAGGTGCGCGAGGCGCCCTGGAGCATGGTGGTGCCTATGATTATTCTCATGTTGCTGATTTTCGCGACCGGCGTGGCGCCGGGCCTGGTTTTGGATTGGGTGGCGCTGGTGCAGTCGGCTGTCGGCCTGCCGGTGGTTGAGAACACGCTTGGCGGCATCGAGCTGGCAAGCGGTTCCCTGGACATGCTCTGGGTGGTGGGGGTGTTGTTTGCCGGTTTCGGTATTGGCGCACTGCTCTTCTACTCCGGTGGCCGAACCCGGCAGGTCCATCAACTGGACAACTATGCCGGTGGACACTTTCTGACGGCCGAAACCCGCTACCACTACAGCGACAATTTTTATGCCGGCCTGATGCACCTGATAAGACCCTGGTATCGGGGAAGTTTCGTCTGGCTTGAGTCGACCCTGGGATCCCTGCTGGGAATCGCCGCGAGTCTTATGCAGCGGCTTTACGGCGCGCTGCACCCCTCCATCTATCTGCTGGTCACTGTCGTTGTAACCTTGACCTGGGTATTGCTGTGATGAGTATTCAAATCCTGCTGATGGAACTGGTTTTGATGCCGCTGGTAGCCTTTGTTGTCGGTCTCTTTATGGTGCTGATGCTGCGCAGGATTGGCGCCAAACTGCAACGTCGGGTTGGTCCACCTATGATGCAGCCGCTCTATGACATCGTAAAACTCTACGGCAAAAAGACCCAGATCTCCCATGGCTGGATGCACGATATCGGTATCATCATGGCCGTGGGCGGTTATGTGGCGGCGGAGACCTTGCTGCCGGTGCCGGGCATGGATGGCATCGCGGATAAAGGCGGTCTGGTGACCCTGGTCTACGTGATGATGATCCCCTCGCTGGGACTGGCGCTTGGCGTGGGCCAGTGTGCCAACCCCAATGGCTCCATAGGTATTGCCCGGGCGTTGACGGCGATGCTTGCCTACGATGTGCCGTTTGTCATCGTGGTTTTCGGCGTGGCCTGGTATTTCGGTACCACCAATCTGGTAGACATCATTGCGATACAACAGGCAGGTGGGGTTTCAGGATGGGGGGCGATAGCGATGCCGCTGCTGGCGATAGCCGGACTGTTTGCCCTGCAGGGCATGTTAGGCAAGCAGCCTTTCGAGATCTATATCGCCCCGGCGGAGATCGCCACTGGTCCAATGGTGGAGATGAGCGGGAAATACCTGGGCGGTCTCTTCGTGATGCAGTGCTTTCAGCTCTATACCGCTGGTGTGTTGTATGTGTCGCTGTTTCTCGGCGGCGGAGAGAATTGGCTCTTCTTCCTGATCAAGGTTTTTGCGGTGGTGGCTATTCCCATGACGGTGGCGTTTCTGTTTCCCCGTTACAAGACGGAACAGATGATCCGTCTGATGTGGAAGTGGCCGGTGATGATCGGCTTGCTTGGACTGGCGTTTGTGATGCACTAGGGTGGATTTGGAAACATTGCCTTTCCAATAATCGCAGTCGAATGTAGGTCGGGTTAGATGCACGACAGCACTAACCCTGAATTTGGCACAGTGCTTTGTGTGCATCGTAACCCGACAGCGGTGTGTCGGGTTACGATGCGCGTCAAGTTTGACGTAGCGATTTAAGCGTTGATGCAATGCGCATCTGACCCGACCTACGGGAAGCCGCATTAGGATGATTGCTTGGAAAAAAGTATGAAAGAGATAGATATTCCAATCGAAACGTCGGCGGCAAAGCGCCGCACGAATCCCCTCGCCAGGGTATTCGATGAACTGGTGCGCTTCTGCCGTTCCCGCTCCATGTTCATGCTGCACTACTGCACCGGATGTGGCGCCATCGAACTGCCCCCGGCCATGACATCCCGCTTCGATATGGAGCGGCTGGGCATTCAGCCGATGGTGACGCCCAGGCAGGCGGATATCCTCCTGATCACCGGTTATGTCTCCATCAAGACCCTGAAGCGGGTGATTTTGACCTACGAACAGATGGGTTCGCCAAAATATGTCATCGGTATCTGCTCCTGCACCGTCAATGGCGGCATGTACTGGCAGAGTTACGCCACCGCCAAACAGCTCGATCAGTACCTCCCGGTGGATCTCTATATTGCGGGCTGCATGCCGCGTCCGGAGGCTGTGCTGGAGGGTATGCGTAAGCTGATGGATCGAATCCGCAGCGGTGAGGCGGATGGCTGGGAAGATTACTATCGGCGTTACGATTGGTATCTGGGCAATCAGCAGCACCTCTTTGGTGATGATTGGCAGACCCCTGCCGATGTAATCGGCGAGGCATCGCATTACGATCTTGCCGGACCGGGAACAGAGGGTGAGCACACCCGCCTGCTACAACAATGCCAGAAACCGCTCGAGCCGCAGCAGACCTTCTTTCAAATTGGTGGTTCTCTAGAGAAGAAGGGGGAGTCCCATGAGTAAGACGGTCACCCCCTGGCTGGATAATCTGCTGCAGGAGATAGAAGGGGTTGAGATTCGCCGTAAGGACTCCCGGCGCGTGCGGATCGATATAGCTGCCGACTCCTTGCCGACCCTGTTGGAACTGCTGCGGGGACGGGCCGGGTATGTGCACCTCTCCGCCATCACCTGCGTCGACTGGATCGATGAGAGCCAGTTCGAACTGGTCTATCAGCTCTGGTCCTACGAGTCACAGTCACTGGTTTCGGCGCATATCCGTATCGCACGGGAACCTGGCGTCTATGTGTCGGTGTTCGATCTCTACCAACCCGCTGCCTTCTTCGAACGGGACATCCACGAAATGTTTGGCGTCTACTTCGAAGGCAGTCCGGATATGAGCAAATTTATCCTTACCGAGTGGAACGGCCCGCCGCCGATGCGCAAGGAGTTCGATGCCGAGGCCTGGGTGAATGAGACTTTCGAGTGGAAGGAGTATCAGCCGGATTGGTTGAAAGAGATCACCGAGCAGGGCGGCGGGATCGTCAAGACGCCTGAAGAGGCGAGGCAGAAAAAACCATGAGGCCGGAAAACTATCAGGCAATAAGTCATCCGCCAAGCAATGAGTATGAACTCAACTTCGGACCCAACCATCCGGGCATCGAGGGCAACTATGCCCTGAAGGTAAAACTGCACGGCGATGTGGTTGTTGCCGCCCGTGCCGATGGGGGTTATCTGCATCGCGGTTTTGAAAAGCTGATGGAGGGGCGGTTGTGGATTCAGAATATTGCCCTGGTGCCCCGCATCTGCGTCCCGGATCCCGTGCCGATGGAGGTCTGTTACTCCATGGCGGTGGAGGTATTGAATGACATGGAGGTGCCGGAGCGCGCACAGTGGTTGCGGGTGTTGCAGCTTGAACTGTCGCGCATCGCCGCACACCTGTTCACCTTCGGTGGCCACGCGGCGACTACCGGCATGTACACCACCATGTATTGGGGGGTGGCCGATCGGGATCAGATACTCGACCTTTTCGAGGAGTGGACCGGCGGGCGCGTCTACCACATCTACAATATCCCGGGTGGGGTGCGTCGGGATATGCCGGCAGGGTTCCTCGACCGGGTGAGCTGCACCATGGACTATATCGAGTCCCGCCTGCCTGACTACGACAACCTCTTCTTTACCAACCAGGTCTTTGTCGACCGGGCCAGGGATACCGGCCCGATGAATCAGCAGCAGGCACTGGAGTGGGGGGTCACTGGCCCGAATCTGCGCGCCACCGGACTGGCCTTCGATGTGCGCCGCGACGACCCCTACCTTGTCTACGACCAGATAGATTTCGATATTCCAACGGAAGCGCCGGGAGATGCCTGGGCGCGCACCCTGGTGCGGCGTCAGGAGTTGAAACAGAGTATCCATATTGTGCGTCAGGTGGTGGAAAAACTGCCTTCGGTCAGTGGCCCTGTTCGCACTCAGATTCCCAATCCCCTGGCCTGGAATGTCCCGGCGGGTGAGACCTATACCCGGGTCGAGTCCTCGAAAGGCGAGCTGGGTTACTACGTGGTCTCCGATGGTGGCGACAAACCCCACCGGGTACATGTGCGTGGGCCGTCGTCGATGCACGCCGTGCAGGTACTGGAGCAACTGGCGGTGGGTGCGCGATTGGAGGACGTGGCGCAGATTATGTTTTCACTCGATGCCTGTCCACCGGAGGTGGATCGCTGATGAGCGACATCGACTACAAAGAGAAGGGCAGCATCCTCAATCCGCTGAAGAGCCTGCAGTTCTTCGCCCGCAAGGCGGTCACCGAACCACTGGAGCCGCGTCTTGCCTCTCTCAGTTATCGCGGTTTTCACCTCAATGACTGGGAGCTCTGCATAGGTTGCAGCTCCTGTCAGAAGGTCTGCGACAACGCCGCCATCAGCATGATCGAGATCCCGGGTCTACCCTCTGATCCGCTCAAGGGGGCGCGCAACCAGCGTCCCGCCATCGACTATGGCCGCTGCTGCTGGTGCGCCCTCTGTGTCGACATCTGCCCCGCCGGTTCCATCTCTCTCTCCAGAGAGTATGTGCATACCTGCACCCAGGAGGAGATCGACAGCTACTTTATTCTGCCCGATCCCAATGGAATCCATAAAAAGTTCTACGGTTATGGCTGGCGCAAGGTTGCCGACTCCGATCTGCTTGACTTGAATCGGGGTGAGATGGAGGAGCGCAGCGCGGACCAACGCAGTGACAACTTCGATGAGATCGTCGATGGATATAGCCTTGAGCAGGCGGTGGCGGAGGCCTCCCGCTGTGTGCAGTGCGGCATGTGTCACGATGCCTGTCCGACGCACATGCATGCGCCTGAGTATATTCGCGCCATCTGGCAGCAGGATATGGAGGAGGCGGTGCGGCAGATCTATCGCACCAATCCCTTCTCCCATGTCTGTGGACGGATCTGTACCCACCGTTGCGAGACGGCCTGTTCGATAGGTCGGCGCGGTGACCCTGTAGCGATTCGCTGGCTCAAACGGTTTGCCATGGACTCGGTCGATCACGAAACGGTGAAGGCGATTGCGGTGCAGGACAAGGTGGACTATCTGAGCGGAAAACAGATCGCCATCGTTGGTGCTGGGCCCGCCGGTCTTACCGCAGCTTTCGATCTGGTGAAACTTGGACATCAGGTAACCGTCTACGAGGCTCAGGCAGAGGCGGGTGGCATGACGCGCTATGGTATCCCCGAGTACCGGCTGCCTTTCGACAAACTCGACCAGGATGTGGACGTCATTACCGCGATGGGCGTTACCATCGAATACAACACCCGTATCGGTGTTGATATCGAGTTGTCACAGCTGCAACAGGATAATGATGCTGTGTTGTTGACGCTCGGTCTGCAACTTGGCCGCTCCACCCGCATTCCCGGTTCGGAACATGGGCAGGTTACCAAGGCGGTGGATCTGCTGCGCAGGATTGCAGCGAATGAAGCTTTTGATGTCCCACGCTCGGCGGTGGTAATCGGCGGCGGCAATGTGGCGATGGATATTGCCCGCAGCCTGGTGCGGCTGCAACGGCAGCAGTATGGAGAGAGCAGGATTACCCTGACTGCGCTGGAGGACCGTGATCATTTTCTCGCCGACCCGGTGGAGATAAAGGAGTCGCTCGAAGAGGGGATAGAGATTCTCGACAGCCGCGGTCCCCAGGCCTGTGAAATCGATGAAAAGGGCAGGTTGATCGGTCTGCGAACCTGGAAGGTCTTATCGATCTTTGATGAACAGCACCGCTTTGCGCCATCCTACGATGAAAGCGACGAACAGCTTCACCAAGGGGAGATGGTGATCGAGGCGATCGGCCAGATGTCGGATGTCAGTCTGCTGGGTGATGAATTGACCGAGCGGCTTGAGTGGAATCGTGGCAGGCTCCAGGTTGACGAGGCAGGCCGAACCTCGGAGACTTGGCTTTGGGCCGCTGGTGACTGTGTGAACGGTCCGGATGTAGTGCATGCGGTGGCTGACGGCCATCGGGTGGCTGCCAGCATAGAGGCCTTTCTTGGCCAACAGGAGACAGACCATGAGTCATGAAGGGGAGGGCCATCAAAGCGGTTATGATCGTCTGCAGTCGAAAAAGAGTCTCAAAGAGATCCTTGAAGTGGCGACTGAGTTCGAACGCACCGCCCGGGATTTTTATACCTCGCTGATCCCCAATGTGAGCAAGCGCATTCGCTATCTGGTGGAGGATCTGGCGGCTGAGGAGCAGATCCATTTTGACCTGTTCAACGAACTGGTGGCGAACCCGTTGATCGAGAATGAGATAGAGCATGCGGTTGCCGTGCCGGTGAGTGACAGCCGTTTTTCAGATTGTATTCAACTGCCGGAGCTGGGCAACACTCCGGATGATCAGGCTGTGCTGCAATATGCGTTAGGCCGAGAACAGGCGGCGATGGAGCAGTATACGGCCCTGGCGGATAGCACCGAACCCGGCCCTATCCACGACCTGTTTATTTTTCTGGCGATGGAGGAGACCCTTCACAAACAGGCGCTGGAAAAGCTCTACTATGAAGTGGTTCACAGTGGTGGTGTTTGAACAAACATGGTGCGCATAGCGCACCCTACCTGCAGCTCTATGTGAAAAACGTAGGGTGTGCCGTGCGCACCTGAATAAGCACTGGCCCCGAAAACTCAGTCCGTTATTGCAACGTCGTCATGCGAACAATAGCTTCCGGAAACAGATAAGCCAGCACAATCATCAGCGGAATGACATAGAAATAGAGTCTCATGGAAGCGCGTATATAGCGGTTGGCGTTGATGAGTTCCATGAAGTGATCAACGATCATGCGTCCCTTGTAGCCGATGGTTACTGCGACGATGATGATAACCGCCAGCCCCGTATCGGCGGCTTCCGCGATAAAGGCACTGAGCAGCGTCAGCAGCATGAGCTGTATCCAGATAGAGTCGATGCTTTTGTTGGTGAACATGAACAGCCCTCCTAGCGCAAGACGTAGAGCAGTGGAAAGATGACGATCCAGGCAAGATCGATCATATGCCAGTAGACGGCGACCGCCTCCAGACCCCCATGACTCTGCGCCGTGAAACTGCCACGTTTCACACCGAAAATCGCCCATAATACCGCCGCGCTGCCCCAGCCGACATGCAGCATGTGGTTGAAGGTGGTGTAGTAGTAGACGGTGAAGAAGGTGTTGGTATCTTTCGAGATACCCATGGTTTCGTTCCAGTGGTACTCCCAGGTCTTTACCAGCAGATAGGCGCCCCCGGCGATGATCGCCAGCCACAGCCAACGGACACAGGCGGTTGTGTCATCCCGCCTGATGGCCTGCATCGATTTTGCGACGCAATAGCTGCTGGTGAGCAGGACAAGCGTATTGAGTACGCCCGCCAGTGTATTGAGTTTTGTGGGACCTTCATTGAACAGTTCCGGATAGTGTGACTTGGCGATGAAGTAGATGATGAACATCATCGCAAATTCTGTCATCTCCGAAAAAATGCCGACCCAGATAGGCCAGCCTCCCGGCACGTGGGTTAACGCGGGTAGCGTCTTGGGACCGGAATCGCGGCCAAGCTGATCACTATCGGCGGTTATTGCTGCGTCCATCGTTTTTATTGAGCATTAAAGATAAGACCTGTTATCTTGCAGTAATCGATGTTGCCTGCCTTGATTAAGCACAATTGATGCTAGGGGCCGGGCCGTAGGAGATGCCGATGAACTGGAAAACCGCCTACCGTTCCTTCTACTACGATGGCGCGCCGGAGCCGCCGGATTTGTCTCTTCCCGCAGCCGAAACCGCATTGCTGAGTATCGATGTTCAGAATGCCTACCTGACGCCGTCAGATGACCCGAAGGAGAAACGTCGCTGGGCGCCCTTCTCCAAGCGTATGCATGAGATCGTTATCCCAGCGACAGCCAATTTGCAAAACCGTTTTCGGCAACATGGAATAGACGTGCTCCATGCCCGCATCGCCTGTCTGCTGGAGGATGGGCGGGATCGTTCCCTAAGCCAGAAAAAACCGGGCTGGAACTACCTGATGATGCCGAAGGAGAGGGACGACTCCCAGATTGTTCCCGAGCTGGCGCCGCATGAAGGAGAGATTGTCGTCACCAAAACCACTGACAGTGCTCTTACCGGGACAAACCTGCGTCTGGTGCTGCAAAACATGGGGATCAGAAATGTAGTGCTTACCGGGATCTTTACCGATCAGTGTATCTCTTCAACAGTGCGCAGTCTGGCGGATGAGAGCTTCAACGTGATTCTGGTTGAGGACTGTTGCGCAGCTGGGACAGATGAACTCCACAGGCATGAGTTGGAGATTCTCAACATGATCTACTGCCATGTTATCACCAGCCAGGAGTTGATCGATCTCATGGGGATATAGGCCGTTAGGTCAGCGTTCTACCTCTTTTTTATTGAGTGTTTTCAAGGGGATCACTGCTTGGATCTTTTTTTGGGTTTTGAATGCGCTGTACCGTTTCAGGGAGGTGACTGTTGCCTTGTACAGCTCTTGCTCGCTGCCTATACTCGGGAGAACAATCTTCCTGACTGAGCTATATGGCAGAGGTGTATATCGCCTTAAAGGATTACCAAATTGGAAGACGCCCACCAACAAATCGAGAAACTGATCGCTGCCGACAAGGTCGAGGCGGCATTGAGTGAGTTTCGGGACGCGTTGGCTGGCTCGGATGCAGAGGTCGAGCAGGAGCTGATCCAGCACCAGGCGGCGCTCGCCAAGGTGACAAAGGAGCGGCGGCGGGGTTTGATCGATGTTTCCAGGGAAGAGCAAACCCGCAACCGGGTGCGTTATGCGTTACTCGACTTGCTTGGTGAATGGTTCGCAGGGGAGCAGTCCGAGCCATTACCTCCGGCAGGTTTGGCTGCGCACCGGACTTCGGCATCCGTCCCCACGGTGTTCATCTCCTACAGTCACGCGGACTTGGGTGTGGCAGGCAGGATCAGCGCCGCACTGGAGTCCGAGGGTATCCCGGTGTGTATCGACAGCAAGAACATCCGGCCGGGAGAGGATGTCGAGGCCTTTATTCTTCGGGTGGTGGCCGAAAGCGATGTGGTGTTGTCCATCGTCTCCGGCGATAGCCTGCTCTCTCCCTGGGTCGGTATGGAGAGTGTCCTCAGCCTCTACGGCGAGGCATTGAATGGGGGGCATAAGCTTATCGCAGGCTATCTTGATGAGACCTTTCTGGATATCGGCTTTAGGGTGACCGCCACTGAGCAGATCGACGCCAAGATTGGTGAGATCGACGCCCTTTTTCCTGTCTACATCGAGAAGCACCTCGACACCAGTGACCTTAACCGGCAAAAGACCCGACTGTTCGAGCTCAGGAACAATCTTGGAAAGGTTCTTGAGCGGCTGCGTAACTCGCTGGTTCTCGATCTTCGGGAGCCAATGTGGGCTGAAAACCTGCCACGG
Organism: endosymbiont of Escarpia spicata; assembly: GCA_003349915.1. Classification (GTDB taxonomy): domain Bacteria; phylum Pseudomonadota; class Gammaproteobacteria; order Chromatiales; family Chromatiaceae; genus QGON01. Next base: position 336,479 of record QFXE01000008.1, read on the forward strand.
CTTCTCGCCGCCATCAAAGCCAGTGAACAACGTGAAGAGAGCGTCTGAGATGTTCCAACCCGTTATGCCAAAACAGAGGATGGGAAAGGTCGCCAGTAGGGGCATCCCGCCGGTGGATCCGCACCTTCAGTTGCGCATACCGGATCTGACAGACACAGAGCAGGAACACTGAGTTACGCATCCTGGACATGGCTTCGACAAACGACCTATCTCAACGGCACCAGCAGATCCAACTGTTGTTCGCCGACGACAACATCAGCGAGGCGATCAAGCGGCTGATGGACTTTGTGCGCGATTTCTCCCGCGACAACGCGGACGACCTCAATGAAGTGATCGTTATTAGTGCCAGCTATAACCGGCTAAACAAGGCTGAGCGGCGTGGGACGACCGGCTTCGACGAGATCGAACTGCGTCGCAACAAGCTGCTCTATCAGGCGCTTGCACTCATGGACGGCGTCATCGCATGAGCAATAACGATATGAACCAGGAGATCGAGCAGGTTGCCGCGGAACTCTGCTTGGGTATTGAGGCGGACCCGAAGGAGGGCAGCACCTTACTGATGGGGTTCGCTAACACATACGCGCTCGATAGCAGGCTGCGTCACTCCGCGCTGATCCTCCGGCTGAATTACACCAAGGCCCCCGGCGACGAGCAGCGTAGGCGGGTGCTCGACGAGATGCTGGACCTTGTCGGCGACATCGTCGAGGACTTCAGGAATGGTACCGGAGCAGAGCCGCTGGAGCGGGCCATCGAGCAGGCCGAGCAGCGATACCAGGATATGGCTCCCCAGCGGGACGTGGTGTTTGGCAGCGAGAACCTGGGTAAGACCTACCCCAAGTCCGGGTTCCGGCTGCGTGGTGTCGAGCTGAAGCTTCGGCTTGGAGAGATCACCGGGGTGGTGGGGGAGAACGGCAACGGCAAGACTACCCTGTTTCGTCTGGTCGCCGGGGATCTGCTCCACGACCAGGGCAGTATGGCCTTCCCGCTGTTGAAGCAGGAGAGTAACACGAAAAAAGGCATCGACTGGGTCAAGGTCAAGGAGGAAATTGCCTACGTGCCTCAGGAGCTCCCCAAGGTATATGGCACCCTGGAGGAAAATCTCCAGTACGAGGCGGCCATCCACGGGATTCTCGGTGAAGACAACCTGCGTGAGGTGGGTTTCATCGTCGAACGCCTGGGTCTGGGGGAGCACCTGGAGAAGTGCTGGTCCGAACTCTCCGGTGGTTTTAAATTGCGTTTCGCCCTTGCCCGTGCCCTGGTATGGCGGCCCAGGCTGCTGATCGTCGATGAGCCGCTGGCCAACCTCGATTTCAAGGCCCAACAGGTGGTGCTCAAGGACCTGCGCAACTTGGCCGACGGGCTGCGATACCCGATGTCGGTGCTGATCTCCTCCCAGCACCTGCACGAGGTCGAGGCCATTGCCGACCGCATCCTGTTCCTGGAGCGGGGACGGGTGAAATTCAATGGACTGGTCGAACAGATGGGGGAGCAACGGCGTTTCAATACCTACGAGCTGGGCACGGACTGTGAAGAGCAGGAGCTGCGCGGCTACCTGCGCAAATTGAAACTGCATCAGATCCAGCACAGTGGTGTCGCCTACGTCATCACCGTACCGCTGGAGGTAACCCATCGCGAGCTGTTGCAGCTATTGTTGAGCGAGGGAGTGGAAGTGGAGTATTTCCGCGATATCAGCCGTTCCATCAAGCAGTTGTTCCATTAGCAGGTCATGGCCGCGGCACAGAACGGTATCGATCCCAAGCCACGGAGCAAAGGCCTTAATCGCCTGTTGCAGCCATTGCTCCGATGGGTGATCCCCTCTTTCCTGCGCAGTCTGGACCGTCGGTTGCTGTTGCATCGCCCGCTTATCTGGCGTACCCGGGTGCACTACTTCGTTTGGTTCTCCCTGATTCTGGCCAATCCGGTGCTCTATGTGCTGGGGTGGCTCTATCCCGTCAGTCGCACCTCAGTACCTACCATCGTGGAGTTTGGAAGCCTGATGGGCTGGTTTCAGATCATGGGCTGGCTGGTCCTGGCCCTGTGGGTGTTTCAGCAGTTTCGTTCACCTCTGGGGGAGTTTGGTTGGCGCAAGACTCTGTTGACCGCAGTCCTCTATATGGCCTACTTTTTTATGGTACAGCTCAATCCGCTCTCCTTCGCACTGCCTGTGGTGCAGCGGATCGCCGATGTGACATCCGATGGAGAGTTTGCTCAGGAGTATGCTTTTCATGAGCGATACGGGTTCTGGTGCTGTCATTCTGAGCTTGATAGAGAGGTGGTCCAGAGCAACGAACAGGAGATTCGCAGTGCCCTCAGGCGCTACGGAATCGACGAAGCGTTTCGCTTCTCTTACGGAGTCGAAGCTTGTGGTTACGATAGAGGCTGTCTGCTGCAGGTTGGGGACTACAATGATGAGGTGCCCCCTCTGTCTCTGGGCGATGTGTTAAAGAGCATTTATGCGGCAAAGGCGTTCAGAGGGGGAAGCGGTGACTATTTTGAACGGACTCTTGCGTCTATTCCCTTTTATATTCTTCTCAGCTTCTTCGTTGCCGGGATGCTCACTTTGTCCGTTCTTCCTCTGAGCATTCGAAATCGGCGGCTGGGAATGAGCGAGAGGCGCTTTGGGTTGCCCCGTCTTCGCTTGCCATACCCCCGGCTCATTGGGCGCGTGGACCGCTATCTGCGGATCCACAAACCCCTGGTATGGTCTGCCGGGCTGCACTCATTCCTTTTGCTGTTTTTGCTCTATGGAATCCTGATGCTGGGAATCGTATTTGGGGCTGCATATTTTGTAACCAGGGGAGAGGATATTGGAGACTTGATGAACAAGGCTTCCGATAGTGGGGTTTTTGGCGTCCTCGGTATAATTGCCGCGTTCACCATTCTGCCCGCTATTTGGGCCATCTGGCAGTCGAGGATGCCAATCAAGGCCACCACCATCCTGGCCAATCAGGCAGTGCTGCTGCTCTATTTCACAGCTGTACTCTGCCCTCAGCTAGTACTCTTTCTGATGATGTACGCGACGGGCCATCTTCCGACAGGCGGTAATTTCAATAATGATATCATTTTGGTCATGGCTGTTGCTTCCTTGTATGTGGTGGGATTGGCATTCTTGGGCAAATATTTGGACGCTCGTCGAGTGATTGTGGCTCTTGTTTTGGGGCTCCTGGTGTGGGGACTCCAGCCTCTGTTTCTCGTCCTTGATGTCCAGGGAAAAGAAATAGCTATTGTTGGATTAGGCGTGGGTTTTTTTCTGGTATTCACCATCTGGGTCACAACCCGACTAAGCAAGAAATCGTTCACTCCGCCTCTGCTTTCCGGGGTCTATATCATGTACTTTCCGATCGGCTTTTTGTTCGTTGCGATGGCTCTCGATGAATTTCTGGATATGACAACCAATGAGGCAGGAGGGTGGGTCTTTGTGGTGGCGATTCCATTGTATCTTGTTGCCATTATTCCCGCACTGAAGGTCTTAGTCAGGTATCGCTATTGGCCTAAGCCGTAGTTCGGGAAAAACCCAATATAGCGGTAGTTTTCATTTCTGATAGAGAATACAAAGGCCATGGGAACTCCGAGAGGATTTTCGTGGACGAGATTAAAGGTCTAACCCGATTGTCGATTCGATCCCGCCATTCGCAACGGTGCTCTTTTGGTTGAGTCTTGCGAAACGTGCGGGGTATGATCACATCAGAGCATTGTCTCTGAAACGGATTCACACAAAATCATGCGCGCCATCGTCGTTAGACACTACAAGACCCTCATCAATGAGTCAGGCCTGATCATGGGTTGGGGCGATGCGCCGCGGGTCAAAGGCTGGAAGGCGGATTTGACCTATGTGGATGCGATTCTTAACGAGCACAACATTCAGTTCTCTGCTGTTTATACCAGCTATCTGGAACGGGCCCGTCAGACGGGGATGTTCTACGCGCGGAAGCGGGGGATACCTCTGGTCCACGATACACTGGCGCTGAACGAGATCAACTACGGTACGTTGTACCGCAAAAGCAAGTCTTGGGTGGAAAAAAACTTTCCCGAGCACAAGAAGAATCCTGATTTCGTCTATCCTCTCGGCGAGAGTTTCAGTCAGATGCAGGCACGCAGCGTGAATTTTTTCGAGTCACTAACCGCCAAGCACCAGGATGAGACTATCCTGGTCGTGGTTCACGCCGGCGTGATCAGGGGATTTGTCAGCCACTTTCTCGGATTGCCCTACGCGGAGAACCTCAAGCGCAAGATCACCCATCGCTATATCGGTGATTTCATGTTTGAAGGGGATCAGTGTGTCTGTTACGACGAACTCGGTAAACCGTCGGGGTTTGTGCGTGACGGCGCTATCTCTATCCCCCTGGAAAAGCTGGATCGGCCCAGACCGGGCCTTGGTTCTTTTTGACGGCAGGAGCAGGTGAGTAAACTATTCATTATCGAGAGTGCCAGCGGCGAGAGTATCCCCTTCCTGCGGGGGGTGCTGGTGGAGTCCCTTGTGCGCGCCGGTCTTTCATTTCAGGACGCCTACCTGATTGCCCAGTCTATTCGCAGCAAGATTGAGAATAAGGGAAAAATCACAACCGATACACTCAGAGAGCGGGTCTCCGCTGAAGTACGGAAACGATTTGGATCGTCGCTGGCGAAATCTTACGATCTGGGGTCATCCCGGGAACGGCAGATTGTGGTTCAGACGGCTACTGATGAGATCCCTTTTTCAGCAGGCATACTCTCTCGTTCACTGCAGGCCTGTGCCATCGATCGCTCAGACGCGCTGGAGACTGCGAAGCAGGTACACGAGTCCCTGAAGAAGGGGGAAGAGACGGTTATCGATCATACCGTCCTCAGGAAGATTGTGTATGAGCACCTGGCGACGCATTGCTCCCAAGCCGCCGCTGACCGGTTTCTCTCCTGGCGACGGTTCAAAGATAGTGGTCTTCCTTTGATCGTCCTGGTTGGAGGCATAACAGGCACGGGCAAGAGCACACTGACAACGGAACTGGCCTATCAGTTGAATATTGTCAGAACCCAGTCTACTGATATGATGCGGGAGATCGTTCGCTGTTATCTTCCACCGGCAGAGATCCCCACCCTCTCCTATTCAAGTTTTGAGGCTTGGCGGGGGCTGGCGACAGACAGCGAACAAGCGTCTGAACCTAATCACATAGAGGTGATCCGTGGTTTTCTCTCCCAGTTCAAGATAGTCAAGCATGGACTGAAAGCGACGATTTACCGGGCCGTCAAAGAGAGCCACGACCTGATCGTCGATGGCGTCTATGTGTTACCTTCGAAACTCGAACTGGACATCGCCCGGGACCAGGCCATCGTCATTCCCCTGATGCTGGTCGTTCCTCACCAAAAGACGCTTGCAAAACGCCTTAAACACCGGGAACGGGAGCAACCCGAACGCGCCTCATCCCGTTACCTGAAACAACTCGACCAGATATGGACACTGCAATCCTATCTGGTTTTGGAATCGGAGAAGGATAAGACCCCGTTGATTATCAACGGCGAAATCGAAGAGGCGATGGATGAGATCCTGATGCACATCAGCAATACAATCGCCTGCCACTTTCCGGCCAAATCCTGAGATGAAACGGCGCGTGACCGAGAGAGTCCTCGCAAGGTTGGCCAGCTGGCCGTCTCTGGAAAAGACGCAGGTTGCAAAGTCGATCTGGTGGGGCTACTTTCCCGTTGCGCTGGTTGCGATGATAGGCGTGTTGCTGACGCTTGCCGCATTTATACAATCTTTGGGCTGGGAGAGAGGTCAGGTTGAAATCGCATTCCGCGAGGCAGCCCAGGATCGTATATTGGTCGTCCAGAGGGAGCTCAAGCACTCCCTCGGGATAGTCCAGGATATCGCCAGCTTTTTTGAGGCGTCGGAGGTCGTGGACCGCCGGGAGTTCCGTAAATTCGTGGGCCCGCCCCTGAAACGCCAGGCAGGCATCAAGGCCTTGGAGTGGGTACCCGTGGTGCTCGCCGAGAACCGGTCCGTTTTCATCAAGGAGGCTCAGCAAAGTTTCCCCCCCTTCCGGATCACGGAGGATGACCTTTCAGGCAAGCTGATCGAGAGCCGTGATCGGCCCGTATATTATCCTGTCCTCTACATCCAGCCCTATCAGAGCAACAAAGAGGCATTGGGCTTCAACGTGGGCGCCAATCCCATCGTTTCAACCTTGTTGGGGGAGGCGGAACTCACCCGAACACTCCAGGTCTCTCCCGGTGTCCCCCTCATGGACGAAACCGGTGAGAAGACAGGCGTCATGGTTGCTGTTCCTGTCTTTTTCAAGAACGAAAAACAGGAAGATGATCCGGCTCTGACATCCCCCGAGGTCAGAGGATTTGCGATCGGCATTTTCAGTATCGGCGAAATTGTCGAGCGAGCTCTGGAGAGTCTTCGGTCTGGAGGGGTCGATCTTCACTTCTACCAGGGATCCTCGACAGGGGATGGGCAGCTGATCTATACCCATCTCTCCCGGATGAGAGAGGGTCGGGCGCCCGGCGCCGAGGTTGATGCTTCGGACATAACCTATAGTCAAAGGATCTCAGTCGGGGCCCAACAGTGGGAGGTGGTGTGCAATCCTGCCGCCGACAAATTCGAGGCTGAAACCTGGGGCAGCTGGATCATCCTCTTCGGAGGTATCGCTTTTACTGTCCTGCTCATCACCTACGTGGTGACCCTGGTGGGGCGGGCCAGGCAGGTGCGACTGGAGGTCGAAGAGAGAACGTCACAGCTGTGGGAGGCTGTACAGGCCCTGAACCGGGAAGTGGTTGATCGTAAATCCGCCGAGCAGGAACTGCAGAACCTGAACGAGACGCTGGAGCATCGTGTCGCCTACCGTACTGCCGAGGCGGAACGAAGGGCCCAGTATCTTGAACAGTTCGCCTACGTGACCTCTCACGACCTTAAGGCCCCCTTGCGGGCGGTGAGCAACCTCGCTCAGTGGATCCAGGAGGATCTTGCAGACAAACTGGACGATGCATCGAGGGAACAGCTTGCCCTGCTCCGCGACCGCGTACGGCGGATGCATGATCTGATCGAAGGACTGTTGGAGTATTCCCGGGTTGGGAAGACAGCTGACTCAGAGAATCAGGTCGATACCCGAGAGCTGGTCGACGAGATTATCGATTCACTCTCCCCTCCCAAAGGGTTCACGATTAAGATCAAGGGTGAAATGCCGACCATGTACGTTGACCGGCTCCAGCTTGGCCAGGTGTTTTCCAACCTGATCAGTAACAGTCTGAAACACCATGGCGGAGATAAGGGAAAGATCCGGGTAAAGGGTGAAAGTTATGGAGATGTCTATCAATTCTCTGTGTGCGACGACGGCAAGGGAATAGCGCCGGAATATCACAACAAAGTCTTTATGATGTTTCAGATTCTGGAGTCGAGTGACTTCGAAAGCAGCACCGGTATCGGTTTGGCGTTGGTCAAGAAGATTGTGGAAGAGCATGGTGGCACAATAAGACTGGAGTCTGCTGTCGGAGAGGGCGCGTGTTTCTACTTCACCTGGCCGAAGAACCGTTCTTCTGAGTAGTGGGGCCGGAAATGAAAACAAGGTATCAGACCGGGAATAGCGAGTTATGTTGAACAGAGACGAGACAATATTGCTGATCGAGGACGACAGGGTCGATATCATGACTGTCCAGCGTGCCCTAAAGAAGAACAAAGTCAGCAACCCTCTGCATATCGCCCGAACCGGCCTGGAAGCACTCAGCATGCTACGAGGAGAGGACGGGTTTGAAAAGATATCGCCACCGCCGGCGCTTATCCTTCTGGATCTCAATCTTCCGAAGATGAGCGGCATTGAGTTTTTGCGTGAGTTGCGTAGCGATCCCGAACTCAAAGAACTTCACATCATCGTTTTGACCTCGTCCAATGAGCCGAAAGACCGGGCCGCCGCGTTCGAATACGATGTCGACGACTACATTGTAAAACCCCACTCCTTCGATGAATTCACCCGCGCGATGGCCACGATTCTGGCGCTCTGGGACTGAAGCCGAGAGAAACGACACCGCTGGAGTATTTATCATCCCGACCAACCAGGTGGGTCGGGTTCTGCGAAGTCACTTTTTCATAGACCTTGTCATGGGTCTGGAATGATCTCTTTCCGTACACCGGTTGGGCGAATCCTGCATAGAGCGTAAGGCATTGCCGTTGAAAATTCGCAAGGCACTGTTCCCATCGGATTGCTAGTCTTGATTATCACTGTTTTATATTAGGGCGTTGATTATGGATCGCGGAACCCGAAACTATGCGATAGGTCTTGGTATCTTTGTGCTGGCTCTGCTGGTGCTTTTTCTCTACGAGGATCCCAAGGCTTCCGACCTGAATGATCTGCTGGAGGCGGATGAGGACATTGCAGCGTTCCCTTATACCTTTCGTGTGTTGCGCATCAGCAATGGCATTGCGGTGATGAGTTCACCAAGATCCACGGAGGTGCCGGTGGCGCGGGTGCTGGGTATCCTCTTTCCTCAGGTGGCGGGCAAAAGCCCCGCCAGCTCTGAATTTCAGAAGATACAGAAAAATCTGGCCAAGGTGCAGACCAAGGCGCGGGATCTGGTCGTTGCCGATCCTGAGATCAAACGCGTGCACTGGGAGTTGGACCGTGCCTGGCTGTCGGGGCATGGCGTTATTGTTTCGCCGTAGGCCCGATCAAGCTTGCGGATCGGGCAACTTGAAGCTGGCCTGTAGGCATGGGGTGCCGGTTCCGCAAACTTGAACCGGCCTGCGAGTTGCTGTATCAAAGTGCCTTCAATATCGTCTTGGCGAAGCTATCATCGCCAGCCCAGGAGTCAACGATGGATGCGCCTTCCCCAAAATTACTACAACAGCAGGTAGAGTCCGACTGGCAGAGGTGGCTGGAACAGGTTGGCGGGAAGGGGGCTGAGATTGCGGCGGATGCCGAGTTTCTCGCCGCGTTGAAGTCGGTCTGGGAGGCGAGTCAGTACGTTTTTCAGAGCTGCTTGAGGGATGAGAATCTGCTGCCCTCGCTCTACACCGAAGGTGATCTGACGCGCAGTTTTGCCGATGGCGAGATGGCTGGCAAGCTCAGTGAAGCCTTGCGGGATGTTTCTGATGAACCCACCCTGCACAAGTGCCTGCGATTATTTCGCCGTGTTCAGATGGTACGCATTATCTGGCGCGATATTGCTGGCTGGGCGCCACTTGCAGAGACATTGGAAGACCTGTCGGCCCTTGCTGATGCCACTATCGAGCTTACCCTCTCTCTGCTTTATGAATGGACCTGCACCGAGATGGGGGCGCCGCGCAACGAAGCGGGTGAGGCTCAACCGCTGGTGGTTCTCGGTATGGGCAAGCTGGGGGCGCGGGAACTCAATCTCTCTTCTGACATCGACCTGATCTTCTGCTATCCGGAGATGGGGCAGACCGATGGTGGCCGCTTCCAGACCAATGAGCAGTTCTTTATCCGTCTCTGCCAGCGTCTGGTACAGGCACTTGATACCGTCAATGCGGATGGTTTTGTTTTTCGGGTCGATACCCGTTTGCGCCCCTTCGGCAGTGCCGGTCCCCTTGCCATGAGTTTCGATGCCCTGGAGGCTTACTACGAGTCCCAGGCCCGGGAGTGGGAACGTTACGCCATGATCAAGGCGCGGGTGGTGGCAGGCGACCTTGAGGCCGGTGAGCGGTTGATTGCGATGTTGCGCCCCTTCGTCTACCGGCGCTATCTGGACTTCGGAGTCATCGAATCCCTGCGCGAGATGAAGGTACTGATCAGCCGGGAGCTGCATAAAAAGGGGATGGATGCCAATGTTAAGCTCGGTCAGGGGGGTATCCGGGAGATCGAATTCATCGGCCAGGCCTTCCAGTTGATCCGTGGTGGCCGGGATGTGGATCTACAGATCCGCCCCATCCTGCCGGTGCTGCAACTGCTGGCAGAGCGGAACCATCTGCCCGAATATGTGGTGCGTGAATTGACGGAAGCCTATGAGTTCCTGCGTTTGGTGGAGAATCGCATCCAGGCCTGGGCTGATCGACAAAGCCATCTCCTGCCAACAGATGATGCCTGCAGATTGCGTTTGGCCCGGGCGATGAATTTTGCGGACTGGGTTGCGTTTGAGACAGAACTATCCAGTCATCGTCAGCGGGTGCAGGGCCATTTCGACATGGTATTTGCCGCCCCTCAGACTGACGGCAATGAAGATGCGCAGCTGTTGGTTGGGGTCTGGAAAGATACGCTGGATGAGGCCGATGCTATTGCGGCGCTGGAGGAGGCCGGTTTCGAGGACGGAAGCAAGGCGCTGGAGAGGATCGCCCTGTTTCGCGGTTGTCATGGTTGCAGAAGCATGGGCGCCAGGGGGTTGGAGCGCATCGACCGTTTGATGCCGCTGCTGCTCGAAGCGGTGGGAAGTATCGATCAATCCGACGTGGCGCTGGAGCCTGTGCTCAGCCTGTTGGAATCGATCGTGCGGCGGACCGCCTACATCGCCCTGCTGGTGGAGAGTCCTATCGTGCTCTCCCAACTGGTGCATCTCAGTGGAATCAGTCCCTGGATCGCCAAGCTGCTGACCCGTCATCCCATCCTGTTGGACGAACTGCTCGATCCCCGCCGTCTCTATTCGCCTTTGAAGCAGCAGGAGTTGATGACCGAACTCAACACCTTGCTGGGGGGATTGGACGAGGACGATTTGGAACAGCAGATGGATCGTCTGCGCCAGTTTGCCCAGAGTAATAAGTTGCGGGTGGCGGCGGCGGATATCACTGGCCGTATTCCGCTGATGGTGGTCAGCGACTACCTGAGTGCCATTGCCGAGACCGTGGTGGCAAAGGTGATCGAGCTGGCCTGGCACTATACGGTGCAGCGGTATGGCCGCCCGGCGGGGCTGGAGGCGGATGAGACAGGTTTTGCCGTGGTGGGTTACGGCAAGCTGGGGGGCATCGAGTTGGGTTACGGCTCGGATCTGGATATGGTCTTTCTGCACGGTATCGATGATGCGCATGCCATGACCGACGGCGAGAGTCCCATTTCGGTGGATCTTTTCTTCGCCCGCCTGGCTCAGCGCATCATTTCACTCTTCACCACCCTGACCCCGTTGGGTATTCTCTACGAGGTGGATATGCGGCTGCGGCCGAACGGTAACTCCGGCATGATGGTCAGCTCCATGGATACCTTTGAGGCCTACCAGCAAGAGAGCGCCTGGGTCTGGGAACATCAGGCTCTGATCCGGGCGCGGGTGGTTGCCGGGGACGTTAAGGTGAAAGCGCGTTTCGAGGCGGTGCGAAGGGATATCCTCAGCCAGGCGCAAGAGCCGGGGATTTTGCGCGCCGAAGTGGTAAAGATGCGCGAGAAGATGCGGGATAATCTGGATAAAAGCGGCAGTGGCCGCTTCGACCTGAAGCAGGGGGTTGGCGGTATCGTCGACATCGAATTTATGGTTCAATACGCGGTCCTGCGATGGGTGCGCGACTACCCGGACCTGCTGGCCTGGACGGACAATGTCCGTCTGCTGGAGACCCTCTCCCGGCTGGGTTTGCTGGAGGGCGGCGCTGCCGAGAATCTGGCGGAGGCCTACCGGGTGTTTCGTGCCAGATACCACCGCAATGCATTGATGGATCAGCCCGCCCTGATTGCCGATGATGAGCTGCTGGGTGAACGTGCGTTGGTGAAGGAGACCTGGTTTTCCCTGATGCAGGTCTGAGCCAAATGTATTGATTGCGACGGGGTCTGGAATCAAAGAGGTAGGGTGTGCTGTGCGCACCATGACGCTCCGTCCCAATAAACTAAATTGAATTGAGAGACGAACAATGATGTCGACAATGGCGGATCGCGACGGAGTCATCTGGCTGGATGGTGAGATGGTGCCTTGGCGCGAAGCCAAGATCCATGTGCTCACCCATACCCTCCACTACGGGATGGGGGTATTCGAAGGGGTGCGCGCCTATCATGCCGAACAGGGGACGGCGATATTCCGCTTGCAGGAACATACCGACCGGCTGTTCAACTCCGCCCATATCCTCGGTATGCCGATGCCCTTCGATCGTGACACCCTCAACGAGGCTCAGCGGGCAGTGGTGCGTGAAAACAATCTGGATTCTGCCTACCTCCGGCCCATGTGCTTTTACGGTTCCGAAGGCATGGGACTGCGCGCCGACAATCTAAAGGTTCACGTCATGGCGGCGGCCTGGGAGTGGGGCGCCTATCTGGGGGATGACGGTATCAACAAGGGCATCCGTATTCGTGTCAGTTCCTTCACCCGTCACCACGTCAACGCCACCATGTGCCGCGCCAAGGCCAACGGCAACTATATGAACTCCATGATGGCACTGCAGGAGGCGCTGCATGACGGCTACGATGAGGCATTGCTGTTGGATGCCAACGGTTTTGTCATGGAGGGAAGCGGCGAGAACATCTTCATCGTCCGTGACGGAGTGATCTACACGCCGGATCTGACCTCCGCCCTGGACGGCATCACCCGTCGTACGGTGATGAGTCTGGCGCAGGAGCTGGATATTCCGGTGGTCGAAAAGCGTATTACCCGCGATGAAGTCTATATTGCCGACGAGGCCTTCTTTACCGGCACGGCTGCGGAGGTCACGCCGATTCGGGAGGTGGATAACCGGGCCATCGGCAGCGGCAGTCGCGGACCGATTACCGAGAAGTTGCAGACGATGTATTTCGACCAGGTGCATGGCCGCCGGGAACAGAACCCGGAGTGGCTGTCACTGGTATAATTCCGCTCAATCTATAATGACCCGCAAGGGTGGCCGCAGGAGAGTAAGCCCATGACACAAGCAAGTACCCAGTCCTATGGACAGGAAGTGATCAAGGTATCGCGCAACGATCTGCCGTTGAGCTGCCCCCGTACCAGTGATGCTGTTGCAAGCATGCACCCAAAGGTATTCCTGCCCATCGAAAAAAACGGTAGTGCGGTCTGCCCCTATTGTGGCGCGCACTATCAATTGACTGACTGACTCCGCCGCGTTTCCGTTGGGTTCAGCTCACTCCCCCTCTGCCCGTTTACTTGTGGTCGGCCCGTCCTGGGCCGGCGACATGGTTATGGCGCAGAGCCTGTTCAAGACGCTGAAGCAGCGCTCCCCGGCTATTGCGATCGACGTGCTTGCGCCCGCCTGGAGCCGCCCACTGCTTTCGCGTATGCCCGAGGTCGATGAAGCGATCGACATGCCCGTCGGACATGGGCGCCTGGGGTTGATGGATCGCTGGCGTCTGGGCCGTGCCTTGCGTGGGCGTTATGCACAGGCGATCCTGTTGCCCAACTCACTGAAATCCGCGCTGGTGCCGTTTTTTGCCCGTATCCCGCAACGTACCGGCTGGTTGGGGGAGATGCGCTACGGTCTGCTGAACGATTTTCGCAAACTCGACAAACAGCATCTGACCATGACCGTGCAGCGGTTTGTTGCGCTGGCTTTTCCTGCAGATGAATCCGGTCTGCTGGAGATAAACCCGCCGGCACTGGAGGTGCAGGTGGCGGGCGTCCAGCAGGCGATGTTGGATCTCGGACTGCAGAAGGGCACACGCCCGCTGCTGGCACTCTGCCCAGGGGCGGAGTTCGGCCCTTCAAAGCGATGGCCCGAGGGTAATTATGGTGAGCTGGCAAGGCAGCGGATCGAGTCAGGTTGGGATGTCTGGCTGTTCGGTTCCGAAAAAGACCAGCCGGTGTGTGAAGCGGTCAACCGGGTGGCGGAGGGTCGCTGTGTCGACCTGAGTGGCCGCACCCGTCTTGCACAGGCGGTGGATCTGCTTTCACTGGCTGATGCGGTAGTGAGTAATGACTCCGGCCTGATGCATGTTGCCGCAGCGCTCAACCGGCGGCTGGTGGCGGTCTATGGTTCCACTGATCCTGGTTTTACCCCGCCGTTGAACAGGCGCTCACAGATAGTTCGCCTGGGACTCGACTGCAGCCCCTGTTTCAAACGGGAGTGTCCCCTGGGGCATCTTGATTGTCTGCGGAAGATGCCGGTGGCGATGGTCTCCAAGGCGCTGGACGGGTTGCCCCAATGAGGGTGCTGGTCATCAAAACCTCCTCTTTGGGAGACGTGGTCCACACACTGCCTGCGTTGACGGATGCGGCAGCCGCACTGCCGGATATCCGCTTCGATTGGGTGGTGGAGGAGGCCTTTGCCGAAATTCCTGCATGGCATCCGGCGGTGGACAAAGTGATACCCGTTGCCATGCGCCGCTGGCGTCGATCGGTGGTGAAGACCTGGCGCAGCGGAGAGTGGCGAGCCTTCAAATCGGCAGTCAAGGCACGGCGTTACGATGCGGTGATCGATGCACAGGGTCTGTTGAAAAGCGCCTTCATTTCGGTAAAAACTCACGGCCCAAGGTTTGGCCTGGATCAGAGTTCGGCCCGGGAACCACTGGCGGCGCTGGCTTACTCCCATCCGCTTTATATCCCAAAGGGATTACATGCGATTACCCGGGTGCGCCAGCTGTTCGCCCATGCGCTGGGTTATCCCATGCCTGGGTCTGATCCGGATTACGGTATCGACGGCGGGCGTTTTCAACAGCAGCTGACGGATGAACCCTATCTGCTGCTTCTGCATGGAACGACCTGGCAGAGCAAACACTATCCGGAGCAGGATTGGCGGGCGCTGATCCGACTTGCCGGTAACGCCGGGTTGAAGGTCTTTCTGCCTTGGGGGAGTGATGTGGAAAGGCTACGGGCAGAGCGGCTCTCTGAAGATATGGGCAATGCGGAAGTGCTGCCAAAACTCGATCTTGCAGGACTTGCAGGTGTGATTGCCGGTGCGCGTGGTGTAGCCGCAGTGGATACCGGTCTGGCGCATCTGACTGGTGCGCTTGGTGTGTCCGCTGTCATTCTCTACGGCCCCACCCGACCTTCACTCACGGGCGTAGTTGGAGAATCCCAGGTAAATCTTGAAGTCGATTTCGATTGCGCCCCCTGTTTGAAACGGACATGTGTTTATGCTGAGGCGGCTGGGGGAGATCCGGTCTGTTTTGATTCGTTGGCGCCCGAGACGGTCTTTGCCCGTCTTGCGCAGTTGATGTCAGAGGATGCTCAGATGGAGACCAGCAGCAGGAGTCATCATGAAGATTAGCGGATTTACCTTTTTGCGCAACGGGGTCCTTTTGGGATATCCGTTCGAGGAGAGCATTCGTTCGGTATTGCCGATCTGCGATGAGTTTTTCATCGCCCTGGGTGAAAGCAGTGATGGTACCCGAGAGCGTATCGAAGCTATCGGCAGCGACAAAATCCGTATCATCGATACCCGTTGGAATGAGGCCATGCAGGACCGGGGTTATGTCTATGCGCAGCAGAAGATGATCGCCCAGTTCAACTGCAGCGGCGACTGGGCCTTCTACCTGGAGGGTGACGAGGTGCTGCATGAGCAGGATCTGGAAACTATCCGCGCTACCATGGAGCGCCATTTGGACGATCCGGCGGTAGAGGCCCTGGTCTTTGATTATCACCACTTCTACGGCAGCCCCGACTGGGTGGCGATCAGTCCCGGTTGGTACCGCCGGGCTCCGCGCATCATCCGCAACACGATTCGCAACTACTCCCCGGACGGTCTCTTCTTCGTGGTTATGGATAAGAACAAGCAGGGGCGTTATCCAAAGGCGGCCTTGGCCGGTGCGCCGATCTATCATTACGGTCATGTACGCAGTGCGGCGCGCATGCGGGAGAAGATCCAGCAGGTGAGCCGCTATTGGGGTCATGAGCCGCCGAAGTTCGAAACCTATGCCATTGACCCTCAGGCGGTCAGACCTTTTGAGGGCAGCCATCCTGCGGTGGTTCAACCCTGGTTGGCTGCGGAGGCGGAGAAGCACTTTGCCCCCGACCCCAGCCACCAACCCACGCGCAAGGAGCGCAAACACCGTCTGGCGATGAAACTGGAAGACTGGTTCAATATGGAGCTGAGTAAGAAACACTACCGCTTGGTCAGGAAATAAAACTCGATATGACGGCAAAAATGATGCTGCTGTTTCTCCTCTTCCGGATGTCGACGGGAAGCCTGTTTGCAGGAATTGTCCAATCTGAAAAGCGAATATGGATGTGAGCAAATTGAGTGTGGTCATCATCGTGCGCGACGAGGCGGCTAGAATCCGGCCTTGCCTGGAGTCGGTGGGCTGGGCGGACGAGATCGTTGTGCTCGACTCCGGCAGTAATGATGGGACTCCTGAGATCTGCCGAGAGTATACCGACAGGGTATATGTCGATAGCGACTGGCAGGGTTTCGGTGTGCAGAAAAATCGCGTCCTGGCTTATGCCAGCAGCGACTGGGTGCTCTCTCTGGATGCCGATGAACGGGTCAGCGAATCGTTGCGTGCCGAGATTGAAACGGTGATCCTTGGTGAAGGCGGAGAGAGTGTCTATGAGATGCCCCGGCTCTCCTCCTACTGTGGTCGGGAGATGCGACACAGCGGCTGGTGGCCCGACCATGTGGCG
Organism: endosymbiont of Escarpia spicata; assembly: GCA_003349915.1. Classification (GTDB taxonomy): domain Bacteria; phylum Pseudomonadota; class Gammaproteobacteria; order Chromatiales; family Chromatiaceae; genus QGON01. The sequence continues at coordinate 352,853 of QFXE01000008.1, forward strand.
CGACTGTTTCGCCGTGGCAGCGCGGAGTTCAGCAATGACCTGGTGCACGAACGCCTGCTGTTCAGGGGGACGGCCGGGCGCTTGCGTTTTCCCCTGCAACATCAGAGTTTCGACTCGCTGGAGCAGGTGCTGGACAAGGTCAACCGTTACTCCACTGCGGGGGCGGAGAGACTGCTGGCACAAGGCAGGAAAGGGAGCGTTGGCCGGGCTGTGTTGCGAGGCTGTTGGGCCTTCCTCCGTACCTGGCTTTTCAAAGCCGGTTTTCTCGACGGGCGGGAGGGTTTTCTGCTCGCGGTCTCCAATGCGGAGGGGGTTTACTACAAATACGTGAAGCTGCACTACCTTCAACAGCGCCAAGCCGATGAGTCGCACGGCACTCCGGATGGTGAGTGAATCCTCCATGATGCCAGCGGTGAGCGTCATAGTCGTCACCTACCAGTGGCCGAAGGCGCTGGAGCGGGTGCTTGCTTCCCTGGCGCGTCAGGAGGTCCCGCCCCTGGAGGTGATCGTGGCCGACGACGGTTCGGGGCCGGAGACGGCAGATGTAGTGCGCAGCTGGCAGAGCCTGGCGCCGTTCCCTGTACACCATGTGTGGCAGGCCGATAACGGCTTTCGTGCGGCTGGCGCACGAAACCGGGCGGCGGCGCGGGCAAGCGGAAACTATTTTCTGTTCCTGGACGGGGATTGTCTGGCCTTTCCTGACTTCATCGCGCGCCACAGGATGTTGGCGGAATCGGGCTGGTTCCTGGCGGGCAACCGTGTGTTGATGAATAAGGCATTGAGTACCCGAGTGCTTGATGGGAAAGCCGAACCTGCTGGCTGGAAGCTGTCCCACTGGCTGAGTGCCCGATTCCGGGGTGAGGTCAACCGGCTTCTCCCCCTGCTGCGCGTAGGGGATGCGAACTGGCGCAAACGCCGTGCAGGGAAATGGCAGGGAGCCCGCTCCTGTAATCTGGGGATCTGGAAGGATGATTTTTTGCGGGTCAACGGATTCGATGAGAGCTACCAGGGTTGGGGGCATGAGGACGCGGATCTGGTGGTGCGCCTGATGGCCGGAGGCTGTATGCGCAAGGACGGTCACTATGCTGTGCCTGTATTGCACCTGTGGCACAGGGAACACTCCAGAGACCTGGAGCCAGAAAATGTGAAACGGCTTGAAGACGCCTTGGCCGGGCGTCGTAATCCGGTGGCGGAACGAGGTGTCAGGCAGTATCTGGATGAGGGGAAGCAAATAGATGGTTGAACTGCCGTACTGCCAGTCGTTGGCCGCCGCCAAGCGCAGGGTACCCCGTCGGGTGCTGCTTATAGCCACCCGCCAGATCGGTGACGTACTGCTCGCCACACCTCTGCTGCGTAGCCTGCGTCGAGCCTGGCCTGAGGCCACTATCGATGTGTTGGTCTATGCCCGCAAGGGGAACATGCTGGAAGGCAATCTGGATCTCGACGAGATGATCGAGATTGAGGAGCACCCGGATCGGAAGCAGTATTGGCAACTGATGCGGCGTATCTTCCGGCGCTACGATCTCGCCGTCTCCACCCTGGCCGGTGACCGCCCCAATATCTACGGGCTGTTGGCGGCACCGCAACGGGTCGGCCTGGTACCGGATCTGCGGTCACAAAACCTCTGGAAACGCTGGACCAATCAGGGTTGGGTTTTGCTCGACAACGTCTACACGCATACGGTGGAACAGAACCTGATGCTGGCTCGGGTGCTCGGTATCGAACCGCTGAGGAAAGTGGTGCCGCCAAGGGCGGCTGACGAATCCCGGCTCGGTGAAGTCCTGGGGTTTAATCCGACTCTCCACCCTTTTGCCGTTATCCACCCCTTTCCCATGTGGCACTACAAACGTTGGACAAAGGCAGGCTGGGAGAGCGTGGTGGAAGCGCTCGCACAACACGATCTGCGCGTCGTCATTACCGGAGGACCGGAGGCGGAGGAACGGGCATTCTGTAGGGAGCTGGCTGCAGGCTATCCTGATGAGGTGATGGATGTTTCGGCTCACTTCGGTTTCGGTGAGCTCTCCATGTTGCTCTCCCGCGCCCGTTGCTTTATCGGTCCGGATACCGCCATGACACACCTGGCCGCTGCCAATGGTATCCCCACCCTGGCCCTCTATGGCCCGAGTAATCCGGTGAAGTGGGGACCCTGGCCCAAGGATTATGATTCGGAGAAACCGCCTTTCTCCATGGTCTCAAGTGAATACCAGCGGCAGGGCAACGTCCTATTGCTGCAGCCGCACTATGAACAGGATTGCGTGCCCTGTCGCGAAGAGGGGTGCGACCGGCACAAGGCGAGTTTTAGCGCCTGCCTTCAAGAGATGTCGGCGGCACGGGTGATTGATGCATTGGACCAGTTGTTGGCATGATCAGACGGCTGAGCCTTGGAATGTTTGGTAATGGATGCTCTCTCTTTCCGGGTGACGTGGCCGATTGAGAACGTAGGGTGCGCCGTGCGCACCACGATTGCTGAATAGTTACGTTTTTTCTTGCCGGGTGACGTGACCGATAGAGGATTTTAGTGCATGCGGATAGTTTTGTTGAGGCACGGCAAACCCGACGTTCCCGAGTTGGGTCGCTTGAGGGCGAGTGAACTCCGTCATTGGATCAAATTATACAATTCTGCCGGTTTGAAAAGGTCACAAAGGCCATCCGATAAAGCTGTTGAAATAGCCGTTGGCTGCAATGCTGTTGTCTGCAGCGACCTGCCGCGTTCCATTGAGTCAGCAGAAATGTTGGGGGTCGAAGTGGTGGATTTTGAAGCATCGATATTCAGAGAGATGGAACTGCCCTCTGCCAATTGGCCAAGCCCAAAGCTGCCTCTTAATGTATGGGCTGTATTGTTTCGAGTGTTATGGTTTTTGGGATACTCATCTAATGGTGAATCACTCCGGGAGGCCCGGTTGAGGGCGTTGTCCGGTGCAAGTAGACTTGAAGTGATTGCAGAAAAGCATGGGTCTGTGATCCTAATTGGTCATGGTTTTTTAAATCGCTCTATTGCAAAAGCACTATTAAAAAGTGGCTGGGCCGGCCCACTTGATCCTGGTAAAAACCATTGGGGATTTGGCGTTTATGAGCGCTCGACAGCACGATGACAAAAGATTGAGTGCCCTCAAAGGTTTGGAGAAAAGCCAGAACAATGTCTGACTGAAATCGGCATCCATACAAAAGCGTATCTGGAAAAAAGGAGCCGTTAGTGCGTTTCTCAAAATGAGGAGTGAACGCAACATTCGTCGACTGACGAAGCCTTCCTATGGGATCTCAATGCATTGTCTATACTGCGAATTTCGCCTCGTTTGCGCTTGGGTTGCCATATATTACTTATGGTGACCAAATATTAAGGATGAGGGAGATAGCTTCTTGATTGAACTTGCTCTTGCAGGCAATGCAGATTGTGTTATTACTGATAATATCAGTGACATAAATAATGCGGAGCTACAATCTCCTGAATTGCGCATTATCACACCAGAACAAATATTGTGAGGTGAATGATATGGCTACATTGACCATCCGAATACCTGATGACAAACACAGACGTTTAAAGGCTTTAGCAAAACACCGGCATGTGAGCGTAAATAGGTTAATAGATGAACTTTCAACACAGGCGCTTGCTGAATTTGATGGTGAAGTCTGTTTCCGTGCTCTTTCAATGAATGGTGATCCTGCTAGAGAATTGGAATTATTGGACAAGATCGACGCTCATTTTTCTGAAGGCTAACGTTTTGGGAAGGGGTGTGAAGCGAAGCGTACCAGTGAGCGATAGCGAACGAACTTGGCCCTGTTTTAGCCGAAAAAGCACGCATTACTATCAGTCTCAACTACATCTAAAAATTCTTCTATGGTTTTAGCTTCTGGGTATGGTTGGTAGCTATGCCATTTTAAATCAGCCCTTTGCCAGTATATTTTCCAGATGCCTTGGGTTTTTACATATGTTGCCTTTGCTACAGGACTTTCCATTATTTCTTTTGGATTATCCCGGCGAGGTCGGGTCTCAAATATCTCAACACTTTGACCTTTTAGCCTATAGCTAAGATCGAGTTCCTTTCTAATGTGAGCAGGCGGCCTGTTCTTTGCAATAAATGCTTTTACAGCCTTCTCATATTTCTTATTTTCGAACTCACTTAATGCCATGATTTACACCGCGATACATTTGCTATTACACACGCTTTTGACTGTCCGAGTGAATTTTCTTTGTTATGTGTATCATGGTTTGAATGCTTTGAGTTGCAACTCTTTCACAACCTTGAAATGTTGTACATTACTAGAAACAAGTATCATATTATTTTCAATTGCTGTGGCTGCAATAATAGCATCACCGGCTCTCATGTTTGATGAAAGAGCATGCTCTTCTACATATATAAGTGCCCGGTGACCTATGTTTTCGGTAAACGGTAAAATTGAAAATGTAAACTCGTTTATAAAGTCCTTTACATATTTGTGATGGGCCTTATTCTTTGCCCCTTGAAGTAATTCCATGTAACTCTGAATTGAAAGGTGCCTTTCTTTGTCTTTTTCAATGAGCTTGGCTGCCTTTTCATTTCCTCTCTGAACCCATATCAAGATATCCGTATCATAGATCATGCCGAGGCTTCCGCAGGTTTTCTAATTCTTCTAAAACAGTTTCTTCAGAATCCTGGTACATGCCAAAAAATGGGTGATCTTTAATTTTTAATTCTGATTTTTCTCTGGCAGGCTTGATTACACCTTTAATTTTACCGTGATATAGAACGGTAACACTTTCATTTCTATCAAGGGCCTTCAAAATATCATTTGTTTTATACCTTAGATCTACTATAGATGCCTTCATAAAAGCCTCGACGGAATTTACTAATATGTCTATTAATTGTAGACATTATTCTTGTTAGATCAAGGGGTGAGGATTTTCCTGTCAATTTAAGATGTTGCAAAGATAGCGGGGGCTTCTGACACATAACGATTAGCTAAGTGGCCGCCGCACGAACCAAAAAAAACCGCTGGCGGCCCATTTATGCGATTAACTCGGAGCGGCACCAAACTTTCGCGGACCACTTGAGTGTATTGTGTGTGCCCGGCATGGGCATGATTTTATGGGGTGCAAGTCCCTGTACATATTCCGGGAAGGAGTCTTTTTTGACGACTTTAAAAAGTACTAGCCGAAGGCAAGGGCAGAGGGGCGACCCGATGTCTGAAAGAAGCCGGAGTGCAAACCTGCGAGCTGACGAACAGAAATCGCACATAAGGCCGAACCTCTGGGCGAGGGAGCACAACATTCCAAAGCCCATCCGGAGAATATTGGGGATGGTAAATGCGGCGGCGTGCACTGTACCGCGGAGTATTTACGAGTGTTCCAGAGTTAAAGGCTGAATTGGAACGGTTCATCAAGGTTCACAACCAAATGAGTGCAAAACCCTTTAAGTGGAGTAAGCCGGCTAGCCAAATTTTAGCCGCTGTTGGACGTGCAAAGAAAGCATTACAGAATTAACCGCATAGCCCACTAGGCATCTATTCGTTCCGTAATCGTTTAGGTTTTATTTTTCCGATTCGCCCATGGATCGATACTCTTTCCCGAGTGCTGCCCTACCCACGGCTTTCGTGCAGCTGACTTATTTGCACGCTTTTCGCGTAACCGCTCAGCATCTTCAAAACTCAGCTCCTTAGGATTGCCCGGCGTTTGGTCTTCTGGAATAATCCGCTCTCTTGGAGGTAATAAAAACTGTTCAGAAGATGCCCTAGGTAAGTTTTTAAACTCATACAAATAGAAGGCTTCAACTTTTTCACGCGCCCAATCCGTTTTTTTTAGAAATTTCACACTGGAATCAATGCTTGGGTTGGTCTTAAAGCAATTGATATTTAAATAGGCAAAGAGTATCTCAAAACCATACTGATCAATAATTTCAATTAACAAGCTTTTCAAACCAACACCGTGTAGGGGGTTGTTCTTGTAATTTATGTCGTTGCTCATATTAATGTCAGCTCAAAGGGGGTAAATGGCGATATTATACCCGTAACAGCATAGATAAAATGTAGTACCGCAATTTTCTGATATGGCGCGAATATTATTGAATGGTCTCAATTTGGCTACCAAACAAACTGTCCGCTGGAGCTTAGGCATTTTTTGGTGGCCATTCATCATGTTGTGGAACTCCTTCAGGGATGATTTCCCAGGATGCCTTAGAACCTACAAAAATATGCATTCCAATCTCTATTTCTGGATCACCTTCTACACACCCTAAAGTAACTCCATTAATTTTGTCATTATATGTACCACAAAGTGTTGAGCCGCATATGCTACAGAAAAGCAATCCTGCACCACTTTTTGATTCGTAGCTGGTTAGTCAATTTTCTCCACTTACCCATGAGAATTCTTCTGGTACTAAGAAATGGACCCCGGTATTCGGAC
>QFXE01000009.1 GCA_003349915.1 endosymbiont of Escarpia spicata
AGTCTGGCAAGCCCTGTGTCCAGGTAGCTTCTGCAAAGGTGTAATTGGAGGCGCCGAGTACCGCGGCAAAGATCTGGGCAAAGCGCACTTCACCGGTATCACCTTGAACAATTGGTACGGTCTGGCCTGCATAATCCACAAACAGCTTGTCACCGGCCTTATGGGTCTGGCGCATGGAGCGTTTTTGTTTTTTTAGCCACTCACCGTATAAGTGGCAATACTGCGGGTAACTGTAACTTCGATTGGGGTATTGCTGGGCATATTCTTCCCAGAGCAGGTGCTTGGTGACATGTTTAAAATGCAGTTCCTTATAAACATCTTTCCAGTCTGGCAACTGTAACGATCCAGAGGTTCGTGTGTCTGATTCAGGATAAATGGCATTGGCTAACTGACGATCATCCAGTTTTTCGATAGCCTCCCAGTCCAATCCCAGTCCATGGGCTTTGCAAGTGATTTTTTGCACTGCACCCAGGCTGAGGCGCAGGCTGTCCCGGATTTGCTGCATGCTGAGCTGGGCGGACAGCCGGAGTCTTAATATCTCTCTTAATTTACGCATTGATAGTCTCTTTGTTGGCATCGCCTTCCCCGGTCAAAACGGGCAAGGTTAGCAAGGCTTTATCAATGTGTAGAAAGGGATTCTGGCATCGTGAACGGTGATTCTGGTGAAATGCCAAAAGCGTTCACGATCAATCAGAATGGGTGTTCACGTTCGTCCAGAATAGGTGTTCACGATGGATCAGAATCAGTGTTCATGATGCGCCAGAATATGCACAAAATTTGCTGCATTGATCAGGACATTTTTATCTGGACGTTTCAGAATGATTCCGAGTTTTACCCCTGCAATTAGGCACACTGCGTCCACTGTTATCCCATTGAGTTTATGATCTGCCAGCCAGTACTCTGGCGAAATTCTGCGCCCTTTGGTAAGTTTTATGGAGCGTTTGTACACTTGATTGGAGTAACGGCTGTACACGGAATGGGCATGGATGTAATCCGGTAACCTGATGGAATCACATTTCTGGAACAGCTGTTTGGCCATTAGTGCAACCGAGAGGTAGAAAGAGTACTCACATTGCTCAACCTTATTCCCCTCAAATCCCCGTAATGCATGGGCAAAGTGCCATTGATTGATCTCCCCCTTCCGTGCGATCAATGGTGCATGGCACGATGGGCACACACAGCCGCATTCTTTCCCTTTTTGAGCTTTGGAGACATCAACCAGCTGTTCATCGGCCTTTCGAAGAGCGAATGGGATCAGGGTCAGATGTTTGCCGTGCTTTTTGTATCCCATACCGTAGTGTCAAAGTTTGCTGCCAATTTCGTCATGGATTTTTTGCCTCCCGGCTAGCCTCAAAGGGGCTCACACCGACTCATTCAGCAGGTTGGTCTTGTCAATGCCGGAAACGGTTAGCGAGTAGGCTTTTCATGTCGGCAGAGACGCGCAGGTCAATGCGTTCGTCTCGATGGTTTGTGCCGGTTGGCATGATATAGACCTCTTTGCCAGTATAGTGTGTACGGAAAATGTACGGGTCAAAATAATTGACCTTATTACTGACGAGCAAGCGTTCATCAGCTTATTGTCTCAGGCCACTTCCTGGATGTATGGAGAACTCTGAGTATCACAACACTGTTTTCCTCAACACGATAGGCAATGATGTAGGGAATATCGACCAGTACTTTTTCACGTGTTCCTGGCACTCGGCCGGGTCTGCCCATGCCAGGCTGATCAGCGAGTTCGGGCACGGCGCTACGGATACGGTCTGCAACCCTGGCGGCGGCTGAAGGATTGTCCATGGCGATAAAGCGCCGGACTTGAATCAAATCATTGATGGCGTCGTCCTGCCATCTTATTCGCATTCCGGTGCGTCTCCTTCCGCATCAGTACCCCAGCCAGCCAGCCAGTGGTCGACGGCATTATGGCGGGCATATTTTGCCGTTCCATTGTCTGCCCTTTCAAAAGCAGTTCGTACCGCCTGCGCTTGCCATTCCTCCTGGGCCAGGTAGCGGCGCAGGGCATCAAGGGCAAGGAATGAACGGGTTCGGCCTGTAGATTCCGCCAATTTTTCCAGTTGTTCACCGATCTCTTCGGGTACGCGTATACTTAGGGTGGTCATTGAGGGACGCCTTTTTGTATGCAATGTGTACATTGTAGCGCGAATGGGTAATTACCGCGCCCGAACAATTTGCCAGGAAAAGCAGAGTCCAGGAGTTTGTAACCTGACCCTGGCGCGAATTGCTACTCAAGCGGCAACGGTCTAAAGGGAGTTGGATAAGTCGAGAGTAAGAGTTTTATGCTTGGCTGAGTGGTATAACGAGTGGCAAATGGCATAACCTATTGAATTATCAACAAGTGAGACGGCCTGAAAAGCCGTGGACGGCAGTTTTCTACACCGTTACCTTAAGTTTGGAGATCTCCATCATCGCGACATGCGTGTTACCGCGTGACTCATTTCCGTGAGCACAGGCAAGAAAAACCTCACGATCCAATTTTCAGAAGGGACAGGGCATATCAGATGCCGGGGGTGAGCTGAGGGAAATACCAGGGCTCGGCGTGTTCAGGGATGGCCCAACGGAGCGGTGACTTGGAGCTGGTCTCACTCAGTAAGCCTTCTTCCCGCAGCTGCGATAGCAGGCGCCTGGCAGAGCGCTCTGGCATGGCGCAAAGCTCCAATGCGATCGCACGATCAAGTTTCCCCAGCATGAAGGCGTTATAGAGTATGAGTGCCGCAACGGGTTTGATGCTGCCGAGGTCCGGTATGCGCCCATCATTGCGTGCATGGACGTAACCCTGGATGCGTGTTCGCAACTGGTCGATCTGCAGAAGGCCGCTGATGTAGTCTATCTGGTCAATTGCGATATCAAGCATAAAGTCGCAGAATTCGACCAGATTTCGTTCACTAAGCAGGCCACGTCCGTCATGGTCCCCTTGGCGGGAAAAATCCGCACGCTCCAATAAGGTTTTATACCGGTCGGAGGCGCGTGCAAGTCCCCTGCTGAGGCACCAGACGCCGTAGCTTTCAATGTCTATTGTGCTCAATGTCGAGTCCGTAAGCAAACGTGCGACGCGGCCGTTACCATCGGCAAAGGGGTGTATCCACGCGAAGCGATGGTGTGCGCACAGCGTGGCAATGATCTTTTTCTCACCCTTGTAGCGGCCCGGGTGATAGATCTCGCAAAACTGCCTCATCAGTGGGAGTAGATCGCTGGCTCGTGGGGGGTGGTGCCTGCCTACCGTGACCTCTTTGGTGCGCCACTGACCGGGTACGACCTCGTCAACAATCTCACCCTTAGCGTTCTTTAGTAGTCGCAGGCTTTCTGGGACCTGTTGATAGAATTCCCTATGGATTGTTTGAATAAACTCCGTAGAAAACACCTTATCCAGTGTCGGTGCCTGTTCGCGTATCCACTCCTGCACCTTGATATGGGCGAGGGATTCCATTTGGAGGTCACGCTTGGCGGGGTCACTGGAGAAGTCTCCACGTTGGGCGGCACGGATCTCGTGAGGGCGTGTGCGATTGCCTTCAATGAGATTGGAGTAGTAGGAGTTGATGACGGCCATATGCCGGGTGATGGTGTTGCGTGTTTCCCCGGGGAGACCTCCTGCCAACTTGGCTGAGGCCGTTATCATGGTGACAGCCTTATCAGCGAGGTCAGAGGCTTCCAGTGCCGCATTGCTGGGAATGAAGGGTGAAAAGTCGTGGCTGGTTGTTTGCATTGCAATATGGCCGGATACATGTCCGCATTAAGTTTAATGTAACTAACTGAATAATAAGTATAGAATAAAAAAAATCAAGGGATTATGTGCGTATATGGCCGGAATAATGGCCGGTTTATGGTTGGTATCAAGTTGCAGCTGTAAAAAATGATAATTGATGCCGGGTGATAGCTTTAGGCATGACTGAAGGCGAAAATTTGATGTGCCAACTATTGGTCATTAGTCCAGTATTTGATCGGCATCTTGCCAATGCAAAGATAGTAGATGGAGTGGTATAGCGAGTGGCATAGTCCGCACTATCCACGCTAATCTAGGCCCTATATCATCTCTATAATTGTGTACAGAATTTTTTCAAGCTCGTCTTGAGCTTGCTTACAGATCTTAAAATCCAGGGTTATTTAATTTGATTTTTGAAATAGGATTGTTACCTTCCGGGCATCTGCATTGCTTCCCGTTAACAACTGATAGCGATTCAGATGAGGGCGCCGGTAATGCGCACATTGGCAAGGCGTTTTCGCGACATACGGGTGAGGGCTTGTTTGCCTTGGCGGCAAGGAAAGCGGATGCCGATTTACCTCCAACATTTGTCTATTGGCGCAACTTTGCCGGAAAATATCTGACCACACGATGTCTGCTGATACCAACCGATCCTGGCCGGGTTGATCCCCTGGAGCCGCTTTGTGCAGCGGATACGATGCCCTTGCTGCTGAGTGCGCCACCCATGCGTGGCGCCGAGTATCTGTCCGACTTGGTACTGCAGGATATTTGGACCCTGTTGGATCGTTGGGTCTGTGAACAGATCCAAGTCTTTGGCAGTCTTGCCGATTTCCTTGCCAGGAAGGCGCCACAATGGCATCAGGTAGGTCGCGTCTGTTTCCATCTGGCAGAAAACAAAAATGATCCGGACTATCCTTTTGCTTTCATGGCCACCTATGTGCCTGAGCTTACCGGGCAGGGCAGGGTGCGTTATCAGCCGCTCAATCTGGCCCTGCAAGAGTATGCTGGCGCGAAGAATAAAAAGGCTTTGATCCATCTCCTTTCACCCGTCCATCGCGCATCTGAATCCAGCCCGGTGATCAGGGATCTGGTAGAGACAGGCGATCTGTATCACCCGCTGGCCTGGACATCCTCAGAGGCGTATGAATTTCTCAAGGAGATACCGCTGTATGAGCAGAGCGGTGTGGTTGTACGGATACCGGACTGGTGGAAAAAACGCACCAGGCCCCGTATTGGCATCACCATTGGCGAGGGCAAGAAAAAGAACTTCGGTGCAGACTCGCTGCTGGATTTCAGGCTGAAGATCGCTCTTGGTGATGAGTCGCTCAGCCAAACTGAACTGAACAAGCTGATGGCGGCAGGTGATGGTCTGGTCCTCCTCAAGGGGCAGTGGGTGGAGGTGGATCAGGAGAAACTGAATGAGGCCCTTGCGCATTGGAAAAAAGTGGAAGCCGATGCCGCAGACAATGGCCTCTCCTTTGTGGAAGGGATGCGGTTGCTGGCTGATGCGCCGACCGATCTGGGCCATGCTGAGTCCATTGAGGCAGCGCGTGAATGGTCCTCCGTCCAGCCTGGTAAGTGGCTAGTGTCACTACTGGATGAGTTGCGATCACCTGCTGAAAAGAAGGCAGCCAATCCGGGGAAATTACTCAAAGCGACCCTTCGACCCTATCAAAAAAGTGGGGTTAGCTGGTTGTGGTTGCTCTCTCAGCTGGGGTTGGGTGCCTGTTTGGCTGATGACATGGGAATGGGTAAAACCATGCAGGTCATCGCACTTCTGCTTTTGTTGAAGAAGAAGCGCTATAACAAGCCGTCGTTACTGGTACTCCCTGCATCGCTACTCGCCAACTGGAAAACAGAACTTGATCGCTTTGGTCCATCTCTAAACTGCCTGTTTATACACAGATCCCAGATGGGTAAGGATGAGATCGATGCCCTGGTTGTCAAGGATACCCCTGTTTTAAATAACATCGATTTGGTATTGACCACCTATGGCACCCTTATGCGTCAAAGCTGGCTACAGGATCGGGAGTGGCAACTGCTGGTATTGGACGAAGCACAGGCGATCAAGAATCCAACTGCCCGGCAGACCAAGGCCGTCAAGAAGCTCAAGGCGGCATCCCGCATTGCGTTGACTGGAACGCCGGTTGAAAACCGCATTTCCGATCTGTGGTCGCTATTCGATTTTCTGAATCCAGGTCTGCTCGGATCGGCGACGCGGTTTAAAAGTTTTGTCAAATCCCTCTCGGAGCGAAGCGGTGATCAATATACACCACTGCGTAATCTGGTAAGCCCCTATATCTTACGTCGCCTCAAAACCGATCAGTCGATCATCAGTGATCTGCCGGAGAAGACAGAAGTGGCCGCCTACTGTGGTTTGAGTAAAAGCCAGGCGGCTCAGTATCAGAAAGCCGTGGGCGAGCTTGCCAAATCGCTGGAAAACCTGGATGGCATGAAACGGCGCGGCCTGGTGCTTTCTTACCTGCTGCGATTCAAGCAGATCTGCAACCATCCGTCTCAATTGTTGGGCGATGGCCTGTACGAGCCGAGAAAGAGTGGTAAATTTCTGCGCTTGGCCGAGCTTTGTGAAGAGATTGCTTCACGCCAGGAAAAACTGCTGGTCTTCACCCAGTTCCGCGAGATGACCGGGCCACTGGCCTCGTTTTTGACGCAGCAGTTTGGCCAGTCCGGGTTGATTCTGCACGGTGGCACGCCGGTCAGGCAACGGCAAAAACTCGTTGAACGTTTTCAGCACGAAGAGGGACCACCCTTCTTTATTCTGTCGCTCAAGGCAGGAGGCACCGGCCTCAACTTGACACAGGCATCCCATGTAATTCATTTTGATCGCTGGTGGAACCCGGCAGTGGAAAATCAGGCAACCGATCGTGCCTTCCGCATCGGCCAGACAAAGAATGTACTGGTGCACAAATTTGTCTGTCAGGGAACGGTAGAGGAGAAAATCGACGCTTTGATCAAAGAGAAGAGAGCACTCGCCAATGATCTGTTGGAAGGGGGAGGAGAAATGCTACTCACCGAGATGGATAACGAAGCGCTGCTCAACCTGGTGTCACTCGATATCGAAAAAAGCGAAGTTGGATAGGAGAAATGAGAATGGCTTATGGCAGATGGCCTCGTTATGTGCCAATTGCAAAACGGCGTGCCAAAGCAGAACAGGAGGTGCGGAAACTGCGCAAAAAGGGAAAGAAGATTGAACCAGTGGTGGTGGAAGGCCATAAGATTGCCCGCACCTTCTGGGGAGAAGCCTGGTGCAAACACCTGGAACAATTCAGTGACTATGCCAACCGTTTGCCGCGCGGACGAACCTATGTGCGTAATGGTTCAGTTTGCCATCTTGCTATCTCAAAAGGAAAAATCGAGGCTATCGTTAGCGGTTCCAAACTCTACAATATCGACATAAGGATCACACCGCTTTCCGCAACAAAATGGAAAAATGTACGTAAACAGTGTGCCGGGCAAATTGGCTCCATGCTGGAGTTATTACAGGGACGTCTCTCCAATCATGTTATGGAGATTGTGACTGATCGTAACAAAGGACTGTTTCCAAAACCGAGTGAAATCAAGCTCTCCTGTGACTGTCCTGACTGGGCGGAGATGTGCAAACATGTTGCCGCAGTTCTTTACGGAATAGGCTCACGGCTGGATCATCAGCCTGAATTACTATTTCTGCTTAGAAATGTTGATCATGAAGAGTTGATCACCGCTGAATTAGAACTGCAGGCAGTGACATCAGGAAAAGGAAATCGACGACGTCTGGACAGACAGGATCTTTCCGATGTTTTTGGAGTAGAGATCGTAGAGTCATCTGAAGCAAAAAGTAAAAAAAGAGCAGTCGCTAAAAAGGTGGCGAAAAAGAGAATCGCTGCAAAGATGAAGAAAAAGAACACTATCAAAACCGGGGAAAAAGCAACGGGGCCGGGCAGGAAGAAGACGGTAATCAAACCTGCAACGGTAGTAAGCAAGAAAAAATTTATCCCTACCGCATCCGCAGTCGCCCGGTTACGCAAACGGTTCGGGATGACTCAATCTCAGTTTGCAAAGCTGCTTGGTGTAAGTCAGCCGACTGTAACCAGCTGGGAAAATACCAGAGGGAAGCTCAATCTTCGCCAACGGACTATGCAGGCACTCACCCAAGCGGCCAACCTTGCAAGCGATCAGACAGCAAAAAAGTTAAAGCGTAAATGATGAGCTCAAGAAGATGACATAGGATAGTGCAAACCTGAATGGGCGGTATAATTCGCTTCGCTCTGCTCAATGATAACTCACTGATTCAGATTACAATTTATACGGAGTGAATCAGTATTCTCCGTATAACTTGTTCCTGGCGAATTGCTACTCAAGCGGCAACAGTCGAAAGGGAGTTGGATAAGTAGAGAGTAGGAATTTTATGCTTGGCTGCGTGGCATAGCGAGTGGCAAAGAGCATAAGCTATTGAATTATAAAGAAGTGCAGCAGCCTGCAAAGCCGTGGACGCCGGTTCGATTCCGACCTCAGCCTCCATATTAAATATAAGTAATATCAAATAGTTAAGGCGCTTTTTAGCGCCTTTTTCTTTGCCTGCCAGATTCTCAATACCCGCCAAATTAGGCTGAAAACTGCCTCAAAATGCCTGTCTCTGGCGGTAACACCACCCGCACTATTTTAATATTGCCGATAACGTGAGTTATGAGGGAGTATATAGCGATAGCAACCTGCAGATCTCGTGGAGACAAGTTTGAGTTCATCGTCAAACGGAAAGGATTGTTACCGAAGCCGATTTATCTAACCTTTGATTCAAAGGTGTTTTGCTCCCATCTTGAAGGACTGCTGGATTAGGGGATCGTTCCAGAAACGTTTCTTCAGAATGAGAACGATGGCCTGACCGTTCGAAAGGTTTTGATTGAATATGAACTGACTGTCCCGGTTACGCAGAGCTCTTGATGACTGTTACGAGATTATCCAAGGATGAGTGACATGGAAAAAACCTTCTTACAACCCCCCTTTGTAGGCGAATCCAGGCTCCTCTTGGTCGACGGACTGGTCACCCTTTTCGATCAGGTAAACGAGAGGAACGAATCCTGCTGGGTTTCGATCGAGGCCCCCTCTGGATGGGGCAAGACACGGGTGGCCCAGGAGTTCTACGCGCGTCTGGCCGCTCGCCAAGAACAATACTACTGGCCAGCCACCATATTAGAGGCATCCGATGTCGACAGCCTCAATGTCAGCGCACGCCGGAAACGGGTTTTTCCTAACCCCCAATACTTCAAACGCCCCCCCGGTTCATTGCCGAACTTTATGTGGTGAGGTATTGCCTGTGACATGCGTAATGGCGTGGCATCACAAACCTTGCTGGAAGACCTCCAACAACTGGATGCCCACAAAATCCATATTGCCCATTGGCTCGGTCAGTCGGGTCAGGTGGAAACGGCCCTGGAACAGTTCAACACCCTGCTGACAGAGCAGGTTCGCATCCTGGGCGTGGATCACCCGGACACACTCATAACACGCAACAATATGGCCTATCTACTCGCGCAGTCTGGCTTCGTGGAAGCGTCCCTGAAGCAGTTTAATACTCTGCTGACAGATCAGGTTCACATCCTGGGTGAGAAGCATCCAGATACCATTAATATATTACAAGCCATCGATTATCTTAATGGCCGTTTGGCTGGGTCAAATGACCAGGAAGATGGGCACAAATAACAGTGCCAAATAGCTATTTTTTACTGTATTCATTATGAGTAGCAGATGAGAATTAAGAATTGAGATGAAACTGCTGATACTGAGTGATCTGCATATTGAATTCGAGGCGTTTGACATCGCCCAGTGTGATGTCGATGCGGTCATTCTTGCTGGCGACATTCATGTCAAGGACAAAGGGCTTTCTTGGGTACGAGAGAATATCCGAGATGTACCGGTTATCTATGCGCTTGGCAACCATGAGTATTATGGCAAGGCCTATCCAAAGCTAATTCACAGTATGAAGGAAAGATCCGCCGAGACTAACGTACACATTCTGGAAAACAGTGTCTTTACCATAAACGGAGTGAACTTTCTCGGCTGTACGCTCTGGACGGATTTTGAGCTGTTTGGTGATGCGCGCCTGGCCGGATATGAATGCCAGCAAATTATGACCGACTTTAAAAAGATTCGCCTCTCTCCCAAATTCTCAAAGCTGCGTTCGATTGATGTTGTATCGATTCATCGGCAATCGCTCCGTTGGCTGGATAACGAGTTGGCGAAGAGAGCGGGGGAATTGAACATAGTCGCAACCCATCATGGGCCAAGCTCTAGATTATTGCCTGGAGCAGGTATGAATGATGTTTCAAATGCTGCCTATGTCTCGAGCCTGGAAGGCCTGATTGAACAGCGTCAACCAAGCTACTGGATTCACGGACATCTTCACAACAGCTCGGATTACTCGATAGGCAACTGCCGGATAATATGCAACCCGCGTGGTTATCCTGATGAAAGAAATCCGGAGTTCAATAGCCAACTGAGCATCGATATATAGACAACGCACTAACTTGGCCGTCATTAGCCGATAATGCCATCTCTTTGATCAATTTGGACTCGGCGCCTCCACCTGGAGCAGTGGAGGCGCGAATCTGGCTTCACTCGGAGATATGACGCTGAATCGTTTGCATCGACTCGATTGATGGCTGTCGGCCCCCCAGATAACGGGGCAGGCGATAGAGCGCGGTCTTTGCCTCCGAGCGAGTGGCAAAGCTGCCGTAGACCAGCGCAAAGTGCTGTGATCCCCCGGACTGCAGAGGCAGGTAGGAGAGATCCTCTTTCAGGTAACGGCCGTAGCGCTCGGAGAACTTGTAGAGATCCTGTTTATTGCTGACCGTAGCAATATGAACCACGTGGCGGTCTGCTGGCTGGCTCGCCAGCCACTTCGGTCCATGGATCACGTTGTCTTTGCCGAACTGCCGATGGGGGCGCAGGTTGGTTACGCGTCCATCCAGACTCTCCGCCTGGTCGTCGATGCTGTTTAGCCTCTCTTGCACCGAGTCGCCCATTCCAGTGACCCGGCTGTCCATCTCACTGATCAGTGTATCCAACTTCGTCACTCTGCCATCCAGTTCCGTAAGTTGGGCGTCCGAGGTGCGCAGGTTGGAGTTCAGACCGTCAATATCGGTTTGCAGCGAGGCGTTGTTCTGTTCTTCTGACCTCCAGTTTGTCTGTTCATGAAAAAAGAAGGCCGCAGCCAACAGGATCACCAGGACGATGATGCGGAAATGGCGTTTTTCCAATGTGGCGAGGAGGAGAAGGGACCTTTTCGTCTGGTCAGTGTTTTCCTGTAGATCGGTAATCTTTCTGTCATGATCCTCGGTCTTTTTCTGCAGTGTCTCGATGGCCGCGGACAACTCGGAAGTACGCTTATTGAGTGTCGTTACCGAGCGTGAGAGTTCACGGCTGCGGTTGGTCAGTTCAGTGGTAGTTGCTTCAAGAGCCTCCGAACGTTTCTCCAGGGCCTGGTCCACAGCCTGCATTTTCAGCATGCGAGCCTGGCTGCTTCTGATCTCCTTCTTTGCCCGGCTCAGGTCATTGCTGATCTCGTCTGTGGTGTCGCTTAGGGCGTCGTCGCGTTCCTTGGTCGTTTTGGCCAGTGATTCGATCTCGGCCTGCAACTGCTGTTCCAGATCCGTCATCGCCTTGGCGTTCTGCTTGATGCTGCGGTTAAGGTTCTGGGTTGTCAGTTTGGATTTCTTTGCCAGTTCCTCGGTGCGGGCGATCAGTCCTACATATCCTTCGTTCAGTGATCCGATATCGGATTCGGATTTCTCCCTGACATGATCGATGGATTTTGATACAGCCTTGATCTCTTTGCTGATATGCGATGATTTCTTCGACAGGGATTGGTAGGCGTTGTCGAGGTCGCCAAGTTGCTGATAGGCATCGGATACCTTGGTGTTGAGATCCGAATCGTTGTCTGAAAGCCGGGAAAGACTGCTCTTGAACCCCTTGTTTGTCTTTCGCAGTTCGCTTCTCAGGTTATCCAGTTCGGTGTCGATATCGCCGATCTTCTGGTTGAGTTCTTTCGGTAAGGCGCTAACGGGTCCGATTTCCTCGAGCTGGATCAGATTGTCCCGCCCGTTTAGGTTTGTGGCGTCATCGGAGGTGACAGAATTTTCGGTTGCATGGGACGGCTTGGCCATGATTTCCCCTCATTTTGCAGGCGGTACCGTATCCATGTATAGAATCGTCAGTAAGAAGAAATATTATTAAATAATAATATACGAACTAATGGATTTTTCAACAGGAATTGAGGGGAAGATTGCCAACATCGTCAATAATCGGCCGGTTGTTTACGCGTAGACGACAGATTCGGAGATTCGTTATGTGTAGTAGCACAATACGAGTGCTGAATATTTAACGAGTATCTTGATGACGAAGAATGGCGTTTTTGGGTTTTCGATGGTATTTTGTCGCCAGTTTCCAAATGCCGGATTACTACACAGAGTGGTAATGTGGGTGGTAAACTTCGTAACCTTTTGAATTATCAGTAAGTGAGACGGACTACAAAGCCGTGGACGTCGTTTCTATTCCGACCTAAGCCTCCATTGCCTTTTGTAACTTGCTGTCTCGCTCATCCGCCCGGATGGCGAAATTGGTAGACGCAAGAGACTTAAAATCTCTCGACCTTTGGGTCGTGCCGGTTCGATTCCGGCTCCGGGCACCATATAAAACAATAGCTTAGGCGGATTTCCTGCGAAACATTCTGCTCGATGACTACGCATAGAACTACGCATAGCATTCATTTAGATGCCCCCAGCCCATCGAGGCGGCGAGCAAGGTCCAGCAGGTTATCGCTCACTAAATGCGCATATCGGTTGGTCATTGTAGGGGTGGAGTGTCCCATCGCTTTCCCGATCAGATGCAGCGTAGCCCCTGCCTGAGCCAGTAGGCTGGCGCAGGTGTGTCTGAGGTCGTGAAACCGGATGTGCTGCATGCCTGCTGACGCCCTGGCAGCCTCGAATTCTGTGCGCAGTATGTGATTGGTGTTCGGCGGCAACGGCAGCGGCAAATCATCAACAATCTGTGCAATCTGCTCCGGTATCGGGACGAGCCTGGGCCGGGCGGTTTTCGTGTCAGTGCCGAGGATAATAAACTGGTCGCTGATTTGGTCGGACTTCAGACCCAGCAGCTCACCTCTCCTCAGTCCCGTGTAGGCCGCGATCCTGATCAGGTCTCCGGTGTGTGGGCAGTTTGCCGCTATGGATTCAACCTGGTCTGGTGTCAGGTAATAATGGCGCTCTGTCTCGCCTGGCAGGAGTTTTACTCTGCGGGATTGGTTCTGGCTCGTCCAGCCCCAGTCGTAGGCGAGATTGCAGAGGCGGCGGAGCAGGGCGAGGCGACGATTAATGGTGGCTTTCGCTAGTCCGTCAGTCAGCATCGTTGTTTTGATATTATCGGCTACCTCACCGACCTGTCCAAACGTGCGCCCCTCTACGTGTGGCAAGAGTGCGCGGGATATTGAAAGCAGGCTATCGTAGCTCTTTAGACCAGTAGCCTCCCCGTTTAGGTATCGCTCAAGCCCCTGCTCGATACCACGGTCAACGAGGGTGTCTCTGATGATCTGCTGGTGGATCTCCGCTTCGAGCGCAGTAGCTTCTTTTTTAGTCCCAACAATTCTCTTAATCCTGATGCCTGCCCTGCGGCTGGTGACATCGACCTCCCAGCCGTTTTTGTGCCGCCTGATTGCCATCTCTGCTCCTGTATATATGCTGCGAGATCATCCGGGTGGATGCGCTCCCCCTTTTTTGATTCGGTCACCTTTATCACTCTCAGAGCGCCGGAGTCAATAATCCGCTGGACAGTCCTCGGGCTGACTGCCAGCTCTTCTGCCGCCTGTCTTTTTGTCAGTAACATTGCCGTATAGCTCTCTGTGTCGTGAATTTGTTGGTCATCCGGCCAGTCGCTCCAGTGGGCTGACTGCCCCGGCGGCACCGGTTGTGGCTACGTGGGTATAGATTTGCGTCGTGCTGACGTGGGCGTGGCCGAGTAGCTGCTGGATGGTGCGTATATCTGTGCCGCTTTCCAGTAGATGGGTCGCAAAGCTGTGTCTTAAAATATGAGCGCCAACCCGCTTTTTAATGCCCGCTCTGTTCTTGGCTTGTTTAATCGCCTTGCTCACGGCTGAGTCGTGCAAATGGTGCCTGCGCATTACTCCCGTGCGCGGGCAGGTAGCTATCCTGGTGGACTGAAACAGATACTGCCAACCTGTCGATTTCGAGGCATTGGGGTATTTGCGCTCGATTGCGTTTGGCAGGTAGACCTCCCCGAATCCATTAGCGAGATCCCGTTTGTGGGTGATCTCGGATTGATGGATCTGCAGGGCGAGGTCGTCAACCAAAGAAGCGGGCAGCATGACGGCGCGATCTTTGTCACCCTTGCCTGATCTGACGGTTATCAGGCGTCGTTGTAGATCAACGTCCTGGATGCGTAGCGATAGCGCCTCATTCAGTCGTAAACCACTGCCGTAGAGCAGAGACGCAACCAGCTTAGGAGTGCCGCGCATGTGGTGCAGGAGCGCTGTCACCTCGTGCTGAGATAGCACAACCGGCAGGCGTTTAGGTGCGGTCGCTGGACGGAACGCGCCGATATCTCCAATATCAATATCCAGCGCTTTACGGTAGAGGAAAACAATAGCGTTCAGTGCCTGGTGCTGTGTCGATTTCGAGACGTGACGATCAACAACCAGATGCGTGAGATAGCCTCTCAATTTGTCAGCATGGCTGCCGTCTGGGTGATTCGCACACCAGCGCCCATATCTGCCGATCCAGTGCAGATAGGATTTCTCCGTCCTGTAGGACAGATGACGAAAACGGGCCACGTTTCTGGCCCGTTCCATGGCCTCTTGCATTTTCATCTATATTTGCCTCGCTCCGTTTAATATCTGTTATCCGGGCATCCCTGCCCGGATAACGGGGGCGCTCAGTGCATCGGCTGCCTTCCTATTCCAGTCATGAATGTTCATCAATCTATTCACTCCGTCAGTTACAGCATGCCGGATAACAAGATCCTGCAGCCGGAACCTCTATTTCCGGGCGTCCAATGCCCGGAAATAGAGGTCGCACTGAGCGCCCCCGTTAGGTAGTCTTACTGCCATCAGTTAAATAATATTTACCGCGCCAATAGTGCATCGTCACTGTCATGCCAGAATCCGAGCCTACACATCGTTTACCGAAAATAATGGCGAGCCAAATCTCCCACCATTTCGCTTTTATTGATTGCAATGCAGACCCAAAAACCTCACCGTCATAATTTGACGGCCTGATGGGTGCTGGGCAATCAGTAGCGCCGCAGTTGTATTCACAGTCGTGGTAACTCATATCTATTTCTCCAAAACCAGCAACCTAACAAGCAAATTCAGTCGACCGGGTGAAGGCTTGGGGAACCTACCCCAGTTTTGCAC
>QFXE01000006.1 GCA_003349915.1 endosymbiont of Escarpia spicata
CGACAACTATCCTGACACAGGGGGCAGGCCATGAACCTCGCATCAAAGCCGCCGATAGTTTGTCCCAAACTGGAGCAGAAGCATCTGATGTGCAACACTCTACGCGAGGAGCCATACTCAGTAGTGTTGCGTTTAAGGTGACGCTTTACGTTCTTCTCTTACTTGTGCTCGTGTTCATATTCAGGGCGCCGATTGAGATACTCTATTTTATGGGCGTAGTGCTTCCAGTTGGACTCTTGGCACTATACTTAATTCGGCGAAAGTGAAGTTCGTCTACTATTATTGCAACGAATGGATAAAACGAGGTTTTGATGATGGCGTATTATTAATGGTCGGTAGTCACCGGCCTAGTTCTGTCGGTGGGATTGTGGCGCAAAATACGATTCTGTCAGATATTCAAAGCAGGGTGAATAATGATCTGTTTGTGGTGAACATTATGTGCGTGAAGAAATTATAGAAATCACGCCTGCAAAAACCGATGAACGACTGAAGTTTCTTCTTGGCTGAGTAAGTGAGAAATCATCTTGCAATTTAAATACAAGGGGTAGATATATGGGAGCGACAATAAAAGGCGCTGACGGTAAATTGCGCTGCGAATGGTGCGATTTCGCACCGGAGTTCCTCGGTTATCACGATACAGAATGGGGTTTTCCGGTCAGTGATGATCATCGCTTATTCGAGAAATTGTGTCTGGAGGGTTTTCAATCCGGGCTGAGCTGGCGCACTATCCTTGCCAAGCGCGAGAACTTCCGCTCTGCCTTCCACAATTTCGATTTCGACAAAATAGCGCATTTCACCCAGCGCGACATCAATCGTCTTCTCAAGGACGAAGGCATCGTTCGCCATCGCGGCAAGATAGAGGCGGTCATCAACAACGCAAAACGGGCTAAGGAACTCGTCAAACAGGAAGGGTCGCTGGCAGCCTTTTTCTGGCGTTACGAACCAGACGAGAAACAACTTGCAAAACCGCAGACTGCATCGACATCGGCTGAATCGATTGCGTTGTCAAAGGACCTGAAAAAATTGGGCTGGAAATTTGTTGGACCCACCACGGCGTATGCTTTTATACAAGCAATGGGGCTGATCAACGATCACGTTGAGGACTGCGTGATCAGAAGTAAGGTGGAACGTGCGCGCAAAAGATTCAAGCGTCCATGTGGTGACAAGTAGCGTGTTCATTTTGTATTTGTGGAGAGCTATTTTGTGACCAAAAAACATGCTCTAAACAAACGCTGCCAGGGACAAACTTACGCTGCGTTACGGTTTGCACCAGAGCGTGGCGTTATGTAATCAATAACACAGGAGCAATTATGGGCACCAAGAACATATTTGTTCCATGTATTTTAGTGGCCTCTTTTGTAGTGCAGGCGGAAGAAAAAGAGTCCGCATTGTGGTCAGCTGAGCTTAGGCGTTATGCTTGAATATAGGAGAAGAGGATGGCCTTAATGAAATGCCATGATTGTGGTCAGGAAATCTCAGACAAAGCTGCTACCTGCGTAAATTGCGGGTGTCCTAATGCTGAGCAAGTGGACTCATCTAGTAGTTCGCAGACTCCTTGGAAAGCTGCAATGCAAGCTAGAACCCCTATTAATGTTTTCGCCTTGGCCATGATGGCATGTGCAGCGATTCTTGGTGCCAGTGCGACACAGGTTACCGGTTGTGATGCGCGAACAGCCTTTACTTATACCATTCACGCCTTCCTGGCGGTTACGGTAATGT
Organism: endosymbiont of Escarpia spicata; assembly: GCA_003349915.1. Classification (GTDB taxonomy): domain Bacteria; phylum Pseudomonadota; class Gammaproteobacteria; order Chromatiales; family Chromatiaceae; genus QGON01. Next base: position 1,720 of record QFXE01000006.1, read on the forward strand.
TCTTTGTCACGCTTTTGTTCTATCGGAAAGGGATCTATCACCCCCTTGATCTTGTTAATGTCAAGGATGGGGTAGTGAAGGATGTTGGCAAAGATAGACCGGAAGTCGCCGCAGTTATTATCTGTCTAATGTTAGTTGGCTATGCGGCATACCAGTTTAACCGGCCTGATCCTTGCCCTTCTCCAACGCAGACAAACACAACATGGACTCCAGCGGACGCTGAGCGGCAGAGCGAAGAAAATTAGATTCATTCGGCAAGCGGCAAGTCGCTTGGGTCGATCTGCCCCGGTGGGTGTAAAAGTACCTGTAATCGAGTAAAAAAGGATGTAAGTTCACGATAGGAAAGAGGTGTTGTGTGAAAAACAGGGGATGGTCCACTGAACACACGCCTTATCCGAAGGCCATCCACCCAGTGTCGATCAGCCTGAAAATACATACCCGTATAAAGTAGAGTCCTGAGCGGGAGGCGGCTGAGTCCAACAGACATTCATCAAGCAGTAACCCAATAAATTACTTTGCTTACTGACAGCCTCTTTGCAAATAGGAAACGTGATGCCATGATTCCTTAGCAGTCGCCATCGACGATTATCAAGATCATTGTCATGTTTTCCTGTGCTGCCTCGTCTCTGATTACCTTGTTCGGTATTTCTCGGTAGTTCTGCTGTCGAAAATCCGCCTGTACGCCCCCCGTTTTTTCGTCAAAGTTTCGACGAATAACAAACGTCATATTTTAACTCATTGAATATAAAGAAATTATATTTATGGCACTTATTTTGCAGTACTGAACACGAAACTGTTTGGGGATTGCAAAATGGCCAAAGAAGAAGCGGACGATCTGGATCTCGGCGACGAGAAATCAGGCAAGAAAAAAATGATCATCATCATCGCCATTGTGGTGGTGGTGTTACTTGGCGGCGGCGCCGCAGCCTATTTCCTGTTCTTTAGCGGCGATGAAAGTGAAGAGGCAGTGACGGAAGAAGCGGCGGCAGAAGAGAAAGCAGCAGCTGAAGATGCTGAAAAAGGGCCTCTCCTCTATCATGATTTGAAGCCGGTATTCGTGGCAAATCTGCCCGGCAAACCCAAGCTGTTGCAGGTGGGTGTCAATGTTCGTGTGCGTGGCGATGCGATGGTCGAATTCCTTAAACACAACGACCCGATGATCCGTCACCATCTGCTGAATCTTCGGATGGTAAGTCGCTCAAAGAGCGGTCGGCCAAAGAGTCCCTGCAGAAGGAGATGCTCGATGAATTGAACAGGATTGCAGAGGAACTGGATGGTCCCGGTGACATTGAAGCCCTCTTTTTTACCAGCTTTGTGATGCAGTAACGCCATGAGTGCCAACGACTTACTTTCACAAGAAGAGATCGATGCGCTGCTGCATGGCGTCGATAGCGGTGATGTCGCCTCCGAAGCAGAAGTAGAGGTCGATGCAAATGGCGTGTCCGGTTACGATTTTGCCAGCCAGGACCGCATTGTCCGTGGGCGTCTGCCCACCCTGGAGATGATCAACGAGCGTTTCGCCCGTCATTTTCGTACCACCCTGTTTAATATGCTTCGCCGTACCGCCGACATATCAGTCTCAGGCGTACAGATGCAGAAGTTTTCCGAGTTCGTTCACAGCCTGTTTGTACCGACCAGTTTAAATATGGTGAAGATCAAGCCACTGCGTGGCAAGGGTCTGTTTGTGATTGATCCCAAGCTGGTCTTCAGTGTCGTGGACAACTATTTTGGCGGCAGTGGCCGCTTTCATACAAAGATCGAGGGTCGGGATTTTACGCCTACTGAGAACCGGGTGGTTCAACTGCTGCTGAACCAGGCCTTCACCGATCTTCAGGAGGCCTGGAAGCCGGTCTTCAATGTCTCCTTTGAGTCCTGTGGTTCTGAAGTAAATCCTCAATTTGCCAATATTGTCAGTCCGTCAGAAGTAGTGGTGGTAACGACCTTTCATGTGGATCTGGAAAACGGTGGCGGTGACTTACACATCTGTATGCCTTATTCGATGTTGGAACCGATCCGCGAACTGCTGGATGCCGGTGTGCAGAGTGACAGCAGTGAGCGTGACGAACGATGGGAACACTCATTACGGGAAGAGATCCTTGGTGCTTCAGTAGAGCTTTCCAGCGTTCTGACCGAAGTGGATATGACACTACATCAACTCTCCAGTCTGAAAGTGGGTGACATCATCCCTATTGAAATGCCTGAAGAGGTGGAAGTGAAGGCAGCGGAAGTGCCGGTGTTCACTGCCAAACTTGGGGTTTCCGAAGGGAACTATTCAGTCAAGATTTCTAATTGGATGCGCAATAGCCGTCAGTCCGCACTGCATGACTATCTGGATATTGAAGAAGCGGGAGTTCAGTAGAGCGATGAAAAATCAGTTAGCAACAGGATCGCAATTATGAGCGAAGAAGAGAAAACGACAGATCCGAATGAAGCTCTGGCAGATGAGTGGTCGGATGCATTGGAAGGCCAGGCCGAAGGTGAGGCAGACGCTGCAAAGACAGCTGAATTTGAGGTGTTGAAAGAGGACGGATCGAAAGATGACTCCGTCAACCTGGATGCGATTCTCGATGTGCCTGTGGTGATATCCATGGAGATTGGCCGTACCAAGATCAATATCCGCAATCTGCTGCAACTCAATCAGGGTTCGGTGGTGGAGCTTGACCGCCTGGCAGGTGAGCCGATGGATGTGTTGGTCAACGGCACGCTGATCGCCCAGGGTGAAGTGGTGGTGGTGAATGAAAAATTCGGTCTGCGCCTGACCGACATCATCAGCCCTTCGGAACGGGTGAAGAGGCTGAGTTGATGCGTATTCTTGCGCTCATTCCCGCCATCTGCTCCGGCTCCCTGCTGGCGGCTGAAACCGCCGTACGGAAGGTCGAAGTCTCCCCTTTGAGTACGCAGAATCTGCTGAGGACGGCGGGTGGATTGCTGTTCGTAATATTCCTGATCTTTGCCGCAGGCTGGTTGTTCAAACGGTTCGGGCAGCTGCAAATGTCGGGGAAGGGCATGGTGACCGTGTTGGGCGGCACGTCTGTCGGTCCTCGGGAGCGGGTCGTGGTGGTCAAAGTGGATGATATTCGTCTGCTGCTCGGGGTTGCGCCTGGACGTGTGCAGACCCTGCACGTGCTGGATCAGAACGAAGATGAAGTTACCTTCGATGAGCAGTTGGCAGAGGCCAAGGAAGAGTTGCCGTCATGAAATTCTGGCTGATCATTGCGGGCATGCTTTTTACCCTGGTGGCCCAGGCAGCCCCTGGAGTGGATGCGCTGACGGTGACCCAGGACCCCGAAGGTGGGCAGACCTATACCCTGACCATCCAAGTCCTCTTCTTCATGACTGCCCTGACGATGTTGCCGGGTGCCCTGATGATGATGACGTCGTTTGCTCGCATCATCATCGTGCTGGCGATCCTGCGGCAGGCGCTGGGCACCCAGAACACACCCAACAACCAGATACTGATTGGTCTGGCTCTGTTTTTGACCGTCTTCATCATGCTGCCCGTATTCAACGAGGTTAACGAGGTTGCAGTACAGCCCTATATGCAGGATCAGATGTCGACCATGGAAGCGCTGGAAGCGGGTAGTGGTCCGGTGCGTGAATTCATGCTGGCGCAGACCAGGGAGGATGACTTGGGTCTGTTCGCCCGTATCGGAGATTTCGGCGAACTGGAGAGTCCTGACAAAGTCCCTTTCTCCCTGCTGCTGCCCGCCTTTGCCACCAGTGAACTGAAGACCGGCTTTCAGATTGGCTTCCTGCTCTTCATCCCCTTTTTGGTGATCGACATGGTGGTGGCCAGCGTATTGATGTCGATGGGCATGATGATGCTCTCTCCGATGATCATCTCCCTGCCTTTTAAGATCATGCTGTTTGTACTCATCGATGGTTGGGCGTTGGTTTTCGGCACCCTGGCCAGCAGTTTTCAAGTTTAGGCACGATATATGGGACCGGACACAATCATCGCTATCGGGCAGCAGACCCTGGGGGTTATCGGCGTACTCACCGGCATGGTGCTGTTACCTGCATTGGCGGTTGGCCTGTTGGTGGCAATGTTTCAGGCCGCCACGCAGATCAACGAGATGACGCTGACCTTTATCCCCAAGCTGGCGATAGTCGGCTTGATCCTGATGTTTGCCGGTCCCTGGATGCTGCAGCTGCTGATGACTTTTGCGCAGAATCTAATTGAATCGATTCCGGAGTTGATCCAGTGATGGATCGTTCCAAACGAGGTGTGCGTGCGGTCGCGGGTGCGACTGCTGTCCTGCCATGGATGGTGGGATATTTATTTGATAAGCCGTTGGATGGCCGACATGTCCAAGTGAGGGTGTTGGCGGCAGGGATGCCGCCGTCAAGCCTACATGGATGTATTTACGGCGTCCCTCAGTTTGGTATGTCGGCTATCTGACGGGGTAGTTCAGGTTGTCCAAATGTCGTTCAGCGAAGCACAACTCGACGCCTTCTTAGGCGCCTATCTCTGGCCGCTGATACGCATCGGCGCAATGATGATGGCCTCTCCCGTATTTAATTCACGCCAGTTTCCGGTGCGTATGCGCATGGGGTTGGCACTGTTGATCACCTGGGTGGCAATGCCATCGCTGCCGACCGGAATGCCTTCCATGGATGTGCTGAGTCACGATGGTTTCATCATCCTGCTGCAGCAGATCGCCATCGGCGTGACGATGGGTTTTATCCTGCAGATGGTGTTTGGTGCGGTGGTCTTCGGCGGACAGGCGATGGCTTACAGCATGGGATTGGGTTTTGCCAATATGGTGGATCCACAGAACGGTGTGCAGGTGCCGGTGGTGGCTCAATTCTATCTGATCCTCACGACCCTGGTATTTCTCTTGCTCAATGGCCATCTGATACTGATTGAATTGGTTGTTGATAGTTTTCAGACCATCCCCGTGGCGAAAAGTGGACTCTCCAGTACCAGTATCCACGACATCATTTCCTGGGCCAGTCGTATGTTTGCCGGTGGATTGATGATCGCACTGCCGATGATGGGTGCAATGTTGATGATCAACATGGGCATGGGTGTGGTAATGCGGGCCGCACCCCAGCTCAACATATTCTCCATAGGTTTTCCCATCACCATGCTAATGGGTTTCGTGTTGATCAGCGTAACCCTGCCCAATGTTTTGGATCTCTTCTCTCATCTGTTGAATGAAGGCTTTCAGCTGATGATGCAAATTTTTCAGATAACGAGGTGAATCATGGCCGAAAATCAGGACGGCCAGGAAAAATCGGAACAACCGACAGCGAAACGCCTGAATGAGGCGAAGCGCAAGGGACAGGTTGCCCGTTCGAAAGAGCTCAATACCATGGCGATCACCCTGATCGGCGTGATCTTTCTGGCGACGACAAGCAGCCAACTGGGTGGTGGATTACAGGCGTTGATGAAGACGAGCTTTACGCTCAGTCGGGACGAAATTTTCGATATCGGCACTCTCTTCACCCATCTCAGTGCGGCCATGCAGGATGCCTTCATACTGCTGATCCCATTTTTTGTATTAATGATAGTCGTGGCTATCGCCAGTTCTATCGCATTGGGCGGTTTCTCCATCAGTGCCGAGGCGCTGACACCTAAATTGAGCAAGCTCAGTCCGGCCAAGGGTTTGAAGCGAATGTTCTCTGCCAAGGCGCTGGTTGAGTTGCTCAAAGCCGTGGCCAAGTTCGTGCTCATCGGCGGTGCTACCGCAATTCTGCTGTGGAACACGCTGGACAGCTACCTGAACCTGCATGGGATGGAGTTCCAACAGGCGCTGCCCAAGCTGGGTTCCCTCATCGGTTGGTCGGTGACGTTGCTCGCATCCACCCTGATCCTTATTGCCGCCATCGATGTGCCGTTCCAGCTCTGGGAACACAAGCGTCAGTTGAAGATGACCAAGCAGGAGATACGGGGCGAGATGAAAGAGACCGACGGTCGTCCGGAGGTCAAAAGCCGAATCCGCAGCCTGCAGCGGGAGATGGCCCAGCGGCGCATGATGGAAGAGGTGCCCAAGGCCGATGTGATCGTTACCAATCCGACTCACTACGCTGTTGCCCTGCGTTATGACCAGGGGAGTATGAGCGCACCGAAGGTGGTGGCGAAAGGTGCCGATCTGGTGGCAGCCAATATTCGTCGTATCGGCCTGGAATCGGATGTGCCGATCGTCGAATCTCCTGTATTGGCCCGGGCCATCTATTTTCACAGCGAACTGGGCGAGGCGATTCCGGCAGGACTCTTTTTGGCGGTTGCCAAACTGCTGGCCTATGTCTTCCAGCTCAGAGTCTATCGAACCGATGGTGGCGACATACCGCAGGTTCCTGATGAGCTGCCGGTGCCGGAGGATCTGCGCCATGACTGATCGGTTTTCAGCACTCAAACCAGGTACGAACTAAATGGATGCCACAGCGATTCTCGGTAATGTAAAACGTGTCGGCACTGCGGGACTGGGTGCGCCGCTGGTCCTGGTCATGCTGCTGGTGATGGTGATCATTCCGCTGCCGCCGATCATGTTGGACATGTTCTTTACTTTCAATATCACCCTCTCTCTGGTGGTGATGCTGGTGGTGGTCTATACCCGCCGGCCACTCGACTTTGCAGTCTTTCCCAGTCTGCTGTTGATTGCGACCTTGCTGCGGCTTGCCTTGAATGTTGCGTCGACCCGAATCGTATTACTTGAAGGCCATACCGGCGGTGATGCTGCGGGTAAGGTGATCGAAGCGTTTGGCTCTTTCGTAATCGGTGGCAACTATGCCGTGGGTCTGGTGGTCTTTCTGATCCTGGTGATCATCAACTTCGTGGTGGTGACCAAGGGCGCGGGGCGTGTTTCCGAGGTGAGTGCGCGATTCACACTGGATGCCATGCCCGGCAAACAGATGGCGATCGATGCGGATCTCAATGCGGGTCTGATCGATCAGGATACGGCGCGAACCCGGCGCGAGGAAGTGGCACAAGAGGCGGATTTTTACGGGGCGATGGATGGCGCCAGCAAGTTTGTGCGGGGTGATGCAGTCGCCGGTATCCTGATCCTCTTTATCAATATTCTCGGCGGACTCGGCATCGGCATGGTGCAGCATGACCTGGATTTTGCCACTGCGCTGCAGAACTATGTGCTGTTGACCATCGGCGATGGTCTGGTGGCACAGATTCCCTCCCTGTTGCTCTCCACCTCGGCGGCGATCATCGTGACGCGGGTCGCCAGTACTCAGGATGTGGGTGGGCAGATTATCAGTCAGCTCTTCTCCACCCCGAAGGCGCTGGGGATTGCGGCAGCGGTGCTGCTCCTTATGGGCGTCATCCCCGGTATGCCCAACTTCGCCTTCCTTACCCTGGCAGCTGCTGCTGGGGCTGGTGCCTGGATGATCTGGCAACGCCAGCAGCAACCGGTGGAAGAGGATGTGGCCGCGCCACTGCCAGAAGAGCAGCCGCCTGAGCAGCGTGAGTTGACCTGGGATGATGTGCAGCCGGTTGACCTGATCGGTATGGAGGTGGGTTACCGCCTGATTCCACTGGTGGATCGCAACCAGGGCGGCCAGCTGATGAATCGGATCAAAGGTGTGCGACGCAAGCTCTCCCAGGAGTTGGGTTTTTTGATCCCATCGGTGCATATCCGGGATAACCTGGATCTCTCTCCCAATGCCTATCGCATTACTGTCAATGGCGTCACAGCAGCCGAGGCTGAGATCTTTCCCGACCGCGACCTGGCGATCAATCCCGGCCGGGTTTTTGGTGAACTGCAGGGAACACCCACCAAGGATCCCACCTTTGGCCTGGATGCGGTCTGGATCGAACATGAGCAGCGTGACCATGCACAGACCCTCGGTTTTACCGTGGTGGACGCCAGCACGGTGGTGGCGACCCACCTGAGCGAGATCCTGCACAACCAGTCACATGAGCTGCTGGGCCACGAAGAGGCGCAGCAACTGCTCGACAGTCTCTCCAGAACGGCCCCCAAACTGGTGGAGGATCTGATACCGAAGGTGATCTCTCTGAGCGTCTTTCTGAAGATTCTGCAGAACCTGCTAGCGGAGCATATTTCGATCCGCGATATCCGCACGATTGCCGAAACCTTGGCGGATCATGCTGTCAGGAGTCAAGACCCTGGCGTTCTGACGGCTGCCGTCAGGGTTGCCCTCTCCCGGGGCATTGTTCAGCAACTCATTGGTTCTACACAGGAAATTCCTGTGGCTGTGTTGGATCCGCAATTGGAACAGATATTGCAACAGACCTTGCAAGCCTCGGAAGGGGGGCAGGCTGGGTTCGAGCCCGGACTGGCAGAGAGGTTGCAACAGGCGCTGGCGGAGACGGCAGCCAATATGGAAACGGCAGGACAGGAGAGTGTACTACTGGTGGCTGCGCCGATCCGACCCTGGATGGCGCGATTCGCGAAACACGCGGCGCCGGGCATGCACATCCTCTCCTATAACGAGATACCCGACAATCGCCAGATAAAGGTGATTTCAACAATCGGCAACACGAATGCAGAGACTTAATTGGCAGATTGATTTCGATTACCGGAAGTAATCCGAAAGTTTCTCGGTTTGCTGCGGGGGATTGCCCACAATGAAGATAAAACGTTTCTTTGCGCCTGATATGCGTCAGGCTTTGAAATCGGTGCGGGATACATTGGGTTCCGATGCAGTCATTCTCTCCAACAAGAGTGTGGAGGGTGGCGTGGAACTGGTGGCGGCCATGGATTATGACGTGGCGGCCTTCAATGATGCAGCGACCGACAGGGTAACGGAGATCCCCCGTCAGAATGAGCCTCAACCTCCCGTGGCAGCAGAACCCCAAAAAGCTGTCAGACCGGCCCGTGAACCCTATATTTCCGCAAAACCGGTAAAACCCGCAGAACCGGTCAGTATCGATCGTGCCCGCCGCCCAACACCCCAAGCACAGCCCCAGGTGGAGTGGAGCCAGGACCCTGTGTTGCAGGAGATGCGCCAGGAGATGCAGGCGCTGCGGCGCATGATGGAGAACGAACTCTCCGAATTGACCTGGCGGGATATGGGTCAACGCCGTCCCCAGACCCAGGAATTGATTCGTCGTCTGATGGGAATGGGATTGGGTGCGGACCTGTGCCGTGATCTGGCCAACCGGGTGGAGGATATGGAATCGGAGGATCAGGCCTGGCGCAAGGCGCTGTTTCACCTGATCAGTGAACTGCCTGTGGTCCAGGAGGATATCCTTGACATGGGTGGCATAGTGGCTCTGGTCGGCCCGACCGGGGTCGGCAAGACAACCACCATCGCCAAACTGGCAGCCCGTTTCTGCCTGCGTCATGGTAACCGCCAGCTAGCGTTGATTACCACGGACAGCTATCGCATCGGCGCCCAGGAGCAGTTGCACAACTATGGTCGCATTCTGGATGTGCCGGTTCGCACCGCCTCGACAGCGGAAGAGCTGGATGCCGCGCTGCGCGCCTTCTCGGAAAAACGCCTGGTACTCATCGATACCGCCGGCATGAGTCAGCAGGATATCCAGCTGAGCCAACGGCTTTCGATGATTACCTCGGGTAATCATCCAGTACGAACCCTGTTGACGTTATCAGCCGCTACCCAGCGCTCGGCACTCGCTCATGCGATTCGGGCCTTCAGCATCGCCCGTCCAGTAGGTTGCATTCTGACCAAGATGGATGAGGCGGCATCGTTGGGTGGTGTCTTCAGTACTTTGATCGACACAAGCCTGCCATTGGCTTTTGTCACCGATGGACAGCGAGTGCCTGAGGACCTGCACGTTGCCAGAGCCCATAGTTTGGTTAGCAGAGCGATGGAGATGGCACAGGAGGCGGATGAATCCCCGGATGAGGGATACATGGCGTTCGCGTTTGGAGGCACAGGTGAACATGCTCATGTCTGACATTATTGAAGATCAGGCTTCAGGATTAAGGCGCATGGTGAATCCGGATCCCGTGCGAGTGATCGCCGTTACCGGCGGAAAGGGCGGGGTTGGAAAGACCAATGTCTCGGTGAATCTCGGCGTGGCCATGGCGGCTATGGGGCGGCGCGTGATGCTGCTGGATGCCGATCTTGGGCTTGCCAATATTGACGTGGTGTTGGGTTTGCACGCCGAGTACAACCTTTCCCATGTCATCAATGGTGAGCGCACACTGGAAGAGATTCTGGTGGAGGGGCCGAAGGGATTGAAAGTCGTTCCCGGCGCTTCCGGCATGCAGCAGATGGCGGAGCTGAGCCCGGCTGAACACGCCGGACTGATCCATGCCTTCAGTGAGCTTGCGAATGATGTTGACGTATTGCTGATCGACACCGCGGCTGGAATCTCCGATCTGGTGGTCAGTTTCAGCCGTGCAGCCCAGGAGGTGGTGGTGGTGGTTTGTGATGAGCCGGCATCGATAACCGATGCCTACGCCATTATCAAACTGCTGAATCGTGAACATAGCGTCAGCCGTTTCCGCATTCTCGCCAACATGGTTAAGAGTGTGCAGGAGGGGCGCGACCTCTATAACAAGATGTGCCGGGTAACAGACCGGTACCTGGACGTAATGCTCAGCTACATGGGCAGCGTCCCCTACGATGAGCAACTACGCAAAGCGGTAAAAGGGCAGAAACCAGTGGTTGAGGCCTATCCCCGCTCTCGGGTTGCACAGGCATTCAAGAATTTAGCGAAGAAGGCCGATAACTGGCCTGTACCCGCCAATGCGAGCGGCGACCTGCAATTTTTCGTTGAACGTTTGATCCAGTTTTCAAGTCAATACGGGGAGATGGGACGGTGAACGGTTTGGCTACATATAGCGCCATAGAGGAAAGACAGGGGCATGATGACCTGGTGATCCGGCACGCCGGGCTGGTCAAGCGTATTGCCTATCACATGATGAATCGCCTGCCCCCCAATGTGCAGGCTGACGATCTGATTCAGGCGGGCATGCTGGGGTTGCTGGAAGCGAGTCGCAACTACGATCCCACCCAGGGTGCCAGCTTTGAAACCTACGCGGGAATCCGCATCCGCGGTTCCATGCTGGATGAGATCCGGCGTAGTGACTGGACGCCACGTTCAGTGCACCGCAAAGCCAGAATGGTGGCTGATGCGATGCGCATCATCGAGAACGAGGAGGGACGGGATGCCCGTGATTCGGAAGTGGCCGATGCACTGGATATGTCGGTACAGCAGTACCACAAGATCCTCAAGGATGCATCAGGTTGCCGAATCTTTAGTCTGGATGAGTTGAGTGCGGTGGGTGAAATCGCCCCTGAGAGGAGTCTGGACTCACTGCAGGGGCCATTCGAAGGTTTGCAGAAGGATGCCTTCAAACAGGCGTTGGCGGATGCCATTGCAGGTCTTCCCGAGCGGGAGAGGCTGGTAGTGGCGATGTACTACGACGATGAGTTGAATCTGCGTGAGATCGGGCAGGTACTGGGTGTCAGTGAGTCACGGATCTGCCAGATCCACAGTCAGGCGACATTGAGGCTGCGTTCGCGGCTGACGGAATGGCTCAGCCTGGCAGATGAAGAGTAAGTATGGCGACAGATGGAATCGTCAATTTAGTACGGCGGCACAGTGATTGGAGGTTGCCTTGGACAAAAATATGAAAATTCTCATCGTGGATGATTTTTCCACCATGAGGCGCATCATCAAAAATCTGCTTCGTGATCTGGGTTTCACCAATACTCAGGAGGCGGACGATGGAACCACTGCATTACCCATGTTGCAGACTGGAAATTTTGACTTTCTGGTCAGTGATTGGAATATGCCGGGTATGACGGGTATAGATCTGCTTAGAGAGGTGCGTGCAGATGCAAAACTGGCGGGATTACCGGTGCTGATGGTGACTGCTGAATCCAAACGCGAGCAGATCATTGAAGCGGCCCAGGCTGGCGTCAACGGTTACGTGGTCAAACCATTCACCGCAGGTACGCTCGAAGAGAAGATAAGCAAGATCTTTGAACGTGTCGAAGGCTGACAGGTTACAGGGGCGGGAGAACCCGAATGCAGGAACAGACAGAGACTGACCAGATTCGCCTCGAAATGGCGCGTACTCTCGTGGCACATCTGGAAGTCGGTGAAAATAAGGATGCCGACCGTGTCATCGGAGAACTGGCCGAGATAAAAGAGAACGAGCTCTTTACGGAGGTCGGCAGGCTGACCCGGGAGTTGCATGAAGCGATCAACGGTTTTCTACTCGACTCGCGGGTCTCCGAGATGACCCAAGTGGATATACCCGACGCAAAGGAACGGTTGAATTACGTCATCTCCATGACAGAGCAGTCTGCGGATCGTACGCTGACAGCTGTTGAAGAGAGCTTGCCGATGGTTGAAGCGCTGGATAAACAGGCAGGTGAGTTGTTGGCGGAGTGGGACAAATTTCGTTCCCGCCTGTTGACCAAGGATGACTTCCGGGGTCTCAGTGATGAATTGGCTGCATTTCTGCAGCAGACGCAAAGCCACTCCAAGAGTCTGCACGACAACCTCTCGAACGTATTGATGGCACAGGATTTTCAAGATCTTACCGGCCAGATCATCCGTAAAGTGATCGACTTGGTTCATGATGTTGAAGAAAAGCTGGTCAAGCTGGTTCGGATCACTGGCGGTAAGTTGGAAGTTGGTAAAAAAGTTGACGACCCGGCGGTATTGGAAGGGCCGGTAGTGCCAGGGGTAGAACAGGGCGATGTAGTGACCAATCAGGATGATGTGGATGATCTCTTGTCGAGTTTGGGATTTTAGTTTTTGCGTTCTCTGCCGAAAACATGAAAGTAATGAATGAATCAGATCTATACCAAAGGATAGAGACAGGGGTAGAAAGATGAGCATAGATCTCAATGACGAGATACTGCAGGATTTTCTGGTAGAAGCGGGAGAGATCCTCGAACTGCTGGGAGAACAACTCGTGGATCTCGAACAGCAGACTGATGATTACGATCTGCTGAATGCCGTCTTTCGTGGATTCCACACCAACAAGGGTGGTGCAGGGTTTCTTGCTGTCGACTCATTGGTAGAGATTTGCCATAAGTCAGAAGATGTATTCAATATACTGCGGCAGGGACAACGCAAGATTACACCGGACCTGATGGATGTCGTGCTACAGGTCGTGGATGTGGTTAATGAGATGTTTGATGAGATCCGGGGCGGAGAGATGCCGGATAATGCCGATCCCGAACTGATCAACCGGCTGAAATTCTTTACTGTTCCCGAGGGGGAAGAGAAGGAAGAACCCGTAGCCGAGGCACCTCCTGCGCCACAATCAGAACAAAACTCTGAGTCTCAATCAGATAAAGGTGACTTGAGCGACGATGAGTTTGAAGAGTTGCTCGATGCAATTCAGACCCCCGATACTGCCGAAGCAACAGCAGGCAGTGATGAAATTACCGAAGGTGAGTTTGAGTCTTTACTGGATGATATGCACGGTAAGGGGAAATTTTCCAGCAAATCGGGAGAAGAGACGGAAAAAGCATCCCCTGTCGCTTCAGATGAGATTTCCGAAGACGAATTTGAGACGTTGCTGGATGATTTGCATGGAAAAGGTAAGTTTTCCAGTGAACCCGGCAAAGAACCTGATCAGAAATCTGCCAGCGTTGAACCTGCTGCTGATGAGATCTCTGAAGATGAGTTTGATGCGCTGTTGGATGACTTGCATGGTAAAGGGAAATTTTCCGGCGCGACAAAAGCGGTGAAATCAGAGGCGGCTCAACCGGCCGCTGTTGCCAAGCCAAAACCCAAGCCGGAAAAGGCACCAGCTGTGCAGGCACCGCAAAAGACAAAACCCAAATCCCCCCCTGCGCCCAAGGGAGCGGTCAAGCCGCAATCGGCAGAGACGACAGTCCGTGTCGATACACAGCGCCTCGACGACATCATGAACATGGTGGGTGAGTTGGTGCTGGTGAGAAATCGCCTGGCGACACTCAAGGCGACCATGAATGATGAAGATGTCAGCAACGCGGTGGGCAACCTCGACGTGGTGACATCGGATCTGCAGCTGGCGGTGATGAAGACCCGCATGCAGCCGATCAAAAAGATCTTTGGCCGATTCCCCCGGGTTGTGCGTGACCTCGCCCGTACCATGAAGAAAGAGATCGACCTGGAGATGGAGGGTGAGGATACAGATTTGGACAAGAATCTGGTGGAGGCGCTTGCCGATCCGCTGGTACATCTGGTCAGAAACTCGGTTGACCACGGGATTGAAATGCCGGACGAGCGTGAAAGAGCCGGTAAGCCACGGCGTGGTACCGTGTTGCTCACCGCCGCCCAGGAAGGGGATCATATCCTGTTGTCAATCAGTGATGACGGCAAAGGTATGGATCCCAATGTGCTGCGGCAGAAAGCTGTCGAGAAGGGCATGATGGATCAGGAGGCGGCCGCCCGTCTCGACGACAAAGAGTGTTACAACCTGATATTTCAGCCCGGTTTTTCTACCAAAACCGAGATCTCCGACGTCTCTGGCCGCGGTGTCGGTATGGATGTGGTGAAAACGCGCATCTCGCAGATGAACGGCTCGGTAGAGATCGATTCAGAAAAAGGCCGCGGCAGCACCATCACCATCAAACTGCCACTTACGTTGGCGATCCTGCCCACACTGATGGTCGTGCTGGGTACGCAGCCATTTGCCCTGCCATTGGCCAGCGTGGTGGAGATCTTCAATCTGGATCTCAATCGTACCAATGTGGTGGATGGACAATTGACGATCATGGTACGGGAACGCGCGCTGCCGCTTTTTTATCTCAGTCAGTGGCTGGTGCAGAACAACGCCATGACGGAAGAGGAAAAGAGTAGTCGACATGTCGTTGTGGTCAATGTCGGCAACATCCAGGTTGGGCTGGTGGTGGATGAACTGATTGGCCAGGAAGAGGTGGTTATCAAACTCCTCGGCGCCATGTTGCAGGGATTGGAAGGCATGGCCGGTGCAACGATAACCGGCGATGGGAAAATCGCGCTGATCATGGATGTGCCGGGGCTGATGAGCAAGTACGCCAGAAAATATTGAGCAGACAAGTGATCTGCCGATGGTTCCTGATAAGACTGTATTTCAGAATGGATGGTGAGAAATGCAGGCCAGGCTGAAAGTCTTAGTCGTCGATGATTCAGCATTTTACCGGCACAGGATTGGTGAGATGCTGGAGGTTGCGCCGGATCTTGAGATAGCCGGTTACGCCATGAATGGCGAAGAGGCGGTCAAGCTGGCGCAACAGCTACATCCGGATGTTATCACCATGGACGTGCAGATGCCGGTACTCGATGGCATTACCGCAGTTCGCCACATCATGGCGAGATCCCCGACCCGTATCCTGATGTTTTCGGCTCTCACCAAGGCTGGGGCGAGGGAAACGCTTGATGCCTTGGAGTCCGGGGCGATGGATTTTCTCGCAAAAACGCCGGACGGTCTGAAATCGGGTGAATCCGCAGAGATTTTCGGAGAGCAGCTCCGGCAGCGGGTGAGAGCTGTAGGGCATGGGCGGCTGCCGCCAAAATCAGCAAAAAATACAAGACTCGGGGCGAGCAGGTTGCCGGCTGGATTCAGGCAGGAGACCGGCCCTGTTGACATGATTGCTATCGGTGCATCAACCGGTGGTCCTGTGGCGCTGCAGAATATTTTGACCCGACTGCCACGGAATTTCCCAATTCCGTTGGTGGTTGCGGTACATATGCCCGCCGCATTCACTTCGGCTTATGCTGACCGTCTCAATACTGTTTGCGCTATTGAAGTGAAGGAGGCGAGGGATCGCGATCCGCTACGTCCCGGCAGGGTACTGTTGGCGCCAGGCGGCAGGCAGATGATAGTGGAAAAGGGACCCTCGGGTTCAATGGTGAGGGTCAAAGATGCGCGCGGGGGACAGATCTACCATCCCAGCGTGGACCAGTTGCTTGAGTCGGCGGCCAGAGTTTTTGGTGCGCAGGCACTGGGCGTAGTTCTGACGGGCATGGGCGCGGATGGTTTGGAGGGGGCACGCAAGTTGAAGTCGACAGGCGCAAAACTCTGGAGCCAGGATGAGGCGAGCTGTGTGGTTTACGGCATGCCCCGGGCGGTTGAAAAAGCGGGTCTTGTGGATCGTGTTGTCTCACTTGATGAGATCGGGACCATGCTTGAAAATCTGGGTAGAGAACAGTAGAGAATATGAGAGTCGACTTCCTCAGCTTTATCGGCATCATCATCGCCTTTATGGCGGTGTTGGGCGGAAATTGGCTTGAAGGCGGACACGTCGACTCGCTGGTCAACGGCCCGGCAATGATTATCGTGATTGGCGGTACCGTTGGTGCGATCCTTCTACAGACGCCTGTACCGGTTTTTTTACACGCGCTGAGACTGTCAGGGCGTGTGTTTCTGCCTGGCAGGATCAACATGTCCCCCACCATCAAGAAACTTGTCACCTGGAGCAATATCGCACGCAAAGAGGGTCTGCTCGGGCTGGAAACCATATCCGAGAATGAATCGGATGACTTTCTGCGTAAAGGCATGCAACTGCTGGTGGACGGCAGCGAACCGGAGGTGATCCGGGATATCCTCGAGATGGAAGTGGATGCCACGGAGCACTACGATCTGCAGGCGGCCAAGGTTTATGAAGGCATGGGTGGCTACTCGCCCACTATCGGTATCATCGGCGCGGTTATGGGTTTGATCCATGTGATGCAAAACCTGGCAGACCCCGCCAAGCTGGGCAGCGGTATCGCTACGGCTTTTGTCGCCACCATCTACGGGGTGGGACTGGCAAATCTGTTTCTACTGCCGATAGCGGCAAAATTGAAGACCCAGTCGTTGGGGATGACGAAATACCATGAAATGGTGGTCGAAGGGGTTGTAGCGATAGCCGAAGGTGAAAATCCACGCAATATTGAGATGAAGCTGAAGGCTTTTCTCTCATAACGAGGGCAAAATGGCGCGCAGGCGTAAACGGCATGAAGAGCAGGAGAACCACGAAAGGTGGGTTGTCTCCTATGCGGATTTTATCACCCTGCTGTTTGCGTTTTTTGTCGTGATGTACTCAATATCTTCAGTCAATGAGGGCAAATACCGGGTGTTGTCCCAAACCTTGACCAATGCGTTTCAGGAGCCGTCCCGCAGCCAGGACCCGATCCAGATCGGCGAGATCAGCCGCTCCAGCGGAGATCCCACGGGTGCAGAAGGCAGCAGCGCGCTGATCCAGACGGAGACACGTTTTGGTCCTGGTACTTACGATGATGATGGATCACTGGACAGCGCTGCGGATGAGGCGCAGCGCCTGAGCTATCTTGCGGCCACCATTGGTGACATGCTCGAACCCTACATCGAAAAGGATCTGGTCGATGTATCCCACAGCGATACACGGGTGATTGTGGACATGAAGAACAAGATGCTCTTCCCCAGTGGCAGCGCCAAACTCTCCCGTGCCGCAGTAAAGGTTCTGCGGGATATCAGCAGCATTCTGCGACCATTGAAAAATCAGCTGCAGATTGAAGGCTATACGGACAACCAGCCGATCCACACGCCTGAATATCCGTCGAATTGGGAGCTTTCCGCAGCACGCGCGGCCAGTGTCGTGCATCTGATCGCCCGCATGGGTGTGGCCCCTGGACGCCTGGCAGCCATCGGATATGGTGAACATCGCCCGATTGCCGACAATGGCAGTAAGGCCGGTCGGCAGAAGAACCGCCGGGTGAGCCTGGTTATCCTCGGCATGAACGGCGATCCGGATCGGACCATTATCTTGCCTGATGGCAGCCGATGAAGATCTGGACCATCGCCAATCAGAAAGGCGGGGTGGGCAAGACCACCACCACGGTCGGTCTCGGTGGCCTGCTGTCACAGTGGGGTCTCAGAACCCTGCTGATCGATATTGATCCCCACGGTTCATTGACCAGCTATTTTCGTTATGACCCTGACTCCATCGAAGAGAGCGTCTACTCGCTCTTCAAGGCGGTAGCGGATAAACAGGATGTTGATCCAGCAACACTACTCTACAAGACCGGTACCGACGGATTGGAACTGATGCCCGCCGCCATGGCGCTGGCGACACTCGATCGTCAGGCCGGCAGATTGGACGGCATGGGCCTGGTGATCAAGAACGCCCTTGCCCGGTTGGAAGATCGTTTCGACTATGTATTGATCGACTGTCCACCTGTCCTCGGTATTCTGATGATCAATGCGTTGGCGGCCTGCGAGCAGCTGATTATCCCCGTGCAGACAGAGTTCCTTGCCCTCAAGGGGTTGGAGCGGATGTTGCACACCCTGAAGATGGTGCTCAAGGCGCGACAGAATTCGCTGCCCTATACCATCGTCCCCACCATGTACGATCAGCGTACCCGTGCTTCCGTCGACAGTCTGAAGGTGTTGCGTGAGACCTATCAGGAACATCTCTGGCGAGGCCTGATTCCGGTTGACACTCTTTTGCGCGAAGCGAGCAGGGCAGGTATTCCTCCCGCAATGTTCGACCCTGGTGGTCGCGGCGTGAGCGCCTATACTGATCTACTCGAAGACCTGCAACGGGAAGTGGGACAGCCGGTCAGTGCCGGAGTCGGACGTTGAATCGACAACATGAAAAGCCCTCCACCCGTCTTGCGGAGCCGGATGCCGCCCTCAGCAGCTATCTGGATGTGCTGCTGCAGGAGATCAGTGATATTCCCGTCGAGTCGCCGGTTGCCGAAACTAAAGTTGTCACCAAAATAGCCGATATTACGGAACAGCCGCTGACGGAGACTGTTTCCGCCACACATGCCAGTGATGAGGTGACCGCCGGGCCGGTGACCGAGGTCGTCAGTCAGACCGTTGAGGTCACACAGGCAGTCAATGAACCGATCATTCCATCCTGGGCCGAAATGCCTTTTCAGGTGTTGGTGTTCAAGGTGGGGGGGCTGAATTTGGGAATACCTCTGACCGGACTGGTGAGTATTCTTGAGTGGCGGGATGAGGCCTCTGTTATGCCGGGCCAGCCCGACTGGCATCTGGGTGTGTTGGTCAGTCGCGGGCAGAAGATAGTGGTGGTCGACACCGCTCGTCTGGTGATGCCGGAGAGAGTCAGTGACAGGGTGCCAGGTGAACGACAGAGCGGCGGCCATGTATTGGTCGTGGGTGACGGCGGATACGGCCTTGCCGTGGACGGTATTGCAGAGACGATCATGCTGAATGCTGGAGGTGTGCGCTGGCGCACTGCCCAGGGAAAGCATCCTTGGCTGGCCGGAACGATGGTAGAGCAGTTGTCGGTGCTGCTGGATATCGACGGCATGTTGGGCATGATTAATGCTTAAATAATTTAGAGAACATAATTCCCGTCCACTTTTTGACGTGATGGGGTGTAACAGATGGGAAGAGGTGTGTAAATGAACACAAATGCTGCAGAAGTCGATGCGAATGATTCGGTGCTTCAGTTGGTCACCTTTCGGCTGAAGGATGAGTCATACGGCATCAATGTGATGAAGGTGCAGGAAGTTCTCAGGGTTACTGAGATCGCGCCGGTTCCTGGTGCGCCCCCTTTCGTACTGGGCATCATCAATCTGCGCGGCAACGTGGTGACCGTCATCGATACCCGCAGCCGTTTTGGTCTGCCTTCAGCCGAACTGGATGACTCAAGCCGTATCGTGATCATTGAGTCCGAAAAGCAGGTGGTTGGCATCCTGGTGGATGCGGTGGCGGAAGTGGTGGAACTCAACCAGGACGAGGTCGATGCTGCCCCCAATGTCGGCAATGATGAGAGTTCGCGTTATATCCAGGGCGTGGCAACCCGTGAGAATGGTCTGCTGATCCTGGTGGATCTGAATAAACTGCTGACAGATGAGGAGTGGGCTGAGATCAGCATGTTCTGATGCCGAATGGCAATCCCATGCTACACTCCTTTCAATCAGACCAGGAACTCCAGGGCTTGGAGTCAAACCGTACAACGAGGGATGGGTAATTAAACTTGGGTGGGCGGTTTGACTCGGTCCCCTAATCCAACGGAGCCGAAATGCCAGAAATCGGTGAGCAGAGTCCGATAAATCCACTCTACCCCGTGAATCCCAGTCGGCGGCCGGAGCGTCGTGAACGTCCGAAGCCCCAGGAAGAGCGTAACAAACAAGGAAGGAAAAAAGAGCGCGCCCAGGAAAATGACAACGGCAAGCCGCACATCGATGAATACGCATGATGGATAGCACCATGCTCAACCTATGGATAATCCTTGCAGTACTGGTGCTCGCTGTTTTGGTGTTTATCGTACTCTCATATAGACAAACCAATCGCACTCAAGAGCGTCTTGCTGAAGCAATGCGTGAGGTGGAGATCCTCAAACAGACGGTCGGTGCGCTCTGTTCCAGTTCCGTCGGTGTGGATAAACGGGTCAATCGCATTGAACGCCATGGGCGGGATCTGGAAGAACGGCAGGAGAGCATGGAGTACCAACGGGGCGGTGAGCCTCCCTACGCTGAGGCGATTCGTCTGGTTCAGGAGGGCGCCAAGGCCGATAGGCTGATGGATGAGTTGAACATCAGTCGGGGTGAGGCGGATCTGATCGTCATGTTGCACGGCATGAAGCGAAACAACTCCTCCATCGACTGAGACCCCATCCCGGTATCCCCCTATTCCCACGCTGGTAGAAAGATGATTCAGGCAGCCGTTCCCGTACTGGGCTTTGCCGCATACAGCGGCACCGGAAAAACCACCCTGTTGACCCGATTGATTCCGCTGTTGAAGGGGGAGGGAATCCGGATCGGTGTGGTCAAGCATGCCCATCATAAAGTTGATGTCGACAAACCCGGCAAGGACAGCTACGAACTTCGCAAAGCCGGTGCCGGTCAGGTGTTGCTGGCGACTGCCCAGCGCTGGGCCTTGATGGTGGAAGAGGAGATCGAGGGCGATCCCGACCTGCAGACCATGCTCGATCGCCTGGACGCCTCCCGACTGGACTTGATCCTGGTGGAGGGTTTTCGTCATGTGCGTTTCCCCAAGATCGAACTGCACCGGCCTGTCATGGGGCGTCCTCTGCTCTGTCTGGAGGACCCCTCGATCGTCGCTGTGGCCAGCGATGAGCCTTTACCTGTGTCGCTGACTCTGCCCCAACTCGACATCAACGATGTTTCGGCGATACGGGATTTCATCCTGTTCAAATACCTGCAGCCGATCTTCCACGAGTAGGCGCTGCGCCACGCTGCGATTGGGCTTTGGGTCTCGCGGCGGGACGCCACTCCGACGGATGTTCCTGATCAGGTCACCTTTTATTCCTGTCTTGACAAGCTATAGTTAGGTTCATTGCATCCCGTTTTCCGGAGCCAGGAGCGAAAAATGAGAAGATACGGCATATGGAGTCTATTGCTTTTACTGGTGTTGCTATGGCCTCTGACGACCTTTGCCAGTCGCTTCAGCGACCTCTATGTGTTTGGTGACAGCCTGTCTGATCAGGGCAACGTCGCCACAATTACTGGCGGATTGATACCACCACCGGAATACACTGACGGAATCAACGGTGGACGCTTCACCAACGGACTGAACTACGTCGATTATTTTTCTGACCGACTGGGTCTTCCCACTGGCAGCTCAGTGTTGGGCGGCAACAACTACGCTTATGGCGGTGCGCGCAGCTTTGCCCATCCGCTCGGTGCCTTCGGTGCACTGAGTCTCAATGAACAGAAGGATCTCTATCTGGGCGGTCTGGGCATGACACCGGCGGATGCCGATGCTCTCTTTATCGTCTGGTCCGGCTCCAATGACATGAGTGACATCCTGGACCAGGCGTTGGTAAATCCCTTATACGATCCCACTGCCGATATAACCATTGCAGTTGGCGGAATCGCTCAGGTGGTGGGAGAACTCGCCGCCATCGGGGCAAAGGATTTCCTGATACCCAACGTACCCGACTTGGGTTTGGTGCCACTTGTAACCGGT
This sequence comes from endosymbiont of Escarpia spicata, assembly GCA_003349915.1. Lineage (GTDB taxonomy): Bacteria > Pseudomonadota > Gammaproteobacteria > Chromatiales > Chromatiaceae > QGON01. The sequence continues at coordinate 23,472 of QFXE01000006.1, forward strand.
GGCGGAGCGCCGGTGGCAGGTGCGTCTTTTCTGACCAATCTCTTCAATAATGCCCTTGATGCCAGCCTTGCTGGCGGCAATAGCCCCCTTTGCTGACGTTGAGCTGATGCGGTTGGATACCTTTGGGCTGCTCAACCAGGTATATGCCGATCCTGCGTCGTTTGGTTTTACCAATGCCACAGATGCCTGCTACAGCGAGTTTGTTTTAACCGGTGGAACCACCTGTGCCAACCCGGATGAGTATCTCTCATGGGACGGCTTTCATCCCACGTCGGCCACTCACCAGATACTTGCTGCTGAAATGCACGAAGTGGTGCCTGAACCGGCGGCACTGGGGCTGATGCTTATTGGACTGCTGGGCGTGGTGATAGGACGCTTCCGCATCGCCTGGGTCCATTCCTGACCCCAAAGCTGCTACCGGCTGTGGGGCCGGGGAAGGCCGGAAGCGGCACTATTTTTCGGCCGTAATATAGGCGATCCACCCAGCGTCGGCTTCGCCCTCTTCAACAGGCTCGAAGATGCCATCTGCTTCACCCTCTTCATCGAAGCCCTGCCAGTAGAAGGTTACCTTGCTGAAACCTGCCTCATTGAGCAGTTCCCGGATCTCCGGCAGAGTCCAGAGGCGCCAGTTGTAGCTGAAGGCCTTTTCCAGGCGCGAATCATCCGGAAAATCGAAATGGATGTGGCAGATCAGGGTGCCGCTGATGGGGTCGTATTTTTCCTGTTCCCAGATATAAGTGAAGCTGCTGTTCCCGTCCTCGATCTCACGCTCTTCAACGATGTCGCGGAAAGAGTCGTAACCTCCATAGGCGTCCATGAAGAGGATGCCTCCCTCAGCCAGTTGCTTGTGCACCTGGTTAAAGTAACCCTTCAGTTGGTCGCGCTCCTTGAAAAGCCAATAGCTGAAGTTCATCGCCGAGATGATGTCCGGCGCTTCTGTTTGCACGGTTAACACATTATCCAGAATCAGCTTGATCCGTTTGGCTTTGGAGGCTTTGAGCTGGCCAATCTGGTGCGTTTTACCCCAGTCCAACACCTCTTTGTCCAGATCGACGCCGATGGCGTGGTTGGTTTTGCGGCGGCGCACCCATTCACTGCAGACGTTTGCGGTACCGCAGAAGTCTTCGCGCAGCAGTTTTGCCCGGCGTCCGCGGAGTTTCTTATATGCGTCATCGACAAAATCGATCTCGGACTCAGCACACTGGACGGAAAGTTCGTAGAGATGGTGACGGTCAGCCAACTCAGCCATTGTCGACCTTTTTTTACTTTTTTTGTTCGGTTTTTTGGCCATACTGAGATTTACACTTGATCAGAAGAAAAATCGGATAGCGAACTATACTTCAAAGTAAAGGTGATGTGTGAGAGGAGAAAGAGAGTGGGTATAGCGATTACATTGAGAGAGTTTCTGGAGAGTCACGATACCGATTACGAGGTTATTGATCATCAGCGGACTCATTCGACTTTGTGGACATCCGAAGCAGCACACATTCCGGGTGACAAGATGGCAAAGTCGGTACTGCTGGGCGATGATGAAAGTTATCTGATGGTGGTCATCCCTGCTTCCCACAGGTTGGAGCTTAGGGAATTGAGTGATATGACTGGCCGGGACCTGGAACTCATCGACGAGCAGGAGCTGACCGAGGCCTTTGCCGACTGTGAGTCGGGGGCCGTACCACCTGTAGGCAAACCCTACGGTATCGAGACTTTGGTGGAGAAGTGCCTGGTTGATCAGACTGACGTCTTTTTTGAGACGGGTGACCATACAAAGGTCATCCATGTCAGCGGCACCCAGTTCCGTTCCCTGATGGATGACGCACAACCCGCCAGGCTTAGCAATCACCTGTAAGAGATCCGGGTTATTTTGATTTGCGTCTGATGCCGATCTGGTTTAACCTTGCGCCTCCCAAATCGGGAGAGGTGTCCGAGTGGCTGAAGGAGCACGCCTGGAAAGTGTGTGTACGTTAACCCGTACCGAGGGTTCGAATCCCTCCCTCTCCGCCAAATATTCCCTATAATTCAATTAGTTATAAGTAACGCAATTTGTCAGGCTGGCAAATATTGGGGTTGCTGATGACAGTATTCTGCCAGGTTTTTTGCCCCGCTTCTCCACCACCTTTTTCCCTGCATCTACCGCGTCGCCTGGTATCCACTGGGTAATATGTCCGGGCGGGGAACGCTCAATCTTGATGCCCCATCTGCTGCGTTACCCATTGGGGTGATTCACCGGCCATCAGTATCATTGATGCGAATACGGTGTATATGGAATGCTTTTAATATCCTCTGCCAGATGAATACATCAGTCAATCCGGTTTGTTCGTATCCCGATTCAATGTCTTGAGATGATGGTAATTGAAGGTGCCTAAAACGGCGGTGAGGAAAAAGTAGAGCAGAATGAGAGAAAACAACAAAAACATAGTGGAGGGAAACGCCCCCTGTACTGCACGTATTACCAGGGGCAATAAGAAGAGCAGGAAAAGCGATATGGACGCCAAGCGGGATTTATAAAACAGTCCCGCTATGCAAGCGATAACGATGATCGCACTGGCGGCCATTTCTGGTCGAGAGACGAGAAAGGAAAGTGTTTGCTCCCCGTGCACCTGGAGCAGAAGCCCAAAATCGAGAATCAGCCAAGCCACTGCGGCATAGATGCCGTTGACAATCGCCTGTTCAGCTTTCGGTTGATTCATGGTATCCAATCATATTCGAATCAGTTGCATTTCGGGTAATAACTTTATCCGATGGCAGTGTTGGGAAACTGATCCGTGCAGTATTGTAACCATCCCTTAAAATCGGCCCATGAATAATTAGAGGTCTTCGTGCATATTATGCCTTATCGGAGACCGAATAATATGAAAAAGTAGATATAGTGAGGGCCAAATAGTCAGAAACTTTTCCGCGTCTGTAGAAACCGAGACCAGCGGGACCTAATCCCAAAAGAGTCAGGGTGGTGGGTTCCACGAACTACAGAATAAGCTCTCGCACTCCTACCGGGCCCACCAAGTGCGGATAGGAGAAGGGATTGGAATTTGTTTTCGCCAAGCGAAGCAGATTTAATCGCGTCGTTCATGGTTGACTCCTTATTCCATGCTCAAATAGCCTGGATTTCTATTAACCTACGCAATATTCGCGCCACCACTATAAATCAATGACTTAAGCAATAGATGATTAGTCAAGTGTAAATAAATCCGACGGCCAAGGGTTGATGAAATAGCATGATCAAAGGTAACCATCTGATTTTTTTGTCAAAAAGCTATGAAAACAGTGTAAGGTCAGCCGACACTCAGAATAAGTCGGATTCCTTTCTCTATTCGTAAGTACGAGATGTGCCTATCCTGGTGAAAATGCTGGCCATCCGCATAGTGTTGACAGGCCCTAACTCAATGTAATCTTTTCCCATCTATACTTAAAAATAGCCCCGGCGTATGCTTGCCGGGTTTCCACCTGTCGATTCCACAGGAGACGGAACCATGGCGTGGACGAAGGCCAAGTTCCAGCAGATTCTCGATGATGCCGCAATAAACGGCGAGGTGATCATGGCCTACCAACAGGGCCAGGATCCTTTAGTGAAGGGGTTTGCCCAAGGAGAGGGGATCTGTGCCGGTATCTGTTACTCGTTTCTGCGGCACGATCTGGTGCAGCCTAACGGTATGCAGCGCTCCAAAGGAATCCAGGGTGGGCGTTCCACTGCCTCCGCCCGTTTTGTGCAGGCGCTGCTGGAGGCGAAGATCCGCGAAGGTTCAGGGGGTAAGAGCTTTGGCGAGGCGATCGCACCGGTGATGAAACGGGATGGGCTCAGTTCACGTGTCGTGGCCAAGGGAAGTGCCGATCTGTTTGGGCTGGGGGCTGGGGTAGCGATGGCGATTGATGATCTGCTGACCACCTCTGCGCCGCCCCACGGCACCGCTACCCTGGCGGTAATGAGCCGCATCCGCAAATCCACCGGGGGGCAGCATGCAACCGCATTCACCGCGGTGGTGCCGGATGGCCCGATACTCTTTCTTGATCCCAATCTCGGTAAGGTCCGTTTCACCGACGCTATGGATTTCGGCACCTTCTGGGAGGAGAAGATGGAAGCCATCTACGCCAACCGGGGCTACGATCAGTACTTTTTGGAAGTGTTCAGTTGATTGTCGGGCGGTGTTAACGTTAGTGCATTCACAATAACCAATGATAAATCTTATGTGGCTAGACTATCCTGGACCCACAAGAAACGTAAGACCGGGATGCCCCAAGGGTCAGTAATCCGAAGCGGGCCAGCTGTTAGACTCAGGTGGAGTGTGCAAGGAGCCATGCGCTATATTATCCTCGATAAAAAGAACTGAATCAGTCACAGAAGACTGAATCTGAAATCACATTCTTGCCGACTGCCGTTGCAGTCTATTGATGCCGGAGGCATACCAACTGGCGGAAACAAGGCGCTGAGAGAGAGGGCATGTCAAAAAATATCCGGGCATTAAGCAGTCACCAGGGCCTTGGAAACAATCTATTCGATTTGGTCAGCGCGACGATTCAGTCAGACACAGAGAAGACCGATGCTGCAATGACCTTGTTGGCGGAGGAGGCTCGTCTGTCGACTTCTGTCATCAAGGGGACCGCCAGTTTCTATGACTTTCTGAACGAACAGACGAAGAACAACGAAGTGTTGGTGTGTCACGGCACAGCTTGTCTGGTAAACGGTTCTGCAGCAGAAACCGCGACGCGCCATCCACACGCGGGCAAAGCCATGTGTTGCGGGTACTGCTATCGCGGCGCGGGTTTGCTGAAACGCGAAGCTGAAGACCGGCTGGATGGATACCATCAGGGGGATGACGGTCTAAGCCAGCCGGAAATACCGGTCTATTGCCTCTCCCGGTCAGCCATACTTACCGGCCCGGTCGATTCGTTGGAAGCACTCTATCGGATCGCATTCGACAAGCACGATGAGATACTCCCTCAACTGGAGCGCTCGAAACTCCGCGGCCGAGGCGGCGCGGGATTTGGCTTTGCCTTTAAATGCCGGGCTACAGCCGAGGCTCAAGGCAGTGAAAAATATGTCGTCTGCAATGCGGACGAGGGTGATCCCGGTGCCTTCTCAGACCGTTATCTGCTGGAATAGCAACCACATAAGGTGATGGCGGGCATGTATGCCGCCGGAATCGCAGCAGGTGCCAATACCGGAGTGCTCTATATCCGTCGCGAATACCCTGCGGCGATTCGCAGGGTGAGAGCGGCCATTGCCGAGTTTGATTCCTTGCTGGATCAGATTAGGCATAATTTCTCTTTTCAAATCATCGAAGGTGCAGGTTCCTACGTTTGCGGTGAGGAGACAGCACTGCTTAACTCGATTGAGGGGCAGCGTCCTGAAGTTCGTGTACGTCCCCCGTTTCCCGCCACCCATGGTCTTTGGGGCAAGCCAACGCTACTTTCCAATGTGGAAACGTTCGCCAATATTTCATGGATACTGCAGCACGGCGGCGAAGCCTATGCCGCCATCGGCACTGAGGAGAGCAAGGGGACCAAGCTCATCTCGCTCGATAGCCAGTTTGCGAAACCGGGACTTTACGAAGTGGATTTCGGCTATCGGTTCAGTGATCTGATCCTCTGCGACGCTGGGGGCTTCAAGACCGAGGTGAAAGCGTTACAGGTGGGCGGACCGCTTGGATCCATTCTCCCGCTCGCCGCCATCGACTCGCTGACAGTGGACTTCGAGAGTTTCCAGGGAGCCGGTTTTGCCTTGGGGCATGCTGGAATCATAGCCATCCCGAAGCACTTTCCCATGATCGATTTCATGCATCATATCTTCGAATACATGGCCGACGAATCCTGTGGGAAATGTACCCCGTGCCGGCTTGGGACAGCGAAGGGCAGTCACCTGCTGGAGCAGGCATCAGCGGATAACCCGTTGGATAGCGAATTGTTTGATGAGCTGCTGGAACTATTGGAGGCCGGTTCATTGTGCGCCCTGGGAGGCGGTGTTCCACTACCAATGCGCAATGCCTTGACGCATTTTTATGATGAACTTTCCCCCTATTTCACAGCATTGGGGGCAGATAGTGGGCCATGCGGAAAATAAGTTCACAGCTTTCATCCCTTCGCGGCGTCTGCCGTTGTTGCAAGACGCTTGCTGTAGAATGGGTACAGCGGCGGTCTTGCGCCTTGCCAGGTACCACAAATGAATAAAATCTGTTTCCTTACTTTCCGCATGGCCCACTAGATGAGCCAGCTCACTATCAACGGTACTGCCTATTCATTCGAACCGGGAGAAACCCTCTATGAGTGTGTGAGCCGGCACCTTGGGGGTAACGAGATTCCTGTGCTCTGCCATGACCCTGCATTGGAGCCGTTTGGTGCCTGCCGCATATGTCTGGTTGAAGTGGCGCGCAGTAAGGGGGAAGCCGGTCGCTTAATGGCCTCATGCCATACCCCCGCAGCAGATGGCTTGCATATTTCGACCCACGGAGAGCGTCTGAGCCGGGTGCGCAAAGGCATACTCGAACTACTGTTGAGTAACTATCCGCAGGATAAACTTGAACCTGCGGCGGACGAGAATCTGTCGCTGTTTCAAAAGCGGCTACGCGAGTACGGCATCACTGACAGTCGCTATCCACGGGAGCAGGAACCCGGTAAGCCGGCGCAACCTCATCCCTATCTGCGATTCGATCCGGCAGAGTGTATTCATTGCTATCGCTGTATCCGTGCCTGCGATGAGGTGCAGGGTCAGTTCGTATTATCCATGGCCAATCGTGGCATAAAGAGCCATATCATCCAGGGCTTGGCGGGCGACTTTGGCGAGGCGGGTTGTGTCTCTTGCGGTCGATGCGTACAGACTTGTCCGACCAATGCCCTCAGTGATCGCTACTGTGCCAAGACTCTGCGGGCAGATAACACGGTCCAGACCGTCTGCACCTACTGCGGCGTTGGCTGTAATCTGGAGGTAAAGGTCAAGCAAGATCGTGTGTCCGCTATCAGCGCCATCGAAGATGCAGAGGTCAATCGGGGGCACACTTGTCTTAAAGGGCGCTACGCTTTTGAATACGTACACCATCCGGACCGCCTGACGAGTCCGATGATTCGCCGCGATGGCGAGTTGGTCGAAGTCAGTTGGGATGAGGCGCTCGACTATATCGCTCAACGGTTCGATGCTATCAAGCATGAACATGGTTCGGATGCCATCGCAGCCATTTCGTCGGCCCGCTGTACCAATGAAGAGAACTATCTGATGCAGAAGTTCATGCGTGCAGTGATCGGCAATAATAATATTGATGGTTGTGCACGGGTCTGTCACTCCCCAACTGCTTTTGGCATGCAACAGGTCTACGGTACTGGTGCGGCGACCAATTCGATCGGGGAGATTCCGCTGGCCGACTGCCTGCTCATCTTTGGCGCTAACCCCACTGAGGCTCATCCGGTCACCGGGGCCAGGTTGAAACAAGCGGCAATCCAGGGTACGGATCTCATCATCGTTGATCCACGCCGCTCCGAACTCTCAAAGTATGCCGCATGTCACTTGCAACCACGCCCAGGCAGCAACGTAGCCCTGCTTAATATGCTTTGCCGTTACCTGATCGAGCTGGGATATGTCGATCAGGCTTTTGTTGCCGGCCGGACCGAGGGTTTCGAGGAATTCAGTGCGAAGGTAATGGCGCAGGATCTCGATCAACTGGAAAAGACAACCGGCGTCTCCCGCGAAGACGCCCGACATGCCGCCGAGATTTATGGCCGTTCCCGGCGGGCCATGGCCTTTCATGGCCTTGGGATTACCGAACATTACCAGGGTAGCCGGGCGATCATGATGCTCGCTTCGATGATTATGATGACTGGCAATATCGGCCGCCCTGGTACCGGCATGAATCCACTACGCGGGCAGAATAATGTCCAGGGAGCCGTCGACATGGGGGTTCAACCGGATTTTGGCGCAGGCTATCTGGACTATAAACAGCCGGAGATCAGAGCCCAATTCGAGAAGGTCTACGGCACCGAAATCCCGACTCAAACGGGTCTGAAGATTCCGCAGATGTTTGGTGCGGCGAGGGATGGCAAGCTCAAGGCGTTATGGATCATGGGCGAGGATGTACTGCAGATAGATCCTAACTCCTGCGAAGTGAAGTATTCTCTCAGTTTGCTTGATCTTCTGATCGTACAGGAGCTCTTTATGACCGAGACATGCAGCATGGCCGACGTCATTCTTCCGGCCTCATCATCTCTTGAAAAGAGCGGAACTTTCACCAACGGTGAGCGGCGAATTCAGAAACTCAACGCAGCCATCGAGCCTTTACGAGGTACTCGGCCGGACGGTGAGATCGTCTGCAACGTGATGGAGCGCATGGGATATCCCCAAGGAGACTATGATCCCGCCGAACTGCTCAAGGAGATCTCCCAGGTGGTGCCGTTCTTTGCCGGTGTTACCTGGGAAAATCTCGATGGTAACGGCAAGCAATGGCCGGTAGCGGTAGATGGAGCTGATACTAAAATTCTCCATCAGAAGCAGTTCAAACTGCCTAAGGGCAGGTTCCGTTTCTTCGAGTTTCAGGAGACCCCGGAGCTTCTCGATCACTCCGCAGAGTTTCCCTATATTCTAACGACCAGTCGACGGCTGGAGCACTACAATTGCGGTAGCATGACCCGGCGAACACCCAACCTGGAACTGGTCGATCATGATGTGTTACTGGTCAATTCGGCCGATGCGGCTAGAGAGGGGTTTACGGACGGTTCACGGGTGGAGATTCAGTCGTCCAACGGCGTGACCCATCTTAATGTGCAGGTCAGTGATGAGGTGAAACCGGGGGTTCTCTTCACGACTTTTCATTTTCCGGAGATTGCCATCAATCATCTTACCAGCGGTATCTTCGACCAGGAGAGTATGACGCCCGAGTATAAGGTCGTGGCAGTACGGCTTGCCGCAGGGTGAAAAAACGATAGGACGGGATTTTTCCTCTCACGGCCTGCACGTCGTCAGGCGCGGCGTGAACATGGCCGATGTACTAAAAAATTAATAAACTGGGAAAGATCAGAAAAATCGCGTCAAAGCAGCCCTTCAATACTATAATTACCAGTAGAAGGAATGAGCACCCGGGGTAGCAGGAGGGGGCTCGAGGAATGATAAGTAAACCTCCTCATGCATGGCCATTGAGGTTAGCAGTACGCTGTTAGAGGAGGTATGTATGAAAAAATTATTCCTGTTAATAATCCTGTCCGTCTTCTTTGTTGGCCCTGTCTTTTCCTATGATCAAGGGTTGGCAAAGAGCTATGAACAGTATTTCAGCTCATTTTCAGGCAAAGGCACCGCAAAGGCGTTGCAGATGATTCCGACGAAGGTCTTCGTGGAATCCCTGAAGAAGGGTGAGAAGCTGTTTATCGTGGATATTCGGACACCAGGAGAAACTGGAGTTTATGGCTTCAATTTAGCCAACAGTACAGTTATCCCGATGAATGAGGTTTTCACGTCAGCCAACTTGGCAAAAATCCCTACAAGCGGAAAAGTTGTGATTGTCTGCAAGGCTGGACACAGGGCGATGGCGATTGCCACAGGGTTGCGTCATATAGGGTTTAAGAACGTATTCGTTCTGAAACACGGAATTTCAGATGTAGCCAATTTTCTCTCGCCGAAAAACGCTTATTAGCCTGCGTTACTCCCTGCGCCTTTGCGTGGGGAGTTCTCCAATGTTGCCAGCTCTCTACTCTACCAAATACCCTTTTATTTGCCCGTTAATGGGACAGCAGCGTATCAGGATGACAGAGTAGTTGAGCGCTCAAGATCGAAAAGACCATGAGATGGATGCTATGGCTGTTCGCTTCTTCTCTTGCATTTAATAGATCTTCTTCCACCTCTTCAAACTCATCCTGAAGTTCAGGATACTGTTTAACGGCTTCGTTGGGTCCTAGCAGACAATAGGCTGCGGCGATTGCAGCGGTATGTGTATGTTCTTCGATGATCTCACTTTCCGGCATCTGGAATTTCTTGTGAACACTGTGTGAGCGTTCGCGAATGCCCTGAGTGATTTTCCTGTAGGCTGCGGGATCGATATCGCCTTGATCCAGCCCAAAGGTCCTCAATACCTCAAAAAAATGGTCGTCATAGGTTTTCTTTTTGAAGAAGATTTGCATGGTTTAATCCCTCAAAATCGATGTAAGAATCCATCTTTATTTGTTTTTAATCTCTCACAATAGATTGATGTTGGCATTGATAATTGTCCAGCATCGTGAAAAGAGGACGCAACGGCTTGGTTTAGGCTGGGTGACCGCTAACCACGGGTCTGGCATCGAGCCTGACACTGAGAAAGTGCGGTAGCCATGGAGATCCGGATACCGGCGCCTATGGAAAGGCGCACTCGTGGACAGTGATAATAAACGAGGAAGTCGGAGGCGCCAGGAGTAACGGGCGGCCTATAGACCGGATCTATGGGTGGAAAAGAGTAACCGATAGGTAGCGGGTGTGATAGGAATTTACTTCTGAAATGATACATTCCTTTTTCTTCTTTTGCTGACAGGCCCCAGTACGATCTTTGTATCGAGCATAAACCATACTCATGCGACGTCCGGACCGGGTTGTACTACTAAAGATCCAGGTTTTTCGGACGCTATTAAGAGCAATGCATGCTTGTATCCATCCTGACTGGTGATCCCTATTACGTGTTGTCGCTGATAGACAATCTGAATTGTTGTGCGTGAGAAGACATACGGACGCTGTGATGCCCAGGTCAAATCCTCCAATCAATCTGATCCGCGCAGAAGTACAGAGGTGGGAGAATTAAAGGTGGTCTGGCTCATGAGTACGGACCTGCAAGCCGCCTGATCGTTAATCATCGGGGGCGTATTAAGTGGCTTGTATCCAAAATAATGCAATGTAACTTAGTAGAGGCTGATCTGCCATGATTCAAATGAACCGATCTCAATATCGACCAGAGCAACACGAGGATACACGCCATACCCTGCGCAACTCCTTCTCTGTCAGGCTACTTCTGGTTCTCCTTTTTCTGGGCATGTTGCTGCCCCAAACCGTATTGGCGGAAAAGTGTCTATTTATCTCTTCTTACCATAAAGGATATGCATGGTCAGATGGTGTGGAAAGGGGTCTTCGATCGGTTCTGGAAGGGAAATGCGACTTTAAGCAGTTCGATATGGATACCAAGCGCAACAAGGATCTTGAGTACAAAAAGGCTAAGGGGCTTGAAGCCAAGAATCTGATCGACAATTGGCAGCCGGATGTGGTGATTACTGCCGACGATAATGCAGCCAAGTTTGTCATACAGGCACATTACAAGGACCACTCGATCCCGTTTGTCTTTTGCGGAGTCAACTGGACTGTCAAGGAGTACGGTTTTCCCTATAGCAATGTGACAGGAATGGTGGAGATTGCGCCGATTCAGCCGTTGTTGGATAAGGTTATTGCATTGCAGGAAAACCATGAACGGGCAATCTATATCGGAGCCAATACTCTCACTGAAACAAAGAATCTGGCCCGGTTTAAAAAGGCTACGGAAAGAGTCGGGATTCAGTTGGACTCAAGGCTTGTGAATACAGCTGAAGAGTGGTTGGTTGCTTACCGCGACGCGCAGAAATATGACTTCATAATCATGGGTAGCAATTCCGGGATCAAGGGGTGGGATAAAGAACAAATTACTACTGACATTCTTCCAAAGACAAGGCGCTTGAGTGTGACCAGTCATGGCTGGATGATGCCCTACACCATGCTGGGATTTACCAAGGTACCAGAGGAGCAGGGGGAGTGGTCTGGCTTGCTGGCGCTGGATATTCTGGATGGGGCCAAACCATCAGATATTGCGATCGTACCAAATAGAAAGTGGGATATATGGACAAATAGTGAACTATTGGCTGCCAGTGGAATAGTCTTGCCTAAAAATCTTCTAAGGAAGTCAAAGAAAGCTCATTGAGCATGATTAATATTATCGAAAAAATGGTATTTTGAGATACATGTAAGACGTATTTATGCGTTATTTACGGGCGCTTGAGGTACAGCCGGTGATGCTGACAAAATTGGTATGACTCACATAGGATATCAGTCGCGGTCAGTCTTCAGTGTTCGGGAGCGGGTGCTGCTGTGGTTGATAGGTATTACTCTGTGTCTGGCTGCCGGTGTCGTCTCGGTATTTGTGGACTTATCCAAGGCGGAACGTGAATTCACGAAACAAGCTTCACACATTCAGGAAGTATTGTCGCGGCGTATAGGGTCGCTGGAAGTAGTCCTCACTGCTTTGGTTGGACTGCATCAGGCGAGTGATGAAGTGGCCGACGTACAGTTTTCCACCTTTTCAGAAGAACTGCTTGGCCCATATCCGTATATCCGCTCAGTTTTATCGTTGCGTAGGGTAAGCGCTTCGGAACGGCCTCTGCTTGAGCAGATGAAGCAGGATAGTGGGTATTTCCAGTTCCAAATCAGCGAGCTTGCAGAGCAGGGCAAATTAAGACCGGCGGGTGACCGCCCGGAATATCTCACTATTGATCAGATCGAGCCACTGACGCCAAAAATCAGCCAGCTATTGGGATATGATGCGCTGTCGAATCCAGAGCTGTCCGCAGCTATTGATGCTGCAGTCAGGACGGGACAGGTTGCAGCTTCCATGCCGACGCTGCTGTTGCGTGGCAGCAAAGGACTCCTGGTATTTAAGGCCCGCTACCAGGGACGTTATCCTCCAAATACAGAGGGGGAGAGGCAGGATATGCTGGATGGTGCTATTGCTGTCGTGCTGGATACTGATGTCATTCTGAAAGGCATCATTCCCAGCCCAACTAGAGCGGATGTCTTTTTGCTCTACCCTGGCAGTGAATCGCTTGATCAGGTTACACGCCACAACATGGATGTGGAGAAAACAGATACCGTCAGCCTGCCCGCATATCGCCCCGTTTTCAGCTATCGGCGAGTGCTTGATGTTTATGGACAGCCCGTCGTATTGAAAATCTCGCAACAGGCGGGCATGGAAAATATCACAGCTGGCTGGCTGCTGATGGCCATGTTGAGCCCTGTAGTCGTGATGCTGGCTATGACATGGGCTTGGCGAAACCAGCGCATTCGGCAGGATCAGGAGCAGGAGCTTGAAGAGACGATCCGCGATGATGAGCGACGCTTCAAATATGTAGTGGAAACAGCCTTTGATGCCGTAGTGATGACTGATCAGAATAGAAAGATCATCACCTGGAATCGGCGGGCTGAACAGATGTTTGGCTGGCATAGTGAGGAAATGATCGGCATGCCGATGCCTCCGGGGTTGCTTCCAACAGAAAACTATTTAGATAAGCTGACAGATCGCTCTGAATCCGATGAAGAGATGTTGATCAATGATCACATTGAAACCATAGCGCGGCACCGAGATGGAACGACATTCCCGGTTGAGATGGCCATTTCAGTAGCCGCTCATGGAAAGTGTTATCAGCAGAGCGCATTTATTCGCGATATCCGCGTACGCAAGGCACAGGAAGAGAAATTGCAACAGGCCAAAGAGGCTGCAGAGGCAGGTAGTCGTGCCAAGAGTGAGTTTCTGGCCGTCATGAGTCATGAAATCCGTACCCCGATGAACGGGGTTCTGGGAATGACCGAACTGCTTCTCGATTCGGGATTGACGGGTTCTCAACGGCGTCATGCCGAGACTGCCCACACATCAGGTCAGATTCTGCTTGATGTCATCAATAATATCCTGGACTTCTCCAAGATTGAGGCAAATATGCTAAGGATAGCGCAGTCGCCCTTTGATCTGCAGGAGGTAGTTGAAGCCGTGCTGCAGATGGTGGCGGAGCAGGCCCGTGAAAAGCGTTTGGAGCTGTTTAGTGATATCCCGACTGGAATACACGGTAAAGTGATTGGCGATGGGCCTCGTCTGCGCCAGGTGTTGATCAATCTGGTTGGGAATGCGGTTAAGTTTACGGAAAAGGGCGAAATTGTTGTTCGCGTCACTCCGTTGGAGGAAACCGACGACGAGATTCTTATTTTGTTCGAGGTGCAAGATAGCGGCATCGGTATCAGTGCAGATAAATTGGCTAGTGTATTTGATGTTTTCACCCAAGAGGACGGTTCTGTCACCCGCCAGTTCGGTGGTACTGGGCTGGGTTTGACCATTTCAAGAAAGCTAGTCGCCCTGATGGGGGGTGAACTCGGCGTGGAGAGCGAAAAATACTACGGGTCGAGATTTCATTTCACACTGCGCTTTGAAAAACAGGCTGGAGGTCGGGAGCCGGTAACCGCGTCGCTTGATCAGTTTGTGGGAACCAAAGTGCTTGTAGTGGATGACAATATGCCTATCCGCAGTTTGCTGTTACGAAAGATCAATGAGTGGGATATGCAGGCGACCGGTGCAGATTGTGGCGACCGAGCGCTGCAGCTGTTGCAGGAAGCCGCCACCGACGGCAAGCCCTATGCGCTGGCAATTCTTGATCGGATGATGCCGGGTATGGATGGGATCACCCTGGCACGAAAGATCAAGGCGGATCCGAAAACTGCAGATATTAAGCTCCTGATGTATTCGGCACTTCATGAGGAGGCTGACGGTGCAGCTTGGCGTGAGGCAGGGATCCAGGCATATTTGAGCAAACCCGCACGGCTTACAGAGTTGCGTGACCGGTTGTTGTCCCTCTTGGCGGATAATTCTTCCAAAAAGGAAGGGGTTGATGTGTTGCCTGCCAAACCAGCTGAAACCGCACAAAGTGGCTGGCGCATCCTTCTGGTTGAGGACAATCTGGTAAACCAGGAGGTGGCAAAGATCATGCTGGAACAGCTTGGCTGCCGAACAGATGTCGCAGATAACGGGAAGGTTGCCCTTGAACGCGTGAAGCAGAAAAATTATGACCTGATTTTGATGGATTGCCATATGCCGGAGATGGATGGCTTTACAGCGACAACAGCGATTCGGAATCAGGAATCCGATGGTATCCACGTCCCTATCATTGCCTTGACTGCAGATGTACAGAAAGGTGTGCAGGAGCAATGCAGTATCGCCGGCATGAATGATTATCTTAGCAAGCCATTTTCTCAGAACGCTTTACAGGCGGTAATGAAGGTATGGCTGACTGAGAAAGATAAAGAGACCGGCTTCGTATAACGTACAAGGAACGTATACCTACTTTAACCAGAGCTCAACCCGACGATTTTTTGCCTGCCCCAATTCGGACTCATTGGATGCCACTGGAACAGCGTTGCCATAACCACGACTGGTCACTACCCAAACCCCCTTTTCCCTCAAGTATTTTCCAACCTGATCAGCTCGCCGGACTGAGCGATTGTAGTTGACCATCGGTATGCCATCCGGTTTTTGCTCGGTGAAGCCGAAAAGCAGGATTCCACTCTTCAGTTTGTTTCTCTCATCCAAATAGCGGTAGATACGGTCAGCATCCCGTTTTGCCTTGTTGTCCAGGAAGACTGTACTTTCAGAAAATCGCATATTGACGGAGAGCCGTTTCGTACCCTGCGCAAGTTTCCTCAACTCTTCCGGATACTGTTTGCCCAGTTCAAATGTGCTGGCGAACACTTTCTGTGAAACGAAGCCTACCTTTTCTATCACCTCCTGAGCGGCATCGGAACGTGCATATTCGGTGAATTGATGCGCCAGCGAATTGGCGTCGCCCGAGTTGGGTAGATAGAGGTAGAGTCGGCGAGACAATGCATAGTCTTCAGTTGCGACTGAGAAATTCTTGGGTTCAATGGCCGGCGCCTTCCCATCGGATATCGCCAGGGCCTTGGATTGTAGAATGTGGGGCAAGCCGACAAAGCCTATTCCCTCTTTGTCCGCCGCAACGCTGTTGGAAAGGTCGGTATTATCCACAAAGCGTTTTGCTTTTTTTGACAATGGGGTCTTTTTCCCCAAGACCAGGCTACGGAAGACATCAAATGTTCCGGATTGGTCATCCCTGGCATACAGATGGATAGCGCCCGGTGCTCTTCCCAGCATTTTCCAGTCGGTTATTTTTCCGGCAAAGATGTCCCGAATCTGGGATTTTTTGAGGGTCGAGAGGGAATTCTCAGGATGCACGATAACCGCTATGCCATCCAGTGCAATGACATGTTCATTCTCCAGTGCAGTCATATTTCCAAGTGGCGCGAGCGCCTGGATCTCTTTCTCTTTGATACGCCGCGACGACATGGCCAGATCCGCCTGGCCACCTTTCAGCCCTTTAAAACCGGTACTAGAGCCCTTGGCGATAATCTCGACCCGTATGCTGTCGCCATTGGCTGCTTCCGCTTGTACGGTGCTTTCCTCTTCCCGTTGTGAAACTTGGATAGACTGATAGCCATTGGTTTTCAACCAGGCCTTGATCAGTTCGGGGGCGAGTTGGGCACCGACAGTATTTGATCCATGGATACGCAGTGACAGACTTTTGACCTCAGCATTAAACAACGAGAACAAAAGTATAAGTAGAACTAATAACCGAAAATGCATAAATTCTCCTTTTAATCAAACTGTTGCGTATTACTAGCGCCCAGCATATTCCAGCAAAATCATTTTGACGGAATATAGAACGATACCAGAACATCGATATCCAGACGATTATGTGGCTATCGCAGTCCACGGTTTATGGGGGATAGATCACGGTTTCCTCCCAGTTCCAGAGGCAAATTGCTGCTGCGCTGGTGTGGCTGGGCAAAACAGTGCCAAGCTACAGGGATGAAGCAATCAGTGCCAGAGCCCAAAAAGAGGATCAGTCGGCAATCTCAATGATTCTACTTGCCTTTGCCATCAGTACGCTGTCAGCTGGAGCGATTCCGAGGCGTGTCACGAATCCGGGGGGATAACGGAGATATCGAAGTGCCACTTCGGCTTCCAGGCTACCCGATGCGTCAGCCGGCAGGGTGAAGCGAAACATTTCGCGGCGTACTTCGCCGGCCTTCAGCCGATTATCGAAGACCTTGTCCGCAGCCTCCCAGTTATTGAGTGTCTGCTGACCCTCCGAGTCCACGACAATCGCCCGGTAGAGCCGGCTGCCATCCGCGATCTCTGTGCCAAGCAACGCTGCATCGGTGGGGTTCAGCCCGGCTACATCCCAGCGGGTACGCGCATTAGGCTTTGCCTTAAGCTGCCACTCCTGCCCCGAACTCCGCATCCTGAGCCTGACATCCAACCACGCCAGACGCAATTCGATGGCTCCGGTGGGCATGCTGTGGCCCGCCTCGCTGTTGTCCAGTTCGACGCCGACAAATATCGTTTGGCTTGGCTTGGCTTTTCCCGGGAAGCTTTGAACTCGTAATTTGACGGCCCCTTCGAGCTGACTTTTTACATTCGCGCCGGGGAACCGGTGGCTAAACACCTGTTCCCGCACTGGTGGTGAGATGAGCGTACCGGCTGCGACGGTTCCCGTCTCAAAGACGGGACTTCCCGCAATCAAGCGGCCAGCGGCACTCATATGACAATCCTGGCACTCGATGCCATTCCTCGACCAGTAGCTAGTCTTCCATTCACTGTAAGTGGTGTGTATTTGCACGCCTTGCCCATTGGTCGCTTCGTGGCAGACGGCACAGGCCTCGCTCTTGCGTTGAAACGGTGAGTATTCACGGTGCCAATCTGACGCGAACTTCAGGGGGCCATACTTGATTGGGCCGGGCGATGGGATGTAATTGGCATTACCCGGCGCCAAACCCATATGGCCAATAGTGGTATGACAAAAGTCGCAGGTCACTCCGGGCGGACTCTCACCCAGACTGTCGCGGGCAGGCAAACGCTGCTCCTGAGTCAAAAAGGTGGTGGGCGAATGGCAGGCCAGGCATGAGCCTGCTTTATGTGCGGTATCGGGGTCTCCCGCTACTTGGGGAAGCAGCACGTTGTAGACCTGATTCTGGAAAACCGGATTCGCGAATGCTCTGGCGTGCATCGATTGCTCGAATTGGTTGTACAAATGTGCATGGCAGTTCGAACAGACCTTTGAAGACTCATAGGCTCCTGTTTTAATCAGATTAACCGCACCAGCTTGACCGGCTTTCGCCACCGGGGCCAGAAACACTGCCGCCATGAAGGTGATGAACGTGGCACGAAGCAGATTAGACGCTATTTCGCGGATTGACCAAGCGCTGTTTCTGTAAAATCGATATCTGGCCACCATTACCTCTACTAGATTTTTCCATCGAATCTTTTTATTGTAGTAGTTCGAGGCGGAATAAGGGGACGGATTTATTTGAAGCCTTCTCCAATGAAAAATTAATCCTCTTTTCTCGTCTCTTTTTCTTGCTTGTTACCTCCCGGGGCTATTGTGAGGGTATGGCCGACAACCACGCTACGTTTCGCTTTTACGAAGAACTCAATGACTTTCTCCCCCAAGCGAAGAGAAAGAGAGAGATCGGTTACCCATTCCACGATCATCCGGGGATCAAAGATTCCATTGAGGCATTAGGTGTTCCCCATAGTGAAGTGGATCTGATTATCGTCAACGGGCAATCGGTAGGGTTTGATTACCCACTACAGGATGGTGATCGCGTAGCCATCTATCCGATGTTTGAGTCCCTTGATATCACCCCTCTGTTGCGATTGCGTCCGCAACCGTTGAGGGTGGTTCGCTTTGTTGTAGATGTGAATCTGGGCAAATTGGCTCGAATGCTTCGCTGGTTGGGATTTGATACCCTCTATCGCAATGACTACCAAGATCGGGAGGTCGTTGATATATCCGTCAATCAGCAGCGTATCATCCTCACGCGCGATCGGCGATTGCTCCGTGCCAAAGCAGTGACACACGGTTATTGGGTGCGCGAGGTAGATCCGGAGCGTCAGATCAAGGAGATACTCACGCGCTTCGATCTGCGTCGGCAAATCATACCTTATGCCCGTTGCCAGGAGTGCAATGGCTTGGTCGGCGTCATCGACAAGGCTGTGGTGCTTTCTCAGCTTGAGCCCAAGACCATCCGCTATTACAACAAATTTTACCAATGTGCAGATTGCGGAAAGGTGTATTGGAAGGGATCACACTATTCTCATATGCAGGCGAAATTACTGCACCTTCTGGAAGATGCGAAGTTATAAGGAGGCGCCATCTGCATCGAATGCACTTCAATGATGATGAAAAGGTATACTGTCCCCAGGTAACCAGGTAAAGACCTTCACAGGATATTCAGGTTAATGTGATGAAAAGATTTGTCGATCTGTTGAACGAGTGCCTTCCTGAAGTGGAGGAGATATACCCTTGGGATCTGGATGATCAGATGAAGGAAGGGCTTGATCTGCTGGTTGTTGACGTACGTGAACTCTATGAGTTCGACGTGATGCATATCGAGGATTCCATTAATGTTCCTCGGGGAATACTTGAGTCTGCTGCCGAGTGGGATTACGAGGAGACAGAACCAGATTTGGTGCAGGCACGTGACCGTTACGTGGTTGTCGCCTGTCGTTCAGGCAATCGAAGTCTGTTGGCAGCCAGAACGCTTTCCTTTATGGGTTTTAAAAATGTTGTTAACCTGAAGACGGGGCTGCGCGGTTGGAATGACTACGAGTTGCCCCTGGTGGACCAGACCTATCTGCCGGTGACTATCGAGGAAGGCGATGCCTACCTGGCCAACAAGGTTCTTCCTGAACAACGGCGGCCGAAAGAGTAGCAGTGTTTTCCAGCCCACTTTGCAAGTGGAGAGTTTAATTGCCCAGTGAAATCCACAAACCAACAGGCGTATACGAGGTAGTTCCGAGAGAAGCCCAGTTGTGCAACTTGCCATCCCCAGGATCCATGTACAACCCGTTTTCTCCAAGCGCCAGCCAATGGAATCCACCCCCACCATTGTCCACACAGATTGCCTGACAGACACTTGCTGCTGCAGGCGAAAACACGCCTTCCTTCCCGCCAGCGCCTAACGTCTGGCAGGCCGACTGTTCATTCTTGAAAAGTGCACCGAAGATAGGATGACTAAGAAGAGGGCATCCCTTCATGAAACCGACGGTTGGTTTCAGCCCGAACTCCGCTGCCACGTCTTCGTTTAACACCTTGAATACCCACGATGTCGATGCTTCGCCTCTAACACTGTTGACTGACGTTAACGCATCGAAGGGACCAGAGCCACTGAAGGGATAGTCATCAGCCTCGGCATCCAGGTTAAATCCATTCGTGCCAGTGGTCGAACCAGACCCATTCGCATCGATAACATAATTCTCATTCTCGGAAGGGCTGTAATAAAACTCAGTATAAGAGACAGAGGCACCACTACCCAGCAATGATCCCGTCGCACTGTCTGTGTGGATAGCCGTACCGGATGTGGATTCAGTCTCTACGTAATAACTGACATCTAGGCTCTCCGATAATACCTGGATAATGGGGGTTGCCTGGGTTTGTGCTACAAGACCAAGCAACAAACTCATTGTAAGGAACATTGATTTGGGGATAAAAGATTTCATTTATAAATCCTCCTCGGTTCAGGGGCCAGCGATAAGGGACACCTGTTATTTATCACTTCCTTCTGAAAAATAAATCTGTCCTTTTGTCCCTTTACGTCGTGCGAAACCCAGACCAGCAAAGCCAATTGCTAGCAAGGCGAGAGATGTGGGTTCAGGGACGGTCGATGGTCGGTAGAGCGCGCTAGCCATCGTATTACCGTGCGAGTCCCGGGTAACAGAGAGTTGGGAGAGGTCTACGTAATCCTGTGTAGTGCTGTTTCCACCCGGCACGTCATAGATGAGGGCTGCCCACTGGTGGTCTGGGCTTGGACTATCCAGTGTCATAATGCGGGACCAGCCGTCTCCCACTGGACAGCCGTTAGCGCGGCAGTGCAAATCTCCCCAAAATGGCGCGAGGTAATCGAACACACCATTGTTAGCGGCTGACCAACCGGTGTAAGAGCCACTCCCACCGGCTGAGTCAAAAAGGGTCGCCAAGAGAGAGCGGCTTGCGAAACTAAATCCCTCGAACATGCCACCAGCCCCGAGTTGTACTGACACTTGATTGTAAGTCATTCCGCTAGTAGCTGTGAGGTCTAACCACTCGAGGCCGCTATCATCAACAGTGATGAGTTCGTCGCCTACGGATTTCCAGTCGGTGCTTAACAGTGAGGCGTCGGCGGTAGTGGTAGCCAGGGTAAATAAGCCTAAGCAGAGGGTTAGGGCTGATTTTATCATTCGGGCCATTTCGTTAATTCTCATGGAAAAATAGTTGCTACTTCTTCACTGCCTGAATCCAATAGGGGGACAGACAATGGTTTTTCCAAGGAAACCGGGGAGTGAGGGGACAGAACCATGGTCTGTATCCTATTGTCCGCTATCAATTTGTTTATGCTTGTTTCATCTTGCGGCTGGTAAAGCCAAGCCCAACTAGAGCTAGGCCCATTAGAGCAAGAGTGGAAGGTTCGGGTACCTCGGCCAAGATTTCAATCTCATTCCAAGCAACCCAGCTAGGGCTGGTTGTGGTAGTGATCCTTACAATTTGGGCGCTGGTTGCAGTGGCATAAGTATGGTTTAAGATGTCACCATCACTAGTAAACCCAATCCAAGAGAAGTCAGATGCACCATCCAAAGTGACGTCATGTTGGGTTACCCCGGCTGGTGTCTGTGCAACCGAGGCTCTGATTTCCACAATCTGGAATACGGAACCAAGATCTATTTCAATCCATTGTGTTGGCCATGAGCCTGCATTCCATAGAGTGCTAGTGTTGCCATCAATTGCAAGATCAGGTGTGTGCGTAAGGTATGTTCCACTCGCAGTTGCTGTTCCCCCTGGTGCGACATTAACGAGTGTCGCGTGTACTGGCCCGGTTAAGATAAACAAGCAAAATGTACAGGCGAGGATAGAGATGTTTTTATACATAAGGAGTCGCATGATTAACCCTCATTTTGTCATGTCAAGGCAATAAATGTGCCCAATTAAAAAGGCTCTGTCTGAGTGAGTCGTTGAAATAATCTAACCCATCCATAACGGGGAACAGACCACGGTTTTCCGACCCCTTTCCAGTGCAACTTCCAATGAATTGGTTGCGTGATCTATTATTAACAAAAGTTCTGAAATCCACTTTAATATTCAAGCAACATCAATACCAACAAACACTATTTACTAGCCTGCGACATAATAGTTGTCGTAAACCCCCCCAATAATTCATTCATTAACAACGTGTTAACAAATCAAAATCCGACATTATTTATGTCGTATTTTGAAACAGAGAACTGACGTGCTGATTGCGGGTTTTAGTTTTGTAAAGAATGTCGACAAAACCGGTGTTTTTGACGATCTATGTCAGGTTTTTCTGTGTTGTGTAACATTCCCTATAGGAAAGAAATACCCAGGATGGGAACAAAATCACTGGAATCAAAATGTTGGCAGGTTTCTGCTTATATTTGGATGTGTAAATAAAACCGACACTATTTTTGGATTTTGTCATGTTTTAGTGGATCCGCTCGATTGATCCCCTCTACATTCCCGACAGAGGTTGGGCAGCAGTTCGTTATTTTGTAATTCACGTTTCGGAGCAATCATGGTGCGCGCGGCGCACTCTACGTTTGTCATATTCAGAGAAGCAGCGTCACAACGAACGCCGAAGCTTGAGTTGTAAAAGGTCATTTCTTCGGTCTGGGTATCTCCAACCGCTGTCTTCTCTCCCACAGTGCCTTGCGGCTGATGCCGAGTTTTTTTGCCAGTTCGGTCTCGGTCATGCTCTCCTGATGCTGTAGTACGAACTGCCGGAAATAGTCTTCCAGGGAAAGCTCATTGGGTGATGGGGCTACACTCTCTGCAGTTGGACTGATGTCGATGGCAAGCAGTTCAGGTGTGATGAGATTGTTCTCACACAGGATTACTGCCCGTTCGATGGCGTTCTCCAGTTCCCGAACGTTACCCGGCCAGGCATAACTGGTGATGGCGTTGAGTGTCTCCTGAGTGAGTTCCATCGTGGTGCGGTTGAGTTGCTTGCAGATCTTTTGCAGCAGGAATACGGAGAGTTTGATGATGTCCCGTCCCCGTTCACGCAGAGGCGGGAGGTTGAGCTCCATCACACGCAGGCGGAAGTAGAGGTCGCTGCGAAATTCACCTTCCTGCACCCGCTGTTTGAGATCCTGGTGGGTGGCAGCGATGAGGCGAATATCCACCTGTTTCGACCGCTCGGAACCGACGGGTTTGATCTCGCCATTCTGTAGTACCCGTAGCAGCCGTGCCTGAGCAGCTGCCGGCAGTTCGCCGATCTCGTCGAGGAAGAGGGTGCCCCCATCGGCGCTTTCGATCAATCCGGTGTGTGCGGTATCGGCGCCGATGAAGGCGCCTTTTTCGTGACCGAAGAGTTCTGATTCGATCAGCGCTTCCGGGATGGCGGCGCAGTTGACGGTGATGATAGGTGCGTCGTTGCGTCTGCTCTGTTCGTGCAGGGCGCGGGCGACCAGTTCCTTTCCGGTGCCTGATTCACCCAGAATCAGGGCTGTTGTATCGGTCGGTGCGACTTTGCTGATGCGGCGGCAGATCTCCACCATGGCGGGGCACTCTCCCACCATGCCCTTTACCGGATAGTTCTTTTCGAGTTCGGACTTGAGCACCGCCTGTTGCCGCAATTGTTTGGCCTGTTTAAGGATGCGTTTCACCAATAGCAGCAACTCTTCATGAATGAAGGGTTTGGCGATGTAGTCCACTGCGCCGCGCTTCATAGCGTCCACAGCTGCCTGTACGCTGGCGTAGCTGGTCATGATCAGTACCGGTACGGGTGCCGCCGGTTTGATCAGTTCGACGCCGGCCAGACCGGGCAGACGAACATCGGCGATGATCAGATCGTAGTCACTGAGTCTGTACTCGGTTTCGGCCCGCTCCACCGAATCGACATCATCTATGCGGTAGCCTTTGCGTTCCAGCAGGCGCCGCATCGCATTGCGGATGACGCTTTCATCCTCGACGATCAATATCCGGCTCATTGTTTGTTATCTCCTCTTGGCATTTTCAGTACAACCCGGGTGCCGATACCGGGTTTCGAGTCGATCTCGATGCTGCCGTTATGGTCGTTGATGATCTTATACGCCAAGGCCAGGCCAAGGCCGGTTCCTTCGCCGGGGGCCTTGGTGGTGAAGAAGGGCTCGAAGACGTACTCCTGCTTCTCTGTCGGGATGCCGGCTCCCTGATCCAATACCTCGATCGCGGTCTGTCCGTCTTTCTGCCAGGCAAAGCACTCCACCCGGTCACCGGGAGAGGATGCCTCAACGGCGTTGGAGAAGAGGTTGACCAGCACTTGGGATATCTTTTGCCGGTCTCCCAACAGCATCAATTCAGATGGGCAGTGGTTGATACATTCGATCTGTTTGCCCCGGTGGGTGAGCTGGACCAGCCGGATCGCTTCGTCCGTCAGTTCTCCCAGGGGAAAGCGCTGGAAATCTGTGCCGACCTTGCCGCTGCGGCTGAAGTTCATCAGGGTCTGGATGATGGTGGTGATACGGTGAGTCTGGTTCATGATCTCGTCCAGACTCTCATCGACGATCTGCTGATTCTCCTCCTCTCGCAGATTCTGGGTCAGAGAGGCGATGCCGGTGATCGGGTTGCCGATCTCGTGGGCGACGCCTGCGGCCAGTCGTCCGATAGAGGCAAGCCGGTCGCTGTGGGCCAGTTCTGCCTCCAGTATCTCCAGGTCGGTAAGATCCTCCAGCAGCATGACCTGGCTGGTGCGGGCCTCTACCACTGGATGGTCGGGGGCTGTGGGACCGGGGATCGCCGCCTTATGCAGATTGAACCAGCGTGGTTTTCCTTCGTGTTCCACCTTCAAATGGTGGATGTGGAAATCGTGTGCGGCGGCAAAACCGGCCAGCAGCTGGCCCCAGGATTCGGGCAGCCGGTGCAGCGGTACACCCAGCACATCCTTTGCCGCAACCCCGGTCATTACCTCCATCGCCAGGTTCCAGATCACCACAGTCTGCTCCCGGTCGACGGCACAGACGCCGAGTGGCAGATCAAGCAGGATCTGCCGGTGGTAACGGCGCAGACTGTCGAGGTCGGCGGAGAGTCCACGCAACCGGGAGCGGGAGTCCTCCAACTGCTCCTCCACAAAACGCATCGAGTCGGCCAGCGCGGTTTTGGCATGGGAGTCGAGCTGCAGGCGGCGACTGATGATCACGTGGGCGAGTTGTGGGCCGATCAGGCCGGAGAGGTTGCGCTCCAACCGCTCCCGCAGACGCCGCAGTTCGGTGGGGCGGGTTTCACTGGTCTGCATGCCGAGATCGTCGAGGGCCTGTTGCACCTCTTTTTGTGCCGTCTCCAAACCCAGCACACTGGACATCTCCTTGATGAACTGATTGGTGGAGGTGGCGCTGACCACGCCGCTAAGGGGAGAGAATGTCTCGCTGCAACAGGCGTAGGCGGCTTCCCGTTCACCTCTTCGTTGTTGGGTCAGCAGTGTGCCGAGGACAAAAAAGAACGTATTCAAACTCAGCGAGCAGAAGGTGGCGAACTGCCACTTTTCCATGCCTGCGTAGTGGCGCAGGGCTTCGACGTCAATTTCGGCGCGCACAAAACCTGAGGCCTCCAGCATGGGCAGCAGCAGGGTGATGCTCCAGACTCCGATACCTGCAAGCAGACCTGCAATAAGGCCGCTGCGGTTGGCGCGGCGCCAATAGAGCAGGCCGATGATGCCGGGCAGGAACTGGGCCACGGCGACAAACGAGATCAGACCGAGCTGAACCAGCCCCTGATTCTGCTCCAGCATGACATAGAAACCATAACCCGCCATGACGATGGCGCCGATCAGCAGACGGCGTCCCCAAAGCAGCCAGCGGTAGAGGTTGACCTCCGGTGCCGGATAGCTGGCTGGCAGAACCAAGTGGTTGAGTGTCATTGATGAGAGCGCGAGAGTGGTGACGATCATCATGGCGCTGGCGGCGGAGAGCCCGCCGATGAAGGTCAGCATCGGCAGCCATCCTGGTCCCTGGTTCAGTGTGATGCCGAGGGCGTAGTAGTCTGCATCGATTCCCAGTTCCAGCCGTGTACCGGCCCAGAGGATTGGAGGAATGGCCAGGTTGATAAGCAGGAGAAATAACGGGAAGGCCCAGCTTGCGGTATTGAGCGCCCGTGGCTCCATGTTCTCTGTAAAGAGCATGTGGAACTGACGCGGCAGCAGGAAGGCGGCGGCGAAGGCGAGAAACAGCAGAGTGCCCCAGGAGCCTTCACGCACCGGTCGGTAGAGAGACTCTATCGCTTCAGGATGCTCGATCAGCCACTGATTGAGACCCGAGGGGCCGGAGAAGATGCCGAAG
Organism: endosymbiont of Escarpia spicata; assembly: GCA_003349915.1. Lineage (GTDB taxonomy): Bacteria > Pseudomonadota > Gammaproteobacteria > Chromatiales > Chromatiaceae > QGON01. The sequence continues at coordinate 49,556 of QFXE01000006.1, forward strand.
ATGGCAAAGAGTCCGACAGCCAACAGCGCGACAAGTTTGACCAGTGACTCAAAGGCGATCGCCGCTACCAGCCCCTCGTGTTTCTCTCTTGGGGATGTGTGACGGGCGCCGAACAGGATGGCAAACAGAATCAGCGTGATACAGAAACCCAATGCCAGCACCTGTGGTGTCGCCTCCTGGGTCAGTACCCGCATCGACTCAGTGACGGCGCGTATCTGCAGGGCGATGTAGGGCAGGGTGCCTACCAGCATGAAAAGGGTTACCAGGATACCGGCAAATTGGCTGCGGTAGCGGAAGGCGAAGATATCTGCCAGGGAGGTGAGCTGATAGTCACGGGTCAGCCGTAGAATGGGCTTAAACAGTACCGGGGTCAGGGCAAAGGCGATGGTGACCCCGAGATAGATGGTGAGAAAGAGGTAACCCTGAGTCTGGGCGAATCCCACGCTGCCGTAGTAGGTCCAGGAGGTGGCGTAGACGCCGAGTGAGAGCACATAGACCGAGGGATGGTGCAGCAGCCGTTCCGGTAAACGTCCGCTGTCTGCCGCGTAGGCGATCAGAAAGAGCAGGACGAGATAGGCGATTCCGACCGAGAAAAGGAGCGCCAGGTCATGACTCATGGTGCTGCCTGATGTGGATGAGTGCACCAAGCAGGATGGCCACCAGCCAGAGCAGATAGGGCAGATACCAGGGGCTGCCGGGGTTGGTCCACCAGTAGACGACGGGGGAGGCAAAGAGAAAAAGGATAAACAGGACGAGCAGGATCGTCTTGTCGTATATCGGTCGATTTTCCTGACCCGGCTGCATTCAGAGAGCCTAGCAGTTGTTACAGAAGGTAACAACGCGGTCTTGGCGACACCATGAAACACTGGATAAATGTAGGCCAGTTCAAGCGTAGCGGAACCGGCGATTCCATGGGGGCCTGTCAAATATTGAGTGCCCGATCCGCTGCGCTTGATCAGGCCTACATGGCCGCTTTGGTTTCGAGTAGAATCCCCGTCATGTTACAGAAACTATTCGCCATTCTGATATTCGTCCTCAGTATCCTGTGCGCCTGGGGCTGGATGGAGTACGTGGATTTCATGGAGAAACCGCTCCACCTGCCGGCCGAGGGTGTGCGTTATAACCTTGAGTCCGGCACTACCATGCGTCGGTTATCGGCGGAACTGGCGCAACAGGGTCTCCTAGAACGACCCCTGTTTCTGCGCCTGCTTGCCCGTTGGAACCACCAGGCAGATCAGTTGAAAGTGGGGGAGTACCATATTCCCGAGGGCACAAGACCTGAAGGGGTACTCAATATTCTCACTTCAGGCAAGGTGGTTCAGTACGCGCTGACCGTGGTGGAGGGGTGGACCTTCAAGCAGATGATGGCGGAACTGAATCGCCATGAAGCGATCAAACAGACCCTGACGGAACTGCCGGACGGTGAGATCATGCGTCGCATCGGCCATCCTGAGCAGCATCCGGAGGGGCGCTTCTACCCCGATACCTACCATTTTCCCAGGGGCACCACCGATGTGGCCTTCCTGAAACGGGCCTACAGGCAGATGGAGAAGGTGCTGGCGCGTGAGTGGGAGGCCAAGGATAGTGGGTTGCCGCTTAAATCCACCTATGAGTGCCTGATACTTGCCTCTATTGTCGAGCGTGAAACCGGCCTGCCATCAGAGCGTCCTCTCATTGCCGGCGTGTTTATCAGACGCCTGCAAAAAGGGATGCGTCTGCAGACCGATCCGACGGTTATCTACGGGATGGGCGACAACTATGACGGTAATATCCGCCGTCGTGATCTGAAAACGGACACACCCTACAACACCTATGTACATGCCGGGTTGACGCCGACACCCATTGCCATGCCCAGTGGCGAAGCGATTCATGCCGCGCTGCATCCGGCGGCGGGAAAAGCGCTCTATTTTGTCGCCACCGGGGATGGTGGTCACTATTTTTCCGCCACGTTGGAAGAGCACAACAAGGCGGTGCGGAAGTATCAGTTGAAACGATGAAGCGGAACAGTGGCAGATTTATCACCGTGGAAGGCGGCGAAGGTGCGGGTAAGAGCAGCAACCTCTCTTTCATTCAGGGTCTGCTGGAGGCGGCGGGTAAAACTGTGCTTTTTACCCGTGAACCCGGCGGCACGTCACTGGGGGAGGAGATTCGGGAACTGCTGCTGGGCCACAAACACACCGGCATGGCGGACGATACCGAGCTGCTGCTGATGTTTGCCGCCAGAGCGGAACATATCCATCAGAAGATTCTCCCGTCGTTGTCTGAAGGGGCTTGGGTTTTGTGTGATCGTTTTACCGATGCCTCTTATGCCTATCAGGGCGCTGGCCGCGGTTTGGGGCAGGAGCGCATTGCCGCACTTGAGGCGTTCGTGCAGGGGGATCTGCGACCGGATCTGACGCTTCTGCTCGACCTGCCGGTTGAGATTGGATTGGCCAGAGCGGGGGCACGCTCGGAACCCGATCGCTTCGAGCGCGAGCAGAACCGGTTTTTTGAAGCGGTGAGGCAGGGTTACCTGGAGATAGCTGCCCGTGAACCGGAACGGGTCAGAGTCATCAATGCCTCCCAGAGTCTTGACGATGTGCAGTCTCAGATTGAACGGGTCGTGGCAGATTTTCTGGAGGCAGAGGATGGCTGAAACTCTTTTTAACCGCCTCCCCTGGCAGCAGAGTCAGTGGGAACAGTTACAGAGTGCCCGTACTCAGCAGCGCCTCCCGCACGCACTTCTGTTTGCCGGTGCCAAAGGGGTTGGTAAATCCAATTTTGCCTTGGCCTTTGCGCAATCATTGCTCTGTGAAACGCCGAATGAACAGGGTGAACCCTGTGGTGTATGCAGGCACTGCCACTTGGTACAGACCGGCAGTCATCCCGATTTTCAGCGGATCGAACCGGAGCAGGAGAGTAAAAGCGGTGAGATCAAGGTCGATGCTATCCGTGCGCTGACAGCCAGTGCAGGTCTGACGGCCCAGTCGGGTGGCCATAAGGTTATTTTTATTCGTCCTGCAGACAGGATGAATAGCGCCGCTGCCAACAGTCTGCTGAAGACGTTGGAGGAGCCGACCGCCGATACGGTGCTGCTACTGTTGACCGACAGTCCTTCCAGATTGTTACCGACCATTCGCAGCCGTTGTCAGCAGATCCTCTTCGCGCAACCCGATACGAAAGATGCCATCGAGTGGTTGAGCCCGCGGGTCACTCATGGCGATCCTGAAGTTTTGCTCTCACTTGCCGGTGGCGCCCCCTTACAGGCGCTGCTGTTGGATGATACGGAACTATTGTCAAAACGGCAGGATATGCTGGGGGATTTCCTCGCCCTGGGGCAGGCAAAAAACGATCCGGTAAAGTTGGCTGAGCGCTGGGCGAAGTCTGATATTCCACTGCTTATGGACTGGCTTTCCGGCTGGGTGATCGATATTTTGAGGCTGCAGACGGGTGGCGAACCTCCAACGCTTTTCAACCGGGATAGCGTTCAGCCTTTGCAGGGCATTGCCGAGCGGCTAAACTCTAGTTTATTGCAGCGGTTTTTGAGGCAGGTCTACGAGGCACGGAACCTCGGCGAGACGAACCTCAATCCCCAGCTTGTGCTGGAGAGACTGCTGATTCAATGGGCTAGCTGCCTGCGACAAGCAGGCCACTGAGACAACAACAGGTTAAGTTATGGCTGGTGGACCCAGACAAGGCATCCTCTCTCTGACGATCAAGGACAAAAACGCCCTCTATGCTGCCTACATGCAGTTTGTGAAGAATGGTGGTTTATTCATTCCCACGACAAAGAAGTACAGGTTGGGTGATGAGGTCTTTATGTTGTTGACGCTGATGGAAGAGGCGGAGCGCATACCCGTGGCAGGAAAGATCATCTGGGTGACCCCGGTTGGTGCCGAGGGAAACCGGGCTGCCGGTATCGGCGTCCAGTTCAGCGATCAGGATGGGGGTGCCGCCCGCAACAAGATAGAGACCTACCTTGCCGGTGCGCTCAAGTCTGATCGCCCCACACATACGCTTTGATCTCTTTGCGTAGGAGCGGCGCCCCCGCCGCAGTTTTCTAGCGCCTTTTTTTGTAGGTTGGGTTAGATGCGCATTACTCCAAACTTTCGTTTTGCTACCAAGCTTCGGACGCGACGTAACCCAACAGGGGTTTGTCGGGTTACGTCGCGCGCCAGGTACAGTGCCGTATTTGGTCTTGTCTGTTGCGCGACTAATCCGACCTACGTTGAATTGTGCTGAATAGCTACAGATTGATTAACATTTAAGGACACTAATTTCATGCTGGTGGATTCCCACTGTCATCTGGATCGCGTCGATCTGGAGGCCTACGATAACGATTTCAAACGACTGGTGCAGACAACCCTGGATAGTGGGGTTGAGCATATGCTCTGCGTCTCCATCGATCTGGAATCCTGGCCGGATATGGTCTCTTTGGTCGAACCCTATCCTGAAATCTCCCTCTCGGTCGGAGTGCATCCGAATGACAAGGACCGGCATGAACCCGCAGAGGATGAGTTGGTGAGACTGGCACAAACTTCCCGGGTAGTAGCCATCGGGGAGACAGGGCTGGACTACTTTCGAAGTGAAGGGGATCTGACGTGGCAGCAGACCCGTTTTCGTAACCACATCCAGGCTTCCAAGAGCTGTGGCAAGCCGCTCATCATCCATACCCGTGCGGCAAAGGCGGATACCATTCGGATCATGCAGGAGGAGGGTGCCGATCAGGCGGGCGGTGTGATGCACTGTTTTACCGAAGACCTGGAGATGGCCGAACAGGCCCTGGAGATGGGCTTTTATATCTCCTTTTCCGGCATTATCACCTTCAGGAATGCAGCGGATCTTCGGGATGTCGCCTCGAAGGTGCCACTGGATCGCCTGTTGGTCGAGACCGATTCTCCCTATCTCGCACCTGTGCCTCACCGGGGCAAGTCGAACCAGCCGCTCTATGTTGCCAGGGTCGCGGAATGCATCGCGGAACTGCGGGGGCTTTCGGTGGACTCCCTGGCAAGGCAGACGACGGAAAATTTCTACCGATGTTTTCCTGAAGCTGTCAGATGACGGGCGTTATTTCTTTTGTTTTACCGGATTGAGCTGATTTGCATCCAAGGTCATGTCATCAGGAAAACAGCAGCTGAAACAGCTGCCGAAACCCTCTTTACTGGTGATGCTAAGGTTGCCTTCGTGGCGGTTAATACTATGTTTCACGATGGCCAACCCGAGACCGGTTCCCCCTGACTGACGGGAACGCGCTTTGTCCACCCGGTAGAAACGTTCAGTCAGGCGTGGAATGTGCCGTTGTGGAATGCCGGGGCCTGTGTCTGTAACGGTAAAGCAGGCATTATTATCGGCATCCCGTTTCCAGCTGATGGTGATTTTGGTTTTCGGTGGTGTATGCACGATGGCATTGAATACGAGGTTTGACAAGGCGCTCTGCAGTTCGTTTTCGGTGCCCACGAGCCAGAGATTCTCATCCACTTCGAACTCCAGTTGATACCCCCCTTTCTGATTCGCAAGCGCTTTGGCCTGTTCTACAATCGTGGTTAACAGCTCCGGGACCGGAACAGGAGACGGATGTGTAATTCTGTTTTCCATTTCGAGTCTGGAGAGTGTCAGCAGATCGTTGATGATGATGTTCATTCGCGCTGCCTGTTGGTTCATCAGCTCGAAAGGGCGCTCCTGAAACGGCAGTAGTTCATGGTCACTGAGGTTTTCAAGGAAGCCGGTGATTACCGTCAACGGCGTGCGCAATTCATGGGAGACATTGGAAACGAAATCCCGCCGTATCAGATTGAGATGGAACACCTTGGTGATATCCCGGGCCACGATCAGTCGCTGGCGTTTTTTTCCTCCGAAAGGTGTGAAGCGCATCGAGAGCACAACCGTCTTGTTGGTGGGAGAGGGAAACTCCAGCGGCTGACTGTAATCCGCGTTTGTGAGGTATTCATCCAGGTCGGGGTAGTGGACAAGTTTTGTCAGTGCCACTCCTTCATCTCTTGGCCAGCTGATACCAAGAAGATGTCGGGCTGCGGGATTGGCCCATACAACCTCTTCAGCCGCATTCAATAGAACCAGTGCGTCCGGTATGACGGATGAGACCTCTCGAAAGCGTGATGTGAAGCGATGGAGCGTGCGTTTGCGCTTCCGGCTGCGGGTATGCAACCGCTCCAGTTCATTGTAGATCGGCTCCCAAAAACCTATCGGTGTGAGAGAAGGTGTACGCTTTCGAGTGATGACGTAGTGGAACAGAAACAGCAATTGATAGAGGTTTCTCAGCAGGTAGAGAGTGACTCCAACGACTAGGGCAGGTGTCAGTACGTTGAAAAAGTAGCCGATGATGCCGCTGAAAAGCAACAACAACCCCAGCAGACGGATTTCGTAGAGGATTGGTTGAATCAAGTGCTTACCGGGGGAGGTAGTGCTCTATCAATGTGATATTTACGCGATTATCACGTTGATAGAGCACTAGGGTCAATCGGGCATCGAGGAGAATCGATAACCCACACTCCGCACGGTCTGCAGCATGGCGTCATGGCCTGAAGGGGAAAGCGCCTTTCTGAGGCGGCGGATATGGACATCCACGGTTCGCTCCTCCACGTAGGTTTGGTCGTCCCAGACATGATCAAGAATCCTGGAGCGGCTATAGGCCCGATCCTGGTGGGACATGAAAAACAGCAGCAGTTTATACTCTGCGGGAGAGAGTTCCAGGGGTTTGTTTTGCACGGTAACCTGGTGTTTGGCCGGGTCGATACGCAATCCATTGCTCTCCAGCGGTTTATCATCACCACCTTTGTTGAAACGGCGCAGTACCGCCTTAATCCTTGCGATCAGTTCACGGGGGGAAAAAGGCTTGGTGACGTAGTCGTCCGCCCCGGCTTCGAGCCCATCCACCTTGTCCGATTCATCGGCGCGGGCAGTAAGAATGATGAGGGGGATGTCGCGGGTTTCCGGTTTCTGTTTCAGTTCCCGGGTCAGTTCAAGACCGGAACGTCCGGGCAGCATCCAGTCCATCAATATCAGATCCGGCAGCGAATGGGTGAGCGACTGCCTGGCCTCCTGGGCATGCCCGGCCTCATCCACCTCGTAATTCGCCACTTCCAGTCCGAAGCGAATCATCTCCCGAATTTCCGCTTCGTCCTCTACGATCAATATTCTGGGCATAGCTTTTTGTCGTATCAGCCGTAGCGGCCTTCAATATAGTCTGCAGTTTCTTTGTGACTTGGCGTGACGAACAAATCTTCAGTTGCCGTATGTTCGACCACTTTCCCCATCAACATAAAGATGCACTCTTCACTCGCACGCCGTGCCTGGGCCATGTTGTGAGTGACCATGAGGATAGTGTATTCGCCGCGCAGCTCCCAGATCAATTCCTCCACAGCAGCAGTGCCTTTTGGGTCGAGCGCGGAACAGGGCTCATCCATCAGCAAGACGTTGGGCTTTACCGGGAGCAGACGGGCGATGCAGAGTTTTTGCTGCTCCTCAAGGGAAAGCTCCGTGGCCTTGATATCCAGACGATCCTTTACCTTGTCCCAGAGCAGGACCTGCTTCAGAGCGCCCTCGATGATTTCATCATGATCGGCACTGGAAGACTTCTGGCCCTTGTTATGGATCTTGTGTCCGAACAGGATGTTTTCCCGAATCGAGATTGGCAGCGGGTTCGGACGCTGGAAGACCATGCCGATCTGCTTGCGCACCTGGATCAGTTCGACCCCCGGATCATAGATGTTTTGCTCCATCACCTCTATTGTGCCCTCGGTGCGGACGTATCCCAAGCGCTCGTTGATCCGGTTGACGCTGCGCAGAAAGGTGGATTTTCCGCAACCGGAAGGGCCGATCATGGAGGTGATCAGGCCCTTGCGGATATTAAGATTGACGTCGAACAGCGCTTGAAAGGTGCCATACCAGAGATTGAGGTTATCGGTATGGATGGCGTATTCGGCAGATGAGTCGTTCATTACTTCGGCGGTGGCAGTGTTCATAGCTTGTTCTCGAAACTGATCTGGAGTGAGGGGCCCGAAAAAGTCATGTCCGGATATTTACCCAAACTTGCCTTCAATGTAATCCTGGGTCCTCTGGTCCTTCACCTCTCCGGTGAACAGATCCTCGGTATCACCGATCTCCACGCACTGGCCTTCCAGGAAAAAGGCGGTGCGGTCGGCCAGACGCCGGGCCTGCTGTACCAGGTTGGTCACCAGGATGATGGTCATCTCTGACTTCAACTCTTTCAATACATCCTCGATGCGCATGGTGGTGACCGGGTCCACGGCGATGGAGAACTCGTCAAGCATCAACACCTCGGGTTCCTGAGAGAGGGCGCGGGAGATAGTCAGTCGCTGTTGCTGGCCACCAGACAGAAGGCTGCCCAGGGAGTCCAGGCGGTCTTTGACCTCGTCCCAGAGCGCGGCACGGGTCAGGCAGCGTTCTACGATCACATCCAGCTCCGCCTTATTATTGATACCGCGCAGACGGGGTGAGAGCGCCACGTTCTCGTAGATGGTCAAAGGCAGTCCTACGGGTAGCGGAAAGACAACGCCGATACGGCTGCGCAGGGCATAGACGTTTTTCAGTTTGCTGGTATCCAGGCCATTGAACAGGACGTCGCCCTCGACGCCCATATTCGAGTCGAAGGTGTTCATGCGGTTCAGGACCTTCAGGAACGAGGTCTTGCCTGCATTGGCGGGGCCGATGATGCCGAAGATCTCGTGTTCCCGCACATCCAGCGAGACGTTGCTCAGGGCCGGTACGTCGCCGTAGCTGATGGTAAGATCCCGGACTTCCATCTTGATTGGGGCTTTGGCCGGGTTTTCCACTGTGGAGGCGGATTCGCTCAGGGTTTGCTGGGTTGCGCTTACCATTTCTTTTTGCCTCTCAAATGCATGCGGAAGGCGATTGAAACACTGTTCATAATCAACACCATGGCGATGAGCACCAGGGCCACGCCGTAGGGGAGTTCATCAGGGACGCCGGGGACCTGGGTGGCGACCACGAACAAGTGCAGGGACATGGCCATGGTCTGATCGAAGACGCTCTGGGGCAGGAAGGGCATGAAGAACACGGCTCCAGTAAACATGATCGGCGCCGTCTCCCCCGCAGTGCGTGAGACCTCGAGGATGATACCGGTGAGGACGCCACTTATGGCGTTGGGCAGAACCACCCGGCGGATGGTCTGCCAGCGGGTGGCGCCCATATTCCAGCAAGCCTCCCGGAAGGCATGGGGGACTGATCGCAGGGATTCCCTGGTGGATACGATTATTATTGGTAGGGTCATCACGGCCAGGGTCAGACTGGCGGCCAGGATACTGGTGCCAAAGCCGAAGAAGATCACGAAGGCTCCCACCCCGAACAGGGCATGCACGATAGAGGGTACGCCTGCCAGGTTGATGATGGCCAGCTGAATGATACGGGTAAACGCATTATCCGGCGCATATTCATTCAGATAGATGGCTGCCGCCACCCCCAGAGGCACGGAGGCAATCAGCGCGACGGCGACGATCCAGATGGTGCCCAGCAGGGCCGGAAAGATACCGCCCTCTGTCATGCCGTTGGTGGGATCCGTGAACAGAAAGTCAATGGATATAACCCCGCCACCTTTATAGACCAGGGTAGCCAGAATGATGGCCACCGGAACGATCAGGATGATGGTCATCAGCATGAACAGGGTTTTATAGAGGCCCTGGACCTTTTTGTTTCTTTTGTTGAGATCGGATTCTGCAAACATCTTGATTACCCTTTGCGTACGCCGCGGACGACCAAGTCTGCGGTCAGGTTGATCAGGAAGGTGACGACGAACAGGAAGATACCGATGGTGAATAGCACCTGGTAGTGGGGCGATCCCACGGCAGTCTCTCCCAGTTCGGCGGCGATGGTAGCGGTCAGGGCGCGCACTGAGTCGAACAGGCTGCCTGGGATGTTCACTGCGTGACCCGTGGCCATGAGTACCGCCATGGTTTCGCCGAAGCCCCGGCCCACACCCAGCAGCACCGCGCCTAGCAGGCCGTTCTTGGCTGCTGGCAGGACAGTCTTGAAGATCACCTGCCAGCGAGTGGCCCCAAGCGCCTCTGCTGCCTCGCGGTAACGGTCGGGCACTGCCTTGAGCGCATCCTCTGCGATGGAGGTCATGATGGGCGCTGCCATCAGTCCCAGGATGATTCCTGCGTTGAGCACGTTGAGTCCTACCGGGACATCGAACACATCAATGATCAAAGGATTCATGATGGAGAGCCCGATGAAACCCCAGACCACGGAAGGAATAGCCGCCAGCAGCTCGACCAGGATCTTGAGGTACTCCCGGGTCTTGCCGGTGGCGAATTCGCCGATATAGATAGCTGCTCCGAGTGAAAATGGGATGGCCACGAGCATCGCCAGTCCGGTAACGGAGGCGGTACCTGCGGCCAGTGCCAGAATGCCGTACTCCGGGGCATCCTCATCGCTGGGTTCCCAGAATTCTGAGAAGAAAAACTCGCTGAAGGTGAAATCCTCCAGCAGAAATCCGAAACCTTCCATGGTGACGAAGGTAAAGATACCCAGAACGAAGATGATGGCGGAGATGCCCGCGATAAAGACCAGTACCTGAACCAGTTTGTCCAGATACCAATCGAGGTTGCGGCGGTCGAACTCCGCTGCTGTTGTTTGTGATGCAAGGTTGACTGCGGACATATCAGGAGGCTCCTTCGCCGCGCAGCAGTTCCATCAGATCCTTGACCTGCAGCGAGATTGCGCGGTAGAGATTTTCGAAACCCTGTTCGTCACCGGCCTCCGGCACCGGACCCATATCCCAATCAAGGACGGTGCAGTGGAAGGGGATCTCGGGCAGATAGGATGACACTTCGCCTTCCAGGCTGACGATGACGTATTGGTCCGAGATCGCGCGCTCTGTCAGGTCTGCCAGCGAGGACGGCTGTACGTTACTCAGGTTCTGTCCCCGGTTTTCCAGGAAGGAGACCAGGTTGGGATTCAGGCTGGCGGCGGGCTGGCGGCCCGCGCTCAGATATTCACCGCTGTCTGGGTAGTTCCTGCGGGCGATGGCCTCTGCCATCTGGCTCTTGCAGCCGTTGTCCTCGTCGATGAACAGCACCTTGTAAACCTTGGGCGCCTTCTGTTCCCCGGTGCTGGCGAAAATCGCATCCTCGCACAGATTCTTGGCCTGGTCCGCGACCCTTTTCAACTGGGTGAAAACCACGAAAACGGCCAGGATATCCTTTACCTTGCCGCGGTCCTGGTTGGACATCATTTCGGTATAGATGCTGTCCAGATTGTTTTCCATCTGGTCGGCCAACAGCTTGGTGCTTCTGCCCATCTCCGCGTTGAGATCGTTGAAGGCCCGGATGGACTGGCGCAGCATCAGTTGGGTCTCGCTGGCCATCCGTTCCAGTTCCCTCGCCATGTTGCCCTCGGGCGGCTTGGATAACTGGGCGGCCTCCTGGGCGATAGTCACTGCGTAGTCACCGATGCGTTCCAGTTCCATATTGACCCGGATGACCGAGGAGAGCAGGCGCAGATGGCCTCCACTGGGAAGATGGATCGCAATGAACTTATGACAGATCTGGTCTATTTCGCGCATGGTCCTGTTGATCGGGAGATCGTTCAGGACGGTGGCATAAGCCAATTTTGCATTGCCGGTCTGCAGGGCGTGTACTGCGTTGGTTACCGCGGCCTCGACCAATTCGGCCTGTTTCTCCACGCGGTTGCGGATTTTATTGAGGTCATTTTCCAAACGTTCTTCAAGATGGGACATTTACCGGTACTCCGCGCTGGAGGATAAAGAAAGTCACTACAGTATGAAAACAGATCCTCTGGACAGAATGTTTTCACCCGTGGAGAGGAAGAGTGGGGCACAAGGCCCCACTCCTTCAGGTCAGCCTGCTTAGTTGCAGCTTACGTTGCGGATCGGTGCATAACCCTTCTTCAGGAGAATGCACTGGCCTTTATCACTCTTGACCCAATCGAGATAGGTTCCGATTTCACCTGTGGGTTCGCCGTTGGTGTACATGAACAGGGGGCGTGCAACCGGGTAACTGCGGTCGCTGGCGGTTGCGACGCTGGGGTTGACACAGTCATCGCCGGCTTTCTTGGAGATGCAGGCCATCTTTATGTGATCGGTGGCGTAAGCCAGACCGCTGTAGCCGATGGCACAGGGGGTCTTTTCGACCAGATCTACCACGTCCTTGGAACCGTGCATGTCCAGGGTGCCCTGACGGAACTTACCCTTCTTTCCCAGAACCGCCTTCTTAAAATAGACGTAGGTGCCGGAGTTGTTCTGACGGCTGACCACCACGATCTTGTCGCTCTTGCAGCCGGGGACTGTCAGGCCGAGGTCAGACCATTTAGTCGCCTTGCCACCACGGATGTACACGTCCTTCAACTGCTCGAAGGAGAGGGATTTGGCGGGATTGTCATGATGGATATAGACGGCCAGGGCGTCGTAGCCAACCACGTGCTCCACCGGATGCTGCCCCTTTTTCTCGGCTGCCTTCACTTCCTTGGATTTCATCTTGCGGCTGGCGTTGGCGATGTCCACGGTGCCGTTGATCATGGCAGCGATGCCGGTGCCGGAACCACCGCCGGAGACCGCGAGCGCCACATCGGGTTTGACCTCGCGGTAGTGCTCGGCCCAGGCCTGAGCCACGTTGACCAGGGTGTCAGAACCCTTATTCTGAATCACGGTCCGATCGGCTGCAGCGGGCAGGCTCGCCAGCAGGGAGGTGGCGGCAAATGCCAGGGTGAACAGGTTTCTCTTTTTCATCATCAATCCTCTGGTGTCGATATTTGAGAAACTTCCAAATGAATCCGGGCCACAAGACTGCCATCCCTTATTCGTTCAGAGGTTCCTTAATGCCCGGACACTATATGAAATAATTGTTACCGTTGGATGACAATGGGAAACCGATCTGCGGTTGAATGCGAAAAAAATCTTGAATTGGTTGTTTTTCACGGTCTTAGAACAGATAATTGCCCGAGGGTCCCGTCTGGGACGGGTATCAATAGGAATTTTGTGAACGATTTTCTAATGCTGTCGGCACTTCTGGTGCTTTCAGGCGTATTCTCCGGCTCGGAAACGGCTTTGGTCTCTCTCTCTATGGCGCGAGCCGAAGCCCTATACAATGAGGGTAGACGTGGTGCCCACGCCCTCTATGTTCTGAAAACAGATCCCAGCAGAATGCTGATCACCATTCTGATCGGCAACAACGTAGTCAATATTGCTGCATCCGCCATGGCCACTGTGATTGCCACCGACCTGTTCGGTCATACCGGGCCCGGTATTGCCGTGGGTGTTTTGACGGTCCTGATTCTGATTTTTGGCGAGATCACGCCGAAAAGCATCGCCACCCGCTACTCAGAGACGATCTCGCTTATTGTCGCCCCGCTGATGGTCGGCTTCATGCGGCTGATCTACCCGCTTGTCTGGACCTTCCTCCAGTTGACCAATGTGATTCAAGCCAGCACCAGGGCGAGTGAGGATCCTCTCGTCACCGAGTCTGAAGTCATCACCATGGTGGGACATGGAGAGGAGGAGGGCGTCATCGAGAAGGATGAACGGGAGATGATCGAGCGGGTCTTCAATTTTAATGACCTGAAGGCTGAGGATGTCATGACTCCCAGGCAGCAGGTCTTTCGTCTATATGCCGGGCGTACCCTGGAGGAAGTTCTCCCGGAGATCCTTAAGAATACTTACTCCCGTATCCCGCTTTTTGAGGATGACCCGGATGAGATTGTCGGCCTGGTGATGTTGCGCGAACTTTTTGAGGCGCTGGCAGCGGGCAAACTGGACATGACGATCAAGGAAATTGCCCATGAACCCCTGTTTACGCCGGCGAATATTCAACTGGATGAACTGATTCTGACGCTACGAGGCAAGTCCCGTCATCAGGCCGTAGTGGTTGATGAACACGGCACCATGATCGGTGTTGTGACGCTGGAGGATCTGCTGGAGGAGCTGGTTGGTGAGATTTACGATGAGTCCGACGAGCAACCTAACGAACTGACGGAAATCAACGACGGGCGGGTACTGGTGGATGGTACTGCCGAGTTGCGCGTGATTGAAGGGTATTTCGGAATTGAACTGCCTGGAAAGCCGACAGACACGGTCAACCGCTGGCTGCTGGATCATACCGAACGCATTCCCGATGTCGAAGAGCGATTCGAGTTGGATGGTCTGGATGTCGTGGTGCAGGCTGGTTCGTCACGGCGCATTCACCAGTTGGCTATACAAAAACTGCAAACGGAAAAAGATGCCTCCTAGTACCTGACAGTTTCGGAGTTCAAGCTACCCTGAAAAGATGAGGGCGGCGTTTAATTCATCTGGTAGGGTGCGCTGTGCGCACCAGAGTAAGCAATAATGGTGCGCACAGCGCACCCTACATTCTGCAAACGAGAAAGACTCCTAATTCACCTGCCAGGCAAGTAAAGCTGATAACAGGTTGGGTTCGCAGGCGTGATCAAGCGTAGCGGATCAGGCAACATACTCGGCACAGCAAACGGCGTTTCGCCGGTTCCGTATGCTTGAACCGGCCTACAGATTTCTCCAGGTCACTCAGTCTCGACGATCAATGGATCGACGGTGCTCTCCTCGACAAGTTTTGCTATTCGCTTGGCGAAATAGTAAATGCGCCTGAGTTTCTCGATGATCTCGACTTCAAGGGTATAGGCTTGTAGGCGGTTGGGTTCATCTGCCACCAGTCGAGTGGCTTGATGATTGGTCGCCGCATCAAACAACTGCTGTACAGTTGTCTTCATGCCGGTGACCTGGTCGGCTAGATTCGTGTCCTGTAGTTTAACGGCTTGCAGCGCGAGTTCGACAGCTTGAGAAACCTGTGTGTGAAGATGATTCAGCATGCGTTGTGTTTCCGGACTTATCTGTAGATTTTCCTCGAGACGTTTGTAGCCCAAGCCCACTAAATCGGTTTCGATGAGGTCAGCGAGATTTTCCAGGTTGTTGATGGTGGACATCAGGTTCAAGACGATTTCTGTCTGCTTTTGGTTGAGTCTTTCTCCGCTTAATTTACCCAGATAACTCACTATATGTTCGTGAAGTACGTCGACCTTGTCGTCCATTTCGCCTATCTTTGCGAGCAGTTTGCGGTCTCCGCCAAGCAGGGCCGGCATGATCTGATTCAGCATTTCCCTGACCTGCTGTCCTGCACGGCCTATCTCCAGTCTGGCCATGTCCAGCGCCAGCGTTGGTGTTTCCAGCAGTTCATCATCGAGAAAACGGGGGCGTGTGATCCGCTCCTCTTCCAAAGGTCTGTCTGGTACGAGTCTCTCCACAAGGCGGCCAAACGCGCCGATGAAACCGATAAAGATAAGCGTGTTGGCAATATTAAAGATGGTGTGGGCGTTTGCGATTTGGCGAGGTGTATCAGCAGCCAGTTTTGCTGTGCCTGTCAGTTCGTTGGAAGTGGGGGAGATAAGCAGAACCAGGTCGGCCAGATTGTCGATGAATGCAACCCAGAGCAGGACGCCCGCAATGTTGAAGATGACATGCACCAGTGCTGCGCGTATTGCTTCGCGTTTCTTGCCGATTGATGCAAGCATGGCTGTGACACAGGTACCGATGTTGGCACCAAAGGCCAGTGCAATGCCTGCAGGCAGAGTGATGAAACCCTGACTTGCCATCACGATGACGATACCCGTTGTGGCTGAAGAGGACTGGATCAGTGCGGTGAAGACGGCTGCAATCAGAATGCCAATCAGCGGGTTTTCCATTGTTGCCATAAGATCGAGAAAAGGCTGATAACTGCGCAAGGGGAACATTGCGTCGCTCATCAAGCTCATGCCGAAAAAGATCAGACCCAACCCCAACAGCATATTGCCGTAGTGGCGGATCTTGTCCTGTTTGGAGAAGAACCACGCGCCAAAACCAAAGGCAACCATCAACAGCGCGTATTTGGTAATCTTGAAGGCGACGATCTGGGCGGTGATCGTAGTGCCGACATTGGCGCCCATGATGACACCGATCGACTGGGCCATAGACATCAGTCCGGCGGAGATAAAGCCCACCACCAGCACGGTTGTTACGGAGGATGATTGGATTATTGCGGTAACGAAGGCACCTGTCAGAGCACCCATGAATCGATTGGTGGTCAGCCGGGCGAGTACGACCTTCATACGTTCGCCTGCAACCAATTTCAGTGATCCGGCCATCTGTTCCATGCCAAACAGAAAGAGCGCAAGCCCGCCCAGCAGACGGATAGACATGTCCCACCAGTTCGGTTCGGTGAGGAGATCATTGGCGGCAAAGGCCGGTATAAAGAGGATCAGGAGCAGCAGTCCCATCCCAAGTAGTTGGATGCTGTTTGGTTCAAACAGCCAACCGGAAAGGGGTCTGGTAAATTTCATTCTTTGACGATTGTGACCGGAATAGGACAGAGTTTAATGACCTGTTCGGCCTTTGATCCCATGAGAATGTTTTTGAGCCCACTGCGGCCTTTGTTCCCCATGACCAGCAGTTGAGGTTGAAGCTTTTCGACCACCTGAAGAATCTTGGTGACTGTCAGGCCGGATACCAACATGACATCAGCTTTTTTGATCATGCTTTTGAGTTCCGGGTTCTCTTTAATGAGTTTGACCAGGAACTCATCCATCATCTCCTCAGCAATCTCTTCGAGGCGTCTGAGGATCTTTTTCTCTCCCTTGATCTTCTTGGGGGCATAGTAGCCAGGAGAGCTTGCCAGGTCGTGTACCACATGCAGGATGGTGAGATTGGTACCGAGGCACTTGGACATATTTGCCGCATATTTCAAGGCGGCCATTGCGTGGGGAGAGAAGTCGATGGCGACCAAAACATTCTGCTGCATTTTGTCCTGTGATTCAGCCATGATTTCTCTCCTGGTTAACTGTTTTTCAGTCGATACTGAAAATGATTCACAAGTTTTTCACGCATCCGCTTCTCTTTGTGCTTCTTTGCTGCCGCAAGGCGGCGTTTGGCAACTCCGATAAGGGTTTCCTGAGCATTGAGTGATTTTTCGTTATCGGCAGGCTTGCGCTGTACATAGCTGCCGTCGGCCAGCATGTCCCAGGCGGAACGCTGGTCACTGAGCTGCACATCAAGGATCAGCCTCAACTCCTGTCGCAGGGCGGAGGCCTCAACGGGAATCAGTACCTCCACCCGGCTCTCAAGATTACGGTGCATGAGATCTGCAGAGCCGATGAAGTACTCTTCGTCGCCGCCATTTTGGAAATAGGTGATTCGTGAATGTTCCAGAAAACGTCCCACAATGCTGATCACTTTGGCTGATTCGCTCAGTCCCGGAATACCGGGCCTCAGTCTGCAAGTGTCGCGTACGATGAGGTCAACCCGTACACCCGTTGTGGTTGCTTTATAGAGGGCTTTGACGATGTCGGCGTCTTCCAAGGCATTCATCTTCATCTGGATCAGCCCCGGCTGCTCTGCCGAATGCAGCCTGATTTCCCGGACGACTTTTTTCAATAACATCTTTTTCAGGGAGTAGGGGGCGGCGAGGATCTTGCGGTAACTCGGAGGTGGGGAGTAACCGGTAAGGTAGTTGAAAAGCTCCGTGAGGTCCTGGCCTACATCCTTGTCGCAGCCAAGAACACCCAGATCGGTATAGAGGCGTGCGGTGCCGGCATGGTAGTTGCCGGTGCCAACGTGGTAGTAGCGGCGCAGTTTTGCGTAGTCACGCCGCACCACCAGGATCAATTTGCTGTGGGTCTTCAGACCGATGACACCGTAGGTGACGTGAATGCCCGCCTGCTCAAGCCGACGGGCCCAGCGGATATTGGCAGCCTCATCGAAACGGGCCATGAGTTCGACCAGTACGGCCACCTGTTTGCCGTTGCGGGCGGCCTGAATCAAGGAGTTGAGAATGTTTCCCTCCCCGGAGGTCCGGTAGAGGGTCATTTTGATCGCCAGAACCTTGGGGTCTTCTGCTGCATTCCTCAGGAACCGCTCAACTGTAGTGTTGAATGATTCGTAGGGGTGTTGCAGCAGTAACGGTCCCTGGTCACGGATGATGTGAAAGATGTTTCGCCGGTCATGGGCGAGTTGTGGATGATCCACCACGTGGTGTGGAGGATCCCTTAGATCGGGGATGTTTAGCGATGCCAGCTCAAAGAGATCCCGGGTGGCAATCATACTGTTGATCTCAAAGACGTCCTGCTCCTCGTCCAGCCCCAGTTCGGCGGCCAGCATTCCCCGATGGGTCGGGTTCATGCCCTTAGAGACTTCGAGGCGAACAATGGGGGCAAAATGGCGTTCCCGCAGCTCTATCTCGATCATCTCCAGCAGATCGCTGGCAACCTCTTCATCCCGTTCTACATTGGCGTTGCGGGTGATACGGAAAGATTCACAAGACTCTATCTCCATCCCCGGAAACAGCATATCGAGGTTGTTCGCTACCAGATCGTCCAGGGTTATGAAGGTGTGTTTTTCATCAACCTGAATCATTCGTGGTGAGACCTTTTTACCCACCGGCACTTTGATACGTGCCATATAGAGTTCATGGCCGCCGGGAAAACGCAGTGTTACCAGAAGGTTAAGGGTGAGATTGGAGATAAAAGGGAAAGGGTGGCTTGGATCCATCGCCAACGGGGTCAGCATGGGAAAGATATTCTGTCGAAAATGCTCCCGCAGCTTCGCCTGCTGTAAGCTGCTGAGCGCTTGGTAGGTGGTGATCAGAATATTGTTTTCGGCTAGCAGGCCGTTGACTTCACGATAGATGCGCTGCCGCTCAACCTGCATCTCCCGGATGACTTCCAGACACTCATCCAGCTGTTCGGCAGGCGTTCTGCCGTCCACGCTGGGTTTGGTGACACCCGCTGCAATCTGCTGTTTCAGACCGCCGACACGCTTCATGAAAAACTCATCAAGATTGCTGCTGACGATGGCAAGAAATTTGACCCGCTCCAACAGAGGTGTGCGGGGATCGTCGGCTTCATGAAGCACCCGGCGGTTGAAGGAAAGCCAGGTCAACTCCCGGTTCAGATAGAGTCCTGGCTGGTCGAGATTGGCGTCGTCGATAGTCGCTGAGGCGTCATTGTCAGCGGAAATCGCCTGAAGAAGATGCTGTTTGATTTGAGACATATCAGGTGCGTGCAATGGTATATTGGAATAATCAGCTACCCGCTAGTATAGCTTCAAGTCAGTGGTCGTGGAGAAAACAAAAGCACTGCGAAATGGCAGATGGGTCAGAAATAGAAACGGACTTCGTTTGAACGGAGATTGTGCATAACATTCATCTGGTCGAGGAGGGTGGCCAGAAAGGCGGTAGCCGTGATCCGGCCCAGCCCGCCTTGCGCGCACTCCCTCTCTCCAAAGCGGGTCACACCATCGACTCGCCCATGAGACGAGCTTATCAGTGCCGGTAGTGGATCGCCCGTGTGCCTGCCACTGTTACTGTCAGTTGAGTGATCGCCGGTAATCCCAATCACGATCTCTTCATCCAGCAGCGGGGAAAGAGATCTGTCGATACGCTCGATCAACTTCATTTTCCCAACGGGATCCAGGTCATGAGAGCAGATGTCGGGCCCCTTGATATGCAGAAATACCAAGTCGTACTCTCTTAGCGCTTTCAGCGCGCACTCCACCTTGGCGTCTATATCGGTATCCGGGAGCGAGGAGAAACGGTCATCACGTAACGTCTGGTACTCCAGCAGATTGGCCAATCCAATAATGGTCTCTTCACCCGCAATCACTGCCGCTTTAAGGCCCAAATGGCTGACCAGCGATGGCAGGACGGAAACGGTGCCAGGGCTTCTGCAGATAATGCCGTTGGCCACCGGTTTGTTCTCTTTACGGCGTTGATTGTTGACTGGGTGATTGTCGAGGATCTCAAATGCCTGCTCAGTAAAGCGGTTGATCGCTTCGGCAGTGATAACAGCAACGCCATCCGTTGAATCAAGGGCTTCGCAGTGACGGAGTCCGAGAGACTCATAGCGGTGGCCGGAATATGTGTCGGTAATCCGGGAAGAGAAGATCTGTCCGGTAAGTTTCAGTACGGCCCGATGCTGGGTTGCAGGATGTAAAATGGCGGTGATTCCATTGCCTAGGTCAAGGTTACCCAGTGCGGCGGCAAGTTCATCAGTTCCTGTTTGAATACAGCCAGCGCGACGGTCCAGAATATCAAAGCCACCGGAATGCCTGGAAAGAGTGGCGAAGTTACACCGCAGCAGCAGGTCGCCTGGCTGACTGGATAAACCGATGCCGGCCGCCTCTACCGGTCCGCGTGAGAGTCTTATGGCTTCTGCGACGGGCAGACCGAGCAACAGACTTGTGCCGGTATGAGTGCCGACAGGCAAGCCGGGTAAAAGCGGGTCGACCAGGCTGCATTGACCGGATGCAAGTAGCTGGTCCATATTGGGTGTAGAAGATTGCTCCAGCGGCGTACGGTTGCCGAAGGCGGGAATAGGTCGGTCTCCAACGCCGTCCAGTATGATCATCAAACCTTTGTATTGCAGCACGTTTACACCGTTTTATCGGATCGTTGAGCGAAAACACTTTTTACGCTGGCATCGCAATTTTCTGACAAAGCATCGATGATCGTTCGCATGATTCGGTTGGTTGCTTTGTCTTTATCATCATTATTGATGATGGGTGTTCCTGAGAGATCAGATTCTGAGAGCAGGAATGACTGAAGCGACCAGATTGAATCAAATTCTGAGAGATATTTCTGGCTGCCGCGGGCAGGGGCCGATATCCCTCTACCACTCAGTTGTCGCTTCAGTTGATCCGGCTTAATAACGGCGAGCATGATGGGGACAATGACTGCATCGCTGTTGTCGGAAATTTTCCCTATCAGCGCTGGATGTACATGAATCCCCTCAAGGATAAGTGAAACCCGTTCGCGCAAAGCGCGTTGAATGACAGCTTCGCATGGAACCGATAACAATTCAGTCTGGTTGAGATATCCAGAAATCATCAGGCTTTCGTTACCATCTGTTTGCTCGTTTTGCCCTGGCAGGAGTCGCCAGGCATTGAAAGATGAAGTGTGCAGTATGGGCAGCAGGCGTTCGGGAATCATCATCCGCATCACCTCTCGCAACATATCGGTTGACTGCGTGCGAACGATGCCAAGTCTGTGAGCTACCTCTGTGGCAATGGTGCTTTTTCCACATCCAGTTGTACCGCCGAACAGAAGAATCAGAGGGCGCCCGCTATGCGTGTAGTCTACCCAAACCATATAACGTCTGGCCGCTTCGGTACCAAAATTGTTTTTCAGCTCACTATAGGTCAGCATGCCCAAATCGTTTGAGTCGATCTTATATCTACCGTCGTCAATCAATTGCTGGTAGATCTCGTGAGAGATGGATGCGGATTTTTCGGCCGAGAGGCCGGTCGATTCCAGGCAGCGTTGGTGATCCGAGATGGAAAACAGATTGGTCTGTCCCTGATGGTCTCTGACCTGTATGGTTACGCGTCCTCGGTCTGAATTTTCATAGTTCTCCAATACCTCTGAAAATCCCATTTTTTTCAGTAGCTTGCTGACTCGCTGGCAAATAGATAAAGTAGTGACCTCAGACTCGTTGGAGATCTCATCTCTGACATTGGATGCAAGCTTAATAGGCCTGTTCGAAGGTCAGTCCTGCCTCGCTTAACGAACGTGTGAGAATGCCTCTAAGAAAAGGGATTCTGGTGCCTTCAGATGAATCGACGATGATGACTTTGGCCATGTGTTGCCGGCATCCCTCTTAATTTATTCTTTACACGTAACTACAAGATTATAACTTATACCCGGCCTGATACGAATTTTAGGTCAGTAGGCGCTGATGATCTCATTCAGTCTATCTTTGACTTTTTGAGCCTCGGCGTCCAGTTGCGGCAAACGGTCTTGAGTCTTGGTGAGTTTTTCCTCCGCAGCGTCCTGTTCCATATCCTGAGCGATTTTGGCTAGCCTCACCGCACCTACATTATTACTGGCTGATTTTAGACTATGCGTGATACGTCTCACCTCTGCGTGATTTTTATTTTCAAGTGCACTGGGGAGGATAGCCCTTAAACTTGAAAAACTATCGAAAAAAGCAGGGAACAGTTCTATGTAGTCATCGCCCATGAGTTCCTTCATGGAGGAGAGGCGACCTTCATCAATAATTGTTCGTGGGCTGAGGTCAACGAGTGCGGGGGGGTGGGAGCCCAATATGTCGGATGGCTGTGATGAGGGCTTGTTAAGCCATTTATCAAGGATTGCAACCAATTCTGCCCACTCAAAGGGTTTTCCGAGAAAGTCATCCATTCCAGAAGCGATACAGCGTTGTTTTTCAGTTTCTATCTGGTTTGCGGTGAGCGCAATGATGGGTAGTCGATGGTTGGCGTTTTTCTCCCGTTTTCGAAGCTCGATGGTGGTTTCATAACCATCGAGTTTTGGCATTTGGCAATCCATAAATACAAGATCATAATTTGTTTCAGAAGTACGTTCCAGTGCAGTGAGTCCATTGTCGGCAATGTCCACCTCAAGTCCAAACTTGCGCATTACGATACTGGCGACCTTTTGATTCGCAATGACATCTTCTACGAGCAGTACTTTGGCGTTAAATTGTACCTCTTTGGATACCGTGTTTGGATGACTCTCTTCAATGTTATGGCGGGTGATAATTGAAGAGTTTGATTTGTCCAATGAAAGGGCCAGGACGCTCTCGAGAGTCTCTTTTAATAGGTTAGAATGAGCGGGCTTTACCAGATAAGCAGCAAAACCCTGATTTTCGAAAAACTTTGCGTCCCCCCTGGTGCCGGATGATGTTAATAGAACAAGCGGTGTTTTTAAATATTCATCCAGTCCACTAATATCTGCTGCGAGCGACTCTTTACCGGTTTTTTCAAAGTTACTGTCGAGTAGAATAATTTGGTAGTGTTGATTATTGTCCAGTGATTTATCGATGAGATTTAGTGCCTCTTCCCGAGACGAAGCCGTATCGATATTTATGCCATAGCGAATGATTTGGTCATGGTAAACTCTGAGATTAAGCCGGTTTTCATCAACTACCAAGGCGCGTGTGCCATGCAAATCAGCATGAGGCAATATTGCAGGGGGTTGAGATGCTGGAAGTGATAGATCAAACCAAAATGTAGATCCTTTTCCGGGGGTGCTCTCAAGGCCAATGCTGCCACCCATCAATTCAACAAGCTGTTTGCAGATGGACAATCCAAGCCCAGTTCCACCGTATTTTCTGGTAGTTGAGCTGTCTGCCTGAGTAAATGACTTGAACAGTTTTCTTTGCTGATTTTCACTGATGCCGATACCGGTGTCTTCTATCGTTATATGAAAATGTTCATGTTCAGCGTCGGTCTGTATGAATCTTACTGAAATGGCTACGTGTCCAGAGGATGTGAATTTAATAGCATTGCCGGTAAGATTTGTGATGATTTGTCTGATTCTTCCTGCATCCCCTGTAACCTGTCTGGGAATATCGATTGGATAATCAATTATCAGCTCTATCCCCTTGTTGGATGCAGTTGTACTTAGCAGACGAACCACATCATGTATGGCTCTCTCCAAATCGAAAGAGATCAATTCAAACTCAATTTTTCCAGCCTCGGCCTTGGAATAGTCTAGAATATCGTTAATTATTTTTAGCAGTGAGTTTCCGGATTGATGGATGATCCCGAGAAACTCTTGCTGCTCATTGTCCAAAGCAGTGTCTTTTAGTAACTCGGTCATGCCAAGTACACCATTCATGGGTGTGCGGATTTCATGGCTCATCATTGCCAGAAACTCTGATTTAGCTATGGCAGCATCTTCTGCAATATTTTTTGCTTTGATTAATTCCTCTTCTGCCCGTTTTCTATCTGAAATGTCTCTCATGACCATGGAAAAGTACTGGGTTCCACTTTTTGACTCATCGTGCAGAATGATCAACTGTGAGACTGTGATAACTTCTCCATCGGTTGAGATTAGACTGGTCTCGCCGGTCCAGGTTCTACTCATAAAAGCGGTTGGCACACCCTCATTGAGAACACGATCGATTTCCGAAGCGGGAAACATTCCTGCAAGACTTTTATCTTCCAGGCTTTCCGTATTTCCGTAGCCCATGATTTGACGTCCAGCTGCATTCATGAAAAGAATGTTGCCTTCCAACGTGAACACCGCAATAAAATCTGTTGAGTTCTGAATGATTTCTGTGAGTCGCTTTTGATCCTCTTCGGCATGCAGTCTCTCAGTAATATCCATCAAAAATGAGGAGGCGCCAATGCTAATATTATTTAAGTCGAAAAGTGGTGTGCTGTACCATTCACAGATACGTTTCTTACCGTCTTTCCTCCTTATTTCAAGTGTGTCATGGCTAGACTGATTTGATTCAAATAGGCTCTTCCAATCGACAGTGGAGTCTCCATCAACAGATTCTGCAGATGGAAAAAGGTCCTTGAGATGAATGGCACTTACTTTAGCTTCT
>QFXE01000004.1 GCA_003349915.1 endosymbiont of Escarpia spicata
GCTCTATAAAATAATCTGTAATAGCCTTTCCATAATAACGATTACTCCATGATTCTGCCGTTTCATCATCAAATTTTTTCCATTTAGAGTAATCGTTAACTGGAAGATTCTTGGTTTGTCTCAACAACCTGAAGCTACCTAAACCAAAAGATAACCATTCTTTAAAGCTCAGCACCCCCCCAAATAATAATGACTGAGGCTTATCATATCTGAATTTTCGTATTTTTCCTTTTCGTACGATGCCTACTGATCGGCTTGTTTCAACATACGCAGATTCAATGCCAAGCTCTTTAATTAAACCAGACAGTATTGTGTATGCGTTTGAAAGAAACTGTGCTCCTCCATCCATAATGTAACCTTCAGAAACATCAGTAACCATTCGACCACCGACCTTAGATGAAGCTTCCAGAACGATAGGCTCAATATTATTCTTTTTAAGATGATGAGCTGCTACAAGCCCAGCAATACCGGAACCCACAATGATTACTCGATTATTCTTCATTGCTTCTCTTCAAAGCATAACAGTTAAATAGGCGGCGCAGCCTATCTTGATAAACACTGCGGCAGCGTTCGGGATGATAGGCCGTGGCGTCATATTGTATTTTCCATGACGATAGGTTAGCGTTATTTCAACGAGAAATAAAATCCTTGCCATGGAGGGCCTGGAATGAACGACCATTCTTCTACTGATTACACTGACAAGGTTGCGCTGTTTTGGCGCAACTACCAGAAAATATTAGAAAAACATAAGATTTCAGAACGCGCGCAATCGTGGTACATGCGATATGTTGAAGCCTATCTGAAACACTACGATTCTGTCAGATTGCGTACTCACTCTCCTGAGCACTTGGCGGCCTATTTCAAAAGAATAGGGCAACAGCCAGGTCTGGAAGGTTGGCGGTTTTCGCAGATGATCGATGCGTTGCAATTACTGTTTTGTCACCATGTCAAATCAGGGTGCTGTAACGATTTTGACTGGGCCTACTGGAAAACAACTGCCAAAAGTCTGGACCTTGACCATCCCACCTTGGCACGCGAGGTTGCGGCAGTTGATGACCCAAAGCTTTTGATACCTGTGGGAAATTCACTTCTTTCCGGTTTTTATCTACATTTTCCTGATCTGTACAAGCGTTATGTCATTACGATCAGGTTGAGGGGTATGGCGATTCGGACAGAATAGACATACGGAGAGTGGATCGCCCGTTTTTTGGCATTTCATCACTGGAAAGCTGTCGAGAGTCTAAATGCTGATGCTGTCTCCCGGTATCTTGAGTATCTCGCAATACAGCGCAATGTGTCGGCTTCCACTCAGAATCTTGTTTTAAATGCGCTGGTTTTTCTATTTCGTGAGATAGAGGGCCGGAACCTCGATGATATGGAAGGTTTTGTCAGAGCCCGGCCTAAGAGAAAATTGCCTACCGTTCTGTCAGCCGTTGAGGTCAAGTCGCTGCTTGATAAAATGTCTGAGAAACCTCGTTTAATGACGTCGCTGCTCTATGGCACCGGTATGCGCCTCATGGAGTGTATGCGGTTGCGGGTAATGGATCTTGACTTTGCTTACCAGCAGATCACCATCAGAGACGGGAAGGGGGGGAAGGACAGGGTGGTTCCCTTGCCCAACTCACTGATCAGCCAGATAAAAAATCAGCTGGATGAAGTGAAGGAGATACATAGTCAGGATCTGACAGGTGGATTTGGCCTGGTCTATCTGCCCCATGCGCTTGCGAGAAAGTATCCCAATGCTGGCAGGGAGTTGCGTTGGCAATATCTTTTCCCCGCCACGCGCTTGTCAACGGATCGCCGTTCCGGGTTGACGAGAAGGCATCATTTGCATGAGTCCGTTTTGCAAAAAGCGGTCAAGCGTGCGGTAATCAAGGTGAATATCAACAAACGGGTAACCTGCCATACGTTTCGTCACTCGTTTGCGACCCACCTGTTGGAGAATGGTTACGATATTCGAACCGTACAAGAATTGCTGGGCCATTCTAATGTGGCTACCACAGAAATCTATACCCATGTGCTTCAGCGTGGCGGAAAAGGTGTTCGCAGTCCTGTCGATTTGTTGGCTCCCTGATCCCGTTCTGAAGAAAACCTCGTAGGTCGATGTCTTACCCATGTTCTGAACGCGGAGGGTGTTCATTGGGATGCCTCGGCTCAGATATAGAGTAATTCTGACCAGCGATTGTCATCCTTCATTTTTTGTTTCATCGCATCCCAGGTTTCCGTAGAGCCTGCAAGCTGGGCCAGAATTTTGTCCAGCGCGTCATTGGCCTTGCGTGTGCCCGCGAGAAATACATGGGTCTTCGGATCCTGCAGCATATCCCAGGCTTCTGTTGCATGTTCCTCCAAGGTCAATTCCAGTGCTTCATCAGCATTTACACCATATTTGGTGCTGATGCTCTGGTAAGCTTCAAAGGTCTCGTTCACATAGTAGTTGGCCAAGTCGCTGTCGACGTCATTCATATAGAGCAGATCAAGTCCGTTCATATCGCCGAAAAAGAGTCTGACTTTTCCATCCCATCCCTGGTGTGTGCTGTAGATACGTTGGATAAAGGCGCGAAAGGGGGCGATTCCTGTTCCACTGCCGATCATCAGCAGGTTGCTGTCGCGCTCCTTCGGCATGTTGAAGGCACTCTTGTATGGACCTGTGAGTGTGATCGGGTTGCCGGGTTTTGCATCACAAAGGTAGTTTGAAGCGATGCCCGGAAACTGTTCGCCTGAGACTTCATCAATATAGAAGCAGCGGCGAACAATGATCTGGATTTCAATCTCATCGCTGGCCTGTTTGTCACGCGCATTGGCGATGGAGTAGTAGCGGTGATGGGGTTTGGTTCCAAAGGCATGGGGGCCCGGCACCAGCACGCCGATGGTTTGTCCTTCCTGGAAACGAAAAGCGGGATCGGCGATACGTAGCCCGATGGCTCTGACCTCATCGGTATCGGCGGGCGAGATGCGCCGGCTGTCGATTACCACGGCAGGGCAGGTATTGCTCAAGGCGTTATCTGGTGTGGAATTATTCATGGTTTGTTCCATGTTCGGTGGATCAATCTGGGTAGCAAAAAGAGGCGGCTCGTGCCGCCTCTTTTCATTCCATTATCACAGGTTACTTGTTAGCCCGATTCTCGATCAGGTTTTCAACCACGGAAGGATCCGCCAGTGTGGATGTATCTCCCAAGGCATCGATCTCATTGGCGGTGATCTTGCGCAGGATGCGGCGCATGATTTTTCCGGAACGGGTCTTGGGCAGACCGGGTGCCCATTGGATGATGTTGACCTTGGCGATGGGGCCGATCTCTTTGCGTACCAGTGCGACCAGTTCGGCTTTCAGCTTCTCGACATACTCTTCTCCGCCCATCAGGGTGACATAGGCGTAGATTCCCTGGCCGGTGATCTCGTGGGGATAACCCACCACGGCGGCTTCTGCGACCTTCTCATGCAGTACCAGTGCCGATTCGATCTCGGCGGTGCCCAGGCGGTGCCCGGAGACGTTGAGTACATCGTCGACACGCCCGGTGATCCAGTAGTAACCGTCCTCGTCACGTTTGGCGCCGTCGCCGGTGAAGTAGTAACCGGGATACATCTGGAAGTAGGTCTCGTAGAAGCGTCGATGGTCGCCATAGAGTGTGCGCATCGAGGATGGCCATGGGTGTTTGATCGCCAGGTTGCCGGAGGCCGGATTGCCGTCGATCTCATTGCCTTCATCATCCAGCAACACGGGTTGTACACCGAAGAAGGGTTGGGTGGCGGAACCGGGTTTCAGCGGAGTCGCGCCGGGCAGGGGGGTCAGCATGTGGGCACCGGTCTCGGTCTGCCACCAGGTATCGACGATGGGGCAGTTGTTGTTGCCCACCACACGGTTGTACCACTCCCAAGCCTCGGGGTTGATCGGCTCGCCAACGGTGCCGAGCAGACGCAGGCTTTTGCGGCTGGTGGCTTTTACGAGGTCTTCACCGCAGGCCATCAGGGCGCGGATGGCAGTGGGGGCAGTGTAGAAGCTGGCCACGTTGTGCTTGTCGCAGACTTGCCAGAACCGGCCGGCGTCAGGGTAGGTGGGGATGCCTTCGAACATCAGACTGATGGCGCCGTTGGTGAGTGGTCCATAGACGATGTAGCTGTGGCCGGTGACCCAGCCGATGTCGGCGGTACACCAGTAGACTTCGCCGTCCTTGTAGTCGAAAACGGTTTTGTGGGTCATTGCCGCCTGCAGCAGGTAGCCGCCGGTGGTGTGCAGTACCCCCTTGGGTTTGCCGGTGGAACCGGAGGTATAGAGGATGAAGAGAGGGTCTTCCGCGTCCATCTGTTCCGGATCGCAGACCGGGTCGGCAGCGGCCAGTGCTTCGTGGTACCAGATGTCGCGGCCATCGGTCCACTCGACTGCATCTCCGCCGTGTTTTACGACGATGGAGGTGTGTACGTCAGGGCAGTTGGCCAGGGCAGCGTCGGCGTTGGCCTTTAGGGGCAGATGCTTGCCGCCACGGATCGACTGGTCGGCGGTGATCAGACACTGGCAGTCAGAATCGAGAATACGATTTTTCAGTGCGTCCGGTGAAAAGGCGCTGAAGACTATGGAGTGCACTGCCCCGATGCGGGTACAGGCCAGCATGGCCACAACCGCCTCCGGGATCATAGGCATGTAGATGGAGACCCTGTCGCCCTTTTTTACGCCGCGGGACTTCAGCACGTTGGCGAACTTGTTTACGTCGGCGTGCAGTTCACGGTAGGTGATCTTTTTGTCGACACCTGGGTCGTCAGACTCCCAAAGGATGGCAGTCTGGTCGCCCCGGGTCTCCAAGTGACGGTCGAGGCAGTTGTAGGAGACGTTGAGCTTGCCACCCTTGAACCACTCGATGTGGAGATCGTCTTCCGCGAAGCTCCAGCCCAGTGTCTTGTCCCACTTGCTGAACCAGGTGAGGTACTCTTCGGCCTGTTCCCCCCAAAAGCCCTCGGGGTCGTCCACGGAGCGTTGGTACATCTCCTGATACTGTTCTGCGGTGACATTCGCCTGGGCGGCGAAATCGGCAGGAACTGGGTAGACTTTCTCATCAGCCATCTTTTTCTCCTCGATTCAGTGGTTCTTTTATTGCGTTTATAAAGTACCTTGTCCGAAAGGTCCATATTTCCGGATAGTATCGCTAACTTATATTGCTGCTTTATGAATCCGGTTGCCGGTAGCTCATCAGGCGTGAGGGTGACAGCCAGAAAAGGGCGGCCTCCTCATCTTCGGTAAGTTTGCGTTTGACGACAACTTCTCCATGGTTGGTGCGCCAGCGAACGATGCTCTCCGGGGCAGGGGCGGTTACCGCCGCTCTGCTTTCGTCCTCGGCGTCGCCCAACTGCTGGAGCAGTTGACCCTGCAATTGTTTATGGTAGCCGGGATGATATATCAGTTTCAGGGCGCTGATGCGCTGGTCGGCGAAAAAGAGTGTCAGATATTTTGCCGGGATGCCGTTGAAGGTGCCGATCAGTGTCAGGCATAGACGGTCGCCGAAGCTGGTCTCCCGCGTTTCGCACTGCCAGGTGATATCGGGATAGACGGTTTTCAGTTCGGTCTCGGTGAGTGCGGCATCCAATTCCTTGAGATTGAATTCGATTGAGTTCTCGCCTTTGAGCCAGAGAAAGACCGAATCGGAGCGGCGTTGTCCATCATCGGTAAATACCAGCCAGAAGATGGGACCGATGACTATGCCCAGCAGGATGAGTTTTTTGTAGAGTTCTAACAGCAAGGTCTATTCCTCAGCGACTGGAGCGGCGTCTCGCCGCGATTTGTCCATCTACGGAGCAATCGCGGCGAGGCGCCGCTCCTACGCTAACCGGTTGAACCAATTTCAATTCCATTAATGCCTCAAAAACTGGTCGATGGTGCAGTTTTCCGGCCGGGGCGCTGTCTCGGCGGCCATGGCGAGAAACAGTTCGGCGGTTGCCACCGCGTCACTGAGGGCATTATGCGCTTTATACATTGGCAGATTGTAGCGCGGACGCAGGTTGAAGAGTCTGAGGTCACCGATCTGAATGGTATGGTTGCGCCGCTCGAAACGTCTTTGTGCAAGGATCAGGGTGTCGATGGTGGGGATCACAAAAGGCGCTCCATATAAACGTCGGCATGCGGCATCCAAAAAATTCTGTTCTATACCGGCATAGTGGACCAGCATGACCTTGCCTGCCAGCATGCGCAACAGATCAGGCAGAACCGCTTCCAGCGGTGAGCCGGCAGCGGACCTGTCATCGGTGATTTGGTGGATCACCGCCGAGGCCTCCGGGATATCCTCCACCACGCTGATGACCTCATGGCGGGTGGAGTCGAGACGGATGGTCATGTTGTCGATCTGCACCAGTCCATAGCTCAGAATGCTGTGCTTGGCGGGGTCAAGTCCGGTTGTTTCCAGATCCAGTGAGACGATTTCCGCTTCACTGCAGCGGGTGTTTTTTTCGACATGCGGTGCCGACAGGAAATCCTGCATGACGCCAGGCCCGGTTTTGGCCAGCGCCCGCTTGCGTTGAGACTCCTTGCTGAGGAAGCGTTCCAGCACTAGCCAAAACGTCCGAGCTGGTAACGGCTTTCCAGGGTCTCCTGCATGCTCTGGATGACCTTGAAGGCGTCCTTCAGATGGGTTCTCTCCAGTTCTGAGAGGCTGTCAGGCGGCAGATAGTTGTCCGGTGGGGCACCATTGCGGATCTGTTCCGCCTGGTGGTTCATGCGCAGGATAGCGATGAACTCCAGCGCATCCTCCAGATTCTCCCCCATCTCTTCGCTGAGTGAAGAGGTCTGCATCGCTGCGCGCAGCCGGTCGGTGGTGTTGGTTGCGGGCAGTCCCTCGGCAAGCGCCAGTACGCGGGCAATATCGGTGATCGGTACAATGCCCCGATGCTTGATGTCGAAGGTGTCATCGTGTTTACCGCCATGGATCAGCACGAAGGTGCGAAAGAAACCGAGGGGCGGCCTGTGCTGCAGGGCATTCGAGGCCATGTAGGCGATGAAGATGCCGTTGTTTTTGGTCTTTGCCAGAATCGACCCCTGCAGTGCTTCGAACAGGTTGTCGTCTCCATAGACTGGGCTGAGATCGAAAAAGATGCTGGAGAGCATCAATGCCATGGGGTCGGGTTTGTCGATCCATCCATTGAAGTATTCACACCAGACGCGCAACGGTTGCCGCCACTTGGGGTTGCTGGCCATGGCTTTACCGGGACAGTAGACGTAACCGCAGGCATTCAGCCCGTCGGTGACGAACTTGGCGAGGGCGGCGAAATAGGTGTCGTGCTCCTGTTTCATTTTGTTGGAGATGATCAGCGCGTTGTCCTGATCCGAGTGTGATGTCTGTTCCCGTCGCGCTTGTGAACCGCCGGCAACCCAGACATAGGGAACGGGCGGAGCGCCGAGTTTCTCTTCTGCCATTTCGATCAGGCGACGGGTGACGGAATCGGTGATGCAGGAAACCGACTCTCCGATATGCAGGGCAGAGGCGCTGGCGTTGCTGAGATGAAGCTGCAGGTCGGGTAGCCGTTTACAGGCCAGCGCCAGATCTTCAATGGTATTTGATTTGCGGATGTCGGTGGCGATGAAGGCAGAGTTGGTGTTCTGCTGCCGCGCCAGATCGCTGGCGGTCAACATGCCGAAGATTTTGCTATCCTTCAAAACCGGCAGATGATGGACGTGCAGCCGCGTCATGAGCAACAGGGCGTGAATCATCAGGGCGTTATGCGGGATACTCTCCAGGTTGGTCGACATGATGCGTCTGGCAGGCTGGTCGCTCGATAGCCCTTCGGCAATGCAGCGTTTGCGCAGATCGCGGTCCGTGATAATGCCTGCCAGTTTGTCTCCATCGCGGATCATGACGGAGGAGACGTTGTTCTCGGTCATGCGCTGGGCAGCCTGCTGGATCGAGCAGTTGACATTGATGAAAACCGCAGGTTTTTTCAACAGTTCATGGACTTCCACCGACATGTGGGCGGAGTTGTTTGAGGAGGTCGGTCGGGTGCCGCCGACAGCCCGTTTCAGCCGTTCCCGCATCGACTCGCTGAAGTGCTGGTCAAAGGTGGCGGAGGTTTTTCTCAGTTCTCCGAGTTTTTTGCAGGGCAACAGATAGAGCAGTGTGTCTTCAACGGTAATGCCGTTGTGGCCCTGTTCGAGGTCGACGAGTTGGCAGGGGACGGGATAGATATCGCCTTCACCCAATTTCTCGATCAGCTTGCCGTTTTCGCCCCGCAGCTCGATGGCGCCGGAGCGTACCAGGTAGATGAAGCTGTCATCGGTGTCGGCAGGCGGAAAGTCGCTTTCGCGGCGCAGATAACGGATACCCAGGGATTTCGGCAGTTGATTGAGCGCCTCTTCCGGCAACGCGTCAAAGGGTGGGCGTTGCGCAAGAAAATCTCTGATTTCGACCAGTTCGATTTCCATGGGGCAATACTAACCGAATGTGGAGGGAAAAGGTGTTTTAACTCAAGTTTCGTAGTTCAAGCCATCCTGAAAAGATGAAGGGCGACGTTTAATTTATTTGGTAGGGTGCGCCGTGCGCACCATGATTGCCGTAACTGCTTTTTTTGGTGCGCATGGCGCACCCTACGTTCTATGGGTTTCATAACGGACACTGCTTAAAACAGCTCTTCAAGGAAAAGGCCCCGCGTGAGCGGGGCCGGTTTCAGGTTATTGCAGGATCTGCGATCAGTGCTCCACAGCGGCGCTGGCACCCTTGGGAATACGGATGTCTTCCACCAGGTGCTGGATGTGATCCGGAGGCGGAGCGGTCATCTTGGATACGGCGATTGCCACAGAGAAGTTGACCAGTGCGCCGATCGCACCAAAGGCGTTCGGCGAGATGCCGAAGAACCAGTTGGGACCCATGTCACCCAGGAATGAGGTGCCGGGGATGAACATGATGCCCTTGTGCTGGAACACATAGAGCATGGTGATACCGATACCGGCAGTCATGCCCCAGATGGCGCCTGCGCGATTCATCTTCTTGTTGAAGATGCCCATCATCAGTGCCGGGAAGATCGAACTGGCGGCGAGACCAAAGGCGATGGCCACGGTGCCCGCTGCAAAATCCGGTGGGTGCAGTCCAAAATACCCCGCCAGTGCGATAGCGCCCGCCATGGCGAAACGTCCCGCCAGCAACTCGTTCTTCTCCGAGATGTTCGGGTTCATGACACCCTTGATCAGATCGTGTGAGATCGAGGAGGCGATAGCCAGCAGCAGACCGGCAGCCGTTGAGAGCGCAGCGGCGAGACCACCGGCAACCACCAGGGCGATAACCCAGTTGGGCAGATTGGCGATTTCGGGATTGGCCAATACCATGATGTCACGGTCGACCTTGGTCATCTCGTTGCCTTTCCAGCCGAAGGCCTCGGCCTTGGCGGCGAACTCGGGACTCTTGTCATTGTAGTACTGGATACGACCGTCGCCGTTCTTGTCCTCATACTTCAGCAGCCCGGTCTTCTCCCAATTCCTGAACCACTGTGGGCGTTCTGCATAGGAGAGGTTGCCCTCGACAGAACCCACTTCACCCACCTGGATGGTATTCATCAGGTTCAGACGGGCCATGGAGCCCACTGCAGGAGCGGTAGTGTAGAGGATGGCGATGAAGACCAGCGCCCAACCGGCGGAGGAGCGTGCGTCTGCAACCTTCGGCACGGTGAAGAAGCGGATGATGACGTGGGGCAGGCCCGCGGTACCGATCATCAGCGACAGCGTGTAGACGAACATGTTGAGCTTGCTGCCCATGACTTGCGTCGTGTACTCCTTGAAGCCGAGCTCCGTCACCACCAGATCGAGTTTTTCCAGCATATACATGCCGGAGCCGTCCGTCATACTGCCTCCCAGTCCCAGCTGCGGGAAGGGATTGCCGGTGATGTTCAGGGAGATGAAAACGGCAGGTACGGTATAGGCGAAGATCAGTACACAGTACTGGGCGATCTGGGTATAGGTTATACCCTTCATGCCACCCATGACGGCGTAGATGAAGACTATGCCCATGCCGATGTAGAGGCCGGTGTCGTAGTCCGTTTCCAGAAAACGGGAGAAGGCGACGCCGATGCCCTTCATCTGGCCGATTACGTAAGTCACCGAGGCCAGGATCAGGCAGATGACGGCCACGATGCGGGCGGTGCGTGAGTAGTAACGGTCGCCGATGAACTCCGGCACGGTGAACTTGCCGAACTTGCGAAGATAGGGCGCAAGCAGCAGGGCAAGCAGTACATAACCGCCGGTCCAGCCCATCAGGAAGACCGATGCGCCGTAGCCGTTGAAGGCTATGAGGCCCGCCATGGAGATGAATGATGCGGCAGACATCCAGTCAGCAGCGGTCGCCATGCCGTTGGCGACGGGGTGAATGCCGCGTCCCGCAGCATAGAATTCGCCGGTGGTGCTGGCGCGTGCCCAGAAGGCGATGCCGATGTAGAGGGCAAAGGTGATGCCCACAACGGTATAAGTCAGTGTTTGCAGATCCATATCAGTCTCCGCCTCCTAGTCTTCGTGAACGTCGAATTCACGATCCAACGCATTCATGCGTTTGGCATAGATAAAGATCAATACCAGGAAAGTGAAGATGGAGCCCTGCTGGGCAAACCAGAATCCGAGACCCACACCGCCGATTTTGATGGTGTTGAGAGGTTCTGCCAGGATGATGCCGAATCCGTACGAGACGATAAACCATATCACCAGCAGTATGGTTACCAGGCGGATGTTCGCCCGCCAGTACTCTTCTGCGCGATTGCTCATAGTTGTGATCACTCCAGGGTTGCACGGGGTTGCCTGCAGGCAGTCCTTTTGAACGGGTGTGATCCGATCAGAAGGATTGGCCATGGTGCCCGTAGTTATTATTCCGTATCCCACAAGGCCGGATACGTCACCTTCAATTCTCGTTTCCGACTATCGTGAAAGTCAAACAAAACAAGGGCTTGTTACCGGTGTTTATTTCAAAGGAGTGGGCTTTGGGGTGTTTGGTAACAGGTGTGGTTTGTTGGTGTTACCGAATGATGCGCTTTAGCCTGTTTGTGTGTGCCCGGCATGGGCATGATTTTATGGGGTGCAAGTCCCCTGTACCTTATCTGGAGAGGAGTCATTGACCCCTTTAAAAGTACTAGCTGACGGGCAAGGCGCGGAAGGGCGACCGA
>QFXE01000010.1 GCA_003349915.1 endosymbiont of Escarpia spicata
TGCAATAAGTGCAAGCATTAATTTATTTTTTTCATCATTCATTATTCTCTTCCCTATAATCTGCTTTAACTAATAAGTAGTATCTATAAAAGATGTAGAGAACTCGATTCCAAATATAGAAAGCACCCAAATGAGTATTGCAGTTCCAAGGCCACACAATACGAACACCATAACCAATGCTTGATAGGGATGATTTCTTTGAAATATTTCACTCCACCCTTGCTGGCTCCAAAACCAAAGCATGCCAGCAGCACCAGCGATTAAAAACGAATACAAATATATGCTCATGACAATTTCCTTTATTGCCTAACTATATATGGGCGTCCTAAACGACGTGATATAACACGTCAAAACTGACGCCTAACCCGCTTGAATAATTTCAACTTGTTGATTTTACTTCCCATCAGCATAATATAGATTACCTAAAGGAAATAGGGAAATACATCATGACTAAGGAAGGTAAACCCCGTCTGTTGGATCGTGTTCGAGCTAAAATCCGAGTTAAACACTATAGTATTCGGACTGAACAGGCCTACGTCGACTGGATCCGTCGTTTTATCCTTTATCACGGCAAGCGCCACCCCGGGCTGATGGGCGCCAAGGAGATTGAAACCTTTCTGTCTCATCTTGCCGTTGACAGAAATGTTGCCGCATCGACTCAGAACCAGGCGCTTAGTGCCATTCTCTTTCTCTACCGGGATGTGCTTGAAAAAGAGCTTCCCCTGCTAGAAAACGTCACTCGGGCGAAAAAACCTCAA
Source organism: endosymbiont of Escarpia spicata (assembly GCA_003349915.1). Lineage (GTDB taxonomy): Bacteria > Pseudomonadota > Gammaproteobacteria > Chromatiales > Chromatiaceae > QGON01. Next base: position 759 of record QFXE01000010.1, read on the forward strand.
CGAAGCCCAGTGGTCCTTAGCAATGAAGAGGTCCAGTCGGTACTCCTACACCTTGAGGGAACTCATCTGCTGATGGCGAGCCTTATGTATGGTTCAGGCCTGCGCCTCATGGAGTGCGTAAGGCTGAGGATAAAGGACGTGGAATTATCTGGCCGACAAGTGGTGGTGCGTAACGGAAAAGGGGGCAAGGATCGTGTCACTCTGCTCCCGGATTCTCTACAGAATCCGCTCAAGGCGCAAATAGGCCGTGTGCGTGCGCTTCACAGGCAGGACATTGTCTCTGGATTTGGTGCGGTGTATCTACCTTTTGCGCTGGAACGAAAATATCCAAACGCCCCGAAAGAATGGGCTTGGCAATATGTCTTTCCAGCTGCTGATCTCTCAAACGATCCCCGTAGCGGTGTTACTCGTCGGCATCATATCGGTGAGCAGAGCATCCAGCGGGCGGTGAAGCAGGCTATACGCAAGGCAAATATTGAGAAGCCGGCGTCATGCCATACTCTGAGACACAGTTTTGCCACGGAGCTGTTGACCTCTGGTTACGACATCCGAACAATTCAGGAGCTGATGGGACACAAGGATATAAGGACCACCCAGATCTATACTCATGTAATCGGTCGTGGTGGCCAGGGAGTCCTTAGCCCACTCGACAAATAGCACCAGAATCCACACTGTAAGGGGAGACGGTTATTCCCCCTTCGCTTTGGATGAGGCGGATTGGGACTTGCTTGTTCTGATGCCAAGCTGTTCGATTCTCTCTTTGACCTGCCGATCCCCCATTTCTGTAACGAGTTTGCCTACTGCAGTTTTAATCGCTTGCTCTGCCGCCGTCCGGCCTGATATCTCCAGCACCCTGGCCAGATATTTCCAGTCATGGTGTTGAAGTACCTTCATCATTAGTGTCCGCTGTTCATTGGTGGTGAGCAGTGAGGAGTGCCCGGCATTGGAAAAGAACCGAAGGCAGAGTGTAATGATTGGGGGCAGGGTGATCTCAAATCCGCGATTGGCAAAGCTGAAGGCGATAAGGTCGAGCCAGTCCTGCGGTTCCAGGGTTGGGGGTGAGGATTCTTGCTTCTGCTGCAGCAGTGTGAGTGCCAGTGACGGCTCCATCTCCTGCAGGGAATCTCCCAGCAATAGCGGGAAGTGACTGATGAAGCGTTTCCGGGCCTGTTGGAACATCTTCTTGCCAGCAGGGGAAGTTGGACGCAGCACGATTATGGAGTGGGCTCCACTGCTGGCGCCGCGACGTATGCCGACCCGGATGGGCAGCAGCTCGCCTGCCCGCCAGAACTGCATCAACTCCTGGGTGGCGCCGAAACTCGCGCCGATATAATCCAATCTTTCCGCCTCTGCCTGCTGCTGTATTGCAGCCACCATGCGGCTGCCCAATCCCTGCTGTTGGAGTGCAGGGTGCACCGCGATGCGCATGATGCGCGCGCCCAGCAGGCAGGCGGCGGTTTCCAGTCCAAGATGGGCGCTTAGTGACTGGGCGAGCAGATGTCCCCGGGGGCGGCGGTGTCCGGCCCAGATGGCTTGGGCGGTGGCCGGGGTGAATCCACCCTCGCGGGCGACCAGTGCCGTGGCAACGATGCGCCCCTTGTGGCGCAGCACTGTGATACTGAGGTTTGGGCCATCCAGAAGTTGGCGCAGATCGAGGGGGGTGGTGCGGTAGTGGGCGAGCACTAACAGGCCAAAGAGATCGGAGAGATCGTTTTCATTGGCGGCAAGCTGATCCCGGTTCAGGGTTTCCAGGACTATCTCTGCCGGATCTGCTTGCTGCAGTTCATCGTCAGGTACAGGCGAGGCGTCAAGTGCAAGGGCGCGAAAGATAAATCTCTCCAGCGGGTCACCGGTGGCCCAGCGGATCGGGCTCTCCAGGAAAATCTGCCGCCATTGCGGACGGCGCTGGTCGAGTATCTTGCGGAAACGCACTGCAAAACCCCGGCCGGTACCTTCGTAACCGTGAATGGTGGAGGCAAAAGCGATGCGGGGATAGTGATCCAGCAGTTGCTCAAGCATGGGGGAGGGGATGGCCGCTGCCTCGTCCACCAACAACAGGTCGCCGGGAAGCGGGGAGTGGATCAGTTCATCCGGTGCGACAAAACGCAGTTGTGCCTCTCCGATGTGGATGGCGCCCCTGCTGCATTCTGCTTCCGGCAGCAGGCTGCAAGCGCTTTGGAACAGCGGTTCGACCGCTGCCAGTCTGGGTGCGGTGACGAGAATCTTTAACATGCCTTGCAGCAGAAGCCTGGCCGCGGCAATGCCCATGGCCGCAGACTTGCCGCGTCCCCGGTCGGAGATCAACACTGCCGGGCGTCGACGGTGTCCTGTGACGACCTTGATCACCGCTTCTACCGCAGTAAACTGGTCAGCTGTTTGGCAATCCGGATCTTCAACGGGGGACGGAGTGTATGTCGGTTGAGCTGCCGGAAGCGGGGGCAAAGGCTTATCCTGTTCGATCTGCAGGATCGTTGCATCATCCGTAAGCAGATGGACGAAACGGGAGAGAAAGCGGCCGCTTATATCATGGGATTCATAACCTGCTACGGTGATACGGGCATATTCCGGATCGTCGAATCCAGGCCACTCACTCAGTGGGGGAGAGAGCATCAGCAGCGCTCCCCCGGCCCGGATGGTGCCACTGGATGCGCCTAAAGCATCCACATCGAGTCCACTGAAGGCATCGAACACCAGTGCGTCGATCTCCTGTCCGAGCAGGGTGGTCGCCTTGCCTGCGGGGATGCTGTCGATCTCCGGGGGACTGTCCAGGCCGATCCATAACGAACGATTGAAGGTGAGTCTTTTTAACAGTTCAGCGGCAACCGTGCGGCTCCATTGAGGTTTACCGGAGAGCAGCAGCATGCCCCGGTGGGAGGAGAGACGCCGGTTTGCAAGAAACCTGGATGCCAGTGATATAAGTTCATCAGGATCTGGGAGTGCAGGTTCAGGCATTGTTGAGGGTGATTCCAGTTAAACAGGCCACTATTATAGTCAGAAGTCTATCGACAAGATTGTTGTGTGACTGCTAGTTTTAAGTCGAATAGTGCCAAAGGAGCAAGTTATCTCTGCTGAAAAGATCCGTGTAAGAGGATTGGTCCAGGGTGTGGGGTTTCGTCCTACAGTCTGGCGCATTGCCAATGAGTGCGGATTATCGGGTTACGTTTATAACGATAGCGAGGGTGTTCTGATCCGGATTTGGGGGCAGCGGAGCGCTTGTGACCGCTTCTGCCACCAGTTGCTGGAAGAGTCTCCGCCATTGGCGCGGATCGACAGCCTGGAGAGGGAGCCGTCGGCCACTGACAACGGACCTGCAGGTTTTACTATCACCGAGAGCCGGGGGGGGGAGATCCGTACCGGCATAGTGCCCGATGCCGCCACCTGTCCCGCCTGCCGTTCAGAGATCTTTGATCCGGTTGATCGCCGTTATCGCTATCCCTTCACCAACTGCACCCATTGCGGCCCTCGTCTGACCATTGTCGAGGGTATCCCTTACGACCGGAAAAATACCAGCATGCGGCACTTTCCTATGTGTCCCGCCTGCGAGGTTGAATATGCCGATCCGGCAAACCGGCGGTTTCATGCCCAGCCGAATGCCTGTCCGGTCTGTGGTCCTGCGGTTTGGATTGAGACGTATGACGGGCAGAAGATTGAAGTTGCCTCGATGGAGAGGTCGGACCCAATCGAAGCGGTCAGTCAGCGCCTGGAGAACGGAGAGATCGTTGCGATCAAAGGGGTGGGAGGATTTCACCTCGCCTGTGACGCCACGAACGGTGCAGCAGTGGCCCGGCTGCGGCAACGCAAGGGGCGTTTTCACAAACCCTTTGCGCTGATGGCCAGAGATATAACGGTTATTCGCAAATATGCCCTGGTGGATGAAGATGAATCCGGGGCGCTGGGCAGTCCAGCCGCGCCGATTCTCTTATTGGATAGGAGGCCTGGCATGACCCTGCCGGAAGCGTTGGCGCCGGGACAGAGCACTCTGGGTTTCATGCTGCCCTACACGCCGTTGCACCATCTGCTGCTGGCCGGTTGGGAGGTTCCGCTGGTAATGACCAGTGGCAACCTCAGCGATGAACCTCAGTGTACCGATAATGCGGATGCGGCATCACGTCTGCATGGATTGGCGGATGCCTATCTCCAGCATAATCGTCCCATCGTCAATCGGGTGGATGACTCGGTGGCGCGTTTTATGAATGGAAAACCCCGGCTGTTGCGACGGGCACGGGGTTATGCGCCCAGTCCGATTGTCTTGCCGGCGGGTTTCAAAAACGCCCCACCGGTTTTGGCATTGGGAGGGGAGTTGAAGAGTACCTTCTGTCTGCTGCAGGACGGCCAGGCTGTTGTCTCCCAACATCTTGGGGATCTGGAGGATCTCCTGACATTCAGGGATTACGAAAAAACACTTGACCTCTATCGCCATCTCTTCGATTTTCGGCCGGAATCTCTGGTGGCGGATCTGCACCCCGGTTATCGCACAACCCGGTTTGGCCGCCAGTATGGAGAACGTGAATCGATCCCTCTGCAACAGGTGCAGCATCACCACGCCCACATCGCCAGTGTGCTGGCCGATTATGGATGGCCGCTGGATGGGGGGCAGGTGCTGGGTATCGCGCTGGATGGATCCGGTTATGGCGACGATGGCACTGTCTGGGGCGGGGAGTTTCTCATCGCCGACTATCTGGACTATAGAAGGGCCGGTTTCTTCAAGCCGGTGCCCCTGCCTGGTGGGACAAAGGCAATTGAGCAGCCGTGGCGTTCCGCCTTTGCCCAGCTTTGCAGCAGTTTTGGATGGGATAAATGCCTGCAGGAGTGGGGGAGGCTGGAAGCGATACTCGACTTGCAAACAAGACCTTTGACTGTGCTCCAGGGCATGATGGAAAAAGGGGTCAACACGCCTTTGACCAGTTCTTGCGGAAGGATGTTTGATGCGGTGGCCGCTATTTTGAATATCTGCCGGGAAGAGGCGGGCTATGAAGGACAGGCGGCAATCGAACTGGAGACGTTAGTCGATGCGGCTGAGATGGCGCAATCTGGCGGTTACCCATTCGAGTCCACTACAGGCATGCTTGACGCCACGCCAATGTGGCAGGCACTGCTGGAAGATCTGACTCAGGGTGCTTCCCAAGGCAAGGTCGCAGCGCGTTTTCATCGTGGTTTGGCTGATGCGGTGGTTGCGATGGCCGCTTCGCTTGCTCTTGAAGAAGGTGTGTCGACGGTGGCGCTGTCCGGCGGTGTATTCCAGAATCGCACACTTTTCGAGGCAGTGGTGGCCGGGCTGAAACGGGCTGATTTACAAGTCTTGAGCCATCGCCAGGTACCGACAAATGATGGTGGTCTCTCCCTCGGTCAAGCCGTCATTGGTGCGGCCCGCCACATCAAGCGCTGAAGCCTGCTAGATTGTTAATAGAGGCAGATGGATTTGAGAGTGCGTCATGAAAACAGTCGTTCCCACAAAATACTGGCATGCGCTGGAGGATGGCCGGGTCCAGTGTGATCTCTGCCCTCGTTTCTGTCATATCAAGGAGGGCCGACAGGGGTTCTGTTTCGTGCGGGAGAACCGGGGGGGAGAGGTGGTTCTCACCACCTATGGCCGTTCCAGCGGCTTCTGCGTAGATCCCATTGAAAAAAAACCGCTGAACCACTACCTGCCAGGCACTCCGGTCCTGTCATTTGGCACTGCCGGTTGTAATCTGGCCTGCAAGTTCTGCCAGAACTGGGATATCAGCAAGTCCAGGGAGACCCACACCCTGGCGGATGAGGCCTCGCCGGAGATGATTGCCAGGGCTGCCCTGGATCTAGGCTGCCGTAGTGTCGCCTATACCTACAACGATCCGGTCATCTTCCACGAATATGCCATCGACGTGGCTCAGGCCTGCCATGAAGTTGGGGTTCAGTCGGTCGCTGTGACCGCAGGTTATGTCTGTCCTGAACCGCGTGAGGCGTTCTATCATCACATGGATGCGGCCAATATCGATCTTAAGGCTTTTACCGAATCGTTTTATCATAAGCTCACCGGCTCCCATCTGCAGCCGGTGCTGGAGACGCTGCAATATCTCAAGCATGAGACCAGTGTCTGGTTTGAACTCACCACTCTGCTGATCCCCGGTGAAAACGATTCCGAGTCGGAGCTTGAGGAGATGACTCAGTGGGTAGCCGACAAGCTGGGGCCGGATGTGCCGATGCATTTCTCGGCTTTTCATCCCAGCTGGAAGATGATGGACACCCCATCGACCCCTTTGGCGACCCTGACCCTGGCTCGCGGTATCGCCATGAAAAACGGTGTGCGATACGCCTATGTCGGCAACGTGCATGATCCAAAAGGGGATAGTACCTGGTGCCATCAGTGCGGCGAGTTGCTGATCGGTCGGGACTGGTACCAGCTCAGTGATTGGAATCTGACTCCTGAGGGCAAATGCAAGGCGTGCGGTGCTGCCTGTGCCGGGGTTATCGAAGCCGGTCCGGGGGATTGGGGTCCCAAAAGTCAGCCTGTGCGGCTGGCGGACTATAAACGTTGATGGGGATTGGAGGAGGAGATTATGAGCAACATCAGATTGCCCGCTGTGGCGGGACTTTTCTACCCGGATGATGCCCGGACGCTGCGTGACATGGTCCAGGATTATCTGGATAGTGCCGATGCAGAAGGTACACTGCCAAAGGCCATTATTGCGCCCCATGCGGGTTATATCTATTCCGGGCCTGTCGCGGCCAGTGTCTATGCCAGGCTTGTTTCAGGCAGAGAACGCGTCCGCCGAGTGGTGATGCTGGGTCCCTCACATCGGGTGCCGTTTTACGGTTTGGCAATGAGTTCGGCAGATGCCTTTCGCACCCCGCTTGGGGATGTTCCGCTGGACCGTGAGGCCATGCAGTCGATCGCCGATCTGCCCCAAGTCAAACAGCTCGATGCTGCGCATGTGCAGGAACACTCACTTGAGGTTCAATTGCCGTTTCTACAGTTGATGCTCGATCAGTTCAGTCTGATCCCACTGGTGGTGGGTGATGCGACGGCCAAAGAGGTCGGAGAAGTGCTGTCCCGGCTCTGGGGTGACGAGGAAACGCTCATCGTTATCAGTTCGGATCTCAGTCACTACCATGACTATCTAACGGCGCAGAAGATGGATAAAGCGACCTCAGAGGCGATTGTGGCCATACACCCTGATGAGATCGGTTACGAAGATGCCTGTGGCCGTATTCCTGTCAAAGGGCTGCTGCATCAGGTCCGATTGCAGGGACTGGATGGGGAGCTTGTCGATCTGCGAAACTCCGGCGATACGGCCGGATCGAGGGATCAGGTGGTGGGTTATGGCGCTTATGCTTTTTCCAGGTGCGCTGTCGCTTGAGAGGCTGCTCCCTGCCGGGTCCCCATGTTGCCCATTTGACCCTTTTCCTCTCTAGCAATCATGGTGCGCACGGCGCACCCTACGTCCTGTGGATTAAAGAATAAATATTGCTGGCCGCTATTCTGTGTAGTGGAAAAGAGTCAAAAAATCGGATTTATTGACTATTGCGGGAACTTCATGATTACTAATAAAAATCCATATTGGTTTGTGCTCGGCAGAGGCGGAACGCTGAATCCGGCGTAATCTGAGATGCAGAAAGATCTGAAGAGTCGAAAGCCGACCATTTTCCTGGTGGTGATTTTGATGTTGATTGCAGCCCTGGTGGCTGCTGCGACCTTTATCCTGCTCTATAGGGCTGCATTCAGTCAGCATCTTCACCACCTTTCTATAAACGTCAATCAACAGGCCCAGCTGATTGGAGCTGTGGCTCGCTTTGATCGGAAATATGCCGATTATTACGAGCAGGATGCGGCCGATGCCACACTGTCCCAGATTGATGATGCCTTACGATCTCAATCGTTTCTGAAAGGGTCAGAGGAGTTTATTGTGGGCCGGCGTTTGGGTGACACCATAAAAGTCATTAGCCGAACAAAAAGTTTTGCGATGGCAGCCCCTCCGAATGCACTCCCTTTGTCTGGAAAGCCCGGTGAGGTAGGTTCTCCCATGCGTCAGGCCTTGGCAGGCAAACAGGGTACCATGGTGCTGCGGGACTATCGGGGTGCGGAAGTGATGGCCGCATTTGCACCGGTGAAAGAACTCGGGATAGGTCTCGTCATCAAAACGGATGTGGCGGATGTCAGGGCGCCCTATCTCCGTGCAGGCATTTTAGTTGCAGTGGTTTCAGTATTGTTGGTTTTGCTGGGATCGATACTGGTCCATAGGGTCACGCGGCCGATAATCAGCAACCTGGAATCCTCTGATGTACGCTATCGTAACCTGCTGGATAACATGCCTAACTGTGTTGCCGTCTATCAGGCGGTTGATGATGGTGAAGACTTCATCTTCAGGGATTTCAATCAGGCGGGGGAGCGCGCTGAACAGATTGTGAAAGCGGACTTGATCGGCCAGCGTGTGTCGAAAGTTTTTCCTGAGGTTAAGGTGTTTGGTCTTTTTGACGTACTGCAGCGGGTATGGAAAACAGGGGAGCCGGAACATTTTCCCATGACGTTTTACCGGGATGACCGTATCTCTGGATGGCGGGACAACTACATTTACAAACTCAATTCTGGAGAAGTCGTCGCTGTATATGAGGATGTCACTGAAAAGAAAACCGCAGAACAAAAACTGGCCGACTCAGAGCGAATCTTAAGCACTATCGTTGATGCTACGCCGGATTGGATCTTTATCAAGGACCACCAGTATCGCTACCTGTTTGCCAACGAGAGTTATGCCCGTTCAATTGGGACACAGGTTGAATCGATGCTCGGAAAAACTGACGAGGAGTTGGGATTCCCAACGGAACTGATTCAGAGTGATGAGGCGAGGGGGATTAGAGGGGGTCGCCATGATGATAGAGATGTTTTACAGGGAGAGCACATCCACAATCCCCATGATCCTGCAACGTTTGCGGATGGCTCCCTACACGTCTTTGATACACATAAGATGCCTCTACACGGCACGAATAACCAAATCTACGGGTTGCTCAGTATCTCGAGGGATATCACGGCACTCGATCAAACCCTTAACGAATTGCGCATCAACGATGCCAGGCTTTCCCTGGCAGAGGCTATCGGTCGGCTTGGCCACTGGGATTGGGATATTGTCAGTAACAGACTAACTTGGTCAGATGAAATCTTCCGTATCTTTGGGCAGGAGCCCGGGGGCGTGCAGGAGACCTATGAGGCTTTTCTGAATACTGTGCATGCAGAAGACCGCGAGCGGCTCAAGGATGCGGTCAATGCGGCACTCGAAAGCGATGAACCCTACAAGCATCGATCATCGAATCGTCCTTGGTGATGGAAATGTCCGTTGGGTTCATGAAGAGGCGGAACTGAAGAGGGATGAGGAGGGATATCCGCTCAAGATGTTAGGCGTGGTTCTCGATATCACCAACCTGAAAGAGGCTGAAGAAAAAGCGGAACAGCAACGTATCTTCCTGCAGAATACTATCGATGGTATTACCGATCCGGTGCGCGTGATCGATCGCGAATACAATGTCCTGCTTATGAACAGTGCCGCCAAGGCCGCTGCGTTCAAGCAGGCCGATGACAAGCAGTGTCTGAAATGCTATCAGGCGGGCCATGGACTGGAGCGTCCCTGTGATGAACTCGAAGATCCGCTCTATGATCATCCCTGTCCCATGAAAACGGTATTTTTTACCGGCAAACCGATGGTTATCACCGAAACGCTGGCTGACAGTAGCGGTAAGATGAGAACCTATGAACTCTCATTCAGCCCTCTGCGTACGCTGGGAGGGGAGTTACAGGGCGTCATTGAGACGAGTCGGGATATCACTGATCGCCTGGGGATGGAACAGAGCCTGCTTGAGAAAGAGAGTCACCTCGAACAGTTGACCTATCTGGATCAATTGACCCAACTTCCCAATCGTCTGCTGTTCATGGATCGTCTGCGTCTGGGGATCAGTGCGACCCATCGTGAAAACCACCCTCTGGCAGTAGTCTACATCGATATTGATCGTTTCAAGCAGATCAATGAGAGCTTTGGCCATGAAATTGGTGATCAGTTACTGCTTGATGTGGCGAAACGCCTGCGGGGTACCTTACGGGAGGACGATACGCTTGCCAGGTTCAGTGGGGATGAGTTCGTCGTGATTACCGGCTATCTGAAACAGCCGGAACACAGCGCTGTTCTGGCGCAGAAACTTCTTCGCAGTTTTGACCAGCCGTTTGAGGTTGCGCAGCATCAGCTCTATCTGACCGCGAGTGTCGGTATCAGTATCTATCCACAAGATGGCACGGATGCTGATGACCTGTTGCGTGATGCCAATACGGCAATGTTTCAGGCCAAGGGCGAAGGCATAAACAGTTTTCAGTTCTATGAGGATGATATGACAGCCCAGGCTTTTGAGCATGTGCTGATGGAGACCAGTCTTCGTGGCGCCTTGGATGAGGGGCAATTGCGGCTCTACTATCAGCCGCAGATCAGTCTTGAGAACGGCAAAATCATTGGTGCCGAAGCGTTATTGCGTTGGGAGCACCCTGATATGGGGCTTGTTTCTCCCGCCAAGTTTATCCCGTTGGCTGAGGAGACAGGTTTGATTCTGCCGATCGGAGAGTGGGTGATGCGAACGGCCTGCCGGCAGCTGAAAGCGTGGCAGGACGCAGGTATCGAGTTGGGTTGCCTGGCAATCAATCTTTCAGCCAAACAGTTCAGAGCATTGAATCTGGTGGAGACAGTGACCGGCATACTCCAGGAAACGGATTGCCCGGCGCAGGGGGTCGAGTTTGAGATCACCGAGAGCCAGATCATGGAGAATTCCCAACGATCCATCCAGATGCTGGACAAGTTGCGCGATCTTGGCGTCGGGGTTTCGATTGATGATTTCGGCACGGGATACTCGTCCATGGGACAGCTGAAAAGTTTGCCGATCACGAAACTGAAAATTGATCGCGTCTTCGTGCGGGATGTAGCGGAGAATGCTGACGATCAAGCGATCGCTGAGGCCATAGTTGCGATGGCCAAAGCGTTGGGTCTGGTAGTCATCGCCGAAGGCGTGGAGACGGAGTCGCAGAAACAATGCCTGCAACAAATGGGGTGTCAGCAAGTGCAGGGTTTTCTTTACCTGCGGCCCGTGCCTGCAGAAGAGTTTGCTCGATATGTAGAGGAGGCGGGGTTGGCGTAGAGTGGAAATTGAGAATGAATCTCAACCAAGTCAAAGAACCGGGTTTACAGGCAGCGCCTTCCGGTGGAATGGCCATGGAATCGTGTATAATCCTCCAAGCTTGGGAAACAATAAAAGTTTTACCTGCATTTTTTTTGAGAGTCCGCTCTGATTACGAGTGTCTATGACTCGCTGATCCATTATTTTGGAGTGAATCGACTGTCCGATGATCAGGTTGTTCGGCTACTTCATTTCAAAGTCATTTCTTATTTTGGGGGAGATTGAGATCCTTGTCTTTGGAGGATCCGTCTGGCTGGCCCTCTTTCTCCAACACAATTTTTCCTCCCAAAACATGGGTGGAGTTCCCGAAGGGATGCTGCCATCGGCCAGCGTTTATGCGTTGGTGATGATGAGTTCCATGATCGCTCTGGGATTATACCAGCGCGGGGTCCTGGAACGTGCGTCAGGGTTCGTGCTGCGGCTACTGATCGTCTTTGGTATCGGCGCGGTCCTGATGAGTCTTATCTTCTATATCTGGCCCGAGATTTCGATTCCACGAAAAGAGTTTGGCCTCAGTCTGCTGATCTCCTTGGCGGGCGTGCTGATCTTGAGGTCGATTTTTGTCCGGGTAACAGGGGCTGATTCCCGAAAGCGGCGTGTATTGGTTCTGGGAACCGGCATCAATGCCGACAGGATAGAAGAACTCTATATTCAAAACCCGACCCTGGGATTTGTTGTCGTCGGTTTTGTAAACTTGGGGGACAGCATCAGTCTCATTGATGACTATCGGCAGATTCCCAAGGAGCAGGATCTCTACGACATTGCGATTCGCATGGCGGTGGATGACCGCCGAAAGGGCTTGCCCGTCAATGAGTTGCTCGATTGCAAGATGCGTGGAGTGGAGATACTGGATCTGCTGACCTTTTTTGAAAAGGAAGATGCAATTATCAAGATCGACCTGTTGCATCCCAGCTGGATCTTCTTCTCAACCGGCTTCTACAGTGGTGCATTATCAATCCATCTGAAACGTGGCATGGATATAGTCACCAGTCTCATATTGTTGATCTTGTTTTTGCCGGTGATGTTGCTTATCGCAATCACCAGTCTGATCAGTTCAGCCGGACGCCATCCTGTATTCTACCATCAGACCCGAGTCGGTAAGGATGGCAAGCTGTTTCGTATCCATAAATTCCGCAGTATGAAGATGAACGCCGAGGCAGATGGCGCCCCGCTGGGCGAGCAGGAACGATGCCCGCGTGACCCGTTTGGGCGGATTCCTGCGCTTTGCGCGGCTCGATGAACTGCCCCAACTCTATAATGTACTCAAGGGGGACATGAGCTTGGTCGGACCTCGGCCTGAACGTCCTGAGTTCGTGCAGCGCCTGAGCCAGGAGATTCCATTCTATTCGGAGCGCCACCGGGTAAAACCGGGGATGACCGGTTGGGCTCAGCTGATGTACGCCTATGCCGCCAATCGGGAGGATACCCGTAAGAAGCTGGAGTATGATCTTTACTATGTAAAAAATACCGGTCTCTTTCTGGACCTGATCATCCTGCTCGAAACGGTGGAAGTCGTGCTGTTGGCCAAGGGCGCGAGATGAGCCGGCCTACACTAAATTGACAGGGATAAACGTAGGCCTGATCAAGCGTAGTGGATCAGGCATTTCCGACTGGATTAGCTGACCGCCGCCAATGCCAACAGAGCGGTTCCATAGGCTGCCTGTTGCTGCACTGCCCGTTCCACCGGAACACCCAATAACCTCTGCCGAATCTGCCGCCAGGGTTCATTGCCCGCACCTCCACCTATCGAGATAACCCGTCCGGGTGCGGGCGCCCCCAAGCGTTGCAGAAGGGCGTAACCCTCCCGCTCAATATTGGCGATACCCTCAAGAATGCCCTGAAAGTAGCGCGCATCGTCTTCAGGACGGGGCTCGAGGCGGGGTGCAAAAGCGGGATCATTGAGCGGGAAACGTTCACCAGGCTGTACCAGCGGGTAGTAGTCGAGCCCGGTTGGATTATCCGGTTCTATCTGCTGTGTCAGAATGGCCATCTCTTCCCTGCTGAATAGATCCGCGCAGACGGCGCCGCCACTGTTGGAAGCACCGCCAACCAGCCAATGCTCTCCAAGCCGATGGCTGTAGATGCCAAATTCCGCTGCAAATACCGGCTGGTCAGAGAGGATCTTCAACACCAGCGTACTGCCCAGGGAGGTGACGGCGTCACCGATCTCCGCCGCGCCGGTCGCGAGTGTCGCGGCATTGCTGTCGGTGGTACCCGTGACAATGCGCGTGCTGGCGGGCATGCCTGTTGCGTTTGCCACCCCAGCGCTTAATCTGCCGATGACCGTCCCAGGTGGTCGCACGTCGGGCAGGCAACCCGGCGGCAACGCCAGGGATTCCATCCAGGTGGGCCAGCAGCGTTGCACCGGGTCGTATCCCAGTTTCAGGCAGTTGTTCTCGTCACTGAAGCCAAAATGGCCACTGAGCCTGCCGAGTATCCAATCTGCCTGATGCAGTGCCAGGAAATTTTCGGTATCGATCTGCCGCCTCAGATAGAGCAGTTTGGCAAGGCTGGAGGATGCGCTGTTGACCGGACTGCTTGCAGGGGCTGCTTGAGCCAGTTCGGGCAGGAGAGCCTTGCTGCGGCTGTCGTTATACATCAAGGCCGTGGTGAGCGGCGAACCCTGCGGGTCGCAGAGCAACAGGGTGGAAGATGTACCGTCGACTGCGATGGCCTGTACATCTGCCCCTTTGAGCTGCTGAGTGACCGAGAACAGCACGTCCAACACAGCGTCCCACCAGCATTCCGGGCGTTGTTCGCTGCTGCCTTCACCCCCCCGTTCGGGAGGCGGAAGGTCGACAATGGCCTCTGCAACGATCGATTTTTCACTATCAATGGCAATTGCCCGGACGCCCGAGGTGCCGAGATCAATGCCGATGCAGCAATTCATTGGATTAGGGCAGGGTGACGGGGTTCGGGGCTGTCCAGTCGTCGGCCTTGTGGTCGGCCACCACCGTAGTGTAGATGCCGCCACGCACATTAAATTCTGCAGTCAGGCGCATGTAGCGAGGCTGAGTGGCAGCTACCAGATCGTTCAGAGTCTCGTTGGTGATAGCCTCGTGGAAGGCCCCCTCGTCACGGAATGACCAGATGTACATCTTGAGCGCCTTCAGTTCAACGCACTGTTTATCGGGTACATATTCTAGGGTCATCTCGGCGAAATCCGGCTGTCCTGTTTTGGGGCAGAGACAGGTGAATTCCGGGATGCTGATACGGATGGTGTAGTCCCGCTCCGGGCGTGGATTATCGAAGGTTTCCAACTCTTTGCTGGGCTGACTGGGCATGCTTTTTTCGTCACAGGATAGATTGATTTGCCGGTGATTATACGGGAGTATCTCTTCACTCAGAAGAGACGGCTTAATTACAATATAAAACAATAAGTTATATTAATATATTAAAGTCAATTATTCTATAATTCACCCTGTATCAACGGCGAATTTTCGTGTATCTTAGCGGCCCATGCGACTGGAGAAAATCAAACTCGCCGGATTCAAATCGTTTGTCGATCCGACATCGGTTCCGATGCCCAGCAACCTGGTGGGTGTTGTTGGCCCGAATGGCTGTGGAAAATCCAATGTCATCGACGCTGTGCGTTGGGTGATGGGGGAGAGTTCCGCCAAGATGCTGCGTGGCGAATCGATGGCCGATGTCATCTTCAACGGCTCCAGCGTTCGCAAACCGGTAGGCACTGCGGTTGTCGAGCTGATTTTTGACAACAGCGAAGGCCGGGCGGGTGGACAGTACGCCCAGTACAGCCAGATCTCAGTCAAGCGGCAGGTATCCCGGGATGGCCAGTCGCTCTACTCTTTGAACGGCATACGCTGTCGCCGCCGGGATATCACCGACCTCTTCCTTGGAACAGGACTCGGGCCACGCAGTTATTCGATTATCGAGCAGGGCATGATCTCCCGTCTCATTGAAGCGCGCCCGGAAGATCTGCGCGTCTTTCTGGAAGAGGCGGCGGGCATCTCCAAATATAAGGAGCGCCGCCGGGAGACGGAGAATCGCATCCGCCATACCCGGGAAAACCTTGAACGCCTTACCGACCTGCGGGACGAAGTTGCGAAACAGCTGCAACACTTGCAACGACAGGCCGCCACCGCAGAGAAATACCAGCATTTCAAGCAGGAGGAGCGGCAGGTCAAGGCGGAGTTGCTGGCGCTGCGCTGGCGCACCCTGGATGAGGATCTGCAGCAGCGTGAACGCAAATTGGCCGAGTTGGAGAATCTGCTGGAAGCCGCACTCGCCGGTCAGCGCAAGTTAGAGTCCGACATCGAGTCGGACCGGGAAAAACATACGGAAGCCAATGATCGCTTCAATGAAGTGCAGGGGCAATTCTACGCCTTGGGCGCAGAGATCTCCGGACTGGAGCAATCGATCCAGTTTGCCCGCGATACCAAGAGACAGCAGGAGTTGGATCTGGAACAGGTCGAGCAGACCTGGCAGGAGTCGGATGCCCACCGCTCCCAGGATGAGGCACGACTGGAGGAGCTTAACGGCGACCTGATGCTGGAGGAGCCCCGCCTGGAAGAGGCGCGGGCACTGGAGAGCGAGACGACTGAGGCGTTGCTCCAGGCTGAGCAGGCGATGCAGACTTGGCAGGCAGAGTGGGATCAGTTCAATCAACAGGCGGCGGAACCGGCGCAGACTGCGCAGGTCGAGCGAACCCGCATCAACCACCTGGAGCAGCAGGGCGATAACCTGCAGCGCCGCCTGCAGCGTTTGGATGAAGAGCTGGGGCGTCTCGACGATACCCGGTTGTTGGCGGAAATCGACGAGCTCGAGGCGCTGGAGCAGGAGCAGGAGGCGCGGGTCGAAACCCTGCAGGAGCAGCTTGCCGGCAAAGTCGAGGAGATCAATGCCCAGCGTGAGGCCAACAGCCAGTCGGCCCGCCGACTCGATCAGGCAAGGGCCGAACTACAATCGGGAAAAGGGCGGCAGGCCTCCCTGGAAGCCTTGCAGCAGGCCGCGCTTGGCAAGCAGGGCGACGAGGTGGCGCAGTGGCTGGAGCAGAGCGATCTGCAGCAGGCAGCAAGGCTGGCTCAGAGTATCAAGGTGGCGCCTCGCTGGCAGCGTGCGGTCGAGATTGTATTGGGTTTTCATCTGCAGGCAGTTTGTGTCGAAACACTTGATGATTTGAAAGATCATCTGGAAGGGTTGCAGAAAGGCGCCTTGACACTGGTCGAAAGGTCGACCGCATCCTCTGCCGGGAGTTTTGGCAACGAGAGCCTGCTGGCACAGGTCGAATCGCCCTATTCCATGGAGAGCCTGCTGGGCAGTGTGCGCATCGCTGAGGATTTGGACACTGCGTTGATGATGCGCCGCAGCCTTCCCGCCAGCGCTTCAATCATCACACCGGAAGGCCACTGGTTAGGTTCCAACTGGCTGCGCGTTACCCGTGATCGCGATGAAAGCGCCGGTGTGCTGGCCAGGGAAGAAGATCTGCGAAGATTGCAGGTAGAACTGGCGGAACAGGAGGCGATGGCAGAGAGTCTGGTGGAGTCGGTGGAAAACGGCAGGGCCGCGCTGCAGCAGATTGAACAGGCGAGAGAGCAGGCCCAATCCGCCTATAACGATGTCAATCGCAAACTCTCCGAGATCAGGGCGAATCTCAGCGGCAAGCGCACCCGAGCCGATCACCTGCGCCAGCGCCGGGATCAACTTCAGCAGGAGCAGCTTGAGATCCGTGAACAGATCGGATCGGATCGTGAACTAATGGAGCAGACGCGGCAACATCTGCACGCTGCACTGGAGGCGATGGAGACCCTGGGCAAACGGCGTGAGACGTTGGTGCAGCGAAGGGATACCTTGCGGGATCAGCTCGCTCAGGTTAGGGAGCGCGTCAATCAGCAGCGCAGCCTGACTCATCAGGCGGCACTGCAGATTGAATCGATGCGCACCGCACAGCGTTCCCTGGTGCAGAATCTGGACCGCATGCGCAGCCAGCTGAGCCATCTGGCCGAACGCCGGGATGAACTCAAGTCGCTGCTTGCTGCAGGTGATGAGCCGTTGCAGTTACAAATAGCCGAACTGGAAGAGAAACTGGCGCAGCGTGTTATCGTGGAGAAGGCGCTCGCCGATGTACGCAGTGGGCTTGAAGGGGTGGATGCACAACTACGCTTCCTTGAGCAGGAGCGCCATAAAGCCGAACAGCAGGTGCTGGAACGGCGCGGCCATCTCGATCAGAGCCGTCTGCAACGTCAGGAGGTTCTGGTACGCTGTAAGACGCTGGAAGAGCAGCTGCGGGAGACCGGTATGGAGGCGGAGGCGCTCTTTCGTGAGATGCCGGAGGATGCCACTGAACAGGCCTGGCAGCATCGGGTGGAGAGGTTGGCCACGAGAATCCAGCGTCTGGGGCCGATCAATCTGGCGGCCATCGATGAGTTTCAGGAGCAGTCGGAACGCATCAAATATCTGGATGAGCAGCATGCTGATATCACCCAGTCCCTGGAGACCCTGGAGAATGCCATCCGCAAGATCGACCGGGAGACCCGGACACGCTTCAAGGAGACCTTTGATCAGGTCAATTCCGGCATCAAGGAGCTGTTTCCGCGCCTCTTTGGCGGAGGTCATGCCTATCTTGAGCTCACCGGCGAGGATCTGCTGGATACCGGCGTTACCGTAATGGCGCGTCCGCCGGGCAAGCGAAACTCCACTATCCATCTACTCTCCGGTGGCGAAAAGGCCCTCACAGCGGTGGCGTTGGTGTTTGCCATCTTTCAGCTCAATCCTGCCCCCTTCTGTATGCTCGACGAGGTGGATGCCCCCCTGGATGACGCCAATGTCGGCCGTTTCTGCCAGATGGTGAAGTCGATGGCTGATCGGGTGCAGTTTATCTTCATCACCCATAACAAGATCACCATGGAGATCGCCAATCAGCTCTCTGGCGTCACCATGCACGAACCGGGTGTCTCCCGACTGGTTACTGTTGATGTGGAGGAGGCGGCTCAACTGGCTGCCCTTTAGGACGATGGAAAGCGGACTACTGAGACTGATTCTTCTTTTTTTGGGTATTGCCTTCCTGGTAGGCATCTATCTTTGGGATCGCACACGGCGTAATCGGGACAGCATCCAGGCAAAGCCGCGTATCACGCCGGAGATGGACATAGTTTCCGACGACCGGGAATCTGAGAATACCCCGTGGGATCTGGAGTCGCGTGATTCGGAGAATATCGAACAGGAGCTGGAGCACCTCGACACGATAGTCACTGATGACAGGGAACTGCCGGATGGATCTGCCGCGGAGACATCGTTCATTAAAACCAATCTGCCTTTCGTAGAGCAACAGGAGCTCTTCAGCTTCAGTGCCGACGAAGCCTCTCCTGTGGATGTCCCGATAAAGATTTTGCAGATCAATCTTGCCACCAAGCGGGATGATTTTTCCGGACCTGCAATCATGGAAGCGGTCAAAGCCAGTGGTCTGGCAGTGAGTGAGATGAAGATATTTCATCGCTACACCAAAGATGGCAGCCAGAAGACCCTGTTTAATGTGGTGAGCATGGTGGAGCCCGGTATCTTCCCCATAGAAAAGATGGAGGATTTTACCACGCCGGGTCTGATGCTGTTTGCGCAACTGCCTGGGCCTGAGGATGGGCTGGCGGTATTCTCCGATATGTTATTCACTGCAGAGTGTCTGAAAGAGACGCTGGGTGGCGAGTTGCAGGATGAAACTCATAGCTCATTGACCAAACAGACCATCGAAAACATGCGTAGTCAGATTTTGGAACATCGGCGTCTGGTCCGGCTTGCCAGGAGCCGTGGGTGATATCTGTTAAAGAAGCGGCCAGCCGGATCGACAAACTACGAGACGAAATCAACCTCCATAACCAACGCTACTACGTCTACGATGACCCCCAAATTCCCGACAGCGAATATGATCGCCTGATGCGGGAACTCCAGTCTCTGGAGACAGACTTTCCCGACCTGATTACCCCTGAATCACCCACACAACGGGTTGGCGGCGCGCCGCTGGAAGGTTTTGATTCGGTCAAGCATCGAGTCCCGATGCTATCTCTTGATAACGCCTTCGATGCCGCCGAGATGAATGAATTCGATCGCCGGGTTCATGATCGTCTCGAACTGACAGATGATGAGTCGATTGCCTATGTCGCCGAACCCAAGCTGGATGGGCTGGCCGTCAACCTGAGATACGAACAGGGAAGACTGGTGCTGGCAGCCACCCGGGGTGACGGTGCCAGCGGTGAGGATGTGACGAGCAATGTCCGCACCATTTCCTCCGTTCCTCTGCGTCTGCTAGGGACCGGCTATCCGGCTTTACTGGAGGTGAGGGGAGAGATATTTATGCCGAAGGCTGGGTTCGACGCGCTCAATGAAAAGGCGCGCAAGGCAGATGAGAAAACCTTCGTTAACCCGCGGAATGCCGCTGCCGGCAGCCTGAGACAGCTCGATCCCAGGATCACGGCCACGCGTCCACTGGCCTTCTACTGCTATGGATTTGGCGAGATCGATCCGGCGCCTATCGGCGAGACCCATAGCGACAGCATCCTGCGATTGCGGCAGTGGGGATTGCCGATTTCGCAGGAATTGCAGGTAGTGCAGGGTGCTCAGGGTTGCATCGACTACTATGAAAAGATCGCCGCACGCCGGGACGATCTTGAATACGATATCGATGGCGTGGTCTATAAGGTGGATCGCCTCTCCCGGCAGAAGTCCCTGGGTTTTGTTTCCCGTGCACCGCGCTGGGCTATTGCCTACAAATTTCCAGCCCAGGAGGCTTTGACGGAGGTCGAGGCGATCGAGTTTCAGGTGGGGCGTACCGGTGCAGTTACCCCGGTGGCCCGTCTGAAGCCGGTTTTTGTCGGTGGTGTGACGGTCAGCAATGCCACGCTGCATAACATGGATGAGGTCGAACGCAAGGATGTGAGGGTGGGCGATACCGTATTCGTGCGCCGGGCCGGGGATGTGATTCCTGAGGTCGCGCGTGTTCTCACCGAGCGGCGCCCGGCAGCTACCAGTAAGGTTGAACTGCCTGCAAATTGCCCGGTCTGCGGATCGGACGTGGTCAAGCCGGAGGGTGAGGCGGTGGCTCGCTGCAGTGGTGGGCTCTATTGTCCTGCGCAGCGCAAGGAGGCGTTGAAACATTTTGCCTCCCGCAAGGCGATGGATATCGAAGGGTTGGGCGATAAGCTGGTGGAACAACTGGTTGAAGCAGAGCTGGTTCATGACCCTGCTGATCTCTTCGGGCTGACACTGGAGCAGGCAAGTGGCCTGGAACGCATGGCGGAAAAATCCGCGCAGAATCTGCTTGCAGCACTGGCCAAGAGCCGCCGGACGACCCTGGCCCGGTTCCTCTACTCTCTCGGTATCCGTGAGGTGGGTGAAGCAACGGCCTTGGGGCTTGCCCGTCACTTCGGCAATCTGGATGCCATTGAGGCGGCTGATGAGGAGATGCTACAGGAGACCCCCGATGTGGGGCCGATTGTGGCCAGCCACATCGTTACGTTTTTCCAGCAGTTGCACAATCGGGAGGTGATCGACCGGCTGCGTGCTGCGGGCGTCGAATGGGAGGAGGGGGTGCCGGAACCCACCCATGACCAACCCCTTGAAGGGAAGACGATTGTGCTGACCGGCTCACTCAGCCGTCCCCGAGGCGAGATCAAAGCTGAGTTACAGGTGTTGGGCGCCAAGGTGACCGGCAGTGTATCGAAAAAGACGGATTATCTGGTGGCGGGTGCTGAGGCGGGATCGAAACTGGCCAAGGCGGAGAAACTCGGGGTCCAGGTGCTTGATGAGACGGGATTGGATGCGTTGCTGGCCCAAAGCGATTGACAACCTGGCTAATACTTGCGGACTCAGCCAGGAGGTTGCGCACCATGATTAGCGAGAATACCGTGGTTACGGCTTGTTTTGGTGCGCATGGCGCACCCTACACTTAATGGTGTTTTGCCGTGGGGCGCGGTCCCTGTATAGAGCTAGGCCGGTTACTTGATTCACAGGTGGTAATCGGGGTTTCGCTTCCGGTAAGCTTGAAACATATGAAATCAGTTATTTGCGAGAAAACGTTATGAGCGAAGAGTCATCAAAAGAGCGGGACATCATGATGGTCATGCGTAAGGTATTGACCTCGATCATCCGCGATACCACGCCAGAGCACAAAAGTCTCCAACACCCCTTAACGGGCGATACCATTCAGGATATTCGTCACTGCCTGGCATTGATTACAGCGAGGGAAAAAGAGCTGGCAGATGCGGCCGGGCGCACCGTTCAGGAACGTCCCTATTATGCGGATGAACAGCAGCAGTCCACAGTAGTACCCATGACGGGTATCGGCAGGATGAATAGCAAAGACGAGTCGTAGGCCCGATCAATCTCGCGGATTGGGCTGGATCCAGTCACCGGATCCGCTGCGCTTGAACCGGTCGGTTTTGAAAGCGGAAAAAAACCCGGAGGTCATAGACCGTCCGGGTTTTTTTATACCGGCAGATCAAGGATAGGGATCTGCCTGTTTGGCTGGATTAAGCGCTTTTGCGACGCTTAACGGTAGCCAGCGCCACCAGACCGAGGCTCATCAGCGCCAGCGGAGCAGGTGCAGCAACAGCAGGGGTGGTGAAAGAGATGTTGTCGATAGAGAAGTCGAGTGCAGCAGGGGCATCGAAGGTCACAGTCAACAGATTGGCGGTTGCCAGATCAAAACCCACCATGGCGAAGTTGAATGAGCCGGCAGCGTTTGCCGCCAAGCTGCCACCAGAACCATCGATGTCATAGGAGATACCAAGACCGTGGTCGGTAGAGAGTACATCGATGTTCAGCGCATCAATGATGCCGGTAACACTGCTCAGGTCATAGGTGAAGATGGCATTTCCCACATCACCGTCGAAGGCGTTGTAGGAGAATTTGCTGTCAGCAATGATGACATCGGCGTAGAGCATGTCCGGGCTGCCGCCAGTTGCAGTCATGTTGATAGTGGTGTTTCTGTCCCCACCGAGTGCTGCGCCTGTATCGGTCAAGGAGATACTACCAGGTGCTGCGAACTGAATAGCAGGCCAGCCTGCGTCATTCTTGACGTCAAAAGTATCGATCATCATGGTGCCGGCAAATGCGCCGGAAGAAACCACCATGCCAGCGCCGAGAATCCCTGCGCCAAGCAGTTTACGGATATTATTCATGTTTACTTCCCCGTGAATATTATTAATTAATAGTTTTAGGCCGCAGGGGGATTTTAATTCAGCCTGGCACGGAAAAAATAGGAATTAACATATTTTTTCAAAGAATTAACAATTGATAACACTTTGTAAAATAAGGAAAAATAGACTAACTCGGAGAGCGGCAAAAAGAAGAAATATATTCCTAATTCTCGATTATTTCAAGAAAATTGTCAAGATTTTCTGTAGGTCGGGTTAGATGCGCACTATGCCAAGCATGAATTTCGTGGCTTGGCTTGCCGCGCATCGTAACCCGACGCAGTTTTGTCGGATTACGTCGCGCGTAAAATGTTGAGACAAATAGCAGATTTGTGCCACTGCGCGCCTAATCCGACCTACGCTATATTGTGCTGAATAGTTACAATCAGCTTTCCTCTCTCTTTTTCAGGCCGGCCTGCTCATTGAATTCGAGCTTGCTTTTTGCCCTCAGACCCTGAATGTACTCGCTGAGTACCTTTTGCTGCAGTTCCGCCATCAACTCCTTGCGGACTGACTCAATCGCTGGGGCAGGCTGTTCCCTTGTCTCTTCCAACAGAATGACATGCCATCCGAACTGGGTCTTCACAGGTACTTTGGTATAACTGCCGTTTTCCATCGTCTTGACGGTATCGGAGAAGGGTTTGACCATCTGATCCCCATCAAACCAACCCAGGTCTCCGCCGTTTTTACCCGTAGGCCCGGTAGAGTGAGTTTTGGCCAGTTCAGCAAAATCAGCATCCTGTTCCAGTTCGGTAATGAGTGACTTGGCTTGCTCCTCCTCTTTGACAAGGATGTGCCTTGCTTTGTACTCAACAGAGGATTTTCCTGCGTATTTTTCATCGTAAAGCTTCTGCTGATCCGCATCGCTGGGCAGGTTGGCTTTGACGTATTCCTGAATCGCGGTCTGGGTCAGCAGCTTGGCGCGTAACAGCGCCAGTGTGGCGGCGACTTCAGGACGTTTATCAATATTTTTCGCTTCCGCATCCTGGGCGACGATCAGCACATTGGCCAGTTCGTTGAGCACAGTCATCTGCATCTCCTGGGATTTGTCGGCACCGGGGATGCGGCCGGCACGGTCCTGGAAGTAGATGCCGTACATGGGTTTGGTGACCGGCTGTCCGTTCACGGTGAGCAGCACGTCCGGAGTCAGCACCGTATCGTTGCGGGGGTGGGTCGGCGGCAGGATCGCAGAGCGTTTCTCTTCACTGGCCGGTGCGGCAGTTTTCTGATTGTCGCTGCTGTCGGCTTCTTGGCTGCAGCCAATAAGGAGTGCTGCGCTGCAGAGTGTGGTTATGAGAAGTTGTTTCTTCATTGTCGGACCTTTGGTAGATAAAATTTGGTTTGAATTCTAGTTAGCGTTCGCAGGAGCTGCGAAGATCTTCATTTAACCCGGCAGAACCTTCTTGAAAGGTTTCACCGTCACTCGATTATAGACGCCGGCCGTTACATAGGGGTCGCTATTGGCCCATTCGCGGGCTTCTTCCAGGCTGGGGAATTCCGCCACTACAAGGCTGCCACTGAAACCTGCCGGTCCTGGATCTTCCGAATCGATGGCCGGGTGCGGGCCAGCCAGCAACAGCCGTCCCTCCTGCTGCAGTTTTTCCAGCCGCTGCAGATGATCCGGGCGAACCTTCAGTCTTTGCTCAAGACTCTCTTCATGATCTTCTGCGATGATGGCGTAAAACATGTTTCAATTCTCCTCAGGCGCTTCCTCAGCATCCCGCATATGACGTGCCAGGTAGAACGCCTGCAGAATAATGAAGACCATTGTCAGGCCCATCATGCCGAAAAGTTTGAAATTTACCCAACTCTCTTCAAGAGACTTTGCATTAAGGCACATTTTCAACTCATTTGACTGAAACAGGGTGCTGCACTGGTCGAAATCGATCTCTGTAATGCCTGTTTGATGGATCAGGGCCTGTTCGGCAATAAAAAAGTCGTTGGCCACGTAGAGGTTGAGAAAACCAAGCAGGATGAAGAAGAGACCCCATGTGGTATTCAGCTTTCGCCAGATGAGTGACGGGACATTGATGCTGCCACCCATCATTCGTTCCAGCAGTGGTTTTTCCCCGATAAACAGACTGGCGAGAAATACCCCGCCGAAGAGCCAATTGATGACCGAGGGCTTCCACATTATGAAGGTGCGATCCTGCAGAACGAGGGTCAGACCGCCGAAGATAACCAGTATCCCCAATGTGATGAGATGCATATTCTCAACATGGCGATGGCGCAGCCAGCCATATCCCACCTGGACGAAAGACGCCGCAATTGCCACAGCGGTGGCTGCGTAGATCCCATACAGTTTGTATGCGACAAAGAAAAGTATGACCGGGAAAAAATCGGCTAGAAACTTCATTCCTGTATCGAGTCCTTTAGGAAGTCTTTGAATGAATCATGGCTGCTTATCCAGATTTATTCAGAGGCTCCCTAGTGTAACGTGCGCTGGGCGCTCCATTTGTGAAAGTAACGCAATACAATATCACGCACATGATCCGGGTAGTTCAGCGCTTCCATCTGCTCCATTCCCTGCCTGAAAAAACCGGCCGCATCCTCAGGCAGTTTTTCCACGAGATTTCCGTATGCCTCTTCCATCAGTTCGCTGCGGTGGCTGCGAGTGGCGATAATCGCACGGTTGAGCAGGAGTACGCGCCAGGGGCGGTTGGGGTTGCTCCTGTCCCGGTCGCTCTGCAACAGCGGTGACACCGCATCCTGAATCTCCCCGGTGAGAAGATAGAGTTGTTCAAGGTATAAAGGTTCCCCGACCGTGTTGGCCAGAATCGCCAGTGCATTTACCACGGGTTCCAGGGTGCTCAATTCACCGCTTTGGCGGGCTATCCAAATGGCGAGGGGGAAGGTGAGATTTTCCAGCTCACGGCTGTGTCTCTCCATTTTCAGGTTTTTGGCGCAGATGGAGATATCAATCAGCAGATTGATGCCGTAGTCCCCAAGTTCATGTATGTCATGATTTGCCATCGCCGACTGATCTTTCCGGCTTTGCTCGGGGATTGGGGCACAATCGATACGGCAGTTGTCGAGTGCTCTGAGCAGGTCAAAAAGCTTGTGCATAGCCTGCATGATGAGATCCGGTGGCTGGATCTCTCCAGAGGATGGCTGGCCGATATCTTCGTAAGCCTCGGTTACGTCATTGGCGAGGTCGTGGAAACTGTCGGCAATTGAGTTGATATCTACAAGCGGGAGTTGCATGCCCGGATTGTAGCAGGCAGTGGTGGCTTCGTCTTCTGCCCTTCTGACATCCCGGTGAGACCTGTAGGATGGTCTCAAAATTGATGCCAAACAGGGCCGCAGATATGCTGAAACAGCACAAAAACCTCACATTTTCTGGTTGTTTTCTACTCATTTCACTCTGTTTCTCAACACAGGGGATGGCGGACGACACTATCAGTGTCAAGCTCATCGGCATGGAGTTGGCGCGTGATATTGCAGATGCGGCAGTTTTGGCCTGCCGCGCCAAGGGATATCAGGTCAGCGTAGTTGTGGTCGATCGCAATGGGGATATCCGTGCTGCTTTACGGGATGATCTCGCATCCAGGTTTACCCTGCAGATCGCCGAGGAGAAGGCGAATGCCGTGGTGATGTCCGGGCTTAAATCCGGGGAATTCCGGGAGAACCGGCAGGATATCCGGCCAGAAATGAACCATGTTCGTGGAATATTGATGATGGTGGGAGGTGTCCCAATCAACGCAGCGGGAAGCAGACTTGGCGCAGTGGGAGTCAGCGGAGCGCCAGGCGGGGAAAAAGATGAAGCCTGCGCAATCAAGGGGCTTGAGTCGGTTGAAGAGCGGCTTGAGTTCGCTGAGTGATGAACCAGCGGTAGGATGGTTAGAGCAATAAGTCTTCGTCAATGCGGTGATAAAGACTCGCAGCTGCGATGAGCGAGTTGGCTGTGAGCGCCGGTACGCCATAGACTTCAGTAGTGACGCCATAATCCTCATTGATCTTTTTCAGCAGCAGATCAAAGTCTCCATCACCAGACAGCAGTACCACGGTGTCAACATCTTGGGCTGATTCCATCACATCGATGGTAATACCAACGTCCCAATCACCTTTGGCAGAGCCGTCACTCCGCTGAATATAGGGTTTTAGCTTTACTGTGAAGCCAATTTGCCTGAGCGCATTTTGAAATTTCAGCTGTTTGTCGTCACCTCGATGAACGGCATAAGCGACTGCGGAAACAATCTCCCCTCCAGCGTTTATTCGCTGCCAAAGATTTCGATAATTAAATTGACGGCCGTAGATCTGTCGCGTGGTGTAGTAGATGTTTTGCACATCGACGAAAATAGCGATTTTTTTCACGGTAGTGGCCTGTTGGTGAGATAAATATCCTCGAACAAAGCTGACCCTATACCAACAGGCTGGGGGTGTGAAGCGACTCGCTGTTTTCATAGCGGAATCCCGGAGTTCAGGCTAAAGTTTTTCATCAGGTTGCCGCATATATGAGAAGTATTACATTTTGTTGGCTGCCCATGCACTGAGCCAGCGCTCAGTCAGGGCCTTCTCATCGGCGTTGGATGTGCGGTAACCGAAGATAGATAAACCGTCAATAAATCGGCGCATTGGTATAGGTGGTGTGCCGGCTAGAGAAGGAAAAAATGAACCAAGATCAGAAAATCATCCTCGTGGTCGATGACGAGACAAACAGGTAAATGTGATGTTCGAGCGCCACGATGGAGAGATCCATGTTCATATCACAGACCAGAGCGAAGAATGAATGCTGGTGACTCAGTGATGACACCCCCTGACAGCAGGCTGAAACTTGATAACAGGCATATCCACCAAGAGGCATTCAATCGCTCGGAAGACGCTATCCTGCTGCTGCAAGGTGAGATATTTATCGACTGTAATCCCGCGGCAGTCAGGATCCTGCACGCTGCAGACAAATCGGAAGTACTGAACTCACACCCGGCCGACCTCTCACCGGAGCGACAACCGGACGGCCGCCTCTCCAGCGAAAAAGCGACAGAAATGATCATCACGGCGTTGGAAGCGCACTTCCATCGCTT
The DNA here is from genome assembly GCA_003349915.1 of endosymbiont of Escarpia spicata. Classification (GTDB taxonomy): domain Bacteria; phylum Pseudomonadota; class Gammaproteobacteria; order Chromatiales; family Chromatiaceae; genus QGON01. The sequence continues at coordinate 28,099 of QFXE01000010.1, forward strand.
CGAATGGTGGCACCGGCGCGTCGATGGAGAGGAATTCCCCTGTGAAGTAACACTTACCACACTCCATGTTGATGCCGAAACTCTCCTCCATGTCACCTGGCGCGATCTGACCGAAGAGAAAGCTGCCCGACAGCAGCATCAACTCCTGGAGACTGCCTTCAAGCAGTCGCCCGATGGTATTGCCATAGCTGGAATGGACGGGGTCATCCGTACCACCAACGAAGCCTGGGCAAGAATGCACGGTTATTCGGCAGATGAGCTTCCTGGCAGGCACCTTAGCCTTTTTCACTCACCTGAGCAGATGGAACGGGATGTGGAGCCCTTCAATCAGGAGGTCGTTGCCCTGGGGAGTCACAGCGGGGAAGTGGGGCATGTCAGGCAAAATGGCGAGGTCTTCCCCACCTGGATGACCGTCACCCTGTTACGGGGCGGTGAAGGAGTACCCATCGGGCTGATCGGATCGGCCCATGACATCTCGGAACGCAAGGCTCAGGAACGCCGGCTTCAGGAGTCCGAGATTCGCTACCGCACCCTTTTCGAACTGGCGCCAAACGCCATAACAACGATTGATTTGGAGGATGGTGGCTTTGTCCAGTTCAATCGTTTTGCCCATGAAAATCTCGGTTATACCCGGCAGGAGTTCGAAAGATTGAGGATCACGGATATCGATATCATCGAATCTCCCGAAGAGGTGCAACAACATCTACAGAAGATCAAACAAGAGGGCCATGACGTTTTCGAAAGCCAACACCGCACAAAGGATGGTCGGATACGAAATGTGGAGGTAATCTGCCAGCTGATCGAGATCGATGGCAGGCAGTTCAATCAATCGGTCTGGCGTGATATTACTGAGCAGAAAAGATCGCACAAGGTGCTCAGGCAGGAGATGCAGCGCCGAACCAGTCTCTCCAGGTTGCTGGAGATATCCCTGGAGAGTCATCGGCAGCCTGAATTGTTGCAGCGATTTCTTGTAGAACTGCTGGACCAGCCAAGGATGAAGAGCCGTGATCAGGGCGCCATCTTCCTGGCCAACAAAGCAGGTGATCAACTGGTCCTCGCGGTAGAGCATAATCTGGAGAAATATTTTATCAGCCACTGCTCCAGCGTATCCTTCGGCCACTGCCTGTGCGGCCGTGCGGCGTTGCAGGGCAAACCCATTTACTCCCTTTGTAGTGACGAACCAAGGCATGAGATCCAATTCCCTGGGATGGAGTCCCACGGACACTATGTTATTCCTGTGGTCAGTGACGGACGGACACAGGGGGTGATCAACCTCTATCTCGATGCCGGGACTGAATATGACCAGATGGATGTTGACTATCTCAATTCAGCGGCGGATATCCTCGCTGGCGCACTCAACCGCTTGCGTATCGAAGAGAAACTGCAACAACACAGCCTGCTTCTGGAACAGACAGTGAGTGAACGTACGCGGGAACTGGCCAGGGCCGCCGCAAAGGCTGAGGAAGCCAACTTGGCGAAGTCCCGCTTTCTGGCCAATATGTCCCATGAGCTGCGTACACCGATGCACGCCATTCTCAGTTTTTCCCGCATGGGCATGCAGCGTCTGAATCAGGCGACTCTGGAAAAACTGGGGGCCTATTTCACCTATATTAACGACAGTGGTGACCGGTTGTTGTTCCTGCTCAACGACTTGCTGGATCTGGCAAAGCTGGAGTCTGACCGGGTGTCGATGGTGTACACAGCCGCTGATCTTCAGGGAGTCGTAAACCAGTGCGCAACCGAGCAGATGACCAGATTGGAGGAACAGGAACTGACACTGAAAATCGTCCCGCCAACCTGTGAAACCAGGGGCTGTTTCGATTCGCAACGCATTGGCCAGGTCATCGGCAACCTGTTGGGTAATGCGCTTAAATTCACGCCGGCAGGCCGGCAGATCTTCATTACCTTCAGTAACGGCACTCTCCCTTGCGGACGCAGTAAAGAGGATCAAACCCAGTGCCCCTCACTGCGTTTGAGTCTGCGTGATGAAGGTATAGGTATTCCGGAGGATGAGTTGGAGGCTGTATTCGACAAGTTTATTCAGAGCAGCAAGACACGCAGTGAAGGCGGGGGGACAGGCCTTGGACTGGCGATCAGTAAAGAGATCATAGAGGCCCATGGCGGTAGGATCTGGGCGCAAAATTATTCACAGGGAGGTGCGGAGTTTGTCTTCGAAATACCGATTAATAGAGAGATTGGCAGCTCTTGAATTCGTCTGCCAAGGTGGTGATTGCACTGCAAAAGAGAGGTAAAAATATGAATGCCAGAGCCCTGACCATCAACAAATCAGCCCTGTGGTTTCTTCTGCTTGCAGGCCTGATGTTTCTATCGCCTTTCCGAGCTACGGCAGCCACCTGCCTGTGGATCTCCTCTTATGCGCCTGGGTATGAATGGAACGATGGCATAGGAAAAGGCATCCACTCTGTACTGGACGGCCGATGTGAAATCAGTGAGTTCCATATGGATACCAAGCGTAATAAAAGCCACGATTTTGCTCGCAAGCAGGCGCTCAAGGCGAAAACCCTGATATCGCAGCTCCAACCTGATGTTGTTATCGCCTCCGATGATAACGCTTCGAAGTTCCTGGTAGCCCCTCATTTCAAGAACCTGGAGATACCCTTTGTCGTCTGCGGCGTCAACTGGTCAGTCAAAGAATATGGTTACCCCTACTCCAATGTCACGGGTGTGGTTGAGATATTCCCGGTTAATCCCTTAGTGCGCAGTGTGAAGGAGATACTGTCGATCGGTGCCGGACACGGCCTGTTGCTTGTACCGGATACGCGTACAGCGCATAAAAATTTCAAACATTTAAAACGACATTTCAGTCATAATGATTTTCAGCTCACGCCCTCTTTGCCAACACCTTTGCTGAGTGGAAACAGGGTTTTCAGGAAGGCCAGAGTTATGATTTCGTCGTGCTGCTCAATAACTCAGGCATAGAAGGTTGGAATGACGCTGCAGCCAGGGATCATGTGATGACGCATGGCAAGCAGTTGAGTATTGGCTTTAATCGATGGATGCTGCCTTACAGCATGGTGGTGTTTACCAAAATTCCCGAAGAGCAGGGAGAGTGGGCGGGCAACATGGCCCTGGCGATTCTGGAGGGGAGTGAACCGTCACAGATTCCAATGACCTCGAATCAGCGCTGGAATGAATACATCAATACAGGACTTCTGAAAAGATCCGGTATCCGTCTGCCCAGGGAGCTGCAGGAACGGGCCATCAGGGAGAAGCCCTGAGCGGACGCTATTGCGGAATCCATATGCCCCATACTTCTCAACTGCCGGTTGTAACGATATGGCTCATTGGCGCCATATCCACAGCCTTGCTTCTATTTCAGGCCCGTAGCTACTTGCTGGATCTGGAAGAGGAGCGCTTTTACCAGGAGAGTGCAACGTTGGTGCAACGGCTTTCCGGCAATCTCTTCAGCGTGGAGCGTGGAGCGTGGAGTCCTGGGGCTGGCCAGCTTTCTGCAGATCGCGCCTAAGATTTATCCTGATGATTTTCGGCTTCTCTCCCAGCCTCATATCGACGCCCCCTTTATCACAACAGCAGCGTATCTTCCTGTAGTTCCAGCAGATGAACGGGAATCGTTCGAGCAGCTGCAGGAAGAGTGGCATGGTTACATTGGTTTCAGAATTCGCGATTATCAACGGGGGCAGCCGCTAACCAGAGGGAAACAGGATCACCACTTCCCCATCCTGATGTTCGAGCCCCGAACCGTTGTTAGCCTGGGTATGCTGGGGCGTGATCTCTCCACCTGCAAGGACATTGAAACGGTTCTGCAGAGGGCGATCGATACGGCAGCCACCACGATTGCTTTCGGTGACAAAGAGAGTTGTATCAAAAATCTGGTGGCCCTCAAGCCTGTCTATCATGGACGACAACCACCGAATCAGGTCTCTGAACGCAAACAAGGAATCAAGGGGTTCGTAAAACTGGATCTCGACAGCAGACGGCTACTGCAGCTGGAATCCGGGAAACACCTGCAGGTAAAGCTGGAGGCGGAATTTGCAGAGAGCCCCCTGGTAGAATGGAATTCCGACGATACATCCTCTCAATCGGCGATCTTTAAGGTTTTTAGCGACGTACGGCTTCTGTCCGGTGTGTTCAATGATCAGCTGAGACTCCGCATAACCAAAACCATTGAGTGGTCCGGAATGCAGTACATGCTGCTCTTCCTGAGTGCAGCCATCGGCCTGATGTTTACCCTGTTTATACATCGTTTTTCGTTGCCCATCGTGAACGTCTGCGAATCTCCGAGCTGCATCGGAAAGAGATCCAGCAGGAGGTCGATCATAAGACCCGGGCGCTGGAGGGAGCAAACAAGGAACTCGAAATGTTGTATCGGAATGCCATTGAACATCAGGAGGCCCTTGAACATACAATGCGCAGGGCAGAGGAGGCCAACAGTGCCAAATCCGAGTTTCTGGCAAATATGTCCCACGAACTGCGTACCCCTATGCATGCGATTCTCAGCTTCTCGGCCTTCGGTCAGAAGAAGTGGGAAACAGCAGCGCGAAAAAAACTGTCTGGTTATTTCTCCCATATTCATGCGAGTGGCGAGCGTCTGTTGATATTGCTAAATGATCTGCTGGATCTCTCGAAACTTGAGGCGGGGCGCATGATATTGGAGTACCGGCAAAATGACTTGAGGACCGTGGCAGAAAATTGTGTGCATGAGCTGGAAGGATACATAACAAACTGCGGAGTGCAGTGTGAACTCCTGCCTGCAAAAATGGATACCCAGGGTGAGTTCGATGCCATGCGTATCAGTCAGGTGATAACCAACCTGCTTTCCAATGCCATCAAGTTCACGCATGCAGGAGGAGTGGTCCAGGTCTCTGTGAGTCAGGACCGTTTAGAGATTGATGACCATGAGACAACAGCGCTGCGGCTGAGTGTTCTGGATCAGGGAGTGGGCATCCCGGAAGCTGAGCTGAATACCATCTTCGATAAATTCATTCAGAGCAGCAAGACTCGCACCGGAGCTGGCGGCACCGGTTTGGGGCTGGCGATCAGCAAAGAGATCATTGAGGCGCACGCAGGGAAAATCTGGGCCGAAAATAATCCGCAAGAAGGGGCGCTGTTCCACTTTCTGATCCCGGTTACTTATAGCGAAGCATTAGTAGGTACGACTCACTCACAGGAAAAGAAACGAGGAACAACATGAAGATAGATACTGGCCACCTTTCAATAATCCTCTTCCTGATCCTCTGCAGCGCTGAATCCTGCCTTGCAATGGAACAGGTGAGTATCTGCGGCACCGGGGATTCGCAACTGTTATTACGAGTGCTTGGAAAAAAGTTTGAAGCAGACCATCCAGATATTGCTATTAACGTTCCAGACAGCGTTGGTAGTGGTGGCGGTATCAGAGCTGTGGCAAAAGGAAGATGTGATCTTGCCCGTGTTGCCCGTCCCATACTGGATAGAGAAAAACACTTTGAGCTGACCTACTGGCTGTTTGCCAGATCCCCTATTGCCTTTGTTCTTCATCCCACCATGGAGCGACCGCAGAATCTTACCGGAAAGCAGATCATCGATATTTACAGCGGCAATCTGGAGAGATGGGAACAGGCAGGTGGCGATAAAGGCAAAATATATGTTATCAACAGAGAGGAGGGAGACTCATCACGCATTATCCTGGAAAAGAATCTTCCCGGATTTTCCGGCATCGAGACATTTTCCGGTAGAGTATTCTTTACGACTCATGAAGCGCTGGAGGGAATAAAAAGCCACCGGAAAACCATCGCATATATACCTTTATCCCTGGCACTGACAAGTAACCTGCCACCATTGTCAGTGGATGGTATTGCCCCGACACCTGCTAATGTACGATCAGGTGCTTATAAGCTAATTACCCCCTTTGGTCTTGCCTGGAAGGGAGAGCTTCAGGGCATTGTTAAAACATTTGTGGATTACCTGAAAACGCCTGCAGTACAAGCAATCATGCTTGAATATGGGGTTTTTGCGGTGACTCAAAGTGAATAAAATCCTATGCGTCTCTTGAAGTCTCTCCAGGGAAAGATATTAACCTTCACACTTCTTCCTGTCATGTTGACTATGGCCATAGCCGGCTATTCCGGGTACCGGCTTTTTCTCGATCACGTTGAAACCCAACAGCAGCGGATGATGAAATCCTTTGCTAAAGAACAGGCAGCCCATCTTGATGATCGTTTTGAAATGCGGGCACATGAATTTTCTAAAATAGCCAACGGCAGAGCATTTGAAAGCTTTGTAAAAACCTTTCAGGAAAAATCATTAGTTCGTCAATTGACTCAACAGCAGGAAATATTTTCTACTATTCTTCTTGCTGACGAAAATGGCTACGAGCTTCTTAAAGTAAACAAAGGCCAGGTTACTGTTAGCGAAGAACAAGTGGATCTTGGCTCTTTGACTCAGAAGGCCCGGAAAAATGAGGAGAGAGTGGTCTTTTCAGTGACTGCCAAACAAGCAGATCTTGGGAAACCTGCCCTTGAGCTGGCAATCTTTCGAAAAGGCTATTTTGAAGAAGAGGTTGATGTACTTCTCTATGGGGTTGTCCCTCTTGCGCAAATCATCGGGGAACTGGTGGAAGAAACAATTGGGAAAACAGGCTTCCTCTCTATAAGTAATCAAGATGCAAGGATTCTTGTGTCTCCGCTTGATAGCGTGATAGGGCAGAAAATCATAGCTGTGGATAAAGGCGGGAGAAAGGTTATCGATGCCATTCAATCGATACAGCCCTCTTATACACGAGCTGGATTATTTGATCTGGATGCCATGGTCGCTACATCTCCAATGAAAAAGACCAATTTGTCCGTAGTCGTTACGTTTCCCTACGAAGAGTTTGTCTCTGCGCCGAACGACTTGAGAAATAAGGCAATCTTAATCTCCTGTTTTGCTATCACCCTATCCGTATTTATTGCATTTATTCTCTCCCGCGCCATTACTGCGCCGCTTAAAAAACTTGAAGCCGCAACGGCAAAAGTAGCCGCGGGTGATTTTGTTGGCGGCCGTGTTTCAATCGATACAGGTGATGAACTTGAGGGGTTGGCACGTGCCTTTAATAGCATGACCCGTGATCTGGGCCAGTATATTGCACAGGAAAAAGAGTATGCAGCTGATCATGCGGCACGGGCCACCACAGAAAAAAAGATGGAGGAGATCAAGGAAAGCGAGAAAAAATACAGAACCTTGACCAATAACATCCCCGGATTGGTGTACAGGACAATATCTGACTGGACTGCTGAATTGATTTCAGGAATTGAGGGAATATCAGGCTATGAACAGCAGGCGTTTGATTCCGGAAAATTAAATTGGCTCATGCTTGTCCATCCTGATGACAAAGAGAGGGTTCTTGCTGAAAGTGAACAATTTCCAACCGGACCCATGGCCGTTTGCCAGGAGTATCGAATCATCAAGAAAAACGGAGATGTTTGCTGGGTGGCTGACTACAAAACTTCGATTTTCAATCAACAGGGAAAGTGGTTGGGTATTGATGGCGTTGTCCTGGATATAACAAACCGAAAAACAATGGAGCAAGTGCTTACTGAAGCCAAAAATACGGCGGAGCAAGCCAATCAGGCCAAGTCAGAGTTTCTGGCGAATATGTCCCACGAACTGCGCACTCCGATGCACGCCATTCTCAGCTTCTCATCATTCGGACTGGAAAACGGAGAAACCGCTGAACGGCAAAAATTGATCGAGTACTTTACCCATATTCAGACAAGTGGCCACCGGCTACTGACACTACTTAACGACCTGTTGGATCTGTCCAAGCTGGAAGCTGGGCGCATGGCATTGGAGTACCAGCCCAACGATTTGAAGTGTGTGGCGGAAAGCGCCATTCATGAACTGCGGGGACACATTACAGATCAAGGTGTATTGTGTGAACTCCTGCCCCCGGAAACAGATACCATAGGCGAGTTCGACGCCCTGCGTATCGGACAGGTGATAACCAACCTGCTCTCCAACGCCATCAAGTTCACAGCTACAGGGGGACATATCCAGATCTCTATCAGTCAGGATATAATGGATATTGACGGACACGAGATACCTGGGTTGCAGCTGAGCGTTCTTGATCAGGGCGTTGGGATCCCGGAAACAGAACTGGATACTATTTTCGATAAATTCATCCAGAGCAGCAAGACCCGCACCGGGGCCGGAGGCACCGGCTTGGGTCTGGCGATCAGCAAAGAGATTATCGAGGTGCATGCAGGGCGGATCTGGGCAGAAAATAATTTGGAACAGGGGGCGCAGTTCCACTTTCTGATCCCAGTCACTCCCCTCATTCAGCCAGCAGCGGAAAATAGCGCACAGTGAGCATGCGACTATTCCAACCCCACTCTGAACTGGGCTCCCTGAGCAAGGAGCAGCAGCGACAGGTTGATCATGCGGGCAGTATTGACCTTGGACGGCGCTCAGGTGTCATCGCGTTGGCCTATCCAGTGATTCTCGGCATTCTTGTACTGGGTAACCCAGAACTGTACGTCAAAATGAATCTTTTAAGCCTGGTGGTTTTCAGCCTGCTTCTGGTCAGCTTGGTCAGGTTTATCTATGGTCGCCGGCTCGCTCAGGCCACTGATGAAAGCATTGATGGGCTAAGGCTTCGATACGTTTTATGGACCCTGGTAACGATACTGCTGCTTGGTATGATGCTCTGCATTATTGTGATCGTTACCGAACTCTCGCTGGGAGGTATGGCTACGATTGTGATCGGCTTGGGAATATGTGCCGGTGCCCTGGCTACAATGAATCTCTATCGATTGCCATGGGCCTTTTTTCTCTTGCTGTTTTGGTCTCCAACCGTGCTGGCCTGCTTATATCTGGCCATACAGGGAAACAGTTCTGTGCTTCTGTTCGGCACCCTCATCGCTGTCTATGCCCTATTTCTCTATCGACTGGGCAATCAGTTGGCAAAAGAGTATTGGCGCAGTCAGTGCATGGTGGTCGAACTTGAACATAAAACCGGACAATTGGTCACGGCCAATGAACATTTGATTTCTGCGCAACAGGAATTGATGGAGCACCAGAACAATCTGCAAGACCTGGTAGATGAACAGACAAAAGATCTGGTATCGGCCAAGGAGCAGGCTGAAGAGGCCAATCAGGCAAAATCCCGGTTCCTTGCCAATATGTCTCACGAACTGCGTACTCCCATGCACGCTATTTTGAGTTTTTCATCCTTTGGCCTGAAAAAGGGTGAAACCGCAGAGCGAAAAAAACTGATCGACTACTTCTCCCATGTTCATGCAAGTGGTGAGCGCCTGCTGATACTGCTCAATGGTATTCTCGATTTGGCTAAATTTGAATCAGGCCGTATGGAGATGACGTTTAAACACAACGATCTCTTGGAGGCCGCCGAGGAGGCGGTTACTGAACTGGGGTGTTACATTCAGGATCAAGGTCTCCACTGTAAACTTACATCCCAGGAAAAAAGTGTATACGGTGACTTCGACGCCTTGCGGATTGGCCAGGTGATTCGTAATTTACTCTCCAATGCCGTCAAGTTCACTCCGTCCGGGGGCCATATTCATCTGACTGTCCAGACAGGCAATATGACGCATGACAAGCAGACAATCCCTGCTCTACATTTCAAGATTCAGGACCAAGGCATAGGTATTCCAAAGGTCGAACTGAAGAAGGTCTTCAAAAAATTCATCCAGAGCAGCAAGATTGAGGCAGGAACCGTAGGTACAGGTCTGGGACTTGCCATTTGTAAAGAGATTATAGATGTCCACAGAGGCCATATCTGGGCAGAGCAGGCTCCAGGTAAAGGGGCCATTTTCCAGTTTCTGATACCCGTGTCCGACACTCGGAAAAAATAGGGGAACTGATTAAAGAAAAACCGTGAGATGCCGATAACCCTTGCATTCAGCAATTAAAATAAAGGAACCCCTGATTAATTGAGTCACTGTCATTTCGACCTTGGAAATATATAAAACCACATTTATATCAATAGGTTATGAGGGTAAGTAAACGGATGTAGCGTTTACGAACCTATGGATGGAGATGACAATTAATTCAGAGGCTCCAAAAATTATGGGAATATAAGAATGGAAGAGCAGATAAAGACTCAACCCCTGATTCTTGGTGTTGACGATGAACCGCTTAACCAGATCATCCTCGAAGAACTTCTGGCCAATGAATTTGAACTGATATCCGCTGAAAATGGCCAGGCTTGCATCGAAACCGTGGCGACCCGCAGGCCCGACCTGATCATCATGGATGTCAATATGCCGGTACTGAACGGATTGGAAACCTGCCGCCGACTCCGTCAAGACCCTGACTATGGTGAACTCCCGATCATTTTTGTATCGGCTCTGGCATCATCCGATGAACGCCTGGCAGGGTACGAAGCAGGTGCTGATGACTACATCACAAAGCCATTTGATGAAAGTGAGCTTAAAGCCAAAATCGGCATCGCACTAAAAAACCACGAACAGAAGAATAAACTGCGCAACTCATCTCAGGATGCGATGAAGATGGCGATGGCCGCCATGACCAGTGCCGCAGAATTTGGGGTGATTTTAAGGTTTTTTCAAAACAGTTTTTCCAGTAAGGATTTCACTGAACTTGGGCAGCAAGTCTTTTCTGTTCTGGATGAATATGGGTTATCAGGAAGTTTGATACTGAAACAGCAGCAGGAGACTCTGTTCATCACGAAAGACGGGCTGGATCGCCCTTTGGAGCAATCAGTGCTGGAAGGCCTGGTCGGCGGGCAGCGCATCTTCGAGTTTGGCAGCCGAGCCGTCTTTAATGGTGAGAGGGCATCACTGCTGATTCGCAGCATGCCTCACGATGATGGAGAAAAAGTGGGGCGTCTGAAGGACACTCTGGCGGTATTGATTGAGGGTGTGGATGCAAGAATCAAGGGCATAGAGACCGAGCAGAAACTCTACAGACGCCAACAGGATCTTTCCGAGGTCATTGAAATGGCCAGGCAGAGCCTTGCCGGAATCGACAGTCAACATAAGCAGCAACGCATAGAGAATGCCCAGATACTTTCCGACATGGGAACTGGTATAGAGAAATCGTTCATGCATCTGGGTCTCTCCGGAGAGCAGGAGGAGGCTCTTATGGAGATGATCACTGAAACAGAGGCAAAGACCGATGCTCTCTACGAAGCCGGACAGGCGTTGGATGAACAGTTCAGAAATATCATGCTCCGCCTCAAATCCTCCCTGAAGGAAAATAGTGAAACTGATAGATAACTCAAGCAATCATGGTGCGCGCGGCGCACCCTACCAGATGGATTGAATGCCAAAACTTGAGTAGATAAAACGTTCCACAGAATGTAGGGTGCGCTGTGCGCACCAGATACTGGACACGCCTGCTTTTATGGATCCGCGTGCTGTTCACGGATCTCGATCAGCTTATCGAGAATGGTGTTGAATGCGGTGACCAGGGTCGGATCAAAGTGGATACCGGACTGCTCATTGATCAGTTTCATCGCGTCCTCAATTGGCCAGGCGGACTTGTAGGGACGAGACATGGTCAGAGCATCGAAAACGTCGGCAATAGCAACGATACGGCCCTTGATCGGAATATGATGGCCTTTCAGTCCTTTCGGATACCCGCTGCCATCCCATTTTTCATGGTGCATCAGCGCGATAGTACGGGCACATTCGATGAGCGGGTTGGAACCACCCCGGAGAATTTTGGCGCCGATAGTGGTATGCGTCTTCATTATCTCCCACTCATCAGCATCCAGCTTTCCCGGCTTCAGCAGAATCTTGTCTGGAATACCAATCTTGCCGATATCATGCATAGGCGCTGCATAGAGTATTCGCTCCGCCTCATCCGTGCTTAGCCCGATCTGTATGGCAAGAAGCCTGGAGTAGTGTCCAACACGAACAGTGTGTTCTCCCGTTTCGGTATCACGGAACTCTGCGGCATATCCCAGGCGTTTGACGATCTCCGCCTGGGTTTCCAATAGCTCTCTGGTTTTTGCTCTGACCGCATGTTCCAGGGTCGAACTGTAGTGAGTGAGCAGTTTGTGGGCGAGAGAGACTTCAAGCAGATTGTAGGCGCGGCTCAACACCTCTTCGCTGTCGAAAGGTTTGACCAGGAAATCCTTGGCGCCCCCCCGCAAGGCCCGCAAACGCGTCTCCCGATCACCTATCGCAGTGAGCACCAGCACCGGCGGTGGGGGTTCGTACTTCTGCTCGCTGAAATGCGACATTACCTCGAATCCGTCCATACCCGGCATGTTGAGATCCAACAGTACCAGATCGAAGCGTTGCTGCTTGAAAAGCGCTACGGCCTCTTTTGGATCTGTAGTGGATTGGACGTTTGGATAGCCGGAGTTCTCAAATATCTCCTCCACCACGAGGAGATTCAACGGTTCGTCATCAACTACCAGAATCAGCCCGGATTTGATTTCCGACTCGGTGATCATGCGTAATCCATCATATTGGTGCGGAAATCAAATGCTATTCGCCCTGCAGGTGGTGTTTGAGTAAATTGACGAATATTGATTTGTTGCATTGTTTAGTTGCATTGTTTAATGGATGTTTTGTACATTGTCGAAAATAGTGATTGGTTAATGATAACTATCAAAGTTGACATAGCATGATGATCATAGCAAATATTCTGGTAGGGTTTGTCGCCTTTCTTCATGTTTGTTTCCTTGTTCTTGAAATGTTCCTTTGGGATAAACCATTTGGTCTGCGGACATTTGGTCATACGAAGGAATTTGCTGGAGTATCAAAGACCCTGGCAATGAACCAGGGACTCTATAACGGGTTCCTGGCGGCTGGGCTTATTTGGGGTCTTTGCCTGGGTTCGGCAGGGAACTCAATCAAGATATTTTTTTTGAGTTGCGTCGTGATCGCTGGAATTTTCGGTGGGATAACAGCAAGTCAAAAGATACTGTTGTTTCAGGCGTTACCGGCGTTTTTGGCGCTCGTTGCTCTATTTCTTACTTGAGCGCACCAAATTTTCCAGGCGGTCTATCAGGGATTGTCTTGCAATCATTAACCAGTGCCCGTCCAGTATCCCATGTCCAACCACGAAGAACACGAAGAACACGAAGGATACTAAGAAAATATATTGTCATATCAATTCCTTACCTTCGTGCACTTCGTGGTGAAAACTATAGGACCTGTCGAATATCCGCCTGTTTCAACAATACCTCCTCACTTTCCCGTTCTGCTTGAATCGGCTCTCCAAAAAGCTGTTGAAATTCATCAACTGCAATATAGGACCAGGCTGAGCGTTCACTGAATAACTGCTTCATCAAGGCACGATTGAGCGAATGACCAGGTTTGTAGGCGTAGTAGTGGCCAAATATCGGTACGCCCGCAAGCGCAAGATCACCAAAAGCGTCGAGCACCTTGTGGCGTACAAACTCATTGTCATAGCGCAGTCCACCTTCATTGACGATGCGTTCCCCATCCACCAGCACTGCATTGTTCAACGATCCTCCCAGGGCAAGTCCACGACTCCGCAGCGCATTCAATTGCTGAGCGAAGCCAAAAGTCCTTGCTCTTGCGATATCGTTTCTGAACGCCTCATTCACCAACTCCACGGAGAATGTCTGAGCGCCGACCGCGGTACCTGGGAAATCGATGGCAATCGTAATCCTGGGCGTGGGATGCGGCATCAGGATGGCGAACTTGTCACCCTCGCGAACCTCAATCGGCCGCTGTACCCATATTGCATGCCGGGGCGCACTCTGTTTCCGTGTACCAATGCGCTCGATGGTGGTGGCGAAGGGTGCCGCACTGCCGTCCATGATTGGGACTTCCGGACCATCCACTTCAACCAAAGCGTTATCCACGCCGCAGCCGAAGAGGGCGGCCATCAGATGTTCTACCGTATCGACGGTTGTTCCCTGTTTATTCATCAGGGTCGTTGACATGGTTGTGGCATGCACGTTGTACCAGCGTGCAGGGATCAATCCTGTGCCTGGCTCAACATCTCTGCGCAAAAAGTAGATCCCACTGCTGTCCATGCTCGGTTTAAGTGTGATCTTGGCTCTTTTGCCGCTATGCAAGCCGATACCCACGAAACTGATGGGTTCCCGAAGGGTTTTCTGATATTGGATATGATTGTTCATGGCACATCTCCTAGTGTCATGCTCAACACTAAAGGAGATGGTTTAACTGAGCTGGTCCCTTACCGCCAAACAGATGTCTGAAGGCGCCACTCGATCATATTTGTGAGGGATGGATTTGGGTCCGTTCTCTGGACGTTTCCCTGAACTGCAGCGGACTCTGGCCGGTCCAGCGTTTGAAGGCGCGGGAGAAATTACTCGGTTCGCTGAAACCGAGCATATAACCGATCTCGATGATCTGGCGCTCGCTGTTTGCCAGGTACTCCTGTGCCAGTTGCCGACGTGTCCCTGCCAGTATCTCTTTGTAACTTGTCCGTTCATTTTTCAGCTGCCGCTGGAGGCTACGCAGACTCATATGCAGACTCATATTGAGTCGCTGTACAATCAACTCTTCACTGATGGTCCCGCCGGGCAGGGCGTCGATGATTTGTGTCCTGAGCCGTGCGGAAAGCGTCTGTGGGTCAAAGCGTTCCAGGTATTCGATGACGACCTGATCGTTTATTCTTGCCAAATCAGGGTTGGCGGTGGGCAGTGGACGGTCAAATGTTTCCCGATCAAACAGGATCTGGTTGCTAGCGCTGGAAAACGTGACGGGGCAGTCAAAAAAGTAGTGTCGGTAGCGGGTGGCGCATGTGGCTGGGGATTTTCTTTGCAGATAGACGTAAATAGGATGCACTGTGGAACCGGCCGTGATGCGGGACATCTCCACAAACACAGCCAGAGTACCATCGATGGAAGCGGGGTCCGGTGTGGCACGGAAACGTTCTGTGGAAAAGTCGATTCTATAGTGATCACCCTCTGGATTCAGGCTGATCTTGAATGCAGTGGAGAGGAAACGCTGATAACAGACGACCCGTTCGATCGCTTCGCGCAGGCTGTTGCTCGAGATCATGGAGAGCCCAATCCCATGTAGTGCGGCAGGTTGCACCACATCTGCCAGTCCCAATCCGAAACACTCGTCCCCGGACCATTCCACAGCCAGCCGCCATGCACGCTGCATCAAGGGGACTGGGATTCGCCCATTCGGGTCGTTGTATTCATCGGGCCTGATACCCAGCTGTGCGAGAAATGCATCCAGGTCGAGACCCTTGGCAATGACGGCCTGGGCCAGCAGTGTGGCGGTACTGACCAGTGTCGTGTTGGTGCTCTGTTCTTCGGATGCCTTCATGAGCAACTTGGATATTCCGGATATTATTTTGTTGTCCATAGGGTACAATTCGCCCCCATGTTTTGCGAATACGATCTTCACAACCATTCCACTGCCTCAGACGGTACTCTGACGCCTTCCAGCCTGGTGCAAATGGCGGCAGATGCCGGTGTGCGCGTGTTGGCATTGACCGATCATGACAGCACTGAAGGTGTTCCCGAGGCGGTGGAGGCAGCTGCACGACTCGATATCCATCTGATTGCGGGGGCTGAAATCTCCGTGACCTGGCAGCGGCAGACGGTCCACATCGTGGCGCTGAATCTCGACATCGATTGCGGCGTGCTGCAAGAAGGTCTGAAAAGCTTACGCCAGCGGCGGGATCGACGTGCCGAGGAGATATCGCGGCGGTTGGAGAAGAGCGGAATTCCCGATGCACTCGAGGGGGCACGAAGTTTTTCTGACGGCAGACTGATCAGCCGTACTCACTTTGCACGTTATCTGGCAAAGATTGGCGCAGCTTCCGACGAGCGGGCTGTTTTCAAACATTTTCTGGTCAATGGCAAGCCCGGGCATGTTGCGGGCCAGTGGGCCTCCCTGGGTGAGGCGGTCGGCTGGATCAGGGAGGCTGGTGGGCAGGCCGTAGTGGCGCATCCGGCCCGATACAGGATGACGCGCACCAAACTGCGGCGTCTGCTGGCGGATTTTGTCGAGGTTGGGGGCGTGGGTCTGGAGGTTGTCTCCGGCAGCCACAGCAAGGATGAGGCCTTTACCATGGCCCGGCATGCTGAGGATTTTGGTCTGCTGGCATCGGCGGGCTCAGATTTCCACACACCGGAAAATCCCTGGATTGCGTTGGGACGATTACCACTGCTTCCCGATGGCTGCGCCCCTGTTTGGCAGGATTGGGGCCTCGCGTTAGAGAGCCCAATTCGGGCAATGTCAGTTTGACGGACGAGAGATATGGCGCAGTTTTTTCAGATACACCCGGATAACCCTCAGCCGCGTTTGATCCGCCAGGTGGTAAATATCATCCGTCAGGGCGGCTTGGTGATCTATCCGACAGACTCCAGTTATGCCTTGGGCTGCCAGATCGGAGATAAAGGGGCGATGGAGAAGATCCGACGTATTCGCAAGTTGGATGAGAGCCACAACTTTACGCTTGTGTGCAGGGATCTCACTGAGATCTCCAACTATGCCAAGGTGGGCAATCAGGAGTTCAGGCTGCTGAAGACCCTGACACCCGGTCCCTACACTTTTATCCATCAGGCCACAAAGCTGGTACCCCGCCGGCTGCAGCATGCCAAGAGAAAAACCATCGGCATTCGCGTGCCCGACAACCAGATCGTCAGGGATATGCTCGAAGAGCTGGGAGAGCCGATCATGAGCACCACTCTGATCCTGCCGGGTGACGATATGCCGCTCACCGATCCCTATGAGATGCGCCAGATTTTGGATCATGAGGTGGATCTGATCATCGATGGGGGTTACTGCGGATTCGAACCCACCTCTGTGGTGGTGATGACGGATGAGACGCCGGAAATCGCCAGGGCAGGCAAGGGCGATGTCTCCCTGTTCGAGGTATAATCCGCCGATGGACGAAATCTTATACAAGCTTTCCATTTTTGCACTGCCCCTGCTGTTTGCCGTTACTGTGCATGAAGCCGCCCACGGCTGGATGGCAGAGAAGCTGGGAGACGGCACCGCGCGTATGCTCGGGCGGGTGACGCTGAACCCTCTCCGGCACATCGATCCTGTCGGTACAGTGATGGTGCCGATTGCAGTTTATCTGCTTAGCGGATTTATATTTGGCTGGGCCAAACCGGTGCCGGTCAACTGGAATAATCTGCACAATACCCGGCGGGATGTGGCACTGGTGTCCCTGGCCGGGCCGGGTGCAAATTTCCTGATGGCTCTGATCTGGGCGCTGCTGATCTATCTGGGATTATGGATTTATAATTCACTTGAATGGGTTGCGCGTCCATTGATCTACATGGCTGTGGCCGGTGTCCTTTTCAACGCTATTTTAATGGCGTTGAACCTGCTGCCGGTGCCGCCTCTGGATGGTGGTCGCGTTGTCTATTCACTGTTGCCGCCGAAGATGGCACAGGTCTACTCCCGTCTTGAACCCTATGGTCTGTTTATTGTTGTCCTGCTGTTGGCGACAGGTCTGCTGGGGATGATTCTCTGGCCCCTGGTCGGCTTGACCATTTCAATCCTGCCGGCAACGGATATTGTGACTCAACTGATCCCCGTCATTCTCAGTCCCGCAAGGAGTTGATCTTGAATTCTGTTTCCGCACAGCACTCGCGCGTGCTCTCCGGCATGCGCCCTACCGGACGTCTCCATCTGGGCCATTATCACGGCGTGCTGAAAAACTGGGTGGAACTCCAGCACGAGCACGAGTGTTTCTTCTTCGTTGCCGACTGGCATGCATTGACCACTCACTATGACGACCCCTCAGTGGTTCCGGCGAGTGTGCGCGACATGGTGATCGATTGGCTGGCAGCCGGTGTCGATACTGAGAAGGCGACCCTTTTCGTGCAGTCCCACGTGCCGGAACATGCGGAGTTGCATCTGCTGCTCTCCATGATTACCCCGCTGGGCTGGCTGGAGCGGGTACCCAGTTATAAGGATCAGCAGGAGAAGCTGAAAGAGAAGGATCTGGCTACCTACGGTTTTCTCGGTTATCCACTGTTGCAGTCAGCGGATATCCTGATCTACAAGGCCGGATATGTTCCGGTGGGCGAGGATCAGGTGGCGCATGTTGAACTGACTCGTGAAGTGGCGCGCCGCTTCAACCATATATATGGGCGTGAGGCCGACTTCGAAGAGAAGGCAGAGCAGGCGAAGAAGAAGATGGGCAAAAAGAACGCCAAGGCGTTCGATCGATACCGCCGCGCCTATCAGGAGCAGGGTGATCTGGATGCGTTGACCTCGGCCCGCGACTTGCTCGAATCCCAACAGAACATCACCGACAGCGACAGGGAACGGCTGTTCGGTTTTCTCGAAGGGGGTGGCAGGATCATCCTGGTGGAGCCCCAGCCCTTGTTGACCAAGGCCTCCAAGATGCCGGGACTGGACGGCCAGAAGATGTCCAAGTCCTACGGCAATACCATCTCTTTGCGGGAGAGCCCGGAATCTCTGGAAACCATCCTCAAGCGCATGCCCACCGACACCAACCGGGTGCGGCGCACCGATCCTGGCGATCCGGCCAAATGTCCGGTCTGGCAGTTTCACGAGGTCTACTCCAATGATGGGATAAAGGCCTGGGTGCAGGAGGGGTGCCGCTCCGCTGGAATCGGCTGTCTCGATTGCAAGGCGCCGGTGATCGAATCAGTGCTGGCGGAACTCAGACCGATGCAGGCGAGGGCGGAGGCGTTCGAGGCACAGCCGGAATTGGTGGACGACATTATCGCTGCAGGCTGTGAAAGGGCACGGGAAGTGGCGAAAGAGACCATGGCAGAGGTACGCCAGGTAATGTCTCTGGATCGCTTCTGAACCGGCATTCGAAAATGGAGCCCACAGAAACACATCCTCACCACCATCCTGAGCAGGAGGAGATGCCCTTCGCCGTGGTTCAGGGTGAGCCTTTGGCAACGCCTCCGACGGATCTCTATATCCCGCCGGATGCGTTGGAGGTGTTTCTCGATGCCTTCGAGGGACCATTGGATCTGCTGCTCTATCTGATTAAACGGCAGAACCTGGACATCCTCGATATCCCTATCGCTGAGATTACCCTGCAGTATGTCCAGTACATCGAGATGATGGAGGATCTGCGACTTGAACTGGCAGCCGAGTATCTGGTGATGGCAGCGATGCTGGCAGAGATCAAATCCCGTATGTTGCTGCCGCGTCCGGTCAGAGAGGACGACGAAGGTGAAGACCCTCGGGCGGAACTGGTGCGCCGCCTGCAGGAGTACGAACGCTACAAGCAGGCCGCCGAGGATCTTGACGGCCTGGAGCATATGACCCGCGATAACTATCAGGGGCATGCCGAACTGGTCGACCGCCATGTTGAGACGAGGGATCCTGATGTGGATCTGAAAGATGTCCTGTTGGCCTTTCGTGACGTGTTGCATCGGGCGGATATGTTTACCAGCCATCGTGTCGAAAAAGAGGCGCTCTCTGTCAGGGAGAAGATGTCTCTGGTGCTGGAAAGGATCAACGGCGAAAGTTTTACTGAATTTACCGATCTGTTTGATTTCACCGAGGGCAGGCTGGGCGTGGTGGTCACTTTTCTGGCGGTTCTTGAGTTAATCAAGGGTTCGCTGGTTGAATTGGTGCAGTCGGAGTCCTTTGCTCCAATTCACATAAAAGCGGTGACATCCTGAGGAAATGAACCATCATGTCGTCTAATGAAACACTGAAGCAGATCATTGAAGCTGCGCTGCTGGCGGCAGGCAGACCCTTGAGCCTGGATCAGTTGCAGGCCCTGTTCGAGAAAGAAGATGAGCCGGAAAAGAAGTCTCTACGGGAGATACTCGCTGAACTGACGGAAGACTACCTGGGGCGCGGGATCGAAATCAGAGAGGTCGGCAATGGTTTCCGCATCCAGGTGCGCAGCGAATTCTCTCCCTGGGTCTCCAAACTTTGGGATGAGCGTCCGCCAAAGTACTCCCGCGCACTGCTGGAGACCCTGGCGCTGATCGCCTACCGTCAACCGATCACCCGTGGAGAGATCGAGGATATTCGTGGCGTCAGTGTCAGCACCAACATCGTCAAGACTCTCACGGAGCGGGAGTGGGTGCGAGTGGTGGGACATCGTGACGTGCCGGGTAAACCGGCGCTATACGCCACCACCAAAGAGTTTCTCGATTACTTCAACCTGAAGGGGCTGAGTGAATTGCCGACGCTGGCGGAGATTCGAGACCTTGATTCCATCAATCGCGAACTGGAATTGAAAGACCCCGATAAACTGGATGAGGAACCGACCGAGTCTGAACAGACGCCAGACGAAGTCATGGACGCTCAACCGGTGGTGGAAACAGATCAATTGGAAGAGAATGAAATCCCGGAAGATGAATCTGGCCAAAAGAGTGAGCATTCGACGGTATCGGAGACACAAGATACCAGTGTCGATGCCGAAAAAGATGAATTAGAGGCTGATCAGATTGATCAGGCTGAGACCGGTCGTTTATATGAGTGATAAAAGCATAAATTCAGGTGAGCGCCTGCAAAAAGTGCTGGCCAATGCCGGTATGGGATCCAGGCGTGAGATCGAAAGCTGGATCAGTGCAGGCCGGATCGAGGTCAATGGTGAGACAGCACAGCTTGGGCAGCGGGTGCAGCCAAGTGACCGTATCAAAGTGGATGGACGTCCGGTCTCCAGCAAACGCATGGCTGCTCCCGAACGTGAAGTGATGGTCTACAACAAACCGGAAGGGGAGCTGGTTACCCGCAAGGATCCGGAGGGACGCCGCACGGTTTTTGAACATCTGCCGCGACTCAAACATGGCCGCTGGATTCCGGTGGGTCGCCTCGATCTCAACTCCTCCGGTCTATTGTTGCTGACCACCGATGGCGAACTGGCCAACCGGCTGATGCATCCAAGCCGCCAGGTGGAGCGGGAGTATGCAGTGCGCGTCATGGGGCAGGTCACCGAGGATCAGCTAAAACAGTTGACGCATGGCGTCGAGCTTGAAGACGGACCCGCGCGATTCGAAGAGATTGTGGAATCGGGTGGTGACGGCATCAATCGCTGGTATCACGTGGTTATCATGGAGGGGCGCCAACGGGAAGTGCGCCGCATGTGGGAAGCGGTTGGGGCGCAGGTCAATCGCCTGAAGCGCGTGCGTTACGGCAGTGTGATGCTCGACAGTGCACTGAAGGTGGGACGTTGGCGCTATCTGAACACACCGGAATTAAATGAACTACTGGAAGCAATGGGGCTGGAGCCGGAAAAGCGTCAGCGTGCGCCACGCTCGGGTGGTGATGATCGGTATAGTGGGAGAACATCCAAAGACGGGGCGCGCCAGCGTCGCGAGGATGGTCCGAAACGCCCCTGGAAAGGTCGTGACAGTGAAAAATCCAAATCACCAGGGCGAAGCGATGGCGAAAGCGGCCCATGGAAACGTAAACCTGGAAAGAAATCCGCACCCACCAAACGTCGTGAGGGAACCTCTGATCCCTGGGGACGTAAAAAACGCTAGCGTTGAGACTGTCAAAACAATCACTCACCCAAATCTTCGATGCCCTGTTGTCGGCATACGGGCAGCAGCACTGGTGGCCTGGAGAGACACCCTTTGAGATGATGGTCGGGGCGGTGTTGACCCAGAACACCGCCTGGTCGAATGTGGAACGGGCAATCTGCAATCTCAAGGAGGCCGGGTTGCTCGACCGCCAAAAAATGGCGAAAGCCGATCCGTCTCTCCTGGCACAGCTGATTCGCCCGTCCGGGTATTTCAATATCAAGGCAAAACGGTTGCAGAATCTCTGCAATGCTTTGATCGCAGCAGAAGCACTGGATTCGATGTCCGATGAGGTGCTGCGGAAGTGGTTGCTCGATATCAATGGTATCGGCCCAGAGACCGCTGACGATATCCTGCTCTATGCTTTTGAACGTCCGTTTTTTGTGATCGATGCCTACACCCGCAGACTCTTTTTTCGATTTGGGCTGGTATCGGGTGATGAAAGTTATGAGATACTGCGATCAGAGTTCGAGCAGACGCTGGGTCCAGATGTCGGGCTGTATAATGAATACCACGCATTGATCGTCCGTCATGCGAAAGAGGCCTGCCGGACCAAACCGTTATGCGAGATCTGTTGCTTACGCCGTTCTTGTGGGTGGAAAGATTGGTAGGCCGGTTCAAGCGTAGTGAACCACATCAAACAAGAGTTGTAGATTTATTGCCTGATCCGCTACGCTTGATCAGACCTACGAACGATTAGGTTCATTCTGCGACTGCTACCTGATTACGCCCCTTCTCCTTGGCTTGGTAGAGTGCTTCGTCGGCCCTGATGAAAAGATGTTTACTCTCTTCGTTGGAATTGAGTGTGGCGACACCAAGACTCATTGTGATGCTCAGCCCCTTTGAACTGGCAAAGACCAATGCTTCGATATTCTGTCTTATGCGTTCGGCAAGAAGAAGCGCGCCCGCCTGGTCAGTTCCACTCAATACAACCGTGAACTCCTCGCCGCCATAGCGGTAGAGTGCGTCGCTGCTGCGAATAGTGGCTTCGACTGCCTGGGCCACGCACTTCAGCACATAGTCTCCAATGGAGTGACCATACTGGTCGTTGACCTTTTTGAAAAAATCGATATCAAGAACGATGAGGGAGAGTTCAGATCCGTTGCGATGGCCCAGTTCTACCTCCCGATGGAAATTGCTGTCGAAAGCTGTCCGGTTTTTTACGCCAGTCAGTGAATCAACAAAGGCGGATTGGATTGCTTCTCGATAGAGCAGGGCGTTGCGCAGAGGGTAGAGCAGGGTAGTCAGAAGATTCTCCAGCATCTTGGCTTCCGTGTCTTTAAATCGTCTGCTGCGGCTGAAACCAATATCTCCGAGTGGCTGACCCAGGACCTTAAGACTATAGTTTATGTTGTGACGACACTGTTCTCCCGTGTTGATGGCTAATGCTTCACCCGGCAGTTGGAATGTTGCGCCGTCATATTTGAAATGGGATTTGATGACGTCAAAGAAAAGCTCAATCAGGTTCTCCAGTTCAAGCGTGGTCTGTAGCCTGGTCGTGAGTTCCACCACCTGAGCAATCTGCTGTCCACCCTCGCTATTCCGTGCAATGCCCTCGGGTAGAAGAGAAACACCTGATGGAGAGTTGCTTTCTAAGCTTTGGATGTAACCCGTCATTTTTCTGACCTGCGTTTTTGTGATTTGTATTGTCTGTAGCGATTAGCATGCCAAAAAAACTATTTCTAATAAAAACAATAGCATATGACATCTGTCTCTTGCTAATGTCAAAAAAGTGCCGCGAATAGGGTACTCTCATTGGGACTATAATTACTTTTATAGGTGATCCGTGACACGCTATCAAACCCATTGACCCGTCATGGATGCGGTTTACAATTGGGTCCGGCTTTTTTGATCTTGTGCGTTTAACAGATTGCAGCAGGCAGCTTGGCCTACGACCATAAATAAGGTACAGATCGTGAATCTCTCTCTGATGATTAAATTACTGGGGTGCATTTTGCTGGTAAGCACCCTGACATTTGCCGCAGAAAATGAGAATGTGACGCTAACCGCCGGGCTGATCAATCCTGGTTTCCATGAAAAGCCTGACTGGTTCCGCCACTCTTTTCTCGATCTGCGGGAGGATGTCGAAGAGGCTGCGGATTCCGGTAAACGGATTGTGCTTTTTTTTCATCAGGATGGCTGTCCCTACTGTGCGAAACTGCTGAAAGAAAACTGGTCTCTCAGGCCGCTTGTTGAAAAGACCCAAGAAAATTTTGAAGTCATCGCAATCAATATATGGGGTGACCAGGAAGTGACCGATTTGCAGGGGACAGAAACCACCGAGAAGCGCTTTTCTGAATCCCTCAAGGTGATGTACACACCGACCTTGGTCTTTCTGGATGAGGCGGGAAGACAGGCTTTGCGTATCAATGGCTACTACCCGCCGCATAAATTCGAGGCGGCCCTCGACTATGTGGCTGGACATCTTGAGCGCAAGCAACCCTATCGTGACTATCTGGCCGGTGTTCAGCCACAGGCGGTGAGTGGGAAATTGCATCGGGAGGTTGGCTTTCTGCCACTGCCGTTGGACTTGCGTGCCAAGGCCAGTGTGCGCAATAAGCCCTTATTGGTATTGATGGAGCAGAAAGCCTGTTCCGCTTGCGATGAATTACACGGTAAAATCATGCGCAAACCGGCAGTCAGAAAAACGCTGGATGCATTCGACATTGCTCTCGTCGATGTTTGGAGTGGAGAGACTTTGATAACACCTGGAGGCGTGCAACGGACGGTGAGTGAGTGGACGAAAGAACTCGGCATCCAGTATGTGCCCAGCATGCTCTTTTTCGATCCGACGGGAAAAGAGGTGTTTCGCGCCGAGGCGTTTTTGAAAACCTTTCACACCCATGCAGCGATGGATTATGTATCCACTGGCGCCTATCTTAGCCAACCTAATTTCCAACGATATGTGCAATCCAGGGCGGCGGAGATGGAAGCACAGGGCATCACTGTCGATCTAATGGAATAGTTTCCAATCTAATAAGGCAAAGGGCAACGTTTAATTCCCCCGGTAGGGTGCGCCGTGCGCACCAGAATAAGCAATCATGGTGCGCACAGCGCACCCTACGTTCTCTCCCTGCGGTCGAGATGACAGTGACTCAATTAATCAGGGGTTCCCTAATAAATTAACCATTACAGGAAGACTATGGAGAAGTTAATCGGGTACATCCTGCGTTTTGCCATGCGGGTCTACACAAACAAACTGAACAGGGTTGCGGAGCGCAACAATACCACTTCAAGGGAGAAGAAAGATCGATACGATATTCTGATTACGGGAACTTTCTATTCCGATCAGTGGATCATCTCCCATCTTCGACCAATGTCGGAGTCAAACCGGGTCGGCCGGATCTATATGGTTGCCGCGACGGAGTTACCGGAGATCGACAAGGTCACACCGATCTATCCAAATGCCAGATTACAAAAAATTGTGGGTGGCACGATTGCCCGCCTGATCACCATATCAAAGGTTGCAAAAGAGAAACGTCCCGATGTGATCGCCGGATTTCATCTGTTGCTCAATGGACTGCTGGTTGTGCTGCTTGGGAAGAAATATGATTGTCATTCGGTCTACCTTTGTGGTGGTGGTCCCTTGGAGGTGCTCGGCGGCGGTTATCTCACCGAAAACAAGATATTCAAACAACTTGGCAAGCACGATGCAGTGGTGGAAAGAGCGCTGATCAACGCTGTCTCCCATTTCGGCAGTGTCGTGGTACGGGGAACCGATGCCAAGCACTTTTTCGAAGAGCGGGGTGTCAAGGGTGATGATATCTATATCATGTCCGGCGGGATTGATGGCGCCAGTTACTACCCTGGTGAAGAAGAGAAGCGCGCTGACCTGATCTTTGTCGGAAGAATCTCCAATATCAAACGGGTGGATATTCTTCTACAGATCGTTGCAAAACTGAAACCGGATCACCTTGCAATTAAGGCATTGATAGTCGGTGATGGTCCGGATCGTGAAGAGATGGAGCAGATGGCTGCCTCCCTGGGTATCAGTGAGAATATCGACTTTGTTGGTTGGCAGACAGAGGTGGGTGACTGGTATCGGCAGGCGCGTGTATTTATTCTGACTTCCGACTCCGAAGGACTTTCCCAATCGATGATACAAGCGATGATGACCGGGCTTCCTGCCGTAGTTTCGGACGTGGGGGATCTCAGTGAGTTGGTTGAAAATGATCGAAATGGATTCCTGATACAGAACCAGGATATTGACGCATATGCTTCTGCAATTTCGGGTCTGTTGGATGATCCGGATAAATTGGCGACTTTTGGGATGGCAGCAAAGGTTGTGGCAGACCAGTGTGAAGTTGGAGAAGTCGCCAAAAAGTGGAACCGGGTTTTTGCGGATCTGGATAACAAGCTTCAGGGCTGATTTGAAGCAGTCATTTTGAGCGTTCTTTGTTGAATCGGGATGAAAGTTTTTTTCCCAGGATGATTCCTGGCTTCTCTATGTATCGATAGGTTAGCCAGGAAAATATCATCGTCAAAATCAGGGTGCTGACGAACAAAAGTAAAAAGTAGTTTCCCCGCGCCAGATCAAAGTAGCTCAGGAGAACACTTGAGACCAGCGTGATGACGAGGGTGTGGAGCAGATAGATACTGTAGGAGACCTTGCCCATCCAAAGAGATATCCGGTTGAGAAAAAGCGGGGCAACCAAACGGTGACTCAACGATTCCTTCGGCTCCAGCATGAGTGCAAAAAATACCAGCCACACGGCGATGGGAAAAAGCCTGAAGTCGTGTCCGGAGGTGAAATAGATCATGAAAACGGCCGCCACCGCCGTTGGAAACAGAAAATCGGGTTTGATCACACTGTTGTGTAGGTGCCTGTAGATGAAGTAGCTACAGGCGCCGAAGAAAAAAACTCGATATGAAAAGGTAGAAAAGCGCCATATTCCACACGGGGCAATATTTTTCGGGCCATGATGTAGGCCGCCAGACAGGCAACAATTACCCCCAGCCGGGCAAACCGCCCACGAGTTGCCGCCAGGCTGAACAGCAGTGGTGCGATTAGATAGAATTGCCACTCGAGCGAGATGCTCCAAGCGGGTCCAAGAAATGCTCCGGGAACAAAGGGCACCCACTTTTCGGGAACCATACCGTGCAGCATAGTGAGATGAGTTAGGATATTGAATCCAAGCCAATCATTGTGGGTATCAAGTTTATAGGTAAGATTTTCGATGTATTTTTCTGTGTGATAGGCACCGCTCTGGGTTACGTTTTGCATCGCTAACGGGGCTAATACCATTGCGATCAGAAAGAGTACGAACAGCAAGGGATAGACACGGAAAAATCTCTGCGTGATGTAAGCGGAATAATTTCCGCGAACTTGGTCGATGAGCAGAAAGATGACGAAGCCGCTGATGATAATGAAGATATCTACCGCGTATCTACCGGAAACCAGCAGCAGTGGAATACCTTCCATCATCTCGGGGGTGTAGCCGGCAGTACCCAATACATGGCCGACCAGCACTCAGAGTGCCAGAAAGGCCCTCAAGCCTTCGATTTCCCTGATTCTCCTCATGCAGATTGTTTATTCTGTGGGAGCGGCGTCGAATGCCTGTCCGGTGACGCCTTTGCTATCCGGCCCCATCAGATAGAGGTAGGTACTCATGATCTCTTCCGGCAGTGGCAGCGTTGCCGGGTCCTCTCCCGGATATGCCCAAGCCCGCAAACTGGTTCGGGTAGGAACGGGGCAGATACTGTTGACTCTGATTTGGCTCTCTTCCGTCTCATCCGCCAGGGTCTGCATCAGCCCTTCAATGCCGAATTTTGAAACGCCATAGGCGCCCCAGTAGGCCTTTCCCTTACGTCCCATGCGATCAGAGGTAAAAAGAATTGAGGCATCCCCGGAGAGTCGCAGCAGAGGCAGGCAGGCCTGGGTCAGCATAAAAGGAGCGGTCAGGTTAACCTGGATGACCTTGTTCCAGCTCTCCAGGTCGTAATCATCGATGCGACTCAGGAGCGCAAGTTGAGCCGCGTTATGCAGTAGTCCATCCAGTTTGCCGAACTCACGGTGGAGCGTTTCTCCAAGAGAAAAATAGTCCTGTTGCGGAGCGCTCTCCAGGTTGATGGGAATAATTGCAGGTTGGGGATGCCCTTCCTTTTCGATGGCGTCGTAGGTCTCTTCCAGTTTACTCAGGGTGCGGCCCAGCAGGACGACAGTGGCGCCATGAGCAGCAAATGTCTTGGCCGCCGCTTGTCCAATGCCACTGCCGGCACCAGTGACAAGAATGACGCGATCCTTGAGCAAGTCGGGGGAGGGGGTGTAGTCGTCGCGCATCGATAGATCCTGAGGATTGAAACTTGCTCGTAGTATAACATCAAGGGGAAAGGTGAAAGGCTAAAGGTCAAAGGTTAAAGGTCAAAGGTTAAAGGTCAAAGGTTAAAGGAGGCCGTGCCACGGGACAGACCGAATTTTGTCGTGACTGCCGTTGGAAGAATGTAGGCTGGTTCAAGCGTAGCGGAACCGGCAACCCCAATCGTTCATCGAACCCTGAATGCCCGATCCGCTACGCTTGATCGGGCCTACGTATTGCCGTTGCGGAGAGTGCTAGCTTTCGGCAAACCCTGGCACGTACTTGTGTCACCTGTCACCCCGCCCGCCATGCTGTCCAGAGTTTCTGCAAAGGCGTCAGGTGGGTACGCCCGTCAACAACCTTCAAACCGTCTGCTTCAAGCACAGCATGGAGCCGTTGAGCCAGAGCAAGCTGGTTGAGTATCGGGCGCAAACTTGTTGGGGGTTGTGTTGCCGGCAGAGATTCCAGCGCTTCGATTTGCCACCGGGTTGCGGTATCGGATAGCGTCTGCAGCATCTCCCGGGATCTCGCCCGTGACTGTGACTGCAGCAGTTGTTCCGGTCTCAACTGATGTTGTTGTAACAGTGAATCGGGCAGTAGACAGTGACCTCGGCGCAGGTCTGCACCCAGGTTGCGCAGTAGGCTGACCAGTGTGACATAAGCGCCGATCTGTCTGATTGTTGTTTTAAACGTTTCGTTGCAGCCGGTTGTATGAGAAAGCAATTCAGCGAAGTTGCCGCCATGGCTGAGACAATAGAGATGGAGATCTTCCCACTCGGCCATAGATGTCTTTTCGATGTCGTTTTCGATATTGCCCGCGATTTTCTGAAACAAAGGTTCTGGTAACTTGTGTGTATTGATGGTTTCGCTCAAGGCGATTGCAACAGGATGCTGGGCGTTCCCTTTGACGGATTTTTTTATCTCTTCACGCCACCACTGCAGCCGGGTTTTGGCCACGCCTGGGTCACTGCACTCCAGGGGGATATTGGTGAGCTCGCGCAGCCAGGCAAAAAGGTGTGTCAGATCGTTGCGGTAAGGTGCGGGGGAGAAGCGGATTATATAGTAGCTGCTGGAGCCGAGGGGGACCGCTCTCTCAATGTGCTCCCGGCTCAGTCCAGCCACTGCAGAATTTCCAGCGGATGTTCAACGGTGCCTGAAGCATGCCAGTCGTCGGGTTTGTCATTTTCCGCCAGGTAGCCAAAGAGGGCCACCAGCGTCAGGGTGCCGGCGTTTTGCCCGGCTTCGATGTCTCGTTTGGCATCGCCCACATAGAGACAGTGCGTCGGGTCCACGCCTGCCATACGGCAGGCATATAACATTGGTGCAGGATGAGGTTTCGGATGCTCTGCGGTATCACCGCTGACAATGCAGGCGGCGCGCCTGTGGTAGCCGAGCGCTTCCATCAGGGGGTCGGTGAGCCAGGCAGGTTTGTTGGTGACTATGCCCCAGGGAATGTTGCGCTGTTCCAGCTCTTCCAGCAGCCTCTCCATGCCGTCGAAGAGTTTTGTCTTTCTGGTAATATTTTCACGATAGATGCGCAGAAACTCTTTGCGCAGAGTCTCGAAATCGGTGTCGCCGGGCTGCAGGTCAAATCCGACTTTGATCATCGCTTGACTGCCGTGGGAGACAGCTGGTCTTACCTGTTCGAAGGGCATGGGTAGTTCGCCACGGCTGAGCAGAACCTGGTCCAGGGCGAAGTGAAGATCGGGTGCTGTATCTGCGAATGTCCCATCCAGATCGAACAGGACG
Organism: endosymbiont of Escarpia spicata; assembly: GCA_003349915.1. Taxonomy (GTDB): domain Bacteria; phylum Pseudomonadota; class Gammaproteobacteria; order Chromatiales; family Chromatiaceae; genus QGON01. The sequence continues at coordinate 57,520 of QFXE01000010.1, forward strand.
CATTCAACCTTGGGGTCCAGCCCCCTATCCATCTTTCCGGGTATGCACCATGTAGTTGACATCCACGTCCGGGCTGAGCTTGTAACTACGGCTCAGCGGGTTGTACACCAGCCCGGTCATATCCTTTGTCTCAAGCTCTGCATCGCGAATCCAGTGATCCAGTTCGGACGGTCGGATGAATTTGTTGAAGTCGTGAGTGCCTCGTGGCAGCAGACGCAACAGGTACTCTGCCCCGACGATGGCGAACAGATAGGATTTAGGGTTTCGATTTAGCGTCGAGAAGAAGACATGGCCGCCAGGTTTTACCAGCGTGGCGCAGGCGTTGACCACGGAAGCAGGGTCGGGTACGTGTTCCAGCATCTCCATGCAGGTCACCACATCGAAGGATGCGGGCTGTTCCGCTGCCAGACGCTCTACTGGAATACGTTCGTAGTTGACCTCCAGTCCCGATTCCAGCAGATGCAATCGGGCAACCTGCAGCGGGGCTTCGCCCATATCGATACCGGTGACGCCAGCCCCTTTGGCAGCCATGCTTTCAGAGAGGATTCCACCGCCGCAGCCGACGTCGAGCACGCGTTTTCCTGACAGTGAGGCGATGTCGTCAATGTAACCGAGGCGCAGCGGATTGATCTCGTGCAGTGGTTTGAACTCACTGTGTGGATCCCACCAGCGGGAGGCAAGCTCCTCGAACTTGCTGATCTCGGCGTGGTCGACGTTGAGGGTTTCCTGTCTCATATTTCAAGACCTGTTATTCGATAATGCCGCCATTATACCGGATCGCTTTGAAGGAGTATCAAGCGATACGGTCATCGGCCACGTGGTAGTTCGGATCCTCCATCATATTGACTTCAACCAGATCACCGGCCTTTACCAGCAGGTTCTGGCACTCCTGATTCAGATGCCGGATATGCAGGGTTTTACCCGCCCGCATGTAGCGCTCCGCGAGGGAGTCGATCGCCTCCAGCCCGGAGTGGTCGTAGACCCGGGTATTGGCAAAATCGACGATGACCTCCTGGGGGTCGTTCTTGGGCTCAAAGATGTCGGCGAAGGCCTGGATCGAACCGAAAAAGAGCGGGCCGTGCAAACTGTAGTACTTGATGCCGTACCTGTCGGTGTGGGTTTCGGCGCGCATCTGCTTCGCATGTTCCCAGGCAAAAACCAGGGCGGAGACGATAACACCCACGACGACCGCGATCGCCAGATCGGTCAAAACGGTGACTACGGCCACAAGGATACCGACGAAGGTATCCGCGAGGGGGATACGCCCAAGCAGCCGGAAGCTGGCCCACTCGAATGTGCCCATCACAACCATGAACATGACGCCAACCAGTGCAGCCACCGGGATTATCTCGATCAGGCCGGAGGCAAACAGGATAAAACCGAGCAGGAAGAGGGCGGCGGAGATTCCCGACAGGCGGCCCCGGCCACCGGAATTGATGTTGATCATACTCTGACCGATCATGGCGCATCCGCCCATGCCGCCAAAGAAACCGTTCACTGAATTGGCCACACCTTGGCCGATGCACTCCTTGTTACCGCGGCCGCGTGTCTCGGTGAGTTCATCGATCAGACTCATGGTAAGCAGGGATTCGATCAAACCAACGGCGGCCAGGATAAAGGCGCAGGGCAGGATGATGCGCAGGCTCTCGAACGTCAGAGGAATAGTGGGGATATGAAATGCCGGCAGGCCACCGGCAATGCTGGCTGCGGGGTCACCACTCATATCCTGCAATACCCCCTGTACGGAACGGGCGTCGAGTCCCAGAGTGATGGCCAGAAGGGTAACGATAATGATGGCTGCCAGCGAGGCCGGAACTGCGGTGGTCAGTTTTGGCAGAAAATGGATGATCGCCATGGTCAGCGCCACGAGGCCGAGCATGGTCCAGAGTGGTGTGCCGGTCATCCATGCCATGCCACCCTCATCGCTGGGTACCTGGAACTGCTGCAACTGCGCCAGGAAGATCACGATCGCCAGACCATTCACAAAACCCAGCATGACTGGGTGCGGCACCATGCGGATGAATTTACCCAGGTGCAATACTCCGGCGGCGATCTGAATTACACCGGCAAGGACAACGGCGGCAAACAGGTACTCCACTCCGTGCTGGGCCACCAGCGCGACCATCACTACTGCCATGGCACCGGTAGCACCGGAGATCATGCTGGGCCGGCCACCGATAACTGAGGTGATGATGCCCATCATAAAGGCGGCATAGAGGCCGACCAGAGGTTCAACGCCGGCAACGAAGGCAAAAGCAACGGCCTCCGGAACCAGAGCCAGGGAGACGGTTAAGCCGGAAAGAACGTCATTCTTGACGCACTTACTGCCTGGACAGGTCAGTTGAAACATTGAATACCTCTGAGGCGTTTCGACAAAAGCCGCGCAGTATATCAGAAAGTGCTTATATATACTACGTGGCGGGTCTATTCAACGTGCTGCATGTGTAGGTAAACCCACATTATGAACCTCAAGAATAATGAACCAGTGACGCTAAGGTCTGCATGACCCACAAAAATCGGCTCCCGTAAGACGGCCACGGAGAAAAATCATGGATCCCGCAAGCATATTTACTGTAAAAAACCGGCTGATTATCGGCTATACGATTCTCATTGGCTTGATTCTTATCGTAGGAGGTTATTCTTTTATTCAGGAGGATGTGCTCGGCGATCAGACCGTGAAGATGTACAAACATCCGCTGGCGGTGACAAGAGCGGCCTTGCGGGCCAACGTGGGCATCATCAAGATGCATCGCAGTATGAAAGATGTTGCCCTTGCCAAAGACGAAGCAGGAATTGCGAGTGCCAAGACCAAGGTCGCTGGATACGAAAAGGAGGTCTATGACCAATACGCCATTGTGGAGGATCGCATTCTCGGCAAGGAGGGTGAGCAACTCATCGCTGAGACCATCCAGGTGTTTCGTAATTGGAAACCCATTCGCGATGAGGTGATTTCCCTGATGGGAACCGGCAAACGCGGTGAAGCCGCAGCTATCACTAAGGGTAGAGGCGCCAAACATGTCGGCCTGCTTAGCATCAAGATGGATGCATTGGTTGATTATGCGGCGGTAAAGGGCGAGGGTTTCTTTAATAAAGCGGTGAAGACCACCAAAGATACCCAGATGATGATGATGTTACTGGTGGCCGCGGCAGTAATTATTGCCATTGTTGCCGCTTTCCTGCTCATACGCAGTATTTTGGGCCCCATAGATCTCCTGCGTTCTACCATTCAGGCCATAGAAATGGAGTCTGACCTGACACGCCGCATAGAACTCTCATCTGAAGATGAGATCGGTCGAACCGCAAGCGCCTTTAACGCCATGCTGAATAAGTTTCAATCGAGTATGAATCAGGTCTCGGGTGCCACCTCGCAACTGGCGACCACGGCAGAAGAGACCTCGGTGATTACAGGGCAGACCACCCATGCCATTGAGCATCAGTTGTCAGAAACCACCCACTTGGCCACTGCCATGACGGAGATGAATGCAACGGTTCGCGAGGTGGCTTCAAATGTTACCGACACAGCCCATGCCGCCACCGATGTGAATGATCAAGCCTCAGCCGGGTTACAGGCGATGCAAGAGACCATCACACAGATTCAACAGCTTGCTGGCAATGTGGAGAGTGCCGCTGGTGTCATCCAACAGCTGGAACGGCAGAGTGAGGAGATCGGTTCTGTTATCGATGTGATCAAGAGCATTGCGGAACAGACCAACCTGCTGGCTCTGAATGCTGCTATTGAGGCGGCAAGAGCCGGTGAGCAAGGTCGTGGTTTTGCCGTGGTTGCCGATGAGGTGCGCAATTTGGCCAGCAAGACTCAGGATTCTACCGAGGAGATCAACCAGATGATTGATAAGCTCCAAAATGGCTCACGCCAAGCGGTAGCTGCCATGGGACAGAGCCAGGAGAAAGCACATAGTGCAACTGAACAGGCATCGAAAACCGGAGATGCCCTGTCAACCATCGCAGATGCTATTGGCCGCATCAATGATATGAGTGCACATATTGCGGGAGCCGCAAAAGAGCAGAGTGCCGTGGCGGATGAGGTCAACAAGAATATCGACCAGATTAACAGTATGACTGAACAGACTTCAGCAGGGGCACAACAGACTACGGTTGCAAGTGGTGATATGACACGCCTTGCATTAGATCTTCAGGGTTTGGTTGCCCAGTTCAAAGTGCAATAGTGGTGGAACTGCACAGGAGCACCCCGCCGTGAATGGGTGGCGGGGTTGCCACAAGGATAAAGTCGTCCTGCGGGCACGCCTGTGTAACGCTATCAATGCCCAGAATAGAGCGTCTCGACCTCGGTGGAATGCTGCTCTAGGATACGGCTGCGACGCAGTTTCAATGTTGGTGTGATCAGCCCGTTCTCCGGGGTCCAAGGCTCCTGGACGAGTGCGATACGACGAATCCTGGCGTAGCCGGGAAAACTGCCCAAATGGCTTGCGACGCGCGCCGTCAACAGTTCGAGTTGCTGTTCGCTGGTATCGGTTGGATCGATCGATTCTGCCTCGCAGGCCTCCTTATTGAGTACGATGAGCGTGGTGAGAAAGGGTTTTGCCTCACCGATGACCATCGCCTGTTCAAAGAGTGCATCAAGGTCAATGCACATCTCCATATCGGCAGGCGGGACTTTTTCGCCATTGGCAAGGACGATGATCTCCTTGAGACGGCCTGTGATGAAGATGTGCTCATTCTCGATTCTGACCTTGTCGCCGGTATGCAGCCAGCCTTCACTGTCGATGACGTCTGAAGTCGCCTCCTGATTATTCCAATAGCCCAGCATCACGCTTGGACTGCGGGAGAGCAGTTCGTCGTTTTCGCCGATCTTTGTCTCTATGCCAGGCAGCACTCTGCCGACACTGGCGGGCACATTATCCTCCAGCGGATTTGCAGTGATGATTGGGCTGGTCTCTGTCAGGCCATATCCCTGCAGGATCGGCACACCCAGCCCGATGAAGAGCTTGGCGATCTCCGGGGTCAAAGCCGCGCCACCGGAAACGGCAATACGCAACTGTCCACCGAGTTTGGCCTGAATCTTACTGGCCACCAGTTTTTTATAGAGCGGCCAGAGTGCCAGTTTTGCGCTCCATGGCGCCCGGCCCTGATCATGTTCAAATCGTAGCCAGCCTGTCTCGACCGCCGCATTGAAAAGCTTGCGGGCAACGGCGGAATCGTCCGCCAGCTTTGCCTGTATCTTTGCGTAGACACGTTCAAAGATACGCGGTACTGAGATCATAATCGTCGGTTTTATCTCCATCAGATCCTCTCCCAATTGCGGGATGGATCTTGCATAGGCGACATTGGCGCCGACCGCAATCGGCATGTAGTAGCCGACGGTGCGTTCCAGGGTGTGGGAGAGTGGCAGGAAGGAGAGAAAACGGTCGGTGGGATAGATGGTAATAAGCTTCAACCCAGCCTCAATGTTCCAGAGAATATTGCGGTGACTGAGCATGACACCTTTCGAACGCCCGGTTGTTCCTGAGGTATAAACGAGAGAGGCAAGGGCATTGGAAGCAATATCCGCCGCCTCATATTCACCCGCTTCAGCGGGTAGCCAGTCGGCCAGGGAGGCCAGGCGTGGCTGCAGTCCCATAGGATCGACAGGTTCAATGGTCAGGATACGATTGAGTCCCGCCAACTGGTGACGAATCTGTTGCAGATTCTGCCACTGCTCATCCCCTTCCAGCAGTAACAGACGCACCCCTGCATCCTGCAGAATGTAACCAATATTCTCCGGGCGGTCGTTGGTGTAGATGGGAACGGTGACCAGCCCCAGTCCCTGGGCGGCAAGGTCGAACATGGCCCACTCGCGGCAGTTGCGAAGCATCAGGGCGACCCGTTCGCCGGGTTTCAGATCCTCCTGTTGGAAGGCAGCCTGCCAGCGGGCGACTTCACGTCCCATCTCGCGCCAGGAAGTGTCCAGCCAACTTTCCGACGTGGGATCGAATTGGGTGTAGGCAACAGCATCAGGTGTACGGCGAACCCGTTCCTGAAAAAGTGCGCCCAGTGTATCTGCCTCCTTGAGCAGAATATAGTCGGTCTTCTGTTCCCTCATCTCATCCGTTCCGTGATTGTGATTGCCGTTATCTTGCACCGCTTTGGAAGCCGATGTTTCCGCATGGGTTGTATCAAAGAATAGCATGTCAGGCACCACTCAAGTTAGTCCAGCCGGAGTCCGGATGAAACTGGTCGCCGTGCAACTGTTCCAGTTCATTCAGGCGTTGGCGCATACGTGTTAATCCACCGCTGTGGATGTAGTGCATCGGGCCGCCGTGGAATGGAGCAAAGCCGGTGCCGAAAATGATGCCGGCATCCAGCAGATCCTCATCTTCGACCACCTGTTCACGCAGGCAGGCCACTGCTTCATTGAGCAGACGAAAGATCATTCGGTCAGCCAGGTCATTCGGCGCGTGAAACTGGCTATCCAGGTTCTCCTTGATGGCCTTGCCCTTTTCGTAGCGATAGAAGCCCGCACCGGTTTTTACCCCCAACTGTTTCTGATCGACCATCACATGCAGTTGTTCCGGTACCTCAAGATCGAAGACAGGCGCCAGCTTGTTCGCCACGGCAAGACAGATATCGAGTCCCACCCGGTCCGCCAGTTCCACGGGTCCCATCGGCATGCCAAAGCGGGTGGCGGCATTGTCGATCAGCGGGCCGGGAACCCCTTCCTCCAGCAATTCTATGGCTTCCAGCAGATAGGGCATCAGGATGCGATTGACCAGAAATCCGGGACTGCTTCTGACCGGCAGGGGAAGGCGGTCGATGCTGCGGGAGAAGGCGGCGCCTTTTTGCATCAATAGGGGATCGGTCTCTCTGCCGGAAACCACTTCGATCAGCTGCATCTTCGCAACCGGGTTGAAGAAGTGCAGTCCGATCAGGCGCTCAGGGTTTTCGAGCGCTTCGCTGATACTCTCCAGTGGAATGCTGGAGGTATTGGTGGCGAGCAGGGTGTCCGGTCCCACTTTTGATTCAAGGTCGCGGAACAGGGTCTGTTTGGCCTCCAGATCCTCGTATATCGCCTCGATGACCACATCTGCGTGCTTAACCCCGTAGCCTCTGGGGTCAGGCATCAAGCGGTCCATGGCAGCCTGAACCAACCGTTTGGACTTCAGTTTGCGTTGAAACAGTTTGTGGGCGCGGTTTACCGCCTGTATGAGGAATTTCGCCTCCCGATCCTGCAGTGTGACGCGTTGACCTTTCAGGGCACACCATGCAGCGATGTCTCCCCCCATGATGCCGCCGCCGATGACATGAACCTGTCGGGATTTGAAGTCGATACCAGCCGCAACCGATTTGAGTCGCTCCTGCAGAAAGAAGACCCGAATCAGATTTTGCGCCGTTGGACCGGTGATCAGCTGGCCCAGATTTGTCGCCTCACTGGCAAACATGAGCTGCTCGTTTCCCCCGGTATCACGCCAGTGATCGATCAATGCGAAGGGGGCGGGGTAGTGGGCTTTGCGCACTTTTTTGGCCGTGACTCTGTGCAGTATCGGTGCGAGCAATTGGCGCGCGGGAGTGGTGTTCAGCAGTTTTTGCCAGCCTGTCGGTCGATGGGGTGGCGGCGTCGAGATTATCAATTGCGATGCGGCATGTTTCAGTTGGCGCTCCGGCGCTGTTTGGTCCACCAACCCCAGCCGTTTTGCGCTGCGTCCACTGATGCTGCGTCCACCCAGCATGAATTTCATTGCCGGAATTGGACCCAGCAAGCGCACACTTCCCCCATAGCCGGGAAAGATGCCGAGCCGGACTTCGGGGAAGGAGAGGCGGGTCCCCTCGTCATCCCGTGTTATGCGGTAGTCGCAGGCAAGGGCGAGTTCGAGACCGCCACCGAGGCAGAAGCCATGAATCAGTGCCAGGGTGGGACAGGCCAGATCCTCCAGACGTTGGAAGATTCTGTGAATATGGTGGATATGCGCCTCAACCTGGTCGGGCTGCTGGGCCTTGCGGAAGTTTTTGACATCTGCGCCGGCGATGAATCCAGACTTTTTGTCGGAGAGGATGATCAATCCCTTGGGGGGATCGGCCTCGATCTCCGCCAGTATGTCATCGAACTGCTCAAAAGCTTCTGTGGAGAGAATGTTGACTGGTGAGTCGGCATGATCGAAATGGAGCCAGTCTATGCCGTCAGGGGTTCGTTCCAATTTCCAGTGTTTCTTCATTTCACCGCCTCCACCAACATTGCGCCGCCCTGGCCACCACCGATGCAGAGACTCGCCACACCGGTTTGCGCATTATTTTGATGCAGGTTTTTTACGAGATGCAGAACCAGCCGCGCGCCGCTTGCGCCGACAGGATGGCCGATGCTGATGGCACCGCCATCCACATTCAGCCGATCTCTGGGGATAGGTGCGAGCGGTTTGCCAATACCCACTGTTTCCTGCATGTAATCGGTATCCTTCCAGGCAGTGAGGCAGGCGAGTACCTGTGCTGCGAAGGCTTCATTAATCTCCCAGTAGTCGATGGCTTCACTCTCCAGGTTTCTGCGCTGCAACAACCTGGCCATGGCATGCACCGGACCCAGTCCCATCTGACTGGGATCGAGTGCACTCCATTCGGTATCGATGATGCGGCCAAGCACCGGTAGATGGTGCTGTTCGACGGCGCGTTCGGATGCGAGTAACAATAGGGCGGCACCATCAGTCACCTGGGCGCTGTTGCCGGCAGTAACCTTGCCGACCGGGCGGTCGAAAACCGGCCGCAGGCGGGCCAACTGTTCCATATCGCTGTCGGGACGCAGACCCTCATCCGTCTCATAGAGATTACCCTTGTGGTCGAAGATCGGTTCGATCGTCATCCAGACGTTTTTCGTTGGCGGCCTGTGCGAGATGCTGATGGCTCAAGAGGGCAAAGGCATCCATCGCCTCACGACTGATGTTGAATCGCCATGCAAGTTTTTCCGCAGTCTGTCCCATGGAGAGGCCGACGATCGGATCTGTCAGACCTCGCAGCAGAGCGATGATCAGCTGAAAATGGTGGGGACGCAGGGCGGCAAGCTGACGGCTGCGGGCGGTGAAACTCTTGGTGCGGTTCCATTGGGCGAGCCAGTTGAGCATGCGGTCGTTAATGAGTACCGGGTGGTGACTCATCGCCTCGGTACCGCCGGCCAGAACCAGATCACTTCGCCCAGTGGCGATATTTTGTGCGGCACTGTCCAGCGCCTGTAATCCCGAAGCGCAATTACGCTGTACGGTCCAGGCAGGCACCTTGTCGCCGCAGCCGATACGCAGCGCGGCAACCCGTGCGATATTGACTTCATCCGGACCGGATGAGACACATCCGAGGATGACTTCATCCAGTTGGGACGGACTGAAATTGTGCCGGGCCAGCAGTGGCCGGCCTGCGGCAACCGCAAGATCAGATGCCCGGAAGGGGCCGGGACGGCCCTTCATCTTGATGAATGGTGTACGGCTTCCATCCACGATATAGACGGGTCTCTTCTCTTCCATTATTCCTTCTCCTTCAAAACCTGATGCTTTTTAACCGTAGGCCGGATCAAGCGCAGCGGATCCGGCCTACGCGGCGCCAAGATGTCTGATCGATGTCCCACTCTGTTGGGATTTTTCCTTGTTTCTTGGCGATAGACTATCGAAGGCGTCGACCTGTATGACTTGGTCTCTCAGTCTCTGCGTCTCCAGCACGAGTTGGGCATCGCTCTCCGTGAGGATGCCGATCTCCACTGCTTCGGCGACCATCGCTTCGTTTGTGCCGGAGTGAATTTGTCCGGCCCGCCGTGCCTGTCGCAGTGTCTTCTCGATCGGGGCTGATGCCGCTACGGCCTCTAACGCCTGGTCGAGGCGCGCCACAGGTTCGTGGAGATCGCTGCTGAGAAATATCCCGGCGGTAAGACGCGTTCTGGCCTCACCCGGCTTCAGGATGGCACCTGCTACGGCGTGATCCAGGCGGTCTGATGGTTTGTGGTAAGGCAGTCCTGTGGGGAAGGTGAGCAGTCTCACTATCCATGCCAATGGGCGATTGCGAAAGATGCCGATGAAGGCCTCCTGCATTCGATAGAGAGAGTCCTCCATCGCCCACCGCAGCAGAGGGATGTCGGCGTAGCGCTGATGCCCGTCGATAAAGTTCTTGAGGGCGGCACTGGCAATGTAGAGTTCGCTCAGCAGGTCACCCAACCGCGCAGAGAGGCGCTCTTTGCGTTTGAGTGAGCCGCCCAAGGTCATCAGTGCGAGATCCGCCGATAGCGCGAAGGCGGCGCTCATCCAGTTGAGCTGCTGAAAATAGTGCCCAGCCACACCCTTTACGGGACGCTCGGAGAGGCGTCCATGAGTGATGCCGAGCCAAAAAGTACGCGCAAGATTGGTGACAAGGAAACCAATGTGTCCAAAGATCGCCTTGTCGAAGGTACTCAGCGCATGCTTCCACTCCTTCTCTTGGGCGGCGGAAAACTCCTGCAGGATATAAGGGTGGCAGCGAATTGCACCCTGCCCAAAGATGATCATGCTACGGGTCAGGATATTCGCTCCCTCTACCGTGATAGCAATGGGAATGGCCTGATAGACCCGGCCCATAAGGTTACGTGGTCCCAGGCAGATACCGCTGCCGCCCTGGATGTCCATCGCATCGTTGACCACCTGGCGATAGCGTTCGGTGAGGTGGTATTTCACGATGGCGGAGATCACCGACGGCTTTTCACCACTGTCTAGCGCGCTAACAGTCAGCAGTCGGGCAGAATCCATCTGATAGGTGATACCGGCAATTCTGGAGAGTGCCTCCTCGACACCTTCAAAGTTACCGATGGGTTGTCCGAACTGACGGCGGACCGCAGCGTAGGTGCCGGTGTAGCGGCTGGCGGCCTTGCCGGCCCCGGTTGCCAGTGCCGGTAGTGAGATACCGCGTCCTTCGGAGAGACTTTCAACCAACATCCGCCACCCCTGGCCGATGCCGGACTGCTCGCCGATCACCCAGTCGAGGGGAATAAAGACATCTTTACCCCGGATGGGACCATTCTGGAACGGAATGTTCAGTGGCATGTGACGTTGCCCGATTTCAACGCCTTTGGTTTCACTGGGAATCAATGCAACCGTGATTCCCAGGGAGGTATCACTACCCAGCAGGTGATCGGGATCGTAAAGTTTAAAGGCCAGTCCAATGAGCGTGGCCACCGGACCCAGCGTGATATAGCGTTTCTCCCAGTTGAGACGAATACCGAGCATCCGCTGGCCATTAAACTCGCCCTCGGTGACCACCCCGCTGTCGGGGATCGCGCCGGCATCACTGCCGGCATCGGGGCCGGTAAGGGCAAAACAGGGGATCTCCTCACCCTTCGCGAGTCTTCTTAGATAACGCTCTTTTTGCCTCTGAGTCCCATATTGCAGCAGCAGTTTTGCCGGTCCCAGAGAATTGGGAACCATCACCGTGACGGCTGCAGTGATACTGCGGCTGGAAATCTTCATCACTATGGTGGAGTGGGCAAGGGCGGAGAACTCAAGACCGCCATAGGCGCGGGGAATGATCATGCCGAAGAGGCCCGACTGTTTGATAAATGACCAGACCGCTTCAGGCAGGTCCTTGTCGTGATGGGTGATCTGCCAGTCGTCCAGCATTTTACAGAGTCGTTCGACTGGCCCGTCGATGAAGGCCTGCTCTTGTTCCGTCAATTGGGGTTCTGGTTGTTCCAGCAGCCGTTGCCAATCGGGTTGGCCACTGAAGAGTTCACCATCCCACCACACATTTCTGGCGTGCAATGCTTCACGCTCTGTTGATGACATGGCGGGCATGACACGCCGGAATTGTCTTAACAGCGGTCCGCTGATCAAACGAAGACGCAGGTCCGGAAGCAGGTAGAAAAACATACCGGTGCCGTAGGCAATCCAGGATACAGTTGCCCCAAATGTGCCGATCAGACCACCCAGCTGCAGAGAGACGAGCAGGGCAGGGGGTAATAAAACCCAGACGATAGCCTTGGCTGAACTGTAGGCCAGAGCCCACAGGACGATCAGAATCAGAAGAGTGCCTATTGCCGCCATCTTCACGCTCCCGCTGCTGCGCAGCTTTACATTAGGTTTTATTCTCTAACGGCTGATACGTTTCATCTCCGGTATTTGGTTTCACCTCATGCAGATGTGTCACCTTGGCACAGGGTTCGCAATAGTTTTGCGCCTGTTCCGCGAATTCAGACTCATTGTCGTTGTACATCATGGCTTCATCGCACCAGGGCAGACGCCGATAGACACCCAAGTCGTCCAATCCAAGAAACGGATACTTGATGATGTTGAAATAGGGGGAATAGTCGAAATCCTTGGGTGTGAAGAGCCTTGGGTTGCGTTTGAAAAAACGGATGCTGCCGTCATCGCTGCGATCTATAAAAGGCAGGATGGGAAAATTTACCTGATTAAACGCCTCGGCCAACAGGCAGGAGCAGACCGTCCTTGTAGGGCCACCTGCATTATGTTCAAAGACGCTGGATCGCCAGCGTCGCGGCAGTATCGCCCAAGGGAAGAGGAAGCGGGCCAGATCAAGCAGGTGGCGTACATCGTAGCTGCTTCCAAGTCCCTGTATTGCATAGCCTATCACCTCATGAGCATCATCCGGTTCAAGTCCTGATGGACGGCAGATACGCAGGTGATCCATATGGTATTTGGATACAGGCGCCACGATGGTTCCTTCATGCAGAAGAGACTCAACCATCAATTGTTCGCCGGGATCTCCCTGAAAGTGTTCGGCAACCAGCGCTTGCAGGTCTGGATCTCTGACGTCGTACAATCTGCCGATGTAGATCGCCGAGTGGGTCCAGGAGCTTTGGGTGATGATTTTTATCACCTCACTGACCCTGCTGCGCCCTTCCACCAATAGAACATCGCCGGGGCGTAACTCAAAGCTTAAGCGTTTGAAATCGCACAATGGTGAGTTGGGTGGTGGGCCATCTCTGACCAGCCACTCGGAAATCGCTCTGGATAACCACTGCACAAAAATACTCATATTAATAACCACCTAATTTACTGTGGTACTTCCCAGTATAGACAGTCTTATTGGGTTTAGGGTTGCGCTGTTTGTTTACATAAAAGTGGCGTATATAAATAACTATGTTAATAAACAATGTATTACATTCATTTCATGAAGTAATATCTGTATGAATTAATGTTTTTTGATGAACAGCCGATATGTTATTGGATGAGATAAATTGTATTGGCCATTAACCATTTGCCTACAATAGTGATCATTTTTCCGCGCAGCATTGACGGTGACAATTGAGGATTTAAACAGATAAATACCAAACACCCCGAGTGGGTTCTCAAGGAGCAGGTTCACCTACTGTTTGGAAATGCTGTAGTCGCAAACCTTACCGTGATTGCAGCAGCGCTCCTGTTCACTGTGATTATGAAAGATAGCCTTGACCGCTCGCTGCTTGTTCTGTGGGTGGCTTCAATGATATTTTTTTGCGTTATCCGTATGTTTGTATGGAAGCGCTACAATCACGATGAAAATGCCGTTTCCCCGGAAATCTGGGTGCGGCGATATGTACAGAGCACTCTGTTTGTTGGCATGCTCTGGGCAAGTCTGTCCCTGTTCCTCTATTTTTCTGATGACCTGGTTGTGCGAAGCCTGGTCTTTATGATGATTATTGGCGCTATTGCAGCAAGCGTCCCCGTTCTCTCCAGCATACTGCCCGCATTCTATGCTTACATCACTCCCATGGCTGCCGGACTGGCAGTTGCATTTATATTGGAAGGTTCAGCGTTCAATATAGCCGTTGGTGTTGCAGTGCCTGTCTATGCCGCATTAATTGCGCAGACGGCGATAAATACCAACCGACACCTGAGAGAATCCCTGATACTTCAATATAAAAACCAGGCCCTTATTTCTGAACTTAATATAGAGATTAAGGATCGAAAGAGCGCGCAGCAGGAACTGAAAAGGCACGGTGATCAACTTGAAAAACTGGTGGATGAACGTACTAATCAGTTGGTCGTGATCAACAGATCACTGGAAAAAGAGGTTGAAGAGCGCCGGCGGGCTGAATATAACCTCAAACACCTGGCGCATCATGATGCGCTAACCAATCTTCCCAATCGTCTCTTGCTGGATGCCCGGCTTGAACACGCTATCGAAAGAGCACGTAGATACGAGGCTCAAGTGGCCGTGTTGTTCATGGACTTGGACAACTTTAAAAATATAAATGACAGTTTGGGCCATGCCGCAGGGGATGAGCTATTGCGTATGGTCGGCGAACGACTCCGCACCGGCATAAGAGAGGATGATACGGTTTCCCGATTGGGTGGCGATGAATTTATCATCGTCATGGAACAGGTCGAAAACCAGAATGTGATCGAACATCTGGCACAAAAACTCATGTCTGCCCTCGAAGAGAAATTCGAGATCCAGAATCAGGCGCTATTTATCGGCACAAGTATCGGCATCAGCCTTTTTCCACAAGACGGTGGTTCTGCTGAAAAACTGGTCGCTAATGCCGATGCCGCAATGTACCGGGCAAAAGAACAGGGGCGGCGTAATTACCAGTTTTACACCCATGAGTTAACAAAGACCGCATATGATCGGGTTATGCTGGAGGGTGGTTTGCGAAATGCACTGGAAGCACAAGACCTGATGCTCTATTACCAACCACAAATCTCACTTGCAGATGGCCGGATTACAGGCGTAGAGGCTCTGATACGCTGGGAACATCCTGAACTTGGCCTGCTTCCGCCGGGACGGTTCCTGCAAGTAGCTGAAGACTCAGGCCTCATCATACCTATGGGTAACTGGATTCTGCAGACTGCCTGCCAACAGATGAGCGCTTGGAAAAAGTCGGGATTCCTGCTTGAACGCATGGCGGTCAATCTCTCAGGCAGACAGATCCGTGACAACAGCCTGGTTCAAACTGTTGAAAAGACGCTTCAGTCCAGCAATTGCAGGGCAGAGTGGCTCGAACTGGAGATAACCGAGAGTTTCATTATGCAAGAGACAGGTCACTCCATGGAGACACTGGATAACCTGAGAAAGCTCGGCACACACATGGCTATCGACGACTTTGGCACCGGATACTCCTCCCTGAGTTATCTAAAGCGACTGCCTGTGGACAAACTGAAAATCGACCGCTCCTTTGTCCGTGATCTGGTCAAGGATCCCAATGATGCAGCCATTACGCGGGCCATTATCGCCATGGGAAAGACACTCCAGCTCACTGTCACGGCAGAGGGAATTGAGAGCCTGGAGCAGGAGGCATTCTTAAAGGAGCAGGGCTGCGACCAGGGTCAGGGATTTCGTTATGGACGCCCACTGCCTGCTGCCGATATCACGCACCTGCTGGAACGGGAATCGCTCAACCTGAGCAGTAGTATGGTTTGCCTCTAACGGTCTTACGACGCACTTGGCGGCTGTTCTCAGTAATCAAGGTGCGTACGGTGCACCCTGCATTCAGCTAAAGAAATTCTGACTTTGGCCGAAAGGCAGTAAACAGCCTATTTTAATGAACCAAAAAATGTCGACTGAATTTCGAATATACTCAAGGAGTTATAGGTGAATAACCTTCTCAACAATCTCTCTATCAAAACCAAGATCATCGGAAACTCATTGATCCTGCTGGCCCTGCTCCTAGCCAGTTCGGGTTATGCGTTATATGCGATGAGCCAGGTCGGCAAAGAGCTCGAGGCCATTGCCGAACAGGATATTCCAATGACGCAGAACCTCACCGCAACTACGGAACATCAGCTGGAGCAGGCTCACCACTTTGAACGGGCTTTGCGTTTCGGGATTCTTCTGCAGCAAGGAGATAAGGCAGCTGCGCATTTCAAGGCTGAGATCGCTGCATTTGATAAGCTCAGTAAGCAGGTCGATGAGGAGATTCATGCGGGTGAGCTTCTTGCTGAAACGGCCATGGCCAAAGCCCATAACGAGGAAGAGGCAAAAGAGTTCAAGCGCATCGGTCAAGCGTTGAAGAAGATCGAGAAAGAGCATGCGGATTTCGAACTCCATGCCCATCAGGTCTTTGCCATGCTTGCGGATGGAAAGAGACATGAGGCCGAGGTCTTTGCTGAAAAGATGGAGCCTGAGGAGGAGCAGCTTGCTGTTGAGCTTGAATCCCTGCTGACAGAGATTGAGAAGTTCACAGAAGTGGCCGGACGTCGTGCGGCGGAGCATGAACAGACCGCGATCTACCTGCTGAGTGGTTTCACCCTTCTTGCGTTCCTTATCGGTGGTTTCGTGAGCTGGACTATCTCCCGTAATGTCGTGAATCGTATGGGTGAGACGGCCCGTGGACTCGAAGTCATTGCCTCGGGTGACCTTAGCCACAAGGTAACAGTGGATGGGCGGGATGAAATCGGAAAACTGCAACAATCGATGCAGACGATGCGCAATAATTTGCTGGAGATGATCTCACAGATCAACGCCACCACAGCCCAACTCTCCACGGCGGCAGAAGAGGTGTCTGTGATAACAATACAGACCAGTGCCAATATTCAGCAACAACAGTCAGAGACGCAACAGATAGCAACGGCGATGAATGAAATGAGCGCCACCGTACGGGAAGTGGCGGTGAATGTTAACAGCACGGCCTCTGCGGCAAATGGGGCCAGCACCGAAACTGAGAAGGGACGAAAGATAGTTGCAGGGGGGGGCAGGGAATCCAGCAACTGGCAGCACAAATTGAAGGCGCAGCGGATGTCATCGCCCATGTCGAGACGGAAAGTGAAAATATCGGTACCGTGCTGGACGTGATTAAAAGCATTGCCGAACAGACCAATCTGTTGGCGTTGAATGCGGCGATCGAGGCGGCCCGCGCCGGTGAGCAGGGCCGTGGATTTGCCGTGGTGGCAGATGAGGTGCGCACCCTGGCGAGCCGGACTCAGGAGTCCACCGCAGAGATCAATCAGATCATCGAAAAACTCCAGACCGGCTCCCGGAATGCGGTGCAGGTGATGACTCAGAGCCGGGGACATGCCAAGTCAGTTGTCGATCAGGCGGTGCTGGCAGGTTCTTCATTGAGCGCCATCGCGGAATCCGTATCACAGATCGATCAAATGAGCGCCCAGATTGCAACAGCCGCAGAAGAACAGAGCATTGTGGCGGAAGATATGAACCGCAACGTCGTACGGATCAGTGACATGGCGACCCAAAACGCCACTGGTGCCGAGCAGACTTCCCAGGCCGGGAAAGAGTTGGCGCACATGGCTGCCGAGCTGCAAGGATTGGTGGTTAAGTTCCAAGTTTAAACACATAGCGCACCCTACTGCCATTTAGAGAACGTAGGGTGCGCCATGCGCACCAATGCCACTCCAGTCAGAAATAATTATTTCCTCAAGTAAATAAAGGCAATGCCGCCAAGTTTTATGTTCGAGTCAATCACCCGGAGTCATTTACTCGGAAAAAGGTAAGAATAAAACTATTGACTGAGGCGTTTTTTTATCTGCCCAGTTTGGAAAAAACAGGGAGTAGAACAGGATGTTGTTGAAACGGAAGATAATGATCGGTGCAGCTATTTTGGCAGCTGTACCACTCCTGGCTGCCAGCCTAGCCATCATCGGCGTTGCGACGGAAAAGAGTCATCAAGCACTCGAAGAAGCTGCCAGAGAACGTTTGATCGCGCTGAGAGACATCAAGAAGTCCCAGATTACGGATTACTTTGAGACGATCCGGAATCAGATACATAACCTCTCCAGGGCATATGAAGTCACCGATGCGCTGCAGAATTTTCGCAGTTCGATATCCACTTACCGGAATGAAATTTTTCAGCCGGACATCGAAAAATACAGAAGCGAACTTGCCCACTACTACAGCGGCGAATTTACAAAAGAGTATAAAAACCGCAATCGTGGGGGGAGTGCAAATACGGACATGTTGCTTAAAGGGCTGGATGCCGATGCCGTTGCGCTCCAATACCAATACATCAAAGCCAATCCCAACCCCTTGGGTGAAAAAGACAGACTGATCGATCCCATCGACGGGACTCAGTACGGAGAGTGGCATGCGCAATTTCACCCGTTTCTGCGCGATTTCCAACAGCGGTTTGGTTATTACGATATTTTTCTGGTGGATGCGGAGACCGGTCGAATCGTCTATTCGGTTTTTAAGGAACTCGACTTCGCAACTTCTTTAAAGAATGGCGCCTACGCCAACTCGGGTATAGGAGAGGTATTTCGTCAAGCCAATCAGGCAAATTCCCCCGATTTCGTGGCGCTGTCCGATTTTTCACCCTATCTGCCTTCATACCAGGATCAGGCGTCCTTCATAGCCTCGCCTGTTTTCGACAATGAAGGCGGGAAGTTAGGCGTTTTGATCTTCCAGATGCCCATCGATGGCATCAATGCTGTGATGACAAACGATCATCAATGGAAACAGGCGGGTCTAGGTGACTCTGGAGAAACCTATCCCGTGGGCGCGGATGGAAGGATGCGCAGCAACAGTCGATTTCTCATCGAAGACAAGGAGGGGTATCTGCAGGCTATCCGCGATGGGGGGCTTTCAGAAGAGATTGTAGGTTTGATTGGAGATAAGGGGAGTAGTATTGGGCTGCACCCGATCGAAACAATCGGCGCAAAAGCCGCGTTGGCCGGTCAGTCAGGTTTTGGAATCTTTCCAGACTATCGGAATGTCCCGGTTCTTTCCGCATACGCCCCTCTCTCATTCAATGGATTGAATGGAGCCATCTTTGCGGAGATCGACGAGGCAGAGGCATTCGCTGCCTCCGATGCGCTCAGTAAGCAACTGCTATTGATTTCCGGGGGGATCGCATTGGTACTGATTGTGCTGGCGATTGCAGCAGGTGTCTGGTTTGCCAGTCGGATCTCCAAGCCTATTCTACAGCTCAGTCGAACAATCAAGGATATCGAACAAAATTCAGACCTGACACAGCGGGTCGCTATTCAATCCAGTGATGAATTGGGGATGGCTGCTGGTGCATTTAACAGCCTGATGAAGAAATTCCAAAATAGTCTCCAGCAGGTTAATGATGCAAGCGTCCAACTCGCCACTACCTCCGAAGAGACCTCCGTGATCACTGAGCAGACCAATACAATTGTTCAGAACCAGTTGATGGAGACGACTCAAGTTGCAACTGCAATGAATGAGATGAGCGCCACAGTGCAGGAGGTTGCCAACAGTACTTCGAATGCATCGGAGACCGCAGCCATGGCCAATAGTGAAGCGACTGCCGGACAGCAGGCGATGGAACAGACCATTGTACAGATTCGGCAGTTGGCCTTGGATGTCGAGAGCACCTCCAACGTCATCAAGACACTTGAGAAAAACAGTGGCGAGATCAATTCAGTGCTTGATGTCATAAAAAGTATTGCGGAGCAGACCAACCTGCTGGCACTCAATGCAGCCATTGAGGCAGCACGGGCGGGTGAGCAGGGAAGGGGGTTTGCTGTGGTGGCGGATGAGGTACGAACCCTTGCAAGTCGTACGCAGGCGTCAACAGAAGAGATCAATCAGATGATCGAGAAGCTGCAGAGTGGACACGGCAGGCAGTAGCGACAATGGGCAAGAGTCGCGACAAGGCCCACGCAGTTGCTGAACAGGCTTCCAATACCGGAAGCTCCCTGGTATCTATAGTCGGGGCGATTGGCCGGATTACGGATATGAGCGCACAGATTGCCAGCGCATCAGAAGAGCAGTCAGCGGTTGCTGAAGAGATCAACCGCAATGTGGTCCAAATCAATGACATGACGGAACAGAGCGCAGCAGGTGCGCAGCAGACCTCTGTCGCCAGCGGGGATCTGGCCCGGCTGGCAACGGATCTTCAGTTGCTTGTGGGGCAGTTCAAAGTTTAGAACGCTTTTCTACAGCCTGAGTCCATTGCTCCACCAGATCCGGCAGGCTCCCTCATCGGAAACCATGCAGGGGCCGACGGGGTTTCTGGGGGTGCAGGCCTCGCCATAGAGCCGACACTCATTGGGATATTTTTTGCCAAGTACGACTGCGGCGCAGTCACACCCAGGTGGCATCTGTCCAGCGCGACGGCGGCTCTCTGAATCGTAATCCGGATAGCGTTTTCGGGCGTCCCATCTCTCATAAGTTCTCTTCAATGCGTAACCCGATTTTGGAATCGTGCCGATGCCGCGCCAGTTTGCATCGACCACATCCAGCGCGGTCTCAAGATGTTTGCGGGCGCTGGGGTTGCCGCCGGGACGGACCAGTTCCGGGTAGCAGTTGTCGAGAAACAGCCGCTGGTCGATCTGTTGCCGCAGCACCGAATAGGTGGCGGCCAGCAGACTCTCGGGTGTAAAACCGGCCACCGCGCTGGGAATCTGGTGCTTATCGACCACAAACTGCCACTCTTCAGGCCCCATGACAGTAGCGACATGACCAGGGGCCACCAGGGCATTGAATCCGGGTGTGCCGGAATCGAGCAGCATGGAAACTGCGGGCCAGGTGAGCCGTCCGGAGAGCAGAATGGAGAGGTTGTCGGGAATGCCCTCCACGAGCAGGGCGGCAACGGGTGCGGTAGTGGTCTCGAATCCCGCGGCAAAAAAGACTATCTCGCGGTCAGGATTCTCCCTCGCAATTTTCAACGCCTCAATGGGTGAAGAGATGGGTCGGATGTCGGCACCGGCGGCGTGGGCCTGATCAAGAGAGCGGGGTTCATCCTTCGATACATTGACGGGGACCCGCAGCATATCCCCAAAAGCCACCAGGATGATCTGCTCATTGAGCGCGAGTTGTATCGCCTGATAGACATCCTCCTCCGGGCAGACGCAGACGGGACAGCCGGGGCCGGGGATCAATTCGATCTGCTCCGGCAGAGCACCGCGAAGGCCAGCCTGGGTGATGGAACGTTCGTGGCCACCGCAAACATTCATGATGCGGATCCGTTCCGGGAGCTGCAGGGACCGGATCTGCTGCAGCCAGTCTTTTGCGCTGAGTGACATGGATGTTGAGTCTAACCGTGTGCGTGAAGCTTTTCGCCGCTTGGCTGGATTTTGGGTTTTGTGGTCTCACCCGCTGCTCTGCGTGCGGCCTGAATGGCGAATGCCTTGCGCAGCCAGGTCAGCCAGTTGTCCAGCGTACTGCTGTTGCGGGCAGACAGGTTCAAAACCGGGGCTTCACTGGCGAGATGGCGGATTGCCTGTTCAGCCTGTTCCGGTTTGAAGTCATCCAGATAGGGAAGCAGGTCGGATTTGGTGATGAGTACCGCGTCGGCGGCCCGAAAGATGACGGGGTATTTGGCGGGTTTGTCATCCCCCTCGGTGACCGACAGCAGGGTGACATTGAGGTGTTGCCCAAGATCGAAGCTGGCGGGGCAGACCAGATTGCCGACATTTTCCACGAAGACGATGTCCAGATCGTCCAGGTTCAGCTGGTGGAGCGCGGAGTGCACCATATGTGCATCCAGGTGACAGGCGGTGCCGGTGGTGATCTGCACGGCGCTGATGCCTTTGCTGCGTATGCGTTCAGCGTCGTTTTCTGTCTCCAGATCGCCCTCGATGACGGCGATTCTGAACTCCTGATTGAGTGCATCGATAGTTGCTTCGAGCAGGCTGGTCTTGCCGCTGCCGGGGGACGACATCAGATTGACGGCAAGCACGCCATGATTGTCGAAGTGTTGCCGATTGTGGCCAGCCTGATGATCGTTTTCACTGAGCAGGTTCTGCAGCACCTCCACGGCAACCTTGCCGTCGTGGGTATGCTCATGTTTGCCGCCGGCCTCAATGAGGTGGCGATTACCCTGGGTGACGTTACAGCCACAGGTGTCACACATCTTTTTGCTCTCCAGAGATATTTACAACGAAAATTATGGTAGCGATTAGTTTGGTCCTGAATTGGTGCCTTTTTTGTAGGTTGGGTTAGATGTGCATTGCTGCAAACTTTCATTTTGCCATCAAGCTTCGCGCGCATCGTAACCCAACAGCGGTTTGTCAGGTTACGTCGCGCACAAAGTGCTGTGCCGTATTTCGGCTTTGTACTGTCGCACGACTAACCAGACCTACGTCGCTGCATCTATCGTAAAGATAATAGCGGTTTATTCCACCGCCTGCTCCGCACGGTTTAACTCAACGCTGGCGAGTAACAACTCATCGCCACTGAGAAGTTGGGTATGGTAGTCGCCACACTCGCCGCAGATCATCCGGTTGATTCCGGCTTCTGTTTCAGCGCCGCACTGGCTGCACCTCACCCGAATGCTGGTGGACTCCGTAATCAGCTCAGCCTGTTGCGCGATGGTACCGGCGCGGGCAATGGTAAAGGCCTGTTCCAGCAGTTCCGGCACGACACCGGACAAGGGGCCGATACGGACCACTATCCGGGTGATCTCCGACGCCTGCTCCCGGGATGCGATATCGGCGACCTGTTCAAGCATCGCCTGGCAGACCGCAAGCTCATGCATTCAGAGGCTCCCAGGCTGCTCGTCCAGTGTCTTCAGCATCTCATCGTAGACCTCCCAGGCGGAGCGGGCCTCCTGAGGGGTGACTTTCTGGATCGCATAACCGACATGCACCACCACGAAATCGCCAGGTTCCAGCGTCTCATGCTGCAACATGAAAAGGCTGACGTCACGTTCGACACCTTTCGCCTCGCAGCGGGCGGTATATTCAACGATCGTCTTGATCTGCATTGGAATACCGAGACACATGGCTAGTGAGCTGCCTCTTGACTATTATGGACGTAAAATTTCTACCGACTATTCTCCCAAGGAGCATGAATTTGTCAATTGAATCTGTCCTTATTCTGGGTATAGGCAATACGCTACTGACCGATGAAGGCATCGGCGTGCACGTGGTGAAACGCATGCAGGCATTACATGGCGAGTTGAAGGGTGTCGAATTTATGGATGGCGGAACCCTGAGTTTCACCCTGGCGGAACCGATTAGCAGAGCGGATGGGTTGATAGTGGTTGATGCGGCCAGGATGGAGAGTCCGCCAGGCACAGTCAGGGTATTTCGCAATGAAGAGATGGATTCTTATCTCAGCGGCAATCGACAGAGTGTGCACGAGGTTGGACTGACGGATCTGTTGGATATCTCACGTCTGACGGAACAGTTGCCTGTACAGAGGGTGCTTGTGGGCATTGAGCCGGAGTCGCTGGAGTGGGGGGAATCACCCAGCAAAACGGTTTTCCCTGCCATCAATAGGGCGATCGATGAAATTCTGTCTATACTTCGTGAATGGCGTTAGCTATAGCAAGGAATACTGCACCAATATTTTTCAATAAAATCACCGAATTTCGACCTCTAAGTGATCTGGATCAGTACCGGCTCCATCGGTTAGAGATAATCTACTAATAGATGAAATGAACGGTGTTGTATATGCAAAAACTGCAGGACATCGATATACGTGTAGAGGCGCCTGTTGATCAGCTTGCTCAACATGGCAACGCCGTCCCTGTTCTGCATGAAATCCTTCATGCCCTGCGCCGTCTTGGCGAAACCGAAGAATCCACTACCATCGATCTGAGATCGATCCCCTTTGGCCCCGGTGATGAAGAGCTGTTGCTCGACGTACTGGGCCGTGGGGAGGTGGCGGTCAAGCTGGAAACCCTGGGCGCCAGCGAAATATACGAAACCGCATATGCCGGTGTCTGGATCGTCGACCACAGAAATACCGAAGGCGAGCGCATTGCCTTGCAGATCGAGATCACCCGGGTGCCTGAGATCCTTCTTACTCAGCTTGCAGATCTCACAGACTCTATTTCACGGCTCGAAAATCGTTTGCGTACTCCAGATGGGGTCGCGTCGCAGAGCAATCCTATGAGCGGGAGAAGACGTGATGGCTGACTCAAAAACAGAACCCAAAACTCTCGGCGAAAGCCTGCGGCAGCAGGGTGTGTCACGACGGGGGTTTCTGAAATTCTGTACCGCGACTGCCTCGATGATGGCACTGCCTCCGGCCATGGTACCGGCTATTGCGGAGGCGCTGGAAAAGGCCAGGCGTCCCTCTGTAATCTGGCTCTCCTTTCAGGAGTGTACCGGCTGTACAGAATCCCTCACCAGAGCCCATGCCCCCACCATAGAAAATCTCATCTTCGATCACATCTCACTCGATTATCACCACACTCTGCAGGCGGCTGCAGGAGAGGGGGCAGAGGCTGCGCGTGAAGCGGCAATGCATGAAAATCATGGGAAATATATAGTAGTAGTCGATGGATCGATTCCGCTAAAAGACCCTGGTTTTTCAACGATTGCCGGTATCAGCAACCTCGATATGCTGAAGGAGACCGTGGCGGGGGCCGCAGCAGTCATAGCAGTGGGTAGTTGCGCGGCCTTTGGTGGTCTGCCCCATGCCAGCCCCAATCCTACCGGAGCAGTGTCGGTCTCGGAGATCATCAAAGACAAGCCGGTGGTCAATGTCTCCGGCTGTCCACCAATCCCAACGGTGATCACTGGTGTGTTGGCGCACTTCCTGACTTTTGGCGGTCTGCCTGAGCTGGATGATCTGGGTCGGCCGAAGGTCTTCTATGGCCAAAGCATTCATGATCGCTGCTATCGCCGTCCGTTTTACGATAAGGGCCTGTTTGCAGAGACCTTTGATGACGAAGGCGCACGCAAAGGGTGGTGCCTCTATCGAATGGGATGCAAGGGCCCGATGACCTACAACGCCTGTGCCACAACCAAGTGGAATCAGGGTACGAGTTGGCCGGTTGAGTCAGGGCATGGCTGCCTGGGTTGTTCCGAACCCAATTTCTGGGACGGCGGCGGTTTCTATAACGCCATCTCCATTCCCGATGGGGATATTGCCCGCAACGTTGGGCTTGGTGCTGTAGCCGGTGTGGCTGTCGGTGCCGCAGCCGGCATGCTTAATCGCAATGCCAAGGCAGATGCAGTTGCCAGGCACGAAACCGTCACTGTGGATGATCTGGAAAAAACATCATGAGCAGCCCGATCGACTTTCTGTTGTGGGTGAAGGGACCTGCCTTTGATATCGCCCTGGCGGTGTTCGTCATAGGTATTGTCGTCCGTCTGCTGGAGATAGTGTTGCTTGGGCGGAAACAGGATCTTGCGGAGCCGAAGGGTGAGGAGTTTGGCCCCGGCTTGCGCACTATCGTGACCCGGACACTGCCGGAAGCGGGCAGCTTCAAACAGTCCCCATTTACAGTTATCGGTGGTTACATCTGGCATATCGGATTTCTGATCTGCCTGCTGTTTTTCGTTCCCCATATCGAATTGTTGCACAGCGTTCTGGGCATCAAGTGGCCGGGACTCTCCAACCATATCGTGGATGCCGTGGCAGTGGTGACAATGGCGACACTGGTTGCGATGCTGATCGACCGCATCACTCATTCGGTGAAGCGATTTCTAAGCGGACCGGAAGACTATCTGGTGTGGTTGGCCGCATTTCTGCCGATAGTGACCGGCTACCTGGCCTATCATCGCGTGCTGGTTCCCTATCCACTTGTGCTTGGGATACATATCCTAAGCATTGAATTTTTGATGATTTTATTCCCCTTTACCAAACTGATGCATACCTTCACATTTCCCTTGGCCCGTTGGTATAACGGTGCAATGGCCGGACGCCGGGGGGTACAGTCATGAGTAAGGCAACCCTGGAACGTGGACTCAATGCATTGCGTGAAGAGATAGATGCGCCGGTGGCGGCCTTCTTTTCCAGTTGTGTCAACTGCGGACTTTGTGCGGAGGCCTGTCTCTTCTACACGGAAACCGGTGATCCCCGTTACACCCCCATCAACAAGCTTGAACCCCTGCGCCGCATCTGGGAGCAGGAGTTTACTCTCTGGGGGCGGATCAAGAAGGCGCTTGGTCTGGCGCAGCCGGTGACCGATGAACTGTTGCAGGAGTGGGAGCCGCTGGTCTATGACGCCTGCTCTCTCTGTGGACGCTGCTCCATGGTCTGCCCGGTGGGCAATGATATCGCCTATATGATCCGTAAGGAGCGGGAAGGTTTTGTCGCCTCGGGTAATGCTCCCGAAGGCATGAAAGGCGCTAGTACCCGTGCCATCAAGGTCGGCAGTCCGATGGGGGTGAAATTTCACGCGGTGCAGGCACAGATCAGGCATATCGAGGCAGATACCGGACTGGAGGTCCCTGTCGATGTGGAGGGTGCTGACTATCTGGCGCTGCTCTCTTCGATGGAGATCATGAATTTCCCTGAGTACATCGAGGCGTTGGCCAGGATCTTCAAACAGGCGGGGGTCAGCTGGACGCTCTGCTCAGAGGCATTTGAAGCGACCAATGCAGGGATCCAGATAGGCAGTAGCGATATCGCCGCAGAATTGGTTGAACGGGTGGTAAAAGGCGCTGAGAAATTGAAGGTCAAATATGTCATCAGTCCCGAGTGTGGTCACGCCTATACTGCCATCCGCTGGGAAGGGCCGAATCTGATCGGCCGGCGCTACCCCTTCAAGGTGGTGCATATTCTCGAACTGCTGGATGAGTTGCGAGCCGCTGGAAGACTGAAGACCCAGGGTATGGATGAGGCGCGGCTGACTTTCCATGATCCCTGCCAGATCGTGCGCAAGGGCGGAGTGTTGGAACCCCCGCGTAATCTGCTTAAGCAGGTTGCGGCGAACTTCGTGGAGATGAGCGATCACCGTGAGATGAACTGGTGTTGCGGCGGTGGTGGCGGTGTCAGTGCCAATGAACGGGCAGATGAACTGCGGCTCAAGGTGTTCGCGAGGAAAAAGAGCCAGCTGGATGAGCTGAATGTGGACAAGTTGGTTACGGCTTGTGCCAATTGCCGCTTGATGCTGGAAGATGGCCTAGAAGAGTATCGGGTGGAGCTTCCGGTGGTTGGGCTGACCGAGATGTTGGCGGAACATCTGGTAGAAGATAGCGAATAGAGTGTAGGTTCGGCTTGACCGGACTTGTGGGGCGGCAGAAACCCCTTCAGGAGACGAGAAAAAATGAGCGAACGTATCGTCGTAGATCCGATCACACGAATCGAAGGGCACCTCAGGATCGAAGCAGAGATGGCGGGGGATCGGATCGCCAGTGCCTACTCCTCCGGCACCATGGTGCGCGGTATCGAACTTATCCTGCAGGGCCGGGACCCGCGTGATGCCTGGGCATATACACAGCGAATCTGCGGTGTTTGCACCCTGGTTCATGGTATCGCATCAGTACGGGCAGTGGAGAATGCACTGAACTATCCGATCCCGCCCAATGCGCAACTGATCCGCAATTTGATGATCGGCGCGCAGTATATCCATGATCATGTGATGCACTTCTATCATCTGCACGCGCTGGACTGGGTGGATGTGGTATCTGCGCTCTCCGCCGACCCTGGAGCGACATCCCAACTGGCCCAATCGATCAGCAAGTGGCCCAAGTCCTCTCCCGGCTACTTTTCCGACATGAAGAAGAAGCTGAAAAGCTTTGTCGAAGCCGGACAGCTTGGTATCTTTGCCAAGGCCTATTGGGGCCACTCTGCCTACAAACTGCCCCCTGAAGCCAACCTGATGGCAGTCTCCCACTACCTGGAGGCCTTGAGCTGGCAGCGTGATGTGGTGAAGCTGCATGCTATCTTCGGCGGCAAGAATCCGCACCCGAACTTCCTGGTGGGCGGGACGGCTTCCCCGATCGATCTCAACTCCGATTCCGCAATCAATGCAAAGAAATTGGCACAGGTGCAGAATGTCATCACACAGATGCAGGCGTTCGTGGATCAGGTCTATGTGCCGGATACACTCGCAATCGCAGGTTTTTACAAAGACTGGGGAGAAAGAGGCGAGGGCGTAGGTAACTTCCTCTCCTATGGTGACCTGCCAGGCACTACCATGGATGATCCATCCAGCTACTTCCTGCCTGCGGGTGTGATTCTGAACCGTGACATCTCCACTGTTCATCCGCTGGACATGAACAATCCTGACGAGATTCAGGAGTTCGTTTCACACTCCTGGTATGACCAGGATGATGGCAAAGATGTGCCTAAACATCCCTACGATGGCGAGACCAATCTTAACTACACAGGTCCGAAACCACCCTATAAACACTTGAATGTGGAGGAGTCCTACTCCTGGATAAAATCCCCGCGCTGGAGAGGAAAACCGATGGAGGTAGGGCCTCTCGCTCGCGTGTTGATACTCTATGCCAAAGGCCACGAGCAGACCAGGGAACTGGTCAATATGACCCTCAAGACACTGGATCTGCCGGTCAGGGCGCTTTTCTCCACCCTTGGCAGAACAGCGGCCCGAACACTGGAGACCAAGATCATCGCCGATGCCATGCAGGGTTGGCAGGATCAACTGATCGCCAATATCAAGGCGGGGGATACCAAGACCTTCAACGAGGCGCTCTGGGAGCCATCAACCTGGCCGAGCCGGTGTCAGGGAGTGGGCTTTATGGAGGCGCCGCGCGGCGCACTCGGTCACTGGGTGGTGATTGAAAACGGTAAGATTTCCAATTACCAGGCGGTCGTGCCCAGTACCTGGAATGCCGGTCCTCGGGATGCCCAGGGACAACCTGGTGCCTATGAAGCTGCACTGCAGGACAATCACCAGGTGGTCGATCCCAAGCAGCCGGTGGAGATTCTCCGCACCATTCACAGTTTCGACCCCTGCATCGCCTGTGCAGTCCATCTGTCTGATCCTGAAACGGGGGAAAAGATCGAAGTGAAGGTGACTTAATGGTTATCGATGCAGTTGATACACCTTCTCGGTGAGCTGGCTCAGCCCCTTATTACGAAACTGCGGATTTTCATCCAGAATCTGCTGACTGAACAAGGTTTCTATCCGATAGTCTGCCTGATAGAGCGATCGCACCTCATCTTCATGGACAGCAAAAGGTGGTCCCTGCATCTCGGCCTGATCGTACTCCATGGTAACCAGCAGCGTTGTTGCGGCAGAAGGCTTGATCTCAATGAGATGCCGGGCATATCGCGCCCGCATTTCAGGCGGCAGAGCGACCAGTGATGCCCGGTCGTAAATGCCTCCTATGCCCTTCAGGTCGTCTCGTCTCAGGTCAAAAAAGTCACCGAGCAGCAGGGTGAGTCCGTCGGTCGAGTACTCAGTGAAAGCCCCGGTTTGGGTGATTCGGGGCGTCAGATTGTTCTCCTGGAAGAAATCCCCTACGGCAATGGGACTGATTTCGATACCGAGCACCTCATGTCCCTGAGCGCGGAGCCAGAGCAGGTCGCGACTTTTTCCGCATAGAGGAACAAAGATCCGGCTTTGGCCTTCCACCTTCAGACTGCCCCAGAATGTCTGAAGGTGGGTATTGATCTCATGCTGGTGGAAGCCGATCTGATTCTGCCGCCAGCGTTCAATCCAGAAGTCGGGTTCCATTGTGTGCCTCTAGGGTAAGGGTCGTTGCGATATATTATCCAAAACATCGCGGCCAGCATACTGACTAATATTTAGTGAAGAGAGGATTCCCCGTTTGGCTCGGGAGTGACAAAATAGCGCTTCCCAATCTTCAGTCAGATGAGCAGCAGCCACCTTGGTCGATAACAGCACCTCTCAGCCGTTTCCGTCACAATCGGATATCGAAACCTGTATGCAGGTCGACCGGCACCTTTTCGTCCGGCGTCTGAGGGGAGTGCAGCGACGGCGCAAGTCAGGGGAACCCTATGATCAGGGGTTGTTCAAGCTGAACCGGGATATTCTGGCCTCGCAGGCGCGGCTGCAGCAACGGCGGAAGAGCCTGCCCGAAGCGTCCTTCCCCCCGGAACTGCCCATTACCGCGCGCCTCGAAGATATACAAGCGCTGATCGCCGAGAATCAGGTTCTCGTGCTCTGCGGCGAGACCGGCTCCGGCAAATCGACCCAACTGCCTAAGATCTGCCTCAGTCTGGGGCGAGGGGTGGGGGGGTATATCGGCCATACCCAGCCGCGCCGCATCGCGGCCCGGACGCTCTCATCCCGTATCGCCTCGGAACTTGGGGTGGAAACTGGCACCTCTGTTGGTTACAAGGTTCGTTTCAGCGACCGGGTGGGACCCAACACCCATGTCAAGTTGATGACCGACGGCATCCTGCTGGCAGAGATACAGCAGGACCCTTTCCTGAATCAATACGACACCCTGATCATTGATGAGGCCCATGAACGCAGTCTCAATATCGATTTCCTGCTCGGTTATTTGCAGAACCTGTTGCCCAAGCGCCCGGATCTGAAGCTGATCATCACATCGGCTACCATCGATCCCGACCGTTTTTCCAAACATTTCAACGATGCGCCGGTGATCGAGGTCTCCGGCCGTACTTTTCCGGTTGAGGCTCGCTATAAGCCACCAGAGGAGGAGGGGAGCAGTGAGCGCGACGACCCCGCTATCGTGGATGCGGTGGATGAACTCTCCCGCATAGACCGGGGAGATATCCTTATATTCCTTAGCGGCGAGCGGGAGATTCGGGAGACCGCCGAGAATCTGCGCAAACATAAGCTCGATCTGACCGAGGTGTTGCCTCTCTACGCCCGGCTGAGTCCAGCAGAGCAGGGACAGATTTTCAAACCCCATAGAGGGCGGCGCATCGTGTTGGCCACCAACGTGGCGGAGACTTCCCTCACCGTGCCCGGCATCCGCTACGTCATCGACGCCGGTTTTGCACGTATCAGCCGATACAGCCACAAGAGCAAGGTACAGCGTCTTCCGGTTGAACGCATCTCACAGGCCTCCGCAAACCAGCGTATGGGGCGTTGTGGTCGTGTCGCCAAAGGCGTCTGTATCAGGCTCTATTCGGAAGAGGATTTCGAGTCCCGCACGCCTTTTACCGAGCCGGAGATCCAACGAACCAATCTCGCATCTGTCATCCTGCAGATGAAGTTGTTGGGTTTTGGGGAGATCGACGATTTCCCCTTTGTTGATCCACCCGACAGCCGCCTCATCAAGGACGGTTACCGGGTGTTGGAGGAGATCGGCGCAATCGGGGGCGATCAGCGGGTGACAAAGCTTGGCCGGCAACTTGCCCGGTTGCCTGTCGACCCGCGTATCGGGCGTATGATGCTGGCAGCGGCTCACAGCCACTGCCTGCGGGAGGTGATGGTAATCGCAGCGGCCCTCAGCGTACAGGACCCTCGGGACCGTCCGCTGGACAAGCAGCAGCAGGCGGATGAGGCACACGCCCTGTTCCGCCACGCCGAGTCCGATTTTCTCGGTTATTTTCAGCTCTGGGAGGATCTGGAAATCCAGCGCAAGCATCTGACCCGCAACAAGTTCAGAAAATATTGCCGCACACGATTTCTCTCCTGGACACGGGTGCAGGAGTGGCACGATATTCACACACAACTGCGTCTGCAGATGCACGGCATGGGTTTCAAAGAGAACACGGAAGAGGCAGGTTATGAGCAGGTGCATCGCGCCATGCTCAGCGGCCTGCTGAGCCATATTGGATTCAAGTCGAAGGAACGGGACTATCTGGGTGCGCGCAACAGCCGTTTTTTTATCTTTCCCGGCTCCGGTCTGTTCAAGAAGCCGCCCAAGTGGGTGATGGCGGCAGAGCTGGTGGAGACCACCAAGCTCTATGCCCGTACCAATGCAGCCATTCAGCCGGAGTGGATCGAGGCCTGTGCCGGACATCTGCTCAAGCACAACTATTCTGAGCCCCATTGGGAGAAGCGGCGGGGGCAGGTGGCGGGTTACGAGAAGGTTACGCTCTACGGACTTACGCTGGTACCCCGGCGCAGGATCAACTTCAGTCCCATTGATCCAAAGCTGGCGCGGGAGATATTCATCCGCTCCGCACTGGTGGAGGGGGATTTTCAGACACGTGCCCCTTTCTGGCGGCACAACCAGGAGAAAATCGCTGCAGTCCATGATCTGGAGGCAAAATCCCGTCGACGTGACATCCTGGTGGACGAGGAACGCATCTACGGCTTCTACGACCAACGTATCCCCGAGGGGATCTGCACCACGCCGGCATTCGAGAAGTGGCTGAAAAGGCAATCGAAACAGGAAGCAAAACGGCTCTATCTTAGTGAGGCCGACCTGATCAGGGAGGAGTCCTCTATCGTCCCGGATGATCAGTTCCCCAACCATCTGGATATCAATGGCATGGCGCTTCCCCTGGAGTATTCTTTTGATCCCGGACAGCAGCAGGATGGGATTTCACTGGTGGTGCCGAAAGATGTCCTGGGTCAGGTTACCGAGGCCAGATGTCAATGGCTTGTGCCTGGATTGCTGCGGGAGCGGGTCATTGCGCTGATCCGGGGACTGCCAAAATCCCTGCGCAAGTCCTTCGTGCCGGTCCCTGACTTTGCCGATGCCTGTCTGCAGGGGATTGAGCCCTCGGACAGGCCTTTGATCCAGGTGCTCGGTGAGCGTCTGAAGCAGCTTACCGGCGTCCATGTGCCGGAGGATGCCTGGTCCGATGTCGAGCTGCCTGAGCATCTGCGTATGCAGATCAAGGTCGTCGACGAAACGGGGAAACAGATTGGAACGGGCCGGGATCTTGATGCTTTGCACAAAGCACATCGGACAAGCCACAGAGGATTCCAGCAACTTGCCTCACCCGGTCTCGAGCAGAAGGGGCTGACCGATTGGGATTTCGGACCCCTGCAGCCCAGCCTCTCTGTAAAACGCGGCGGTATCACCCTGAAAGGGTTTCCTGCGCTGGTGGACGAGGGTGACAGCGTTGCCATCCGTCTGCTGGATTCGGAAGTCTCTGCCCATCAGAGCCACAAGGCGGGTGTGCGGCGCTTGATCATGCTCAAGTTGGCAAAGGAGATCCGTTATCTGCGCAAAAATCTGCCCAACCTGGCTCGCATGCGCCTGCAATATGCCAAAGTGCCAAAGGCACCGGAGGGGCTACCCGTCGAGAAGCAGAGGGATCTGGAGGATGAATTGGTTACCTATATCCTCAACCGTACCTTTCTGGACGGATTGCCTGAGATAAGGTACAAGGAGATTTTTCTCGACCGAATAGAGCGCTGTCGCAATGCGATGATGACGGTGACCAACGACGCCTGTCAGGAGGTTGGAAAAATCATCGAAGGGTACCAGAAGGTCAGAAAAAAACTCTCCGGCACTACGCAGATCAACTGGATGGCATCCGCTGCCGACATGCAACAACAACTCGATCGCCTGGTTTTCAAAGGATTTCTGGGAGTGACGCCGCCGGAACAGCTTGGCCGTTTTCCCCGTTATCTGCAGGCGCTGGAAAAGCGTCTGGAAAAACTGCAAAGTACTGCAGCCCGTGATCAACAGCAGATCCGGGAGATGGCAAAGGCCTATCAGCAGTGGAAGCAGTGGGATGAACAGTGCAGGAAAAACGGGCGCAGCGATGAGCGGATCGAAGAGATGCGCTGGCACTTTGAGGAGTTACGGGTCTCCCTGTTTGCCCAGGAGTTGGGAACTGCCTATCCCATATCCCTGAAGCGAATCGAGAAACGCTGGAAGGAGTTAGGGCTCTAGACCGGATCAAGCGAAACGGATCCGGCATCATTTGATCCAGACAACTATTTGGTTGCCTGGTGACGCCGTGCTATCTTTTCCGCGCATGTCGAATTCACAGGAACAACTACTCATGACTCAGTGCTATTGCGGCTCAGGCCGGGACTTTGAAACCTGCTGCCAACCGATTCTGGAAGCCAGCCAGACTGCGGGGACCGCAGAGGCATTGATGCGTGCCCGCTACAGTGCGTTTGTCATTCAGCAACCGGAGTTCCTGCATGAGTCACTCCATCCCGATCATAGAAAAGATCACGATGTGGCGGCAACCCGGCGCTGGGCAATGAATTCACAGTGGCTCGACCTGGAGATTGTCGAGGTGAAAGGTGGTGGGATAGATGACAAAGAGGGTACGGTTGAGTTCATCGCCTCCTACAAAGAGAGGGATCTGCTGCGCAAACATCATGAACTGAGTCATTTCAGCAAATCCGACGGTCTCTGGTATTTTGTCGATGGTGAACTCGTACTGCCTAAGACTGAGGTCCGGGATACGCCAAAAGTTGGCCGAAATGACCCATGCCCCTGCGGTAGTGGTAAGAAGTACAAGAAGTGTTGTGGACGGTGAATTCGTCTATTTTGTGACTTCTCTCCCTGGAATTATTATCGGTTTTCCTCAAGAATAGTGGTTATGTGCCGAAAATCTGATCATTCAAGGGCTTTTGCTGTTATCAGACAGACATCGGGTTTTCGTAATGAAAGAACAGATTATATTGAGATGAAACGGGCCAGAAGCAGGAAAAAATGCTCCATGACGGCAGGCAGATCACTATTGATCTTCTGCCTGCTGGTTTCCTCGTCTCCCCTGATGGCGCAGATCTTCAAATATCGAGCACCGGATGGGCACATCCATTTCACCGACCATCCCATGGCGGGCAATTATCGCCTCTTATGGAAATCTGCCCCAGCAGCCAGCGCCTACGGCGATTACTCTGTTGCAGCGTTCAAACAGAACAAATCAAAACTGTCACCGCTGATTGACGCAACTGCCAAAAATATGCGTCTGCACCCGGGGTTACTCCACTCGGTGGTGCGGGCGGAATCTGCCTACAATCCCCGTGCGGTTTCAAAGGTGGGTGCTCAGGGGCTGATGCAGCTGATGCCGAAAACCGCCAGGCGTTACGGCGTCAACGACTCCTTCAACCCCCGGCAGAACCTGGAGGGTGGTGCACGTTATCTGAAAGATCTTCTGCAGCAGTTCGGTTTCGATTTGAAACTGGCCTTGGCGGCATATAATGCCGGTGAGGGTGCGGTTAAGAAGTTTGATAATCAAATCCCCCCCTATCCCGAAACACAACAGTATGTGAAAAAGGTGATGGGCTACTATCGCACCCACCTGCAGGGATCCGCCAACTGATTGATATAGAGGAAATTGTCATTTCGACCGCAGGGAGAAATCTCATATCTCCGACAGAATGTAGGGTGCGCCATACGCACCATGTTTGCTTGAGTAATCAGAACCTGTTTTATCCAACCATGAGATAATCCACTCCCCGCCGGTACCCCATATCCTCAAGTTCCTGCCGGATGAGATCCTGCGCGCCGTGGTTGGTGACATAGACGAGAACAAAAGGTTTGCTCTCCTGTAGAAGCCACTCGGGTGAGACGACTGGGATACCCTGCAAACGGTTTCCAATCTTACGTGGATCGATATCGATCCAGGCCTTTACCTGAAAACCCTGCTTCAACAGCCGCTGACAGCGTTTACGGGTTTTGCGCCCGGCACCCCAGATCACCAGTTCGTCGCGTCGTGCCAGTAGTAGTGGATCCTGGGCGAGGTAGTGGGCACGCAACTGATCGAACGCTTCCCTGCTGCAACGTGGATCCTGCCTGGAGATGCGGTTTTCACTCTCCCGCCAGTCGAGCAGGATCTGCGGCAGCTTGGCCATCCGGTAACCGGCAAGGTACAGCCTGAACCAGAGATCGTAATCCTCGGGAAACATCCCTTCGCGATAGCCACCCGCTTCAATGATGGCTTTGCGCCGGAACATAACACTGGGATGGGCAAAGGGGGATTCGATGTAGATATCCGCAGCAATCTCATCAGGATCAAGGCACTGGTTTTGCCAACGCACATATTCACGGTAACCTGCCTGGATCAAAGTTTCCGGGAACAGTCTGACCTGGCATCCCACCAGGGTAATGATTTTGTTTTGCTGCAGATAATCCACCTGTAATTGCAGGCGCTGTTGATCCATCAGGTCGTCAGCATCCATGCGTGCAATCAGTGGAGAAGTGGCCTAAATTCAGTGCGTTGACCAGACCTGGGTGGGGATTGTGCAGCAGGCGTATCCGCTTATCGCAATTGGCGTGTTGCTGCACCACGCTGCAGGAGTCATCATGACTGTGATCGTCGATGGCGAGCAGTCGAAAGTCCTGAAAGGACTGCTGCCTGATGGAAGTCAGACAGGCATCAAGTGTGGTCGCCGCATCACGGAACGGGAGGATGATCTCCAGCTTGATCAGGAGATGCTTGCCCAGTCCACAATCATGGTATCGATGACAGTGGTCACTTCATCCGAGATGTCGATGATACGAAAGCCGGTCCAATAGGTATCGGGTTGAGCGGCTTCGCTGCACCAGAGTGCTTCAGCACCAAACGAAATCTTGCTATGACCCTTCACCAGATACGGGAGCCGCATATCCAACTGGTAAATGGACCCCGTCTTGATGGGGTTGGCGCTGAGCAGCATGAAGCCTTCAACGGTGATATTTACCACCTGCCCCATGTAGGCCGCCGTTATTTGGTCCAATACTTCAAGGACTTCATTGGCTATCTTGCGTGGCAGAATACGGTGCTCAACCATCGGCTGGATTCCTATAGGTGCTACCGGGAACCTTTGACCAAGCGTCTTCTCCCGTCTCGTTATCGTTAGTGATATTCTCAGCAATCTCTTCTGTTGCCTTGAGAGAGCGTTGCAGCATTCTGCGAATGGCGTGCAGCGTGCGTTCGACAAATGGGTCGTTGCTCTCTTCTAGGATCTTCGATTTTCCGTCCATGATCTCTTGTGCCAGTTTGCGCAGGGGTTTTATGGCGGTTTGCACTCCGGCCCTGTCCACGAACATGCATGAGAACGTCAACGGGCTGAGCCATGAAAGTTTCACCCGTCTGACATCATTGGGACCGCTGCTGAGATCAAACCAGGTGCCGAACTCGATTTTACGTAACTTGTCCATCATCCTCAGGAGATCGTCAGGGATCTGCTCTTTGGACTCAGTGGGTTCCGGAACAGGTATAGGAGGCTCTGGTTGAGTGGTTTGAAAAGGTTTTGCTTCAGGCGCTTTTGGGGTGCTGACACTCTTGGGTTCACTGACCGCAGATGAGCCGGCAGACATGGCGTTTTCTGCATTGGCCAGGAGTTCGAAAAGTGCACGACTCTTCTCCTGATGGTAGCCGCCTAGAGACTCAAGTCCTTCTTCAATCGTATTGCGCAGGTAGGGTAGAGTCTTCTCAAGTTCCTTCCGCTCATCTTGGGTCTTTTTCTCTTCAAAGACCCAAGCCAGCTCATCTGCAACATGCAGTGCGTCCTTCCAGTCTTCACTCATCTCACCATCGGGGTGGCGCAGCAGGATGAAGATCAGCTTGTCCGTCCAGGTTTGAACCAGAAAGTCCTTCGCCACCTGAGGCAGGGAGGAACCGAAGGTTCGGGCTTTCATCTCCTGGCCTGCCCTCTGCCTTGCATCGTTGAGCTTTTCCCGCCCCTTGGCTGAGTCCTGAGCCCGTTTTTCCAGAACCTCGGTTTTTCGGCGAAAATCATCCATTCTCGCCTTGAAGTTGGTCAGCAGATCGGAAAAGAGTTTGATGTCGTCAGAAAACTCTTTGAGTACGCGATCGACTACCGCCTGCATGTCCGGATAGATACCACGCTTGAGATTGTGCTCATCGATCCAGTGGCTGCCTGCTTCAACCATGCAGTCGAGTAGCTGGCGAGCATCGTGATTGCTGTCGGTGAGCAGATGACGGTCGATAATAGCCACTTTCAGGTAGGGTGTGTGCAGGTGACTGATCAGAGCCTTGGCGACTGCAGGAAGAACCGGATCGTTCAGCATGTATTCAAACAGCATTCCGACAAGATCGATGGTGTCTTCATCCACAGTATCCAACTGATCAGTGTCAATCTGACTGTAGAGTTTGTTTCGCTCCTCGATCAGTGTCTGTTTGATACGGGTAAGGAACTGCTCATCGAGTTCAATGTTTGGAATGAACGGGGCTTCTGTCGAAGCATCGGGCAGATAATCTGATCTTGTGGCTGGCTGAATATCATTAAGTGCGGAGACAAGGTTCGCGGTAGTGGGCAGCTGCCCGCCGCCGGAGTGCCCGCTGGCGCCACTCACTCTACCAGCTGACCCACTCCCACTCCCCTGCGGAGCTGCTGAGTGTCTTTGGGGTGAACTGCCACGCCGGGATGCGAGGAGACCGATGATTGAGTCAAAGAGTTCTTCCCCTAGATCCTCTTCTGAGGTTGCGGCGTTTTGATCCTCGGTTTGCTGGGCACTCTTGTCCGCTTTGCCACCGTGTTGGCCAGCTGCCTGCGGATTTCGGATAGTAGGTCTAAGGTGGGGCAGTACACCGGCATCCTTGAGGTTGTTGTTGAAATCCTCATACAGAGAGCCTAGCTGCTTCAAAACGTACTTGTTGAAAAGCGCGAGAACAATAAGCTTGATGTTGGATTCGAGACTCAGACTGTCGATAGCACTGGCGAAGGCGTCGACAAGATGCTGCGGGGAGGCAGGGGTCCTGTTTTTTTCTATCGCCTCGCCACCGTTGATAACTGCAAGACGCTGGCTCAGTGCATAGAGTTGAGACCGATGGCCGATGGTCGCTTTACTGACCATGTTTTCGATGGCCGTGGTTTGATCCATGGAGTCGTCATCGACCAGTTCGAGTTCGATATCGCTGCCCAGATCGGAGAAGGGATCACTGTCCGGTTTCCTTGCCCAGAAATTATCAAAACCTGCGCTGAGTTGCTCTCTGAACTCATGTTCCACCAGGCCGTGGCGGTTCCGAATCAGGCTAATCGCTTCAAAAAAGCGATTCTGCATCAGATCGTTCTCCGCTTTTTGGGCGAAACTCATCAACGCCTTGTCCGTGTTGGCAAACAACTCGGTCAGCAGGGCGCTAACATAGACCAGCACCATGTCCTTGCAGCGGCTCATGAGTGGTTGAAACTGGGTCTGATATTTACTTTTTCGTGATTCCGGTGATGGCACCATCACTTGATCCTTCAACGCGATTGACTAAATCCGACTTGAGCCAGTATCTGCCGGCATCAGGTCTTTAACCCGCACACTCTCCCCAATCGTCTTTATTCTCATGCGGGAACACCAGAGCATCATTGGCTGCCTTTCCCGCTAAGGTTAGCACAGACGAAACTGATTTATGAAACAGAAAGTTAGACAGGTTTTCTCATGAGCAGCGATTAGTTGGCGAAGGGCCAATTGGCTAAGGCCTGTTAATGCTGCATCCGAATAGTGTTAACTGGCCCCAAGTAACAGAAGGAACGAAAGGCAGTGGGGAAATCTGGGGAATATCATTCTGATAACGTAACTGAATTCAGCTGAATTCGCCTCTAGGGCTGGCCAGCCCTGATTTTCAAGAAACCGGCAGGCTGGCCGATAAAATTGTGAAATAGGGTTAACTGCAGGTGAATTAAATGAATGCCGAGGAACTGGTCAAAGGGATAGAACATCTGGTTTCATTGCCGGATGTCTGTATCAAGGTCAATATGATGGCTGATTCTCCGCTCTATTCATCAAAAGATATCGGGGAGGTGATCTCTCAGGATACCGACCTTTCCGCACGCCTCCTGAGTTTGGTCAACAGCGCCTTCTACGGTATGCGGGCTCCGGTGGATACCATTTCCAGAGCTGTTACGGTCATTGGTACGAAGGGTCTGCGCAACCTGGTTCTGGTTACCTCGGCGGCGGAGGTTTTTACCGGCATCCCTGCCGATTTGGTCGATATGACAGAATTCTGGCGATACTCAGTGACGACCGGGGTTATTGCCAAGGCGCTCTCAACCCAATGCAATGTTTTGCATGGTGAACGCCTGTTTGTGATGGGTGTACTGCATGATATCGGCAGGCTGGTTATCTACTTGCGCCTGCCGGAGCAGTCGCGGGATGTATTGCTGATTGCCGGGGGGGGACGATGCCATTCTTGCTGACGCTGAGGCGGATGTTTTCGGTTTTACCCACATGGATGCAGGTGCAGCATTGCTGAAAACCTGGAAACTGCCGGAAAGCCTGATCGCCGTCGCAGGAACTCACCATGAACCGATGAATGCGGGCGACTACCGGCTTGAGGCTTCCCTGGTAAACATCGCGGGCTTGCTTTCACAGGGTGAAATGAGCGGTGAGCCATTGGATGAAATTCTTGATCAGGTACGGCCCGAGGTCTGGCAGGCCACTGGTCTGGACAGCGATAAAGTTGCATCGGTGATGGAAGAAGTTCCGGCCCGGGTGGCCGAGGTACTGGATGTCGTGCTGGCGCCCAATGTGCCTGCAGAGCAAAGGCGCTGATTTATTACTCATGACTCTCTGCCCTGTGGAGCGGAGCTGCCGCTATTCAATAGCCTGCAAGCCTGGCATTTTTCAGACAAACATGAAGTAGGCCTGATCAAGCGCAGCGGATCAGGCAAAACTCGCGACGAAGGAATAACCCATGCCCGATCCGCTACGCCTGATCGGGCCTACGAAATTTAATATTCCTGTGATTACTGCAGGCTCATGATTTGAGCCTCAGAGAGGGTAGAATAGGGCCTCATGTTGAGACTCTATCAATCCAATCGACTCGAGATTCTGTCCCTGCGGCTGAGTACGCTGCTGGCTGAACCGATGATCTCTCCTCTGGAGGAGGAGGTGTTGGTTGTGCAGCACCCCGGCATGGCACGGTGGCTCTCCCTTGAAATTGCGGAAAAACTGGGGATCTGTGCCAATATCCGCTTTCCCATGCCTGCCTCCTTCGTCTGGGAGGTGTTTCGCGCCTTTCTTCCCGATGTCAGTGAATTCAACCGGTTTGAACCCTCCCTGCTCAGATGGCGAATATTCCAACTGCTCGATGAGATTGGCCAGGAGCCGGTATTTGCGCCAGTTAGCCATTACCTGAGGAAGGAGAGTGAGAAGCGTCGCTTCCAACTGGCTGACAGACTGGCAGGTCTATTCGACCGCTATCTGGTCTATCGTCCCGACTGGATCCGGAAATGGGATAAGGGTGAGTCTGCTGTTGCGGGGGATGAGTGGCAAGCGGAAATCTGGCGCCGGTTGGCCGTAGACGATGCTGTTCATTGGGTGCATCTGCAGGAGTCCCTGTTCCAGGCCATGTCGGGCGATGCCGCAAATCCTCCCCGCGGCTTACCTGCGCGGCTCTTTCTCTTTGGGGTGCCTACGCTCTCTCCGGGTTATCTTGAGATTATCAGGCAGCTCTCCCATTGGATGGATATCCATCTTTTCCTGCTGAATCCCTGTGAGGCCCATTGGCTTGAAATCATGCCCGAGGGGGAGAAGGTGAGACGGGAGTTGATGTCATCCGATATCGAAGACCTCTACCTGGAGGTCGGCAATCCGCTGCTTGCCTCTCTGGGGCGACAGGGCAGAGATTTTTTCTCCGCGATCAATGATTTCGATCCGGGTTCCGAGGAGTGGTTCGATGATGCGGGAGGGGACGGCTGCCTGGCTGGACTGCAGCGTGAGATTCTGCATCTCGAACAACCTGAAACCATTGAAGGCGAACGAGATCATTCTGTTGCATTTCACCGCTGCCACAGTCCCATGCGGGAGATTGAAGTCCTCTATGATCAGCTGTTGGCAATGTTCGAGGAGATGCCGGATCTGACTCCCGCGGATATTCTGGTGATGACGCCCGATATCGATACCTATGCACCGCTTATCGAAGCCCGTTTCTCTGAGCCGGGGGATTGTCCTGCCATCCCTTACCGCATCAGCGACCGGACCCAAGGGCTTGAAAATCCCTATGTCACGGCATTCCTTGATCTGCTTTCGGTCCCTGCCAGCCGCTATGGGGTCGATGAGGTTCTCAGGTTACTGGAGTTTCCGGCGATTCAGCAGCGGTTCGGCCTCGATGAGGCGGGCCTGGAACGCATCGTCGACTGGATTGAGCAGGCGGTAATTCGCTGGGGGCGGGACGCTGAGAGTAAATTGGAGTTTGATCTACCTGCCGACCCACGGAATACCTGGCGCTTCGGGCTGGAGCAGCTGGTGCTGGGTTACGCCATGTCGCCAAACGATGAAGCCTTGTGGCAGGGCATTCCACTCCCGGAGAGTGCTGAAGGTTCGGAATCTGTTTGGTTGAGTGGATTGTTGGGCTTCTGCCGATTCCTGTTTGAATTGGAGGATAGGCTATCCGGTATGGTCTCGGTTGCCATATGGTGTGACCGCCTGCAGCGGATGCTGGATCGTTTTTTTGCCGCTGATGAGAACGCGGAGCAGCCGCTGCAACTTGTTCGGGACACCCTTGTGCGATTGGGTGAAGAGGCGGAAGAGGCCGGCTTT
Source organism: endosymbiont of Escarpia spicata (assembly GCA_003349915.1). GTDB lineage: Bacteria > Pseudomonadota > Gammaproteobacteria > Chromatiales > Chromatiaceae > QGON01. Next base: position 99,255 of record QFXE01000010.1, read on the forward strand.
CAGGGCCAGGTATCTCTCTCCCTGATTCGTCAGCAACTTGAACTGCTCTTCAGTCACGGTTCAAGCCGGGGCTTTCTTGGTGGTGGTGTCAATTTCTGCGCATTCACCCCCATGCGCAGCCTGCCCTTCAAGGTGATCTGTCTGATCGGGATGAACGACGGCGCCTTTCCCAGGGAACCCCCAACCCTGGATTTTGACCTGATGGCGAAGCAGTTTCGCTTTGGCGACCGCTCACGACGGGCCGATGATCGTTACCTGTTTCTGGAGACACTGATCTCTGCCCGTGAACGGCTCTATATCAGCTATGTCGGCCGCAGTCTCAAAGACAACAGTGCACTGCCGCCTTCGGTGTTGGTGGAAGAGTTGCGGGACTATATGGCGTCTCAAGTGGGTGAGTCCGGTTTGGATAGGATGACCTTTACGCACCCGCTTCAGCCCTTCAGCCCCAACTATTTCCAACCTGAGGGGCATCTCTTTAGCTACTCATCGAGAATGCAAGAGGCAGCCCAGTTGGTTGGACGTGGAGAAAAACAGCGCCAGCCACTAGTGGCCGCGCCGCTGCCAAAAATGGAACCAGTAACAGATTCAGTGGATCTGCATCTGCTGAGGCGTTTTTACAGTGCCGGTCCTGCGCGGGCATTTGCGGCCCAGCGACTCAATCTCAGGTTGGAAACCGCCCGGGATATTCCTGATGCACGTGAAACCTTCGAGATGGAAAAATTTACCGCCGAAGCCGTTGAGCGCGAACTGGTGGAACGGCTACTCTCTGGAGAGTCAGCGGAATCCTTCTATCAACTGCTCGATCTCCGGGGTGAGTTGCCGCACGGAAAACCCGGACGACGTCACTATCAACAGCTCTGCGGATCCGCTCAGTTAATGGTGGAACGGTTGAATGCGGGTGCTTTTGGTGAAGAGATGCCGCCCCTGGATGTCGATCTGATACTGGACGGCCTGCGGCTGAGCGGTCGGCTGAACGGATTGCGCAGTACAGGCCTGCTCGAATACAGCGCAGGCAAGATATATCCCCATCAAAGACTGGATCTCTGGATTCGATTTCTGGCGTTGAATCTTATCAGGCCTGAAGGAGTGGCGTGGGAGGCAATCTGGCTGTCACCGGATGAGGAGGGGAGGTTTATTGCCCCTGAGAACCCGGAAACCCATCTGCAGCAACTGGTGGCGTTCTACCGGCAGGGTTTGCTGACGCCATTGCATTTCTACGCAGGCACCTCCTGGTCCTATGCTGAGAAATGGCGGGCGACGGAAGACCGGCCTGCGGCCCTCTACCAGGCCCGAAAGCGTTGGTTCAACGACCCTCCGGCACACGGGAGCAAACCCCACCACAGACTGCTGATGCCTGGCGAAGAGATGCTGGATGAGGCATTCCATGAGATCAGTCTCGCCGTCTTTTTGCCCCTCATGGATCACATGGAGCTGGTGGAGTGAAACTGATGGATCTCAATACCGCACCCCTGGAGGGGTTGAATCTGGTGGAGGCCAGCGCCGGAACCGGCAAGACCTATACCCTTACCGGACTATATCTGCGGTTGTTGATCGAACATGAGGTCGATCCGGATTCCATTCTCGTGGTGACCTATACCAATGCCGCGACCGCAGAGCTGAAGGCCCGTATCAGAGGACGTCTACTGGAAGTGAGGGAGGCCTTTTCCAACGGGAAGTCGGATGATCCGCTACTAATTTATCTGCTCCAGACTCAGCCGGATCATGCTGTGATGGTCAAACGTCTCAACCTGGCGATTGCAGGATTTGATCGGGCAGCGATCTACACCATCCACGGCTTTTGTCAGCGGGTATTGACTGAAAATGCCTTTGGGAGTGGCCAATCCTTCGATGCGGAACTGGTTCCGGATCAGACGGCTCGCGTGCAACAGATTGCGGATGATTTTTGGCGGCGGGAACTGGAAGATCTACCGGATGGCATCACTGACCGGGTAAGGGCTGAAATCGGCACACCGGAAGGTCTGCTCTCGGCGGTTCATGATGGTTTGGGTAAACCCTATCTGACAGTGCGTGGGGCAGAATCTCCTGCCGATCCTGCTGGATTGGAGACGCAGGCGGCGCAAATCATCTCGCAGTTGCAACCTTTATGGCAGGCGGGTGGAGAGTGGATTCGTGAAACGCTGGGTGATACAGCCGTTTTCAATCAGACATCCTACAAATCCAGCACTATCTCACCCTTGTGCGATGAGATGGATCACTGGTTGTCACAGGAGATTCCGGCGGTTGGGGCGTTTGAAAAACTGGAAAAATTTTCTTCCAGCTCCATTGAGAAGGCGATTAAAAAAGGTCATCAGATCCCGGAACACGAATTCTTCGACCGATGCCAACAGTTTGCAGATCTGAAGTCTGCGATCACCAGCGCCTATGCTGACAGGATCAAAACAATCTATCTGCAATTCTACAATTTTCTGATTGACGAGCTGCCCAGGCGACAGGCGGAAGCGGGTGAATGGTCCTATGATGATCTGCTGCTGCAACTCAATCAGGCGCTCTCAGGCAGTGGCGGGACGCATCTCGTAAGAACGTTGCAACATCGCTATCCGGCGGCCCTGGTGGATGAATTCCAGGACACTGATCCGGTGCAGTATGAGATCTTTTCGCGCATCTATCGTAAGTCAGGTCTGCCGGTCTTTCTGGTGGGCGATCCCAAACAGGCGATCTACAGCTTTCGCGGTGCTGATATCTTTGCCTATCTGAGGGCTCGCAACGACGCCAAAAACCGTTATCACCTAACCGTCAACTGGCGCTCAACGCCAAGACTGATAAAGGCGGTGAACGCCCTGTTCGACAACGCCCCGACGCCTTTTTTCTACAAAGAGATACCATTTCATCCTGTTGAGGCCGCCAACCAGCAAGAGGAAGGGCTGGTAGTGAGGGGGGATACATCCCAGCCCATGCGGATCTGGAAGCTGGCAATGGAGGAGATGAAGGTTGATGAGCTGCGTCACGCGGTGGCAACGACCACTGCCCGGGAGATCGACAGGCTGCTTGTACTGGGTCGGACCGGCAAAGCGGCCATTGATGAAGTTTCCCTGTGTGGCAATGACATTGCGGTGTTGGTGCGCAAGCACAAACAGGCCGAACAGATTTCCGAGGCCCTGCTGGAACTGGGTATTCACAGTGTGCGCAGTGCCCAGGACAATATCTTTCATGGCCTTGAGGCGGAAGAGCTTGAACGCCTGCTGCACGCCTGTTTCGATCCCCGACGAGAGTCTCTGCTACGGGCTGCCCTGGCCACCGATATGTTGGGCTGGAGTGGTGAAGAGATCGATGCACTGACCTGGGATGAGACGGCAACCGGCGGTCAGGTGGAAAATTTTCTCGACTACCATCAAATCTGGAGAGACCAGGGATTCATGCGAATGTTTCGCCACCTGTTGATACGACGGGGGGTGGAAAACCGATTGCTTTCATACGAAGACGGAGAACGGCGCCTGACCAATCTCTATCAGCTGGGTGAGCTGCTGCATCAGCATGACAGATCGATGCAGCCAGGTATGGAGGGTTTGATAAAATGGCTCAGCCAGCAACGGCAAAGCGATGCACCCGTCGATGAAGAAAAGCTGCTGCGTCTTGAGAGCGACGGTAACCTGGTGCGTATCGTAACCCTGCACACCAGCAAGGGGTTGGAGTATCCAGTGGTATTTTGTCCCTTCCTCTGGGACGAACAGCCCGGATTCCGAAAGGGCCAAAAGTCCTACCTGTTCCATGATCCTGATACTGATTTCAAACCTGTCCTGGAACTGGGATCAGCCAACTTTGAAAAAGGCAAGATCCACAAGGCGGAAGAGGAACTGGCAGAGAACCTGCGGCTGCTCTACGTTGCCTTGACCCGTGCCAAGCACCGCTGCTATCTGGCTTGGGGCAAGGTAAAAAACAGCGAAAATTCTCCACTGGCCTGGTTGCTCCATCCGGGGGAATCATCCTCCGATGAGCCGATCAGCCAGTGGAAAAAAACCTACAAAAAAGTGAGTGCCGTATCAGTGGCTCAACGGCTTGATGAGCTGGTGAAGCAGTCTGGTGGAAATATTCTTATCCAGCCGCTGATGGAGATCAACGAAGTTGCCCAGTTTCCCCTGACGCTCACCCCGGAGCTTGTTTCGGCCAGAGTCTTTGGCGGCACAATCAGACCGGGTCCCAGGATCACCAGTTTCTCCGCGCTGGTCTCGGGTCATGGAACCGACCTGCCGGATCGTGATGCGGTTCGCTCTGAGACGGTCGTCACCCTGGAGCCCACTCACGATATCCATGGATTTCCCAAAGGTCCCAAGCCTGGAACCTGTCTGCACGCAATCTTTGAACACCTCGATTTTACAAATGCAGGCGATCCAGGGCTGGAAACTGTCATCCAGCAGCAGCTGCAAAATCACGGAATCGAGGCGCACTGGACACCTGTCGTTGAAAGGATGGTGCAGTCTGTGGTGAATACCGGGTTGGATGAAACCGGGCTGCGGTTATGTGATGTCAGAAGCAGACAACGAATCAACGAGATGGAGTTTCACTATCCGGTAGCCGGATTTGATTCGGCCAGACTGAAAAGTATTCTGGGAGAGGAACCATTCGCGATTTCTGAGCGGGTCCAGCAGGCAGCAGCCGGTATTCGGTTCGGTTCGATCCAGGGTTTTATGAAAGGCTTCATCGACCTGGTCTTTGAGACGAACGGGCGATTCTATCTGCTGGATTACAAGTCGAACTGGCTTGGCACTGAAACTTCTGACTATGGTCAGACTCAGTTGGAAAATGCCATGATCACGCACGACTATCCGCTGCAATATCTTTTCTACACCCTTGCCGTGCACCGCTTTCTGCGGCTGCGCCTGGCCGATTACGATTATGACCGCCATTTCGGTGGCGTCTTCTATCTCTTTCTCCGGGGTATGCAACCTGCAACCGGGGCCGGTTTCGGTGTTTTTCGGGAACGGCCGCCGAAAGCCTTTATCGAGGCGTTGGATCTGGCAATGCCGGGGGCTGAGGCGTGAGAGATGAGAGACGACTGATCGGCCAACTTCAGGGTCAGGGTTTGTTGAGCGATCTGGACGTTTATTTTGCCGATATCCTGCTGCAGAAGTCGGATCAGCCATCGGAATTGTTGGCGCTTGCAGCTGCAATGGCCAGCCGGGCAACCAATGAAGGGCACGTCTGCTTTGATCTCAATGAGATGGCGGATCGGCCTCTGAACGGGCTCGATGGCCAAGTGATAGCCTCCGTGCCTTCATTGAACGACTGGTCTGTCCAACTGCACCAGAGTGGAGTGGTCGGAACGCCCGGTGAACATCAGCCATTGATCCTTGATGCTTCAGGCCGGCTCTATCTGCATCGCTACTGGGAATATGAACACCGCCTTGGTTTTCTACTCGATGAGCGGGCGGCTCGCCAAGCCTCCAATGTGGATGAAGCGGTGTTGCAAACAAGTCTGAAACAGCTGTTTCCAAATACAAGCGATGAAATCGATTGGCAAAAACAGGCCGCTGCCACAGCGGTGTTACGACGGCTCAGTGTGATCTCCGGCGGGCCTGGCACCGGCAAGACCACCACGGTGATGCGTCTACTTGCACTGTTGCGCCAACAGCCGGGTGGTGAGGCGTTGCGTTTCGCACTGGCAGCCCCAACCGGCAAGGCGGCTGCGCGGTTGCAGGAGACAATTCAGCAGTCGCATGACTCTCATCTGGCACCGATGGGTTCTCTGCCTGAGCTGGCCTCAACGCTACATCGATTACTGGGGGTCAGGCACGGCAGTACAGGTTTTGTTCACAATAGAGACAACCCTCTGGCATTGGATGTGTTGGTGCTCGATGAAGCTTCGATGGTGCCTGTGGCACTGATGGCGAAGTTGCTGGAAGCTCTACCCGATTCCGCCCGTCTGATTCTGCTGGGTGATAAGGATCAGCTTGCCTCGGTTGAGGCCGGGGCGGTACTGGGTGATATCTGTAGTGGTTATCGCGGGCCAACGCCTCACTTCGCAGAGCAGCTGCAGCGAACCACTGGGCAGAGCCCACCCCCTGATTCCAGTGACCCGAGGGCACTGGCGGATTCAGTGGTGGTACTTAAGAAAAGCTACCGGTTCGATTCGGCAAGTCCTATCGGACGTCTTGCCAGCGCGGTGAACACAGGAAACTTCAAGCAGGCTTGGGAACTGCTGGAAGAGGGCGGTGCAGCATCGCAAATTCGCCGGATTCCAGTGAACGATGACACTGCAAAGCTTGCTGCTGGACGTTATGCGAAAATATTTGAAATGATCGAAAAGGGGGCGGCGCCGTCAGAGATCTTCGCCTCTCTTAACGATTCTCGTGTGCTTTGTGCATTGCATCAGGGTCCCGACGGCGTCATTGCCATCAACAGGCGGATTGAGGCCGAACTGCGTAGCAGGGGCTATATCACCGGGGATTCCCGGTGGTTTCAGGGGCGACCAGTATTGGTTACCCGCAACAGCTACGGATTGGGACTATATAATGGCGACATTGGCATTACCCTACCGAATCCACAAGCAGGAGGAGAGATCTCAGTGGTTTTTCCTATGGCGGATGGCAGCTTCCGTTGGATAGCGCCTGCCCGTCTGCCCGAACACCAGACTGTTTTCGCCATGACGGTGCACAAGAGTCAGGGGTCCGAGTTCAATGAAGTCCTTCTGCAACTGCCTGCACGGGACAACCCGCTATTGACCCGTGAACTGCTGTACACCGCGATTACCCGTGCACGCAGCAGATTTCTTATCTCAACTGAGCAAGAAGTTTTCCGCGCTCTCGTTCATAGGCAGTTACGCAGGAGCAGCGGTCTGGCGGAAGTTTTATGGCAGTAATGCAGGGTACCCACAGCTCCCTCTGCAATGGATGAATGCTCATATTTGCGGAAATTTTTTTCTCCCATTGGAATTTTGCTGACGGCATAAAAATATATTTGGGATGAATAATCCCCGGCTGTGATAGGGTATGTCTGTTTTAGATTTCAGAATCTGCGCTCGATGCGTATTTTCATTGTAAAAACATAAAGTTAGGTGAGCTTTCTGAGGTTGAAAATTATCAGCGTCAGCAAGATAACATAACGGTCTTTTGAGAATCCTGTGCCGGCATGGATCACACAGTGTGGCCCGACCGGTTGATTGAATTTTCGTGCGAAGCGAAGGAGACGAAATATCATGATCAAGCCTGTAGGTACCGACGAACTGCAACCTCTGTTTGTCTACGATCCGGACGAGCATCACAAACTGTCCCACGAGGCGGAAAGTCTTCCGTCAGTCACGGTCAGTTCGCAGGCCGCTGGTAACGCGGTGATGATGGGCACCGGTTACTTCAACCCTCTTAAGGGCTTCATGAACGTGGCTGATGCCATGGGCGCTGCAGAATCCATGACGCTGACTGACGGGACCCACTTCCCGGTGCCGGTCCTCTGCCTGCTTGATAGCGCTGACGCCATTGGTGGCGCCAAGCGCATCGCACTGCGTGATCCCAACATGGAAGGCAACCCCGTGCTGGCTATCATGGATGTGGAAAACATCGAAACCGTCTCCGACGATCAGATGAAGGTTATGACCGACAAGGTCTACCGCACCCAGGATATGGACCACGTCGGCGTCAACGCCTTCAACACCCAGGGCCGTGTGGCAGTCTCCGGTCCGATCCAGGTATTGAGCTTCTCCTACTTCCAGAGCGATTTCCCCGATACTTTCCGTACCGCAGTCGAGATTCGCAATGAGATCAAGGAACACGGCTGGGAGAAGGTTGTTGCCTTCCAGACCCGTAACCCTATGCATCTGGCCCACGAAGAGTTGTGCCACATGGCGATGGATCGTCTGGGCTGTGATGGCCTTGTCATTCACATGCTGCTGGGTAAGCTGAAGAAAGGTGATATTCCCGCGCCGGTTCGTGATGCCGCTATCCGCAAGATGGCTGAGCTCTACTTTCCGCCGAACAGCGTGATGATCACCGGTTACGGCTTCGATATGCTCTACGCAGGTCCACGCGAAGCCGTGCTGCACGCCTATTTTCGTCAGAACATGGGTGCCAGCCACTTCATCATCGGTCGCGACCATGCCGGTGTTGGTGACTACTACGGCGCCTTCGACGCACAGACTATTTTCGATGACGAAGTACCCGCAGGCATGCTGGATATCGAGATCTTCCGCGCCGACCACACCGCGTACTCCAAGAAGCTCAACAAAGTTGTTATGATGCGTGACGCACCGGATCACAGCAAAGAAGACTTCGTACTGCTCTCCGGCACCAAGGTACGTGAGATGCTGGGCCAGGGCATCGCACCTCCGGCTGAGTTCTCCCGTCCCGAAGTGGCTCAGATCCTGATGGATTACTATCAGTCTCTGAATTCCTGATAGACGCTGTTTGAAAAAGCCCGCATCTGGAAACAGATGCGGGCTTTTTTATTGCAGTTTTGTGCGTAGGGTGCGCCGTGCGCACCAGGTTCCGGCAATCATGGTGCGCGCGGCGCACCCTACGTTCTTTGTGTTTTTTTGTCAGGCAAAAAAAGGGTGGCCACAAACTGCGGGCCACCCAAATTGCTGCTGTGACATTTATTATTTTGTCTTGCGGCTCATGCGGCGACGTCCGGCCATTCCCACCAGGCCGATGGTCAGCAGAAGCAGTGCACCCGGCTCGGAGACATGGGTGGCAGGCATATCCAGTTGCAGCCAGTCATTGTTGCAGTTGGGTGCCCAGTGAATGCGATAGGGGTCGTCTTCCAGACCCAGGTTTACCAGGCCGAGCATGGCAAGATCGAGACTGGTTTCGATCATGAAGTGATCCCCGGCGAATTCGCCGATCTGATTCGGGCTGCTGCCGTTGTAGAGAAGATCGGTATACTCGAGATTGACGCTGCCCAGTAGTGAGCCGCTCTGGATATTGACGGGGTGGGAATCCTTATAGAGGCTGCTGCCGCTTGGATTGTAAACATTGGGTGCTGTCCAGATGCCGTAGTTCCAGTCACTTACCGCATAGACATCACCCTGTGTCATACCGTCGTGATCGCGGGTTACGATACCAAATTCGAAGCTGGTGGCATCGACGCCGAAATCGAAGTTGAAGGAGATATCGCCACCACTCCAGCCGCTTGCGTTCGGGTCACGGCCGGTCACGATGGCGATATTCAGGCTTGTCCCCATCTGTTCTGCAAGTATGGCCTCTACATCATAGACCTGACCGCCATACCCAGGATCGAGATAGTAGCTATTCTGATCTTCGTCGACATGGGATATTGAGCTACGCAATACATTGCCCCAGTCTGAAGCCTGCCCCTGCGGTGCACTGAGCCAGTCATTGATATCCCCGTCAACTGTGATTGCCTGCGTCGCACCTGCGAATGTAAGCAGCACAGCCCCAGCAGCCACTTGCAGGGATTTAGAGAGTAAAGAATTTGCATTTGCCATATTGAGTGATCTCAAAAAAATGATTTACATCACTGATACTGCAAAGGGTGGGCCAATCTTTGTTTTTGGTATTGATCAGGGGTGGGATTATTCTGATCAGAATCCATAAAATACTTCTATCTTATTGAAATAAAATAAAAAAATAGAATGAGAACAGACTTCCCCAATGATTTTTTTGGGGAAATAGATTCAAAATCGGTTGCTTGGGCAACAACTTCCCAGGAATCAGAGTGGTAACTGTAAAATCCACTGACAGCATCCAGAGGTATATTCCCGTTTGGGGAAAGTTGTTCGTTATTTCAGAGGATTAGGAATTTGTGGAGTAGAAAAGAGGATAAAACGAGAAAAGGCAGGCGTCAGAAAAACGAAAGGTGTCAATTTTTCCGACGATAAAGAAATCTAAATCTTATCCGCAGGGGGGATGTATGAAAAATCGGGTTGTATTGACTAAATTCAGGCGTCAGAACCGCCAAAGAACTTACCCAGACTGCGGGATAGCCAACCGCTCTTCTTTTCGGTACCGAGCATCTTCTGCACAGCGGGGACATAATCGGCGTCATCATTCTTGATGTGGTTGATGAGCCAATTGCGCAACATCCTGTTGACCTGTATTACAGCATCAACATTACCGTCATCGAAATCCTTCTTATATTCCCCGAGTTTTTTTATGAAGACTTTGTGAACCCGCTGGTGCGCGGATCGAAATTCGTATCCAGCCTTTTCCTGGAGGCCCTCTTCAAAGGTAAAATGGGTAATCGTGTAGTCGATCAACCCGTCAAAGACATCGGAAATTGATTCATTATCACCAGTCTCTGTGGCATCCACCAGTTGATTGATATAATCAACGATGCGTCTGTGTTGTTTGTCGATGACATTGACCCCGGTATCCAGGTCTTTTGTCCATTCGAGATAGTCCATGTTCAGGTCTCCGGTGAGTTTATTGGTGCCTGTCGCGGCTGCCGTGGTTTCGGTAGTGGCAAAAAAGCTAAGGCCCCCAATGTCTGACATCCAGGTTATACAATCTAACAATTCTACCACGATGTATCTGTGACTTGGTCTGGACTGTCTAGTTTTTTCGTTTTGGCGAGTAGTTGTCGGGGATCAGTACCGTGGCTTTGCGTTGCACCTGATCATCCCGGTAGGGGAAATCGATGGTGTAGTGTAGCCCACGACTCTCCCTGCGGCTCTGGGCAGAACGAATGATCAGGTCTGCCACGTCAACCAGATTCCGTAGTTCCAGCAGATCGTTGCTGACCCGGAAATTGCCGTAGTATTCGCCGATCTCCCTTCTCAATAGCTCGACCCGGCGTTTGGCGCGTTCCAGTCTTTTGTTGCTACGTACGATACCAACATAGTCCCACATGAAGCGTCGTAGCTCGTCCCAGTTGTGTGAGACCACCACCTCTTCGTCAGAGTCGGTAACCCGGCTTTCATCCCAAGGGGGAAGTTCCCGGGGGAAGGGTATTTTGTCCACATTCCTATGGATATGCTCAGTAGCCAGTTCGGCAAACACAAGGCATTCGAGTAGGGAGTTACTGGCCATGCGGTTGGCCCCGTGCAGCCCGGTGTAGGCAGTCTCTCCTATGGCGTAGAGACCCGGCAGGTCCGTTTGTGCCTGGTGATCGGTCATTACTCCACCACAGGTATAGTGAGCGGCGGGCACAACGGGAATGGGCTCACGGGTGATGTCGATGCCGAAATCAAGGCAACTCTTGTGGATGGTTGGAAAGTGTTCCCTGATGAAGTCAGCCGGTTTATGACTGATATCGAGAAACAGGCAGTCGGCGCCGATACGTTTCATCTCGTGGTCGATGGCTCGGGCAACGATATCTCTTGGAGCCAACTCGGCACGTTCATCGAAGTTGGGCATGAAACGACTGCCATCCGGCAACAGTAGGTGACCGCCTTCTCCCCGAACCGCCTCGGTAATAAGAAATGTCTTTGAATGGGGGTGGTAGAGGCAGGTGGGGTGGAATTGTATGAACTCCATATTCGCTACCCGGCAGCCTGCTCGCCAAGCCATGGCAATGCCGTCCCCGGTTGAGACATCGGGATTGCTGGTGTAGAGGTAGACTTTACTGGCACCGCCGGTTGCAAGTATGACGAAGCGCGCACGAAATGTGTCCACCTTGCCGTTTTTCTGGTTGAGTATATAGGCACCAAGGCAGCGCTTGGTTTTTTGGGCGCCGTTTTTGCTACCGGTAATCAGGTCGATAGCAATATGGTAATCGAATATCTCCACATTCGAGCGTGACATCACCTGGGATTCCAGGGTCGATTCCACCTCTTTCCCCGTTGCGTCCGCAGCGTGAATAACTCGCCGGTGGGAGTGTCCTCCCTCCCGTGTCAGGTGGTAACCACCACTGCTGACAGCAGAGTCGTCACGGGTAAAATGGACGCCATTGGACATCAGCCAGTCGATGCTTTTGGGTCCGTGTTCGACCACCAGCCGGACGATATCCTCATCACAGAGCCCGGCGCCGGCATCAAGGGTATCTTCGACGTGGGAGGAGAGGGTATCCCCCTCATCCAGTACTGCCGAGATACCGCCCTGGGCGTAATAGGTGCTGCCCTCTTCAAGCTCTCGTTTGGAGATGACCGCAACTTTCAGGTCTTCTCGCAGCCGCAGGGCCAGGCTGAGTCCGGCAGCGCCGCTGCCAATGATCAATACGTCGTGGAGGTGATCTTTAGTCATATTTGCGGGGCGGGGTGGATACAGTGATAATGCGCACTTAAATCAGACTGCATCCTAGCGCAAATCGATGGTTCATTGAACCAGCTCAATAAAGTATGGGATTGCACGAACTAATTCATCCTATGGTTGTCAATGAGACTGAGCGCAAGGAAGCGCGAGTCACGAGGAGGGTAAAGCCCGGATGGGCGAGCGGCAAGTCGATCAGGAACTGGTCATCCGTGTACAGCAGGGCGACAAAAAGGCTTTCGATGTGTTGGTTCTCAAGTACCAGCAGAAGATTGCCAATCTGGTCTCCCGTTACATCCGGGACTCTCACGAGGTGTTGGACGTCACACAGGAGGCCTTTATCAAGGCCTACAGGGCGCTTCCCCGGTTTCGTGGCGAGAGTGCCTTCTACACCTGGTTGTACCGCATTGCTATCAATACGGCTAAGAATTACCTCGTAGCCCAGGGTCGGCGCCCCCCCTCGTGGGATGTGGAACCCGAAACTGCGGAACAATTGGATGAAGGTTCGCGTCTTAAGGAGTATGGGACGCCAGAGAACCATGTGCTGACTGAAGAGATCACCATGACGGTACAGCATGCGATTGATGCTTTGCCGGAGGATCTGCGCACAGCCATCATTCTGCGTGAGCTTGAAGGAATGAGTTATGAAGAGATTGCAGAGGCCATGTCCTGTCCAGTCGGCACAGTGCGCTCCCGGATATTCCGGGCTCGCGAGGCGATCGATAAACGTTTAAAACCCTTGATTAACCCATAATAAGTGGTTACGGCAATGACAGAAAAAGAGCGCGAAAAACTGTCCGCATTGACGGATGATGAACTATCCGCCTTTGAAATTCCCGGTGCGGTAAAAAAGCTTATCCACAGTGAGGATCAACAAGCTTCCTGGAGTCGTTACCATCTGATTGGTGATGTGATGCGTCAGGAAACAGGTCCGGCTGTGATGCCAAACCTGGCAGCTTCAATCAGGCAGCGTCTGGAAGATGAGCCGGTAGTGCTCGCTCCGGGTAATATGAGTCGCAGATGGGTTAAACCCGTTGCTGGCGCGGCCATCGCTGCTTCAGTGGCGCTGATGGCCGTGACGGTAGCGCCGCAGTTTATCAACCCGGAGCAGGGTGGAACTTCCCTGCCGCAGGTTGCGGTAAATCAATCATCCAATGAGCGTACCTATGCCAGCCAGAAGGGTACACGTTGGGAGTTGCTGTCCAAACCTGAAGTTGAATCCCGTCTGAACAGTTATCTGGTTAATCACCAGGGATATGCCCCAGCCGGCAACATGAAAGGAATCATGCCGTATGCGACTTTCGTAAGTTATGACGGAGCACGGTGATTGCTTCATGAAGGGTTTGGGATGTCGTTTTCCTTGTCTCTCCCGGCCCGCCGGGATCTCCTCTTTTCTACGCTCTGGCATGACGGGATTTTACGGATTTGCGCTCTTTCTGCTCCTCTTTTCCGGGTCAGTCACGGCATCTGACGATGAAAATGTAGCGCGCCAGTGGCTGGAGCGCATGATGGAGGCTGTCAGGGTTCTCGAATATCAAGGGACATTCATCTATCTGCACGACAATCAATTGGAGACAATGCGCATCATCCATGCAATAAGCGACGGTCAGCCCCATGAAAGATTGATCTCGCTCAATGGTGCGCCCCGTGAAGTGATACGTGATCGGGACTCTGTCACTTGTGTCATGCCGGAATCGCAACAGGTCTCTATCGACAAGCGACCGCCAACGAATAAATTTCTCGGCCTGTTACCTGAGAATCTGGAGCAACTCTCATTGAGCTATGCGTTCCGTACGCTTGGTGAGACAAGAGTCGCTGATCGTCAGGCCAAGGTCGTGGCGATCATCCCGCGAGACGGTTTTCGTTACGGTTACCGCTTCTATCTGGATCAGGAAAGTGCACTTCCGCTTAAGTCCGACCTCATGAATGAAGAAGGGGAGGCGGTGGAACAGACGATGTTTACCGAACTGGAAGTGGGTACTGCAGAGTTGGGTGTTGTCGTGCACAAAAGCGCCAGCAAAAGTGTCGATGCAAATTCAAATACGCCTGAAAGAACCACAAGCAGTGTCGCAAACTGGTCGTTCCGTAAATTACCGGCTGGTTTTACCCTTAGTGTGCAGGATCTGTTGCCCAACTCAACGGATGGCGAGATGGTCGAACATTACGTTTTGAGTGACGGTCTTGCCTCTCTCTCGGTGTTTATCGAGCCGATTGGCCAGACCACTGCCCTGGAGGGCGTTTCACGCCTGGGCGCAATCAATGCATGGGGTGGACAGGTGGATGACCATCAGGTTACTGCCGTAGGAGAAGTGCCTGCTGTGACTCTACTCAGCGTGGTGAAATCCATGCATCGAACTCAAAAGACCGCTCGTGCCGAATGATTGAGGAAAATGCAACCGTGGTCTCCTGCGAGGGCGATCACGCTGTGGTGGAAACCAGGCAAAAGGCAGCTTGCGGTTCCTGCCACTCTGCAGACAGCTGCGGCACTTCCGTGATCTCCGGGCTCTTCAAGCGCAAACACAATCAATTGCTGGTTCTCAATGCAGTTGGAGCCAAACCCGGGGAACGAGTCGTTATTGGCCTGCAGGAGAGGGCGCTGGTGAGCGCATCGCTTGTTGCTTACCTGTTGCCCCTGTTTTTCATGATCTCATTCGCCCTTGCCGGGCAGGAGTTGATGAAGCCGTACTTCCAACCTGCCGGGGAACTCATCGCTATTTTATGTGGTCTATTGGGACTGATTCTTGGATTGTTTCTAACACAGTGGTATGCCCGGAGGAAAAAACGTGACAGCGCCTTCCAGGCTGCCATTCTCCGGCAGGAATCGAACAGTCCAGTACATTTTTAGGCGAAAGGGTCGGAGTCAAAGTTGATGGGCGTCCGATATTGAATGTCATGTTGCTTTGATCAAATTCGACTCCGACCCCCTACAAATTCGCGTATCCCGGCTATGCAAGGAGTTAGTTTATGAAATCCCTTAACCCCCCCCTGATGCAGTGGACGGTTCTTGTCCTGGTTGCTCTACTGAGCATCCCGGCACAGGCACAACTGCCGGACTTTACAGACCTTGCGACGGAAAATGCGCCATCGGTAGTCAATATCAGCACTCACCAGCAGCAGAATATCCGTCAGCAGATGCGCCGATTCAACATCCCGGAGATCCCCGATGACAACCCTTTTGGTGAATTGCTGAAGCGATTTCTCGATGAACATGGAAATCTGCAAGAGGACGAGGTGGAGAAACAGTCTCTCGGTTCAGGTTTCATCATCTCTCCCGATGGCTATATTCTCACCAACAACCATGTCGTTGCAGAAGCGGATGAAATCATCGTCCGGATGCACAATCGGCGTGAATATGTCGCCAGGCTGATTGGCACAGACGAGCGTAGTGACGTGGCGCTGATCAAGATCGAAGCCACCGATCTTCCTATTGTAAAGATCGGCAGTTCAAAAGAGTTGAAAGTTGGTGAATGGGTATTGGCCATCGGCTCTCCTTTTGGCTTCGACCATTCGGTTACCGCTGGTATCGTCAGTGCAAAAGGGCGGAGTCTGCCGAGCGAAAACTATGTGCCCTTCATTCAAACCGATGTTGCCATCAATCCAGGCAATTCAGGTGGTCCGCTCTTCAATCTCAAGGGCGAAGTGGTTGGGGTGAACTCTCAGATCTACAGCCGTTCCGGTGGGTTCATGGGTCTCTCTTTTGCAATTCCCATTGATGTGGCGATGAATGTGGCGGATCAGTTGAAGACCCGTGGCCATGTGAGTCGTGGTTGGCTCGGGGTGCTGATTCAGGATATCACGGGCGAACTTGCCGAAAGTTTCCACATGTCCCATCCGCGTGGCGCCTTGGTTGCCAGAGTGTTGCCAGACAGTCCTTCCTCCCAAGCGGGCCTGCAAGTGGGTGACGTGATACTCAAGTATAATGGTACCGAATTGCGCAGCTCATCCGAATTGCCGCCGCTGGTCGGCAGCAGTCGCGTCGATCGCCCGGCACGGCTGGAGGTGTTGCGAGGTGGAAAGAATATCATTGTCATGGTCAATATAGGCGAGTTGCCACCTGAGGAGGACGCCCAACTGACCCAGCAGGTGAAACCAAAAATTGCGAAAAACCGGCTTGGCGTAACTGTATCCGACCTTACCGAAGAGCACCTCAGTCAGTTTGCGCTACCAGCAGGTCAGGGTGTAATGGTCGATTCGGTGACGGGCAATGAGGCGCGTGAGGCAGGCGTCAGGGAAGGTGATGTCATCATGATGTTGAATAACGACAATATTGAGAATGCGAAGCAGTTCGGGCAGTTGGTCAAAAGGTTACCTGGCGGCAAGACGGTCGCCTTGCTGGTACACCGTACCTCTGGTCCCATGTTCCTGGCTCTGCGTGTCCCGGAGGAATGACACTACTAAAACTGTTCTATCGTGATGGTTGCCACCTGTGTGAAGACATGCTGGAACAACTACAGCAACTCCAGCGGGAGCAGATGTTCCCGTTGGAGTTGGTCGATGTTGACCGTGATCCTGCGACGCAGGCCAGATATAACGACATTGTGCCGGTGCTCGAAAATGGTGATGGAATCCAGTTGAGTGAATATTTTCTCGATGAGGCCGGACTGCGGCGCTATTTGCAGGGAGGCTGATTTGGTATGATTGTCGCCTTTTGCGGTATCTGCGCTCACCTGGGCTGGTTTCAGGAACGGAGGTTCCTATTCACTGGCCCGGATATCATTAACATCCATGACTGATTTGCGACACATACGGAATTTTTCCATTATCGCCCATATTGATCACGGCAAATCCACGATTGCTGATCGTTTTATACAGGTGTGCGGGGGACTGAGCGAACGCGAAATGGAATCGCAAGTGCTTGATTCCATGGATCTGGAGCGGGAACGGGGCATCACCATAAAGGCCCAGAGCGTCACGCTGGACTATACGGCGAAGGATGGTGAGACCTACCAGCTCAACTTTATCGATACACCTGGGCATGTGGATTTCTCATACGAGGTTTCCCGTTCCCTGGCAGCCTGCGAAGGGGCTCTGCTGGTGGTCGATGCCGCGCAGGGGGTAGAAGCCCAGAGCGTGGCCAACTGCTATACCGCCATCGAACAGGGACTCGAAGTGATGCCGGTACTGAACAAGATCGACCTGCCCTCGGCGGAACCGGAGCGGGTGATCAACGAGATCGAAGAGATTATCGGCATCGATGCGTCCGAAGCCATCAATGTCAGCGCCAAGACCGGTCTGGGCATCAATGAACTGCTGGATGATCTGGTCAATAGGATTCCTCCACCCGAAGGCGATTTAGATGCTCCGCTACAGGCACTGATCATTGACTCCTGGTTCGACCCCTATGTGGGGGTTATCTCTCTGATCCGGGTGGTCAATGGCTCAATCAAACCCAAGGACAAGATGTTCATAATGTCCACGGAGCGGACCTATCAAGTGGAAAAAGTGGGTGTTTTCACACCCAAGCGGCTTGATAAAACTGTGCTGGGCACAGGTGAGGTAGGTTATCTCATTGCCGGAATCAAAGAGATCGATGCGGCGCCGGTGGGAGACACGATCACTCTGGAAAATCGCAAGGCAGAAGCGCCGTTGTCGGGGTTTGAAGAGATAAGGCCCAGGGTCTTTTCCGGTCTCTATCCTGTCAGCTCAGACGATTACGAGAATCTCCGTGACGCATTGCAGAAGCTGCGCCTGAATGATGCTTCGCTGCACTATGAACCCGAAACCTCCCAGGCATTAGGATTTGGCTTTCGCTGTGGCTTTCTCGGCATGCTGCATATGGAGATCGTTCAGGAGCGTCTGGAACGCGAGTATGACCTTGATCTGATCACGACCGCGCCTTCCGTCGTCTACGAGGTATTGCTCAACGATGGCGAATTGATACGCATTGAAAATCCGGCCAAACTACCGGATCCGATGAAGATCGATGAGGTTCGTGAACCAATCATCAGCGCCACCATCCTGGTGCCTCAGGATCATCTGGGTGCCGTGATCACCCTCTGCATAGAGAAACGGGGTGTGCAAAAATCGATGCAATATCTCGGTGGACAGGTTTCGGTCAATTATGAACTGCCATTGAACGAGGTGGTGCTCGATTTTTTCGACCGTTTGAAATCGGTGAGCCGGGGTTATGCGTCTTTTGAATATGAGTTCAAACGCTTTCAAGCGGCGCCACTCGTTAAACTCGATATTCTGATCAATAGCGAGAAGGTGGATGCGCTTTCACTGATTGTTCACAAAGACCAATCCCAGGCAAGAGGCCGCGAATTGACCTCAAAAATGAAAGAACTCATCCCCAGACAGATGTTTGAGGTGGCGATTCAGGCGGCTATCGGCAGTAAAATCATTGCCCGTACCACTGTCAAGGCGTTACGGAAAAATGTTACCGCCAAGTGTTACGGTGGCGATATTACCCGTAAACGCAAGCTGTTGGAAAAGCAGAAGGCGGGCAAGAAACGCATGAAACAGGTAGGACGGGTGGAGATCCCTCAGGATGCCTTCCTTGCCGTGCTGCAGGTGGGAAAAGATAATTGATTGCAGGTTTCAGTAAGAAATCTGCATCTCTCCATAACTAATAGTCAGGAACTCCTTCGTAACCATGAATTTTGATTTCCCTGCTTTTTTGGTGTTGGCAAGTGCTGTCACTGGTGGAATATGGCTGATTGATGTGCTTTTCTTTGCCCCTGCAAGAAAGCGACGTCACGTAGCAGATGCTTCAGCACTAGAGACCAGAAGCGAACCGCTGATGGTTGAGTATGCCCGCTCGTTCTTTCCTGTAATTTTCGCTGTTTTGATCCTGCGATCTTTTTTAGTGGAGCCCTTCCGCATCCCATCAGGTTCCATGATGCCGACTCTGCTGGTGGGTGACTTTATCCTGGTCAATAAGTTTGCATATGGAATACGCCTGCCGGTATTGAATAAAAAGGTTATCGACCTGGGTTCACCGGAGCGGGGGGACGTGGTGGTATTCCGCTATCCCAAAAATCCCGCTATCGACTACATCAAGCGGGTCGTGGCAGTCCCCGGAGATACCATCTATTATCGGATGAAGACCTTATACATCAATGGAAAACCCATGTCGCAGACGCCCGTCGGAGTCTATTCCGGCTCCGGTGGTGGAGCGCGGGAGACCGGATCTATGAAATCGGTGGAGAACCTTGCCGGCGTTGAACATGCGATTCTGGCGCATCCGATGGCTGGAGACTTTGCCATGGGTTGCAATGTATTGATTCGGGGTCCCATTACCATACCTGAGGGCCACTACTTCGCAATGGGTGACAACCGTGACAACAGTAATGACAGCCGCTGTTGGGGACTGGTGCCGGATCAGAACCTTGTCGGAAAAGCCTTCGGAATCTGGATGAACTGGGATTCCATGAAAGAGGGCTTCCCACCAATTGCCTGGGAGAGGATTGGCAGAGGAATCGATTAAGACGTGAAAGATTCGTTCCCGGTTTAATCGATATTTATTCTGTCTCCCCATAAAGATACTGAGGTTTGAAATACATGCTTTCCATTAAAAAACAACATGGGCTGTCTGGCATCGGTTGGCTGTTTGTCCTCAGTTTGATTGGATTCTTTGTGCTCATGGGGTTAAAGATGGCGCCGGTATATATGGAGCATTACACGATAAAAACTGCTCTTGAGTCATTGGAGCGCGAACCGTTCATCGGTCAGAAACCCGTCTCAGCAATACGCAAGATGTTTATGCGGCGTCTGGACATCAACTATGTCACCAACGTCAAGAAAGATCACATCAAAATCAAGCGCTCAGGCGGCAGAACGACCATTGATGTAAATTATGAAGTACGTGAACATCTTTTTGCCAACCTGGATGTGGTAATGACATTCAATGAATCTGTCATGCTGAACGCCAATTGAGACCTTCAATTGACAGCCTCTGCAGATCGTTAGGCTACTCCTTCAGTGATATAACGCTTATTGAGCAGGCACTCACTCATCGAAGCGCCGGCGGTCTCAACAATGAAAGATTTGAGTTTCTGGGTGATGCGATACTGGGTTTCGTTATTGCGGATGTGCTTTTCCAACATTTCGGGCATGCCAGTGAAGGCCAATTGAGTCGTTTACGTTCAAGTCTGGTAAAGCGGGATACGCTGGCAATCATCGCCCGGCAACATCAGGTTGGCGACTATCTTCATCTCGGATCAGGCGAATTACGCAGTGGTGGCCAATCAAGAGATTCCATCCTGTCCGATGCGGTGGAAGCCATTATCGCCGCCGTCTATCTTGACGGTGGTTATGGTTCCAGTCGAAAAGTGATTTTGGACCTCTTTGAGGAACGTCTTGAGAAGATAGATCTTACTGCACAGCAGAAGGACCCAAAGACCCGCCTGCAGGAATTTTTACAGGCCAGAAAACAGGATCTTCCAAGCTATGAAGTCGTATCGATCAGCGGTGATCCTCACGACCAGAATTTTAAGATTCGATGCCAGATTGCTGAGACCGGCCATGAAACCCTGGGTGAAGGTTCCAGTCGGCGTCGAGCGGAACAGGATGCAGCACAGCAGATGTTGCAGGGACTGAAAGATGCCTGATAACAAGAATCGTTGTGGTTATACAGCCATCGTGGGGCGTCCCAATGTGGGAAAATCCACACTGATGAACCGAATCATTGGCCTCAAGCTGGCTATTACCTCCCACAAAGCACAGACAACCCGGCATAGTATCCTGGGTATCAAGACCCTGGATGGTGGGCAGGTCGTGTACGTGGATACGCCAGGCATTCATGAGCGGGCCGATCATGCGATGAATCGCTACCTCAATCGTACAGCAAAGACTGCACTGACGGATGTGGATGTCATCATATTTGTTGTCGAAGCACTGCGCTGGACAAGCGAGGACAACAAGGTTTTGAAGATGTTGCAAGAGTGCTCCATGCCGGTCATTCTTGCCATCAACAAGGTCGATACGATAAAGCAAAAAGAAGAACTTTTGCCCTATCTTGCTGAAATGGCAGAGCGTTATGCTTTTGCAGAAGTCATTCCGATCTCAGCAAAAAACGGAAACAATGTTGAGGCGCTTGAATCGCGGGTCCTGGAAACTCTGCCCCCCGGAGATAATTTTTTCCCTGAATATCAAATAACCGACAGACCGGAAAAATTCTTCGCTGCTGAGATGGTGCGCGAGCAGATTACCCGGCGTTATGCAAAAGAGCTTCCCTATGCTGTCTCCGTCGAGATTGAGCGTTTCGAAGAGGATAACGGACTCTACCGAATCAGCGCTGTGGTGTGGGTGGAAAAACCGGGACAGAAAGCAATAATTATTGGCAAAAACGGGGCAGCGCTAAAAAGTGCGGCTACTCAGGCCAGGAAGGCGATGGAAAGCTTTTTTGACTGCAAGGTCTATCTGGAGGTTTGGGTCAAAGTGAAGCGAAGTTGGTCCAGTGACGAATCGGCGCTGGTACGCCTTGGTTATGGAGATTAGGGCCTCGGAAAATTTAAAATATCCGAATATTGCGCTGGATTGTTGTTCAGATTCAAGGCGCAGCAAGGGGCGCATAGCTTGCTATGTAACCCTTGCTGCAACGCAGAAGCTGGGCGACAAGACAAGCAAGAGCGGATAATTTATTTTTCCGCGGCCCTTAGGCTGGATTTTTCACCTTGTCTGCACTGGAACTTCAGCCCTGCTTTGTTATCCACCGGCGTAACTATCGTAACAGCAGTCTTCTGTTGGAGTTGTTCACTCCTCAGGATGGACGCTTTGCCGCTATTGCCAAAGGCGTAAAATCCGGGCGTTCATCCAGGAGCGCACTATTGCAACCTTTCAGACCACTGCTGGTCGGCGTCAGTGGACGGGGTGAGATAAAGACACTGCGGCAGGCGGAGGCTGAGGGAAACGTCTACACACTTGCTCGTAAGGCACTCTATTGCGGTTTCTATCTGAATGAGCTGCTGATGCGCTTGCTGGAACGCAATGATCCTCATCCCACACTCTTTTTACACTACATCAATGCTCTGCAAGCACTGAGTGAAAGCCCCTCTCTGGAGGATACGCTACGCAGTTTCGAGGTTTCTCTGTTAAGGGAGACCGGTTATGAATTGCTGCTTGACCACGAGGCGGAAAACGGCGAAGCGGTGCAACCGGATGGCCTCTACGATTATCATATCGAACAGGGTCCCATAAGGACGGTTGTGAAAGCGGATGCCGAAAATCATAATGTTATACATGGCAGTACGCTGATTAGTTTGCAACAAGGACTTCAGTTGACTTCGCAGGCCAGGAGAGAGGCACGCGGGCTGATGAG
Source organism: endosymbiont of Escarpia spicata (assembly GCA_003349915.1). Classification (GTDB taxonomy): domain Bacteria; phylum Pseudomonadota; class Gammaproteobacteria; order Chromatiales; family Chromatiaceae; genus QGON01. Next base: position 121,608 of record QFXE01000010.1, read on the forward strand.
GCGTATTCTTGCGTTTTACCTTGGAGACAAGCCTTTAAAAAGCCGTGAGCTATTTCGTGGACCGAACTAGTGTTCGCACAGAAACCATAGCTCACCACGAAGAACACGATATATTTGTTTGGAAAAACAGGAAAAGAGATGAGCGACAGACAAGAGATTCTGCTGGGCGTCAATATCGATCATGTGGCTACGCTGCGCCAGGCACGGGGAACCCGCTATCCGGAACCTGTCCAGGCTGCGCTGGTTGCAGAACAGGCAGGGGCGGATGTGATCACGCTGCACCTGCGGGAGGACCGGCGCCACATCCAGGATCGTGATGTGGAGATGTTGGCGGATATTCTACAGACCCGTATGAATCTCGAAATGGCTGCCACTTCTGAAATGGCTGCCATCGCTTCCAGGTTTCGCCCCCATGATTGCTGTCTTGTGCCAGAAAAAAGAGAGGAGCTCACCACTGAAGGGGGTTTGGATGTGGCGGGAAACCTTGACTATATGCGGGATTACTGCGATGAACTTCGGGATGCAGGCGTTCGGGTCTCCCTTTTCATTGATGCAGACAAGAAGCAACTGGATGCCGCTGTGGAGGTTGGTGCTCCTGTGGTCGAGATCCATACCGGACACTACGCAGATGCTCCGTTGGGCCGGTCACGGGATGAAGCTCTCGAAAAGATCATTCATGCGGTGGAGTATGGGAACCAACTCGGTCTGCTGGTCAATGCGGGCCACGGACTCGACTATCACAACGTCCAGTCAATTTTACAGATCGGTGGCATTCGTGAGCTGAATATTGGTCACTCGATCATCTGCCGGGCGGTTTTCACTGGCCTGGATGCTGCCGTACGTGAGATGAAAAACCTCTTAAAGGAATAGTCTTCCTATTTCTTCTTGATTCTGAGTATAATGCCGCGCCTTTATAAGGGAATTTACTTAAGATTGATTAGGAGAAAGGAATGAAAGCAGGATATTTAGGGATGATTTTGGGTGTTTCGCTGGTCCTCGGGGCCTGTGGAGGCGGCGGCGGCACTACTGTCACCGCCGCCTACATTGGTAACCGTGCGCCAGCAGATATCACTGTTGCCAATGGCGAGACACTCGCCAGTGGAGGGCTTGGAGGAAGCCAGTCAGTTGGTGGTCTGGCTAATGCAACGGGACGCCCGCAGGGTGAGGCGAGTGGTTCGCTCATACTTGGTCCCATTGATGCGATTACCCACCTCGTCAATCGCTCCCTGGAAAAAACTGCTACGCGAGCCACCTCGCAGGCGCGCACAGTTTCAGATACTCTTGGCTGTTCGTCAGGTGGATCTGCTTACCTCTCCTTTGATATACCAGATGGCGGGGACGACTTCTACGGGTATATGGATTTCAACGGGTGTGGAGAAACTGGCGTTTTGATCGACGGCAGGGTGGATATCCGTGGCGCTTTCGCTGGTGATGTCATTGATGGAATGAAGCTAACGATTCGTAGTGAATCGCCATTGGTAGTGGCCGGCAGTGGTAGTTCTGTAACCCTTACGGGCACGTTGGCAATGCAGTTCGACGCATCATCAACCTATATTGATACCACTCTGCTGGTTGAAAATAGTGACGGCAGTATCGAGATGCTGGAAAACTTCACCCTGGAGTATTCTGATGGACCTGTATGGGCACACACGCTGCATATTTCTGGTCGATACTATCATCCTGTGGAAGGTTACGTGGAGATTCGCACGACGAATTCTTTAGCGCTAAATCCAACTGACATATGGCCCTTTTGGGGTTCACTTTTATTGACCGGTGCCCACGGTTCAATCGCCCAGATCGACATCATCAACAATGCCCAATACACCCTCTCTATCGACGAAGATGGGGACGGAAACTGGGAATCATCAGAAGTGGTTAATTTCTGATCTTCCGATATTTAAAAAAGTAGGCCCGATCAAGCGTAGCGGATCGGGCATTCCCAGATAGACAGATAACCTGGGGCTGCCGGTTCCGCTTCGCTTGAACCGGCTTACCTTTGGATTCACCACTGATCTTGACAGAGAAATCGCGCTAAACTCCTGTCATGAACTACAAAACAATCGAAGACTATATCGGCAATACGCCACTGGTGCGCCTGCAGAGACTGCCCGGCAACACATCCAACACCTTATTGGTGAAACTTGAGGGAAACAATCCGGCAGGCTCCGTTAAGGATCGCCCGGCCCTGAGTATGATCCAACATGCGGAGAAGCGTGGCACGATCAAGCCGGGGGATACCCTGATAGAGGCAACCAGCGGCAATACCGGCATTGCGCTGGCCATGGCTGCCGCCATCAAGGGATATCACATGATCCTGGTAATGCCCGAGCACATGAGTCTGGAGCGTCGGGCCGTTATGAAAGCCTATGGCGCCGAACTGATTCTGACGCCAAAGGCAGGCAGTATGGAAGCGGCGATCGATCGTGCGCGCAGTCTTGAGGCAGAAGGAAAAGGGATTGTTCTCGATCAGTTTTCCAATCAGGATAACCCGGCTTCTCATGTCGAAGGCACGGGACCGGAGATCTGGCGCGATACCGAAGGCAAGGTAACCCACTTTGTCAGCGCCATGGGTACCACCGGCACCATCATGGGAACCTCCCGCTATCTCAAGGCACAGAATCCGGCTATTGAAATTGTCGGGGTCCAACCCATGGAAGGTTCCAATATTCCGGGAATCCGCCGTTGGCCGGAGGAGTACCTGCCTAAGATCTATGATCCGAAACGGGTCGACCGGATCATTGATGTCTCACAGCTGGATGCAGAGGAGACCACCCGCGAACTGGCAGCAAAAGAGGGGATCTTTGCCGGCATCTCATCAGGTGGTGCGGTGGCGGCAGCATTGAAGCTCTCTCGGGAAGTGGAGAATGCGGTCATTGTTGCGATCATCTGCGACCGTGGCGACCGTTATCTCTCCACCGATGTCTTTCCTGCGAACTAGATACTTGTCGATACGGGCTGCCCTTTTGGGTGGTCTGTTTCTCTTCAGCGCTATTTTTTCCGCACTGGCGGTTGATCAGCTTACCCTCAGCGTCGAAAAAATCGATGCTGCCACCTGGCAGGCTGAACGTATCAATCTGCAGCTTGAATGGTTCCCGTCTTCAAAGAGTGCCTACCGGCTAAAGATCGGCAGGATTCAACTGCCGCAATTGGCTAAGCCTCTTGAAAACCTCACTCTGGATTGCCGCAGAGGCCAAGTCTCAGAACAGCTGATCCAGTGCGATAGCGGGAAACTGCATGTGACCGGATTGAAACTGGATAGGCCGGAGATGCAGGTGCATTTCAGGCTCAACCTTGACACGTTAAACCTGCAGGCTTCGCTCAAACAGTTAGCGGTAGCGGGTGGCAAACTCGATTTGGACCTCTCAGCCGGCAAGAATCGATGGGAAATCGATCTGCAGGGCAGCGGAATCGATCTCCTCGCGTTGACGAAATGGCTACCCCCAAAAGCCAGGCCCAAGGGTGGGTGGAGCTATTCGGGGCAGCTGAATCCTGATATCCATTTAGCCGGAAATGCTGGACTGTTGAAACAGGTAAAGTGGCAGCTCGAACTGGCCGATTTTGCCTTCAGTGATCCTGATGCCGCCAATCTGGCAGAAAGTTTAACCCTGAGATCCCAAGGCTCGGCCGACTTCAAAGATGCACGGTGGGGCGGAGAGATGGAATTTGGGCTGCTCAGCGGTGAGGTCTTAACGCCTTTTTTCTATTTGAATCCCTCATCAAACCCATTCCACGCTACAACGAATTTCTCCAGCAACGAAGGGTTTAGTCACCTGTCGCTGACAAAGTCACACTGGGGCATTAAAGAGGTATTGGATGTGAGTTCGGATCTTTTGTTGGATCTCCAGCAGGAATCTCCCATCCGCTCCTTGCACCTCACGGCAAAAGCCTTCGATGTAGGCAAGGTCTATCAAGAGTACCTGCAGCCCGTTGTTACAGGTACTCCCTGGGGAGACCTTGTGCTGGATGGCAGGCTTGACCTGTCTCTGAAGCTCGATGAGAACAAACATTTGCTTTCAGCCACGTTGCACAATCTGCACTGGGATGATTCTGCAATCAGTGGTCAACCCCGGCGCATCGGGATCAAGGGCCTCGATGGCCAGCTCTATTGGAGCCATGGTTATATACCCAAAAATTCCTGGTTGAGCTGGCAGGGAGGGCATCTGCTGGAAAACATTACCTTGGGGGCATCGCGGATCGACTTCCAGTTGGACGACCGGCAGTTTCGTTTGACCCGCCAGGCCAAGCTTCCTCTATTGGATGGGGCGCTCCTGATTGACCGGTTGGATGCCGATGATACAAACGGAGAGGGGCCACAGATAAAATTTGACGGCATGTTGACGCCTGTCTCCATGAAAGTACTTAGTCAGGCGCTGGATTGGCCGGAGTTATCGGGTACGCTCTCCGGCATGTTGCCGGGGCTGACCTTTCAGGATGGTGTGGTGAGTGTGAATGGCGTACTGCTGGACAGGATTTTTGATGGTGATATTCTCTTCAAAGACCTTCGACTGGAGTCATTGTTCGGTGTCTACCCTCTGGTCCAGGCCAATGTGGAAATCAGCAAACTGGATCTTGAAACACTGACTCGAACCTTTTCATTCGGAAAGATCACAGGTCGGTTGGATGGATATATCCACGATCTGGAACTGGAGGATTGGTTGCCGGTTGCATTTGATGCCCATTTCCACACACCGGAGGATGATGACTCCCGGCACCGTATCAGCCAACAGGCGGTGGATAATATCTCCAACCTGGGAGGATCGGGCATGTCAGGCGCACTCGCCAGAACCTTCCTCGGTTTTTTTGATGAGTTTGGTTACAGTCGCTTGGGGATTGGTTGCCGACTGGAAGCGGGTATGTGTGAAATGAGTGGGGCAGGCAGCGCCAAACAGGGCTACTATCTGGTGGAAGGTGCGGGTATTCCACGCATCGATATAGTTGGCTTCAATAGAAAGGCTGATTGGAATCAGCTGGTGGAGCAGTTAAAACAGATGAGTGTGGCTGGCGCACCGGAAGTGCGTTAATAATACCTGAATGATATTGGTTGAGAAATTGAAATGAAAATAGCGAAATTGACATCCTCTTTCACCATGCTGTTGATGCTTACAGCCTGCGTGACCATCAACATCTATTTCCCCGCGGCAGAAGCCCGTGAGGCAGCGGAGAAGATTGTCGACGATATCCTTGGCGACGAGGTTCAGAAATCGATACCGGGCAAAGATGGTCAATCTTTACAATGGAGTCCTTCAGCACAGCAGGTCTCCTTCAGTCTGCTGGATCTTCTGATACCGGCCGCTCATGCTGCCGCCAAACCCGATTTCTCCGTCAATACCCCTGAAGTGCGCCGCCTGCAGGCCTCGATGAAACGTCGGAACAGCTCGCTCCATCCGTACTATCAAAAAGGAGTTATCGGATTTACTCATAACGCATTGGTGGGGATCCGCCAGCTTTCGGCGGTCTCTCTCAAGCAGCGGGCTCAACTGAAAAACCTGGTGAAGGCAGAAAACAGTGATCGAAATCGGCTCTACAAAGAGATCGCCCGTGCCAATGGCCATCCAGAATGGGAGAAGGATGTGCGTTCGGTTTTTGGCCAAACCTGGATCAGAAAGGCCTCTAAAGGCTGGTGGTATCAGGATGCAGGCGGCAGTTGGGTAAAAAAGTAATGTAGGGTGCGCCGTGCGCACCATTACTGACGCAACTCAGACAGGCGCTTCCCGGCCACAGAGGGTAGAATCCCTGCAAAATGTCAACTTGCAGGAAAATGAACATGGGGCGTCGTCGCCGTAAAAGACTACCGACAGATCCGGTAGAAGCCGAGATAGAATCCCTCAGCCATGACGGCAAGGGAGTCACTCACATCGAGGGCAAGGCTACCTTTGTTTACGGTTCTTTGCCGGAGGAGAAGGTACGCTTTCTTTATACCAACCAGCGTCGTAAATATGACGAAGGCCGGGTGGTTGAAGTGCTTACACCCTCTCCGGACAGGGTGGAGGCGAAATGTGCACAGTTTGGTATCTGTGGCGGTTGCAGCCTCCAGCACCAGGCATCCGAGGCACAGATTCACTCCAAACAGCAGGCACTGCTGGATGCACTGAAACACATCGGTAAGGTTGAAGCTGAGGGAGTCCTACCGCCGTTGGTGGGGGAGTCACGCTGGGGCTATCGACGTAAAGCCAGGCTGGGTGTACGTCATGTACCCAAGAAGGGCGGCACACTTGTGGGTTTCCGCGAGCGGGGTTCCTCTTTCGTTGCCGATATCGATACCTGTCATATCCTGCATCCAAAGGTGGGTGAACTGCTGCCTGCATTGAGCGAACTCATCGACGGACTCTCGATTCGCAGTCAGATACCGCAGATCGAGGTGGCGATGGGAGATGAGACCTGCGTGTTGATCTTCCGCCTGTTGGAACCGCTGACCGAAGCGGACAGGCAGAAGCTGGAAGCCTTTGGCCCAGCCCACGATGTGGTGATCTATCAACAGGAGGGGGGGTTGGATACCGTCAAGCCGCTCTTGGGGATTCCTGCCGAACTTAACTACCGGTTGCCTGACTACGACCTAACACTCAATTTTCTGCCCAACGACTTCACCCAGGTCAATACTGATATTAACCGCCAGATGGTTCGCCGTGCGGTGGATATGCTTGAGCTCACCGGAGATGATCGTGTGCTCGATCTGTTTTGTGGATTGGGTAATTTTACCCTGCCGCTGGCCCACGAGGCTGGAGAGGTGGTAGGCGTGGAGGGAGACGCCGGTCTGGTGGCGAGGGCGCGGGAAAATGCTGAACGTAATAATATCAACAATGCACGCTTTTTCACTGCCAACCTCTATGAAACACTTGAGGCTGAACCCTGGCTGCTCGAACGTTTCAATAAAGCGCTGCTGGATCCGCCTCGCAGTGGAGCCCAGGAGATGCTGGCACATCTACCAAAACTGGGTGTAGAGCGTATTGTCTACATCTCCTGCTATCCTGGTACTCTGGCCCGTGACGCCGGCATCCTGGTTCATGAACACGGCTACCGATTGCTGAGTGCAGGCGTGATGGACATGTTCCCTCATACCGCTCATGTCGAGTCGATTGCACTATTCGAGAAGAGTTGATAAATGCCTGTAGAAATCGAGCGTAAGTATTTGGTTGTAAGCAATAAATGGAAGATGCATGTTGAATCTGAAGCGATCCTGAAACAGGGTTATCTGGCGACACTGCCCAATGCCAGCATCCGGGTTCGCGTGGCCAAGGGAAGCGCGCATCTGAATATTAAAAGCGTCACTTTGGGCATCAGCCGTAGCGAGTATGAGTACGAAATCCCACTGGAAGAGGGTGAAGAGATTCTGGCCAATCTGACCGCTGGCCCGATCATCGACAAGGTGCGGTATAAGGTGCGCTGCGGGAACCATATCTGGGATCTTGACCTCTTCCACGGGGACAATGAAGGACTGATTGTTGCCGAAGTGGAGCTGGATGCCGAGGATGAAACTTTCGAAATGCCTGAATGGGCTGGGGAGGAGGTGTCAGGCGACCCTAAATATTACAACGCCAGCCTAGTCAAGCGGCCATACTGCGACTGGTGATGTAGCGTTTAACTGCCGATACATAGGCCCGATAAAGCATAGCGGGTCGGGCGTTTGTTAGGCGACAGATCAGATGCGTTTGCCGGTTCCGGTGCACTTTGCTTCTGCTCTCATAAATCTCAAGTTTCTGGGGTCAAGCCACCCAAAAGATCAAGGACGGCATTTAATTCAATATTATGAGCATCTGGTAGGGTGCGCCGTGCGCACCGTGATTGCTTATTCCGGTGCGCACGGCGCATCCTACGTTTGTCATGTTTAGTGAAGTCACATCCCATGCGAACTATTACCACGAACTCCGAAACTTGAGATAAATGATCTTATCCCGAATCTTCGCACTCTCTCTGCTGATACTGACCGCCTGCAGTCAGCCACCAGACACCCAAATCCTGCGTATGGGGCTTGCAAATGCGCCGCTCAACCTCGACCCGCGTTTTGCAACGGATGCGGCATCAGAACGAATCAACCGGCTGCTCTATCAACGACTGGTTGAATTTGACGATCAGAGCTTGCCGGTAGCGGGCATTGCTGATTGGGAGACCCTGTCGCCTACTCACTACCGTTTTCGCCTGCGCCAACCCACTTCCCGCTTCACGCATGAAAAATTGCTGGATGCCGCTGATGTGGTGGCAACCTACCAATTCGTACTCGACCCGCAGAATGCCTCACCCCACAGGAGTGCTCTGGAGTTGATTGAGGATGTAACACAGATCGATCAACAGACCCTGGACTTTCATCTCAAACGATCCGATCCACTCTTTCCTGCCTACCTGGTGTTGGCAATACAGCCTGCCGATCTGTTGGCTTCCAGACATCCATTCCATGAACAACCTGTCGGCAGCGGGCCGTTCCGTTTTGTTGATCATTCCAAACCTGGACATCTACTGTTGGAACGACATCGTGATGGACAGAAAGTTGAGTTTATCGAAGTGAAAAACCCCACCGTCAGAACATTGAAATTGTTGCGGGGAGAGATCGATCTATTACAAAACGATCTCGCGCCCGAGTTGGTTGGCTATCTGCGTTCCCGTAAAGAGGTGGAGGTGGCGAACAGACCGGGCAGTAACTTCTCTTATATCGGGTTTAATATGGAAGATCCCGCCACCGGGAATCCTCTGGTGCGCAGGGCTATCGCCCATGCCATTGATCGGGAAACGATTATCAGCCAGGTGCTGAACAGTGCTGCGCATCCTGCGCTCGCGCTTTTTCCGTCGGAGCATTGGGCTGGTGCAAAAGACCTCGAATCGTATGACTACTCACCGCAACTGGCGCGCAGTCTATTGGCAGAAGCTGGCTATGATGCAGGACATCCACTGAAACTGGTCTACAAGACATCAAGTGATCCTTTTCGTATCCGGCTCGCCACAATTATTCAGAGTCAATTGAAGCAGGTGGGCATAGAGGTGGATCTGCGCAGTTACGATTGGGGGACCTTTTTTGGAGACATCAAGGCGGGGCGATTTCAGATCTACAGTCTGGCTTGGGTGGGTATTCGCACACCGGATATCTTTCGCTATATTTTTGCCAGCGACTCTCTGCCACCCAAGGGCGCAAACAGGGGGCGTTACTCCAGTCCTGAAGTGGATCGTTTGTTGAAAGAGGTGGAGCAGGCCAAAACCCTAGCCGAACAGGCAAACCTCTATCGGCAGTTGCAGGCAATATTACAACAGGATCTGCCCTATATTCCACTCTGGTATGAGAATCAAATCTTTGCCTCCCGCCGGACAGTGACGGGTTACCAACTGATGACGGATGGTAACTACGATGGATTGGAGCAGGTAGTATTGGTGAACAAACGGGAGATTCCAGATGCCGAAACGAATGCTGCGTATTGACATCTCCCAGCAAACAATAGTGCTGTTGGAAAACGGTGACCCCTTGCTCAGTTATCCGGTTTCAACCGGCAGAAACGGTGCAGGTGAACAGTTGGGATCAGGTTGTACGCCGAGAGGGCTACACAAGATCCGCCTGAAAATTGGCAGCGGTTGTCCTGAAAGCTGCATCTTTGTCGGTCGGAGGGCAACCGGTGAGATCTATACCCCGGCGCTTGCCGCAAAACACCCCGAACGGGACTGGATACTCACCCGCATCCTCTGGCTGACGGGGCTGGAATCGGGCCTTAATCGTGGGGGAAGCGTCGATACACTGCGCCGTTATATCTATATCCACGGCAGTCCCGACAGTGAACCTTTCGGTGTACCCGTCTCACACGGCTGCATCCGCATGCGCAACCACGATCTGCTGGATCTGTTTGAACAGGTTGAAACCAACATGCTGGTGGAGATTCGGTAAGACGGATGGCTGACTTTTTACTCTCACGTTTAGTCAGTGCCCTGGTCGTTATACTGGGAGTGGCGACCCTGGTGTTTCTGCTGATCCATCTGGTGCCGGGGGATCCCGTGGATGTCATGCTGGGCGAATCGGCCCGTGCCACTGACAGAGAGGCGCTGCGAATTGCGCTTGGTCTGAATCTGCCTGTCAGCGAACAACTACTCGTCTATTTTTCCAACCTTGCGCATCTGGATCTGGGACGCTCCCTCTATTCCAATCTGCCTGTCAGTCAGGTTCTGGCAGAACGTATTCCCGCCACTCTGGAATTGGCTGGGGCAGCACTGTTGTGTGCAGTGCTGATCGCCACCCCCCTCGGCATCATGGCGGCGGTGAGGCGGGGGGAGGCCTGGGATTGGGGTGCCATGGGATTCTCCATGCTGGGTGTCTCCATTCCCAATTTCTGGCTGGGTCCCATGCTGATCCTGCTCTTCTCTCTCTGGCTTGGCTGGACGCCAGTGAGTGGACGCGACTCTCTTGCCGGTCTGATCCTGCCCGCCATCACTCTGGGATCCGCTTTTGCCGCGATTCTCGCCCGCATGATCAGGAGCAGCCTGCTCGAGGTGCTGGGTGAGGACTATGTACGCACAGCCCGTGCGAAGGGTTTGTCTGAACGGGGCGTGGTCTTGCGTCATGCGATGCGCAACGCCTGGCTGCCGGTAATCACCTTGCTGGGGCTGCAGCTGGGTGCCCTGCTTGGCGGTGCCGTGGTGACTGAGATTGTCTTCGACTGGCCTGGCGTCGGCTCATTGATGATTGACTCGATCCAGAAAAGGGATTTTCCCGTGGTGCAGGGATGCGTGCTCTTTATCAGTCTGGTCTATGTACTGGTGAACACCCTGACCGATATCGTCTACGGACTTGTTGATCCCCGTATTCGCCTGAGTGGATCGCGGTAATGCGCCTCTGGTTCCCGGTCAGCATACTGCTCATCTGGCTCTTCATGGTGATCCTGAATCCACTCTTGACCCAGTCGGCAAATCTTATCGACCTTGAACAAATTCTTGCTCCGCCGGGCAGTGACAGTCTGCTTGGTTTTGATGACTTGGGACGGCCAATCCTCGAACGACTGATCGCGGGTGCCAGAACATCTTTTCTCATCGCTTTCGGAGTCGTGGTGATCTCCGCTCTGCTGGGTACAACGCTTGGATTGATCGCCGGCTACAAAGGTGGCTATTGGGATCTTCTTCTGGTGCGCGTGATCGATATCTTTCTTGCCTTTCCCGGCATCCTGCTGGCAATTGCCCTGGCTGGGGTGATGGGGCCGGGTCTCGACAATCTGGTGATTGCGCTTTCTGCTGTCGGTTGGGTGGGTTATGCACGCCTGACACGGGCTCAGACGCTATCTCTCAAGCATCGGGATCATGTGCAGGCAGCGGTGGCGCTGGGCAGCAGTTCCAGGATAATCATGTTCAGACATCTGTTACCGTTGATTGCCGCGCCGCTGATTGTTGAGGCAACTTTCGGTATCGCGGGCATGGTCATTGCCGAGGCCGGATTATCCTTTCTGGGGTTGGGTATTCAGCCACCGGAAGCCTCTTGGGGCAGTATGATCCGCGATGGCGCAGGTTATATGTTGATCGCGCCACATATTGTGTTGGCGCCAGGCTTGGCAATCATGCTGGTTGTACTGACGCTGAACCTGCTGGGTGATCTTCTGCGGGATAAATTGGATATTCGTCTTACTGAACAAAAAAAGTTGTGAAATAGAGTGCCTTCAGACTGTCTTTCCCAGCAAGATCCTTCATCAGGGTGCTGACAGCTTCCATTGCCTGCTTGCGGAGTGCTTCCTTGCCGTCCGGCGTCTTGATCTTTTTTCCATCCTGTTCCGAAAGCAACATAAGCAGTGTATGGCGGATAGCCGGCCCGTGAAGTTTCAGCTGTTCCAGAAAATCGTCATCTTTGGTCATTAGCTGGATATCGCAACGGGCGTATTTACCTCCGCTGGCAAGATTAACCACAAGAGAGGGTTTGACCTCGTAGTAGCTGATTGTGGGGGGCGCCTCATCTTCAGCCCATGCCAAACTGGCAAACAACAACAGTGACAACAGCAGAACACTGATCTGGCGCATGGTAGTTACCTTTTCCTCATCTCGACAGTCTATGAAACGGACGATTTCAATCGCATATTGTTTTCCCTTGATGATCTTTGCGGCATACTGCGGAAAAAGTTGAATGGAATTTGCCTGAATAACATTATGAGCCTTGGTCCTGTCATGCTCGATCTGAGTGGTGGATCGCTATCTCCCGAAGATCGCGAACGTCTGCTGCATCCAGCTACTGGAGGGGTAATTCTTTTCACCCGGAATTTCGAAACTCCCGGGCAGTTGCTCGAACTGACCTCTGAGATCCATGCCTTGCGGGAACCCCATCTGTTGATCTCCGTGGATCATGAGGGCGGGAGGGTACAACGCTTTCGTGACGGCTTCACCCATCTGCCACCGTTGGCCTGGTATGGCGAGCAATATGCCCTCAACAGAAAGAGGGGGCTGAAGCTGGCGGGGCAGGGTGGCTGGCTGATGGCGGCTGAATTGCGTGCAGCCGGTGTCGATTTCAGCTTTGCGCCGGTGCTTGATCTGGGGTTGGGAATTAGTCAGGTGATCGGTGATCGGGCCTTTTCAGCGGAACCTGAGGTTGTGGCACAACTTTCCCAGTCCTGGATTTACGGTGCACGTGAGGCAGGAATGGCCTCAGTGGGCAAACACTTTCCCGGTCATGGTGGTGTGGAGGCTGACTCTCATCTGGTATTACCCATCGACAATCGTCGTTTGGAGGATATTCAAATGGGGGACCTTCGACCTTTTGAAAGGATGATCCACTTCGGCCTGGAAGCCATCATGCCGGCGCATGTCATCTATGACCGGGTTGATAGTGAGTTGGCGGGTTTCTCCTCATTTTGGTTGCAGGATGTGTTGCGAAAAAGGCTCGCATTTCAGGGGGTTATATTCAGTGATGACTTGAGTATGGCGGCAGCGGAAAATGCGGGCAGCTATGCTGATAGGGCGCTTGCAGCGTTACAGGCTGGCTGCGACATGGTTTTGGTCTGCAACAACGAGGATGCCGCTGCCGAAGTACTCGACTCCTTAAAGGAGTACAATGATCCAGCAGCTCATCTCAGGTTGATACGCATGCATGGCCGCGGCCATTTCAGTCGACAGGAACTGCATATGGACCCGCGCTGGATCAATGCCGTGGAGTCGCTGTCGGCAGTGGAGGCGGACACCACACTCAACCTGGATTTGGGGTGAAACCGGAGAGAATAATGGCAATTACCCAGAAACAGGCCGCTGAGGTCATGCAAACTGCTGATCTGCTCCATTCCCAGGAGGTGGTGGAGCAGGCGCTCGACAGAATGGCGGTTGAGATCACCGGCAAGCTGGCAGGCGAAGATCCAGTGGTACTCTGTGTGCTGAACGGGGCACTGATCCCGATGGGGCATCTTTTGACCCGTCTGACATTTCCGCTGCGCCAGGATTATATCCATGCCACACGATATGGGGCTGAAACAACAGGAACCCAGCTCGAATGGATAGGCCATCCCAGCACCTCCCTGAAAGGGGAAACAGTCCTGATCATCGACGATATACTGGATGAGGGAATCACCTTGGCGGCAATTACGGATGCATGCCGGGAAGCAGGGGCTCGAAGCGTTTATACCGCAGTCCTGGTGGAGAAAGTGCGGGTTAGGAATAGCACTATTCAGGCTGACTTCACTGGCCTGAAGGTTGAAGACCGTTACGTTTTTGGTTACGGAATGGATTATAAGGGTTATCTGCGCAATGTCGCAGGCATCTACGCGGTCGCAAAATAGCCTATTGATTTGAACACATCCAAATAAAGCAAGGGTTTTCCCTTGTGCCGCCATTACTCGACAAGGGTTAACCCCCTTAAAAAATAAAAAAAATCCAATAAAATTAGTAGTCTATTGCCATTTTTCTGAAATTGGTCCAAGATCTCTATATCGGGAACAACCTGGCCCAGATCAGGAATCCAGAGATTCATTTTGGCGGATAATGCCGCTGTTAAAGTTTGAGCGAGATTCCTCTTCGGAGGCCTCGCGCCTGTCAGAAAATTCAGGAGGTATGGAGAAGTGTCCATTAAAACCCTTAAAGCACGTCATGCAGAGTTGCATGAGATGATCAGTGACCTGCGGGCTATGATGACCAAGGATCAGTTGAAGATCCGACCCAATGCAAAAACCGCATACCAGCTGATATGCGATCTATCAGCGAAAATGAAAGACCATATGGCAGATCAGGATCAGGGTATCTACCCTGAGCTGCTGACACATGAAGATCCCAAGCTGAAATCAATGGCATGGGGTTTCCTCAATGGTCAGAAACCTATGCGTAAGCAGTTTGACGATTACCATCAGAAATGGTTGAAGAATTGCGACTTCAACTTTACTGATGACTTTATTGCCGACACCTTCGAAATTTTCGATATGGTGGATGAGCGTATTGAACGTGAGCAATCCGTTTTGTTACCTACCCTCGAATCCAACGGCATTTACGGTCAGGCTGCCGCGCAATAACGCTATAGCAATTGCTGATCAAAAGGGGCTTCGGCCCCTTTTTTGTTTTGAGCATCTGGTAGGGTGCGCCGTGCGCACCAGAATAAGCAGCTACAGCAATCATGGTGCGCCCAACGCACCCTACGTTTGTCAATATTTCCTGATCCTCGGATGGATACAATAGGTCTTAGATAAGGCATTCCATGCCGATAGTTTTTATTAATCGCCGACTTTAATTTATTCTTATTCTAATTTCTGACAAAAACGCTTAAGATTTCGTGCAACTTCAGGGACTGGCTCCACTGAATCTTATTACAGGACATCTGTCCAGACATTCCATTCAAATGAGGTAAACAAATGGGCGTACTTGTTGGCCGTGAGGCTCCAGATTTTACTGCACCTGCCGTGCTGGGTGATGGCACTATTGTAGATGCTTTCAACTTTAAAGAGGCGACCGATGGAAAATATTCCGTACTTTTTTTCTATCCCCTCGACTTTACTTTCGTTTGCCCCTCAGAACTGATTGCTTTTGATCATCGCCTGGAAGAGTTCAAAAAGCGTGGTGTAGAAGTCGTTGGTTGCTCAATCGATTCCCACTTCACACACAACGCCTGGCGTAACACTGCTGTGAATGACGGTGGAATTGGTGCTGTAAAATACCCGCTGGTTGCTGATCTCGATCATGCTATCTGCAAGAGCTATGATGTCGAGACGCCCAACGGCCGTGTTGCATTTCGTGGCTCATTCCTGATCGATAAAAATGGTGTAGTACGTCACCAAGTCGTCAATGACCTGCCCCTTGGTCGTAATATCGATGAGATGTTGCGCATGATTGATGCGCTGCAGTTCACCGAAGAGCATGGTGAGGTTTGCCCCGCTGGTTGGAAGGAAGGTGATGCCGGCATGAAGGGCACACCTGATGGTGTCGCAGAATACCTTGCTGGTCATGCAGAGGAGCTCTGATCGCTCAGTAAGATAGTCCGACCTGTCCAGAAAAAGCCGACTGAGTTTCAGTCGGCTTTTTTTTGTTCTGGAAACTAGGTTAGAATCGCTCTATAAGATATTGTTGTCGGGCAAATAATAATGACGAAACTGGCCATCATTGGCGGAACGGGTCTAGATAAGATTCCTGATCTGGAAATCACCCACCGTGAGGTATCACATACGCCGTTTGGTGAACCCTCAGCGACGCTGACACATGGTATTTTCGGCTCGACAGAGGTGATTTTCCTGCCACGCCATGGTCCTTCCCACACAATCCCGCCGCACCGGGTGAACTATCGGGCAAATCTCTGGGCGCTGAAGCATATCGGTGTTGAGGCCGTGATTGCTATCGCCGCTGTGGGGGGGATTACCCGTGATATGGGGCCTGGTCAGATTGTTGTTCCTGATCAGATTATCGACTATACCTATGGGCGGGAACATACGCTGTTTGAGTATGATCTCGATCAGGTTACGCATATTGATTTTACCAATCCCTACTGTGAACCGTTAAGGAAAGCTTTGATTGAAGCAGGAGAGGAGGTGTCAGCTCCCCTGACTACCCGTGGTACATACGGGGCTACTCAGGGGCCGCGGCTGGAAACAGCGATGGAGATACATCGCCTGGAGCAGGACGGTTGTGACATCGTGGGCATGACCGGAATGCCAGAGGCCTCGCTGGCCAAAGAGCTGGATCTCTGTTACGCCTGTTGCGCAGTAGTAGCAAACTGGGCGGCTGGAAAAAGTGATGATCCAATCAGCATGGAAGCGATAGAAAAGAACCTGAAAACCGGCATGTCCGACGTCAATAGATTGGTTGCCAGACTTCTTCAGCACTACTGAAGCGTCTTAAAACGAATCGTAAACTCGGATCATGAGCCCAGTTCATACAGAGGCTCCCTAGCTCATAGACGACTCAGAGGCCCAATGCAACCCAAACCTCAGCAGAGCAACAGATTCTGGCTCAAGCCCCGCACAGAATGGATGGTGCTGATCTTCCTGCCTGTCATCCTGCTGTACTGTAATGTTTCCCGAGCTGACCGTTTTGATTTGGGATTGATCGCATTGCAGCGAGGAGACTTTGCCGAAGCATTCTGTATCTGGAATCCCCTGGCGGTGGAAGGCCATAAAGATGCCGCATACAACCTTGGTTGGCTCTATGCTAATGGGAATGGACTGAGCGTCGATATCGAAAAAGCCATCAGCTGGTGGAAAAGAGCCGCAGAACGCGGACATCAAGATGCACAGTTTGCCATAGGCCTTGCTTTTACCGCTGGCGAAGGGATAAAAAAGGACGAACGGGAGGCCCTCCCTGGTACCTGATGGCTGCAAGAGGCGGGCATAAAGACGCCCGAGAGTATATTAGGAATCTTCTTCATACCAACCAATGGAGCGAAGAAAACGGCTTGGAAAAAATATTGTCAGAACCCTGGATTGGCGAAACTATAGGCGTGAAGGTTGAGCGGGCTAATTTACGGTCAGGGCCGGGCACTGACTACAGCTTGGTTGCCACTGTGGAAAGTGGTGCTGCAATGATCACACTAGGCAATAGCGGGGATTGGGTCCAGGTTATCGTGCGGGAAACCCTGGTCAGAGGCTGGATGGCTGGATGGCTGGATGGCTGGTTGAGGCAAAAGCTGGTGATGAAAATAGGGATATGACCCGGAATTCTTATCCAAAGTAATTTTGCTAGTGCTATGCTAGGATATGGCGAATTGCCAAGGGCCTGTATGATCTGGAGGAACTGTGACGATGGCAGAAAATGAGAAAGAGACTGATGTGACCGAACCTAAGTCCTCTGCACCTAAAAAGAAAACCACGAAGAAAAAAGCCGCAAACAAGAAGGTTGCCAAGAAAGCAGCGAAGAAGAAAGTTGCAAAGAAAAAGTCCGCCAAAAAATCGCTGCCGGCTAAGAAGGTCGTCCCCGCTGCAAAACCAGATACCAAGCCCACAGAAGCCACTGCTGAACAACCTGTTGTCGTAGAATCAACCCCTAAAGCAGAAACAGACACTACGGTCTCATCTGTTTCTGATTTAGCTTCTGCCGCTGCTGCTGTCCTTTCAACAGAAAAAAAGGCGGCACAGAGTCACACTGAAGAACCAGATAAAACGCAAAAAGAGGAGATGGAAATGACAACCACACCCAGCAGTTCAGCGGGATTCTGGCCAAAAATTATCTTCTGGCTACTGATCATTATTATTGGTTTTGCCTATGTTCGCTCTCTAGCAAAACATCCTGGCGATGAGGCTGCTGGATCCAATGGTCAGAGCCAAACCTCTTCTGAACAAGCTACAACGACTGAAACCACTCAACCGGCTGCAGAAATTCTTGGAACCGTATCAGGTGGTCAACCCGCTAGCGCGGCGGTTCAAACTGAGAGTGCCGAAACTTCTGGCAAAGAAGACTCAGTAAATACGGCTGACAGCGTTGTAGCAGAGACTGAAGTTGCAGACGCTGCACCCAATGAGGCAACTGCATCAACTGCTACAGATGCAGCAGTGAGTGTGGAGTCCAGTGCGAATGTGGATAGCAAGGAATCTGCCAGTGAAGTAACTGCCGCTCCAGAAGCAGAAGCACCAACGACAGAAAGTGTTGCCGCCACAGCTGAGACTGAAGTGGCAACTGACACGGCTACTGCTTCAGAGGTTAGCCCAGCTGACGACGCCAGCACCCCCAATGCTGCTGCGGCCTCGCCCCATGCTGCACCAGTGATTGCCAGGTCAGAATCTGTGACTCGCATCCTTAAGGAATTTGACGATCTGCGTCAGGCAGCTGAGGCCGAAATGAACGCCATGCGCAACCTGATTCAGGCTGAACGAGAGTTGCGGGATGCAATGGCGTCACCGCCCTCGCAATACCGTCCAGGTTGGGGGCAGGGCTACTATCCTTATGGGCGTCCATCACCTATGAGCAACCAATAACAGATCGCCTGAAAATCTGTTGATTTACAAGGAAAGGCGGCCACCATTGTGTGACCGCCTTTCTCAGTTAATACTATTGACAAATTGCATGAAAAATTATCAAAGGGCGTTGATTTCAAGTGATTAAATGAAGACCAACGACAAAATTAGTCAGGGATTCAATAGTTGCCTGGGCTGCAAAACAAGATACGCTTATTAATGCTTAGCAAGACAAGTGTGATTCAACAATAAATGCAGATACCAATAATAAATCACACTTTTGGAATACGGAATTATTCCTTTCTGATGTATGGCCTTTGGGTTTTATTAATCCTATGTTCTATTCTGTGGAATCTCTATAGTCTGCCATTGACCAATAATGCTGCATGGATTCTGATAGGTATTCACCTGGCCGTTCTTTTGGCCGGCATATTGGTTAACTACCTTTTCTTCCAAAAAGTTCTATTTGTTTTTCGCGTGAGTAAACTTGCCGAACAAGCGCTTAAGGAAGAGCGCCAATTTTTAAATACGATACTGGAATCGATATCCGACGGTATAGTTGTCTGCGACAAGGATGGTCATTTGACTCTTTTTAACCCCGCCGCCAGAACCTTTCTGGGTAATAGCGAACTTCATATCCCCGTTAACGAGTGCGCTTCTCAATATGGCTTGCATAGTGCGGATGGAGCACACTTACTCGCACGTGATGAATCTCCTCTGTATCGCACATTGCAAGATGGAAAGGTACGCGGGCAGGAGGTTTTTGTCTCGCCTCCAAATGGCGGCACAGAACGTACGCTTCTGGCAAATGGAGAAACACTTGCTAATAAAGAAGGGGAGCGGATTGGTGCTGTCGTCACGCTTCACGATATAACGTCACAAAAAGCGTTGGAACAAGAACTTCGTTTGTCAGCCATGGTGTTTGAAGCACATGATGCGATGATCATCACTGACGACCAAGGTAGGATTCAGCGAGTAAACAGGCGTTTTGTTGAGATGACCGGCTATTCGCCAGAAGATGTATTCGGTAAGACACCGAGCATCCTCAAGTCAGGTAGACATGATGATCGTTTTTACCGCAATCTATGGAAGCAGTTGACTGACTCGGGTTCATGGCAGGGAGAGATATGGAATCAACGCAGAAATGGCGAGGTTTACCCTCAATGGACGAGTATCAGCCTGATTAGAGACAATAAAGGCACGATCATCCACTTCCTGTCCAGTATGGTTGATGTCAGCAAGCAGCGACGTGCAGAAGCCGAGGTCGAATTTCTTGCTTATCACGATAGTCTGACAGGTCTGCCGAATAGAGTTTTATTGTTTGACCGTCTCAATCAGGCTCTTGCACGCTCAAGCCGAAGCGGCTCCGTTGGTGCGAGCGTCTTCATAGATTTGGACCGGTTTAAGAATATCAATGACTCACTGGGACATCTCGTGGGTGACGGGATGCTGAAAGAGTTTGCACGGCGATTGAAGAAACTGGTCAGAAAAGACGATACTTTGGCCCGTCTGGGTGGTGATGAGTTCATGATGGTGCTGAATGAACTGGGGCCAGATCACGAATCAGCAACAAATAAGGTTTTATCGATAGCGGAGAAATTCAAAGCAAGCCTGGCTGAGCCTTACCACATCAGGGAATATGAACTGCACACGACCAGCAGTATTGGCGTAACACTTTTTTCTGGAGATGGGGAGACTGCCGAGGACATTATTCGCCGGGCAGACACTGCCATGTATAAAGCCAAGGAGGAGGGGCGTAATGCCATACGCTTCTATCTTCCAGAGATGCAGGCACAGGTAAGAGACCGGTTGGCGATGGAAAACGATATGCGTATCGCCATGGAGAAGGATCAGTTCAAACTCTTTTTCCAACCCCAGATCGACATTCAAACAGGTGAATTGATTGGTGCCGAGGCGCTGTTGCGCTGGCGACATCCTGAGCGTGGATATATCTTGCCAGATCATTTCATTCCTATCGCTGAAGATACCGGACTGATAGTTTCGCTCGGCGAATATGTTCTAAGGGAAGTATGTTGCCGCAACAGAATTTGGCATGACGCTGGTTTGCCGAAGATTCCTATCGCAGTAAATGTTTCACCTGTTCAATTCCGCAGAACCGATTTTCTAAACCAAGTAAACAGTATCTTGAGTGATACCCAATTAAGTCCTCACTACCTTGAGTTGGAGATGACGGAGACGGCCTTCATGCAAAATATTGTTGAAGTGAAAGACACGTTGACCCAGTTGAAAGCGCGGGGAGTCAACATAGCCATAGATGACTTTGGCACAGGTTACTCAAGCCTCTCTTATCTTAACCAAATGGCGATCGACAAACTTAAGATTGATCAATCGTTTATTCAGGATGTTTCAACTGATCAAAATAACGCAACGATAACAAAAACAATTATCTCGATGGCACAGTATCTCAATCTTAAAACCATAGGGGAGGGAGTTGAAACTCTTGACCAATTCAAATTCCTGCAGAATTCAGGTTGTGATGAAGTGCAAGGGTTTCTGTTCCATGAGCCCGTCCCTATGGAGATCTTCTCGGACATGTTGAAAAATTGGCACAACTTCAAAGTGATGAACTAATATCAGCACGTTGCCGGATCCCATTGTTTTTTGTAGGATGAGTGGCATTCCAAGCATTGTTACTACGAATTTTCTTAATGATTAATCCAAAACAACGACTGATAGCAGTTTGCAGCCTGATTTTTCTTTTTGCCACCTTCCCCAGCCAAGCGGGACTTGAAGAGGGAATGGAAGCCAACCAAAAGGGTGACAGGCAGACCGCTTTCAACGAATTTCGCGCGGCGTCATTTGCGGGAGATGAGCGTGCCTTCGGTAAACTTGGGGGTATGTATCTCTATGGTCTGGGAACAGAGAAAGATTATGTGAAGGCTTATGCCTGGTTTGGGTTGAGCGCTCAAATGGGTGATAGATATGGTCAGCGGTTTCAGGATGCCGCATCCTCCGCAATGACCCCGAAACAGGTTGGAGACGCCGAAAGATTACTCCAGGAATATCGTGAGCAGCTTAATCTAAGTGAGACATCACACGATCAATAGTTAATGCCTGACCCTCTATGCATCACGGCAATTGGAGGGGAAAATCCATTGTTTCAACCACTGCTACGCCCCACACTTGCTTTTTTGATTATCACTGTCCTTGGCGGATGCAGCGAAATAGAAAATGAGGTGATCAAAATTGGTGCTATTCCGGCGTTTGTCGGAGTGGCTGACGATCAGGAATCGCGCCTGCGGGGACTCTCATTTCGGAAGAAACTAGGTGTTAACGAAGGATTGTTATTTATATTTCCCAAAGAGAAGATTCTGCATATCTGGATGCTGAACGTGGAAATACCACTGGACGTCGCTTTTTTCGACCAAGATCGAAAACTTATCAATATCCATTCAATGGAGCCTGACGATGGTGAAAAGTCCTATCCTTCTGTAAAACCGGCCCTCTATGCACTAGAGATGTCCCAAGGCTGGTTCTCGAGAAATCATTTAACATCTGGGGCCACACTTCACCTGTCGAGACCTCCATCAGCGCAAGCGAGATAATTCTTCAGGCAATACTGACTTTATATTCGTCCCACTGGGCCAGGTGAATTAAATTCCTGCGTGGCGAATGTTTCGCTCATCCACTATTTGGCCTGAAATTTTGTGATTTGCTAGCCAACTAATAATTTCTGAGGAGATTCTTAAGGACACGAGGCTATCAAGACAATAATACTGACTTAATTAATTCTTTAGATTCAATGTTTTGCTGGTCAATATGAATGTGTTTAATTGGTTAATTCAGGGCGAAAACAAGAGGAGATTCAAGTAAAATCCCCACTGCTGCAGGATTTTCACGTCTGAAAGAGGGGTTATATTCCCGCTCACATGCAGATTCAGTATTGACACCAGCATCTTTACTGGTAGGGTCTGCATCCGCAAAGCTATCGCCTGTGTTCGGCGTGGCATCGTCTCAATGCCCACCAAGATTTAGTTGGGATTACTAGGAAACAGAAATGACAGACCTCACCCATTATCGAAATATCGGTATTTTTGCCCATGTGGATGCTGGTAAAACAACCACCACAGAGCGCATTTTGAAGCTCACTGGCAAGATCCATAAGACAGGTGAGGTTCACGATGGCGAGGCCACCACTGATTTCATGGCGCAGGAGCAGGAGCGCGGTATTACCATCCAGTCCGCTGCCACCTCTTGCGAGTGGAACGGGCACCGCTTAAACATCATTGATACCCCTGGACACGTTGACTTCACGATCGAGGTTTATCGCTCACTGAAGGTTCTAGACGGTGGCGTAGGCGTCTTTTGTGGTTCCGGCGGTGTTGAACCGCAGTCTGAGACAAACTGGCGCTATGCCAACGAATCCGAGGTTGCCCGCATCATCCTGGTCAACAAACTCGACCGTATCGGTGCCGACTTCTACCGCGTAGTCGAACAGGTGGAAAAGGTATTGGGTGCAAATCCCCTGGTCATGGTGCTGCCCATCGGCACTGAAGACCAGTTTGTCGGCGTGGTAGACCTGCTGACTCGTAAAGCGTGGGTCTGGGATGACTCAGGTGACCCTGAGAAGTATGAAGTCCAGGATGTGCCAGCCGATATGGTTGATCTGGTCGAAGAGTGGCGCGAGAAATTGATCGAGGCGGCTGTCGAGCAGAACGATGATGCGATGGAGATGTACCTGGAAGGCGAAGAGCCTGACATGGATACCATCAAGGCCTGCATTCGTAAGGGTACCATCGCACTCGATTTCTTCCCCACCTACTGCGGCTCCGCTTTCAAGAACAAGGGTGTCCAGCCAGTACTGAACGCTGTTGTTGACTACCTGCCCAACCCGGTGGAGGTCAAGCCTCAGCCTGAGGTCGATATGGAAGGTAACGAGACCGGTGAGTATGCCCTTGTCGATCCGGAATACCCTCTGCGTGCATTGGCATTCAAGATTATGGACGACCGTTTCGGTGTGTTGACCTTTACCCGAATCTACTCCGGACGGCTGAAGAAGGGCGATACCCTGCTCAACACTTTTACCGGCAAGACCGAACGTGTTGGCCGTATCGTGGAGATGCATGCCGACTCCCGTGAGGAGCTAAATTCTGCCCAGGCTGGTGATATTATCGCTCTGGTAGGTCTGAAGAACACTCAGACAGGCCACACGCTATGCGATCAGAAGCGGCCTGCCACCCTTGAGCCGATGGTCTTCCCTGATCCGGTTATCTCCATCGCTATCTCACCAAATGACAAAGGTGGTTCGGAAAAGATGGGGATCGCACTCAACAAGATGATGCAGGAAGATCCCTCATTTCGCGTAGAAACTGACGAGGAGAGTGGAGAGACGATAATCAAAGGCATGGGTGAGCTGCATCTCGACATCAAGGTCGACATCCTCAAACGCACCCACGGCGTAGAGGTTACCGTCGGTAAACCCCAAGTGGCTTACCGCGAGACGATTACCAAACGTATCGAAGAGAGTTACACCCACAAGAAGCAGACTGGTGGTTCCGGTCAGTTTGCCAAAATCGACTACATAGTCGAGCCTGGGGAGCAAAACAGCGGATTCGAGTTCGAGTCCGTGGTCACCGGTGGTAACGTCCCCCGTGAATTCTGGCCCGCAGTGCAAAAGGGCTTCGCGCTCAGCATGCAGCAGGGCACATTGGCAGGCTTCCCGCTGCTGGATGTCAAAGTCACCCTGGTAGATGGTAGTTTCCATGCTGTGGACTCCTCAGCGGTCGCCTATGAGATCGCTGCAAAGGCGGCATATCGTCAGACTGTGCCGAAAGCGGGTCCACAGTTGCTTGAACCTGTGATGAAGGTCGACGTCTTCACCCCTGATGACCACGTGGGTGACGTAATTGGTGACCTCAACCGACGCCGCGGCATGATCAAATCTCAGGAAGCAGGCACCACAGGCGTGCGCGTCAAGGCTGATGCCCCTCTGAGTGAGATGTTTGGCTACATCGGCGACCTTCGGACCATGACCTCTGGTCGCGGACAGTTTTCCATGGAGTTCTCGCACTATGCTCCCTGCCCAAACAGTGTCGCGGAGCAGGTGATCAAGGAAGTCAAGGAACGTCAGGGTTAAGGGTTCTTCAAGAAGGGGTTGCCGGATAAACTGATTCGGCAATCCCTGCTTTTTAATAAAGGGTCAGTGCAGAAATTATTCTGGCTTGACCCTGATAAGAGAAAAGAGGGAGGGCAACATGCTTTCAGAACACCACGATATCGACCATGAATTCCCCGAACTTCACCAGAAGCTCGAGGCACTCAGTGCAGCAGACGCAGATTTTGCAGCGTTGGTGAAGAAACACGATGACCTTGACAACGAAATCCGTGTACTCGAAGAGCGCGGACAGCCTATCGCGGATGAAAGCCTCGAAGCGATGAAGTATGAGCGCACAGAACTTAAGGATAAGATCTACGCGCGTCTTCGCCAGGCGTGATTGCTAACATCCTCGCGTTTACGCGGGGATGTTTAGGTTAGCTCCACCAGCCAGGCCCATACGGGCTATGCTTTCGTGTGCAAAACCATTCTCTGGAATCGGCACATCTTCGGGAATATCCCACTCAGTCCTAAATTCATTAGGATATTGAATCTCCTCAAGTATATTATGCATCCCAGGCTACCTGGAGTTATGGATAATGACGATGCGTACACAGAGATTTCGCAGACATTCCGCACCCTCAATGGTGATTATTGCTCTGTTATTCACTTTTACAGCGCTCAACGGCTGCTCAACGCTGGATCTGACGCCTGTAGCTTCTCCCGCCACACACAAGCACTTCCCCGGTAAAATAGTTTGGCATGACCTGCTGACCCAGGATGTGGCACAGGCTGAAGACTTCTATGGGCAATTGTTTGGATGGGGCTTCAAGCACCAGGGCGCTTATAATCCGTGTTGCCGATCCACAAAAGATTTCGGATGTTGTAACCAATCTGGGGGGCAGGGTACTGGTAAAGTCCGGGACAGCAGAAGAAGACAAGCAGACCGCACTGCTTGCTGACCCCTCCGGGGCACTCTTCATGATTCAGAAATGGCCTGGTATTGCCACCGAAGGGGGAGAGTGATCATGACACTATTCCGTCGAAAAATGTTTGGCCTCATCCTGTTACTGGGTGCTGTGTTATTGACAGGATGTTCGAGCACTGGCACCTCATCCGTTAGCGGCTCTGTTTCATACGGCGCTTACTATGGTGGCTACTACGACCCTTACCCTTGTTGGGGATGTGGCGGCGACACGATTATCGTGCGCCCACCACCAGGGAAACCCGATCGGCCCAAGCCACCCATCTCAAGGCCACCCAAGCCTACGCATCCAATTGCCAGGCCACCCGGTGGCATTGGTCGGCCTGCAGCACGTCCACGAAGACTACGCTGAAGTTGCGCCTAATGTGGCGCTGTTATACTGCGGTTGGAGTTAATGTGTTCTTTATGATGGTGAGTGCAAAAAAACACTAGCGGCGGCGCGAGATCGCGCAGGGGCAAATCAATAGAAGGCGGGAGGGCTGCACCTTTCCGCCTTTTTTATTGCGTGCCAGCGCAGCAATCACGGCAGGGCGCGAATATCACGGATTAATTTTCCGGTATCCAGAGTGCAGGGCGGCTTGACTCAGAGTCGAAAACAAGCGGATAAACCTGAACACGCCTGATTTAACATAATATGTATTATGCACATACGGTAATTATCAATATCTCCAATTTATCGGCAAAATATTCAGGAAGCCGGATCGGTAACATTGGTTTACCAAAATGGTAGCCTTGTAGATAATCACAACCAATTTTCTTTAGGAACTCTTCATTATTCTGGGGTTCTGGCCGATAGCCTCACTGGCCCTATATCCTGAAATCCGTTCAAACTTGGGATTGACATATTCTATGATCCCGTTCGTATCGGTGATGACAACTGAAGCCGGGCTCTGTTCCAGAGCGCGGCTAAGCTTGCGAAGTTCAAGTTCGGCTCTTTTTGACTCGGTGATATCGGTGCGGACACAGACAAGGCCGCCTTCGGTAGTGAGATTATTACTTGCCAGGTACCACCTGTGACTATCCGGACGCTCAAGATAGAGTTCAAGTGGCATTTCATTTTCAATCTTTTCGCCATCAAGCGTGCTTCGTTCGAACGCAATGGGAATTCTTCTCAGTAGTTCTTTCAGTGAAACACCCTTCTGAAGTCGGTCACTTAACCAAGGATAGAATTTCTCAAATTTTTTATTGTGCAACACTAATTGCTCATTACTATCAAACAGCGCAAATGCCTCAGATAGACTTCCTACAGCATCGTGCAATCTGTTCCAGGACTGCTCGGCAACCTGCCGTGCAGTATCGAGTTTACGCAGCAGTTGCCATAATCCCATGAGCAGGAACAGGATAATCACCGACAACACAATACTGATCTGCCGGCTTTGGCGGGTATCCTCTGCCTGATGGGTTTCGTGAATATTGTGCAGATTTTCAAATTGTTGAAGACTGGGAATAGAGAGGTAGCGAGCCTCCAACTGTTACCTCAGGGTCGGCTTTCAACTTATTGACGACCTCCAGCCAGCTGGAACCCATCTCAAGAGGATGATTGATTGGACCGCTGACTTGCTCCTCCAGTGTTGCCGCACGGCCATCCCAGAACTGGACGAAATTAAAAGCACTGTTGTACACCGTTGGGGCTTTGATTGCCCCGGTCTGTCCACGAATGCCGAAAGACTTGGGCAACATGTCGGTTCCGCCTGTCGCCAATCGGTGGCAATGTGCGCAACTGATGGTGTTGTCGTGGGAAAGGCAGGGATCGTGGAAAAGCTTGTCCCCTATCGCTACTACTTTTGGGGCCAGGTCCTGAGCCAGAGGAAGAGGCAGAATAGGCTCATCCAGCTCCACATCTGCTGCAGATATTGAGGATGCTGTGAGTACAATCAGCAAGAATAAAATTATTCTTATAGAATTAGTCAGATAGGTGTCCATGTTGGGGCGGCTTTAAGTCCAATTTTGTGCCTATTTTGTAACAACCTGACTGGAATTGCATCCCATTCAAGCTGAAACAGGCCCCAACCAAGATTCCGATGGATTGGCCTGAAGCAGCTTCATATATAACCCTCACCCAGCTGGAGAGCACTGTGCCACTTTTTTCTCTGGATCCTTCAATAATCTATCTCAATCATGCAGCAGTAGCGCCTTGGCCACAGAAAACGGTTAAAGCAGTTGAACGTTTTTCCCAGGAAAACGGCTCTGTAGGCGCCCGACACTATCCCGACTGGCTGAAAACAGAAAATCACCTGCGCAGGCAACTGGCAGGTTTGATCAACGCACCAAACGTGGATGATATAGCGCTATTGAAGAATACATCCGAGGCACTGTCGGTCATCGCTTATGGTCTTGGTTGGAAACCAGGCGAAAACATCGTAAGTATAGCCCAGGAGTTCCCTTCCAACCGCATCGTTTGGGAATCACTATCACAATTTGGTGTCGAACTTCGATTGTTGGATCTTGACCAAACTCAAGACCCTGAAAATGACCTCATTGCCCTGTGTGACGAGCATACAAGACTGATCTCGATAAGTTCCGTGCAGTATGCTTCTGGCTTGAAATTAAATCTCGAACAGGTGGGCGGATTTTGCGCAGACAATGACATTCTATTTTGTGTCGATGCCATCCAAAGCCTTGGAGCTTCCCCTTTTGATGTACAGGCTTTCCGAGCGGACTTTGTTGTGGCCGACGGACATAAATGGATGTTGGGACCGGAAGGAATCGCCCTCTTCTACTGCCGGGCAAACCTGCGTGATGAACTCAAACTCAACCAATTTGGCTGGCACATGGTGAATAATGCCGGAGATTTTGACCAAGTTGGATGGACACCAGCTTCATCAGCAAGACGTTTTGAGTGCGGAAGTCCGAATATGCTGGGCATTCATGCCCTGCACGCCAGTCTTGAAATCATTCTGGAGACCGGCATTGAATCGATCCAACAATCTATCAAGTCGAATACCGATGCCATTGTTGCTGAGGCCAAGCGATTAGGTTTTGAGCTCATTACTCCTGAGGAGAAAGAGAAACGGGCAGGCATAGTTACATTCAGAGTACCCGGTGTCGATAATGAAGGGCTCTATCAGCGTCTTATGCAGCATGGTGTCGTCTGTGCTTATCGCGGAGGGGGTATTCGCTTCTCGCCCCATTTCCATAATCAGCCAGAAGAGATTTTAAAAGCATTCTCAACCCTTGAGTCCCAGCTACCATAAGCAGTGTGCTCTCACCAGGATTAAGTGCCAATTCGATCACTTGCAGATTATATTATTAACGACAAATATCATTAATAATCGCTAATTTAATGATATGGATCAACCAAACTTTTTTGTACACTGCCTATATTGATAGAGGGTTCTTTACGAATCTTAAGTATGTGTCGTCGGTTCTGGCAAAAGGAAATCGATCCAGGGCCGGTCGCTATTTTTCAGCCGTGTCATTATCTTGAAAGGAGATTACACATCATGAAAAAGACTCTGCGTTTTGCTGCTGCTGCCGTTATTGCTGGAAGCGCCTTGCTGGCGACCTCCTCCGCTCAGGCATTTTGGGGACCATTCGACTGGTTTGATAATGATGACTACTATGGCGGTCCCTGGGGCGGTGGTCCTTGGGGTGGTTATCCAGGTTATGGCTATGGTGGTTATCCAGGTTATGGCGGTTACCCGTCATTGCCAAGGGCAAGGCGTTGTTTGACGAGGGCAAGTACCGCCACGCACAGGAGATCCTGAATAAGCTGGTGTATACCGAGCCACAGAACCAGGAGGCCAAGGACCTGCTGGCCGACGTGTTCGAGCAGATCGGCTATCAGCAGGAAAGCCCCAGCGTGCGCAACAGCTTTCTGGCCGCAGCCTATGAGTTGCGCAACGGAATACCCAGCGGTGCATCGCCCAAGACCACCGGCCCCGATATGATCCGTGCAATGACCACCGAGTTGTGGCTCGATTTCCTCGGTGTTCGTCTGGACAGCGCGAAAGCAGATGGTCGAGCCGCCTGCCAGCAGTGCGGGTGCCGGCTGATTATGACCACGGCGGTGGTCGCAGTTCGCGGCTGCCGCCAAGTCAGCCGATGGCGTGTTTCGATGGAATGGTGAAGATACGAAAAATGCCCGGAGAGATTCAGCCTTTGACTCCAGTCGAAGGAAAGGGATGTGACAAGATGTGATGATTGCCGCCGGTCTCGCTGTTCTGCTCGCCTCTGGTGCGCACGGCGCCGGCTTTTATCTCCAGGAGGTAGGTACGCCGTGAAAAGGTGCTGGGTCAGGAGCACCAGAATACGGCTGCTGTGCGGGCAAACGATGCGTTTCTTCTCGAACAAATAAACTCACAGAAATTAAAAAGATAGTGCTTCCATCTGGAGCCATCTTAACTCGTTCTCGTCCCTTTCGACTGGCCTTAGTTAGCGTACGATTTTTTCCGTTTCGTGAGCAGACCCCTCTAACGCAGCTGGAGATTGTTGGTAAAACCGGTAATTCGCGCCAGTGTCTCAGCGGCTCCGGCACCCAGACGCTCGGCAAACCGATCCCATACATCCTCTTCCAGCGTGAAATCGACAATCTCCTCGGCACCGATTATCTCTCTGGCAACATAACTACTGCTGCCAAAATCGTCCACCAATCCCATTTTCAGGGCTTCTTCCCCACTCCAGAAGAGTCCGCTGAATATCTCAGGGTATTCAGTGACTTTGAGGCGCTCTCCCCTTCCCTCACGGACGCTATTGATGAATTGGACGTGCAACTGATCCAGTAAGCGCTGAATATGCGCCTTATCAGGGTCACCCACAGGTGAGAATGGATCCATGATGCCTTTGTTTTCGCCAGCAGTCATCAAGCGGCGCTCGATGCCTAACCCCTGCATCACATCAACAAAGCCAAATCCGTTCATCAATACACCGATGGAGCCGACGAGGCTGCCTTTGTCCGCATAGATCTCATCCGCAGCGGCAGCGATGTAGTAACCGCCTGAGGCGCAGATATCCACGATTACCGCATAGACTTTGATTTTGGGATTCTCTTTTCTCAGTCGGGTAATCTCTTCGTAAATATAACGCGACTGAACCGGACTGCCGCCCGGGGTATTCATACGCAGAATGATGCCCTTGGTTTTCTCGTCCTCGAAGGCATTGCGCAGGCCGGTCACAACTTTGTCGGCACTGGCTTTGGTATCTGGGGCAATAACGCCGTTGACTTCGACCAATGCCGTGTACTCTGTCGCAGTTGAAACACCCTTGCCCAAGTCATCGTTCCACCATAATGCCAAAAGAACAAAGAGATATAGAAAGGTCAGGCTTTTAAAAAAGATGCCCCATCGCCGGGTTCGACGACTTTCAGCAATGGAGCCCAACACAACCTTGTCCACCAGTTCCCTTTCCCAATCACTGGGAATGGATTGAGAACGTGGCTTGCCATTATTTATATCTGACATGAATAAACCTTAATAATAAATTGTATTTTAAGTAAATTGATTATTGTTTAATCTGCGATTCTAACCACTTAGGGATGGCGGAAACGTCATGCAGACAGTCCAGGGGTTTGTGTCGGAGAAGACGCTCCTGACTATGAACACCATAGGTTACGCCAAGTGAGTGGGTGCCCGCATTGCTTGCCATTTCCAGATCGTACTCGGTATCACCAATCATCAACGCCTCGTGCGGCTCAACGCCGAGCCTATCGAGGATCTGTTCCAGCATTTCAGGATGGGGCTTGGAAAAAGTTTCATCAGCACAACGGGTTATATGGAAATACTCTCCTAACGCCGTAGCTTCCAGAACCTGATCCAACCCCTGCCGGCCCTTGCCCGTCGCCACTGCCAGCAGATAATCCTGCTGTGCCAGGGTTTCGATGACTTCTCGCGCTCCGTCGAACAGACTGGATGGGGTTTCGTTGCCGCCGAGGAAATGGTAACGATATCGGGAAACGACATTGTGGTGCAGTTCATCATCCGCGCCGGGAAACAGGGTATCTATGGCTTCTCTCAGACCCAGACCGATAATATTACGTATCGCATCGTTACTCGGGCAGTCCAATCCAAGATCGTCTACCGCAGCCCGTACGCAGTCCACGATACGCGCCTCTGAGTCCATTAAAGTTCCATCCCAATCAAATATTAACAGCTTAAACTTCATCTATTTTCTTCATCCAGTTTTTCAAGCAGGGTTTCCAACTCCGAAGGAAGTGGCGCCTTGATTTCAAAATCTCTCTTCTCACCTGGCCAGCGGAACTTCAATTTATGTGCGTGCAAAAACAGCCGTTTCAATCCCAGCTTGCGCATTTCCCGATTGGCCGCTTCATCACCGTATTTAGTGTCGCCCAGCACCGGTGAGCCCAACCAGGCGCTGTGAACGCGAATCTGATGTGTTCTTCCGGTGATGAGTTCGGCCTCCACAAGCGTGTAATTCCGAAATCGTCTCAAGCGTTGAAAGCGGGTCTGGGCCGACTTTCCTTCCGGATCGACCCTGACCAGCCTCTCTCCACCTTGGAGGGTATTTTTCAGAAGGGGGGCATCTGCATTTTTACGACCTTTGCGCCAACTGCCCGCAACCAGTGCGAGATACCGTTTATCGACTCGATTATTCCGCATAAGTTCATGCAATATCCTTAGGGCACTGCGTTTCTTGCTGATCAGCAGGCAGCCAGATGTCACGCGATCCAGACGATGCACCAATTCCAGGTGATGATCTTCGGGCCGTAGCTCGCGTAGTGCCTCAATGACTCCAAAATTCAGCCCACTACCACCATGAACAGCAATGCCAGAGGGTTTGTTTAGGACTAAAAAGCGGTCATTTTCGAAGATAATGGCGCTTTCCAACTGCGCAAGGAGGTTTTTCGTCGGCTTGGGTTTTTCTGCGGGATCGGCCATACGAACAGGAGGGATGCGTACCATATCCCCGTCCTTCAAGCGATAAGCCGCCTTCACCCGCCCCTTGTTAACCCGCACTTCCCCCCTTCGCAGGATGCGATAGACAAAACTTTTCGGTACGCCCTTGAGTTCCCGCAACAGAAAATTGTCGATTCTCTGCCCCGCGAAATCCGCCTCCACGGTGACAAATCGGACTGTTGGAGAATTCTTTTTTGATTCTGACATTTAGCGGCTTTTTTCTATCGTTAAGTCATTGCTAGGCAAGAGAAAGATTGTTATATTGCCAATTGATTTTTTTGACGGTGGCCGAGCCTTGCAGCACAGCCGTCGTCAGCGCGGTAAGAGATTAGATAGCCTGTAGGGGATTTTTCCCTTCAGGAAGATAATTCAGCATATCGCAAGGGCCCCTGCCCCATAATTATTGCCAACACCTCGTCCAACACAGACAGAGAGATTGGCCTCTCAGGCGGCCCAGGGCTGTGCTGACCGAGCAAACAGGTGCCACATGCGGCCCGTCTTGCTGAGCTCTTCTGCGGCACATAAGCGATGCGGTCATAAAATTTATGATCCAGAGCGCTGCGTTGCCGGTTTGGCAAAGTGCCTTACAGAAGTTCTAGAGAACGGTTGACCGCCAGATGGCGAACTTTAACAGCTTTTCAACTGCCCGAGCCAGTTTCGGGAAACGATCGTGGGTAAAACGACTTTGCCCTCAACTCGACAGCCAGAAGAAAACGGGAGCTGACTGAACAGAATGCAGTCAGACCGTGACTTAATGTGCGGATTTCCGCCTGCTGTGACGAGACTCGAGCAGTTGCATGGATAGAAAATATGAAACGCATGCTAATCAATGCAACTCAATCAGAGGAGTTGCGTGTTGCCATCGTCGATGGCCAAAAACTTTTCAATCTGGATATCGAACTTCCCGGCCGGGAACAGAAAAAAGCCAACATCTACAAAGGGCGCATTACTCGGGTGGAACCCAGTCTTGAGGCTGCCTTCGTCGAGTACGGCGCAGAACGTCACGGCTTTTTGCCGCTAAAAGAGATCTCCCGGAGCTACTTCTCCGAGTCCGCGCAACAGTCTTCCAAGCGCGTAAATATCCAGGACGCCATCAAGGAAGGCCAGGAAGTTGTGGTCCAGGTCGAAAAGGAGGAGCGTGGCAATAAAGGCGCTGCACTGACGACCTTTATCTCCCTGGCGGGACGCTATCTCGTGTTGATGCCCAACAACCCCAGGGCTGGAGGCGTCTCACGCCGCATCGAAGGTCAGGATCGGGCTGACCTGCGCGAGGCAATGAGTGCGTTGACCATCCCCGATAATATGGGACTGATCGTTCGTACTGCGGGTATCGGCAAGAACTCGGAAGAGTTGCAGTGGGATCTGGATTATCTGGATCAGCTCTGGCAGGCCATCGATAATTCCGCAAGCAGCAAACAGGCGCCTTTTCTTATTTATCAGGAAAGCAATGTCATCATTCGATGCATCCGCGACTATCTACGGGTGGATATTGGCGAAATAGTCATCGACGATGCGGATGTCTACTCCCAGGCCGAGCGTTTTATCAACCAGGTCATGCCGCAATATTCCAAGAAGTTGCGCCGCTACCAGGACGAGGTGCCCCTTTTCAGCCGCTTTCAGATTGAAAGTCAAATCGAATCAGCCTTTCAACGTGAGGTGCGACTACCATCCGGTGGAGCTATAGTAATCGATCCTACCGAGGCACTGACCTCTATCGACATCAACTCAGCCCGTGCAACCAAAGGCGCGGACATTGAAGAGACAGCACGCAATACCAATCTGGAAGCAGCGGACGAGGTCGCCCGCCAGTTGCGACTGCGGGACCTTGGCGGCCTGTTCGTCATCGATTTTATCGATATGACTCCTGCCCGCAACCAACGGGAGGTGGAAAATCGTCTGAAAGATGCACTCAAGGAGGATCGAGCCAGAGTCCAGATAGGCCGTATCTCACGATTTGGTCTGTTGGAGATGTCCCGGCAGCGACTCCGTCCCTCTCTCGGTGAAGCCAGCGAACAGGTCTGCCCTCGTTGTAATGGCCACGGTACCGTCAGAGGCGTCGAGTCACTTGGTCTCTCTATCCTGCGTATCATCGAAGAAGAGGCAATGAAGGAGAACACTGGACGCATTATCGCCCAGTTGCCGGTCGACGTAGCCACTTTCCTGCTCAATGAGAAACGCACAGCGATTCACGATATCGAAAATCGTCAAACCATTAGTGTTGTACTGGTGCCAAACACCAGCCTGGAGACACCGAATTACCGCATTGAACGGGTGAAGAGCAGTGAGTTGCCTGAAGACCAGGATGATGCTGCCAGTTATAAAATGGTGGAGAAGGAAACCTCCGAGGCACCGGTCTTTGCCAGGGTGGAGCAGCCCAAAAGTGAGCAGCCCACGGTCAAAACGATTGCCCCTGCATCCCCTGCTCCTCAACGCGCTATCCAACCAGAAGCGAAGAGTTCGGAAGCAAAAAGTGAAGAAAACGGCTTTCTCAAGAAGATCTTCACCAGCCTTTTCTCTCATCGTGCTGAGGAAAAAAAGGAAGAACCTGAAGAACAGAAGAGAGAGGCATCCAAGCAACGCCAAAACCAGCGCAACAGACGTGATGGACAGGGCTCTCGCAGTCGAGGCGGACGGAGGCGTTCCGGCGGCAATAACCGTCGCAGTGGAAACAGGCGCAATGCCGATGAAGCGGAAACCGGTCAGAGCCAGGGCCAGAAGAGCCAGCCTCAGCGCGGTGAACAGAAAAAGCGGCAGGAACAAAAAAAGCCCACCAAGGAAGCGCCGAAACAACAGGTCGTCGAAGCAGAAAACGTGCAAGCCGAAACAGGTAGAGATGACGCGCCAAAACCCAAAGGTAGCCGTAGCGATTCACGCCGTGGACGCCGAGGTGGACGTCGCCGTCGCCCAAGCGATGAGCGTGAACAGAGCCAGCAGGGTCAGCCGAAAGAGTCAGAAAAAGCTGAACGCTTTTCAATTGATGCGATCCCTGCCCCGACAAGGCCGACCGCAGAGGATGTGAGTCCCTCTCCACCCAAAGCCGAGGCACCTGCGCCTAAGCGCGCCAAGCCAGCGGTTAGCGAGACTACAACCGAAAAAGTAGCCCCGAAGCCTAAGAGTGCGCCGGAAAAGAAGCCAGAAATGGTGGTAACAAAACCGGTTACTGCTCCACCAAAAACACAGGGAAATACGCCACAGCCAGAACCAAAACCAAAACCTGCTGCCCCGGTGGAACCCAAAGCAGCACCGAAAAAGCTGGTTCAGATCACAACCAAAAAAGTCATAAAGACAGAAGAGAAGGTTGCACGAAAGGAAGAGAAAGAACCTAAGGAGAGGGCCGCTCCAAAACCAAAGGCTGTCAGAAAGAAGCGGGCTGCTGCGAAACCAAAAGCGAAGACCTCCACAGCGGAGAAAACTTCGGCTGAGGCCCCTGCCAAATCCCAGGAGGAGAAGCCGAAACCTTCTGCCACGATAGAAAAAGCGGTTGCCAGAAAACAGAATAAACAGTCTGCAGCAGCGAAAGAAGAGAAAAAACCGGCATCAGTACCGTCTGAAACTATCGTCAAGGCGGCATCGGCTAAACCTAAACCTGCGGCAGAGGCGCCTAAACCGTCGGTCCAGGCAGAGAAGAAACCCACCGCAGTGGCCTCTCAGAAAGAGAGTACACCTGCTGAAAAGTCGGATGATTGAATAAAACCAGGCTGCGTAGGGTGCGCCGTGCGCACCCTGCCTCCTGGCTGAATCCGCAAGCTGCACACCCTACAGGTTCCGTTCTTTGATCCTGCTCAACAGCCCGATAGAAGCCGCTTCCACCAGATCGAAGACGTTTTCAAACCCAGCGGGACCACCGTAATAAGGGTCAGGAACTTCACGAACCTCCAGATGCGGGGCAAAGTCGAGAAAAAGGTGGAGTTTCTCTTCCAGACCCGGCGGGCAAAGAGTCATCAGGTCATCATAATTTGACCGGTCCATAGCGAGAATATAGTCAAACTGCTCAAAATCTTCCGGTATCGCCTGGCGGGCTCGCAGATCACTCAGATCGACATCGCGATTTAGGGCAGTCTGCTGAGCTCTGCGATCCGGGTTACCACCAATATGGAAATCAATAGTACCGGCTGAATCCGTGGCTATCAGGTGAGCCAGCCCCTCCTTGTCGACCAGCGCGCGAAAAACACCCTGAGCTGTTGGGGAGCGACAGATATTGCCCATGCAGACAAAAAGTACTTTGACTGCCGCTTCGACTTTCGGTTTTCTACCAAACATTTGAAATCTCATAGCGATAAAGGTACGTGTATTAATGCTTTTTCAGCACCGATAAGATGTCGGATCGTCAATAGCCGCATCCTGAAATCCTTTGGCCCGCAGGCGGCATGAGTCGCAAACGCCACAGGCCCTGCCTTCTGGATCCGCCTGATAGCAGGAGATCGTAAGACTATAGTCCACACCAAGACGGATGCCGGTGGAGATAATCTCCGCTTTGCTCATATCGATCAGTGGCGTGTGAACTTTGAACCGCTCTCCCTCAACCCCCGCTTTGGTGGCAATATTGGCGAGTCGCTCGAATGAGTGGATAAATTCCGGCCGGCAATCCGGATAGCCGGAGTAGTCGACCGCATTGACGCCGATAAAGATATCCTGTGCACCCAGCACTTCAGCCCAACCCAGGGCCAGGGAGAGAAACACTGTATTGCGGGCAGGCACATAGGTGACGGGTATACCCTCCTCCGCATGATCCGGCACCGGGATGGCACTGTCAGTAAGCGCGGAGCCTCCAATCGTCTCCAAACCGATGCGAACCATTTTGTGCTCGGCGGTATTCAGTGATTGCGCCACCCGCCTTGCCGCGCTCAACTCCGCCATATGCCGCTGTCCATACTCCATACTCAATGCATGGCAGACATAACCTTGCTGCTGAGCCATGGCAAGAACAGTAGCGGAATCGAGTCCGCCTGAAAGTAAAATTACAGCCTTCTTTGTCTTTAGCATCCCGGCTGTTCGCCCCATAGCATTTTATGCAGTTGCAGCTGGAAGCGTACAGTCAATCTGTCACGGATAATCCACTCAGCCAGTGCGGCCGCATCCTGCCTGCCGTGTACCGGAGAGAAGAGCACTTCGCAACGTTCAGTCAGCGTATACTTTACGAGTTGCTCGCAACTCCATAGATAATCCGCTTCATCACAGATGACGAATTTCACCTGATCATTGGCTGTCAGAAGATCAATATTGGCATAGTTGTTTTTTGCCGATTCTGCAGAACCCGGGGTTTTGAGATCCACGATCCTGGAGACGCGCCTGTCCACCTGAGAAATATCGAGTGCACCACTGGTCTCGAGTGAGACCCGATATCCGGCATCACAAAGCGCAGTCAGTAGTGGTAAAACCCCTTTTTGTGACAACGGCTCTCCGCCGGTTACACAGACATAGTGGGGTTGATAGACTTCGACTTCAGAAAGAATCGTGGGAAGCTCCCACCACTCTCCACCCGTGAAGGCATATTCCGTATCGCAATAGCTGCAGCGAAGCGGACAACCGGTAAGCCGGACAAAGACGGTGGGAAAGCCACTGCTGCGACTTTCGCCCTGCAGGGAGTGGAATATCTCGGTAATGCGCAGCTGTAACGGTGCTGCTGTGGCCATCAATGGCCCTCTTTGAACATTCGATCCAGACGGTTTGCTGCAAGGCGCGCCTCGGTTGTACCGGAATATTGCTTCTTCAACCGTTCGAACAGATCCCGCGCGGTTGTCCAGGCACGCTTCTCATAGTGTATATAACCACTCTTGAGCATGGCCCCCGGTACCTTGGCGCTGTCGGGATAGTGTTCAATCACCTTTGTGAATTCACTCAAGGCAGTGTCGAAATCACGACTGACGTAACTTGCCTCACCCAACCAATACTGGGCGTTGTCCTCATAGCTGCCGCCGGCAAACTTCTTGAGAAAAGAACGAAAGGCGACAATCGACTCCTTATAACGCCCTTGCTTCAGCAGGTTGAATGCCTTCTGATAGGCTGCGGACTCTTTTTTAGAGTCGATTGAGACTTTTGGTGTCACAGCCGCTGCCGCAGTCGGCACACTCTGTTTTGCGGCTGCGGCACCACTGCCCGTCAGGTCGACAACCGGTGCCGAACCACTGGAAACAGCAGTCGAAGGACTCATGTGGGAGAGCCGCTGGTCAATATCGAGATAGAGATCGCGCTGTCGGCGACTCATGGCATCCATCGAATGCTTTTGTAACTCCACCTCGCCACGCAATTGCTGTACCTCCTGCTGTAACTGCTGCAGCTGGAGGATGATATCCGTCAGACTCTGGTTCCGCAGAATCCGTTCCAGCCGCTCAAGGCGCTGTTCCAGACTGGGGGTCCCAGCCATTACAGGTTTTTTTTCAGCTGAAACAGAATGTGCGCTCATCAGCGCCACTGACATAACCAGTACCAAAGAAAGCTTCTTCATCTCAGTAGACCAGTTCCACGCGTCGGTTCAGCGCCCAGGATTCTTCATTGTTCATCATGGATGCCGGACGCTCTTCGCCATAGCTGATGACGATGATCTGGTTGTCGGCAACACCCTCGGCCATCAGCAGGCTGCGCACCGCATTGGCGCGACGTTCCCCCAGTCCCAGATTGTATTCGCGGGTACCGCGTTCATCTGCATGGCCTTCCAACCTGACACTGACATGAGGGTTGCTTGCAAGATACTCGGCGTGGGCACGAATTATCTCCCGGTTATCCATACCGATGCTGCTCTGGTCAAAATCGAAGTAGAGAATACGGGTCGCCAGGAGACTATAGGGATCGTCCAGGGGATCACCGCTCCAGGAACCGGCCTCGCTGGCGGCACTGGTGGTGGCTCCAGCCCCCTCCGTTCCTTCATAGGTACCGGATGAGCCGGTAGACTGCTCGGTGACTTCGGCCCCCTCCTGCTCGCCCTCTTTTGTAGGGGAGGAGGAGCAGCCTGCAAAGATTAACAGACAGAGGGTTATGGGCACCCAGCGGGTCAAGATTGTAAACATTTTGTTTCTCCTCGATTTCCGGCTTGGAAATAAAAATCAAAAGCCAGGCAAATAATTCAATTCTTTTGCAGGGGGGACCAGACCGGCTCTCGCACATCACCCTCCTGCAACGCAAGTTTCTGCCGCACACGTCCGTCGACAGAGACCGCAGCAAGCACACTCCGCCGCCCCGCTTTGGTGGCGTAAATTATCATGCTGCCGTTCGGTGCGAAACTGGGAGATTCATCGAGATCGCCCCGACTCAGCACCTGCATGACGCCAGATGCCAAATCAAGCACAGCGATACGATAGCGTCCATCCTCACGGGTTACCAGCGTCAGCAATTTACCGTCAGGAGAGTAGGAGGCTCTGGCATTATAGGCATTCTGAAAGGTGACCCGTTCCGCCTTGCCGCCAAAGGAGGGAACCCGATAGATCTGCGGTTTGCCACCACGATCTGAAGTAAAGACCAGATGACGACCATCCGGTGACCAGGAAGGTTCGGTATCAATGGCATAGTGGCGGGTGATCGGACGCAGTTTGCGGGTCGTCATATTAAACACGAAGATATCCGGGTTACCGTCCTTCGAGAGCGTCATGGCCAGTTTACGTCCATCAGGTGACCAGGCGGGAGCGCTGTTGATGCCCTTGAAGGCAGTAACCTTTTGACGGCGTCCCGTGTAAACCTCCTGAATATATATTCCCCAACTCCCTTTTTCGGAGGAGGCATAAGCGATTTTGCGGCCATCGGGTGACCAGGCAGGTGACATCAGCGGCACATCAGAGCTGACGATGGTCTCGGGACTGTAACCATCCGCGTCGGCAATCCGCAGGTCTACCTGAGTGTTCCCCCCTTCTGTCTTGGAGGTGATGTAAGCCACCCGAGTGGCAAACGCACCAGGAACACCGATCAGCTGTTCATAGATAAGATCGGCAATATGGTGGGCGGTGGTGCGCAGGCTTCCTGCCGTGGTCGGAATGCTGTAGCCAGTCAGCTGTTCGCCCCGAAAGACATCGAAGAGCTGAAAGCGGATAATGAAGCCTTTACTGCCGTTGGGCTGAATCTGTCCAACGACCAGGTTCTCCACGCCCAGTACCCGCCAATCTTTGAACTCTACCTCATCGCCACTCGCAGGCTTGGCGAGCATGTCGTTTCGAGGGAGCGTCTTGAAGCGGCCACTGCGATGCAGATCCGCCTGGATAATTGCCGATACGTCCTCCCGGGGCGTGGTTTGCGTTTTGCCTTGCCAGCGAAAAGGCACGACAGCGATGGGAAGCGCACCCTCCACCCCCTCGGTGATCTCAATGGTCAATTCGGCATTTGCAGCCGGTTGCCAGGAGAGGGCCAGAAAAAGAATCAACAACAGATATTTCATATAACCATCAACGATAAAATCTAAATGAACAGTGGTTGGTTGCGCAGAGTATGCCAACTCTCCAGACAACCGCAAAGAATTTCCATCTCATAACAGGCTGATCTACTTCTCGGGCCTGAACTCCAGCCTCAGATCACGAAACGAATCAAACAGACCGCCGCTGGGTACCGGTAGCGGTGCAGCTTTATAGACAGCGGTCTCCACTGAGCGATCAAAAGCGGCGTTACCGCTGCTCTTGATGACTCTGACACTGCCGGGCATCACATCGCCACCGGGAATCAGTCGAACACGCACGGTGCAGGAGAGCCCTTCAGCACTATTCGTCGGTCGTAGCCAGTTGCGTTCTATCTGCTGACGAATGGCGATCTCAAAGCGACTGATTTCCCTGGAGTTTTGTTCGGCGGCAAGCTGGGCCTGCAGCTCCTGCTCGCGAGCCTGCTGGGCCGCAATCGCGGCTTTACGCTTTGCCTCGGCCTTGCGTTTGGCTTCTAATTTCGCCTGTTTCTTCTTCTCAGCCGCTTTGCGTTTCGCTTCGGCCTGCTCGCGTTTTTTCTTCTCTGCCGCTTTACGCTTTGCCTCTGTCTTGCGTTTTTCCGCCAGCACCGCCTGCTCTTTTTTCAGTTTCGCCTGTTTCCGTTTTTCAGCTTCCTGTTTCTTTTTTGCAGTCGCCTTGCGCTTGGCCTCTTCTTTCTCTCTGGTCTTACGCTTTTTCTCCAGCGTCTGAAGCCGTTTCTTCTCCGCTGCCTGTTTGCGCTTGATCTCTGCCAAGCGCTTCTCCTCTTTGCGCAGGGCAGCCGATTTGGCTGATTTTTTCTTCTCTTCCGCCTGTTTGATCTTCTTAAGTTCAGCTTCGACTTTGGAGGCATCCATCACCCGCGCCTGAACGATCGGCGCCTGTGCCTTGGGCAGCTCAGGCGCAGGTGACCACTCCATACCAAACAGCAGAAAAAAACCGATCAAAAGATGCAGTATCACCGCCAGAATGATCGAAATGGGATTGCGCCGTACTACACTGAACATCGATTCAGCGCTCCGGCGATTCGGTTATCAGGCCGACACTTGAGGCACCACCAGCCTGCACCAGCACCATCGCTTCTACAACCCGGCCATATTCAACACCAGCATCTCCACGCACCATAATTGGTGTTTTCGGCTTATATTTGAGTACCGCCCGAACCCTCGCCACCAGTGTCTCAGCGTCCACCGGATTTCCCTTGTCGGCACCAATATCGATGAAGAATTCCCCGGCTTGGTTAATCGTGACCACCACCGGGTCATCTGACTGGGCAGGCAACGGCTCCGCATCCCCTTGGGGCAACTCCACCTTTACGCCCTGTGTCAGCAGGGGCGCGGTCACCATGAAGATCACCAACAATACCAGCATCACGTCGATATAGGGCACGACGTTGATCTCTGACATGGGACGGCGGCGCTGCCGTTGTCGACTCATTTTGCCACCTGCGGAGACAGGGCCGAGGGCCAAGGGCCAAGGGCCGAGAAAAAAACCACAACCAAACCTTGGCCCTCGGCCCTTACCCCTTGGCCCTCTCTTCTAACCATGTGCCTGCAGCTGCAGGATGGTGGAGAACTCCTCCAGAAAATCGTCATAGCGATTGTTGAGCCGCTCCACTTCATTGGAGTAGCGGTTATAGGCAACCACGGCTGGGATTGCGGCAAAAAGGCCCATGGCGGTGGCGATCAGTGCCTCGGCAATACCGGGTGCGACCAGGGCCAGCGTCGCCTGTTTCACATTTCCCAATGCATGAAAGGAGTTCATGATGCCCCACACGGTTCCAAAGAGTCCGACATAGGGGCTGGTCGAACCAACGGTGGCAAGCATTGACAGATGGAGCTCCAGATCATCCATTTCCCGACTCAAGGCCACGCGCATGGAGCGCTGCGCCCCTTGAACAACCGCCATCGGCTCGATCTGCCCTTTTGTCCGCAAACGGGCAAACTCGCGAAATCCGGCGCGGAAAATCGCCGCCATGCCGGATTGCCCCGCGCCTTCCCGTTCTATCTGGCGGTAGAGTTCTCCCAAGTCACCCCCCGACCAGAATCGTTCCTCGAATTCCTCTGCTGCCCGCTTGGCACGACGCAACACCCTGGCCCGATCGAAGATCATGGTCCAGGAGCTGATGGAAGCGAAGATCAGTACTGCGATAACGAACTGAACAACCGGACTGGCATTTAATATCAGCTGTGCGTAAGAGAGATCACTCGACATCCCCTATCTCCTTGAATAAGTTCTCTGGAATCGGAGCAGGACGCATCCTGGCCGCATCCACGCAGGCCACCTTTATCCGTCCACTGACCAATAGTGCGTCATCTGATGGGCGCCTGACTTCCTGATAAAAGGTCAGACTGACCCGGCCCTTGCGCGCTATGCGCGCACTGACCTCCAGTGCATCGTTGAATCCTGCAGGCCGATGATAGCCGACTTCCACTCGGCTGACCGCGAAGATGACCCCATCCTGCTGCAACATCCGATCCTGTTCAAAACCGAGGCTGCGCAGCCACTCGGTACGGGCCCGTTCCATAAACTTCAGGTAGTTGGCGTAATAGACCACGCCCCCGGAGTCGGTGTCTTCGTAATAGACCCTGACAGGCCAGAGAAACTCTTTCACGCTGCTATCTGTTCCTT
Source organism: endosymbiont of Escarpia spicata (assembly GCA_003349915.1). Taxonomy (GTDB): domain Bacteria; phylum Pseudomonadota; class Gammaproteobacteria; order Chromatiales; family Chromatiaceae; genus QGON01. The sequence continues at coordinate 164,789 of QFXE01000010.1, forward strand.
CTTTTCGTAGGAGCGGCCCCTACCATTGTTCGTCTATATTGAGTACGGCGGGTTCATCAAGTTCCCGCAATCATCAGGTCGGCTTACGATTTGCCAAACAGGTCCTCACGACCAGGCATCACCTCCCCCTCTTTTGGCGAAAGACCAAAATGGAGATAGGCTGCCTGGGTGGCGACCCGTCCTCTGGGGGTGCGCATCATAAACCCCTGTTGGATAAGATAGGGTTCCAGCACATCTTCGATGGTACCCCGCTCCTCGCCAATGGCAGCCGCCAGATTATCCACTCCAACGGGGCCGCCATCGAACTTTTCGATAACTGCCAGCAGAAGGTGACGATCCATGTTGTCGAAACCGTTACTGTCCACCTTGAGCATGCCCAGTGCCCGATCCGCCAGATCAGCCGAGATATGACCGTCTCCCTTTACCTGTGCATAGTCCCGCACCCGGCGCAGCAGACGGTTGGCAATACGCGGTGTACCCCGGGAACGGCGGGCAATCTCCACCGCACCGGCATCATCGATACCGATATTCAGGATACCAGCAGAACGGCCTACTATGTGGGCCAGATCAGCAGCGCTGTAGAACTCCAGGCGCTGTACGATGCCGAACCGGTCCCGCAGGGGTGAAGTCAACAGCCCGGCGCGGGTTGTGGCGCCAACCAGGGTGAATGGTGGCAGATCGAGCTTGATGGAGCGCGCCGCCGGTCCTTCGCCGATCATGATGTCGAGTTGAAAATCCTCCAGCGCAGGATAGAGCACCTCCTCCACCACCGGACTCAAGCGATGGATCTCATCCACGAAGAGCACGTCGTGGGGTTCCAGATTGGTCAGCAGTGCCGCCAGGTCGCCTGGCTTTTCCAGCACCGGCCCCGAGGTCTGGCGCAGGTTAACCTCCATCTCGTTGGCGATGATATGGGCCAATGTGGTCTTACCCAGTCCAGGGGGGCCGAAGATCAAGACGTGGTCGAGCGCCTCGTTGCGTCCCTTAGCGGCTGGAATGAATATCTCCATCTGCTCCAACACAGCGGGCTGCCCGACATAGTCCTTCAGTCGTTTCGGTCGAATTGCGCGGTCGATGGTGGCATCGTCACCAATTACCTCGCCATCGATCAGTCTGTTTTCCCCATCCACTGTTATCTACCCTTTCTTTGCCGCGCTCTGCAATGCAAGGCGAATCAGTGCCTCGCTTTCGAGTCCCTCACCTTCCACAGCCTTGACCATACGCCCGGCATCCAGCGGTTTGTAACCCAGCGCCACCAGTGCCTCCACCGCATCGGAGACAGGCGTCTGGGGACGACCGGCAACCGTTCCTGCAGTGCCGACTGCAGAGGGTGAAATACCCAATTTAGTCAGACGGTCGCGCATATCGACAATCAGCCGCTCTGCAGTCTTCTTGCCGATGCCGGGCAGCCGCACCAGCGAAGCGATATCTTCATTCTGCACACTGCTGCTGAACTCATCAGCCGTCATGCCGGAGAGGATGCTGAGTGCCATCTTCGCCCCTACCCCATTGACCTTGAGCAGGCTGCGGAACAGGGCACGCTCCCCCTCACTGGCGAACGCATAAAGCACATGGGCATCGTCACGAATAGCAAGATGGGTGTGGAGTGTGATAGTGGCGCCGACATCCGGCAGGTTGAAGAAGGTGGACATTGGTGCTTCAAGTTCATAACCGACGCCATTCACATCCAGCAACAGGTGAGGGGCCTGCTTTTCGGCGATCTCTCCACGCAAACGACCGATCATCTTGTCCGTCCTGCAGCCAGACGGCCAAGTGTGGTGTTCGTATTGGCGTGGCTCAGCGCCACGGCCAACGCATCGGCTGCATCTTCCTGCGGGTTTTCGGCCAGCTTGAGGATGAGTTTTACCATGTGCTGAACCTGCTCCTTCTCAGCAGAGCCGGTTCCCACCACCGCCTTCTTGATGCTGCGTGGGGTGTATTCGGCCACTGCCAGTCCCCGGCTCACACCGGCACAGATTGCAGCGCCTCTCGCGTGACCCAGTTTCAGAGCGGATGAGGGGTTTTTCGATACGAAAACCTGCTCTACAGCCATCACCTCAGGGCGATAGGATTCAATCACCTCGCTGATCTCGGCAAATATCTGGCCCAGCCGGGGAGGAAGCTCCTTCCCTTTGAGACGAAGTGTGCCGTGGGCGACGTGGACGGCATTGATGCCATCACTGTCGATAATGCCGAAGCCGGTCACCCTTGAGCCGGGGTCGATGCCGAGGATACGAATCATTCAGCCCAGGGCTTCCAGAATTTCATCGGAGATCTCGGCATTAGTGTAGACATTCTGCACATCGTCCAGGTCTTCCAGCATATCGATCATGCGTAGCAGTGTGTCGGCGTCCTTCTCATCGAGGGCTGCGCCGGTGGAGGCGCTGAAGGTAACTTCAGCGTTGTCCGGCTCAAATCCTGCTGTGATCATGACGTCTTTGACAGCAGTGAACTCCTCCGGTGTGGTCACAACGTCGACTGAACCATCGTCATTTCCGATGACATCCTCTGCACCGGCTTCCAGGGCTGCTTCCATCACCGCATCCTCATCCACGCCTTCGGCATAGCTGATCACGCCCTGTTTGTTGAACATGTAGGCCACGGAACCATCGGTACCGAGATTTCCGCCCAGCTTGCTGAAGGCATGGCGCACCTCAGCCGCAGTACGGTTACGATTGTCGGTCATGCAATCCACGATTACCGCTGTGCCACCGGGACCGTAGCCCTCATAGCGAATCTCATCGTAATTCTCACCCTCTGCCCCACCAGCGCCACGTTTTACCGCACGCTCGATGGTGTCCTTCGGCATATTGGCGTTGAGTCCCTTGTCCACCGCCAGGCGCAGTCGGGGATTGGCGTCGATATCACCACCACCCATGCGAGCCGCTACAGTGATTTCACGAATCAGTTTGGTCCAGATCTTGCCCCGCTTCTTATCGTTGGCGGCCTTCTTATGCTTGATATTGGCCCATTTACTGTGTCCAGCCATGGTGACTCCCCTGAGAAGTATAAAATGGCACGAATTCTACCACTCCCCCCGCCGGGCAGAAACCATTGAAGCAGTGATTTGCCAATAATCCTGGCGGACTCGAAAGAACCGGGCCTATCGTGGCAGAAGCCGCACTCTCGCAGCGAGGCTAAGCGCCTATACAGTAGTCAGAATGAAAACAATTCTAGTCCGTGAATTACCCTGGACGATTCAGTATGCAGCATTGCTGAATTTGATCTCTGACCCGGCTACAGCATCGCCAAACAGAAAACCCTGAACCAGATCGCAGCCAAGCTCGTTAAGTAACATTTTCTAATGCTCTGTCTCCACCCCTTCTGCGACCACATCCAACTCCATGATTTTCGCCAGACTGATGATGGCCGTGACGATAGCGGCCCGGTCTTTGTTGATCTCCATATTCTGCACGAAGCTGCGGTCTATCTTCAAAATATGGATGGGGAAGCGCTGCAGATGTTCCAGCGATGAATAGCCGGTCCCGAAGTCATCGATAGCAAGTTTTATCCCCATCGTCGATAGTTGAGTCAGTTGATCAATGGCCCGGTCAGTATCCTGCATGAGGCTGCTTTCCGTGATCTCCAGCATTAGATATTTGGGAGAGAGTCCCGACTGCTCCAAGGTCTCTTTGATCAATCTGACCAACCCTGGAGTTGAGAGTTGTCTGCCAGAGAGGTTGACGGCAACATGATCGGGCGCCAGCCCGGTCTCGCGCCACTGGACCATCTGTTGACAGGCCTCTTTCAGTACCCACTCGCCGACGGGAACCACCAGGCCCGTCTCCTCCAGAACAGGAAGGAAGCTGTCCGGTAGCTGCATCGACCCATCCAGTTGTCTCCAGCGCAGCAGTGCCTCAACGGCTTCTACCTTCCCGCTTGTGAGATTGATCTGTGGTTGATAGCAAAGTTCAAATTCGGCGTTATCCAATGCGCGTCTCAGGCCGTGTTCAAGCCGCAGAAACTCGGTGGCGCGAATATTCATGTCTGCAGTGTAGAATTCGAACCCGTTGGACTGTTTTTCCTTGGAGCGGTACATGGCTGTATCGGCATGCCGAATTAGCGATTCGGCATTCTCCGCATCATCCGGGAAAATGCTAATACCGATGCTTGAACCGGCGAAGAGTTCATAGTCATCAATCTGAAAAGGACGCTGAAACAGAGCCAGGATCTTTTCCGCCAGGGCAATGATGTCATCTGCCTTCTGAATATCCGGGATAACGAACGTGAACTCATCGCCACCAAAACGTGCCACCGTATCCGCTGCGCGCTTGGCATTCTGAAATCGCTCTGCCACTGCCTTCAGCAAACGATCTCCCACCTGATGCCCTAATGTATCATTGATATTTTTGAATCGATCCAGATCAAGAAACATCAGTGCCAGACGGCTTTTTTCCCGTGCAGCCAGCTGCAGCATCTGGTTCAGGCGGTCAATAAAAAGCGCCCGGTTCGGCAGTCCGGTAACCAGGTCAAAATAGGCAAGATTGTGAATCTGTTGTGCCGCAGCATGACGTTCTGTCATATCTTGCGAAACAAAGACCATGCCTTGATGGTGTTGGGAATGGGATAACAGGGCAGCGGACAAAAGCACTGGAACACTACTGCCGTCGCGCCGGATAAAGGTTGCATCCTCGGCATTGACATCCTCCTGTTCCAGGATGAGTTCATACCACTCCAATTGATCGGACTTTGGCGGCAGCACCGAACTGAGGGGACTATCCAGCAACTCATCTTCGTTGTAGCCTGTCAGATTGGAAAAAGCGCGGTTCACCCTTTTGATCATTCCCTGCCGATCCGTTACCAACAGGGCATCCTTCATGCTGAAGAGGATCTCGTCCAGATACTCTTTTGAAATGGTTGTTTTTTCGAGTTGCCGCCCCATCTTTTCCAATGCATGGGCCAAGTCGCCAATTTCATCAGGACGCTCGATCTGACTCGATGCCCGGTAGTCGTGGGCACCGATACGTTCGGCAAGCCTGGCAAGCTTCCCGATAGGTGAGGTGAGATGGTTCGCAACAAGGGTGGCAGCCAGAATACCTATTCCACTTAAAGCAATTCCTAACAACAAGACTGCGTAGACGTTGCGTTGACTATGGTGACTGCTGATCGATTCTAATCGCTTGTTTGATTGCGCCAAAGTTTTCTGCATCTCCTCCAGCGAAACACCGATCAGAATACCGCCGATCACAACACCCTCGCTGATGAATATTGGTGTCGCCAGATCCAGATGATTGTCCTCAATCTTGCTTTTTACCGATTTTTCTTGCAGCGAATTTGCGACGATTTGATGCCCGGTTGTCTTTCCAAATCCAGGAATTGTCTCTTTGCCGTCGTGGATGATTCTGCCTTGGGCATCGTAGACCATGGCATAGACAATATCGTGCTGAGAGACTGCGGTGCGCAGCAGCGTAGCAATACTTTCCATGTCCAGTTCATAGAGCGGATTGATCAGACTTTGTGCAAGAACCTCTGCCAGGGTCTGCCCCTGGTGTTCCAACTGTTTAAAATGAACCTCCTTCAAGGCCGATGCGCTTGCGCTCTGATAGTCTTCGAAGGCGTCGTCGAACTGCAGGAAAAGTACCGTTGATACAGCCAAAACAACCCCTATGATCAGTATGAACATAATCATCGAGTATTTGCTCTGAAGGCGTGTTCCAATCAATGCAGTTTACCTGCCAATATATCCATCTGCTGTCTGACGACCTCCAATGCGACGTTTGTTTCGTCATCAATCTCATCAAACTGTGCTGTACGCTGATAGGAAAAAAGCACATCACCGGCATCAGGATCACTATCAGCCTCAAGCAGAATTTTCTTGAGACGTGCCTTGATCCCCGGATCCATACCGGGACGAACTAATTCGAATCCTCTGGGCATTTTTTCCGCTTGATAGAAGATGCGCAGGTCTTTTTTGAATGAAGGTGGGGTATGATCTGGCGTGTTCCAGTCAAGATCGTTATATGCACCGGCATCCGCAAGTCCTTTATAGACCCAGGTTGCAATATTTATCTCTCCACCTGCAAAGCCATAACCCACCTTATCCGGCGATGGCGTGCTGCGGATGGTTTTGAGTTTTTCCGGTTGCAACCCCTCCCTGAAGAGAATAGTCATAGGCACAAAAAAGGCTGTAGTAGAACCTGGGTCCTCTAAAGCAAGGCGTCTTCCCTGAAGATCTTTCAAGGTGTGGATATCACTCTCTTTCCGTGTAAAAAAAACCGTATGATAGCCGGGCACGCCTTTTTTCCACTTCCGCAGAATGATCTCCGCACCCGCCTGATCACGAAAGGCCAGGGATGAAAAAACTGTCTCGGTTACCCAGTCGACCTTCCCTTCCCTGAGATAGCGAATCATCTGTGCATTATTCCTAGCCATTAAAACCCGGGTGTGGGTAATGCCGAGGTCCCTCATCTTTTTCCCTACATAATCGACCATCGGCTTGAGGCGGATAAAGTGTTTACGTGGGCTGTCGCTGACCTTGCCGATCACCAGTGTCTGTGCTCGGAGAGCTTTTGAACCTGAAGCGACTGCATGACCAGAGACATGGAGCAAAATCGACACTGACAGAATGCATCTGATGAGTCTCAATATTGATGCCACCCTTACGTCAGATCCGGCAGATGCGTATCAGAAATCATATTGGCCACGAACCTGAATGATGCGCGGATCATCCTCTTCTCCTGCCGCATCTGGCTCGGAATTGACAACGATGTAGTTGGCCATGAATCGGATATTTGGATTGACGTACCAATTGACCCCTACTGTGGCATTCCACTCTCTGCCGCCTTCGATATCCTGATCGTCCAGGTCGAGATGACTGTAACGCAGCGCCATCTCCCAGGCACCGGAGCCTTCTCCCCAACCAAAGTTGCTATAGGGGGTAATGCGACCGAAACGTCCCTGCGTGTGATCGTAGTTACGCGACTCACCAGTGAGGAACCAACTGCCGGCAACGTAAAAACCATGGAAATCCAGACTCTCCATGTAGTCCTCTGAATTGACATAGGTCCGAACAAACTCACCTTGCAACGAAACCGGACCATGCACCATTGCAGCTTCCACTCCGATGCTGGTGGTATGTTCCATATGTTGTATCTTGTATTTTGATTTCTTGGTTTCGTATTGATTGGTATCCAGCAGGTAGTTGTTTGAATCCACCAAATGGGATTCTGGGTCGGTTCTGATACGAAAGACCGCCTCGTCATCGGAATCCCCTCCATAGGTGCGGGCAGTGCTGGAGAGGCCAAGATGTAAGGCCCGGGTGTCTGTTGCAACCGGTGCCCAAGTGCCGCGCAGACTACGGCCCCATCCTTCGTCGTCGAGCCGGTCATCCCCATCATCCGCACCCTCACCAAAGATGCTGCCTGCCAGACTCCACTGACCACCATAGGTTTCGAAACCAACGCCGACATTTCGCCCCGGCGTCATGGCATTGATTAATGAGCGTTCCATGAATGTCTGGTTGGCAGAAGGGGTCATCTCCTCCAGGCTGAATGGTGTTTTGAACAGGCCAACCTTGAAACGGCTGTCACCCATCGTGCGATATCCAAGCCAGGCATCCTTTAAACCGACATCCTCACCGGCAAAGTCGATCTCCAGTTCGTATTCCCAGGGACCGAAGAGCGTACCTTCAGCACCAATGCGGGCATACCGAATCTCTGCGGCATTTCCCATATCCGTGATATCACTGTCATACCAGGCCGCATCTGCCGCTATCTGTGCAGTGAGCTGAAAACTTGATCTGCCGTCGTAGGACTCCGCCTTTACGCTGCCCCCTTGGGTGGAGACCATGACATCCACTGGTTCGGATGCGGATAGCGGGAGAGTTTGTTGTGCTAGCGGCTGTTTTGAGGATGGCGCGGGATCTTCAGCCATCATGGCCGCCTTGAGTTGCTGATGCTGGGCCTCTGTCAAGGTCCCGTTTTCCTTGAGCATGTCGATGAGCAACAGCATTTGTTGTGGTCCAGCCTGAGCCAAAAGCGGAGATAAGACTCCTGCTAAAACGAGGGCACACGCTAGCTTATTACGCATACAAATTTCCCAATTATCGACTGACTATTTATCAGAACCAGCCCGCATAGTACATAGTTATGAAACCTCGGTACACGTGCCTGCCTTCTGTGGGAGTTTACTTCTTTTATATGGCAGAACGACTGACCGGGTGGGTGCTGCAGGTAAACACAGTAGGGCGCTGGCCCGGATAAAGATCCCCGTTACAAGCAGACGGGGTATAAATTGCAGGAACGCTTCGCAGCAAGCTGCGGGAAATCTAATCCAGATATTGAAGCCGCTGAGTGCGAGACATCTGAAAGAGTAATTTTCTTCTTGTTTCGAACGATCCCCCGCGCTACCGGGATAGAACCTCGTCCACACGTTTCAGATCATCCTCGGTATCCACCCCGTGTCCTGCAGCTTCAACTGCCTGACTGACATGAATCTTCCCACCGTGCCAAAGCACTCTCAGCTGTTCCAGGGATTCCGCCTGTTCAAGTGGAGCGTGAGCCCAGGAGACAAACTGCTTCAGATAACCGGCGCGATAGGCGTAAAGGCCGATATGACGGCTGAATGCCACACTTGCCGGAAGGGACTCTCTACCTTCGAGAAACTCATCCCGGTGCCAGGGAATCGGCGCCCTGCTGAAATAGAGGGCATAACCTTCAATATCGGTCACGACCTTCACAACATGAGGATCGAATAGCATCTCATGGGATTCGATGGGTGCCGAGAGCGTGGTAACGCCTGCCGGCTCGTGACTCTGCATGTCGGCAGCCACCTGATCGATCAACGACGCCGGCATGGTGGGCTCGTCACCCTGCAGATTCACCACGATGGTATCTGCGGCCCAGTGCAGCTGCTCCACCACTTCGGCAATTCTGTCAGAGCCGCTACGATGGTGCGCGGCGGTCATGCAGATTTCGGCGCCGAAGGCCTTGGCCGTCTGACTGATGCGTTTATCATCGGTTGCGATGACCACTTCGTCAGCACCACTCTCCCGGGCTCGTTCGTAGACGTGCTGGATCATGGGCCTGCCAGCAATCTCCCGGAGTGGTTTTCCCGGCAGACGAACCGATGAGTAACGTGCTGGAATGACAACTTTGAAATCCATATCGATCAGCCCTCGGGTACCTCTTCATCCGCCGCCAGTTCGCGCGCTTCGTCCTGCAACATTACCGGAATGTCATCCCTGATCGGGAATGCCAATCGATCAACTCTGCAGATAAGCTCTGTAGCCTTCTTATCATAGTAGAGATTGCCTTTGCAGAGAGGGCAAACAAGAATTTCGAGCAGTTTATTATCCATTACACAACCTGTTGATGATTTGCGTCAGCTGTTGGATGAATCCGTCATCGAGCCTCGCGTCAGCGGGAACGTACCAGAGGTTTTTTCCCGCGAATGGTGTGCACTTTACCGCATCTTTCTCCGTCATGAGAACCGTCTTTTTTTGCAAAGGCAAAAGATCTTCTTCCACAAACGGGTGATGGTCCGGAAAAGGGTGGCGATTGATCCTCAGTCCGGCCGCTTCGAGCATGCCAAAAAAACGTTCGGGATTACCGATGGCAGCGACAGCTTCGATCGGCTGCCCTGCGAACTCCGACAGACTTCGCTGCTGCTCGTTGTCAGCCAACAGCCGCGCTTTTTCTCCTTCAACCCGCATTTGAAAAGCATCGTGGCGAAATGGTTTCTCACCATTGACTACCAGCAGATCTACCTGATTGAGCCGGAATTGCCGCTCCCGGAGGGGACCGGCAGGCAGGCAGAGTCCGTTACCGAAGCCTCTTTTTCCGTCGATGACGACGATCTCTGCATCCCGCTGCAGCGCGTAGTGCTGCAAGCCATCGTCGGAGAGAATCAGGTCACATGGATGTGCCGCAAGCAGTGCGCGGGCCACGTCGGGACGATTGGGACCGGCAAAGACCGGACATTCCGAGCGACGTGCGAGCAGTACCGCCTCGTCCCCCACTTCCAACGCGCTGCTATCGACCGAAACCTCTCGCGGCCAGGACTCGGCCTTGCCACCATATCCTCGGGTGATGATGCCCGGCTGTAATCCTCTGCCCTTCAACCATTCTGCGAGCCAGATGACCAGCGGAGTCTTACCGGTGCCGCCGACGGTGATATTGCCTATGACGATAACCGGAACCGATATCCGCTCACGGCTCAGAAGGCCGATCCGGTAGGCAATCCGGCGTAGCCATGACAGCAGACAGAAGAGCAGGGAAAGCGGCAGGAGGATCAGACTGATTGGGTTCCATCCTTCCCAGTAGTGATCGATGCTTTTCAAGGACTCTTCGGCTTATGCGCGGCAAATGTCATGTGCAGAAAACCAAGTTGGCTTGCTGCATCCATCACCGTCATCACCGATTGGTGGGGCGTCTTGGCGTCCGCATTAATGATGACCGGAAGATCTTTTTTCTCCCCTGCGGCTTTTATGATGGCCTTTTTCAGGGTTTCGATCTCGGTATTGATGACTTCCTGCTGATTGACGTAGAAGGTACCCGACGCATCAATGGTGATATCGAGCATATCCGCCGTTGTCTGCGCCTCTTCTCCGGCAGCTTCCGGCAGCTCAACCTTAATCTGGGTCTCCCGGTCGAAGGTGGTCGAAACCATGAAAAAGATCAGCAGCAGGAAAACCACGTCGATCAACGGCGTGATATCGACCTCAATGGCTTTTTTTCGGTGCGGCCGCAGGTTCACCCGGAGACCCGTTCCCGCTCACCGTGGATCACCTCCACCAGTTTCAATGCCTGCTCTTCCATACCCAGCACTAATTTATCGACAAGCCCGGTGAAATAGCGATGAAACATCAGACTGGGAATGGCAACGGAGAGACCGGCCGCCGTGGTTATCAGTGCTTCGGAAATGCCGCCTGCCAATATGCCCGGATCGCCGACCCCTGCAGTCACGATGGCGCTGAACACTTTGATCATTCCGAATACTGTACCCAATAACCCCAGCAGTGGTGCAATAGAAGCGATGGTACCCAATGTGTTGAGGTAGCGTTCAAGTTCCAGTACCACCTGACGTCCCACCTCTTCAATACTCTCTTTCATGACCTCTTTGGAGTGGTAACGATTCACCATGCCAGCAGCAAGAATTCGCCCGAGAGGAGAGCTTTTGCGTAATTTCTCCAGATCGGCGCGCTCGAGTTGATTCTCATTGTGTAACTTCCAAAGTTGCTGCATCAAAATTGCAGGCATTACCCTTCTGCGGCGAAGGGACCAGAAGCGTTCCAGGACAATCGCAAGGGCAACGATGGAACAGGCAATGATGGGAGCCATAAGCCACCCGCCCGCTTTTACAAATTCAAACACTGTAGTCTGGACCTCTTGGGAATCTACTGATAATCATACTGTATCTGTGCATAGCTCCGAAAGGGAACGAGTTCACTCATTCCAAGAGGTGCTCCAGTAGTGACGCCTCTCCCGGCGAATGCGATAGGGCCTCCCGAGCCCGTATTCCGGATGAAAATCAATTTGAATGGCACCCTCCTCTGCGCTGTTGAGTAACTTTGCCCCCAAGCCACGCCAACGCTGTTGGACATCCGCTTTGGGAAAACCAAACCGGTTTCGGTATCCGGTCGGGAACAGCACATATTCCGGTCTCACCGCGTCGGCAAACGGCTGGGTGGAGGATGTCGCAGAGCCGTGATGCGGCGCGATCAGAACATCGCTTTTCAGATCCTGGCCATATCTCTCTACCAGCCATTTCTCCGCCTGTTGCTCTACATCACCGGGAATCAGTAATGATCCACCGCGTCCCGCGACTCTCAATACGCAGGAAGCATCATTGCCTGCCAGAAATTCTTGGCTTCCATCCGGATGCAGTATCTCAAATGAGACGCCATCCCACTGCCACGACATACCGGAACGGCAGTAGCAAAAATTGGGAACAGCCATGGGTTCGCCCCCGATCAGATCCACCACCGTTATCCCCTTGAGCAAGGGCGCCACACCGCCGGAATGGTCCTGATCGCCATTGCTTACCACCAGTCGATCTATCTGCTCTATACCCCGGCTGTGGAGATAGGGCAGGAGCGCAGCCTCTGCGGTATTGAATCCGGAAGGAAATGCGGGGCCTGTGTCGTAGACAAGCTGGTGCCGCGCTGTTTCCACTACCGCGGACAATCCCTGCCCCACATCAAGCAGGGTGAGTCTGAATCCGCCTGGAGGTGGACGCTGCGGTGAACTGAATATCAGAGGCAGTAGCAGTAATACACCAGCCCCGCGCAGCGGCAAGCCTCCAGGCAGGAGAAATAGCAGTATCCCCCCCATCGCCCCAACCCAGATCCAGAGCGGCTGGCCAGGTAGAAATAGTGCGGCAAAACTGATATCGGCCACCCATTCGATAGCCACCAGGGTATAAGTGACGCAGGGTTCCGCCAGCTTCGCCCACAAAGCCGCTGCCGCTGGAAAGCTCAATAGCGGCAATCCAAAAAGGACCAGGGGTACCAAAACAAGAGTAAACCAGGGCACCAGTAGCAGATTGACCAGGGGGGCGACCAAAGATGCCCGTCCAAACTGTATAAAGAGCAAGGGGGCCAGTCCCAATGCAACCACCCATTGAACTCGACCCCATTGGTGCCAACCTGTCGGCCGTCCGATCCGCCCCGTGACCGATAGTAGAATCACACCAACCGCCCCGAAGGAGAGCCAAAACCCTGCAGAGAGCGTTGCTGCCGGATCGAGCAGCATCACAAGAAATAGCGCCATGCTGAACGAACGACTAATCACAGGAGTGCGCCCGAATAGCGTTGCCCCAAGTACCAGATAGAGCATAATCAAAGCCCGCTGGGTGGGCAGGGAAAAACCGGCCATATCGTCCCACCCAATAGCCCGGTTATTGCACCGGCTTTTGGCGCTGGCAGCCACAACATCAAATTCGGCCATTGCCGCCACAACCACTGACCAAGAAAGAACATCAGACCCGCTACAATGCCGATGTGGAGTCCGGAGATTGCAATGAGATGGTTGGTGCCGGTTCGGGTAAATGCCTCCCAGTCACTGCTGGAGATTCCACCCCGATCGCCAATCGCCAAGGCGCGAATCAGGCCTGATGACTTTTGCGACTCTACCAAGTGCTCTATTTCGCTGCCGATTCGATGACGTATGCGATCGATCATGTAGCTGAAATCATCTGCACCTATCAATTGATTTTCAGTACTGCGTACTACATAACCGGTGGCGCGAATTCTGCGGCTGTAGAGCCATTTTTCGTAGTCGAACCCTATTGGATTCTGTAATCCTCTGGGTCTTTTCAGTCTGACCTGCAACTGCCAGCGCTGCCCTGGAAGCAAGACTCCGTCAAAACGATACCAGTTGAGTCGAAGCCGCCCCTGCAGAGGCTCAGGGCCATGCTTCGACTGCACCGTCTCCAGCTCAAACTCAAATCGATTGATGGATGATGTCTGTTTAGGGAGAGAGGCAACAACACCGGTAACAATGAGGGTTTCCCCTTCAAGTGAAAGTGGCATTGCCTGTGAAAGCTGGAGCCAGGCAAAGAGAAAGGCCCAAAGCCCACCGGCAAGCAGCGCAGACAGGAACCGTGTCAGTCGTGAAACCCAGAATAGAGGAAGAGTCCCGGCAATGCAGAACCAGGCGGGTTCAGGCAACACCGGCAGCAGCTGGAAAAGTGCTGTTCCGGTGACAAAGGCGAGCAGAATAAATGTCATGAAAACTTCAGCAGCTTTTTGTGGCGCATCCTGCCCCACCGTGATTCAATAGTATTAACCGCACAGATCCCGGCGTATTATCTTCGCGGAAGCCATGCCCAAACATCTGATAAAACGTATTACACCTGACCATGACACCATCCGCAACCATAAGCATTTGCGGGTGTTTGGGACGTTGCTGCACGATGCCAATCTATGGCATCTGAATCGTAGATCTGCTGCGGGCGCTTTTGCAGTGGGACTCTTTATGGCCTTTGTCCCGGCACCCTTTCAGATGCTGCTGGCGGCCGGCGCTGCCATCATCTGTCGGGTCAATCTACCCCTGTCCGTAGCGCTTGTCTGGATCACCAATCCACTCACCATCCCTCCAATCTTCTTTCTTGCCTATCTGGTGGGTACCACGGTACTTGGCTCACCGCAGGATACGCAGACCTTTGAGTTCAGTGCTGAGTGGCTGCAAAACGGCCTCGATGGGGTATGGGCGCCCTTTCTACTGGGCTGTCTGATCTGCGGCAGTTTTTTTTCTCTGCTCAGCTACTTCACTATTCGGGGGCTTTGGCGCTGGCATGTCATCAATCAGTGGAGACGGCGCAGTCATCGTCATTCATAAAGGTTCTCAAACGGCCATCGATCAGTTGCCAGGTGTGGTCCATGCGGGCCGCCAGGTCGGGATCATGGGTCACGATTACGAAACTGGTACCCTGCTCCCGGTTGAGTTCCAGCATCAGTTCATAGACATGCTCAGCAGTGCGCCGGTCAAGATTACCTGTAGGTTCATCAGCCAGTACACAGGCTGGTGAGTGAACCAGCGCCCGGGCCAGTGCCGCACGCTGTCTTTCTCCGCCGGACATTTCACCGGGTTTATGTTGAATTCTCGAGCCGAGGCCTACTCTATCAAGGATCTCGCCAGCCTTTCTGCGCGCATCGGCAACCGGATACCCGCCAATAAGCAGCGGCATGGCGACATTTTCCAGCGCAGTGAATTCAGCCAGCAGATGGTGAAATTGATAAACGAATCCGAGTTTTTGGTTGCGCAATTTTCCTCTTGCCCGTTCGCCTAAAGACAATAGATCCTCGCCAGATAGCCGTACCTGTCCCCCATTAGGCTGATCCAGCCCACCCAGACAGTGCAGCAGTGTACTCTTGCCCGATCCGGAACTGCCGACAATCGCGATCCGCTCGCCCCGTCTTATGGTCATATCGACACCACGCAGTACTTCCACCCGCAAATCACCTTGAGAGAAGGTTCGTACGACGCCCTCGGCCTGGAGCACAATCTCCTGGCTACTCATAGCGTAGTGCCTCAGCCGGTTGGGTGCGGGAGGCCTTCCAGGCTGGATAGAGGGTTGCCAGCAGAGTGATCAGAAACGCCGTAACGCCAATGGAGAGAACATCTTCCATATGGGGGTCGGATGGGAGCTCGCTGATGTAGTAGATGTTAGGATCGAGAAAATCGACATTGAATACACCTTCGACCCAGCTGACGATCGCCTCAACATTGGTCGCAAGTAACAGCCCACCGATCATGCCGAGGAGATTGCCGACAAAGCCGATAGCCGCACCCTGAACCATAAAGATCCCCATGATGGTGCCCGGTGAAGCGCCCAACGTTCGCAGAATGGCAATATCGGCTTGCTTATCGGTAACCACCATCACCAGAGTCGAAACGATATTAAACGCAGCCACCGCCACAATCAGCGAAAGAATGATCGACATCATGCGTTTTTCGGTCTGTAGCGCAGCAAAGAAATTGCGGTGCTGCATGGTCCAGTCACTGATGCGGTAGTAACCCCCCATCTTGAGGGCCAGTTCCCTGGAAACCTTCGGCGCCAGAAAGAGGTCATCCAGCTTCAGGCGCACGCCGGTTATGCTATCGTTGAGTCGCATCAATTTGGCGGCATCCTGCAGGTGTAAAAGCGCAACGCCCCTGTCGTACTCGCCCATGCCTACTTCAAAGATACCACTCACCGTAAACCTTTTTAGACGGGGCATGATGCCTGCGGGTGTGACATTGATCTGCGGTGTTACCAGCGTTACCTTCTCCCCCACCCCGACGCCAAGCAGGTAGGCGAGTTCCTGCCCAAGAATAATCCCATAGCTGCCTGGCTTAAGGTCGTCGATGCTCCCCTTCTTCACGGCAGTCACCACGTCGGAAACCTTACCCTCTTCAGCAGGCAGAATCCCCCGTAGCATCACACCACTGACCTTCTGACCGTTGATAAGCATGCCCTGACCTTCGACATACGGGGCACGTCCAATGACATGGGGGTTCTTTCCCGCCATGGCGTCCACTTCGCGCCAGTCTGTGAGGCCACCCCGTACTGCGGAAATAGTGGCATGTGACGCCATTCCGAGAATTCGTTCACGGACTTCCTTGTGAAAGCCGTTCATAACTGAGAGCACGACAATCAGCGCTATCACGCCCAGCATGATGCCGAGCATGGAGATTGTCGAAATGAACGAGATGAAATGATTACGCCGTTTCGCCCGGGTATATCGCATCCCGATGAAGAGTTCGAGGGGTCTATACATAGCCCGGCATTAAACCACAGTAGGCATTAAAAGACCCCAAGTTTTCTATAGTTAGGCAAGAGTGCTATATTTATTTTTAGATTGCAGAAATGCTAGGGCCTATTAACATTATGCGGATGCCCAGCGTTGGTCCTCAAATAAGGCCAGACAAGGCGCACAGAGCGCAGTTTGGTAGTTCCAAATAAGCAATGTGCAACGCCGTATGGCCTTATTTGAGGGCCAACCCGGAGGGACAGGCCCCTTTTCCGCAGGCCTGCGTTGCACTTTCGCTCATGTACCGCAAGTACACGACGCTCAGTGCGCCTTGTCCTGCGAAAAAGGGGCTCTGTCGATGAGCATCCGCATAGTGTTAACAGGCCCTGGGCCTTAAGGAGTTGTTCCTGATGAGATTCCCAATTTCGCTCTTTCTTGCAGTCAGTCTGCTGATTGCGGTCACCCCCGCTCACTCTGATGTATTACTGCTCGACGCTATTAATGAGGCGCCGCTCAACAGTGAAGAGGGGATTCCTCGTCCAAATCGCGGCATGACGATGGAACAGGTTAAAACAGATTTCGGAGAGCCTGCCATGGAACATCCCTGGGTCGGTTTTCCACCAATCACACGCTGGGACTATGCGGACTTTTCAGTTTTTTTTGAACGCGAATATGTCTTGAACTCTGTGGTTCGCCGCCAATAACAGCCTACCCATCTTTCGTCAATTTTCACCGCAAATGAAGAAAAATCCGTCGAACAGGAAGATATAGCCCCCACAAAAGTCTACAAAGTAGGTAACTTGGTCACAAGTCACATTTTTTTCAATTTCCGCAGTAGCCATACAGGAATAAATGTTTTATATTTGCGTCGCAATACAAAAAGAATAGGCAACCAGTCGTAAGAGCTGGAGCATGAATGCCGGTTGGCATTTATTGGAGGACATAATGAAATATCTGCTTGCGTTGGCAGTTGCTTTTTCATTGACCTTGGTCTGGCAGACTTCAAGTCGAGCAGACCGCCCTTTATTGTTACAGGATGTCGGGCACGAACAGGTTGTGAAACATTCGCCTCGGACGGCAATGGTCGACCCCTATCGGGTACGCCACTTCGCTAGTATTCTGCCCTGGCCAGCGGTTAACCGCCGGTCAGGGACATTACCCTGACAACCTCTCCAGGATTTTCATTAAATTCGTGACGTGCAGGCTTGCGGGCGATTGCTTCAAGAATCACCTCTTTCAACCCCTCATCACTGATGCCCTGGCGCATTAGAGGGCGCAATTCGGCATTGTCGTGCTTGCCGAGACAGAGATAGAGCGTTCCTTCAACAGAGATGCGTACTCGATTACAACTCTCGCAGAAGTGCTGGGACATGGGCGTAATGAAACCGATACGCAGGTTCGTCTCTTTTACTCTGACGTAGGAAGCAGGGCCTGCGCCTCGCATGACTGCAGGTTCCAACTGAAATCGCTCTTCAAGATCAGCCTTGATCTCTTTTAAGCTGATAAATCGATCTGTGGCACTCTTACCCGTTTCACCGACAGGCATGGTCTCGATAAAGCGGAGGGTGAAATCATGCTCAAGGCAAAAATCAACCATCTCACCAATCTCATGGTCGTTAATCCCTTTCATCACTACCATGTTGATCTTGATGGGGTTTAATCCCACTTCCTTGGCAGCCATCAGGCCATCGAGTACGTTCTCCAGATCACCCTGTGTAATCTCGCGAAAACTGTCAGGATTCAATGAATCCAGGCTCACATTGATGCGGCTCACGCCGCTTTGCTTTAGCGAAGCAGCATGCTTTGCCAGTTGGGATGCATTGGTGCTGAGGGAGAGATCTTCTATCTGAGGCAGCGCACCTATACGGCGCACCATCTCCGGCAACTCCTTCCTGACCAGAGGCTCGCCGCCAGTCAGTCTAACCTTACTGATGCCCATCTCGGAAAAAACACGGACAAGACGCTCAACCTCATCCAGGGTCAGCCAACTGTCAGGCTGAGAAAAGTCCTTGTACCCTTTTGGAATGCAGTAAAAACAGCGGAAGTCACAGCGGTCAGTCACCGATAAACGAAGATATTCGATGTTACGACCAAATGGGTCTATCAACATGTCCTTTGCTTCTCTCGTGGCTTAAGAATTTCCAGGCTTGCTGATTGTAGCCTATCGCGAAACAGTAGATGCACTTCCGTGCGTCGGGTTTTGTTACGCTAAGGGCATATTTTTTATGAGAAAATCTGATGGATAAACAAATCCTTCAATATCTGACTGGTCTTTTCCGTAGAGTGAACAAAACATTCACTCTACGGATAAAACTACCCAACTATTTCTCATAAATACCGGCTAACCGTTTGATTTTCGGTCAACCGACAAACAATCGTCGTTATTATTAAGCAAAAATCACGCCTAAAATAACTTCCTACTCTTCAGCTTCGCCAGGCAGATCATTTGCGGGGTCATAACCTGCGGGCAGTGAATGCGCAATACCCTTGTGGCAGTCTATACAGGTATATCCCGCATCAATTGCCTCATCGTGCCGATCCGCACTACGTTCCGCTTGACGATCAAAATCCATGGAATCGAAATTATGGCAATTTCGGCACTCACGAGAGTCGGTATCCTTCATTTCCTTCCAAACATTCTGCGCTAGTTCCAGGCGTTTTTCCTCGAATTTCTCCACCGTATCGATGGTGCCCAGCATCTTGTGATAGAGCTCGTTACTGGCCTTGATCTTACGAATAATCTTATGGATCCACTCCTTGGGTACATGGCAGTCCGGGCAAGTAGCGCGCACACCGGTTCTGTTACTGAAGTGAATAGTATCCTGCAACTCCTGGTAAACAGCCTGTTCCATCTCATGGCAGGAGATGCAGAATTCTTCAGTATTCGTTGCCTCCATTGCGGTATTGAAACCACCCCAGAGGACAATACCCGCTATGATTCCGATCAGAATCAGGGTGAAGCCACCCATTCTCTTGCCATTGTTCATGATCTTTTACCTGAATTACAGAAAATTTAGTTGGAAAAATAATGCGCCCCGATCCAATTAAGGACGGGGCGCATCGGTTGCTGAAATATACCTTATTTCACGCCTTCGAACATATTTTTGACCAGCGGTTCGGCTCCCATCTGGGTAGCGTGGCACTGGTTACAGAAGTAACGGCGGCTGGAAATGGTGCTTTGAGTTTTGCCATCGCGTGTTACGTAATGGCTGTCACCCACTTTAGGAGATTTTTCCTTCTTGTAGGTTTTCTCACTATGACACTTCATACAGCCATTGTTCTTCAGATTGATCTCATACTTGTCAGTCGTGTGAGGCACCATCGGCGGCTGCAGTTTGTAACTGCGGGCGATACCGCCTTTAATAGACTGAACCGTCTTCTTAGCAGGTTTCTCAGCCATTGCATTGAGATCACTGTTACCGCGCAGAGACATCACTTCAGACATTGCTGATGCTGTAAAAAACAGAGTCAGCACTGCAGCCATCATGACCAGAATAGTTTTCTTCATTTCATTCTCCATCATCGCTCTATATATGAGTTGCGAATTCATAAGCAAGCCCATTACGTATGGACCTCGTGTTTCTTAATCACTTCGGGATTTGACCTTTTGGTCTCGGAGACGGAACGACCGCCATAACTAAAAACATCTTTTGCGCAAATATCGATACAGCGCCCACAATTGGTACAGTCGGAAGAGAGGATTACCGGGCTGATGCCCTTTTTTTCCCCTTTCAATGCCGGCCTGATCACATGCGGTTCAGGACAGACGACGAAGCACTCCATGCAGTCGTTGCACTCCGCCCTGTTGCTAGCATTGACACGCAACAGGCTTCGGCTCCCGATCAGGTTATAGAAGGCGCCGACCGGACAGAGACGCCCGCACCAGCCTTCTTTGGTCACCAGCAAATCAAAGAGAAAGACCGCCAATATCACCACCCAGGTCGCCCCCATTCCGAAGACAATGCCTCGAAACATCATGGAGACAGGGTTGATCAGCTCCCAAATGATACCCCCGGAAACCACCAGCGGTAGAATCAGAGTCAGGGCAAGCATCCAGTAGCGGGCATTACGGGAGATCTGAGAAGTCGTCCTGATACCCAACATCCGCCGCAACCAACTGGCCAGATCGGTGACCATATTCACCGGGCAGACCCAGGAGCAGTAGACCCGTCCACCCACTACAAAGTAGAAGAGCAGGACGAGTACCACACCTATGATGGCAGTGGTCTCGGGCACCACGCCGGAAAGCACCGCTTGCAGCAGTACATGCGGATCGGTCAGTGGCAGAATATCCAGCGTCAGACTCGATGCCAGATTGCCTTTCACGATCCACACCCCCAAAACGGGGCCGGTGAGGAACAGGGCAAGAATCCCCAATTGACTCAAACGGCGCAGGATCAGCCACTTATGGGCTTTGATCCAGCCCTTGGCCGCAATGGAGTCGTCGCCTAATGTCGTCAGATCAACCATTACTTGCTATCCAGAAAACCACTGTTGAGTGAATTAAGAGGATTGGAAGAGAACGGTGTCTCCTCCGGCTTCTCTTCGATGATCAGACCTTCGCCCTGCAAGTCATAGCGCACACCCTCTGGGAGGTTGTATTTGTGCTCTACGTCTGGCGTGACCAAGGCCTTACCCGCTTTCTCTTTCTCCTTCCAGCCAAGTCGATAATGTTTACCCAGTTCGCCCTTCGCAAGATCGGTCGGAAACACTTTGATCGCCGCCTCTTCCAGAATGCAGGCCCGCTCGCAGAGTCCGCAGCCGGTACAGGCTTCGGAATGCACCACTGGAATAAACAGTGCGTGCTTTCCTGACCTGACGTTATGCTGCATATTCAGCGTTATGGCCTTGCCCCGAATCGGACAGACGTTGAAACAGACCTCACAGCGAAGACCGTGAAAGGCAATGCAGGTCTCCTGATCCACCACTACCGCCAGTCCCATGCGGGACTCCTCGATATCAGTAAGACCATGATCCAGGGCGTTAGTCGGACAGGCAGCGATACAGGGGATGTCCTCACACATTTCGCAAGGCCCGGTGCGGGCCACGAAATAGGGAGTTCCCGTTGCAACGTCGTCACCGACTTCACCAAGGAACAGCATGTCGTACGGACAGTCCCGTACGCACAACCCACAACGGATACAGGCACCAAGAAAATCTTCTTCCGGCAGTGCGCCTGGTGGCCGAAGATAGTGGGCAGGGAGGGAAGAGGCTCTATTTGAGTAGATGCCCAATCCCATGCCGACCAATCCGACCCCACAGGCTGTCTTGAGCATGTTGCCCAGGAACTGCCGTCTGTTCATTCCATGTTTTTTGTCTGTATCTGACATTACTAACCAATTGGATTGTTATCGATTACAAATGTTTTTAGTTATGACGGTCTCCGGTCTGGCGAACCAGACCGGATTCCGTCTTCTTAGGCCTTACTGATCTTCACGGCGCACTTCTTGTAATCCGTCTCTTTCGAGAGCGGATCGGTGGCGTCGAGGGTCAGCTTGTTGACCAGACGACCAGCGTCGAACCAGGGGACGAATACCAGTCCATCAGGCACTTTATTGCGCCCTTTGGTATCCACCCGGCAGACAATCTCACCACGACGGGAGACGATCTTGGCCATGGAGCCGTTACGCAGTTTGCGTTTCTTGGCGTCCTTCTTGCTCATGAAGACCACGGCATCCGGCACCGCGCGATAGAGCTCAGGTACACGCCGGGTCATGGAACCCGAGTGCCAGTGCTCAAGAACACGACCGGTGCAGAGCCACAGGTTGTACTCCTTGTCCGGCATTTCCGCTGCTGGTTCGTAAGGACCAAAGATGATGTTGGCCTTCTTGTCCTTGGCGCCGTAGAACTGAACTTCGCTGCCCTTCTCTACATGCGGGTCATAACCTTCGCGGAAACGCCACAGGGTCTCTTTGCCATTGATTACCGGCCAGCGCAGACCGCGCGCCTTATGATAGACCTCGAATTCCGCCATCTCATGGCCTTTCTTGGGGATACCAGGCACGGAGTTGAACAGCCGGTACTCTTCGAAAAGACCCTTCTGCACGTAGTAGCCGAAGTGATCCATCTCATCGTTGCCGTACTCGTTGCCACGATCATCAGTGACCTGCTGTTTCGGGAACTTATCAACCTGACCGTTGGCGTAGAGGACGTCATAAAGCGTCTTACCCGCATACTCAGGTTGCTTGGCGATAAGATCCTCCGGCCAGACATCCTCCACTTTGACATACTTGGCGAACTCCATGAGCTGCCACAGGTCGGAACGAGACTCGCCAGGTCCCTGCACCTGCTGACGCCAGAACTGGGTGCGCCGCTCTGCATTACCATAAGCGCCCTCTTTCTCGATCCACATGGAGGTCGGCAGAACCAGGTCTGCCGCCTGAGCCGATACTGTGGGATAGGGGTCTGTGACGGTAATGAAGTTAGCCGGATCACGCCAACCGGGGAGAGACTCCTCGTTCATGTTGGCCGCTGCCTGCATGTTGTTGTTACACATCACCCAGAAGCAGTTCATCTTGCGGTCTTTGAGCGCACGATGCATGGCGACCGCGTGGATCAGGGTCTTGCCCATGGGCTTCCCGCTGATGTCCGATTGAGCAGCCTTATCTGACATACCGTTATGTCTTGGGATGGTGCCTGCCGGCAGCTTCCATACTTTCTCAGCGAATTTGCAGTGAGCGTCCTTCTTGACCACGAGATCAGCCGGTAGACGATGGGTAAAGGTGCCTACCTCGCGGGCGGTGCCACAAGCAGATGGTTGACCGGTCAGTGAGAAGGGGCTGTTGCCGGGTTCGGAGATCTTACCCATCAGCAGATGGATATTATAGACCAGGCCGTTCATCCAGACACCGCGGGTGTGCTGGTTCATACCCATGGTCCAGAAAGAGGAGACCTTCCTCTTGGGATCGGCATAAGCCTTGGCCAGTTTGATCAGGTTCTTCTTAGGCACACCGGACATCTTGCTGGCTTTTTCTACGGTGTACTCGGAGACCAGCTTTGCATACTCATCGAAGGCGATCTTGTTGAACTTACCCTTGTTGGGATTCTTTGCAGCCTTCTGCAACGGATGACTCGGACGCAGACCATAACCGATATCGGTAGTGGTCTTGTTGAAGTTGACGTGCTTGCCGATGAAGTCCTTGTTGTAGGCCTTATTCTGAATGATGTAATTGGCGATGAAGTTGGCGATCGCCAGATCACTCTGGGGTTCGAAGATAATTGGATTGTCCGCCAGTTCGTAACAGCGATGCTCATAGGTGGAGAGCACGTGCACTTTGCAACCTTTCTTGGTCAGTCGGGTGTCGGTGAGACGTGACCAGAGGATCGGGTGCATCTCCGCCATGTTGGCGCCCCAGAGCACAAAGTCATCGGCATGTTCCAGATCATCGTAGCAGCCCATGGGCTCATCGATACGGAAAGCGCGCATGAAGGCGCCTACAGCAGAGGCCATGCAGTGACGTGCATTGGGATCCAGACTGTTGGAACGGAAACCCGCCTTCATGAGTTTGGCGGCGGCATAACCTTCCCAGACGGTCCACTGTCCGGAGCCGAACATGCCGACACCCTTCGCACCTTTGGCTTTACGGGCTGCGACCCATTTCTCGGCCATGATTTTGAAGGCTTCTTCCCAGGAAACCGCTTCAAACTTGCCGTTCTTGTCATACTTGCCGTTGGTCTTGCGCAGCATCGGTTGTGTCACACGATCCTGTCCGTAGAGAATCTTCGGCAGGAAGTAACCCTTGATACAGTTCAGGCCCTTGTTGACCGGCGCGTCGGGATCACCCTGGCTGGCCACAACCTTGCCGTCTTTGACGCCCATGAGAACGCTGCAACCGGTACCGCAGTAGCGGCAGGCTGCCTTATCCCAACGGATACCATCGTCGCCGTCAGCTGCTGTAGCGCTTTTAATCGCCGGCAGGGTTACACCCGCCACCGAAGCCGCTGCAGCAACTGCATTGCTCTTAATAAAATCACGTCTAGTTAATTTCACGTTTCATCTCCTCCAATGATTCCTCACCACCATAGTGATAAATCAGAATTGTACTCACTACCCCTTTAACTCCATTCATCGCGTTCATCGTGTCGGACACGGGGGATACTGTTTCCCCTTCGTCTTCAACGGTAACGATCAGTTTGTCGGCATCCTCACCGCCATGGACTTCGACACCTGTCATTTTTTCCAGCCGTTTGGAGACGACAGGCCCCTTCTCCGGCTTTGTATGCACAACAAGACTACATATATTCATAAGATTTGAAATTCCTCCGGGTATCTAATCACTATGCCGCCTGGTCTTGTTGTTGCGGCTTGAGGGTAACAGACTGCGAGGGGCAGACGGCGAAACATTCACCACAGCCTGTACAGTCTTCTGAATTGAGCAAAGGCCTGGCCTTACCGCCGACCTCCAGTTTGAAGCGTATAGCTGATTCATCACAGACCTCGCCGCAGCTACGGCAGACAACACCCTGCATTGAAAGGCAATTGTCTGCAATCACGGCTTTCAGCGGCCAGGGCGGCTGATTCAGGTCATTAAAAAAGGCCAGCACCTTATAAGTACAGGCCTTTACGCAATCCCCGCAGAATGTGCAGCCACCCTGCGAGAAATCTATTCTGGGAAATCCACCGGGTCCCCGCTGGATGATATGTTGCGGACATTCTGAGATGCAATCGTCACATCGTTCGCACTTTTCGACGAATTCCGCTTCAGCTTTTGACCATGGTGGTCTGATAGAGGACTGAGTCCCACGCAGGTCGCCACGAAGAAATTGTGTTCTGTTAACTGACACTATCAAATGGTGTTTTATTAGAACCTTGCGGAATTCTGTCACTGGCACCAAACAACATCATTGACGCTGGTCAAGGGATTGGAAAACAGGGAGGTAACTTTCTTTAAATTATTCAACAAATTACCATTTAATAGTTATTCGTATATACCTAATAATTGGTATATAACCTCTCTGTAGGTAGATTAATGTTTACCCTAATAGAAAAGGGAGGTTAACCATAGTTATGCAAATGTTCGATGGCGGGCTGCCAAGATCTCAGGAATAACGATGGGCAAGCAACGGGGTTGACTACTTTTTTAACGCCCATACTGCTGCCTCAACCCGCGAATGCAGATTGAGTTTTTTCAGCAGATGCTTAACGTGGACCTTAACCGTTCCCTCGGAAATATCCAGCGCCTGGGCGATTAATTTGTTACTCCTGCCACAAGCAATCTGATCCAGAATCTCCCGTTCACGGGTGGTCAGCCCTGCAAGAGCCACAGATTGTGGCGATTTTTCCTCTCCACGAAGGGCCTGGGCAAGTAACTGGGTCAGTTGCTCACTGATGACAATTTCCCCTTTGACCGCTTTACGGAGCGATCTGAGTATATCCTCAGGCTCCATATCTTTTAACAGATAACCATCCGCACCCTGGCGCAGCGCAGCAATGACATCCTCCTCATTATCAGAAACCGTAAGCATCAAGATCCGCGCATCGAGATTTTCATCCTTGATCGCCCGCAGGGTTTCGATGCCGTTCATTCCCTTCATATTGATATCCAACAGGATCAAGTCCGGTTTGATACGCTTTGCAAGCGTCAGACCATCGAAACCATTTGCGGCTTCACCTGCGAGCGTCAGAGATTCCTCCATATCTATCAAGTCTGCCACGCCCTTCCGGAACAGAGGATGATCGTCAATGGCAAGTACAGTGCTAAGCTTTGTTTCTGGCATTATTCATCTTCTGAAAGAGATTTTCATGGGATAAGGTATGGTCACTGCCAGAAATGCTGAATGTCAACTCGATTCTAGTCCCGCCGCTATCCGTCTCTGTAATCGATAGTTCACCACCCAGCCATGCGGCGCGTTCCGTCATGATCGTCAGGCCATAATGCTGCATCATATCGCCGTTTTCACCGGTGATGCCAATGCCGTCATCTTCGACCCGAACTCTGACAATGCCATCGGGCTGGCACTCAAGCAGCACTTGAGCGGTTGTTGCTCTGGCATGTCTGATTACGTTTGAAAGTGCTTCACGTACGATTTGTATGACATGAACCTCCGCATTGGGGCTGAATCTGCAGTTTGCGATCCGGTCAACGAGTTCAACCCGCATACCACTTCTGTCGGCATATTCGCGGACGGTATTTTCCAGCGTAGCCATGAGTCCTGCCTCATTGACCCGTAACCGAAATGAAGTCAGTAATTCCCGCAGTTGCCGATAGGCACCATTGAGCGCCGAGCGCAGGACTTGAGTGATGGAGAGAATACTCTCTTGGTCATGCTCTTCGGATACACTCTTTTCCAGACGGCTGACCTGTATTTTGAGGTAGGAGAGAGATTGGGCAATCGAATCGTGTAACTCCCGGGCAATCACACTGCGCTCCTCCATGAGTGACAGCATCCGGCCTTGTGATGCACGCTGAGCCACATTGATAGACAGGGCAATGTGGCTGGCCACGGCTTCCAACAGGCGCTGCTGCCACTCTTCAAGCGCCTCTTTCTCGGAAAATTCAACCAGGAGCACACCAAACTGTTCCGCTTGATCTCGGATCGGAGTGGAAAACACATTGACCCTTTTGCCATCGATAGTGTCGGCACCGAAGGTGTGAGTGGTGCCATCTCTGATGCAACGCTGGCAATTGCCCAGCAGATCTGCCTGCCGCCTGTTGTTGAGCGAATTTGTCGAGGCCAGCTGGTAGCCACTCGCATCACCGGGTCTGCCCAGACAGATCGTGCCGCTATTGACCCCGATCAGATCCTCAATGTCGTGAATGAGCGCTACCTGCACCTCACTTTCCAGGGATGAATCGTTCAACCGTCTGGTTGTCTTGTAAAGCAGCTCCAGAGAACGGTTGCTTCGCTCCAGATGTGCAGTCTGCTCTTGAACGCGCGTCTCCAGATCCGAATAGATCTTGGACAGATCCTCCGCCATTACGTTGAACGCATGACCAAGCTGGCCTAGTTCGTCTTCGCTGAGGTATCTGCTTCTTACCGTAAAGTCCCCATGTCGAGCCGCCCGCGCGCAGGCCAGTAGATCGCGGAGCGGCCTCAACACATTGATGTGCAACAGAAAGAGACTGACCAACGCCACAAGGAGAATCAGAATCAGTGAAAAAATCTGGATGATGCGTAGCTGAGAATTTTTCTCCTCAGCATCGAGTTCAAGCACTTTCACGAAGTGGTGGATGCGATTCACAAATCCATCCACATTCGAAAGGAAGTACGCCTGTTGCTTGGTGACCTCGTGCCGAATATCAGAAAAATCCGAATTGAGCGCAAGCAATTCCAGGTAGACGCGAAGATGGGGGAAGATATCAGTCTGCCACTGACTTGCCACCGCCTGATATGCTGCCTGCACCCGTTTGCTGGGTCCTTTCTCCAGAACATTGTGGATGCGGGGGCTGAATAACCGCTCTTCGAACTCGTCGATCAGATCCTCGGTTGTCGAAACAGGTTTTACCGTATCATCTGAGGGACCGTGAACCAGACTGCTGGCTATTCGATAGGATTGCATGCGCAGGGTGCCAGCCTGGTTGATGGCGGCGGCAAATCCCTCTGTAGTCTCCGCCATAAAGACCGAAATCAGCATACTGATGACCGCCAGGCCCAAAATGGTCATCATGGCGATTCCAAACCGAAGGAGTAATGAACGGTTCACTGGTTAGGCTGTACCGGAGAGAGTACTGGCGGCAAACAGGGTGCCGGGCTGCTCCTAGATAATATCCCTGATTTAACTAATCCACAAAGAATCAGGTTATTTCTACTGGAAGCACTGACCTACTTCGCAAGCGTCTGTAGCCCGGAAACATCTGAAATCAGGATGTTTTTGTGTTTGACGGAGATTAGTTTCCGGGTTGATAGCCGATGCAGCTCACGGGAAAAGGTCTCCGGCGTCAAATCGAGAGAGGACGCCACGACGGATTTACTCACGGGCAGTACGACTTCCCGCGGTTTATCGCCGCACAAATCCTCACCTGCAATCTTCAACAAATATCCGGCAACACGCTGAGTAGCCGACTTGAGGCAGCAGGACTCCAGGTCGGCATACAGATTATCGAGACAGGCACCCATATGCTGAAGCAGTGCTGCCGATAACTCCGGCCACCGATAAGCGGCGCTGAGAATAGCATCCTTGTGCAATTCGACAACTTCACAGCGATTCAATGCATGGGCGGAGATCGTCATCGGCTGGCCGGAAAAAAGTGATGAAATTCCAAAGGAATCCCCCTGGAAAAGGATGTTCACAACCCGTTCAGAACCGCCAGATGAGAGGATGCTCAATTTGACCTGACCGCACAGTACGAGATATAGGGCGGTAGGCTCCATTCCGCTGGTTACGATACTCCCGCCGCGCTTTGTTGAGACGGTTCGTGCATTGACAGACAGGTATTCAAGCACTTCAGGTATAACGCCTCGAAAAAGTGGACAATCCCCCAAAAATGACGCCAGCTGAATTCCACGTACCGCCACATCCATACTTGTCGCCCTTAAGCAAACAATGGTCGACTCTCGAAATTAGTTAAGTATCTTTTGACCACCTAGTCATTAAAGCGATCTGTATTCATTCAACCAATAAAAATGTACGTTTATATTTTCCTTATACCGGCATTGATTGGGAATGATAATTATCAATGATGAATAAGTTTATTAGAATATTTTATTAAAGCAATCAATTAGTTGCCAATTTATTGGTATGCAAAGCTACCTAAGTTTCGGTATTATTTGTCGATAATGAGAAACTGCAGCGATACTCCTTGCCCTCAATTATCAAGGGATAAAACAGGTGCTTTATAAGCACAATCTAAACAACGTGATAAGGTCGAAAGAATCGGGTAACCTCGCCTCACAATTCTTGTGATTCACCCCTCGTATCAGGTATGGTTGCGCCTTATTGAAATTAACGGCTTACGGCACTCCGAACTGCTGATACAGATAGTGTGATCATCTCCAAGACCACACCCAAAATATAAATCGTGACTTCACCTCTTTCTGATACTGCAACATTTGAAGCCAAGGACCTTGAGTGCATCCGTGACGACCGGGTGCTCTTTTCAAGCCTGTGTTTCACAGTGAACCCCGGCGAAGCGCTTGTGCTCGAAGGACGCAACGGCAGTGGCAAAACATCCCTGTTGCGTATCTTGTGCGGTATCCGGCTGCCGGAATCGGGACAACTGCTCTGGAAGGGTGAAGATATCTTCAGGTTGGGTCCTGAATATCACGAACACACCGCCTACCTTGGACACAAGGACGGCAGCAAACTCGATCTGACCCCCTTGGAAAACCTGCGCGTGGCCCGAGGGTTCGGCAAGGCTAAAGAGGGGATCACCCTGGAAGAGGCGCTGAACCAGGTAGGGCTCTACGGCTTCGAGGACGTGCCAACCCGCAATATGTCAGCAGGACAGCAGCGGCGTCTGGCAATTGCCCGGCTTTTGGTCACCGATGCAAAGTTCTGGATTCTGGATGAACCCTTTACCTCACTGGACAGAAAAGGCATAGAACACATGGAACGGCTCTTTGAAGCGCACCTGCAATCTGGTGGCATGGCGGCCATGACGACTCACCACCGTATTGGCTTCAAGGATGATGTCAAACTGGTACGGGTCAACCTGTCGGATCGATGAGCACGCTCTCTCTTACCAGCGCATTCACCCTGCTCCTCAAAAGGGACCTGGTTCTGGCCTACCGGCGTCGAGCCGAACTGGTCAACCCGCTGCTGTTTTTTGTGCTGGTCACCGCCATGTTCCCCCTGGGCATCGGCAACGATCCCAAGCTGATTCAGGCGGTAGGCCCCGGCGTCATCTGGGTCGCGGCCCTACTCGCTGCCCTACTCTCCCTGGACACCATGTTTCGTTCCGACTTTGATGATGGCACTCTGGAACAGTTCATGCTCAGTGCCCATCCAATCTCCGTGCTGGTTCTGGCAAAGATTTTGGCGCACTGGATGATCACCGGACTGCCGCTTTTCATCGCCGCCCCCTTGCTGGCGATGATGCTGAATGTTCCCACTGACGCCATACCGACCCTGATGCTGACGTTGGTGCTCGGAACACCGGTATTAAGCCTGATCGGTTCGGTCGGCGTGGCATTGACCGTCGGCCTGCGCCGTGGGGGCGTCATTCTTTCACTGCTGGTGCTGCCGCTCTATGTCCCGGTATTGATCTTTGCCACCGATGCAGTAAAGACCTCCATTGTGGGGATTCCCACCAGCGCGCAGATTTCCATCCTTGCAGCCATGCTGGTAGGTTCCCTTGTTCTGGCCCCTCTGGCCACCGCCGCTTCTCTGAGAATCAGTTTAAGTTGATATGATAGTTCGATTTTTCCATCAGATGGGTTCGCCCCGTTACTTTTACAATGTCGCGGGTAAAATGATTCCCTGGTTCGCGATCTCTTTTCTGCTCACCCTGATCGCCGGTATCTATTACGGGCTGTTCGTCGCCCCACCCGACTATCAACAGGGTGAAAGCTACCGCATCATGTACATTCATGTGCCTGCGGCCTGGATGTCGATGTTCATCTATATGGTGATGGCGGCCGCCGGCCTGATCAGCTTGGTCTGGCGCATCAAAATCACGGAGATCACGATTATCAGCAGTGCCTCGGTCGGGGCATCCTTTACTTTTCTGGCACTGGTGACCGGCTCATTGTGGGGCAAACCCATGTGGGGGACCTGGTGGGTCTGGGATGCACGTCTCACATCTGAGCTATTGTTGCTGTTCCTCTACCTCGGCATCATCGCGCTCTACAGTGCCATAGAGGACAAACGCGTGGCTGCACGAGCCATCTCCATTCTGGCGCTGGTGGGCGTGGTCAATATTCCGATCATCCACTACTCGGTGGAGTGGTGGAACACGCTGCATCAGACCTCATCCGTGACCATGACTGGAAAACAAGCCATGTCGACCAGCATGCTAATCCCGCTTTTGTTGATGGGCATCTCTTTTAAACTTTATTACGGTGCCGTGGTCTTAATGCGGGCACGAGCTGAAGTACTGGAACGTGACCGCAATACCCGCTGGGTGCGCGAGCTGGTTGAAGGGGAGATGAAATGAGCGAATTTCTGGATATGGGCGGTTATGCCATGTATGTATGGCCGTCTTATGGACTGGCTTTCGTCATCCTCGTTGCCAACTGGGTCAGCCCGCTTTTACAGCGCCGCCGGGTCCTAACTGACATCGCCCGCAAACTGCGTCGCGAAAAGAGAGAGCAAAAATGAATCCTATTCGAAAAAAACGCCTTTATCTGATTGGTATGATGGTTGCCGGTATCGGTGTCGCTGCCTGGCTCGCTCTGAACGCTTTCGATGAAAATCTGATGTTTTTCTTTTCACCCTCCGAAATAGCAGAGGGCAAGGCCCCCACCGGCCATCCCTTTCGCGTCGGTGGATTGGTGAGTAATAACAGCGTCAAGCGCAAGCCAGACGGACTTACCACGGCCTTTGATGTTACGGACAATGCCGAGACCGTCACCGTGGAGTACACAGGCATTCTGCCCGATCTGTTCCGCGAGGGCCAAGGCATCGTCGCGCTGGGGCAGTTGAACGAAAGCGGCATCTTCGTCGCCAGTGAAGTGCTGGCCAAACATGATGAGAACTATATGCCGCCGGAAGTGGCTGACTCACTGAAGACGGCCCACGACGAAGGTGTCAATGAGATGCAGCAGCAGGTGAGTGTCCAATGATCCCGGAAATTGGCCATTATGCTCTCATTCTGGCACTCAGCCTTGCCATCATCCAGGCTGTCATCCCACTCGCAGGTACCTACACGAACACCCACAGCTGGATGGCCCTGTCACGGCCATTAGTCTGGGGCCATCTGCTCTTCCTGACCATCTCAACCGTAGTTTTGGCAAATGCCTTTTTGGCCAACGACTTCTCGGTCATCTATGTCGCTCAGCATGGCAACACCAAACTGCCGGATCTCTACAAGGTCTCCGCTGTATGGGGCGCTCACGAAGGATCACTGTTGTTGTGGGCCTTCCTGCTTGCCGCCTGGAGCGCAGCCATCGCCCTTTTCAGCCGTAACCTGCCGCTGCCCGTTGTTGCACGCGTACTGTCAGTAATGGGTATGATCAGCATCGGCTTCCTGCTGTTCCTGCTGATGACCTCCAACCCTTTCGACCGCACTTTTCCGGTGCCGTTTGAGGGTCGTGAGCTCAATCCCATGCTACAGGATCCGGGGTTGGCCATTCACCCCCCGCTGCTCTACATGGGTTATGTCGGCTTCTCGGTTGCGTTTGCCTTCTCCATTGCCGCCCTCCTTGGCGGCAAGCTGGATGCGTCCTGGGCGCGATGGTCACGTCCCTGGACCACGGTGGCCTGGGTCTTTCTGACCGTGGGTATCGCACTGGGCAGTTGGTGGGCCTACTATGAACTGGGCTGGGGGGGCTGGTGGTTCTGGGATCCGGTGGAAAACGCCTCTTTGATGCCATGGCTCGTAGGTACCGCCCTGATGCACTCACTGGCGGTGACCGAGAAAAGGGGCGCCTTCAAGAGCTGGACCGTGCTGTTGGCCCTGTTTGCCTTCTCTCTGAGCCTGCTCGGCACCTTCCTCGTCCGGTCCGGCGTGCTGACCTCCGTCCACTCCTTCGCGTCGGATCCGGAACGCGGCGTCTTCATCCTGATCTTTCTGCTGGTCGCGATCGGTGGCTCACTCATGCTCTATGCGTGGCGTGCCCCCTATATCTCCGGCGGCGGCCGCTTCGATCTGATCTCCCGTGAAACCTTTCTGTTGGGCAACAACCTGCTGTTATCGGTACTGGCCGGTCTGATCCTGCTCGGCACCCTGGCGCCGCTGATCTACGATGCCATGGAGTGGGGCAAGATCTCCGTCGGATTTCCCTGGTTCAACAAGATGTTCGTCCTGCTGACGCCTTTTCTGGCGCTATTGATGGGCGTGGGATCGATCTCCCGTTGGAAACACACCGATGCCGCTTTCCTGGTCAAACAGTTGAAAGTCGCGTTTATCA
Organism: endosymbiont of Escarpia spicata; assembly: GCA_003349915.1. Lineage (GTDB taxonomy): Bacteria > Pseudomonadota > Gammaproteobacteria > Chromatiales > Chromatiaceae > QGON01. The sequence continues at coordinate 197,913 of QFXE01000010.1, forward strand.
TCAGCATGGTCTTCGGCCTGCTCACCCTGTTGCCCATGTTTTCCGGTGGAAACCTGATGGTGGGCCTCGGCATGGGACTGGCGATGTGGGTAGTGACCTCCCATCTGGTCAACGTCAAAGAAAGACTCAAGCACAAAGCAGGATTCAATGGCTTCCTGCGTGATCTCTCGGGTGGTGGCCGCAGCTACTATGGCATGATTCTCGCCCATATGGGTGTGGCCATGTTTATCGTCGGCGTTACCATGGTTTCCAACTATGGCATCGAACAGGACATCCGCATGTCTCCCGGTGATACCGCAGACATTGCCGGCTATGAGTTCAAGTTCGAGGGTGTCAGTGAGTTTCCCGGACCGAACTACAATGCCCATCGCGGACGTTTTCTGATTTCCAAAGATGGCGAACAGATCGCCATCCTGCAGCCGGAAAAACGCACCTATTTTGTGCAGACACGCCCCATGACTGAAGCGGGGATCGACTGGGGACTGACCCGTGATCTCTATGTCTCTCTTGGTGAATCACTGGGTGGCGGGGATTGGAGCATGCGCCTCTACTACAAACCCTATATTCGCTGGATCTGGATAGCCTCAATCTTTATGGGCCTCGGCGGGCTGCTCGCCATCTCGGACAGACGCTATCGCACTGCCCGCAAACGCTCCCGTTCCACTTCCACCCTGACGGCAGGGAGTTCAACCACAGCCGCCACGGAGAGTCATTCATGAGTCGTTATCTGCGTTTTCTCGTTCCTCTGGCGATCTTTGCAGTGATTGCCGCGTTCCTGTTCAAGGGACTCGACATGAACCCGAGGGAGATCCCCTCCCCGCTGATCGGCAAGCAGGTGCCCGAGTTCTCTCTGCCCTTGTTGGAACAACCCGGTACTCTGATCACCAATAAGGATCTGCTGGGCAAGGTCTACCTGCTCAACGTCTGGGCAACCTGGTGTGTCTCCTGCCGGGCGGAACATGAAACCCTGGTACAACTCGGCCGCATGAACAAGGTCGATATCTATGGCCTCAACTGGAAGGATGAACGCGTTGCTGCACAGGCCTGGCTCAAGCAGTTGGGTAATCCCTATGCCGCCAATATCTTCGACAAGAAGGGCCGTACAGCCATCGATTTGGGCGTCTACGGCGCACCGGAGACCTTCCTGGTCGACGCCAAGGGCATCATCCACTACAAGCATGCCGGACCGGTCAACCCGGATCTGATTCGAGACAAGATTTTGCCGATGGTGGCGGAACTCAGGAAGAAAGGATGATGTTCGTGCGTAGTTTTCTACTGAGCCTGTTTTTTCTCGTAATCGCCACCCCACTCCACGCCGCCACCCTGGCAGAGTACACATTCGAGGATCCGCAAAAGGCGGCTGACTTTCGCGAGGTCATCGACGAGATGCGCTGTCTCGTCTGCCAGAATGAGTCCCTGGCCGGTTCCAATGCCGAGCTGGCGGTGGATCTGCGCAACGAGATTTTCGATATGATGACGGCGGGACAGAATAAGGATGACATCATCCGTTTCATGGTTGCCCGATATGGTGATTTTGTCCTCTACGATCCGCCGATGAAACCCTCGACCTACCCTCTCTGGTTCGGCCCGTTGGTACTGTTGATCATTGGCGCTTTGGTACTTATCCGGGCGCTACGGAAAAAAAGCGTGACTCAAGAGACCGAACTCTCGAACGATGAGCAACAGCGGCTCGATACCCTTCTTAAGCAACCGTCTGATTCCAAGGACGCAAAAAAATGACCCTTTTCTGGATTATTGCGGCCGGGTTGACCCTCCTGGCCATGGCCTTTGTTATTCTGCCTTTACTAAAAGGTTTTACGAATACAGGCATCAGTTCCGATGAACTCAATCTTGAGGTTTTCCAGCAACAGCTGGAAGAATTGGATAACGATCTCAATAGCGGCATTCTCGATCAGACCCGTTATGATGCTGCACGCAAGGATCTTGAAAAAGAGTTCTTGACCGATGTCTCGGGCGACAAAGTGGCGCCTGCAGCAATGAACCGCAGCAGCGGAAGGTGGGCGATGGGCACAGCCGTGCTTATCCCTGTCAGCGCGGTGATCATCTATCAGATATTGGGTACCCCTGAAATCATCCCACGTCTGACGGGCCAGGTAGCTGACACTACGGTGAACAGCGCCCAGGAACAAGCTAAAAACCTGCCTCCAATGGAAGAGCTGGTGCAAAAACTGGCTGATAAACTGGTGGAACAACCCGAGAACATAGACGGCTGGTTAATGCTGGCCCGCAGCTACATGTCCATGAGTAGGGTTCAGGAAGGGCTTGAGGCCTATGGACAGGCCATGAAACTCGCCCCGGAAAACACCGCCGTTTTGCTGGCCTACGCAGAGGGCCTGGCTAAAACAGATAGCAACAACTTCACCGGCAAGGCTGCATCCCTCGTCGAGAAGGCCGTCAAGCTGGATGCGGATAACCCCAATGCACGTTGGATGATGGGAATAGTCTCCTACCAGCGAGGAAACTACCCCGCTGCCGTCGAACATTGGGAGAGAGCTCAGACTCTGCTCGGCCCGAATAACAAGGATGCGGCCACCATCACGAACGCACTTGAGGATGCGCGCAGAGAGATGGGCGAGGCACCCAAACTACCCAGCATCGTACAGCAGACCGCCGCCAAATCAGTACCGACGGCCAATGCAGCAGGCAAGTCGAAAATAACCTTGGAAGTCGTGCTATCCGATGAGATGCGTGCGAAGGCTAAACCTGGTGATCTGGTATTTATCTACGCCAAGGCGTTGGAAGGACCGCAGATGCCACTGGCAGCCGCACGCAAGCAGGTGCGGGATCTGCCCCTGACAATAGAGCTGGATGACGGCATGGCTATGATGCCTCAGTTCAAGCTATCCAACTTTCCTGAGGTTGTGGTAGGTGCGCGCATTTCGCTCTCAGGCAACCCCATAGCCAAGAGCGGAGATCCGGAGGGCGAGGTCAAACCCGTCACTCCTGGCCAGACGGGCACAGTGAAAGTTGTCATCAATGGGCTGCATCCCTGATCGCTATACAGCATTCATTGTAGGTCGGATTAGCGATAGCGTAACCCGAAAAGTTTTTGATTTTTGTTGGGTTACGCTGCGCTAACCCAACCTACATATGACTCTAAATAACTTCCAATCCACCCATATAGGGACGCAGAACCTCCGGCACTGTTATGTTGCCGTCACTATCCTGATAGTTTTCCATCACCGCAACCAGTGTCCGTCCCACAGCCAACCCTGAACCGTTGACGGTATGTGCCAGTTCAGGTTTGCCTGTTTCCGGGTTGCGCCAGCGCGCCTGTAAGCGACGAGCCTGAAAATCCTCGAAATTGGAGCAGGAGGAGATCTCACGAAACTTACCCTGCCCCGGCAGCCATACTTCAAGATCGTAGGTCTTGGCAGCTGAGAAACCAATGTCACCGGTACAGAGGGTTACGACACGATAGGGCAACCCCAGCTTTTGCAGGATCGCCTCTGCATGACCAGTGAGCGCTTCCAGTGCATCGTAGGAGTCTGACGCCCGTACAATTTGCACCATCTCGATCTTTTCAAATTGGTGTTGACGGATAATACCCCGGGTATCCCGCCCATAGGATCCAGCCTCACTACGAAAACAGGGAGTTTGCGCAACCCAGCGGCGAGGCATCTCCTTGTCGTCGATGATCACGTCCCGCACAAGGTTGGTAACAGGCACTTCGGCGGTGGGGATCAGGTAGTATTGATGCTCCCCCTTGAGGGCGAACAGATCCTCCTCAAATTTCGGCAGTTGTCCGGTTCCCCGCAGGCTGTCACGGTTCACCAGGAACGGCACATAGGTTTCAGTATAACCGTGTTCATCTGTGTGGGTATCCAGCATGAACTGGGCCAGCGCGCGCTGGAGTCTGGCCAGTGCTCCATGCAACGTGACGAAACGGGAACCGGTCAGTTTGGATGCAGCATCGAAATCCATCAGCCCCTTGGCTTCCCCAAGATCGACATGATCCTTGGGTTCAAAATCGAATGCCCGCGGCTCTCCCCAGCGGCGCTCTTCCCGATTGTCGTCTTCACTCTTGCCGTCCGGCACCGAATCATGGGGAATATTTGGAATGACCAGGGTGATATCGCGCAACTCGGCTTGAACCTCGTTCAAGGCCTCCTGTTGCTGCTTCAGCTTGTCGCCGAGATCCGCCACTTCTGCCAATAGAGGCTGAATATCCTCTCCAGCGGCCTTGGCCTTGCCGATCGACTTGGAACGGCTGTTACGTTCGCTCTGCAGCTCCTGTGCCTGAACCTGCAGTTCCTTGCGGCGTGTCTCGAGAGACAAAATCCGCGCTTTATCCAGCTTAAAACCCCGGCGTTCGAGTAACGCCGCGATGTTGTCCAGATCATTTCTCAGCAGTCGGGGGTCCAACATCTCGTTTTTCCTAGTTCAGTCTGGCGGGCCAATTCACGACATGGCCCGGTTCAATCAATTTGTTCAGATCCTGTAGCACCTGTTCTACCTTTTCAGGGAGGTCAAAGAACTCAATCACCAACGGCAGGTCCAGTGAGATATCCAGCAGAGACGACTCATGAGCCTTGCCTGACCTGCCGAAACCGGCAATTCCGCGAAAGGCTGTCACGCCACGCACCTGTTCCTGCTGGTGCAGGAAGTCCAGCAGCTGTCTTAACTGATGATCCCCTTCGGTCAAGTAGATCCGAACCATGGTAACTTCGGTCTGATTCATAGCTGTCTCCCAAGTAAGACGCCAAACCAGCAGGCCAGCAGACAAGCGGTGACACTGAAAACAATGTTCAGGCCCGCTTTCAAAAAATCCGCCTGCTCGATCAGGTTCAAAGTTTCAATGGAGAATGTTGAGAAAGTGGTAAACGCCCCCAGAAAACCCACCAGCAGTGCGGCACGCATCTCCGGCGCAACGGTCATCCTCTCCAGCAGCATAATGTAGAGAAAACCCATCAGTAGTGAACCCGCAACATTGACCACAAGGGTACCAAACGGGAAGCCACGGCCAAACAGACCGTAGATGCCGTTGGAAACCCAAAAGCGGAACACCGCACCTGCGGCGCCTCCTGCAGCGATGGCAAATAGCTGCGTCAAACCTACTATCCTCTGAGCATGCTGAAACGAAGCATTCTACCTATGCTGTTATGGGATGGATAGTGTGGGAGCAATGATGGTGCGCACGGCGCATCCTACGTTCGGCTTGTAGGGTGCGCCATGCGCACCATGACGCTAACTACAAAGACTCAGCATCCAGTTTTTTCAGGTAGGCCAGCTTCTCGGCAATCTTGATCTCCAGCCCTCTGTCCACGGGAAAATAGAATTCACGGCCGGCAAGCTGCTCTGGCAAATAGTTTTCCCCGGCGACATAACCTTGGGGTTCATCATGGGCATAACGGTAGGCCTTGCCGTAATCGAGTTCCTTCATCAGCTTGGTCGGCGCATTGCGAAGATGCAAAGGGACATCAAGGGAACCAGACTGCTTTGCCTCGGCAAGTGCACTTTTCCAGGCGCTATAGACTGCGTTGCTTTTTGGTGCACAGGCCAGATAAGTCACCGCCTGTGCAATGGCCAACTCCCCTTCCGGGCTGCCGAGACGCTCCTGGGTATCCCAGGCATTGAGCGTTATCTCCAGCGCCCGTGGGTCGGCATTGCCGATATCCTCGGATGCCATACGCACCACGCGGCGCGCAATATAGAGGGGATCGCAACCCCCATCGATCATACGGGCCAGCCAATAGAGCGCCGCTTGCGGGGCCGAACCCCGTACCGATTTATGCAGAGCGGATATCTGATCGTAAAAGGCCTCTCCGCCTTTATCGAAACGCCGCAATGTGCCGGTCGCAACCTCTTCGATAACCTGTTTACCAATCACGCTGCTTTCACTCAGGTCGGAGGCAATCTCCAGCAGATTCAAGGCCCGGCGAGCATCGCCATCCGCCGCTTCCGCGAGCATCCCGCAAACCTCATCGTCCATCTGAAGTTCACGCGCTCCCAACCCCCGCTCCTTTTCGCTCAATGCCTGTCGAATGATGCGTTTTATATCTTCCTCGTTCAGGGACTTGAGCACATAGGTTCGTGCGCGGGAGAGGAGCGCATTGTTGAGTTCAAACGAAGGGTTCTCTGTAGTGGCGCCGATGAAGACAACGGTGCCATCCTCCACATGGGGAAGAAACGCATCCTGCTGGGACTTGTTGAAACGGTGCACCTCATCGATGAACAACACGGTTGCCCGATTCTCCTGTTGTCGGGAGAGGCGCGCCTGCTCAACTGCAGCCCGGATATCCTTTACTCCGGACAACACTGCCGAGAGGCTGAGAAAGTTGGCACCGGAGTGCCCGGCAATTAGACTGGCGAGGGTGGTCTTGCCGGTCCCCGGCGGCCCCCAGAAGATCATCGAGTGCAACCGGTCCTCCTCGATTGCACGCCTCAGTGGTTTACCCGGGCCGACAATGTGTGACTGCCCAACAAACTCATCCATCGTGCGGGGGCGAATGCGATCAGCCAGCGGGCGCATTCCGCTATCGGGCTCACGGCTGAACAGATCGGCTTCAGTCATAGATCGCCGATCAGATCAAGACCGGATGGGGGATCGAAGATAAACAGTTCTTCTTGCAGTTCTGTGTTGCGTGTTATGTTGGAAAAGACGAAACGGGTTACCTGTCCAAAGCTGTCGGACATATCCATGCGCCGCAGTTCATGCTCAATCAGCCCAAGACGCAGACTGTTGAACTGCACATCCTTCTGCTTGGGCAGGAGTTCCACCCAAACCAGCCCCTCTTTTTCCCCCAGCTCCCGTATGTCGAAATGACGGTCAACCGGACTGGTATCGCTCAGCAGCAGTGCCGGCGTTCCCTTTAATGCCTCATGCTGGCTGCGGTGGGAGACCTGTTCCAACTCCACATCGTGAAGCCAGACACGGTTGCCGTCGGCGACAATGATCTGCTCATTCGGTGGTGCATATTCCCAACGAAAACGCCCAGGCCGATTGAGATAGAGGGTGCCGTTAGTGATAAAGGTGCCTTCAAGCTCCGGGGTTGTCAGGGTCTGCTGAAAATCCGCCTGCAAGGTGGTCAGATTCTTCAGGAAAAGCTGCAATTGTTTGGACCCCTCATCCGCCTGGACGGCAATGGGGGTAAAAAGTAGTGCCAGCAACAGTAAAAATCTGGGAGTCATCGTATATGCCAATTATTTAATCGCTGTAGTTAGGAACGGCGCCTCCGCCGCGACTTACTAAATCCACGAAGTTTTCGCTGCGAGGCGCCGCTCCTACAATTTAATCCTCTGGCGGCGGCGGGGCCAATACTTCGCGGCTACCGTTCGATTCCACCGGCGTGACAATGCCGGTACGTTCCATCTCTTCGATCATTCTGGCCGCCCGGTTGTAGCCAATCTTCAATCTGCGCTGTACGCCGGAAATTGAGGCGCGACGCGTCTGGGTCACAATCTGTACCGCTTCGTCATAGAGCGGATCAACATCCTCCACGTCACCGGATTCCGCCGGAAAACCGGGTAGCGACTCGGTTGCCTCCTGCACGATCTCTTCCAGATAATCAGGACCGGCATTCGCTTTCAGATGATTCACCACCCTGTGGACCTCATTGTCATCCACAAAGGCACCGTGCATGCGTTGGGGAATATTCCCCCCAGGCCCGAGATAGAGCATGTCGCCATGCCCCAGCAGATGCTCGGCACCCATCTGATCCAAAATGGTTCTGGAGTCGATGCGGGATGAGACCTGAAAGGCGATCCGGGTTGGTATATTGGCCTTGATCAGACCGGTGATCACATCCACGGAGGGTCTCTGCGTGGCAAGAATCAGGTGGATACCGGAAGCGCGGGCCTTCTGCGCCAACCTGGCGATTAACTCCTCCACCTTCTTGCGGGCCACCATCATCAAATCCGCCAGCTCATCGATAATGACCACGATATAGGGCAGAGGTTCCAGCGTCGGGTATGCCATTGCCTCTATGATTTCAGTCGGCTCCGGCTGAAACAGCGGATCCTTGATCGGTTCACCCGCTTTTATTGCGTCTTTTACCTTGCGATTGAAACCGGCGATGTTACGTACGCCGAGGTTTGCCATCAGTCTGTAGCGCCGCTCCATCTCACCGACGCACCAGCGCAAGGCATTGCCGGCCTCCTGCATATCGGTCACTACCGGTGTCAGCAGATGAGGAATACCCTCGTAGACCGACAACTCCAGCATCTTCGGATCGACCATGATCATGCGGACATCAGTGGGCTTGGCCTTGTAGAGCAGGCTTAGAATCATGGCGTTGATCGCCACCGATTTACCGGAACCGGTGGTACCGGCAATCAACGCATGGGGCATGCGTCCCAGATCCGCCACCATGGGATTGCCAGCAATATCTTTACCCAGCGCCAGAGTGAGCGGTGATTTCTCCGAATCGTAGACTTCGGACTTGAGCACCTCGCTGAGATAGACCATCTCGCGGCTTTCGTTGGGTATCTCTAGACCAATCACAGACTTGCCCGGAATCACCTCTACCACGCGTACCGCCACCGTGGAGAGCGCCCTGGCCAGATCTTTGGACAGACTGGTTATCTTGCTCACCTTGGTGCCGGGAGCCAGTTGCAACTCGTAGAGAGTGACCACAGGCCCGGGGTGTACTGCCACGACCTCCAGCTCGATATCGAAGTCACTGAATTTCAACTCCACCAGGCGTGACATGGCCTGCAGAGACTCTTCAGAGAATTGTGGGCCTGAATGTTTCGCAGGTTCCAACAGCACCAACGGGGGCAGTTCGCTGTTGGGATCAGCCTCGAAGAGCGGCACTTGGCGTTCCCGCTCCTCCCGCATACTGGGCTTGGGGGCTTTGATGACCGGTTCAATCTTCGGCGGTTTACGTTTGCTGACCCGCTTTTTCTCTCTCTGTACCGTCTCAGCCCGGCTTTTGCGTGCCTGATTGGCAACACGTCTTTCCCGCAGAACGCTGATCTTGAGCAGCATCCACCTCTGCGCGTTCAGCACGGTTCCACCAATTCCGTCCATCACGGTGAACCAGGAGACACCGGTAAACAGGGTAAATCCACTGAGAAAAAGCGCCAGCAGCAGCAGGCTGCTGCCTGAGCGGCTGAATATCGCCTCAAAATAGCCGCCCAGAGACGCACCGAGTACGCCACCCGTGCCGGTGGGTAATCCGATCTTCAAATGTGCAGTATGCAGCGCCGCCAGCGCACTGCCGGCAGCCAGGGTGATGAAGAAACCGATCCAGCGAACGGCGACCAGATTGACGTTGACGGTATCGTCCGGATTGCGGCGCCTGAAAACCAGTACGGCACTCCAACTCAACATGATGGGAAAGAGGTAGGCAAAAATACCAAACAGGTAGAAAAACACATCGGCAAACCAGGCGCCCGCAGGACCACCTGAATTGAGTACTTGAGCTGAGGGTCCCGTGTAGGACCAGCCCGGGTCATTACCCGAATAGGTAAGGAGTGCAAGCAGGAGATAACCACTGAGACAGAACAGACTCCACATGGCACCCTCCCGCAATGCATGACTGACATGCGCCGCAAAGGGTGTCTGATCAACCGAATCCTTTGATTTTGCCTGCAATTGATTATCCTGGATTATGCAAAATAATTATTAAGTTAGCTTACGTTCTTATTCTAATTTCACAAGTATTGATCGCGCAAGACTGGATGCACAATTTTTCCACCCGAAACATTAACTGCAGACGACAGCACTTCGTCCTCTACCAGCTTTCCGGCAGCCAGACGTTGCAGATAGGGAAGCAGTGCAGCGGAGAGGGTTTGCGAGGCACTACGGGGTACGGCACCCGGCATATTCGTCACTCCGAAATGGATAATACCGTCCACCATAAAAGTGGGTGACTCGTAGGTCGTCGGGCGGGTTGTCTCAATACATCCTCCCTGATCCACCGAGATATCGATGACCACACTACCCGCCTGCATGCTCGCCACTTGGGCTTTGGAAACCAGGTGCGGTGCTTTGGCACCGGGAATCAACACCGCACCGATGAGAAGATCGGCTCCCGCAACAGCAGCGGAGATACTTGTCGAATAGGGATAAAGCGCCGTGACATTGTCACCGACGGCGCGCATTGCGGCCATGCGTTCCCGTTGCCGGTCAAACACTGTCACCTCTGCACCCATGGCAGCGGGAAGCCCGCCCAGCAGGATTCCCTTTCCGCCTGCCGGCTGATGCAGCAGCCCTGTACCTATCTGCACGGCCAGGCGACCGGCGATATCACTCATCGGCGCCAACACCGGTAATCCGCCTCTATCCGCTAGTGTCTCAAAAGCCACTGCGGTGACGCCGGATTCCAACAGTTGATGGGTCAGTTGGGAATTGGCTGCAAGATGCAGAAAGCAGAATAGCAGGTGATCCCGCCGCAGCATCTCCGGTTCCCCGGCAAAAGGCTCCTTCACCTTGACGATTATTTCAGTCTGACCATAAAGCGCTTCGGCATCCGGCAGAAGCGTGACACCCAGCTGGGTATAAGACTCATCAGGATAGCCGCTTGCTACACCAGCACCCGCCTCAAGAAAGAGTTCATGGCCCGCACGAGCCAGTTCGGCACAAGCCTCCGGAACCAGCCCGACACGGGCCTCCAGTGGCTTGGTCTCTTTCGGTCGCATATTCTCAATTTTACCCTTTGAGTAATCTTCTGAAACAGTAAGAGCGACCCATTTACCCATTCAAAACAGGGTGAGTCACCTTTACCCGGGGCAGATCATTTCGTAAAATCCGAGGATTGAGCCCGGTACTTGAAACCTCTGTTTCCATCCCCACATTTCACTGTTATCAAGCTTAAAGACTGTTAACCCGTTTTGGAAAGTTCCAGTGCGCTGGAATCCCATCAGATCTGGAGTAAGTATACATGAGCGAAACCAAGCATTGCCGCCTGTTAATCCTGGGTTCCGGGCCTGCTGGCTATACCGCTGCGGTTTACGCCGCGCGCGCCAACCTCAATCCTGTTCTGGTCACCGGCATGGAACAGGGCGGCCAATTGATGACCACGACTGAGGTCGATAATTGGCCTGGCGACAACGCAGGTGTACAGGGACCCGACCTGATGGAGCGGATGCGTCTGCACGCCGAGCGTTTCAATACTGAAATCATCTTCGATCACATCAACAAGGCGGAAGTGGGCGAACGTCCCTTCAAACTAACCGGCGATCAGGCAACCTACACCTGTGATGCCCTTATCATCTGCACCGGCGCCTCTGCACGCTATCTCGGCATGGAATCAGAACAGACCTTCCGCGGACGGGGCGTCTCAGCCTGTGCCACCTGTGATGGGTTCTTCTATAAGAATCAAAAAGTTGCCGTCATCGGCGGCGGCAACACGGCCGTAGAAGAGGCGCTCTATCTCTCTCATATCGCTTCCGAAGTGGTAGTCGTTCATCGGCGTGATGAGTTCCGCTCGGAAAAGATCCTCTCGGACCAACTCAGAAAGAAAGCGGCGGATGGCAATATCACCCTGGAGCTGGGTCAGGTACTCGACGAGGTGCTTGGCGATCAGACCGGCGTTACCGGCATGCGCATTAAAAATGTGGAAGACGGCTCCACCAGGGATATTGACCTGCAGGGTGTCTTCATCGCTATCGGTCACAGCCCCAACACGGGACTGTTCGATGGGCAGCTGGAAATGACCAATGGTTATCTCAATGTACAGGGCGGACTGGAAGGAAATGCGACCCAGACCAGCACCCCAGGCATCTTTGCTGCCGGTGACGTACAGGACTATGTCTATCGTCAGGCAATTACTTCAGCCGGAACAGGCTGCCAGGCCGCGCTGGACGCGGAACGTTTTCTGGATGCCATAGGGTCTGAAGAGTAATTAGCGCCGGAGAATACAGATCATGGCCATGCAGCGATTGGTGCGGTATGGCCTTGATCGGCTCTTCTACATCTCATGCTCGTGCACCATCTGGCCTAACACAAAGGCGCAGAGCAAAACCTGCTGAAAACGATTCAGCCCACTGAACTCCAGACCGTGGATATAGTAACTCCCACCTTCAGGCGTCTCTATTTCGCGAACACTGCGTAGGATACCCAGTAGCTGGAGTACATCATCACCATCGCAACTTTTTATCGATAACTGCAACTGTAGCGTCTCACCCACCTCTCCCATCGGCTTTTCACTGGAAAGACGGGCACCGGTCCGGCTCAGGTCGAGAACTTTGGCACGATTGACATGCTTTGAATCATCCGGGTCCTTTGTGTTGCGAACAACCGACTGAAGTGAGGTATGTACCCGTGGCGCATTTCTGACCACCGCACTTTCAACCTCTTCCGGGTATGCCAGGTGCAGATGAGGGTAGGGTTTTGATGAGGTCTGCAACACTTTTGCCACGAACCCAAAAATATTGCTGCTTTGGAGCACGCGAACAGTGAACATCTGACCCTCCCTGGCCAGGATTGCCTTGCCTTGCCTTGCTTTCTGGGCGTGGTGATAACCAGGCTCTCGTTGGGAAGATATCCTATCAATTTGACCGCATACCGGTCCTGATTTTCACTGGGAGGGGCATACTGCAGCTGCAATACCTCTCCTATCTGCAAGTTCGTTACAATGTCTGACAAGGGATTTTCCTGGATTGCCCCATAGTTGAGGACACTACGTTGCCGCAATGCTGACAAGTTCCGCTATCGGCAGTTCTCCCTGGAACTATAATTCCTGCCACGAAAAATGCGAATTATTTTCTCTGGAGATAAGGATAAATTCGCTTCACAACAACTATCGCATGGCGCTGATTTCTATTCAGATTTAATCTTGGACTATGATTTTCTTGCTGAAAAATGATCCCCGCGCCCCCTTTCCTGCAGTCAAGTTTGCTGAGCAGGAACCCAACGGATTGCTGGCAGTGGGCGGAGACCTCTCCCCGGAACGGCTGGTTAACGCATACAGACACGGCGTTTTTCCCTGGTACAGCGATAATGAACCGATCCTCTGGTGGTCGCCGGATCCTCGAACCGTTCTCTATCCCGAGAGGGTCAAGATTTCCCGCTCGCTGGGAAAGACGCTGCGCAAAGAGAAGTTTCATGTCACCCTGGACACGGCATTCAGCGCAGTTATCCAAGCATGTGCCGAGCCCCGGCCGAAGTCACCCGGTACTTGGCTGATGCCCGAGATGAAAGCGGCTTACGCCGAACTGCACGATCAGGGCGTCGCACACTCCGTAGAGGTGTGGCAAGAGGAGCAACTGGTCGGTGGACTATATGGTGTCGCTATCGGCGGCGTCTTTTTTGGCGAATCGATGTTCAGCCGCGTATCGGACAGTTCCAAGGTGGCATTTGTTTTTCTCTGTCGACATCTGCACCGGTGGGGTTACCGTTTAATCGACTGCCAGGTCTATACAGAGCATTTGGCGAGCCTTGGCGCAGAGGAGATCCCCCGCAGCGATTTCTGTCATTCCCTGGATGTCTGGTGTAACCTCGCGACAGACCCCGACTCCTGGAAAACCACTCAACCAACGCATGAATAACGACCAGGTTTTCACAAATAATCCAACACTCGCGCTCTATCTGAGCCAGGAACACGACTGTTCCTATCTACCTGGCCAACAAGCCAGGACGCTTTTTCTGGATCCCTCCACTTCAGTCGACGCGCTGCTCTACCAATTTCTGATCGACCAGGGATTTCGTCGCAGTGGCGCCCATCTCTACCGGCCTGCCTGCAATTCATGCAACGCCTGTACTTCACTTCGCCTGCCCGTTGCCGAATTCAGACCAAACCGCAGTCAACGACGCTGCTGGAAGCGGAATTTTGGCCATTTCTCCATCACGCCATGTCCAGCTGAATTCGATGAGGAGCATTACGCACTCTATGTAGAATACCTGCAACAACGTCACCCCGACGGATCCATGAGCAACACTGATCCCCAGCAGTATCTGAGTTTCCTCACCACGCCATGGGCAGAGACAGTGTTTTATGAATTTCGATATAAAGACAGACTAGTGGCCGTTGCAGCCACCGACCTCCTCCCGGAAGGGATCTCCTCCGTCTACACATTCTTTGCCCCCGGCATGCAGACCGAGGGCATTGGTGTATTTGCGCTGCTCTGGCAGATTCAACATGCTGAAAAGCTTGGGCGGCGCTGGCTCTATCCCGGATACTGGATCAGCAACTGCAGCAAAATGAATTATAAATCCCGCTATCGTCCACTGGAGGCCTGGAATGGTCAGGAGTGGCTACACTTTGGGAGTGGCGAGACACTGCTCTTGCCATAAAACACTCTCTTCATTCCCGTTATTTCTCGGAGCGAACAGGGAAATAGTGGATGTCAGGCTTGCTTTACGCTGAATTATGCTGATAATGGCGTTCTTGATTTTCAGGGGTCCGGCGAGCTAGCGCCCCGAACTTCCATAATTGTTCAGGTAACAGCATGGCGAAAGAAGACTTTATCGAAATGGAAGGCACCGTTACCGAAACGTTGCCGAACACCATGTTCCGTGTGGAGCTGGAGAACGGTCACGTAGTAACAGCCCACATCTCAGGTAAGATGCGCAAGCACTACATCCGCATTCTCACCGGTGACAAGGTTACCGTTCAGCTTACCCCCTACGATCTGTCGAAGGGGCGCATTACCTATCGCGCACGCTGATTTTCGGCGACCTCCCAGCTTTACGGGAGAGTTGGCGGATCAGTGTACGGGTTCTCCCTGGATCCCAAACTGCAGTTTGCCCTCCACCACATCTACTGCAACCGATCCTCCTCCAGCCAGCCGACCGAACAATAGCTCCTCTGCCAATGGCTTTTTGATCTCTTCCTGGATCAACCGTGCCATCGGACGGGCACCCATCTTCGGATCATAACCCTTCTCAGCCAACCAGACCCTCGCCTCAGCATCTATCTGCAGCGTTACGCCCTTCTCCTGCAATTGCCCTTCGAGTTCAAAAATGAACTTATCCACCACTTTGGCAATATGCTCAGTGGAGAGTGCGGAAAACTGGATCACCGTATCCAGACGATTTCGAAATTCGGGGGTAAAGAGTTTCTTGATCGCCTCCATGCCGTCAGAGGCATGGTCCTGCAAAGTAAAACCAATGGATGCCCGGCTCATCTCCTGGGCACCGGCATTCGTGGTCATCACAATGACGACATTCCGAAAATCGGCTTTGCGGCCATTGTTGTCGGTCAGTGTGCCGTGATCCATCACCTGCAACAGCAGATTAAAGACATCCGGATGGGCCTTTTCGATTTCGTCGAGCAGCAGCACAGCGTGTGGGTGTTTGTTGATCTCTTCAGTGAGCAGGCCTCCCTGATCGAAACCCACATAACCTGGTGGGGCGCCAATCAGACGCGAAACCGTATGCCGCTCCATGTACTCCGACATATCGAATCGAATCAATTCCATATCCATGATTCTGGCCAGCTGACGAGTCACCTCCGTCTTGCCGACCCCCGTGGGACCTGCAAACAGAAATGAACCCACCGGGCGTCCTTCACTTACCAGACCGGATCGGTTCATGCGGATGGCGCTGGTCAGCGCTTCGATCGCAGGATCCTGCCCATAAACCACCATCTTCAGATCGCGGGAGAGATTGCGCAATGATTCAGTATCCGACGAGGAGACCTTACGCGGTGGGATTCGTGCAATCTTTGCAACAATCGCCTCGATCTCCTCCACGCCGATAAGATTTTTGCGCGCATCTTTCGGTTGCAGCTGCACATTGGCACCCGCCTCATCGATCACATCGATAGCCTTATCCGGCAGATGCCGATCGTTGATATATTTATCGGAAAGTTCCGCCGCGCTCAGCAAGGCATCCAGGGTGTACTCAATCTCGTGGTGCTCTTCGAAACGGGTTTTAAGTCCCTTCAGAATATCCACCGTCTCTTCCACCGTTGGTTCTTCCACGTCGATCTTCTGAAAACGCCGCGCCAGTGCACGGTCCTTTTCAAAGATACCGCGAAACTCCTGATAGGTGGTTGATCCGATACAGCGCAACTCACCTGAAGCAAGAACGGGCTTGATCAGATTAGAGGCATCCATCACCCCGCCGGAAGCCGCACCGGCACCAATGATGGTGTGAATTTCGTCGATAAACAGCACCGCGTCAGGGGTTTTATTCAGCTGGGCAAGAACCGCTTTCAGACGTTTTTCGAAGTCGCCGCGATACTTTGTTCCCGCTACCAGACTGCCAAGATCCAATGAATAGATGGTTGCTCCAGCCAAGACCTCCGGCACTTCACCATCGAAGATCATCTTCGCAAGTCCCTCCGCAATCGCTGTCTTGCCGACACCTGCCTCACCGACAAGCAGAGGGTTGTTTTTACGCCTGCGACAGAGAATCTGAATCGTTCGCTCGATCTCGGACCGTCTGCCGATCAGCGGATCTATCTTTCCGGCTGCCGCCTGTTCATTCAGATTACTGGCATAACTCTCAAGCGGACTGGGTTGGCTCTCCGGCTTGGGTTCACCGGTGAAATCAACAGCATCGTCACCCTCTTCCTGTTCCTCATCAAACTTGGAAATGCCATGGGAGATGTAGTTGACAACGTCCAGCCTGGCCACATCCTGCTGATCTAAAAAGTAGACGGCCTGGGAATCCTGTTCATTGGAAATTGCCACCAGCACGTTGGCACCGGTCACCTCTTTTCGTCCAGATGACTGGACATGAAAAACCGCTCGCTGAAGTACACGTTGAAAACCCAGAGTCGGCTGTATCTCACGCTCATCATCTTCCGAAATTGTCGGTGTGGTTTTATCGACAAAACGGGTAATCTCCTGCCGGAGCTGTTGTATGTCAGCGCCACAGACGGTCAAAACCTCAGCCGCCACACTATTATCCAGCAGCGCCATCAGCAGATGATCCACTGTCATAAACTCGTGACGTTTCTCTGTAGCGCGTTTAAACGCTTGGTTCAGGGTAAATTCCAGCTCTTTGCTCAACATCTGCCTACTCTTTCCTCAAGCCTCTTCCATATCGCATAACAGAGGGTGTTGATTGTTTCTCGAGTAATCATTGACCAGTGAAACCTTGGTTTCCGCAATGTCCCGACTGAAGACACCACAAACCCCAACCCCACGGGTGTGGACATGCAGCATGATCCTCGTCGCCTTCTCCCTGTCCATTTGGAAAAAGGTCTCCAGGATTTGGATAACAAACTCCATCGGCGTGTAGTCATCATTCAGAAGTATCACTTTATACATTGGAGGCTTTTTCAGCTTCGGCGGTTTCTCCTGAACCGCAAGGCTACCATCGTGCGAATTTTCTTTTCTCTCTGTCATAGTAAGGAATATTAGCAGGCTGTTACTGTTAGCACGACCGAATCGAAGAGAACAAAATTCACTATTTCTCTCCGGTTTTGCGATATACGGGGCCTAACAGGGTGATGAAATCCGTAAAGCAGGAACGCCTCGACTTGTTTGAGTCATTCCAATCGGTTCAGTTCAGTTCAGTTCAGTTGATAAGTATATCCTACTATTTTACTTGGGCAATAGTTGACCAAATCGAATGGTTCACTATACTTAGCCATCAGCGGTTTTGTTTCATGCTGCCGAAATCAAAGCCGCCGGTTTAGCCGGTGAATTGCCGGCGCGGGTTTTTACGGGGCAAAGACCATCGAAAAATCCTGACAATAACAGAACGGGTTCCGGTACATTCGGATCGTTCCTAATAATGAAATTTATAAATTTTTCACCAATTCGGGGCATTGAACGCGAGGAGTATCAAGTTATGGCCACTGGAGTTGTAAAATGGTTTAACAATGCGAAGGGTTACGGTTTCGTGACCCCGGATTCAGGAGAGCAGGACGTGTTCGTCCATTTCTCATCCATTGAGATGGACGGTTACAAGACCCTCAAAGAGGGGCAACAAGTGCAATTTGAGATCAATCAAGGTCCAAAAGGCCTTCACGCAGTCAATATACAGCGGGTTGCCAACGAATAGCGGAGTTTCCGGTCCTAACGACCTTCCTGAAGGGCCGATGAGTTCAATTCATCGGCCTTTTTGCTGCCTTGTTGATCTGCACATGCTTTCTTGTTCCAGGAATTTCCTTCGTCTGCGTTAAAAATCATTGAACCCTCGAATCACACTAAGCACGCAATAGCTTAAATTTTGTGCTGGATTACTAAATCGCTTCAGCAACTAATTTGGCGTTGTTAGCGCTATTTACGGATTGATGAAAACCAAGCATATAGAAAAAAGGCGCTATCGATAGACATAGAACGATATAATCCCCCCCTCGTTCCACAATCAATCCTTTCATGCTGATCCTGTTCAACAAACCCTACGGCGTCCTGACCCAATTTACAGATAATGAGGATCGCGCCACGTTGGCCGATTTTATCCCGGTAAAACAGGTCTACGCCGCCGGTAGACTCGACCGTGACAGCGAGGGTCTGGTGATATTGACCGATGACGGAAAACTTCAACATCAACTGACCAATCCGCGAAAAAAAACCTGGAAAACCTACTGGGTGCAGGTGGATGGAATACCCAATGCCGAGGCGATCGAGCAGTTACGACAGGGCGTCCAGCTCAAGGATGGCCACACTCTGCCAGCGCAGGCAACACTGCTGGAAGAACCGGACCTCTGGCCACGAGACCCACCGGTACGATATCGGGCGAAGATTCCCACTCAATGGCTGGAGATCAAGATTCGCGAGGGCCGCAACCGGCAAGTCCGGCGTATGACTGCCGCAGTTGGACACCCTACCCTGCGGCTCGTACGCACGACTGTCGGGCGTTGGCGTCTGGGCGATCTACAACCTGGAAAATGGCGCCAATTTGGTGATCGGCACAGCAGTGCACAAAAAGGGGATCAAACATGAGTGGTGACCGGGGCCTGGTCGTTGTCGGCCTGTCCGGTGGCGTCGATTCTTCCGTCGCAGCCCTGCTCCTGAAAGAACAGGGTTACCAGGTCGAAGGCCTGTTCATGAAGAACTGGGAGGAGGATGACGACGCAGAGTACTGCGCCGCAGCAGAAGACCTCAAGGATGCCCAGGATGTGGCAGCCATACTCGGCATTCCGTTGCACAGCGTAAATTTCTCTGCTGAATATTGGGATCGGGTTTTTGCCTATTTTCTCGATGAGTACCGTGCAGGACGAACACCCAACCCCGACGTGCTCTGCAATCGGGAGATAAAGTTCAAGGCCTTTCTCGACTATGCATTAGAGTCTCTGGGCGCGGAACGCATTGCTACGGGGCACTATGCACGACTGGGTCAGCACACGGGAGAATATCAGCTTCAGCGAGCGGCAGACGAAGGCAAGGATCAGACCTACTTCCTCTATATGCTGGGTCAGTCACAACTCTCCCACACCCTCTTCCCGCTGGGTGACCTGCAGAAGGAGGAAGTGAGAAGAATTGCCGGGAAAGCCGGTTTTCCCAATCACAAAAAAAAGGACAGCACCGGCATCTGTTTCATCGGGGAGCGAAAATTTCGTGAGTTTCTCAGTCGATATCTGCCGGCCAATCCGGGTCGTATCGAAGATCCTGAAGGTGTGACCCTCGGGAATCATCAGGGATTGATGTACTATACCCTGGGGCAAAGACAAGGTCTGGGTATCGGCGGCCGGAAGAATAGCGCCGAGGCTCCCTGGTTCGTGGTGGCAAAGGATCTGCGACGAAACGTATTGATAGCAGCACAGGGCCACAAGCATCCCCTGCTGATGAGTGGTGGAGCCCTCGCAACCCAGCTGCACTGGGTCTCCGGCAAGGCACCCCAATTTCCCTTGTTTTGTAAAGCGCGACTGCGGCATCGTCAGTCCCTGCAAGATTGTGAAGTCCTTCTTCGACCGGGGAACACCTGTGAAGTCGTATTCGACGAACCCCAACGGGCCGCGACGCCCGGCCAATCAATCGTATTCTATCGGGATGGCGACTGCCTCGGCGGCGGCATTATCGAATCCTCATACCCCTCTGGAGAGGCTTACCCACCGTGACATACAGCATAGAGGACCGTACCCTGGCACTTGCCGGCATCTTCCAGGCAGCCACACTGGTGCAGCAGATCGGACGGCGGGGAATGGCGGATTCGGAGATTATGAACCGCAGTATCCACAGTCTGTTCGAGACAGATGCTGGAACTGTTTCCGATGTTTTCGGCGGCATCAAAGGCGTTGCCTTCGGCCTGCGCGAGGTTTATCGTCAACTGAGTGGTGAAGGCAAACGGGATGCGGAAGTCACCGGGTATCTACTCGCCCTGATTCAACTCGAACGCAAGCTCTCAAAGCTGCCGGAGCGTTTGACGAAAATCCGCCAGGGTATCGATTTGACCACAACCCGCCTGGCACATTTCCCTGAAATGCACTCCAATATTCTCGCCTCCCTGGCGGAGATATATGCCGAGAATGTCAGCACTCTGCAACCAAGAATCATGGTTCAGGGGGAAGTTGTCTATCTGCAGAATCCTGATAATGTGAATCGGATTCGCTCTCTGTTGCTCGCGGGCATCCGCTCCGCCATGTTGTGGCACCAAACCGGTGGCCGCAGGATGCAAATCGCGTTTGGAAGGAAAAATTATCTGACCACAGCAAAAAAATTGCTGGATCAGTCCACATGAGAATTTGAACAATTGTTAAATGCGACAGTGTCGCGGGTCTTACAATCAGGGCCTGTAGTACCCTGAAAATCGAAATTTCAAACGATCAGGATATTTTTATGAAACTGCTCCATTCAGCTTTGCCCCTCGCTTTCACTTTGGCCCTTACCGCTTGCGGCGAGTCCAACACCCCCGCGCCTGTGGCCACACCTGCACCGGAACAGACGGCTGTCAGCACATCAAATGAACCGGCCCAGGCACCACAGGTGGAAGTTGCAGAAGCCCCGGTATCGGCGACTGATCCGTCACTGACCGATCAAGCCAAAACCGTGGGGAAAGAGACCTGGGAAAAAACCAAGGAAGTCTCCGCTGACACCTATGATGCCGTTGCAGAAAAAAGCAAAGAAATCTACGAATCGACAAAAGACACTGCCGGCGAAGTCGGTGGCACCATCAAAGAAAAATCGGGCGAATACTATGACGCGGCCAAAGAGACCGCCGGGGACATCGGTAGCTCAATCGGCGACAAATCGAGTGAGTACTACGATGCCGCCAAGGCAAAAGGCATGGAGATGATGGGCGGCGCGGAAGAGAAAGCGGAGTAAATCTATAACTCAAGTTTCGGAGTTCAAGCCATCCTGAAAAGATGAAGGGGCGTATAATTCATCTTGTAGGGTGTACTGCGCGCACCAGAATAAGCAGCTACAGCAATCATGGTGCGCATGGCGCACCCTACTTTTGCCGCATTCATAGAATGCCACACCCCATCACGAACCCCAAAACTTGAGTTATAATCTCCGTCTTCGATTTACCTAGACGAGTTGATAATCATGGATCTCTCCACACTTACCGCGGTCTCCCCGGTGGACGGGCGTTACGGCAGCAAAAGCGCCGATTTGCGTCCAATCTTCAGCGAATTCGGCCTGATCAGGCATCGGGTGCTGGTGGAGGTCCGCTGGCTGCAGGCGTTGGCAAACCACGACAGTATTGCCGAAGTCCCCCCGCTCAGCGAGCACGCCAGCAATATTCTCGATGGAATCGTTGAAAGGTTCAGCGAAGAGGATGCCCAACGGGTCAAGAATATCGAGCGCACCACCAATCACGACGTCAAGGCGGTGGAGTATTTCCTGAAGGAGAAGATTGCCGGCAACGATGAGTTGGAGGCGATCAGCGAGTTTATCCATTTCGCCTGCACGTCCGAGGATATCAACAACCTCTCTCACGCCCTGATGCTGCGTGAGGGCCGTGGGCAGGTCCTGCTGCCTCAGATGGATGAGGTAATTGCTGCAATCCGCACCATTGCCCATGAACTGGCGGACCAGCCGATGCTCTGCCGCACCCACGGTCAGCCTGCATCTCCCTCCACCATGGGCAAAGAGATGGCCAACGTGGTCTATCGTCTGCATCGCCAACGGGAACAGATCGCCAATCTGCAGATGCTTGCCAAGATCAATGGGGCTGTGGGTAACTACAACGCCCACCTCTCCGCCTATCCGGAGGTCGACTGGCCCGGTTTTGCTAAAGACTTCATCGAATCCCTGGGATTGGACTGGAACCCCTACACTATCCAGATCGAACCCCACGACTATATTGCGGAACTGTTCGATGCCACCGCCAGATTCAACACCATCCTGATCGATTTCTGCCGGGACATCTGGAGTTACATCTCTCTGGGTTATTTCAAGCAGAAAACCATCGCCGGTGAGGTGGGTTCCTCCACCATGCCACACAAAGTCAATCCCATCGACTTTGAAAACGGCGAGGGTAACCTGGGCATCGCCAATGCGCTTTTTGGCCATCTGGCCGCCAAACTGCCGATCTCCCGCTGGCAACGAGATCTTACGGACTCCACCGTGCTGCGCAACCTGGGTGTCGGCATCGCCCATACCAGCATCGCCCTGCAGTCCATCATGCGCGGTATCAGCAAGCTCGAAGCCAATGGAGACGCCATGCTGCAGGATCTGGAGGGCAACTGGGAAGTGCTTGCGGAGCCGATACAGACCGTGATGCGCCGCTACGGTATCGAAAAGCCCTATGAAAAACTCAAGGAACTGACCCGTGGACAACGTATTACGCCAGAGGATCTCCAGCGCTTTATCAAGGGGCTTGAGATTCCCGAGGAGGCCAAGGTCTCACTGAAAAACATGACCCCGATGAGCTACATCGGAAATGCGGTTCAGCAGGCAGAAAAAATATGATTCAGATCTCATATCTGCTCAAAAATGTGATCTCCAGCACAGTTTTGCATAAGGAATTTAGTTCATACTAACTCTGCACGCACGAACCTGATTGGCTAGTCCTCCCGTTCGTGTCCGCAAACACAGGGTCTTCAGTTGTGCGTGCGATTTAAAACCCGGCATACCTCCCCCAACTTGGTGTGCCGGGTTTTCTTTTGCCTGTTTTACGCGCTTCTCGTTAATCCGGATCGCTCAATCATCATCACGACGTTCGCCGACACGGATAACGACCCGGGCAACAGGATTCAGCCAGCGATGGACACGACTGTCGAGATCGCTGCTTCCACCGTTCAAATCCTCGTCACCCACCACGCCCTTGTGGACATGCACGTTGACATTTTGCTCGGCGTCAAAAACTCCGGTGGCACCACTACCGTTGTATCCGCCTGGATCAGCGGGAACACCGGGCGCACCTGGAGCACCGCCGCCATTGACAATCTCATCATTGGCCTCGGTTCCAGCATCGTAGCCGTTGAGTAAATAGGTATGGATACCTTTTCGTTTAGGGATTTTAATGGCATCCAATCCAACAAAGCCGTCATTGGTGGGCAGCAGCATGCCGATAATTGACAGACGTGAGGTGGAGTGGCCATGAATATCCAGTTCAGCATCCGTAGTCTCACCGGGTCCCAGTAGCCCGGCGGCCGGATTAGCCACATACTCACCACCGGCCGCCTCAACATCGCCAATCAGGCCAGAGATGTTCCCGCCTTCAGCTGCAGCCTGCAAATTCACTGATGCTTCCGTGCCGACTTCAAAAAGATGGGTGTCCCGATCATGCGCAGCAACCAGCAATGGGGTGAAGTAGACACCAGCCGTAAGATTGGTGACCTCTACAGTGATATCCCTTGCCAGTAATGGTGATGAAGCCAGGATGCCACCTGCCAGTAAAAGGGTAGCGATGTGCCTTTTCATAATGATCTCCTCAAAACAGTGTTGTTACAGGATCCCCTGCACAACCAAGTCTGAGTCCTGGTAATCTCGCAACCGTCCCGAAATTGTCACAATTCACTAACTTTCAGTAGAAAAAACCATTTATCAACCCCCGACCAGTCGGGAGGGTTGGTTTATACTTTGAAGAATCATTAACCAACTGTCTTTTTGAACAATGACAAATCGGCAGGAGATCTCTCCTTTCGTCGAGATGACAATGAGGGGTAATCCCCCCGAATCGCAGTGACCACGCAGATCAGACTATGCAGAGACTGAAATTTCCCGACGGATTGACTGCCGAGCAGTTCCTCACCGATTACTGGCAGCAGAAACCCCTGCTCTTTCGTCAGGCACTGCCTGATTTCAGATGCCATCTTGAACCTGACGAACTGGCAGGACTGGCCTGTGAAGACGATGTCGAATCCCGCCTGGTATTGGAAAAACACGGGTCAACACCCTGGGAAGCCCGCCACGGCCCCTTCGATGACGAGACATTTTCCAAACTGCCCGAGAGTCACTGGACACTCCTGGTACAGGATGTAGACAAACATCTGCCTGAAGTCGCCAGACTGACGGAATATTTTCGTTTCCTGCCCGATTGGCGATTCGATGATGTCATGGTCAGTTATGCTGCTGACCAGGGTTCGGTAGGCCCCCACATCGACGATTACGATGTCTTTCTGTTCCAGGCCAAGGGACGTCGCCGCTGGAAGATCCACTATCAGAGAGTCACCGAGGATGATTACATCCCCGGTCTAGACCTGCGTATCCTGCCGGAATTCAAAGCTGAAGAGGAGTGGCTACTGGAACCCGGCGATATGCTCTATCTGCCTCCCAATGTTGCCCACTGGGGCGTCGCTGAGGGTGAATGTTTGAGTTGTTCGATAGGCTTTCAGGCACCTGCTTTCAGAGAAATGGCCACCGCCTGGTGCGAGGAGCTGGTACAAAAACGTATCGCAACAGGCCGTATACGCGACAAGCCGCTCAAACCCCAGTCTGCCAGCGCCGAAATAAAACCCCAGGCGCTTGAACAGATAAGAGAGCTGCTCGATGAACTGCTCGCACAAGATAGCGATCACCAGCGCCGCTGGTTCGGACGTTTTATCACTGAGAGCAAACTGAATCTTCAGGTAGAGGAACAGGATCAGCCACTCGATCCCGACATCTTCCACAATCGATTCAGGGAGGTAGCGGTCATCCACCGCAATCCCTGCACGCGTTTGGCATTCAGCCGCGGCGACCAGGGCAACGACTCACTCTTTGCCAACGGCAAAGAGTATCCCCTCCCCTCAGATGAGGGGGATTTCCTCCCGGTCATCACTCACTACCAAGCACTGCACTATGGCTATCTTGAGGCATGGCTGGAACAGCCTGATTATCTACAGCTGGTCTGTGACCTCTACAACGACGGCCATTTTGAGTTTCCTGATGATTAAGCCGGCCTTTCAGATACGTATTGCCCACTGGTCCGAAGACCAGGTTTTGCTGAAGCAGGTCAGAGAAATCGTCTTTGTTCATGAGCAGCACGTGCCGCAGACGCTCGAGTGGGATGGTCTGGATGAAGGCGCACTGCACCTGCTCGCCGTAGAACAGAAGACAGGTGAGCCGGTCGGTACCTCACGCCTGCTGCAAAGTGGCCAGATTGGGCGTATGGCAGTCATTCGCTCATGGCGCGGACAAGGCGTCGGCAAAGCCCTCTTACAAAAATTGCTGGTTATCGCGGATCAGAACGGTTACCCCAGCCTGTTCCTGAATGCCCAATCAACAGCGCTCTCCTTCTATGCACAGCGTGGCTTCATTGCAGAGGGTGATGAGTTCATGGATGCCGGCATCCCGCACCGCCGGATGACAAAGGAGCCTCTGAACAATGCCTGATCAAGCGCCCACTTTTCAGAATGCAATCCTTGGTGTTACCAGCGACACTTTTTACCTGCAGGATCCCGCCGAAAACCTTGCCGTTGCATCACGGCTTGTCGAACAGGCAAATCGCGAGTTGCAGATATTCACCCGCGATCTCGATCCACCGGTATTTGACAAAACAGCGTTCCTTGAACCTTTTAAGCGATTAGCGCTCAACTCCCGTTTTGCCAGAATACGGATAGTGCTGCAGGACAACAGTGCGATACAAAAAACGGGGCATCGCCTGGTCACACTGGCGCAACGTTTGACCACCACCGTTGAAATCAGAAAAACTGGCGAGACCTACCAACAATTCCCAGAGAATTTCATGCTGGTGGATGGTTGCGGTTATCTGCACCGGTCACTGCCGACCCGCTACGATGCCGTTGCTGCCTTCAATGCCCGACCAAGGGTTCATCAACTGACAGAGATATTCGATGAAGCCTGGGAGACTGGGGAGCCGGATGCTGAACTCTGGCGGCTACATTTGTAGTGGAACTCATAACTGCATAACCTGTTTCAGCAATCCATCGTTGGAAAACGCCATGACCCAATCCATCTACCTGATTATCATCCTCCTGTTTCTTCCCCTCCAGACGCAGGCAGAGAGTTTGGGAATATTCGAACTCAAGGGCAGGACACACCAGGAGATGATCCCTCTGCTCAAACCCTTCGTGGGTCCTGAAGGCACAATCGAAGGGATGCACAACAAGCTGATTATTCGCACCTCGCCAGAACGATTGGCTGAGATAAAAAAGATCATCAACGAGTTCGACCATGCGCCAAGACGGATGTTGATCCATGTTCGTGAACATGCACCCTCACAGCAGCAGAAACAGCAGGTCGAACTTCACGCCGGAAACGACAGCATCAGAATTGGCACTCAATCGGAACGAGGCAGTATCAAACGCTACACAACCGAAAGCCACACTGATGCCAGCCGGACGATACAGACCCTGGAGGGTCAATCCGCCTTCATAAAAACGGGTATCAGCCGGCCTGTTGAAACAGGAACCGGGATAATAGCTGGTCCCATTGTCGGATATCAGAGCACTACGGAGTATCAGGATATCAGCTCCGGTTTCCATGTAACACCGCAGATCATCGGTGATCACATCAGACTGGAGATCACCAACCGCCACGCACAACCCGGACGCCGTCAGGAAACAGTTGAGCACACCGAAAGCACAACGGTGGTGAGTGTCAAACCTGGAGAATGGATTCCCCTCAGCAGCACCGGCCGAGCCGGTTCGAATAGAATATCCGACATCGGCCTGCAGGCAAGAACCCGCACCAGCGACGAGCACTCGACCTGGATCAAGGTGGAACTACTGGACAGATAACTCTCCCTTGAGGCTTCCGTGCTGTTTTATCAGCAAGAAAGTGGGAACTACCAAGGGAGGATTTTTTTTAGTTTCCAGGCCATATGAATTCGACTCGAATGCCACTTGGCTCATAGCACATCATGTGTTTTGCAGGCCCCTGCCGCAATAGCTCTGGTGAAAACTCTATCTTGATGCCGTTATTTTCCAGCTTTCTGAAAATGCTGTTTAAATCATCTTCATTTTCAACATTAAATGCCACATGGTGCAGCCCAACGTTTTTGTTTTTATTAAATTGGCTTGACGGTTCCTCTTTTGTTGCCCAAAGCGTAACCATTATG
This sequence comes from endosymbiont of Escarpia spicata, assembly GCA_003349915.1. Classification (GTDB taxonomy): domain Bacteria; phylum Pseudomonadota; class Gammaproteobacteria; order Chromatiales; family Chromatiaceae; genus QGON01. The sequence goes on from QFXE01000010.1 coordinate 225,109, forward strand.
CTGCCATCACTTACAAAGACAGCGGGATATTCATCATCTCTTCTCACCTCATTCCAGCCCAGTAACGAAGTAAAAAAGTCTGCACTCTCTTCCAACTTTGCTACGGTTAGACCGATGTGATGACAACCTTTTGTCGTTGATTTGTCCATGGTATTTGTTAGCTTCCCAAATAATCTCCAATATTGAATAAAGTGGGACTACTCGACAGGTAACTCAGGGGTTCCGGGTGTCTCCTCCTCATCCTGTTCAGACAGCAGGCCAAAATCATTCAGTATGCTGAACAGCGCCGGTACCACCAGTAGCACAAGCATAGTGGTCGCCAACAGGCCAAAAACGATACTGGTAGCCAGGGGTATCAGAATTTGTGCCTGCATGCTCTTTTCAAGCAGCAGCGGGGTAAGCCCGGCAATGGTTGTAATGGAGGTCAACAGCACCGCGCGGAACCGCTCCCGACTCGCCATCTTTGCCGCCTCAACAATTGCATGTCCCTCCCGTACCCGCAGCTTTAAAAACTCAACCAGCAGAATAGAGTCGTTCACCACAATTCCCGAGAGAGAGGCGAAGCCGATGACACCAGGCATGGTGAGGTTGAGCCCCATCAACAGATGGCCCCAAACAACACCAATCAAAGCCAGCGGTATCACTGTCATTACGACAACCGGCTCGACATAACTGCGAAACTGAAAGCTGAGCAGGATAAAAATACCGACAAGTCCAATACCGAATGCCCGCAGCATGGAAGCTGCTGTCTTGGCGGTCCTCTTCGACTCGCCTTCGATACCGGCGCTGACACCGGGATAGCGCTCCAGCAATTGTGGCAGATAGTGTTTTTTGGTATCGCCGACAATCTCGGCAGCGTTGGCGATTCGGCTATCGATATCGCCCTGAACCGTTATAGTGCGCCTTCCGTTTACGCGCTGGATGCGAGCGTAACCGCGATCATGTTCAATGTGTGCAACCGCACTAAGGGGAACCTGGTCACCCGCCGCGGTGGTGATTCTGAACATCTCGATATCGGTCAGATCGGAACGGTCCTGATCCATGAGCCGGACATCGATTTCATAGGACTCAGGCCCGACCTGGATCTCTGTTGCGGTGGTTCCATAGAAGGCGGCCCGCAACTGATTGGCAATGGTAAAGGCATCCAGGCCCAGAGAGAGTGCACCCTCTTTCAGACTCAGGCGCAACTCCGGTTTGCCGGGACGCAGGTTGTCGGTAACATCGAATACCCCTCGATAGCGTGACAGCCAGGATTGAAGCTCTCGTGATGCCTGCTTGAGCTGATCCAAATCATCGCCAACCAGACGAATCTCCATTGGAATTCCGCCCGGACCGATTACCGGCTCCTTGAAGCTCAAGGCATCAAGATCAGGGATTTCGCCCACTTCACTACGCCACTGATTGATCACATCGTCCAATGAGCCGCTACGTTCTTCAGCCGTCAACAGATCGACAGTAACCGTGGCAACATGGGGACCGGCCTCGTTGGCATCCATGTTGGAGTTGTAACGGATCTGGACATTCTTCAGCAGACGTTGACCACCCGGCTGTAACGGCGTGAACGTCTCATCCACTTTTTTCAGTCCAGCGGTCACCCGCTCCACCACGGCTTCCGTACGCCATAGCGGGGTACCCTGGGGCAGCAGGATACGTGCCTCTATGGTGTCACCCTCGATATCGGGAAAGGCCTGGAATTTGAGTTTGCCTCCCGCCATCATGCCGATACTGGCCACGAACAAGGCGATTACACCACCGACAAACCAGTAGCGTTGATGAATAACACTATCTACGATACGCCCCAGAGTGACATCCCTGAAACGTAGCAGTTGATCGTCAAAGGCTTGCCGGAAGCGCCCGGTTTCCTGCTCATGGTGTTTCAATGAGTGCGCCAGATGGTGCGGCAGGATAAGAAAGGCCTCGATCAGGCTGACTGCAATCACCAGGATCAGCACCATTGGTATGAACTGCAATACCTTGCCCAGATGTCCCGAGAGAAACGCCAGAGGCCCAAAGACAGCGATTGTGGTCAGAAATGATGAACGCACACCGGGCGCTACCTGCCGGGTTCCATCGATTGCCGCCTGCATGGCGTTTTTTCCCCGCTTCAGGTGCGTGGCGATGTTTTCTGCGATTACGATCGCGTCATCCATCAGCAAGCCAATCGCTATCAACAGCGCCACAATGGTGATCATGTTGATAGTCAGTCCCAGTACGCTCATAAAGAAGAGCGCACCCAGAAATGAGATCGGCAGCCCCATCGCCACCCAGAAGGCAAAGCGTCCCTGGAAGAAGAGCCACATGGTCAGGAACACCAACAATAGGCCTTGGGCGCCATTTTTCAGTAGCAGAGAGAGGCGATCACGCACCACCGATGAGCGATCCTCGGTGAGCGCAAAGACTACACCGGAGGGTGCAGTCAAGCGCAATTCATCCAGATAGCTGGAGACCGCATCTATGACCACCAGCGTATCCTGCTGCTTGGTCTTGTTGATCTGGAGAATTGCCGCACGCTTGCCATTGAAGAGAATTTTGTCCTCGTCCAGTTCAAAGCGGTCACTGATATGGGCGATATCCCCCAGACGTATCTCAGAGCCGGAACTGGCGCTGACCACAATCAAATCTGCCAACTCCTCCGGTGTCCTCCGCAGATCTATAAAGCGGAGAAGAATGTCCCGTTCCCTTGTTTCCAGAGATCCAGCAGGCAGATCCACGCCCTGACGGGCAATGACATTGGCAATATCAGACATGCTTACGCCGTATTGGCGCAGTGCAGAAGCAGAAACCTCGATACGCAGTTGGTGATCAGAAAATCCTTTGACATCGACTTGCGAAACTTCGGGAAGTACCTGAAATCGATCCTTTACCTGTTCAGCATAGGCTTTCAGATGGCTCACCGACATAGGACCGGTAACCGCAATGGAGACGACTCTGTCGGTACGGCCCAGTTCCCGGATGACCGGTGGTTCCACCTGTTCAGGAAAATTGTCGATGGCATCGATCTCAGTCTTGATATCGTCCTTGAAACGGAGCAGATCTCCCCCCTCCTCCATCTCCACCACAGCAACGCTGAAACCCTCTTTGGCGTCACAACGCATCTCAGCTACGTCACTGATACCATCGACGGCATCTTCGATGCGCAGGCATAGTGCCTCTTCCACGTCCTCAGCACTGGCGCCAGGATAGACGACCCGTATCTCAATCTCATCACTGGCAAAGTCAGGAAAAGTCTCCCGCTGCAAACCCGGCAGCGCAGTTAATCCCAGGATGGCCAGAAACAGCATCAGCAGATTTCCGGCGGTGGGGTGTCGGGCAAAGAACTCGATCATGGTCGGACGCCCTCTACAGCAGCCTGTTGGCCCAGAATGGTTTGAGCCGCCTCATCTGCCTGCGGCGACAACAACATGCCTTCGATAGCGGGAACCAGGTCAGAGATGACAACCCGCTCACCAGACCCCACTCCGCCGCCAATCACTGCATATTCCGGCTGCAGCAGTTCAATCTCCACTCTGCGGATCTCCAAACGGTTTTGCGCGTTAACCAGATAGACCGTACCGTCATGCATGGCCAGACGAGGTATCACAAGGCTGTTAGTGCGCACACTTCCCATCAGCGTGACCTCAACGAAAAGTCCCTTAAGCAGAGGTGGACGCACACCAGGCCGCACGTTGGCATAAGGTTCGTCAACTTCCACTATCACACCAACCGTTCTTGTCTTGGGATCCAGGGTGTCACTCATGCGGGCAACCCGCCCCTGCCAAACAGCCTTTAGCGCTCCCTGATTCAATTTCACCTCGGCTGCGATGCCGAACGAATGATGAGAATCGGATTGCACTGCATTCAAAATATTCACGTTTTTTTCAGAGCGCATTAGCGGTGCTATCTGCTCAATCGGAATCTGCACCTCTATTTCTGCACGTTGCAGATCATCTGCCTCGACCAGAATCTCACCCACCCTGACATACTGCTCCTTTTCAAAATTGACTTCGGCAATACGCCCGGTAAATGGCATTTGCACTTTAGTGTGCTGAAGATCCCGCTCAGCGGTAGCCAGCTTCGCCTGATGGCGTGCCAACTGTGCCTCCACCAGTGCTTTTTGACTGGGGAGCAGATTGAGTGTGTTCTCCTGCGACTGCAGTTTCTGTTTCTGCGCCAACAGGGCTTGTTCCTGACTCTCCAGATCAGAGCGGCTGACGCCCCCCTTTCCAATCAGTTTTTTCTTGCGCTGCAGTTCTGATTCATTCAGACCCAGGGCTCGCTCTTCAATGGCCAGGGCGGCACGAGTATTGGTTGCTTTGGCATCGAGTTCCTGAAGTTGTGCCCGATTGGCCTGAATATCGGCTTTGATCTGAGTGATAGCCAACTCGAAATCCGTGGGATCGATTCGGAGCAACGGTTGTCCAGCCGGGATGATGGCCCCTTTTTTCAGCTTCGGATGTTTCTCGAGGATTTTGCCGCTAACCTGTGCCACAGCGTCCCAAGTAAAAACCGGACGCACTGTCCCGTGGCCGACGGCCTTGGGGACGACATTGAGACTGGGAATCGAGATACTTCTGACGAGCTTGGGAATCTCTGCGGGTTCCTGTTGCACTGGGGGTACCTTGCCCTGTTTCAGGAATATGAATACCGCGACACCCAAAAGGATCGGCAACAGGATCACCCATTTTCTCGATATGGTCGACATTCATTTACTCCTGAAAAAACGTGGGGGGATTAAGGCTGAGCAGATTTGATTTAGTGTAGACAGGAAATAGAGCGATGGGTTTCATTAAGATCAAAGAGATAACCATCGGGCACGCAGGGTTTCACGCTCCTTTTCCAACCACTGTACGGCAATAATGATGCTGGTGGAGTTGGCGCGGCCGCCATAGAGTTCTGAAATGATTTGCTCAGCATCCATGACCACCACCCGGATATCCTCTCCTTCATGATCCAGGCCAAAGACGCCACCTGCCTGGGAGGCATCCACCCGGCCACAAAAGAGAAAAATCTGATCCACGGAGTGGCCAGGACTCACCATCACGGTACATATCGATTCCAACTCGGTGATTTTGCAGTTGGCCTCCTCCTCCGCCTCCCTGCGTGCTACAGCCTCCGGGGATTCATTTTCACCAATGTAACCGCCCACCGTCTCCAGTACCCAGGGAGGATTCTGATGATCCAATGCACCGATACGAAACTGTTCCACCAGAACAACCTGATCCAGATTTGGGTCATAGAGTAAAACCGAAGCAGCCTGTAACCCTTCCAGCCGCTCGCGGATCAGTTCCCGGCTGCTGCCACCCTCGTAGAGATCATGCTTGAGCCGGTAGCGGTTCAATTTCAGAAAGCCGTCACTAACACGTTCTGAATCAATTATCTCGTAACGATATTTCATCTCTTAGGACTTCATTCTCCGCAGCTTACAATAAGTCAGGAGCGGCGCCCCGCCGCTCCTACTGAAAATATACACAGAGGCATTCCAATCGAACACTATTTAGCCGCCGCCAGCGCCTGATCGATATCGGCGAGAATATCATCGATATGCTCCAGACCAACAGAGAGGCGTACCAAATCCTCTGAAACACCCGCTCTTTCCATCTCCTCCGGATTGAGCTGCCGATGGGTGGTGGCAGCAGGGTGGCAGGCAAGCGTCTTGGCATCACCGATATTCACCAGACGCACCGTCAGTTGCAGGGCATCGATGAATTTTGCACCGGCTGCGATTCCCCCCTGGATGCCGAAACTGAGTATGCTGGAGGCACGGCCATTCATATATTTATCCACCAGCACTTTGTCCGGATTCTCATCCAACCCCGCATATCTGACCCATTCGATCTGTTCGTGAGACTGTAAGTGTTTTGCTACTGCCAACGCATTCTCACAGTGCCTGTCCATTCTCACCGGCAGGGTTTCGATCCCCTGGAGGATCTGAAAACTGTTGAAAGGAGAGATCGCTGCGCCCATGTTGCGCAATGGCACGACACGAGCCCGACCGATATAGGCTGCCTCACCCAGCGCCTCGGTATAAACCACGCCGTGGTAGGAGATATCGGGTTCGTTGAGGCGATTGAACCGCGTCTTGTGTTCCGCCCAGGGGAATTTGCCGGAATCGACCAGTGCGCCACCAATCGTGGTGCCGTGACCACCCATGTATTTCGTCAAGGCATGGACGACAATGTCACAGCCGTGTTCAAAGGGGCGGCAAAGATAAGGGGTAGGAACCGTATTATCGACAATAACCGGCACACCGTGCGCATGAGCCATATCCGCTGTTGCCGCCAGATCCGCTACGTTGCCGGCGGGGTTTCCAATCGATTCACAGAAGACGGCTTTAGTACGGTCGTCGATCAGTGCCGCCATTCCATCGATGTCGTTCGGTGCGGCAAAACGGACCTCTATACCCAACTGCGGCAGTGTATGAGCAAACAGGTTGAAGGTTCCGCCATACAGAGTGGACGTTGTAACGATATTGTCACCTGATTCAGCAATCGTGAAAATCGCATAGGTAATCGCTGACATGCCTGAGGCCAACGCCAGAGCACCAATTCCTCCTTCCAGTGCAGCCACCCGCTTTTCCAGCACATCCGAGGTTGGGTTCATGATGCGGGTGTAGATGTTGCCCTGCACTTTGAGGTCAAACAGATCAGCACCATGCTGTGTGCTGTCGAACGCGTAGGATGTGGTCTGATAGATGGGAACCGCGACGGCCTTGGTCGTGGGATCAGGCTCGTAGCCAGCATGAATTGCCAGTGTCTCCAGTTTCATTTTCCTCTCCTCCAATCAATTATTATCTTTATCAATGACTCCACGAGATGAACCGGAGGAACCCACCCGGTTGTGTAAAAATAGGATGCATTCCAATGAATTTATTTCATAATTATTTCACCAGATCCTCAAAACGTCAGATCTCATTGATCTATCAACATAAACCTTGACTTCCTTCGCAGAAAAAGAGTTGACTTCTCATAAAACAACAACTACATTAGTATTTAATTATTTAACGTTATGGTGACTACCATGAAAGACACACTTACAGTTAGTTGTGCTGAATTACGCGAACTCGCAGAGACTAATCCGGATGAGATTGAAGTCATCGTCGAGATGATGATTGAAGCGGATGTTGACATCTGCAGATAGCTCGCCGAGTCTCCATTACATAGACATTTGTTATTAGTGAAGGATGAGCCTCATAGGTTCATCCTTTCGCTTTGCTTTGAACGTCCAGCAAGTATTCTCTCCCTGAGAAGTCGCTTGCGCAAGGTACGCGCAGTCGTTTTGTCCAAACTCCCTCTCGTCAAAATAACGGAACGTTGTGGTTGAAATCTTCCAATGGAAAAATTGAGGCTGATCAGCCAGGGTCTGCAAAAACTTGACGGCTTGAGTTGCGCGTATAGCTGCCGTCCATCTGAAAATGTCAGTTTCCAGCTACCTTCCGGTTGCCACACCAATCGACTAATCGATGCGCTTTTAATATTTCCCCTTATCAGGGCAATCTTCCAGATGAAATGTGCGAGCACGCACAGAGTCAACACGATTTTTAGTCTGGAAGACAATTCAGTTGATAAAAGCGCCAACAAACCGGCACTATAAATAGCGGACAAGACCACCTGCTGCACTGGGGGTCTGCCGGGTTGTAGAATTATCGGTTCAGCGTTCCGCCTCATGACCCCGGCCTCCCTGCCGAATAATCTGCACAATTTCTACCATTTGCTTATCAGCAATCTTGCTACCTGAGATAAGCCAGGACTGTAGTGTTTGGTCCGGATATTCCAGTAATGTCGCAAAACCCTTTCGTGCCTCCCTGTCGAGGGAGGAATACTCATTTTCAAGAAAGGCAATTAACAGCAAATCGAGTTCCAGCATACCCCGGCGGCACTGCCAGCGTAAGCGGTTAATTTCCGCAGTTTCACTCGTAGGCATTCACTGAACCTCAACTGGTATGACTCAGTATGTCCCAACACTGCCATATGGTGCAATGCGCTCTGTTATTGAGCCCTATCCTGCAACTGGTGTGAATACACGGCCCGGTAGCCCGTGATTCCGATTGCGATCCAAACCACAGAACGCACGGTCATGGCAGCCACAGTGCGCAGTTCATATTCACCGCCAAAAATGATATGAATTCCAAAGGCGACGAAAACCGACAACGTCAATGTGGCAATGGTGATTGCTGCTGCTGGAGCCCAGGCTTTTCCCAACCAAATGCCAATTCCGGTAGCGATATAGACAAACCCTGCAGAAAAGTTGAACCAAAGAACAAAATCCACAATGTTTCCGGCAGCGCGCCTGGCTTCACCATCTATGAAAAGTACGCTGCCACCTGATTTAATGGTCATTACGCCAAAAAGCACTGCGATGATAGCGGTGATCCAGACCCATGCGGGCCGTTTAGTCATCATTAGGATATTCCTTATATCAAAGGGAAAAACCAGTATTTAGGTAGAGGGCAATCTGCCATATCTCCTTATCAGTGAGCTGATTGCCAAATGCAGGCATAGCTGTGCCGAACGCTTCACCACCTTCCGACAAGGTCCAGAAAATGAAGGCATCTGTAGCTACAGGTAATCTACGGGTAACCGCAAGGTTGGCCGGACTGGGAACCAGCAATTTACCTGCCGGGCCATCCCCTTCACCAAATGCACCATGACACACCGGGCATTGCGCTTGATAGAGCTTTTTTCCATCAGAGATATTTTCTGAAGAAGCGGGCAAGGGGTTGCTTAAATCAGCATACTGATTGGGAATGTCTCCCAGCACATATTGTGTATAGCGGCCAACAAAGAAGGAATTTGGCTCATTTATACCGAGACTCTGACAACCAGTAGTGGCCATGGCCACTACCAGTAATGAGAGCATATAGGGTGTGCGTAACGACCACATTAATGGCCACGTCCCCTGCCGCCACCAGAGCCACCGCCACTGCGTGAGCCGTAACCACTCCCATAAGCCTGACTGGAATCTTGGCTGGAGCCTTGACCATAGCGATATTTATTACCGGAACCGTTGCCGCCACCCTGACCATAGCGATTCATCTTTCCACTACCCTCTCCCTGTTCGCCCGTTTCATTCATCTGACGAAACAGAGAGCGCTCTTCACTGTCCATTGACTGCATTCTATTCTGCATCTCTGTGCGATAACCTTCACGATCTTCATAGGACTGTTCCCGAACCTGTGATCGCATCTGTACCAATTCTTCATTGCTCATGTCTGCATAATCTGCCGCTTCGACACTGATGGATCCTATCGTCAAAACCACAATCCCTGCCATGGTATTCAAACTTTTTTTCATCTAAATTCTCCTCATATGGGTTCGCATGATGGTTTGATACTGTGCAGAGACGCTAATCGCTACACACTCAATCCACGCTGTGCAGTATGAGAGCAAGCTGTTTCGCAATTATTTCGGCACACAGGAAAACTGTTTCAGATTGTTACAGTCATAAAATGCAGGCGCCAAATGAGGGCAGGTCATAACAACTCAGCATCGCGGGTCCTGCTCGTTGAAAACGATCCGGAGATGCACTGAAAAATATAGAATTGGGTAATAGTGACTAAATCGATTTTTTCAACATCAGGTCACGAATATGCCCAATGGCGCGGGTGGGATTCAATCCCTTGGGACAGACATCGACACAGTTCATAACGGTATGACAGCGAAACAGCCTGTATGGACCATCCAGTGCATCGAGTCGATCATTCTCTGCCTGATCTCTGGAGTCAGCCAGGAAACGCCAAGCCTGCAATAAGGCCGCAGGGCCAAGGAATTTATCGGGATTCCACCAGAATGAGGGACAGGATGTTGTGCAGCAGCCACACAAAATACACTCATAAAGCCCGTCAAGCCTGTCCCGCTCATCTGGCATTTGCAGTGTTTCAACCTCTGGCTCAGGATCATGGCGGATCAGATAGGGTTTTACAGAATGATACTGTTTATAAAACCCCTGCATGTCCACTATAAGGTCCCGAATAACCGGTACCCCTGGGAATGGCCTGACTTCAACAGGTTCTTTCAACTCGGCCAGTGGTGTAATGCAGGCGAGTCCGTTACGACCGTTGATATTCATCCCGTCAGAACCACAAACCCCTTCTCCACAGGAGTGTCGGAAACTGAGCGTTTCATCCTGAGCTTTAAGTGCGAGCAGCGCATCACGCAACATCATGCCCGAAGGGATCTCAGCAAGCTCAAAATCCTGCATGTAGGGTTCCCTGTCTTGGTCCGGGTCGTAGCGGTAGATGCGGAAACGCATACGCTTACCCGGTCGCTGCAAACAAAATAATCAATAGACGCGCTCCTTTGGCGGAAAACTCTCAACTGATAACGGGCGGGTCCGGACGGGCTTGAAATCCAGGCGGTCCGCTTCAAGATAGTAGAGACTGTGCTTCATCCAATTGATGTCATCGCGATCAGGGTAGTCAACCCGCGAATGCGCCCCACGACTCTCTTTTCGTGCGCTTGCAGCCATCATGGTGGCCATAGCGATGTCCATCAGATTTTCCAGTTCCAGCGCTTCGATCCTGGCAGTATTGAAAACACTGCTGGTATCACGCAGCCGTACATCGGGGAGACGTTCGCGCAGACGCTTTAATTCAGCAACACCTTGTTGCATCACATCCTCATTTCTGAAGACACCGCAGTGTTCCTCCATCACCTGTTTCAGGTCTGTACGCAGATTGTCGACAGTTTCACCTTCGCCGCGCAAATCCCAGCGCTGCAGCCGTGCCATCGCTTTCTCCACGCCTGCATCGTTCATCTGGCGGTGATAGCGGTTCTCCTGCAAATACTCGATAATGCGGTTACCAGCAGAGCGTCCAAAGACCAGAATATCCAACAGTGAGTTGCCACCCAGCCGGTTAGCCCCATGGATGGAAACGCAGGCACATTCACCGGCAGCATAGAGCCCGGGAATAACCTCCTCGGGTCCATTACGCACCGGCACCACCACCTGCCCATATCGGTCTGAGGGAATCCCTCCCATGACGTAGTGCGCAGTAGGAAAGACCGGAATCGGTGCCTTGGCCGGGTCGATATGGAGAAATGTCCGGCTCAGATCCCGAATACCCGGTAGCCGCTTGTGAACAACCTCCTTTCCCAAGTGATCCACCTTGAGCAACACATGATCCTTGTCAGGCCCACATCCCAGCCCTTCTCGTATCTCTGTGAAGATGGCACGGCTAACCACATCACGGCTGGCAAGATCCTTGGCATTGGGTGCATACCGTTCCATAAACCGCTCACCCTTGCCATTGATCAGATAGCCTCCCTCGCCCCGTGCAGCCTCTGTGATCAACATTCCCTTACCGGCTATGCCAGTTGGGTGAAACTGGAAAAACTCCATATCCTGCAATGGGATACCGGCACGCAGCGCCATCGCCATGCCATCACCGGTATTGATATGTGCATTGGTGTTGGTGCGATACAATTGCCCACAGCCACCCGTTGCAATCAGTGTGGTCTTGGCCTCAATGAGCAGCGGCTCTCCAGTTGCGATCTCCAGCACCAGGGCACCAAGAATGACCCCTTCATCATCCTTTATCAGGTCAATCGCGAAGAACTCGTCAAAGAAATGGGTCTTGGCTCGAATGTTCTGTTGATAGAGTGAGTGAAGTATGGCGTGTCCCGTCCGGTCAGCCGCCGCACAGGTTCTGGAAGCCTGTCCCTCACCGAAATTCTGACTCTGTCCGCCGAAGGCCCGCTGATAGATACGGCCATTTTCAAGACGGGAGAATGGGACACCGAAGTGCTCCAGCTCATAAACAACCCTGGAGGCAGATCGGCACATATACTCGATAGCATCCTGATCACCCAGGTAATCACTGCCTTTGACCGTGTCATACATATGCCAATGCCAGTTGTCTGGAGAGACATTGGCCAAAGCTGCATTGACACCCCCCTGCGCAGCGACGGTGTGGGAGCGCGTGGGAAAAACCTTCGTCACGACGGCAACTCTCGCCTCAGCCTCCGCGAGTTGAAGTGAAGCCCGTAGACCAGCCCCCCCGGCACCCAGAATCAAGGTATCGAATCTTCTGCGGGAGAGTTTCACACCACACCTATTACGTTAAACAGGATACGTGCAGCCCAGGCTCCGCTGGCAACCAATCCCAACCCAACCAGAACCAACAGCCCTATCCGGGCTGGAAATGGTTGAACGTAGTCAATCACCACGTCCCTGATACCGATCCACCCATGCAGCAGGATTGCGAAAACGAACAGTAAGAGTGAAGTATTTACCCAGGGAGAACTGAGCAGTTCGACCCAAGGCTGGTAGCTCGTTACTGGGTAAAAAAGCAAATATCCCAATGCAGTCGGCACAAAGACCGCCAGATAGATGGCAGTAATGCGTTGGAAGATCCAGGCGCGAAGCCCCGAGATGCTTCGGCTCACAAAAGCGCTCCCAAGAGGGTGGCCGAAGCAAAACCACTGAAAATCACCAGCCAAGCACTCTTACGGGCGACAATTCTATCCACACCAAGGTCCATATCAATCAAGAGATAACGAATACCTGCCAGCAGATGGTGCAGCAAAATCCAAAGCATCAGAAACAGCAGTATTTGAAAAGGCAAACTGTCGATCATGGCCAAAACCTGATGAAAACCCGTTTCATCGGATACGGACATCTCAAGCAGATAGATGCAAAAAGGAATCAACAGAAACATCACAACGCCTGTAGCCCGATGGGCAACGGACAAGAGAGCTGCAGCAGGCAGTTTGATCTGAAGCAGATTGAGAAATACAGGACGTTTAGTTTGCCGTGCCATTGCCTACTTCCGTAAGGAAACATATAAGAGCGTTTCCCGCAGTATAGCCAAGTGTAGGCAGGTTGGAATGAGGAATTAGATACTACCCATATGACGGGTAGAGGAATGGTGCCCGGAGCCGGAATCGAACCGGCACGACCCAAAGGTCGAGAGATTTTAAGTCCATTGTGAAGGGCTAACCTATTGATTCTATTAGGACGTAGTGCGTCTAAACTGCGTCTTTTCGACCCCCTTGCGTCTTTTTTGCGTAGTCTGAAAATTAATTCACTACTTACCCTTGATTATAGGGGCGTGTGGGCCTATACTTAAATCATAGGGAAGAGCAAACGGCTCGGCCCAGACAACCAGGAGAAACCTGATGAAGACAATCAACGCCTCCACTTACGTTTCCACATCTTCCGCACATGAAGCAGCCGTTCAGGTTGGGTTCATGGAAAAAACAGCCCAACGGCTCGATGACTACCAATCCGATCATGCTGATGCGATTTATCTTGTTGGTAACAACCCACAGCCAGGTTATCGCTGGAACCGTCCGTTTCTCGTTTGTGAACAGGTGGCAAAAACCAACAGCACAGGACATGGGTACAGCATCCGCACCGCTCACGCTGTCCGCGAGGCTACCCGCGAGGAATTCTCTCGTAACATAAATCGTCGCATCTATTCCGTGTGGTCGATCAACCCTGCTACCGCAGTAATCGAGATTCCCGAGTGTATTGAATATGCTGACGCTAACGGCTATAGCGACGTGTCTAAAATTCTCCGCGCTTTTTTTGTTGAGTCACGTATCAAAACCGCTGCATAAATCCCCCCCCCCCCGCTTCGGCGGGACTTTTCATGGAGACCCCAATGAGCAAAAAACAGAAATTTGAATCCCTCATGCGGCGCGCTGATTTCGAGAAGGGCGGCGGCGATAAACCAGACTACTGGGCTGGCTACACTCGCGGCCTGCGGCGCGCCTACCACGGCGAATCGTTTGGCACTGATGAGGAGCACGAGCAGTGGTTGGCTGCTGTTGATCGTCCGGGCTATGAGGAACGGGGAGAGGGTTATCTAGCCGGTCTCGCTGCGCTGGATGCCGACGGCAAGCCCGGCACTCCATCTGCGGAGGCTGTCCACGCATTTCTCCAGCAGCACGGCATTACCGGCAGCCAGGCAGCGCGCATGCTCTACCTGTCAGATTCCAGGCAGGTGCGTAAATACACGGGAGGGAAATCGCCTCGACAGCTCGGCCTGCTGCACTGGTTTGCGCTGCATGCTCATACCGTGCTGACACCGGAGCAGATCGCAGAGATAGAGGCGGCTATGGATGCGGATCTGGTTGGTGCTGAGTGAAATCCGCAGCCCAGCCACCCACAAACCGCCCAGACTTCACACAGGAGCGCTAGATTGCAGCCGCCCCGGCATTCTTCCACCCAAAATCGACAATCGGCATACCTGTCGGCCCCGCCCTGTTCAGTTCGGTGCTGCTGATCTCCAACGCGCCAAGCTCAAACAGTTCTGAAACATTCACGCCCTGGTGCTCTTTCAGGTGCAACAGTTCGTGAGACAGGTCCGAAACCGGGTCGAGCATGACGATAGTCGTACCCCCCTGCTGCTGATACGGAGACGGGATCACGTTCATATCGGCGTTTTTCATCTCGTTGGTGATCCTCTCCCTGACCATCGGCGCGGCCTTGAATGCAGCGGTATAGCGAGACAGGGCGCTAACCTCAAGTGCCGTCAGTGCCTGGCCTGCCGCCGTCTTTTCGCGAACCGCAGCCATAGCAACGGACAGGCGCCCCGCGTCTGGGGGCAGTTTTCTCACATGCCGATACCCGATCCCATCCTTGTCGTAACTGTCGGCCAATGCATTCGTTGGCCCGTTGTGCGCCCATATTGGGTCGGCCGCTTCTGACAGCCCGAGAATGTCACCGTTCGCAGCTATCTGCACATAGATGAACAAACCGCACTCTCCATCACCAAGATCATATGGCGGGGATGCCTGGACGTACCGGGAGTGTACATAGACTGTGCGCGCAAAAGATGAGTTGGAATTGTAGAATCTTGCGCGCGCTGCGTAGGTTTGATCGTGTGCGATGCTGGTTATATCAGCCCACAACGTACTCCCGCCGTAAAAATACCCCATTGTCTGATCACCACCAGTCAACACAATGTCTGCGGTTCCCAGCGACGGAACCGAAACGGACTGACTCGCAGTTGCGGTTTTCAGCTCTCCTGACCCAACCGCATTGGCTGCTATTTCTGACTGCCCTACGGCGTCAGCCGCTATTGCGGCAGCGTCGACAGATCCGGCCGCATACGATGCGGTTTGGTTTTTCGGCGCACCGGTCGATCCCTCGGAGATCGCTATGGGATTGTCCCTGAGATGCGTCATCAGCGACGTGGTAAGGGGGCTGTCAGGATCAATATCGGCGGCGGGGATGGCGTTATATGCTGTCATAAATCACACTATTTGGTATGCGGAGGCTCCGTCAGACATCAGTCCGGTATCAAGGGCGATGAATGCGTAGGATTGTTTGTTGGCGTCGCTTTCAACATCGTAATCGTTGAGGGTGTCAGGCCCGACGAACCTGTACAGCCCGGCGTAGGCAGACCCCAGCGCATCAATTTCAAAGCTGTGACCGGTGTCCCTCTCTGAAATCTGGGTAACCTGAAATTGCTTGCTGACAGACGCCCCGGATGTGTCCTGTAGGAATTTGCACAGCAGGTTGACCAGTTGCCCAGGCTCCAGAGCGTCTTTGGCGTCAACGCGAAATCTGGCGATCTTCTGCGGCACGGCGAAACGGTTTATCAACCTGCCGGATGTGGCGACAGCCTCAGCGCTGTTGGTCGAGTCCATCCAGCGGGATTTGATGATTCTCGCCCGCTCTGAGCCGTACTCATCGTCTGTTTCCGAGTTCGCATCGATGGCGACATAGAGCGCCCGGAAATTCTCGATATCGTCACCGGATGTGTGATCTATTTTGTCGTAGTAGAACAGCACCCGGGAGATGCGGGACTTTTGATTGTCCTGGAGTTTTATCGATTTCTCGATAATGTGCGCGTCTTCGTTGAGATCGGTTACAGCGGCATTGGCGAGATCAGGAACATTCGCCTTGAGTTTGACCAGGTTGTTGACCTCATCCTCCCAGAGATTGAACCCGCACTGCTCGGAGAGTTCGGCCAGCAGTTTATTTGCCCCCGTAGGCTCGCTGATAATCGCCGTCAGATTGTAGGTAGACAGCCAGTTGGCCTTTTCATCGTCCCACTCATCCGGTGATCCAGGATTGTCATTGAACGGCACCTGAGATGCGCTAAGAGGGCCGTCGGTTACGAGTATCCCGTAGGCGATGTTGACCACGTTGACGGAGGAATACACTTTGCACTGCTGTACCTGGTCGGCTGCGTCATGATCTTTCACCTCACTGCCCCACTGTGCGCGAGTGGCGCCGCTGATCACGTCACCGGTCAGGGTGGTATAGGTGATAATCTCCCCACCAATTCTGACCGCGCCGCTTGAGTCGTACTCGCTACCGATGCCGGATGGCGTCAGAGTAAACGTGGTGGCGGTTGTGTTGAGTGACGCGGATAGTTCGCCGTTGGACGGCGAGGGAATCCTCACTCTGTCATCGTCCAGGGCTTTGAGAACAGTTTTCCCCGTGATCGTTACCATCCCATCACTGCCCGGCCCGCTGATATCCTCGATCACATAGGTACGGGTGACGAAATTTGCCCAGTCCCAGGGTGAGGCGATATAGCCAGTCCTGAGCCTGAGTGTCCTGCCCACATAGAACGGATTACGCGCAATGAGTCGCCCGAAATACGTTCCCTGGGCTTCTGCGGTGCGGGTCGCATGATAGGGATCTGCTGCCCGGTCGTGAATGGTGAAATCGCGCAGCTTTACCTTGACCGACCCGCGCAGACCCAACCCTTTTCCCGGCTCTATCTTCATCGGTGTGCGGGTGATCTTGCCGGTTATACAGGGAAGTGCATCGACGCCTGGAGGGACAGCAGAGGATTGATCGATAAAACGATAGGTTTGAGTTGATCCGTTCCAATTTGCGAGATCCTGGCAGGATCGGCGCGTGTTG
Source organism: endosymbiont of Escarpia spicata (assembly GCA_003349915.1). Lineage (GTDB taxonomy): Bacteria > Pseudomonadota > Gammaproteobacteria > Chromatiales > Chromatiaceae > QGON01. The sequence goes on from QFXE01000010.1 coordinate 241,915, forward strand.
TAGCACTCTCCGCCTGTAGCAGCCGAAGCGGTACACGGAGAAACGCCGTAGGACTCTGCGCAATAGTCCAGATCGATTTCAACGACCGTGATCGGCTGTCGGCCTACTGAGTCGGCTATTGCACTATAGGCCATGAATGCACCGAATCGGAATGACTGCCGTCATGTATTGCGAGTGTGAATATGATGGGTTGGTGATCTTTCCGTCAGTCCATGCGAAGACCGTTTCAGCCTCGTTGCTCGCTGGACCGTCTGTGGTTTTGACGTAGATTCCTGGGGTTGAACCCTCTTTCAGCTCCAAACCCCATGGGGCACACGATCCTATTGCTGCCACCGAATGCACCCATGATGCACTCGCGCCGAGTGATGGATACAGTCTCAAATATACCGCAGTATTTGATTGGTCAGCGGATGACTCCGTGATGGAAACTCGCCAATAATCCCCTTCGCCGGAAACGGAAACGACCGGAGAGCCTAGCGATCCGTTGTCACTGATTTCACCTGTCGATGTGTCCAGGCAAATGTAACTATTCTCGTTCGTTGACCCCTGAAAATATAACCGCAGCCCGGCAAACCGGGACGCCCTCGGCGTCGAGTCCTTCTTGATATACGCCAACCCAGTGTATGCGCTCGCAACGTCAAATGACGAGGCGGCTTGATAGACCAGCTCTGAGGAGGCAGCGTCATCGTCCTTAATAGTGTCGGCAGTCAGCGTTCCATCAGGTGCAATATCCGCGTTCGGGGTGATTACCGGCGTTCCGATATCGATCCACGCCGCATTGTCAATCTCCTCTGAATAACTCAGCAGGTTGATCGAATGCCGGTCATAGTCCCAGCAGAAAAAGAACGGCCTTGTCTCCAGCACAGCAGCAAGCGCAGGCCAGGCCATTTGCACCCAGTCAGCCTTCAAGAAAGACAGATCGATAACCCCATCGTTCCCGCTTCGCAGTAGTGAGCGCCCGAGAAACTGCCCACCCTCTGATACGTTGTTCAGGTATTCTGAATTGCGATTGAGATGCGGCGGCTTGAATCCTGTGCGCATTCCGACAGGCAGGACATGAACGGCGCCGAACGACAGAACGCCCATCGAGGGGTAGCCTGTGGAGGTGACAGACACTCTCCAGTAGTCCGCCTGGATAGCGTCGAATACTCTGAAAATTACTCGATTGTCAGCAGGAGACCAGGACTCCACCGCGTCATACCAGGTCGTGCCGTCGGTGGAATATTCGAGTTTGATGCTCGAATCATCGTCGGCGAGATCGTGCGCGGCAACGCCAAAATAGTTGACTGACTGATTAGCTGAAAAAGTAGCTGTCAGGGTATTGGTGCCGGTGCTGGAGGGTTTCCAAAAATCATACGTTCTATCATCGTAGGCATTTTCACCGTCGTACCCCGTCGCCTCGCTTGAGGCAGTGACCGTTGACGCATCCTGAAATAGGTTTTGATAAGCCAGATAAGGGGTCATGTTAATACGTACCCATCAGCTTGTTGCTCTTTTATGAGGTCGATCAGGTTACGAACAGCCTGGCCCGACATGGGAGCATCTTCGACAATGTCGGTTATGCTGAATGTGCGATTTTCTATCGGCGCGGACGTCTCAGCGCTCGTTGTTGCAGAGGGCACTGTTTCAATGGGTAAACCGCCACCAACAGTCACACTACCTGGAGCACCAGTAGACACCCCTCCGCCTGAGCTCATAGTTTGTGAGCGGATTGCGCTCACTCTTGCCATGCCGCCAAGAACCGCAGCGGCAGCGGCGGCAGCGCCCAGTGCTGGACCAATGATGGGAATTCCAGCGAGTGCTGAAAATGCCTTTTGAGCACCTACATAAGTCTCGATGATCGTCTGTGAAATTGCAGCGGCCTTTCCTATGTTGAACATCTTCCTGTTCTCGGAAATCATCAGCTGCGAAATACTTCCCAAGACACCAGCCGTCACCTGAAATTTGCCCTGCATTCCAGATGCCCAGAGTTTTTCTTGAGCACTCATGCTTTTTTGTTCAATGTCCTTCATGCGTGACTGATGATCGGCCTCCAGCTCTTCCAGCAGTGCATAGCGCTCCTGCTGTGTTAGCAGGCCTTCCTGAAACGCCTCTTCAATCAGAATTTCGCGCTCGTCGCGCTTCTGAATTTCAAGGTCCATTTCGCTGGTCAGATATTCTTCGAGCCCTTCGAGGCGCCCGGCCAGCTCTTCACGCTGTTTCTGACCAACGGCATCAAGCTGCTGCCCGTAGCGTTCTTCGAGTCTATTAAATGTCTCGATGCTGATTGCGCCGGCGCCGTAGAGGTCGAACAGTTCGCCCATCTGGGCTGAGTGCTTCTCCTCAATGGTCATAACCGATTTTGTCAGTTGTGCGCCTTGACTGAGCATTGAGTTCAGTTCTTTCTGTGCCTCGCTGATCTTTGTAGTCTTCCCAGCCGTGAACGTGAGATTTCAGCAGCGTCTCGAAATCTTCACTGGCGATAAACTCATCATTGGCACCGCCACGCATGGACTTGGCTTCATCACGACCCAGCAGGCTGAAGCGCACCTTGATGGTGAACTCATCGATCCTGCCGCTGCCGTCTGCCGATGGTGCGCCGATAATGACCGGCCAAAGCACCTCTCTTTTTTCTGCAAATTGAAACATTCTTTTTCCTGTTTTAGATGGTTGCGACGGCGTTCTTCAGGGTGATCTGAAGCGCGCTTGTGCTGCCGCTGAGGTAGCCTTTGAACGACAACTGAACCAGGATTCCACCGGGACCACTAATCTCGGGAGAGGTGCGCTCATACATCATCTGCTGGGCGAAGATCTCGATCGATTCGTTGCCTGCCGACCCCAAACCATCACCACGGGACAGGATGACTTTGAAGCTGGTCTCTGTGCCATTGATTGCCTTGTTCAACAGCGTCGTTGAATCAAAAACGGCGGTCAGGCTACCGGTGATGGTTGCAAACCCTTCACTCAACTCTGACCGAATACCACCCTGCCCAACGGTATATCCGTCCTGATCCAGCGCATTATCGATATTGAGTGAGTTCTCTTTTACCGTCGCGATGCTCGATCCACCCTCTTCCAGGCTCATGGCCGTGGCAAAAAACGTGGTGTGGCCGTTGTCATCAAGTGACGCATCAAGTGACGCATCAAGCGGGGCGGAGTCGGCGGTCTCTTTTGAACCAACGATGTCAAAGCTGATCGTGCAGGGCCCCTCTTGTGGGAACGTCATCGCGGCGCCGTTGATGCGACAGCCGTTGTATCTCTGGTATCTGCCTGAGCCGGAAATGTTCGAGCCGTAATCCTTCTCCAGCACAAAACTGGTGGGCAGATCACCCAGGGTCATTGTGTGGACGTATGGACCGGCGCCGGTCGTGGCGTTGGTTCCCATCGTATGTTTGAGCAGCGTACCGATACTCTGTGCGCTCAGTTCCTGAGCCAGGGGACCCGCGACATTGATGTTGCCCTTGTCGGGTACGGAGCGCTCACGACTGCCTGTAAGGATCTCGCTATCGAGCAGGCTTTGCGATGCCTTTACGCCGCATGAGGTGAAATAGGCTTTCTGACCAACTGGTGTTCCAGGGTCTACGCCGTAGGTGGATTCTTCGTAGATTGCAATCGTAGTTTGTGAGCCTCTGGCCTGTGGCATGATCGTGTCTCCTCTTACTTGTTTCGGTAATACTGGATCTGATGAACCAGTTCGCGGCTCAGTCTGTCAGTGGCAAATCGGGAAAAGTCGCGTTCGTTGTACTTCCAGGCGTTCATCATCGAAGGCCCCCACAACTCCTTTATCGGTAGATGCGACCGGCCTACCCTGCGGAACACGCCCCGATGCCGGCCGCTGCCCACATTCCGGATGAATGCGCCTTTGTATCGGACTCGACCGCCACGCTTCTTCGGCTTTGCCGTCACCATTCCGCTCTTCAGTGTTCGCGCACCCATGGCAGCAAGTGGAAAATGCGCACCGGATACATCAATCGCACCGAAAGCAGATCCACGCCGTGCCCGGTGGATCTTCAGCTTCTTTTTGAAATCCCCGGCCTTGACGTTGATGTCTTTGCGAATGGTCTTCGATGAATAGGTCACCAGGCCTGTCAGCGTGCGGTTTGTTGCTGTGACCTTTGCACGATCCAAATTCTTTGCGACGCTCTTCAGCTTGCGCCGGATCGCCTTGCTCACCATCCTGTCGACCTTGACGGCGATCATGTTCCGTAACTCCGGTCGTAGGTCACGACATAGGTGATACGGATACCCGCCACGCTGCCGCTATTTTCTGCGACCTGTGGCTCTTCTGAGCCGCGATAGTCGATGTAGTGAACGATGCCACCCAGGGTTTCGTCTGCCTGCTCAATGGCCTGCTTGATATCGGCTTCCAGCTGCAGGATCGCCGTCGTTGGTGCGTCCTGATCGTTCGTGTAGCCCTCGATATTGAAGGCCCGCTCATTGCGATAGCTCCGGCCGGTCAGGTGTTCGGTATCCTCATCACCCGACAATATAGTGATTACCGGGAAATCATCGCTGACCGGATCGAGGGTCAGTTCGCCCTGTTTGACGTTGTAGCCGGCATCGGTGTTATATCCACCAGCCCGCTTGATGGCCTTGAGTCGGGTTTCGATTGCGGTCAAGCTTTGCTCCGGAACACTGCTCATCGAACCAGCACCTCGACAACCCCATCGTCATCATTGACTGTCGGACCTATTTCGTAGACAACACCGTCGAATTTGATCTTCTGTCCACGCTTAGGCGTCGCAACCTCTGTTTTTTTGAACTGCACATACTTGCGCCTGTCGGCAGCAAATGAGGAATACCCGACCAGTTCAATATCATCGTTCTCGATAATGGTTACGGCCTGCTCTTCTCCCGGTGTCGGGTAATAGGTTGCAGACACGCCAAACGATCTGAACAATGAAGCGTTCACTCGACTGAGTGAATCCGCCCAGGCCATTACAGGTCCCTCACGTAGAGCATCGCGTCGCCTTCGATCAGGTCGCCGTTGGTGGTGACCACACGCAGTTTGATCCGGTAATTCTCGTCATCAGTGCCATCGGCGAATTTGCCCTGAACTTTTGTTCCGCTGGCAACCGGGCTGGTGATGGTGACAGTTCCAGTGCCAGGTGAAACCACCGCAGCAGCCAGGCTGGTGACGCTGGCGACGGTGTCACCACTGGCCAGCACGTCGACCAAGTCGATCTCCAGCACCCGCTCTTCATACGGCTGCTTTGTCAGTACCAGCAGGCCGGTATCTGGGTCGGTATAGCTCATTAGACTGTGGTCCCAGACTCACGCGGCGTAACGGTGGTATTTGTGGCAGCAGCGCCAGCAGCCAGCGTCAACTCAAGCCACACTCCCTGCCCTGCGCCTGCGGTGTGGTTCTGACTGTTCGCCACGTTCTTTGTAGTGCTGTCGAACGTGTAGGTTGCTGGAGCGGTCTGGCGATCATTACCGACGCCATTGGTATCGGTGCCATCCAGAGTCGTCTCCAGTGCAAACGCAACATTGCCAGACGGGTCAGCCTGCTCGCTGATAGTTGCGCCTGTGAGTGACAAGACCGGATCGGTGTTTTTGAAAAACACTTTTTCGTAATATTTACGTTCCGCGCCGCCGGAGGCTTCAGCCGCCGCGTTATAGAACGGACGTCGGATCTCCAGGACGCCAGATTCAATACTGGCGATAGTCGTATCAGTATCCTGATCGCGCACAGTGATTGTGCCGGTATGGGCAGCACTGACAACGATTTTGAGAATACGCTCGAATGTCTCTGTACTCAGAACAACGGTCGTACCGTTGAGGCTCATTGCATCGCTGATCAACTCGCCTGCAGCATTGCGACCGTGGATAGTGACGGTTTGGGTGGTATCGCCAGCTGCATCGGATACGATTTCCACCTGGTCGGTTGCGGCGATATCGGTAAACACGACGCGCACAGTGATATCAATAGCGCCGCCGATATTGGTTGGCGTGTCGTCATCCGGCATCGATGCGCTGCCATAAACAATGATCTCTGATGCGTCTACTGGCATGGTCTTTTCCTCAGTGCTTCTTTAATTTCCAGACGGCTGCACGGGCAGGCAACCGCCAAAGTGTTCCACGGGCATCGAGGCGCCAAACATCGACACCGCTGATAAATGCAGGGCCATCACCATCCCATTCAATAGGGATTATTTGGTCGCTGTTGATGGTGACGGCGCCGCGCCACTCGATCAGCATTTGTTTGTCTACGCCAATGCTGGCCAGCCATTCGAGCGCTGCAGCCTGATCTGCCACTACGCCAATATCAAACGCCACCGGCACGGCCTGGTCGGTGACGATGGTCTGAATATGATCTGCCGGAATACCCTGATCTGACTGGATGGATGCTGACCAGTCGATAGGCATCTGAGCGTCTGCATTGACGACCAGTGCGCCACTCCATTCGATTGGGGTTAGTTGGTCGGAATCTACCCCGCCGCTTGCACCAACAGGGATCGATGAGTCTGACTGAATGACGGATCTGTGCTCAATTGGTGTCGCGCCATCAGCAGAGACTGGCAGGCTCCACGCTACGGGCAACGAATTATCCGACGAGAGGGCTGTCAGGAAATCCAGCGGCATGCCGGAGTCGGCACGAACATCTGCGCTCCAGTCGATTGCCATTGGCTGGTCGCTGTCGATGGTGGTTCCGCCGCCGGACGTGTCGTAATACTCGAAATTATCAGCGAGAAAAGCGTAGCTCGAGTAACCGGTCCCGCAACCAACACCAAGCGTGCCTTTCGCTGTAAGAACTGACGATGTGTCGGTATGAGAAACCGTCACCTCGTTTGCACCACCAACATCAAATATAAATGTTAAATCTACATTCGCGCCGTTGGCAATCGCCTTGCATGTGCAATCATAAAGTGTCGAACCGCTGGCAGTGATGCTTGAGCTGGCCATTGCCGACCAGCCACCAGCATTTCGTTTATAGATGTAAGCAGTGCCGCCTTTCAGAAAATAGAAATACGCATTAGTGTCGTCAGTGCTGTACTGAACCGCACGTAAAGCAACGCCGCAAAAGCCAACATTATTTGACAGCTTGATCCTGACTTCTTCGTCTGCGTCCGTGATCAATGTCGGGTCGATGCCCGTCATCGAGCACTTACCGCTACTATCTGCGGTGTATCCGTCTAATTGGTTACTGACTAACTGAGCACGCGAACCAGAGCCACCGACAAACTCAGTCCACAAAGATCCGGTATCACCAAGATCCTCATTAGACCGAGTAAAATTGTCTGACTCTTGAAGGGCCACTTTACTGAACGTCTTTCAGATAGAAATCAGACATAACGCCCTTCATCCATCGAACAAGATCCCGAACGATCGCCCTGGATGACGGATGAAAAACCTCAAACATTGTTCGAGTATCAAAGCCCGACAAAGATAAAAATTTATCGATACGTGCTCTTTGATCTGGACTGAGAGTGACCAGCAGATCATCCAGTTTCATTGGATCAATCAGGATAATATCAGGGTCGACAGATACAGCAGCTAAATCAGTGTCGGCAATTTCAATATCAGTTAGGGCAAAACCTCTGGCGTTCACTCCTGAATGTTGCGTTGTTACTGTATAACGACCAGTAGCTGCTTCATCAGCGAGGCTACCCAGTGGTACCAGTTTTGAGAATGCGTAGAGTCTCATGGCACCGGCTGCTGAATAGAGGTTGGGCGGGGGATGATCTCAAACGAACCGTCGCTATAGACTTTGACTCGCCATAGTTCCACGCGCTCTGGTTGGGTTGGTAAGGGGGGTTGTGTGAGTACATCGACTGTCATGTCAGCAGCCACCACCTGGGGCGGCGCTTTGGCTTTTGGACTCTGCGCACCATAAGCCCAGATAGAGACCTCACAATCGTATATACCTGGGCCGTTCATCAGGATGCTGCCGATGGGTACCGCGTATGCTGCGCCAGTCGTTGCTCTTTGAAGCAGAGGGGCAACTTTTACGGTGTAGAGCGTTGTGCCGTCTGTGCAGTCGGCAGTTACCTCATCATGACCCACCGCATCATAAACAAAAGCCATTTCGCCAGCGGGTTGGGGTGCGGCAGTTGCATAGGACTGCCACCCCAGTGACAAAATAACTATTACCAATGCGGCAATCGCAAGGCGCGTGATAAACCACTCAACCGGCCCTTCTTTCCCGAATTCACCCACGACTTATAACTCCTGTTGTTACGTTTTCAGCATCAGAACGAAAAACACAATAGACAGAACTGCAACTAAAACGGCCAGTACCTTATTCGCGAGCGGTACGTTGTGCCTGAACTTTGTATTCGACGATGAACAATCGGTTGCTGACACTATTAATCACTCCGCTTAGTTGTTTGATGTCTTCGGCACATTCACTATCACCCGATTTGCGCGCCTTCCTTTCCTCTGCGCCCTGTGTGCCGGTGTATGGATCTGGCCTGGAAGGTTTGATCCATTGGGTGCTCAGTGAGCCAGTACTTCCTGTCAGGGCCGCCAGCAGAATCAGCACCCACGGATTTAGCTGCTTTTCCTCGGCCATTTGTGTGTTCCGTTATTTGTCGCAATTGGTCTTTATTCAGCTCCTGACGAATGGAGCCCCGTCCCTGGGGCTGGCTGCTGAGTGTTTACGATCAGATGCCGGTACCTGCGCCAGGAGTGAGCATTACGACGGCGGTGGTATCGCCACTTGCTGCTGCCTCGAAGGCAATGCCTGCGGTGGTGACATCTCCAGCTGCGGTAGTGATGCCCTTACCGAACGCGCTGGCGGATGCGTCCCAATCGACTGCATCACCCTGGTTCCAAGCAGTGCCTGCAACTTTGGCAATAGTTGCAAACACGCCGGTAATCCGCACAGAACCGGTGGCACTTGCGGCAATGTCGGCAAGCGCTACACCGACCATGTCGTTGATGGCGATAACGTCGCCACTGGATACCGCAGAGCCTGCGGTGTACTCGATGACGTTGCCGTCCTGCTGATATTTGGTGGTCATGATCTTTCCTCGTTATGAATTTGGCTCAAGCGGGGTGTAAGCCCCGCGTCAGGTTATGGATCAGGCGCCAGGGTTCTTACCCATGGCGCGGTGATCAGCAGCCTTGGCAGCGGCATCGATGGCGACCTTGAACTCAACGCCGTCAACAGACCATCCGGCCTGCTGCTCCAGGCGAGGCTGGCTCTGTCCATCGAGGTAGCCGACTACAACGGTGTCGTGCATGTTGGGGTTGCCAGCGCCGTACCAGACGCTGGAACTTGCGGTATCCAGACGGGCATCGGAGATGACCTCGAAGGTGCCGCGCACGCTGTTGGGTACGGTGTTGTTTTTGCTCGATGCGCCCACCTCAAACTCTGAGTTGGCGACCACGTTGGCGGTACCCTCAAGCGCAACCGGGCAGAGCAGATAAGCCATGCGCAGGTTGAGCGCATTATCACCGTTGCCATCGGTCTGCAGCGCCATGGCGACGCGCATGGCATCAACCGAAGCGGTGTTGATGCCGGCACCGGTCAACAGGTTGTTATGTGTGGCATGGAACAGCGCCACAGTGTCGGCCATCGCGGCATTCGCAGTCAGCACGTTGTAGACGATATCGCCGACCTTGCGAATAGCGGCACGGCCCATCTTGCGCGGGACATCGGTGAACGCCTGGAGCTGATCATTGATGATGGTCTGGCGAGTGATGCCGAACAGGCGACCATAGGTAGCCAGCTGGATGTTTTCACCACGGTCAGTGAAAGAACCATGCTTGTACTCGCCGCCATCCTTGATCTCTGCAAGATCAGAAAATGTGGAGAGGCCGACAAGTTTGGAGGAACGGAAGTCGGAGAGATCGACCGTGCGGGTCCATCTCTGAAAGGTTTCTTCAGCCTCTTCGTAACCCAGCAACATGGATTTGTTCGCCACATCTGCAAGCAGGTTATCGAAATCACCGGAGGTATGGGTGAAGGCAGCGGAGACCATCTCCATCTTTCCCATGCTGCCGGTACGGATGCCGTCCAGTTCCAGGCTTGCGCGGGCCAGTTCCAGCAGGGTGTGACCGCGGAACTCGTTGCCTTTTTGGTCAGCGTCGTTGGCGATACCAGCACGAACGGCCAGCGCCAGGGAAGCGCCTGTGCGGAACTTCTCAACGGCAGTGGCGCCGCCTTCGATGCGCTCGATCTTGCCCAGCGGCTTTTCATCCGCAGCCAACACCTCAAGTGCCTGATCACGCGCCTGGGCTACGGTGCTAGCAGGATCTTTGATGGCAGCATGATAAACCGCCATTACAGCATCGTTGTCCTTGAAAGACGCGAACACCTGATCAAGCTCTTCGTTGCGATCAGTGATGCGCTTGAGCTCTGCGGCCTGGGCGGCAGCCTGAATGTCAGCGACATTATCGGTAACGTCGACAGGCTTGATATCAGCCGCCTGATTTTCGATTTTCTTTGGCATGGGTTTAACCTCATGTTTGTTGAAAGCGGCGGCTGCCGCTGGAAGGTTGGTGAATCGTGAAAGGTCATGACGGGCAGCAATGGCAATGGCGCTTGTGGCCTCATCGATCAGTCCCGCTTCCACCGCTTCAGATGCAGTGTAGTAGTGATCGACGCCATCCTTCAATAGAGCTAGGGCATCATCGTAGGTAATGCCGTCACGCACATAGGCATTTGCCATTGCTTCGGCATGTTTATCGAGATCATCAGCAGATTTTCGCAACGCTTCTGCATTCCCGTCGGCAATAGTCATGGGTGCGTGGATCATCAGCAGTGCGTTATCTGCCATGCACACGGTATCGCCCGCCATGGCGATAAGTGAGGCGATTGAAAAGGCAACGCCATCAATATTGGTAATGATGTGGGCCTTATGGCGACGCAGCGCGTTGTGGATAGCCAAGCCATCGGAAACGATGCCGCCGTATGAGTTGACGTGAACGTTGATCTCTTCTGCATCCAACACCTTGAGTTCTTCAATCAACGCCTTGGCGGTCACGCTTTCTTCGGCCCACCAACAGTCGCCGATATCACCGTAGATCAGTACCTCGGCAGATTCGGCGCCCTTGGCCGCGCGGACTTCAAACCAGTCACGCTTGGCGACGGTTTTCATCTTCTTTCTCTTCATCGTCTGGGATCTCTGTAGTTTGTTCTGTTGCGGGATCGGCGGTGATCATTTCACCGGCTTCACGCCATTTGCGCCGCCATACCTTTTCCTGCTCGAACACATCACGCGGACTGCGTCCACGGCGGCGGACGATCTCAGGGCCGGATGCGTGACCGTTGCGCTCCAGGCGCTCCCAGCCTTTGGCCTCTTTGTCTGGGTCGATCCAGGGCATTTGCGGGGTGATGTAGAGCGCGTCATCGACGGTTTTTGGATCTACGTCTGACGGGATAACCAGTTGTCCGGCGAGTAGCGCGGCCTGAATGAAATCTTCATAGACGGGCTGTACAAATTTTCCGACAAACTCATCGGACAGAACGCCATAGGCTATCCACCCTTCGACCAGCTCCTGGCGCTGGCTGGAATAGCTTCCGTTGTAATCTTTCGAAACGCTGGAGTAGGTCACGCCGGGGCCTGATGCCAAGGCGCGCAGTTGGCCGTTTCTGTGTCCTTCGAGTCCGCTGTTAGGCCTGGAGGTATCAATGGTGCCGATCTCTTCACCTGGTGCCAGATCGTCGAAAATCATGCCGGGGCGGAAACGCAGATCACGTGCAGCAGAATTGCCGTCTTCGTCCACATCTTGCTCGTACTGATCGGGCACGCCTTTTTTGATATAGCCCGCCATGCTCGCAGCAACTTTCGCCGCGATGCGCTCGGACTCTTCATAGTCTTTGAGGTCGTCCAGGCGGCTCATGATGCTGGCGAACACCGTCACGCCACGCGCCTGACCCAGCCGGTCACGCAGCGCCAGATGTAGCATTTTGGCGGCAGGCACGCGGGTGGTGTTACCGGCATAGGTGCGGATCAGATGACCATTGCCAGGATGTGCTTTGTAGATGTGGTAGACCGTCGGGCGACGCCAGCCATTGTGCTCGATACCCTGGATGATGCGCCGACCCTCGTCGTCATAATCCAGCGGCAGGTAGTCGGGTTCCAGCAGCTCAAGGGAAAACGGTACGTTGGTGCCATGATCAAGTGACGGGATGGGGCCGACCAGTTTCTTGCCCAGCGCCTCGCCGTCACGAAACCATGTACGCGCAGTCAGGCGCTGTGCGGCAGGCCAGTTATGTATCCAGGTCACCTCTGGGCGCTTGCACCACTCTTTGTAGAGTTGCTCGATCTGGCGGGCGAACACATCGTGAATCTCGCCGTCTTTTGTGCGTGGCTGCGGCTCTACGCCGATACCAGCGGGACCGACCACGTTATTGACCAGGGTAGACAACACGCCACGGGCGATATCGTGATTCTGTTCCAGGTGCCGGGCCTGCTGACGCATGGCAGCACCTGCACGACGCACGGCCACATCGGCACTGCCGGTCTCTTTGCGCTGTTTTTGCAGTGTTGAGGGCTTGGCGGCTTCGTAATAGGAGAGCACCCGGCGGGCATGGGCACGACGAACAGCCCAACCAGGGGAGAGATAGGAGATGGCGCGGTCGACCAGCTTAGTCACTGAAGCTGGCCTGCTGGTAGCGGGGGCGCATCACTGTGGTGGATGCGGTGTTGAGTTCAACTTCGATGGCGTTCTTGGCCTGGATCAGTTCGGCCATAGTGCGCCAGGTGACCATGGAGCCGTCAGCCTTGCGAACGGTCAGTTCACCGCCGGCTATGGCGGCTTTGATGTTGTCGAGGTCGGTTTGGGTATATGCCATAATGCCAAATATGGCGGAAAGCCAGGGACATTTTCAGGCAAGAAATGTCCCAATTTGCGTCAAAGATTTATCATATGGAGAAACAACAATGATGGGACTTGGAGACAACCTACCGCTCGCGCTATTTTTAGCGGCTATTTCCATAGCCATCTACTTCACACCTGGATGGGTCGCACATGGGCGAAAGCACCAAAACGCCAATGCGATATTTATCCTTAATCTTTTTCTGGGATGGACTGCATTAGGATGGATTGCTGCATTCGTTTGGGCGCTGACGGCCGTGAAAACCACTGACAACCCAGAGATGATTTCTGCTGGAGACACCAAAACCTGCCCATTTTGCGCTGAGACGATCAAGGCGGCTGCAACCGCCTGTCAATATTGTGGGCGGGATTTGGAAGGCTGAGATGTTAACCTCATAACCCACAGTCCACGCATGTCGAACAGCGGGGTATCATTGGTATTCTACTGGTCACGTCAGCAGTCAATAAAGATCACACTGATGATGGCATCTCTCAGCGTGTCCCCACTGGTCACGTATTCACCGTTTCTGTCGTACAGGTACCAGCGGGATTCCTGCCGGATGAGTTCACAGCCATCCTGAAGACGATCTTCCAGGCGGTCAATGCCGGGGATCATGTTTTCCAGGGCGTGGGCAGCTTCTCGCATCAGCGCCGTATCCGACCCCCAGGGGATCTTTTCGCCCATCTCCATTACCCCGGCCTTTACTCTCAGCCGCTTGACCAGATCAGTTTTGCTCTCTGGCGGGTCCATACCGTTGTCCATTGTCATGACGACCTCTCTCCAAGGTTTGTTGATTTCACAGGTTCCACTCTTCCCGGCCAAATCCACCGCTTTGACGCTGAAGGTAGTTGTTTATCACACGGTCAATCGTTTTCCGTGATGCGCCCACCTGCCGGGATATCTTTTTTCTGTCCATGCCTTTTTTCCAGCATTCGATAACCTTCCTGTTCCGTCCTATCTTGCTCGGGGCGGCAACGTAGTGCCGATCTGCCCCGTACTGCTGACGGACATCCTGCTCCACTTGGTCGGCGATCTGGTTTACCAACGCAGGGTCAACGCCAGCCAGTTCCATTGCGTTGGTCATGGCGTGTACCAGGTAGTCGGCGATGTCCTGATCACGGCTCATAGGTTCCAGTCAGTATTTCCAAATCCGCCTCTTTCCGGCTTGTGCGGGGTTGTTTTTGGCGGCTGCTGCTGACCTGTCGCTCTTTTCGTTTTTTTGGGTTTGACGGTGACCATGCGGCGGGCAGCCAGTGCATAGTTGAGGCAATCAAGGGTTTCGTTTCTGGATCGGGTCTGCACCCATTCCTGGTAGGGTCTGGTCCCCCTGACCTTTGTCACGAGTTTTTCGGCGGCGAGCTGGGCGAAATACTCAGTGTCGAATGCGGGTGTGTTGGGAAAATGGATATAGCCCGGCCCGGGTTCCTGGAGCTTGACGCGGGCATAGATGAGGGCTTTGCCCTGGTCTACGCCGATGGGTTCGATGGGGATGCTGCGCCGACGGCGTTTTCTCAGGCGCTGGCGGCGGGCGCGTTCGTCGTCGACCAGTGGCCGTGATATGCCAGGCATGCCTTTTATTGCGATGGTCCAGGCACGTTTGGCGACGAACTCTTTGGCCATGCTGGTGTTGTATCCGGAATCGATGGCGGCGAGGTCTACGTTTGCGTCTCGCAGGCTTTGGTCGAGTTCGTTCCAGACGTGTGACTGGGTAGTTTCTCCGGGGATGATGAGGTGGTCCATGACCCAGGCTTCTTCATCTGCCTGCCAGCCGACGATTGTTGCTTCCAGCCGGTCTTTTTGTACGTCGACTCCGGCGGTGGTTGTTTCGAATATGAGATCCTGCGGGTAGACCTCCAGACGGGCGATGAGGGCGTAGTCGTCGATGCTGTCGCCCTGCTCTGTCCAGACTTCGCCCAGGTAGGTGTTGATGAAGCCTTTCATCTCGCTGGTGTCGTTCTGACTGTTTATCCATTTTTGGGCAATGGCTTTCCAACCCAGCCCCAGTCCGATGGGAGCATAGAGGGCGTTGAGGTGGTAACCGCGATGCAGTTTGATGTCTGGCCGGTCTGCTATCCAGCGACCGGCGGCGAGCATGGCGGTTTTGTGGCCTTCTTCGATGACGCAGCCGTTGGCCTTGCAGGCATACCAGACCTTTTCCACTTGGGCGAGTTGTTCGTGTTCTGGTACGTCTGCTGTTGGCAGTGTTTTTTTCCATTGGAGTTGTTTGAATTCCAATGGCTGGTATTCGCCGCAGTGTGGGCAGGCTACGTGGTAGCGGCGACGGTCTGAGCGCCGATACATCATGTCGATACGGCTGGTGTGCTCGATGGCCGGGGTGCTGACGAGGTAGGTTTTGGCGCGGCTGTAGGTACGCTGGCGGTTTTCGATAAGGGTCATGGGGTCACCCTCCCCGCCTACGTCCCAGGGGAATGCGTCGATTTCGTCGCAGATGACGTAGGGCAGATGGTCGGCGCGCAGGCTGTCTGGGCTGTTGGCACCTGCTTTGATGATGCGGGCACGAGCGCCGTATTCGAGCAGGTTTTCCCGGTTTGTGCGGTTGCGGGTGGAGGTATTGACCAGCTCTTTGAGGGCTGGGGTTTCGTCGATCATTTTGGCGAGGCGCGGATTGAATGAGCGGTCTCGCAGATCGAGGGTTGGCACGACCAGCAGCAGGTCTTTGTTCTGCAGGTGGTGCATGATGTAGCCGATCCAGTTGTAGAGGGCTTCTGTTCCGCCGACGCCAGCGGATTTGATGAATGTGATCTGCCGTACCGGGGAGTGTTCGGAGAGGTTGTCCATGATCTCGCGCATGTAGGGCGTGAGGTTGGTGTCCCATTTGCCGGGTGCGTTGGTGCCTGATTTGAGCCAGCGGTATTTGTCGGCCCATTTGCTGACGCTGATAATTTCGCGCGGGGTGGCGCCCATTTTTATACGGCGGCCGATGAGTGGCAGCGCTTGGGTGTCTTTTTCTACGGTTTCGCCGAACTGACTGAGCAGGTCATGAACGGTGTCGCTCATGTGGTAGTGAACGCGGGTTTCATCGTGCTGGCCGTCGATGGCTTCGACCAGGCGACCGGGGAGTTTATCCAGTATGTCGAGCATGGCTTTGCGGGATCTGATGCCTGCGGTGGTGAGCGCATCTTTGGTGCAGGTGCGAGCCTGGTACTCTTCGAAATCTTCTTTTGCCCGGGTGGCGCGGAGTTTTTCACGCTCTGCCTGGAGACTGGCTAGGGTGGCGGTGCTCATGGTCGGTTACTCGCAGACCTCCAGTTCTTTTTTCCCAGATAGGAATTGTTTGATGTCGGCCATCCACCGGCAGGTGAATTCGTACATGCCTTGGTCGTTGTCGAGTGGATCTGTGTTCAGGTTTTCCATTCTGTTCTGCTCCTCATGCGACGCAGTGCAATGGCGAATTCACTTTTCATCATGCTTTTGATTTTGAGGATCTCTTTTTGCAGCAGGATGGCGCGCTCTTCGTCGCTGTGAATGATAGCGAGCCTTGGGGCGGTCTGGTCGATGAGCCGCTCTATTCCGGCTCGCAGGGTGGCGCCCAGTCCGTGGGATTCCCGGCTGACATCGGCAAGGAGGAAGCGCAAACCACGCCTGAGCCCCATCTCTAGCTTTATCTGCTGGTTTTCGTAGTGCGCTTTGTATTGGGTGCGATCTGCCGGCGCTCCTGCGGGGTCTGTGGCGGTTTCTATCTGTGTTGTTGGGACTGTTGCGCCGCGTTGTTCAGCATGAATGGCATCCAGGTCGGTTCTGCCTGCTTTGGTGGCATGCCAGCGGGCGAGGCTTTGCTCTATTTCGACCCTCTTGCCTTCCATGACCAGGCGACCGGCTTGCTTGGCACGGGTGACGGTAGCCCGGTTGACACCGAGACGGCGGGCGAATGCGGCCTGGGTTTCGGTGGTCATGCCTGTTTTTCCTGGAAAAATCCGGTGTAACAGGCTTGTAACAGGCAATAGTTCTAAAAAACCCTTATAAATCAATTCTGTAACAGATGTAACAGATGTAACGGGTAAATATACGTGCGCGGGAAAAAAACATGTGAGTCCGTGCACGCGTTGCGTTATGTGTTTACGTGCGCGCGGGCGGGAAAGCCTGTTACATCTGTTACACCTGTTACAGCCCCCGTGGTTGCTGGGTTTAGGCGTTTTGGAGCCTGTTACATTGCCTGTTACATCTGTTACAGGTGTTACAGGTGTTACGTTTCTACACATTTTCGACCGCCTGCTGGAATCGCAACCAGCAATCTGTGAGCCATTGGCTCTGTGTCTGGTCGGGTTGGCGGGTTTCTCCGGCATTTTCGAGGGCCTGTTCGTTCGGTAGGACGATCCGCTTGGGTTTTGTGTCTCCTGTGTAGTGGGCGTTTTCGTAAATGCGCCGGAGTTTGTTACTCCAGCCAGGCAGTCGATTGATGCGCCCCAGGAACTGATTGCTCTCTCTGGGGTTTCTAACCCCGTTATCCCGGCAGTATTTTGAGTAGGCGGTATAGAGTTGCTGACTGCCGCAGGGGATGACGGGATACCCCGCTTCTCCGTTGAGCCAGTCGTCCATGAATCTCTCTTCACTGGGTTTTGATAGGTTGATGAGCTCGCGCTTGGCTTCTGTCATCGGTGGGCGTTTCTTGGGGTGGAAATCGCCCAGATCGAGATTGAGCAGGTAGTAATAGAAGGCGGCAACACCACCGTTTTCTATTTGCGCCCATACCTCATCGTAAAATGATTCGCCCAGGGCGGGTGGTGTCCATATAACCAAGTGGCGGCGGTCGTCATTGTCGATGGGGAGCGGTTGGCCTTCGTTTGACAGGTAGATGATGTTAACTTGGTTACGCTGACGGTAGGCGGCGACGTTCTTTGGGTTGACTCTGAGCTGCATGAGCGAGATCCGCCTCCTGATCATTTGGCGCTCTGAATTGCGGTCTGGAGTGACTGAGTTCCTCCGCCATGTAGTACAGAGGGTCATAAGAGGCCGTTACACGGCAGATATGGATTATCTCGTCCAGCGTGAGCTTTTCGTCCTTGTCGTCCCTTAGCGAGTTTTTCAGCCGCGCATAAGCTGAGTCCATCTTCATGTGCGGCCAAAGCTCCACCGCTACTGCTTTCGGCTTCTTCCCGCTCTTCAGGATGGCGGCATTTACCGCCTCTTCTGCCGAGTCATACCAGAACTGTTCTTGTTCCATTTCGCACCTCTCCTAGAAATTAGGAGCCGTTAGGAGTCTGTTTTGAGCTAAAAAAAAGGGGCATGGACACGTTACTGATTTGCGGCTGCCAACAGCTCAACCTCTTCATCGCCTGGCTGGCCGACGGCGAGCTCACGAATTGTGACCTTGTGACCTACAGCCTCTTCAATGGGTACGAGGAATTCTGTTGGAACTACACCGGTACGAAACAGCCACGCCCAAATATCCCCTTGTCGCTTTCCGATTAATTTGGCGAGATTCGTTTGACCTCCTGCCAAATCAACGGCCTTAGCCAGGGACTCATTCAAGACAGGACGATTATTCATTTTCGATCACGGACTCTTTCCAATGGAACAAAATAATACTTTAGTAGTATCCAGTCTATACCATGGTAGTTTGATGCGCAACTACCGCCGTAGTAAGTTGATTTCTATGGAATACGGGGAAAGATTAAAGAAGGCCAGAAAACATAAGGGGTGGACCCAAGAGCAGCTTTCAGAGTGCTCTGGCGTAAAACAGGGAACCATTTCAAAAATAGAACGTGGCGACCAAGAAACCTCCACGTTCAATCTCCAGCTCGCAACAGCCCTGGGAATTAGTCCGCACTGGCTTGATAGAGAAGAAGGCAGCATGCTTGATCGGCATATAGTCGTCTCTGATCACGGCACAGCCATCGAAGAAGCTAGTATGACAGCTGGCGTAGGCGCCTCTGACTCTGGAACCTGCCATGACGGCGAGAGCGCCCTCACATCACCAGTCTCATCAGACACCATCGCCAGCTTACTGGACAGGCTATCCATTCGACTTCAATCGGCAGATGATTCGGTCCGCGATAAAATAACGGGATTGATGATGAACTACCTGGACAATCCTGCTGGCGGTGAACGCATTGCTAAGGCCATCGAGGTGTTGCTCGGCGAAGAAGACTCAGTTGATCCCCCTCCTTGATAAAAACGGGCTACTTCCACCAGGCGTCTGGGACACCTCTCTGGACGAAATAGAGGGAATTTTCTGCTGGAATCAGCATCGGATATCACTAATGAACGGACTTCGGAGATTTTTGAGCATCGAATGGAAAAATGTAGGGATCAGTGCGCCCATCTATATCGGGGGTAGTTTTGTTAGCCGCACCCCTACTCCGGCAGACATCGATGTGGTGTTGGAATTATCCGAAATGACTGATAATCTAGGATTAGCCGCAGCACTGGCCTTACGGTTTAATCATAACAATATCAAGAGTTATATAATATTGATATTTGGGCGCGTCATCCTATTCTGCCGCGTGATCTTACTAAATTTTTTCAGTATGTTGGTCCAAAGGCGGCTATGGAATTGGTGCTAGACAGCAGACATAACAAGGGCATTTTAAAGGTAAATCACCCATGAGCAACCCAGAACATGCCCAAGAGGCAATGCGCACACTTCTTGAAAACATGGTCGGCGAAGGATTGCTGGCTAAATCGGCGGGACTGGATACTACTCCAGCAGAAATTGTTAATGCCAGTTTTAATCAGATTTTTAAGGTTGCCCGTGAAGATCTGTCGCTGAAGCGCATGCAAGACATGGAGCTCCATATTAACGAAATAAAGACCGACCTAAAGGGCGTGGAAAGGGCAACAAAATCGAATTTCATGATCCTACTCGGAGCAATGATTGTCGCCAATACTGGGCTCGCCATCATGATGATCAATAATTTCAGCTAAACAATTCCAGAATAAGGAAACACCATGCGATCAAATATATTCATTATGCTTTTATCGCTTATAAGTTTTTCTGTCACAGCCGGAATTTCAAATAAAGATTATGCCAAATGCGCTTCTATAAACGGGGATCTGGCGAGATTAGATTGTTTTGATGAATTTGCCAGAAAGATGGGGCTTGATCGAGCTCAGCCAATAAAGAGCAAATCAACAAATACCGGGAAGTGGGTAGTTAATGAAGAGATAAATCCTATAGATGACTCAAAGACAGTTAATCTGATACTGAAAGCCAGTTCTGGCGATACGCGATTTGGGGATCGAGTATTCTTAGTAGCCAGGTGCAAAAGCAATAAAACAGAACTGTACATTAATTGGCATAATTATCTAGGCAATGCTGCTTATGTATTAACAAGGATAGGAAATAAAAAAGCATCAACAAAAGAATGGAGTCTATCAACCGATAAAAAGGCAACTTTTCATCCGAAAGGAACAATCAAATTCTTACGAGAAATGATGTTGTCTGACAAATTAATTGCCCAAGTTACCCCATACAATGAAAGCCCAAGCACTGCGACTTTTAGTACTCATGGATTAATCAATGCCATAAAGCCTCTCAGGGAAGAATGCGGCTGGTCTGAAGAAGCTATTAAAAAATCTCACATAAGAAAAAAGAAGGCCGAACAAAAACGAAAGCTGGAGGAAGAAAGAAAACTAAAGAAAAGTAAAATATCCTACGAAAAATACAAAGAGTTCATTACCAGACACAAAGGCACTCTTGTGCAAATTCGGACAAGTGAGTGGAATGAGCTTCATCAATCTAGTCAAACATTGCTAGACGAAGCATTGCGTATTTACATTGTGGGCGATGATGACCCTAATGCAATCAGTCTACCGTAGAAATAACAATGGAAAGGAGCGCAACATGGAAATATTAATCGTCGTACTAATTATCGGACTAATCCCCGCCGCAATTGCTAGCAGCAAGGAACGATCTTTCTTTTTGTGGTGGCTGTACGGAATGGCGATCTTCATCATTGCCCTGCCCCATTCAATTATCATGAAGTCCGATAACAAGGCGATTGAGAAACAAGCCGCGTCACAAGGCATGAAGAAATGCCCTTACTGTGCGGAGATGATCAAGGACGAAGCTAAAGTGTGCAGATATTGCAGTAAAGAACTGGAGACTGAATCCACTTGATTGTATTTACATGAAATCACCAAACAAAATTCACCCCAAGAAGTTCGTTATTAACGACATGTATTTCCAGGTTGTTTCATACGCGGAATTGTCAGATTCACAAGCCGGAAAGATAGCTATGAACTTCTATAAAACACATAAGTTCAAGAAAAAAGACAAAGGGAAATTATTTTCTGTGATTACGACTATTGATAATGAGGCCACAAGCCTGTTCTAGCATTGGCAGGTCTTCCTTATGCACACTTAATTCGGTACCAGTGCGCAAGGCGCGTATTTCTACGATGTCGCTATCATCTTCAACAAAGGCAAACTTAAAAAGAGCATCAAGTCCCTCGATCACGGGAATCAAAGACGCATCTAACTCGATGGCTTTATTCGATTCTGTCATGTTGATTAATTTATCTCTGTGAGTGGATGTCTGACCTAAATATAACCCAAATAGATCAATTCACACTACTGACACCAAGCCCGGCATCACTCGGTTTACAGCAAAAACTTTCTCCAAAATCTCTTCAACGCGATATCTGGCGCGCCTTCAACCTGGAAATCATCTGCGTGATTTTCAGTCATATAGAGCAGGTACTGGCTAATTACCTCACGCTGCGCCTGCGTAAAATATTCCGCCCAGGCAACAAACTGTACGAACGCTTCTTTGCTGGCTATTTGTGGCGTCAGCACTCGAACCACGGCATCAGCAAAAAATTCAGCCTCTTCAAAATCATCGAGGGATATGGACATATAGGCCGGTAAATAATCCCGGGCCGCTTCGTCCGTCATGAAAAACAGACAAGCCGACCCTTCGCCCGGATATCCGCTGTCGATACTCTGGAGCGACAGATCCTCCCACGGCTTTCCTTTGAAAAACTCCATGATCCCCTGTCGCTCCAGATCACGGTCGACGTGAGGCACCAGGGCGTCATCGCCGGGATACACGGCATATGAAAATGCCTCTGTGATCATTTCCGAAAGACATTCATTAGTGTTTTTTTTCATATCATTCAATCGCCTTCTTGATCGTTACATTCTGGAGGTTCGCATTTTGCGGTAATACACTTTTTATTCTCGCTGACCATGATGTTCACGCATTTGGTAATCGCTGCGCGAGTCTGGCAAAGCGCCTCTTTATGCCCCTCGTCACCGCCGTCATAGCAGGCCTCATTGATGTTTTTACGAGCTTCGGCACAGCGCTTATTTTTGCAATAGTTAGCCTTGAGTTCGTCGCAGGTTTGATTTGCATTACAAGCGCGTTTCCCGCGCTTGCAGCACTCATTGACATAGTTCTGCAGTTCCAGTTTCTGCTCTGGGGAACAGTCTCCAGGGGCGGTGCGTGACCCTCCCTCCTCACCATCTGATGTCGACGCACCTATCCCTGTCAGCAAGACAGAACCCAGCACCATAAAAGCCAAAGCGAATGTTAAAGGTTTATTTATTTTTATAGTTTCACGACTTTATCACGCGGCATGAGGCAAACCCGAAACACTAAATAACAATAAAAACCATCTGCTCAATGCCGTTCTCCTGCCTGTTTTGCGCGCTTTTCATCTGATTTTGAGAATATCATAAAAAAATAATTACTACTCTGGTATTGACAATATTTAATACTTGGGTAGTATTTAAGCCTCACACCCAACCAAGGCCACGAGATGACCAGCACCAGAAACAATGAATCAGCCCACACCCCCGGTTCCTGGAACAAGGACCGTTGGTCAAACGTGCTGGCAGAAATTGACGGAGATCAAGTGGCAATTGCAGAGGTGTTCACCGGCGCGACTGACACGATCGAAGAGGCTAGGGCGAATCAGAGACTGATGGCAGCAGCTCCAGACCTGTACGCGGCCTGTAAAGCCATGTCCGACTGGAACTACGACCCCCTGGAGGCGCTGAAAATGATTCATGAGGCTGTGGCGAAAGCGGAAAGGGTGGAGATCGAGTGATTAATGGAAAGGAGACAAGCATGTATCGGGAAGAAGACGCGGCTTTGGGAGCGGCGGCGGCAATAGTCGCTGGAGTGCTGGTAATGGCAATCGTAATAGCCTGGTGGGTGCTGTCATGACGCCCCAGGAACTGCTCACCGCAGAGATTCAGGGTCAGTTGATCGCCCTTTGCGTAGTTATCGGCGGTCTGTGCCTGGTGTTTGGGTTCGGCGCATTCATCAGCGACTACGTGATTGTTCCACTACTGAAGAGGCTCAGTCCTGATGACTAAATTAGTTTTCGGTCTGGACGTTGAGCGCTCCACAGAACGCCCTGGCGCCTGCAATTACGAAATTATTGACCCATGGGGCCGGGTTCATGTTGCAGGCGCCAGGCTTGGTACTGTGGAAGAGATCAGGGTCTATTTTAAGAGCACCATGAAGCGGCTGAATGAGCGGTTCATTGGACAAACACGAGGCTATAGGTTTAACCCATGAACAGAAACATGATGAACGTTCACGCACCAGACGCCTTCTATTTTGACGAACTGGATAAACAGGCTGCCCATGGAGAACTCATCCAATGATGGCAAAAACACGCTCACTGGTTAACGAACCGGCACTGCCACCCTTGCAGATCAACACCTGCCATCGCTGCCAAACTGTCGACCGTACACAGCCGTTCATCAGCGCCAATACCCGGCAGTGGCACATTCTCTGCCCGTGCGGCGCCAAGAGCGGCGATCACGACGAAATCAGCGTGGCAGTGGACGACTGGAACCACAAAAACGCCCCGCAAACTGAGGATATCCCCGCGACATGAATGTGAATAATTTTATCTGCATCTACCACGCCAACTGTGCCGACGGATTCGGCGCTGCTTGGGCGGTCAGACAGGCACTGCCGAACGTCGTTGATTTTTACCCGGCGAATTACGACCAGGAGCCACCAGACGTGACCGACCGCGACGTGATCATCGTCGATTTTTCCTACCCTTATGAAGTGCTGGCAAAAATGGCGGATGAGGCGCGGCAGATCTTCCTGCTCGATCACCATGAAAACGCCAATGCGGACCTCTCCCGACTGTTTGACGACAACACGATCATCGGCCAGTTCGATCTGGAAAAGTCCGGCGCTATTCTGGCGTGGGAGTTTTTCCATCCCGGCAAAGAGCCCCCCCAGCTGCTAAAACACATCGAGGATCGGGATCTGTGGCGATTTGATCTGCCAGGCACCCGCGAAATCACCGCCGACCTGTTTTCCTATCCCTACGATTTCGAGGTCTGGGACAAACTGATGAGCAGTGATCTGGTGCAGATGCGCATCGATGGAACCGCGATCACCCGGAAACACCATCGGGACATAATCGAGCTGACAGACGGCATTGCTCATCGAATGATCGTTGCTGGGCATGACGTACCCGCTATCAATGTGCCACACATTTACGCATCAGATGCCGGGCATGTATTGGCGGCCGGCGAGAAATTCGCGGCCTGTTATTACGATACAGGCAGTCGCAGGAAATTCAGCCTGCGGTCACATCACGATGGAATGGACGTGGCGGAGATTGCCAAAAAATACGGCGGGAATGGGCACAAGCATGCGGCCGGTTTCAGCCTGCTCAAAAACGATCTGCACTTACTGGATGGCGCCCAATGACAGCACTTACTCGGGAAGAGCTGCAGCAGCACGCCGGCCGGATCGGCATCAGGCTGGATTCGTTGCAGTATCGGATAAAAATCATGGGCCTGGACGCTGCACTGAACACCCCCAGACAGACAAAATCGCAGGCAGGAAAAAAGGGCGGCGCGAGATCCAACTGGCGCCGCTTCAAACTGCCAGGGTCTCCACATTAACAAATACCGATAGCGCGTCGTGGCCCCGTGGCGCACTAACAAACAGACGAACGGGGCATTGAGATAGGAACAATACAATGACTGAAAAGAAAAAATCACACCCAACCATGACTGTCACGCTTACCGACAAGCCGGGAACGGATTTCGAGACAGTGAAAACTCACATAAAGGAAATACTGCCAGGCGTTGAAGTGAACGCTGCCAGCGTTGGCCGCTATGCCCTGCACCTGGCGGCTGAAACGATCAGTGACCTGAAGCAGTCGGAGATCGTTCCGGGTGCGGAAGCTGTTCAGTGAATGGATAATTTAGACCTGATTGACCAGATTAATTTTGATCGGGCCAAATCATCTATAAAGGCAATTCTGGATTCGACAGACAATGAGATTCGATTAGCTGTGTGTAGAGACATAACCATTGATCAGATAAGCGCAACGATTGAGAAATTTCCACTGCGCACACAAAAAGAAATTTTGGCCATGTTGGCAGATAAATATCTTACTAAGTGGGCTATATGATGTGAAAAATTGGCGACGAACAGATGGGAATGTTTTGATATGAGCGAAAACGAGAATGATACGTCTGAATGCTGCCAGATTTGCGGGGCGCCAGTGGAAGAGGACACGGAGAACAGCATCCTAAATTGCACGGCCAACGATAGTCATTTCGCGTCCCAGTGGGATATGGTGTGGGTCAATTTAGAGACTATAGAGCGTGAAGAGTAACGGGGGCGCTCAGTGCGACCTCTATTTCCGGGCAGGGATGCCCGGATAACTCCTTTATTCGGCGGGCCGCGCATGGAGCCGCGACCGCCGATGGACTCTGATAGCTCCGCTGGAATTTCTTGTTATGTGGGATTTGATACTCGGCATTGTCTTACTTCTCGGCGTGTTGGCCCTGTTTGCTCAGAGTGTACTCGCGCTGCGGTATTTGTGGGCGCACAAGAAGGCGAGCGATTTCATCAGGGAGCGAGGATATACCAACGGCCCTTATGTGAAGCACGGGATGGTGATAGACCCTAAAACCGGATTGGTTCGTGGCACTTCAGCGCCATCTGACATTGCAATACGAAAGTTCCTTTAACCACATAACGATTAAATCAGGCGACCGGCTGCAATGAATAACAGGAAACACGCCAGGAATC
>QFXE01000012.1 GCA_003349915.1 endosymbiont of Escarpia spicata
CGAAGTTCTTGATCAGGTCGTAATAGCGCGGGTTGGTCTCCGGATGTACGGTCTGCAGACGTGCGGAATAATCCACGTGGGTGATGGAGGGGATTTCAGAGCGCGGCACGTTGAGTTTTTCGATGCCGAACAGCTGCTGCTGCTCTGCGCTCATCGGGATGCGCTTATCCTCATGCACCGGCGCCACGATCAGCATATAGGGACTGACGTGTCTGTCGCTGTCGAACTCAAAGAACTCAGAGACGCGGTCGTGGGCCACAGAAGGGGCAAAGGGACGGAACGACTCGCGATACTTGATCTTGAGATTCATCACCGACTGCATCTTCTTGCTGCGGGGGTCGCCGATGATAGAGCGTCCGCCGAGGGCACGGGGTCCGAACTCCATGCGGCCCTGCATCCAGCCGACCACATTTTCGCTGTCCAGTATCCCGGCCAGTTTGGGCATCAGCTCGCTGTCATCCAGGCGTTCATACTTGGCGCCCACTGAATCCAGATAGGCGGTAATCTCATCGTCGGCATAGCGGGGACCCAGATAGGAACCCTGCATGCTGTCGTGCTTATCGACCGTGCGCTCGTTGTCCAGATACTCGTGCCAGACAGACATGGCGGCACCCAGGGCGCCGCCGGCATCGCCGGCTGCCGGCTGGATCCAGATATCCTTGAACGGACCCTCTCGCAGCAGACGGCCATTGGAGACACAGTTGAGGGCCACGCCGCCAGCCAGACAGAGGTAATCGGTCTGCAGCTCTTTGTGCGCTGTGTTGGCGAGTTTGAGCACGATCTCCTCGGTGACCACCTGGATGGAACGGGCGATATCCATCTCACGCTGGGTCACCGGGGTCTCCGGGGTGCGGGGCGGTCCGCCAAACAGCTTGTCCATGTTCTCGTTGGTCATGGTCAGACCGTTGGCATAGTTGAAATACTTCATGTCCATGCGGAAGGTGCCGTCTTCCTTCACATCGAGCAGATTATCGAGGATCAGGTCGACATAGACGGGTTCGCCGTAGGGCGCCAGCCCCATCAGCTTATACTCGCCGGAGTTGACCCTGAAGCCGGTAAAATAGGTGAAGGCGGAGTAGAGCAGGCCGAGAGAGTGTGGGAAGTCGATCTCCCACTGAGGCGTGAGCTTCTTGCCGTCGCCGAGCCAGACGGTGGAAGTGGCCCATTCGCCGACGCCATCCAGACACATGACAGCGGCCTTTTCGAAGGGGCTGGGATAGAAAGCGGAAGCGGCGTGAGACTGGTGGTGCTGAGTAAACAGCAGACTGGGTATCTCAGTGGGCTTGCACTCCCCGATCTTCGCCAGTTCCTTCTTGAGAAGATCCTTGAGGAAGAGTTTTTCCCGCAGCCAGACGGGCATAGCCGCGGCGAAAGAGCGGAAGCCGCTGGGGGCGTAAGCGAGATAGGTCTCAAGCAGACGCTCGAACTTGATCAGGGGTTTGTCGTAGAAAACCACATGATCGACATCGTCGAGGGAGAGGCCCGCATGGTCGAGGCAGAAGCGAACCGCGTGCTGCGGGAACCGCTCGTCATGCTTCTTGCGCGAGAATCGCTCTTCCTGGGCGGCGGCAGTGACTTTTCCGTCTTGGACCAGTGCCGCCGCACTATCGTGATAAAACGCTGATATTCCTAAAATGTTCATTCCCGAACTCTGAAGATATTAAAATTATAATGATTAGAAGGCTTGATGGGTGGTGATCGAGGTAGCTATGGCTTCCATTGGCGGGTCGGTGGGCCTAGGCTGAAATTTTCCCAACCTGTAGCGTACGCACTTCTTATTCCGTAATTCCAAATAGATTCCTTGTCCGATACCCTGGATAACAAGCCCGCGCAGTTTAGCATCTTTCTACTGCATGACAATACTCTGCGCGTGGGATCCTGGCTTGGTCAATCTGTGTTTACATCAGTTTGCTAAATTGGGTAAAAAGCCACCACGCATAACCGAGTCGAATTCTAGTCGGCAGCTCGACAATCTTGTAAACGGTGAGGAATAGTAATCCTATTATGAGTATTCGATTTAGTCGTGAAATTCTAAAGCACTACCTCATCGAATACTGTGGACAGGCTCACATCGGGGACTTTAGAATGGACCATAAATATAAGGGGAGTCGGTTACGCTGGCGTGGGCAATGCGCTAAAAAATGAGGATATGACCCCCCAATGATTCAGGGGAATCTGTTCCATATGATATTCTCCGATAATCGTTCCAACGAATGAAAAATGGCAAACAGACATACAGACGACTGTTCTATATATACCTGCTGCTGCTTCATATTGTCCTGGTTCTGCTCTTTCTCAAGTCGGACTTTATGGAGTCGTATGTAGGGAAGCGCTTTAAGCAGGAATTGACGCCGTATTACCATGCCTTAGTAGCCTTTCAATCCCGTGTCGATGCGAATCTGAATGCTGGATACACCTTCTTTATCGGGGATAGCCAGATTCAGGGGTTGTGTGTGACATGTGTTGAAGAAAAATCGGTTAACTATGGAATCGCTTCAGATACCACAGTAGGTGTTCTGAATAGGTTGCCGGAATATAAATCTCTTGGGAACGCACGTGCAGTGGTTCTTCAGGTGGGTGTCAATGACCTGCCCAGGCGGGATGATAATGATATCGTCTCCAATTACCAAGCTATCCTGAATAGACTTCCCGTTGATTCGATTGTTGTATTGGCGGCAATTTTTCCCATTGACAGCGTCTTGGCAGAAAACCCATCTCGCAGTAACGGACGCATAAAATCCCTGAACATAAAGCTGAAAAAACTCTGTAGTAATGACCTGCGCTGCCGTTACATTGATAGTGGCGGCAGGTTACAGGATAATAGCGGAAATTTAAGAGCCGATTATCATTTGGGGGATGGCGTTCATTTGAACCCTGCCGGATATCGTGTCTGGATCAATGAGCTGAAGCCGCAGCTGGACTAGCTGGTGGATTCGCCACTCCAAATTTAGGATTGAAATATGCAAATCAAGGATAAGCAGCGCTACTATGAAATTGATTTGCTGCGTTTTCTTGCCGCCGTGGCCGTGGTGTTTTTTCACTTCACGTTTCGAGGGTTCGCGGCCAATGATATGAGTATCTTATCATTCCCTGTATTAGCAGAAGTCTTCAAATATGGAGCTTTAGGTGTAGACCTGTTCTTTATTATCAGTGGTTTCGTGATCTTGATGACCGCGGTCAACAAGGATTACACCGCATTTGTGATTTCTCGAATTACTCGAATTTATCCCGCGTTTTGGGCAAGTGTTACCCTGACCGCGTTAGTAATCGTATTTATCGGTGGTGATAGATACCAGGTTACTTTTTCACAGTATATCTACAACCTTCCAATGATCAGCGGCTTCTTCGATATTAAATTTATCGATGGTGTGTATTGGAGTCTGTTGGTTGAAATTAAATTCTATTTTTTGATTTTCCTACTGGTCTTGACCAATACGCTCAAGTGGATCAAGTATTTTCTTGGTTTGTGGCTTGTTTTGGCATTGGTGAATGTCTTCTATGACATGGGTGGGGTGCTTGGTTTTTTCTTTTTTCCTAAGTGGGCGGCCTACTTTATTGCTGGAGCGATGTTCTTCATTATTCGGCAGGAGGGGCCAAGCATCTATAAAGTGGCCGTGATCATTTTGTCTTTCTACCTATCACTTCACTACTCTTTTGAGAGAGCCGATGTAGGAAGCGTGCATTTTAATACCCACTTCTCAAAGCTTGTGGTAGGTTTTGTGATTGCAGGGTTTTATGTATTGTTTGGTTTTATCGCGATGGGTAAAACCAGGTTGATTAATAAGAAAGTGTTTATCTTTTATGGGGCCTTGACCTATCCACTTTATCTCATCCACCAAAATATCGGTTTTATGATTTTTAATTCCCTTGGGGAGATTGTGAACAAATATGTTCTTCTTGTTGGTGTGATTGCTTTGGTGCTCTACCTCTCATTTTTGATTAACAAGCATGTGGAACGGCGATTTGGCAGGCCGTTTAAAAATCTGCTGACTGTCGGTGCTGAAAGGTTGATTCCAGCGACGGAGAAAGCGAGGTAGGGTAGCGATACTGCGTGTTGTTACGCAAAAATAAGGGGGCGGATGATAAATCATCCCCCCCCCTTATTTTATTGAGTATGGTGGGTCGTGCAGGGATCGAACCTGCGACCACCTGATTAAAAGTCAGATGCTCTACCAACTGAGCTAACGACCCGCAATTTGGGAGGGGGAATGGTACCCTAACTTGCTATTGGAGTGAAGAGCCAATAGCCTATTTTTTTGGCGAAACTTTTTCGGGTGATTCTGCAGGGAGAATCAGGCATTTGGCGTTGCCGGTGGTGTCGGGGAAGTGGGAATCAGCGCCACTTCGTCGCCATCCTCAAGCAGGGTAAATGACTCGGAAAACTGTTTATTGACGGTGGTCCGGATCAGTTTATCCTCGAACAGGGCGGCATAATCAGATTTACGCACGCGCAATAGTTTGAGAAGCGACTCTATATTGGTGACTGAGGGAGGGAGAATCATCTCTTCGGTCTGTTTGCCCAATTTATTGACCAGCCAGGAGAAGTAGAAGATTTTGATGCGTCGTTCGGTAGATGGACTGGCATTTCGCTCATAACCAACCGCTTTCAGACGAGCAAGGTAGTCTTGCCAATTCTGTAGGTGATTCTTTCCCAGGTTGTAGAGACTCTCCCATGAGAAAATGCCCGTGTCGTGTCCATCGTCGAAGATCGGGCGAATGGCGTACTGACCCTGGGGTTCAATCTTCTCGATATTCACATTTTCCTTTCCAGTAACTGGCGCCGGATCGGCTTTTACCTCGGCTGCAGTGGAAAAAACCCGCAAATATTCACAAGGCAGTTCAAAGCTTGCCCCGTCAGAAAAGCGTAATGTCAGCAGGCGTGATTTTTTGTGAAGGCTGATTTCAACAGGATAAGGGGATTCTTTACTCATGATTCTGCCCGGTACGGGATATGTGTTGCAGGGGGGCGGATGTTGGCACAGATTGGTCGTTCTCTTCAACCTGCCTCTGTTCAGGTTTCCTTGATTCGGTCAAAATACCTGGCGCGGTAGAGTAGGCGCTGTTGCCCATGGTCTTCGAATCCACTCCGGGTGTGTAGTACGTTATTACTGACAAGTCCCTGACCTGCTTGTAGTTTTCCCCGGTAGTGCCAAGCTGTGCTGGTTCTAAGGGTCTGTTTGAGAAAATCCACGGCTTCATCCAGCAAGGGAATCTCTCCCCATTCGATGCTGCGGGTACGGTCTGTGTAGCGCATGTGCAGGTGGCCATCCGGGTAGACTGCGAAAACCGGGCCGCTGCGGGCTGGGCGCAACTCTTTCCCATCTGCAATATTGGCTGGAATCGTCATTGCCCTGGGATGCATGAGGGCGCTAATGAAGTCGGGATTCTTATCACGGATCAGTAGATAGACGATTTCGTGGTCCAGCAGATCATTTTCACCACCTTCCGCTGCTGGATTGACACAGTGCAGCAGCAGGCCGTGGATCTGATGATCCAGCAGATTGTAGTATCCATCTGTGTGCCAGGCGATCGGGCGGGTAGTGTAGGGGATATATCCCTGATGCAGTGCATCAGACTGGACAGTAAGCGAGGTGATTGCGTCTTCATCCGCACACATATTGTGATCCAGGTGCTCCAATCCGAAACGGCGGCCTAAATTACGAATTATATTCTTATCAGAGTCGTGCCCGGAGAGGCCGGCCCAGATGGCCATATTAGCCTTGCGGCAGAGACGGTGGATCTCCTGATATTCAGCGTCGCTCAGGTTTCGTGGATCTTTTATCTCCACTACCAGATCCCCAAGGGACTCAGGATAGTCCTTGAGTTTTGCCTCCCGCCAGGCCTTGTAAGCGCTCTCCTGATCCAGATCGAATGGATTTTTCACTGCTATGTTCATAAAAAGCGATTCTCGCAGATTGTACTGACTATTGGTATGATCTGAATAATTGACATCTCCACACCTTCAGTTTGTAGGAACCCGTAATTATTACATTGAATGAGCACTACTCATGATGCAAGCCATAGCGAAACGCCCGCGTCTGCCAAGGCCTCTCTCCCTGCCGCTTCGTCTGGTACCTGAGCGAGCGCACAGCTTGGTTTTGGGCAAGATGCTGAATTATCTTTTTGCCACTGAACGTGCAGAGGGTGAATTGGACTTCCTGGAAGACCGGACTGTACGCATTCAGGTGATTGATGCGAGCTTGAGTTATGCCCTCTCACTGCGGGACGGTCTCATCGCTGGCGTGAACGGAGGTGAGCCTGCAAATCTCACTATCAGTGGAACTGTTTACGACTATATGCTGTTGATTACCGGTCGAGAAGATCCTGACACGCTCTTTTTTCAGCGGCATCTGCAAATGGAAGGGGACACCGACCTCGGGGTGCATCTGAAGAATATGCTGGCCGCCGTGGATCTGGATGCGCTTCCTGTTTCTCAGGCATTTCGGCCGATGATGGACCAATGTCTCTCTTTCTATGAAAGGTTGGCCTGACGGTCTTTCCGTCTTGCTGGGTGCGTAGGTTTAATGGTGCGCTTGGCGCACCCTACCGTAGAATCAAACGGGTAGTGGATTGACCCGGTTGGGAT
This sequence comes from endosymbiont of Escarpia spicata, assembly GCA_003349915.1. Lineage (GTDB taxonomy): Bacteria > Pseudomonadota > Gammaproteobacteria > Chromatiales > Chromatiaceae > QGON01. Next base: position 6,587 of record QFXE01000012.1, read on the forward strand.
CACCCCAGAGCCGGGAGATCAGTATTTCGGTTCGTTCCGGTGAGCCGCTGGTCCAAAATTGTGTGTTGCCGCCGGTTTTCGCCATTCCAAGCAGGTTGTTTAACCGGAGACGTCGCCTGAGTTCCTGGGCAACGGCAAGTCCCGTATCTATAACTAGGGTCTCTTTGCCGGCATAAATTCCGATAGTCTCTCTGAGGAAGGGGTAATGGGTGCAGCCCAGAACCAGGGTGTCGGCTCCCCGCTTGAGTAGCGGTTCGATCTGGTTTGCCACCATCTGCCGGGTTTCGGGGCTATCGTGCTCCCCGTGCTCGACCTGTTCCACCCAGCCGTTGCAGGGCTGGACGATAACTTCTGCCCCATTTCCGTGCTGTTCCAGTAGCGACTGAAATTTTTCGCTGCCCAGGGTGCCCTCTGTGGCCAGAATCGCTACCACACCGCTACGGCTCCCTTTGATACCGGGTTTTACCCCCGGTTCCATACCGATGATAGGGATGGGGAATTCGCTCCTCAGGAGAGAAACTGCGGCAACGGTTGCTGTGTTGCAGGCGACGACGATTGCCTTTGCTCCCTGCTGCTCTACCAGAAAACGGGTGATGGCAATTGCTCGTTGCACTACATATTCACTGGTTTTTGAGCCGTATGGGAGATGCCCGCTGTCCGCGACATAGAGCAGATCTTCCGTCGGCATCAGATCGTGGATATGGCTGAGCACAGAGAGGCCGCCAATGCCTGAGTCGAAGATGCCGATGGGGGACATGAGGCTAAAAAGGTATAAGGTTAAAGGTTAAAGGTTAAAGGTTAAAGGTTAAAGGTTAAAGGTTAAAGGTTAAAGGTTAAAGGTAAAAGGAGGCCGTGCCACCGGATAAGCCAAACGTTGTCGTTATTAAAATTCATAAAATACTTGCACATAACAAATACCGACACATATTCTGAAAACCTTTAACCTTTTAATCTCTCCATCCCCGCGTCTCCATGCCAGTAACCATTGCAGGTTCCCAGGGGAACATAGCGGTCGAGCGGGGGTGGTGTTTCGTCCTGCAATGCCTGGTGGAATGCCTCGACGATGCGCCCGGTATGTTGAGATTGGGGGCTGATTCGCAGGACATCCACGCCAAGCCGTTTCATCTCCGCAGTTTCCGGCAACAGGTTGCAGGTGAGGGAGGAGACGGTCTGGATGCCGTTCAGGGCGAGGAACGGTTTTTTCTCCTGGGTGGAGAGGAGGCGGCCGTCGGGGTAATCCAGGCATTTGTACTGACAGTCATCCTTCGGGAGATTGTGTGAACGAGCGGTAAAGCAGCGGGCTGAAAGTGTCAGTGGCATCCGTCCAAAGGCAAAGATTTCAGTTTCCATCCCCTCGGGTCGTTCGGCCTGCATCTCCGCGAGCGTCTCCTTGGAGAGCTCAATCGGCATTACCCATCGCTTCAGGCCTTTGTTTGCCAATACCTGCAGGGTCGCCGGATTATAGACATTGACTGTCGGTCCGGTGACAAAGGGGACGCCCTGTTTGATGAGCAGCTGTACCGCGCCCATATCGTTGGCTTCCACCAGGAACCGCCCGTTTTCGCAGAGATGGCGCAGGGTCAGCATCTCAGATTCTGCCTCCAGCAGCGAAAGGGTGGAAAGCACCACCTCTTTTCCTGCACTGCTCAGCCGGTCAGCCAGATCAAACCAGTCTTCGGTGCGCAGGCTGCGGCGCTTTGAACAGACCGTTTCACCGAGGTAGACGATGTCCACCGGCATCTCCGCCACTTCAGCATAGAAGTCGAAGATATCGTCACGCGACCAGTAAAAGAGATTGGGACCAAGGGAGAGTCGTGGGTTGCTGCTCATAGTGATTACTGCCAAGGGCGATAGTAGGGGCCGAGGGTGGTGGTGGCGCCTTCCGACACCTTGCCCAATTCACGATTCCATTCGGCCCGGGCGGAAAATCTGTCAGGATTCTGCTTACAGGCATTGATTGCCTGACGCCAGACTCGCGTGACCTGCGCCACATAGGCAGGACTGCGTTGCCGTCCCTCGATCTTGATTGCCTCGATGCCGGCCGCTTGCAGTTCAGGTAGCAGTTCCAGCGTATTGAGAGAGGTGGGTTCCTCAATGGCGTAGAAGGTATTCTCGCCAACTTCAAAACGCCCCTTGCATATGGTCGGGTAGCCTGCCTGCTCGTTTTTTCCATATCGATCTGTCAAGACATCGCCCAAGCGGGACTCCATGCCCTGAGGGGTCTCTTTGTAGGTGACAAATTTCGCTGGAGAGCAGGCCCCGCATGTGTTGGGGGATTCGCCGGTGACATAGGATGAGAGGATGCAGCGACCCTCCACCATCACGCAGAGGCTACCAAAACCAAAAATCTCGATGCCGACAGGGCTGTTCTCCACCACGTTTTTCACCTGGCTGAGGGAGAGCACCCGAGGTAGCACGGCGCGTTTGATGCCGAAGTTCTCCTGATAGAAACGCAGTGCCTCGTAATTTGTACTTGAGGCCTGAACCGATAGGTGCAGGTTGAGATCTGGCCAACGGTTACTGGCGTAGTCGAGTACACCGATATCCGCGCAGATCAGCGCATCCACGCCGAGACTGGCGGCAGTGTCCACCGCAGCCTGCCAGCGTTCCCAGCCATCCGGACGTGGATAGGTGTTGATCGCCAAAAAGACCCGAACGCCTTTGCGACGCGCATAGGCGATGCCGTCGGTAGCTCGCTTCTCGTTGAAATTCAGGCCCGGGAAATGGCGGGCATTGGTATCGTCCCGCAGGCCGATATAGACCGCATCGGCGCCGTTGTCCACGGCAGCTTTGAGTGAAGGCAGGTTGCCGGCAGGGCAGACCAGTTCCATATTCGATTCCTCAGGGTGAAATATTAGCTATGCGACTTGTCGGCCGCTGGAGCGGCGCTGACGCAGTTCCTGTTCGATTGCGTTTAGTACGCGCCATTTTTCTGCGCACCATGCGGGAGCCAGCAGGATATCTCTGGTGGCGGTGCCGGTGAGGCGGTGCCAGACAACATCAGGTGGTGTCATCTCCACCAGATCAGCTGCAATAGACACATACTCATCCATAGCCATCGGCTGGTAGCCACCCGCTCTCCAAGTGTTGGCCAATTGAGTGCCTTTTACCACATGCAGGGGATGTAGTTTGAGTCCATCGGTACCCAATTCGAGCACGCGGTGCAGCGACTCATGGCAGTGGTGTGCAGACTCTCCAGGAAGCCCGGCAATCAGGTGGGTGCAGACCTTGATGCCGAGCTGCCTAGCGGCGAGAAGGGTTTTTCTGTACTCCGCAAAACCATGCCCCCTGTTGACACGTTGCAGGGTATCGTCAAAAGCGGATTGTAGCCCCAATTCCAGCCAGATCTCGGCGCCTTCATTCTGGTATCCCGCAAGCAGCTCAAGCACGGCTGTCGGCACGCAGTCAGGGCGGGTGCCGATGGAGAGTCCGACGATATCCGCCTCTGCCAGCGCATCGTCATACAGCCGCTTGAGTCGACCGATTTCGTCATAGGTGTTGGTGTACGCCTGGAAATAGGCGATATATTTTCGTGCACCTGTGCGCTTTCGGATAACCTTGCGACCGGCCTCTATCTGTGTGGCAATGGGCTTTGATTGACGGCCATTAGGGCTGAAGGATACGTTGTTACAAAAGGTACAGCCGCCTATGCCTTTAGTGCCGTCGCGGTTGGGGCAGGTAAAGGCCGCATCGATGGCAATCTTATGCACCCGCTCACCGTAGCGGTGCAGCAAATACTGACCGAAAGTGTTGACTTGATCCGCTAACGTCATCGCCTCAGCCGACCCGGTCCAGAACGCGTCGGCGGAAGTTGACGCCGAGTTCCCGGGCAAGGGTTTCACAGGCCTCTATATCCACACCCTCCAGTCCGTCGATGGCAGTGGCGGTAACCTCGGAGATGAAACGGGGGGCGGCTTTTAGAAAATCCAACATTGCCTCATAAGAACCCGGCAGATTGGGGCAGCAGTGTAAATCATAGACTGCTTTATTTTGTGCGTTCATCGAGACCGAGAGGGCATCGACGCACTCACCCAGAGCCGGCAGGGTATTGTCTTTATGCACAAGGTTGGAGAGTCCGTCTGTATTGACCCGCACGCGTGTACCCCGGTCTTTGATTGCACAAGCCACTTCCAGCAACACATTCAGCCGCAGGGTGGGCTCGCCGAAACCGCAGAAGACAACCTCGTCGTATTGTTCCGGGGCGCCGATGGCGTCGATTATCTCCTGTGCGCCAGGACGGTGGTTCATGGTGAGATCGAACTCATGCACCTGCATGCTGCCCTGAGTTTTAGGGCAGAAGGTGCACTCCAGGGTGCAACGGTCATTGATGCTGATATAACGGCTGTTGCCGATTGTATAGGCGATCTGTTGTGTCACAGGTGGATAAGTTGTTTATGCTAAACCGATGTATCCTATCGGCTCGTCCGGGCTGGACAATGATCTGAATCAAGCATTTAGCGGGTCAGTTCCTGCATGGCACGACGGCATGTGGTTTTGAAATTGTTGAACTGATCCGTATTCAGGCTCCCGCCAGCGCTGCCCACGTCAGCATAGAATACACCAATTGGTTTGTCTTTGATGAAGACGGATATGATGAAAAAGCCACTGCTACAGACGGTTCGAACGACCGATTCCGGGATCGAAGGCAGGTATTTTACCAGGTTGTCCGGGTTCAGCCACAAGGCTTGGGGTTTCTTCACCAGTATTGAAAAGAGATTGGGGGAGTGCAGGTCGACCTCGAAGGTTTTTAATGAAGCGCCGTTGTTTTTGTCCACGACAAATCGTGCCTTCAGTGTTTTTCGGTCTGGGGAGAGCATGGCGAACATAGCTCTCTCCAGACCGTGCTCATCACACAGGGCATGAAGGGTGCGGGTCAGAAGCGCCTGTAATGGATTGGCTTTTGGTTTTGCCTGCGGTGATTTGCCGCTAGCAGGAGGAGGTTTCACTGCCAGCCGATTTCCCCGGGGTTGCTCAATCTTTGTCACCGGCGCCTGGGGTTTTTTCTTCCTCGTCACCCCGGTCTGGGGCAGCCTGAAGGCAGGTAGCGGCAGGGGAAGTGACTGCAACTGGTTGGCCGCAGTAACAGCCAGTCGATGCAGGTAGGTGGATGCCTGTGTTTCACTGATCCCGATGAATTCAGCCAACAGCTCCAGTTTGTCACTGGCATCATGGCTGTTCCAGCCCGACGCCGTGGCTCTGGCAACAGCAGCAGCCATCATCACTGTCAGAGGGCGTGGCTGATAGCTGTTGAAGAGGCCTTGGGACTCTTGTACCAGCTCTGGAAGTTCCCAGCGGTTGCCCAGTCCCAAGTTCAACTCTTCCAGGGTGAATCCCAGTACCTCCAGTGCGGCATCCTCGTGCCCGTCACCCTGTTTGATGTGCGCCTGCATATTTTTCATGGTGTCGGGTTCTGCGACCCAGAGTGCCATTTCGCCAATATCGTGCAGCAGCGCTGCATTGGCGAATGCTTCTGGATGGTGATGTCCCAAACGTTCTGCGAGATTTGCAGCATAGATGGCGGCATGTGCGGCTCTGCTGTAGCAATCGAGGAGTCCACGTCTTGGAGGACCCTTGAGCAGATCTTCAAGAACCGGCAACTCACGGGTCATGCGTTCGATGGTGTCCATGCCGAGCAGGGGGATGGCATTGGCGATTTTTGTAACCGGCTCGCGTGATTTGTTGGGTAAGGTCCTGAGTTGTCTGAAGATGGCCAGACTGAATCCGGGATCGTGTTCAACCAGTTTACTGATAGCAGCGTGACTGCCTGAAATGCTGTTCAGTACCTCTCTGACCTGTTTTAGAGTCCGGTGCAGTGCCGGTAGCGGATCAGTGTGGAGACGGCGTACCCAGTCATTGACGGAATCGGACATCGCGCTTGAGGTTCCTGCAGTTGGAGTTGTTTGCATTCTATTTGGAGCGGCGGAGGAGGGGAAATCTTTATGCTTTATTCTCCTGCTTCGTAACCTGCAGAAACTGCGTTGGTTGCGGAGAATCCCCCCTCTATGTAAAATGCGCGGTTTTCCCGGTACCCGATATCCGGGTGCCACTCCTTGCCTCACCGCAAATGCGGGAGGCTGCCTATGACCGAAAGGAGAAACAATGAGGCACTATGAAGTTGTGTTTCTGGTCCATCCGGACCAGAGTGAGCAGGTCCCTGCCATGATCGAGCGTTATCGCGCTGGTATCGAAGCCACAGAGGGTGTGATTCACCGTTTGGAGGACTGGGGGCGTCGCCAGATGGCCTATCCCATCAACAAAATCCACAAAGCGCACTATGTGATGATGAACATAGAGTGCGGCAGAGAAGCACTGAATGAGCTTGAGAGCGCATTTCGCTTCAATGACGCGGTATTGCGCAACATGATTATCTGTCGCGATGAAGCCATTACTGAGTCCTCGCACCTGGCCAAGTCCCAGGATGAAGGCGACGAGTCTGTGGGTGATAAGCGCAGAGAGTCTGCCGGTGATAAGCCTAGAGAGTCTGCGGGTGATAAACCCAGCGAGCCTGCGGGTGATAAGCCCGAAGAAGCTTCTGCGGACGCCGAATAACTCACAGGATTATCAAGAGGATATAGACTATGGCGCGTTATTTTCGTCGTAAAAAGTACTGCCGTTTTACTGCTGAAGGCATCACAGAGATCGATTATAAGGATCTCAATCTGTTGAAGGCCTACGTCAGCGAGAGCGGCAAGATTGTGCCGAGCCGGATTACCGGGACCAAGGCTAAGTATCAGCGTCAGCTGGCCACCGCCATCAAGCGGGCCCGCTTCCTGGCGTTGCTGCCATACACTGACACGCACTGAGGTATCTGACCAACCAGCAGGAGAAGTCTGAATGAAGGGGTTGGCATCCTTCGTGATGCGGGGGTCTTCCCAGGCGGTGATGGTAACCACCGTGCTGGCGATGCTCTCTTTGATACTGCCCCTGCTTGGGATTGTGAGTGCGGCGGTTGTAGGCCTCGTTACTCTGCGTCAAGGGGCGGGTGCAGGACTGAAAATCAGTCTGTTTGCGACCATCGCTTGCGGAGTCATGATGGGGGTTGCATTTGGTAATCCATTGCCGGCATTGGGTTTTCTGTTACTCCAGTGGTTACCGCTCTGCCTGCTGGGGGTGATGCTGAGAAGCAATCGCTCTTTAAGCCTGACGACCCAGACGGCACTGGCTTTCGGAGTGCTGGCCATTGTGGCGCAGTACCTGATGTTCGGCGACCCGGTGGCTCAGTGGAAAGAACAGCTTCAGCCGCTGGCTGAGCAGTTTGAGCAAGCCGGTCTGTTTGACTCGACCCAGAGTGGGGATGTGGTCGAACGCATGGCGGGATGGATGGCCGGAGTGATTGCAGCCGGCATCTTCCTGCAACTGGCGTTCAGTCTCTTTCTGGCGCGATGGTGGCAGGCTCTGCTGTTCAACCCGGGAGGCTTCCGGGAGGAGTTTCACAGCTTCCGGCTGCAGAAGGCTTTTGCCGTGCTCGGTATCCCCGTATTGGTGGTGCTGCTGGTGCCTGCGGAACAGACGCCTGAGCTGGCGCGCTACCTGGGGCTGCTGTTGATGGCAATTCTGTTTCTACAGGGGCTGGCGGTGGCGCATGGCAGCTTGGCTGGGCGATCTTCGGGACAGCTCTGGCTGGTTGGTTTGTACTTTTTATTGATTGTTTTGATGCCACAGTTCGTGATGGTTCTGACGACCATTGGATTGATGGACATCTGGGTAGATTTTCGTGTTCGGTTTGCAAAGAAATGAAAACCGGCTGAGAAAGACATTTGACCTTATTTAAGGGTGAGAACAATGGAAATTATTCTGTTGCAGAAAGTTGATAACCTGGGAAATCTGGGTGACAAAGTAAACGTGAAGTCAGGCTTTGGTCGGAACTTCCTTATTCCTTCCGGCCATGCCGTACCGGCTACTGCCGATAATCTGGCGGCTTTCGAGGCGCGTCGTGCCGAGCTGGAAAAGGATGCTGCCGCAAAGCTGGCTTCAGCCGAATCCCGCAAAGAGAAACTGGAGACGCTCTCCATCAGCATCAGCCACAAGGCGGGTGATGAGGGCAAGCTCTTTGGTTCCGTCGGTACTGCCGATATTACAGCCGCTGTCGAGGCTGCAGGCGGCGAGATTTCGAAGCAGGAAGTCCGTCTGCCGAATGGCCCCTATCGTGTTGCTGGCGAATATGAGGTGGACATCCATCTGCATGCCGACGTCAACGCGGTTATCAAACTGACGATCGTTCCCGAAGAGTAAGTTCTTTCGGCGTTCTATCATTGCCCCGGCCGGTCATGCACTCGCCGGGGCATTTGTGTTTGTGGCGTACTGAAAATCGATCGCTTTGGATGGTAATATGTCAGCCCGATCACAGCCTGCTTGAGACAAATGTCTGAACCCGACTATCCACAAGAGATTGCCGATTACCCGGATCATGCCGCTGAAGCCCTGAAGGTTCCGCCTCATTCGATTCAGGGTGAACAGTCGGTATTGGGGGCACTGATGCTCGACAATGCCACCTGGGATCAGGTGGCAGACTTGGTGGTGCAGGATGATTATTATCGCAAAGAGCATCGACTGATCTTCGGGGCTATTGCCTCGCTGGCAGAGAATAGCCAGCCTTTTGACGTAGTTACCCTGGCCGAGACTTTGGAGCAACAGGGGGCTTTGGAGGATGCGGGCGGCCTGCCCTATCTGGTTCGCCTGGTGGAAGATACTCCCAGCGCCGCCAATATTAAGTCTTACGCCGGTATCGTGCGTGAATATTCTGTGATGCGGCACTTGATCTCCGTCGGTACGGAGATTTCAGATAGCGCCTTTCATCCACAGGGTCGGGACTCGGCTGAGTTGCTCGATAACGCCGAGCGCAAGGTTTTTGAGATTGCGGAGCAGCGCTCCAAAGGTGGCGGGGGATTTAGTCCGATAAAGTCGCTGCTGACCAAGGCGGTAGACCGGATCGAGGCGCTGTTTCAGCAGGACGAGCCGATCACAGGTGAAAGTACAGGTTTCACCGATTTTGATGCAATGACCTCCGGGCTGCAGCCCGCAGACCTGATTATCGTTGCTGGCCGGCCGTCCATGGGCAAGACCACTTTTGCCATGAATGTTGCGGAAAATGTGGCGATCAAGGGAAAAAAAGCGGTTGCAGTCTTCAGCATGGAGATGCCGGGGGATTCGCTGGCGATGCGCATGATGTCCTCACTGGGACACATCGATCAGCTACGGGTGCGTACCGGCAAGCTGGAGGATGATGAGTGGCCCCGCCTGACATCCGCAGTCAGTATGCTGGCGGAGACCAAGCTGTTTATCGATGATACCCCTGCCATGTCGCCAACCGAGGTGCGGGCTCGCGCGCGGCGCCTCAAGCGGGAAAACCCCGATCTGGGACTGATCGTACTCGACTATCTGCAACTGATGCAGGCGCCGGGTGAGGGGGATAACCGCACCAACGAGATATCTGCCATCTCCCGCTCTCTCAAGGCATTGGCCAAAGAGTTGTCGGTGCCTGTTATGGCGCTGTCACAGCTCAATCGAAGTCTGGAGTCCCGCACCAATAAACGTCCCATCATGTCAGACCTGCGTGAATCAGGGGCCATCGAGCAGGATGCGGATTTGATCGTCTTCATCTATCGGGATGAGGTCTACAATGAAGACAGTACGGACAAGGGGCTGGCGGAGATCATCATTGGTAAACAGCGTAACGGTCCCATCGGCACCACGCGTCTCACTTTCCTCGGAAAATATACAAAGTTCGAAAACTACATCGATGATGGCTATAGTGATGAGGGTTATTGATGACCTTTATTCCGCAGGCAACGATTGACCATCGGGCGCTGCGACATAATCTGCAAAAGGTTCGAGAGACTGCACCTGAGAGCCGCATCTGGGCGGTAATCAAGGCCAATGCTTACGGTCATGGAATGGAGCGAGTCGCAGCAACGCTGCAGGCAGCGGATGGTTTTGCCGTGGCCCGCATCGAAGAGGCCCAGCGCCTGAGACATGCCGGTGTGACAAAGCCGATCCTGATCCTGGAAGGTGTCTTTACAGCGGGGGATGTCGAGTCTGCATCCGAGAACGGTTTCCAGCTGACTGTGCATCACTTACAGCAGGTTGGGCTGCTTGAAACCACGCCAATCAACTTCCCTGTTGAATGTTGGCTCAAAGTGGATACCGGCATGCACCGGCTCGGTTTTGCGCCGAGCCAGCTTAGTGAAGCTGCTTTGCGACTGCAGAAGGTTAATGGGGTGGGTGATCTGCATCTCATGACCCACCTTGCGAACGCGGATGACAGGAATGATCCGGCCAGCCTGAAACAGTGCGAACGCTTCGACAGGCTTACACTCTCTTCCTATACTGATCTTTCGATCGCCAACTCAGCGGGCCTGCTGGCCTTTGAAGAGACACATCGTGACTGGGTTCGGCCTGGCATCATGCTCTATGGTGTCACTCCCTTTCAGCACTCCATCGGATCGGATGATGGCTTGCAACCTGTGATGACCTTCAGCAGCCGGGTCTTAACGCTGAATCACTGCAACGCCGGTGACCGTGTCGGTTATGGCGGCACCTTTGAGTGCCTTGAGTCGATGCCGGTTGCGGTGATTGGTGTGGGTTATGGCGACGGCTATCCCCGCCATGCGAAGCCGGGGACGCCGGTCTTGATCCGCAATCAACGACTGCCCCTTATCGGTCGGGTTTCAATGGATATGATCTGCGTAGATGCCAGGGCCTTGCCGGACTTGCAGATTGGAGAGGAGGTTGTGCTTTGGGGCGAAGGATTGCCGGTGGAGTTGATTGCGCAATCGTCCGAAACCATTGCCTATGAGTTGCTGTGTGGTATTACCGGTCGTGTTGATTTCATCGATGTGGAAAAGGATTAGTTGTGGCACAGGGAATAAAGAAGAACAGTAAATCGGTCTACGTTTGCAGCGCTTGTGGAGGTTCCTTTCCCAAATGGGCGGGGCAGTGTCCCGACTGCAAGGCATGGAATGTTCTGGAAGAGATGGCAGTAGCGCCAAAAGGGCCGGGCAGTGGCCGTTTTGCAGGTTATTCCGGCGAAGTGAGTCCTGAGATATACACCCTTGCCGCAGTGCAGGCGAACCAGGAGATCCGTGTCCCTTCAGGCAGCAAAGAGCTGGACCGGGTGCTTGGCGGAGGATTGGTTTACGGCTCGGTGATACTGTTGGGAGGAGACCCGGGTATCGGTAAATCCACGCTCCTTATCCAGACCCTGGCGCAGCTCTCGGTCTCCATGCAGACGCTCTATGTTTCCGGGGAGGAATCGCCTCGCCAGATCGCCCTGCGGGCGCAGCGTCTGGGACTGCCGGTGGATGAACTTCGCCTGCTGCCGGAGACCTGCGTGGAGCGGATTGTCGCCTCTGCGGAGAAGGAGAAACCGGCAGTTTTGGTGGTTGACTCGATTCAGACCATGTTTACTGAGCAGCTGCAGTCCGCTCCGGGTTCGGTTTCCCAAGTCAGAGAGGCTACCGCGCAACTGGTCCATTTCGCCAAGCGAAGCGGCACTGCGGTTTTTCTGGTCGGACATGTCACCAAGGAAGGCAATCTGGCAGGTCCCAGGGTACTGGAGCACATGGTGGATACCGTGCTCTATTTTGAAGGTGAAGCGGGCAGTCAGTTCCGCCTCATCCGTACGATCAAAAACCGTTTCGGCGCGGTCAACGAACTGGGTGTGTTTGCCATGACCGAGCGGGGTCTGAAAGAGGTGAGCAACCCCTCGGCGATCTTCCTCTCCCGACATACCGAAGCGGTGCCCGGCAGTGTGATTCTGGTGACCCGGGAGGGCACCCGGCCATTACTGGTGGAGGCTCAGGCACTGGTGGATGAGAGTCCGCTGGCTAACCCCCGGCGAGTTACCCTGGGCCTGGAACAGAACCGTCTCTCCATGTTGCTTGCGGTGCTGCATCGGCATTGCGGCATCAGCATGTTTGATCAGGATGTCTATGTGAACGTGGTTGGCGGGGTGCGTATCACAGAGACGGCGGCGGATCTGGCGGTATTGCTGGCGGTGCTTTCCAGTTTTCGCGGCAGTTCAATAGAGACAGGTCTGGTGACCTTTGGTGAAGTCGGTTTGACTGGCGAGATCCGGCCGGTGCCAAATGGTCAGGAGCGCCTGCGGGAAGCGGCCAAGCACGGCTTCAAAAGAGCAATCGTACCCAAAGCCAACGTGCCGAAACAGTTGGTCAAGGGGATTGAAGTCGTACCGGTGGAGCGCCTCTCTGAAGTGCTCGATGCAATCTAAACCTCTTTTAACTTAAGTTTCGGAGTTTGTGGTGATGGCTGGCATGGGGTGCGGCATCTCTAAATGTGACGAACGTAGGGTGGGCCGCGTGCACCATGATTGCTTGCGGCGGGACAGTTTATTACGGATAATTTCCGGATTTCTTTGGCTGTAGACGTATCAACAATGAGGTTTTCGATGCGAAGTTTTCTTAAGAATGTGCTTGCAATGGCAATTGGGATTGGGATTACCCTTCTTGCGCTTGAAGGGGTCCTGCGCACTACGCATCTGTTGGACGCACATACCGGCTATTCTGAACCGCATCCCCTCTATGGCTGGAAACTTGCGGCTGGCCGTGACTACTGGGCCGAACTGGAGGGTGGCCATGCGGAAGGCGTAATCAACAGCTATGGCTGGCGTGACAGGGAATGGCAGAAAGAGAAAGGCGATGGTGTCTATCGTGTTGCCATAGTGGGGGACAGTTTTGTGGAAGCGCTGCAGGTGGAGGAAGAGGAAACTTTCACCAGGATGGCGGAGCAGCTGCTGAATGATGAAGGCCAAAAAGTCGAGCTGATGAACTTCGGTCGTTCCGGAGCCACCACGACAGAGGAATTTCTTTTTATTCGTGAAGAGGTCATGGATTTCAAGCCCGACCTGGTTGTCGTCGTGTTTTTCCCCTATAACGACATCCGGGATATGGACCCTGATCTGACCCATGACAATATACGGCCATTTGCCACCTTTGATGCAAACGGCAATCTGTCAATAGATACTTCTTTTACCGAGACCAGAAGTTACGCTTTAAAATCGGCGATTAACCCGATGAAGCAGTCATCGGCATTTGTCAGCTTGATGGCTACACAGTACAACCAGTTGAAAGGCGCATTTTCCAAGAAAGCCAAGAGTGGCGATGTTAGCAGCCAGGAAGAGTTGTTGGTAAAGAAAGGTTTTCTGAGCCTTGCCACGGATTCCCCGGTTCCTGATTTCGAAAGGGCTTACGCGCTCAATAAACGCATGCTGCTCGAGATCAAGATGCTTGTCGAAAAGGGCGGCGCGAAGTTTATGTTGATGAATCTTCCCTTTGCAACCCTGAAACCTGAGATCGAAGAGGATTATAAGCGGGTGGACGATACATTCGACCGCACCTATTTCGATAAGGATCTTGGAAAGTTTGCTCAGGAGGAGGGGATCGATTTTCTCCCGTTGGAGGATTCATTCCGGGATTTTTGGCAAGCCAATGATCTGGATATACTACCCGGGCATTTCAATCCTACGGGCCATCAGTTAGCCGGGAAATTGCTTGCAGAAGCAATTAAATCTGTGAAAGTTCGCTCAACGGTAGAAGACCGCTAATCCTTGCACTTCCTTTCGTTTTGTTCTCTGCTTCCAACTGAAAGCTTCAGTTAAATCACCTCCAGCGTGGCTGGGGGTGATTTAACTGTTGATCATGCACGGAGCGGAGTCTCTCCCGGACTCCGTGCAGCATCAGCGGTTTAAAACAGGGTATAGATAAAAGGCGCGACGGCGGACCCCTGAGACAGCACCACCAGAGCGCCAAGCAGCAGCATGATGATGATGATGGGCGCAAGCCAGAACTTCTTGCGTTCTTTCATAAAACCGAAAAGGTCTTTGATTAGGTCGATCATTAGTAGGGGTTCTCCAAACTCTTCTTGTCAGGCGTGTGGCTGTCGATCCGGTAGGACTTGGCATCCGCATCGTACTTGCGCCGCATGGGGTCATTGAACAGCCGCATGATCAGACCTGCCGGGAAGATCACCAGGAAAAAAACGATGCCGAGGATCAGCGGCGTGGTGATCTTGCTCATCATCAGGCCAAACTTCATCCACACCTTGTAGACGGGGCCTAACGAGTTGGGAGCCACCAGCGCCCAGATGGCCAATATACCGGCCAAAACCCAGGGCCAAAGCGGGATACTGATATCCAGCAGCCAGGGGAAGAAGAGACCGAAGATGACTGCGATGATGCCGCCCGTTACCAGGCCGAATTCCCGCAGTCCTTTTTTGTCGAGTTCAGGTATTGTGTGTTCCATTGTTACAGATCAATCCAGTTCGAATTCGTCTTTCCAGGAGTCGTCTTTTTCCCACTTGGGCTGTTCCGACTTGGACATCAAGTGGTTTTCAATCACCAGATAGTCCATTTCGGTGCGCATAAAACAGCGGTAGGCGTCCTCCGGCGTGCAGACGATGGGTTCGCCCCGGACGTTGAACGACGTGTTGATGACTATCGGGCAACCGGTCTTCGACTCGAAGTTCTTGATCAGGTCGTAATAGCGCGGGTTGGTCTCCGGATGTACGGTCTGCAGACGTGCGGAATAATCCACGTGGGTGATGGAGGGGATTTCAGAGCGCGGCACGTTGAGTTTTTCGATGCCGAACAGCTGCTGCTGCTCTGCGCTCATCGGGATGCGCTTATCCTCATGCACCGGCGCCACGATCAGCATATAGGGACTGACGTGTCTGTCGCTGTCGAACTCAAAGAACTCAGAGACGCGGTCGTGGGCCACAGAAGGGGCAAAGGGACGGAACGACTCGCGATACTTGATCTTGAGATTCATCACCGACTGCATCTTCTTGCTGCGGGGGTCGCCGATGATCATGAAAAAGGGGCCTTTACCGGGGCAATCAGCGCCCGCAAGGGACGCTTCGAAATGGCCGAAAGCGGTACCCTGTTTCTTGATGAGATCGGTGACATGAGTATGCCGATGCAGGTCAAACTGCTGCGTGTTTTGCAGGAACGTACTTTCGAGCGTGTCGGCAGCAATAAGACACTGCACGCGAATGTCCGCATCATTGCGGCGACCCATCGCAATCTGGAAGAAGCTATTGATGAGGGCAGATTCCGTGAAGATCTTTTCTATCGTCTGAATGTATTTCCCATAGAAATGCCACCACTGCGGGATCGGGTGGAGGATATTCCGGTACTGGTCAACGATCTGATTCATCGCATAGAGAATGAGAAGCGAGGGTCGGTACGTTTGACTCCCGCAGCCGTTGCGGCCTTGAGCCACTACCGATGGCCCGGTAATGTCAGGGAACTGGCGAATCTGATAGAGCGGTTGGCAATTCTCTATCCCTATGGGGTAGTCGACGTGGGCGATCTGCCCGACAAATTCCGGCCTGCTGGTGGATTGCTCGATACAGTGCAGCTGCCCGAAGTGACAATCCCTGGTGATGAGCCAGACACCACGCTGCATGCCCCACGACTGCCCAACGATGGCATCGATCTCAAAGCCCATCTTGGCAGCCTGGAGCAGAGCCTGATCCAGCAAGCCCTCGAAGAATCGGGTGGTGTCGTCGCGCATGCGGCCAAGCGGCTCCATATGCGCCGCACGACATTGGTGGAAAAACTGCGCAAATATGGTCTTCAACGCCAGCATGAGTCGACGGGAATTTGACGTTTCTTAATAATTGAATTCACAACCCATTGAAATATAACAAATAATAAAATAGGCACGGTTGTTGCTCTGTATCTGGGTGTCAAGATGACATTCAACTGCAGAGACATAAAACGTGCCGATGAACCGCTCAACGCCCGAACGCCAACAATCCCTCGAAGCGGCGTTTAATCTGTTCAATCAATTATCTGAAGAGCTGACCGGCTCATACCAGCAGTTACAGCATCAGGTATTACAGTTGAGCAGCGAACTGGCTGCTGCACGTAGCGAACGCATCCTTCAACTGGCAGAGAAAGAGCGTATCGCCGACCGGCTGGAACGTCTGCTAGAAACGCTTCCAGCGGCTGTGATCGTGCTTGATGGCGAAGAGTGCGTACAGGAGTTCAACCCGGCGGCACGGCGTCTGCTGGGTTCTATCAATGAAGGGGATGACTGGCGGGAGTTGCGCCGGCAGTTGTTTCAGATCCCGCAACATTCAGGGGACGACCTGCGACTCTGCAATGGCCGTATTCTCAGCATCTCATCCTGTGACCTTGAGCAAGCGCCTGGACGTATTCTGGTCATGCTCGACGTCACAGAAACCCGCAAACTGCAGGAGCGCCTGAACCGTCAGGAGAGACTGGGGGCGATGGGAGAGATGTCTGCACAACTTGCCCATCAGATGCGTACCCCTCTCAGTTCCGCCTTGCTCTACACCTCACACCTCTCACGCGACGATCTGACATCCGGTCAACGTCAACGATTTACCGGCAAACTGCGTTCCCGGTTGCAGCATATGGAACGCCAAATTCGCGATATTTTGATGTTTGCCCGAGGCTCATCGGAAGGTGAAGAACTCATCTCCCTGTCGGAGCTGTTGGGTGAATTTGCAGAGGGTATCAGGCCAGAACTGAACGATGTGGCGGTGACACTCAAGATAGAGGATCTCAGTGCTGGTGCTGCCGTGATAAAAGGCCGCCGTGATGCACTGCTCGGCGTATTGAGCAACCTGACGGATAATGCATTGCAGCAAGGTGCAAATTGCATCACGTTGCTGCTGAGAGTTACAGATGACGTGGAATTACTGTTCAGTGATAACGGCTCCGGTGTCCCGGCTGAAATTCGAGAACAGATTTTTGACCCTTTCTTTACCAACCGGGCAGGCGGAACCGGTCTGGGTCTGGCTGTAGTACAGAACCTGGTACTCAGCCATCATGGTGAGATCCGCCTGACCGATAGCCTGAATGGTGGTGCCTGCTTCCAATTGGCATTTCCTCTGGTTTCTCTCCAACAAACAGAACAACAGATAGCCGTTGAATTACCTGTGGTAGTTGCCGGAAGTCCTCTCATCGAGGCAAGGAGATTGTCATGAGTCAGGCAACCGTTCTCATCGTGGAAGATGATCCTGCTCTGCGTGAAGCACTGAGCGATACCCTCGAACTTGCCGGTTACCCGGTAAGAGCCGCGGAAGGAGGCAGTGCGGCATTGGAGATATTGCGTCAGGAACCGGTGGGCATAGTGGTGAGCGATGTGCAGATGCGCCCGATGGACGGGCATCGCCTGTTACGCCGAATCAAGGCGGGATATCCAAATCTGCCAGTATTGCTGATGACCGCTTTCGGAACGATCGAAAAGGCGGTGCATGCGATGCGTGATGGCGCAGTGGATTATCTGATCAAGCCCTTCGAGGCGGAGGTGCTGGTGAGTAAAGTCGCCGGGCATATCCTGTCTGCCGTGGACAAATTACAGCGTGGCCCGATTGTTGAAGACCTGCGCAGCCGTGAAGTTCTGGAGCTTGCCCGTCGTGTCTCTCACAGTGAAGCGACGGTATTGATTAACGGGGAGAGCGGCACAGGTAAAGAGGTGTTCGCCCGTTATATCCACCAGACTTCAGAACGGCGCGATGGCCCATTCGTTGCCATCAACTGTGCGGCGATCCCGGAAAATATGCTGGAAGCCGTCCTGTTTGGCTACGAAAAAGGCGCCTTCACCGGTGCATACCAGTCTGCCGCCGGTAAATTCGAGCAGGCTCAGGGCGGTACCCTGCTGCTCGATGAGATCTCCGAGATGAGTATGCCGCTGCAGGCAAAACTGCTGCGCGTATTGCAGGAAAGAGAAGTTGAACGCCTTGGTGGACGCAAGATGATCGAACTCGATGTGCGGGTGCTGGCCACCACCAATCGCAAGCTGCGTGAGGAGGTTTCCGCCGGTCGTTTTCGTGAGGATCTCTTCTATCGGCTCAATGTTTTTCCTCTGACCTTGCCGCCGTTGCGGGAGCGCAAACGGGACATTATTCCCCTGGCCAGACATCTTATATCCCAGCACCTGCTGCCGGGGCAGTCGGTGCCGCCATTCAGTGAAGCGGCTCAGGTTCAGCTCTTATCCCACGATTGGGCCGGAAATGTGCGTGAACTGGAGAACCTGATACAGCGTGCCCTGATCCTCTACAACGGCGAACAGATAGAGGCTGAAGACCTCGCGTTTGAGAGTGCGGATGACATTGAAGCACCCAGCGTACCTCCGGCAGCCGAAACTTCAGCAGGGAGACTGCCGGAAGACCTGCGTTCAGTGGAGGAGCAGATGATCATGGATGCCCTCCATGAAGGTGATGGAAGCCGCAAGCAGGCGGCGGAGCGCTTGGGCATCAGTCAGCGCACGTTGCGTTACAAGATAGCCCGCATGCGCAATGCCGGCATGGCGATTCCCGGCCGGGCCGGCTGATTGGTGCGGAATCTGCATATTACAGATAGATCGATCGATTTGAGTGGGGAGTGAACGATGAGCAACATGGATATCAACCAGGTTCTGGCACAGATGCGGGTGATGGCCGCCCAGGCCGAAAATGCCCCAAAGCAGGTTGAAGAGGCGGGGCAGAGCAACTTTGGCGACCTGCTGAAAAATTCCATTGATCAGGTCAATGAGACCCAGCACGAGGCGAAGGCGCTTACCACTGCGTTTGAAACCGGTGAAGGGGATGTGGATCTTGCTCAGGTGATGATCGCAGTGCAGAAGTCGAGCCTATCCTTCGATGCGATGGTACAGGTTAGAAACAAGTTGGTCGAAGCCTATAAAGACGTAATGAATATGCCTATCTAGCTGTGACAGCACAAATAATACGCAACTGAAAGAAAAGTCAGATTAATCAAGCCGGAATCGCAATCATGGCACTTGCAACAACTGATGAATCGGGTAAGGCACTAGAAGTCAATCAGCGTCTTCAGGACAACCCCATCTTCCGCCAAATCGCAGTTATGGTCGGCATTGCCGCCAGCGTTGCGTTGGGTGTGGCAGTGGTGCTCTGGTCGCAGGCACCGAACTACAGTCTGCTCTACGGCAATCTGGCGCAGAAAGATGCGATGGAGATTGTTCAGGCGCTGCAGCAGATAGGCATCGAGTATCAGGTGGATCAATCCACCGGTGCTGTGATGGTGCCATCTGCCGATCTGCAGGAGGCGCGGATGAAACTTGCCGGAGAGGGTTTGCCGCATAGCGACTCTCTTGGTTTTGAACTGCTGCAGCAGGATGCCGGTTTCAACACCAGCCGGATGGTTGAGGCTGCTCGCTATCAGCGTGCGATGGAGGGGGAACTGGCCCGCTCCATTGCCACGCTGGCAAATATCGAGACGGCCCGCGTCCATCTGGCTACACCCAAGCAGTCGGTGTTTGTGCGGCAGCGTAAGGTACCCAGCGCTTCGGTGGTAATCAAACTCTATTCGGGACGGACGTTGGAGAAGGGGCAGGTGGAGGCGATCTCTCATCTGGTGGCGTCCAGCGTACCGGAACTGGATGTTGCCCAAGTCACTGTCGTGGATCATAAAGGAAAGTTGCTCAGTGGTGCGGACAAATCCGCGCAGATGGCTATGTCCACCAGCCAGTTTGAATATACTCGTGAGTTGGAAGCGCATTTCAAACAACGTATTGAAGATATTCTATCGCCCCTGTTGGGACAGGATAATCTGCGGGCCGAGGTCGCGGCCGAAGTCGATTTTACGGTGATTGAACAGACCCAGGAGAGCTATGATCCGGACATGAGTGCGCTGCGTTCCGAGCAGGTCAATGAACAGCAGAGTCGATTGAGCGAGATACAGGGTGTTCCCGGCGCACTGACAAATCAGCCGCCAGCTGCAGGCAATGCGCCAGAGCAGGCAGGTGGCCAAGGGGGTGAAGGTGAGGCGGCGACCCCGATCAATACCAGCAAGCGCGCCACCCGTAACTTTGAGCTGGACAAAACCATCAGTCATACCCGGTTACCCAGCAATAGCCTGCGTCGGCTTTCGGTGGCTGTGGTGGTCAACGACAGGGCCGCGCTGGGTGAGGACGGGGTGCCGCAACGGATTCAGCGGACACCGGAAGAGGTCACCCGCATTACCAATCTGGTAAAGGAGACGGTTGGTTTCAATATACAGCGTGGCGACAGCGTACAAGTGCTCAATGAGTCTTTCTTTATCCCTGCCCCCCCTGAGCCGCTGCCTGAACTGGCGATTTGGGAAGAGGCCTGGTTTTGGGATGCTGTACGGCAAGCCGGTGGTGTGTTGCTCGTACTGTTGTTGATCTTTGGCGTACTGAAGCCCACGATGAATCGTCTCACCGCACAGGTTGTGACGCCGGGCGTAGAGGGTGAAGGTGTCGCCGGTGGAGGTGTGGCAGGAGAAGGAGGGCTCGAAGGCACCCTGGAGGGCGCCGGGGGTGAGGGTCTCTCCCTGGAGGGGGATGAAACAGTAAAGCTGCCTGGCCCTGGCAGTTATGAAAAAACCATCGATGCCGCGCGCGGTATGATCGAAAATGATCCCAAGCGTGTGGCACAGGTTGTGAAGAAGTGGATTGCAGAAGATGCCGGATAAAAAGATAAAGCCCGCTGCGGCTCCAGTGGAAGAATCGGATGCGATTGCCAAGATCGGCGGCGTACAGCGCTCCGCAATTTTGCTGCTGGCGCTGGGTGAAAAAGATGCCGCCGAACTGCTGAAACACATGGGGCCGAAAGAGGTGCAGGATGTCGGTATGGCGATGGCGAGTCTGACGAACGTCACTACCGACCAGATGGAAGCAGTGATGCGCCATTTTGTCTCCACCCTCGAGACACAGACCGCCCTTGGATTGGGCTCCGACGACTATATCCGAAACATGCTCACCAACGCTCTCGGTGAAGATAAAGCGGGTGGCGTGATCGACCGGATTTTGCTGGGCCGAAACAGCAAGGGCCTGGAACAGCTGAAATGGATGGATCCCCGTTCTATCGCTGAATTGATCCGACTGGAGCACCCGCAGATTATTGCCATCGTGCTCTCATTTTTGGATGCCGACCAGGCGGCACAGGTACTGAGCCAGTTTCAGGAGAAGGTAAGAACTGATGTCATTATGCGCATTGCGTCTCTGGATGGTATCCAACCCGCCGCACTTCAGGAGTTGGATGAGATACTGGAGAAGCAGTTTTCAGGTGCCTCCAATGTCAAGTCCTCCAACCTTGGCGGTGTCAAAACCGCTGCAGAGATTCTGAATCTGCTGGATGGCGCGGTGGAGAGCAAAGTCATGGAGCAGATCATGGATGCTGATACCGATCTGGGTCAGGAGCTCCAGGACAACATGTTTGTTTTTGATAATTTGATCGATGTCGACGACAGGGGTATTCAAACTCTGCTGCGCGAAGTGGCTTCAGAACAGTTGCTGCTCGCGCTGCGAGGTGCGGAAGAGGGCCTCAAAGACAAGATCTTCAAGAATATGTCCAAGCGAGCGGCTGAAATGCTCAAGGATGATCTGGAAGCAGCAGCACCCGCTAAACTCAGTGATGTGGAAGGCTCGCAAAAAGAGATTTTGCAGGTAGCGCGTCGCCTGGCCGATGCGGGTGAGATTATGCTTGGAGGTGGTGGTGAAGAGTTCCTCTAAGATTTTGTCCGACAAAGAGACGGAGACGGTTCGCCAATGGTTACCACCCGACGTGGGGGGAGGTGGAAGCTCGCAGACGTTTCAAAAATCGATTCAGCCACCGGATGCGCCGCCCACAGCTGCTGAGCTGGAGGCAGTTCAACAGCAAGCTTACGAAGAGGGTTTGGAAAAGGGCAAAGAAGAGGGCTTTGAATTCGGTCACAGAGAGGGACTGGAGCAGGGGCGGGACCAACTGCGGGAATATGCCATGCAGATGGATCGTTTGCTCTCAACTTTGGATCAGCCGTTACGGAACCTTGACAACAAGGTAGAAGACGAACTGGTGACTTTGGTGATCTCAATGGTCAGGCAGTTGGTACGCCGCGAGGTGAACAGCGATCCCAGCCAGATAGTGGGCGTGGTGCGCGAGGCCCTTGCCCTGTTGCCGGTCTCTTCACGCAATGTGCGTCTTCAGCTCCACCCGGAAGATGCCGAGTTGGTTCGGGATATCTATTCGCTGGGTGAGAGCGATCTTGGCTGGAAAATTATCGAGGATCCGGTGATCAATCGCGGCGGCTGCAAAGTGGTGACCGAGACGTCCCAGATCGATGCAACCCTGGAATCGCGACTCGCCAACCTGATTGCCCCGCTACTGGCGGGTACGCGCACCATCGATGAAGAGGAGATGGAATAGATGTCTTCACATCCTCCCAAAGCTGATCGGAGTGATATCTGGGTCAGCAGACTTCGTGACCATGCCAAACGGATGGGTGAAGGACGCGGCCTGGTCGTCGAAGGCCGCCTGACACGCATGGTGGGACTGACCCTTGAATCCGTTGGTTGCCGGGCGGCAATCGGTGGACAGTGTGATGTGGTCAGCTCAAACGGCACACATATTGAAGCCGAGGTTGTGGGGTTCGGTGAAGAGAGCCTCTATCTGATGCCCACCGGCGATATTCGGGGGCTTGAGCAGGGTGCGAGAGTTATTCCTACGGGAAGCGTATGTGAAGCGGTGGTGGGCGACCATCTACTGGGCCGGGTCATTGATGGCGCAGGTCGTCCGTTGGATGGAAAAGGAGGACTGCATGCCGATGAGCGCCGTCCCCTCACCGGACAGACCTTTAATCCTCTGGCGCGAACGCCAATTCGTGAACCTCTGGATGTCGGCGTAAGAGCGATCAATGCGTTACTGAGTGTGGGGCGGGGTCAACGGCTCGGTCTCTTCGCAGGATCAGGTGTCGGCAAGAGTGTGCTGCTCGGCATGATGACCCGCTATACCAACGCAGATGTGACCGTTGTGGGTCTGATCGGAGAGCGGGGCCGCGAGGTAAAAGAGTTCGTTGAAAACAGTTTGGGTGAAGAGGGGCTAAAACGGGCGGTTGTAGTGGCTGTGCCGGCGGACAATCCACCGCTGCGCCGTATGCACGGTGCCATGCTGGCCACCAGCATCGCCGAATATTTCCGGGAGCAGGGCAAGCACGTCCTGTTGCTGATGGACTCTCTCACCCGTTTTGCCCAGGCGCAACGGGAGATCGCCCTGGCGATCCATGAGCCACCCGCCACTAAAGGCTATCCTCCCTCGGTATTTGCCAAGCTGCCGCAACTGGTGGAGCGTGCAGGTAATGGGGATAAAGGCGGAGGTTCAATCACTGCATTCTATACCGTGCTGGCGGAGGGTGACGATCAGAACGACCCCATTGCAGATGCGGCACGGGCGATACTGGATGGGAATATCGTGCTCTCCAGACGATTGGCGGAAGCGGGACACTACCCTGCCATCGACATTGAGGCATCAATCAGCCGGGCGATGAATGAGATCACCACCTATGGTCATCAGGATGCGGCCCGCTCATTCAAACACCTCTACTCGCTCTATCAGCAGAACCGCGATCTCATCAGTGTGGGGGCTTATGAACAGGGCAGTGACGAACAGATCGATATCGCCATTGCTGCGATGCCGGCTCTGACAGAGTTCCTGCGCCAGGATATGCGTACCCCCGTTAACCTGCGTGAGAGCCTTGAAACGCTGGAGGCACTTTTTCCTTCTGAACCGGAAGTGGAGATGCCAGGAGACCTGCCCCTGCAACCGGCAGATCATGTTTAGAGAAAAGGACTTAGGGAAAAATAAAAAATGTCACCATCAAAACGTTTGAAGCCTGTTCAAAGAGTTGCCAAATCGCGGGAGCAGACTGCCGCGCGCCAACTTGGAAGATCGAAAAAGTCACTGCACGAAGAGGAGACAAAGCTGACGCAGTTGAGGCAGTATCACCAGGAGTATCTGACGCGTTTTGAACAGGCGGCCAGCAAGGGCATCACTGCTGGCCATCTGCAGGAGTATCGTACCTTTATCGCCAAACTCGATGAGGCGATCAAACAGCAGGAATCTGTTGTGGCTGCCAGCAAGCAGAACCACTCGGTGAAAAAGAATACCTGGCGCAGTAAACATACCCGTACCGAAGCACTTTCCAAGGTTGTCGATCGCTATGAGCGGGCTGAAAAAAAGGAGGAGGAGCGTTCAGAACAGAAAGAGAGCGATGATCGAAGCCAGAGACGACCTGATTGATTCGTGCCCGTCCTGAAAGCGACTCCTGTAACATGGTTTCTCTGTAATTTGTTGAGCCATCGAAAAAGTTTACTCATAACCCGGCGGTCGCTTTCCCGACAGGATATAGGCGAAGGCGATCACCTCTGCAATAGCGCGATATAGGGCCTCAGGAATCTCATCACCCAGTGGGATCTGGGACAGCAGGGCAGCCAGTTCCGCATCTTCATGGAGCGGTACATCGTGTTCCTCCGCCAGTGCCAGAATGCGTTCAGCCACCTCACCACGTCCCTTGGCAGAAAGTTTTGGGGCATTCTCCCCATCGTAATTGAGGGCAATGGCCAGGTCCGGTTTGCTGTTTTTCTCTTCCTTCATGCTTTTTCATCCAGCAGGGAGAGACCGCGCGGCAGTTGCTCATCGCCATCGCTTTTACCTTGGCACGCTTCCAATTTCATGACATCCAAACCGGCTTTTTCCAGAGCGGAACGCAGTTTTTCCAGATTGTTTTGAATCAGCGAGGTTGTTTCCGCCTGCTCTGCCCAGAGTACGCTTGAGATTGCCTCCCCCTGCAGGCGAAGCTGTACACGCATGGGACCCAGAGGTTCCAGGTTCATGCGCAGGGCCAGGCTCCAGACGGCATCCTCTTTTTCGCCGCTCTTACCGGGTTCCTTCTGTAACCGGATCCGGAAAACATCCAGTTGTTCGTTATGCCGGACAGGTAGTTCAAACTGCCAGGTCTGTCGTGTCGGGTCTTCTTGCGGCAGAGAGGCGAGTTGATTGGATTGGATACGTGCCAGACCGCCGTCGAGTTGTTTCAGCAGATCCAGTAGAAACCGAAGCGGGGAATCGGGTGGTAATGGAGTGCCGCTACTATCAGATGCTGCTAGTGCGGCGGCGGATTGCTGGGGATTCAGGCCCTTCCCAGGTAGCAGAGTGTTGATCAGTTCAAATAGTCTGAGCAGGTTGAGTTTGAGGTCAGCGGGGTTGCCGCTGCCCTGCAACAGATGGGCTTCAGTAAAGAGCCCGCTGTTTTGTAAAGCTGTCCGTAATTGCTGCTGGAACTGAGGCTGGTCGGTGGAGAGCAGGCGACCGACCAATCCTTCAATTGCCTGGCGTACATTTCCAGGCGCTGGGTTGCTGCTGGTATTCGACAGTTGGATGGCAATTTTGTCAAAGAGTTGAGCCAGTGGCTGCTGGCGGGGGAGAAGCGTCTTCAGTGCATTGGCCTGCAGTTGTTCCCGGCTGAGGTTCGTGAGCAGGCGTAACTCTGGAAACTCACCCCCCTTTTCAACGCTCAGCGTAAGGTGCTGTCCGCTTCTTATCGACACCTGGGTCTGGGCGATCAAACGGGTCACGCCGATCTGTAGTTTGAGCTGGCTGTTCTGGGTGTCGCTCAGGGCCGTCGCCTGCAGTATCTGTCCCGGTTTGAGGTTCTGTATCGGGTTCTCCCGTGGCAGTGCGTTGGGCAGAGGCAGGACAATGTTGGAACCGGGTATGCGCATTTGTGACTCTGCTGAAGGCGTTGTTGGGAAAAAGTATATGCCACACGAATATTTCTGGCAGTGAAAACTATTCAACTCATCAGGATTGTTGCCGATAATCCTACGGAATACCCGAAAAAATTGGACGATATGACCGATCAGACACTAGACAATGCCCGCCTCTGGTTTTTGCGCAGTGTGGGCATCAAAAGAGGTCCCTACCCGAGCGGCCGTATCCGGCGCATGCTGCTTCAGGAAGAGATCGGGCTGGATGTGGAGATCAGTGCGGACCGCCGCAACTGGAAACCCATAGGAGAGGTTCCGGAGGTTGTTCCCCTGCAACTGCGGGCAGCAAGCGGTGATGCCTCTGCGCAAAAAACACTGGAAGCGCGTGATCAAACCGATGCCTTATCTGCTGATAGATCGACACGAAAATTTCCCTTATTGGCTATGATTGTCAGTCTGCTGGTCTTGGGAGTTGTTGTCGGCCTGTCACTCTGGTCAGGGATGCCCAAGAGGATGGATGATCCCCAGTGTGATTCACCAGCCGCGCCAGGGGTTAACTGGCGGAGTTGCCTCTTGGTTGCTGTGGATGTGGGATCGGCCAGCCTGAGAGGGGCGACGCTGAACAGTGCGGTGCTGCGACAGGCCAAACTGACTGCTACGGATCTCCGTGAGGCGGATATGCGTTATGCCGATCTTCGTTATGCGGATCTCAGTTATGCGCTGATGGAGAGAGTCTTCCTGA
Organism: endosymbiont of Escarpia spicata; assembly: GCA_003349915.1. Classification (GTDB taxonomy): domain Bacteria; phylum Pseudomonadota; class Gammaproteobacteria; order Chromatiales; family Chromatiaceae; genus QGON01. The sequence goes on from QFXE01000012.1 coordinate 32,819, forward strand.
TCGGCGCAAATCTTCAGGGTGCAGATCTGACAGAGGCCGACCTCGTCAACGCGGATCTGCGATTTGCCGACCTGCGCGGTGCCCGAATGCAGGGCGCGGCACTGGAAGGTGCCAGGCTTGATGAAACGATTTGGGTCGATGGGGTGGCCTGTGGCACCGGTTCTGTTGGCAAGTGTCTACGCTAGGACTGTGCAGCGCGTTCTGCAAACTTGAATCGGCCTATGCTTTAATCAGGAAACACCTCGGTTTCGTAGCGATGGATCTCCAAGGTCTCCGACCAATGGTTTTCGGATAAACCGGCCTTGCGTTTAAGATGCCGAAGAAAATCCTCGGCTTTCGGTAGTGACTCCCAGACAGAAGGAAGAAAGGTGCCTCTGGCCATCCCGTCCACCAGGATGAGTCCGTCGATCCCAGGGCGCAGCTGCTGAATCAGGTCGGTCTCGGATTCAAAGGGGAGGGGTACAGCGGGCGTGAGCACAGAGAGGTGAATGTCGAGTTCGTCATATTCATGGGGCGACAGCGGCGGAAATCGGGGATCGCGAAAGGCGGCAGAATAGGCATTTTCCGCGACATCCTCGATCAGCGGCTTCATTGCCTCCAGGTGTCCAATGCAACCGCGCAGTCGACCACGCTTGTTCAAGGTCACAAAGCTGGCGCGAATTGCCTGCAACTCTGCATTGTAATCTGCAGCCTCGACAGGCAATGCTCTGCCTTTCTCCAAACCGTTTCGGATCGATGCACGGGCGACCTCCAGCAGCGTTTTCCAGCCATTTTCGCTGAGGTTTTTTTTCGGTTCGATAGACATTCTGGTTTTCCAATAAGGTTTGATTTTCTCTGTCGTCTATTAGAACCATGGGTCGATTTTTTTCAAAAAGCAAGGCTGGATAAGCCTGAGAACATCCGCCATAATCCGCCTCCCCATTCACCAGTCTGGCGTGCTCATATGTGGTTTAAAAATCTTCGTATCTACCAACTTCTTAAACCCTTCGCGCTATCGGAGGAAGAGCTGCAGATACAGTTGGCGGAACGGGAGTTTCGAAGTTGCGGCAGCATGGAGCCTGCCACACTCGGCTGGACATCACCGCTGGGCAGGCGATCGGACCGCCTGGCCCATGAAGTGAACGCTAGCATCATGCTCTGCCTGCGACAGGAGGAGAAGGTACTGCCCGCGTCAGTGGTTCGGGAGATGGTTGAAGAGAAAGCCGTATTGATAGAAGAGGCGGAAGCACGCCAGGTCTCCCGGCGGGAGAAGGGTGAGATTCGTGATGAGATCATCCAGGATTTGATGCCCAGGGCGTTCACCAAATCGGCACGGATCTACGCCATGATCGATCGGACCAGCGGCTGGATTTTGGTCGACGCTGCCTCGGCCAACAAGGCGGAAGCATTGCTGGGACTGCTCCGGGAGACCCTGGGAAGCCTGCCGGTTCGCCCTTTGGATGTTGCAGTCGCTCCGCCCTCCGTGATGACTGAGTGGGTGCGCCGCCCGGAACAGTATGGAGATTTTGTGCTGCAGGACAGCTGTGAACTCCAGGATACTTCAGACGAGAAGGCGATTGTGCGCTGCAAGGGACATGATCTGGGTGCACAGGAAGTGCTCAACCACCTGGATGCGGGAAAACAGGTGGTCAAATTGGCAGTGGAGTGGAATGAGCGGCTCTCCTGCATGATTGAACCAGATCTTGCGCTAAAGCGGATAAAGTTCCTGGATATCATCCAGGAGGAGGCCGCTGATAGTGTGGCTGAGGATGATATTGCGCGGTTTGATGTCGATTTTTCCCTGATGGCCCTGGAGTTTCGCCGTTTTCTGCCTCGTCTGCTGGAACTCTTCGGCGGCGTACAGGATGAAAATTAAGGGGTTTTGATGACGTTTCGTCCAGATTAATTCCTTAGTGAAATGCAGGGTTTATTGATCTGCGTCATATTGGAGTCAATTAAGAATGGCTAATATTGCCTCCAGCTACACGCGGATTGGTCGTTTCCGTGGATAAGCGCTAGTCTGCGGGTGAGCAAACTTGATCCTTTCAGCCTCCTGGATCGGTTCTCACCCGCTTTTTTTTGCGCATAAAAAAGCGGACCCCGGCATAACTGCCAGATTCCGCTCCTTAGTAGGCCTGATCAAGCGTAGCGGATCAGGCAAATTCTGCGTCAGATCCTAGTGCCCGTAGTACTCCTTGAACCACTTGGCGAAAGCCGCTACACCATCTTCAAGCTTGGTGTCCGGTTTGTAACCCGTGTCCTTAATAAGGCTGTCCACATCGGCATAGGTGGCAACCACGTCGCCGTCCTGTAGTGGCAACATGTTCAGTTCGGCTTTCTTGCCAAGACTCTCTTCCAGCAGTTCAATGTAGCGCATCAGCTCTGTCGGGTTATTGCTGCCGATGTTGTAGAGACGATAGGGCGCTTTACTGCTGGCGGTGTCCGGGTGATCGCTGTCCCAGTCGGGATTTGGCTGGGCCGGACGGTCCAGCACCTGAATCACGCCTTCAACGATATCGTCGATGTAGGTGAAATCCCGTTGGTGCTTGCCATAGTTGAAGACATCAATGGGTTCGCCCTTCATGATCTTTTGGGCAAATTTGAGCATTGCCATGTCGGGACGGCTCCAGGGTCCATAGACCGTGAAGAAGCGCAAGCCGGTGGTGGGCAGGCGATAGAGATGGCTGTAGGTGTGAGCCATCAACTCATTGGCCTTTTTGGTGGCTGCATAGAGACTCACCGGGTGATTCACATTGTCGTGAACCGAAAAGGGCATGGAGGTATTGGCGCCGTAGACAGAACTGCTGGAGGCGTAGACCAGGTGTTCGACGCCGTTATGGCGGCACCCTTCGAGAATATGCCCGAAGCCCATCAGGTTTGAATCAACATAGGCCAGCGGATTTTCGATGGAGTAGCGAACTCCCGCCTGGGCTGCCAGATTGACTACGCCGTTGGGTTTGTATTTGGCGAAACAGTCTGCAATGCCCTGGCGATCTTCCAGTTCAAGCCGCAGATCAGTGTAGTTCGGGTGATCCAGGGTACGGGCCAGGCGCGCCTTTTTCAGTTCAACATCGTAATAGTCGTTGAGGCAGTCGATGCCGATGACCTTGTCACCACGATCCAGCAGCCGCAGTGCCAGGGCTGAACCGATGAAACCGGCGCTGCCAGTTATCAATACCTTCATTGGGGGAGTTCCTTTTCGTAAACTAGCGCTAAATTGGGATTAGGTCAGATCGTCGATGTACCAGTCCATCGCTTCATCAAGACCGGGTCCGATCTTGTGAGTCGGCTCATATCCCAGCAATGTTTCTGATTTGGAAATATCGGCCAGAGAGTGCAGAACATCCCCGGCGCGGAAATCCCTGTAGGTTGGTGTTGCACCTTTGAGATGAGGAAAGCGCTTTTCCAGCAGTATACGGATCTCTTCGTACAAATCGGTCAATGTAGTGCGGTCGCCGACGGCAACGTTATAGACCTGGTCGACCGCATCAGGGTTTTCTGTGGTTGCGCCCAACAGATTGGCCTGTACGGCGTTGTCGATATAGCAGAAATCCCGGCTTGTTTTACCGTCACCATTGATGAAGACCTCTTCATCCTTGATCATGGCATCGACCCACTTGGGTATGACGGCTGCGTATGCCCCATTAGGGTCCTGACGTTGTCCAAAGATATTGAAATAGCGCAGGCCGATGGTCTTGAAATCGTAGCAGCGGGCGAACACGCTGGCATACTGTTCGTTGACGACTTTGGTGACCGCATAGGGAGAGAGCGGGTTGCCGATCTCGCCTTCAACCTTCGGCAGACCTGGATGGTCGCCATAGGTGGAACTGGAGGCTGCGTAGACAAACCGTTTGACACCGGCATCACGAGCCGCCACCAGCATGTTCAGATAGCCGGTGATGTTGTTCTCATTGGTGGTGATCGGATCGTCCAGGGAACGGGGTACCGAACCGAGGGCAGCCTGATGCAGCACGTAATCGACGCCGTCGCAGGCTTTTTTGCAGTCATCCAGAGAACGGATATCACCTTCGATGAAGGTGAAGTTGTTCCATTGGGCTTCCGAGACCTGTTCCTGCACCTTGTCGAAATTGTAGCGGTGCCCAGTACAGAAGTTATCCAGGCCGACAACGGACTGGTTGAGCTTCAACAGGGTTTCCAACAGGTTAGAGCCGATGAAACCGGCAACACCGGTCACGAGCCAAGTGGACTGGTTGCTTTCCAGGTGTTGTTTGAGCTTATCGTAGCTATTCATAAAGTCTGTATTCCAGGTCGTTTTACTGCTTACAGACGACCGTCGACATCATCCACAGGCAGAAGGTTCTTAACATCGAAGAGCACACCGTCAGGTTTGCACAGGGAGCGGATCTTTTCACTGCCCATCTCGGCAAACTCTTTGTGTGACACGGCCAATATAACGGCATCATAGTGCCCTTCCTTTAGCGTATCGATGGTGCGAATGCCATATTCGTGCTCAGCCTCGTCGGGGTTGACCCAAGGATCATAGACGTCCACTGCTGTGCCGTAGTCCTGGAACTCTGCAACTATATCCACCACGCGGGTATTTCGAAGATCCGGACAGTTCTCCTTGAAGGTGAGGCCCAGAACCAGTGCCTTGCTGTCGGTGGACGCGGTGCCGCGTTTCATCATCATCTTGATGACGGAGTGGACCACATAGGCGCCCATGCCGTCGTTGAGACGGCGACCCGCAAGGATGATCTCCGGCTGGTAGCCGATCGATTGCGCCTTGTGCGTCAGGTAGTAAGGGTCGACGCCGATGCAGCGGCCGCCAACCAGACCGGGGCGGAAGGGGAGAAAGTTCCACTTGCTGCCGGCGGCCTCAAGTACCTCCAGGGTATCGATTCCGAGACGATTGAAGATCAGCGCCAGTTCGTTGATCAGGGCAATGTTGACATCGCGCTGGGTGTTTTCGATGACCTTTGCCGCCTCGGCAACCTTGATGCTGCTTGCCTTGTGGGTGCCGGCAGTAATGATGCTGCGGTAGAGTTCATCGACGAAATCCGCCACTTCGGGCGTGGAGCCTGAGGTCACTTTCTTAATGGTGGGCAGGCGGTGCTCCTTGTCGCCAGGATTGATGCGCTCAGGGCTGTAACCGACAAAGAAGTCCTTGTTGAAGATCAGGCCGGAGTCCGCTTCCATGATCGGGACGCAATCCTCTTCGGTGGCGCCTGGATAGACCGTGGATTCGAAGATGGCGATATCGCCGGGTTTGATCACCTTGCCCAGCGCATGGCTGGCGCCGATCAGCGGCGAAAGGTCGGGCTGTTTATGCTCGTTGATCGGGGTGGGGACTGTGACGATAAAGACGTTGCACTCTTTGAGGTCATCCAGATTGCTGGTGTAGGTAAGATGGGGCACCTTTGCGAGTTCTTCGGGCTCCACTTCCAGAGAGCTGTCGCGGCCCTCTTTCAATTCCTGAACCCGTGCCTCGTTGATGTCGAGACCAATGGTGGGAAATTTCTTTCCGAACTCCACTGCCAGTGGCAGCCCTACATAACCGAGGCCAAGCACGCCGATACGTGCCTTCCTGAGGTCGAACATGTTGAATCCCTATGATTTAAGCTGTTGAAAACAAAGAGTGATTTAGTAATTCTATTAGTGTGCCAAGCGCACAACAAAACAGCTGAATCATAGCGCGAGAAATGGGGAAACGCGAGTGTTTTGTCCGAGGTTTTCAAAACAGTTAACAACTCCTTGCCTTCCTCACATGTTTTGCTTCTTTGAACGGTCAGTCGGTGATTATTCCTGAGTGCCGCAGTTGCGAGAGTGTCTTAGCCTGCTCGCTCTCATCTGCATAGAGGACAACGACCCTGAAACGCTGTTCGGGCAGTTTAAACCAGTCAAACCGCAGGTCGGGAAAGCGCTTCTGCAGTGAACTCACATAGGCCTCGACCCGGTAGGGGCGGTTGAACTCGATGAGTGCCCGTCTCTTTTCCGCTGAATAGGGCTGTTGCGATTCGGTGGATCCGCGGTGGTTGATATCCGTCACATAAGTGAGGTGACGATAGATATAGCGGCTGTACCATTCTGCGCCGTCTGGTATGTCCCCTCCGGTTTTGGATATCCGGCCGGGGCCATAATTGTAGGCAGCCAGTGCCAGGTGCAGGTTGTTGTTATATCGCGCAAGCAGTTCTTTGAGATATCGGGTGCCCGCATCCACATTTCGACAGGGATTGTAGAGGTCTGCAATCCTGTTGATTCCTAGATGTTTCGCGGTGCCCGGCCATTGGATCTGCATCAGACCATGGGCATTTGCGTGGGAACGGGCCGCAGGATCGAAATCGCTTTCACCTCGTGAGACCGCCAGCAGCAGGGTCAATGGCAGATCGTGAGTTGCTGCAGCCCGGCGGAAGCAGTGCAGATAGGGGAAGTGTTTGCTCGGTTCTGTGCTGTCTGCTGAAGACAGGTAGTTTTTCCAGGTCTCTGAAAGGGTTGTTGTCCTGTTATCCGCCGCGCTACTGGCGAACTGGGAAAAGATCATTCCAGCCAGCAGGCAGAATAGGAGCGTTCTATTTCTATTTATCCGGATCATGGGATGCCTGCTCTATTTCGAGGCCGCTTGCTGCAGCAATTTGTGTGAGGGCGATGGAGCGGTCTGTTTCACCCCAATGCGAAAAAACAACCTGATACCTGCCCGATTCTTCCTGTTGGACACGCATTTGGCGTCCCGTCAGGCGTTCAATACGAGTGGCAAATCCGCTGGCGGAGCGTTCACTGTGGAATGGGCTCCAGAACGGCTGCCACTGTTGTTCGATTGTCTGAAGTTCGATATTGGATACGGGTGGCTCCTCAGTCGTGGGTATGTCGACCGGGATTGGAGGGGCTTCCAATAGGCGATCGTCTGCCGTTGAGGTTGTGTGTGATACCTCGACCGATTGGTTGGGTGTTGCCGGAACACTTTGTGATGGCATTTGAGTGGGTTGGGGAGTACTGGAGACCCGCTGAGTCGGTGTCGGGTTGAAAACCATGCCCAGGAGGAAAACAGCCACCCCGAAACCTGCAATAAGTCCGATGAATTTTGTCATGATATTCCTCACTATTAATAAATACTAATCAATGAGTTATTGTTATTACTTAATGTAATATCTCTTGATGTCCATGCCACATTTGAAGCGTGCTTCAACATCAATTGGTCAAGTTTCTGCAACCAACTCATTAGTTCTTCAGCATTGAGTTGTGGATCTTCGTAACCGTGGCAACTCTCTGGCAGGAGGGCGAGATGGGCGGCGACTACCCCAGCGCTGAGATCATCATTGGTGATTATCGCGTAGTAGGTCTCTCGTTCGGAATGGTCATCACTATGCAGCACGCCCTCCACGCCTCGCCGATGCCGTGAAGGTAGACGCAGGGTCTTTCCACTGGAATTCCGGGAAGACCGCACTCCAAGATGCCGGCACTCTGATGGGGCGAGACGAAACAGTGCGCCGTCGCCACGCTTTTTGAAGAAGAACCCCCGGCTCTCTGCAGGCGCAGCTATCTCCAAAGCAAAGCACCCCTGCTTGGGAATAGCCGCCTGCCCATTGAGTACGCGCTCTCCAGAGCGCCAGGGATGGCGTGTGCCGCAGAGTGACAGTTTTCTCGGTGTGATGATCTGGAGAACGCCGGCGCTTTTTGCCGCTCTCACCGGCCTCTCTTTTTGGGCAGGGATGGCCACGGTGGTAGTGGCCTGTGCAGGGCCAGATTGAAGATAGGTGCTGACACTGATATCCGGCAGTGCCGAAGCAGCCTCGGCAGGTTGAACCAGAATCCAGAATTGTTGCAGATTTCCTGAGATCCGGTGAGTTTTTCCCTTTATCGTCAGATCGGCATCAGCCTGATTGTTTTCAATATGAACATCGCCGAAACGGGCGAGATAGTGGGTGAGCAGTTCCATGGTTGTACGAGCCTGTGCTTCACCACTCTCATAAGGCTGAATATGAAGTTTGGGATTTTGAACAGGCAACTGTTTAAGACGGCAGTAGAGGTCATCAGCCAGTTGTCTGGCCATAAGATCCGGCTGGCCTTGAACAAAAGGCAGCATTCGCAGGCCTCGAAGTGACTCATCCAGATGCACAGTGCGTAGCAATTCTGCCTGCTGACGGGATGCCTCTCCCTGCCATTGCAGGCTGAACCCGGAGATCCAACTGTTCTGTTGCAGATCCAATGCCCTGAGGGTCAGATTCAACTGCCGACTGCTGTCGAGTCTGAGATCCAGGCCGATGAAATAGTGGATCGGCTGTTCACCATCGCAAGGTTTAGTGGGTCTATCCCGATGACTCCAGTGTTTGTCCCGTTGTTGTCGGGCCAGATGAATACCAGGAGTCGCCAGTAGTTCGGCGTTGATTTTATCGCGGATGTCCCGTGTCAGTTGATCCAGTTTTGGTTGAATCGCACCGTCGTTTAGTCTGCCCAGCAATATGGATTCTCCCTGGAAACGGGGATGTTGGCTGAGTTGTGTTTTGAGATAAGGGATAAGATCCTGCTCGACCCACTGGTCAAGCGTGGATTGTGATGCAGGTCTGGTCTGTTGGGTGACACAACCACTCAGGCCTATCAGAAGCAGAGTAAGACAGATTGATCTAAACATTCCCTTGTCTCCTATCCAGTTTGACATGGCCCAAGGCATCGATAATGAGCAGACCGCCACTGGACTCCTGCATCAGTCGTTGAATTTTTTCCTGTAACAGACTGGGTAGTTCCACGCCCCAGACAACCGGTGTGCCCGATGTCGTGACGGGCAGTTGCCGATAGGCCTGTAGAACCTCGCCGGGGACTGTTTCAGACGTCATTTCATGGTAGCGCCGGGGAAAGGGTGTAACATGAAACACCGTTTTTCCATTGGTAAATGTAAGTTTCCAGGCTGCCTCAGAGCCTAGCGCATAGAGTTGAATCCTCTTGTTTTGTACGAGGTGTTTCAAGGCTTGATCTGAAGAGAACCTGAGTTCAAATCCTGGTTCTTCATCTTTAGCGGTGTTTGTCTTCTGCACCTCGACAGGAGTGACGGTTTGAGGCTTTTTCTTTAACTGCTGATCCAGGGCGGACAGATCTTTCTGGCGCTGCTTGATTTTCAAATTCAATAGAGAGAGTTGCTGCTGTTTCTGTTGAGACTGTGTCGTCAGCGCTTTCTGTTCGTCAGTAATCCTGCGTTGCTTTTGCTGCTGTTGCTCGAGGTCTGCATTGAGTTGCTCAAGAGATGCGATGAGGGTCTGCTGTTCCTGTTCCAATCGACTGTTGTCGGTTTTCTCTTCAACGACTTTGGGCTCTTCCGAAGCGGCCTGCGGCAGTGACTGCACCAAGGCAAAGATCGCCATCAGGCAAAAGCCGAGAATTGCCATAAAGCGCATGACATCGGTCTGCAGTTCATCCGTGCCGCCGGATCCCGCATGGGGGTCAGCGCTGTAAATTTGTGAGTGCCAGAGGTTCATCCCGATTCTCTTGGTGGTGACTGATTTGTTGCAGGTGGCTGTCGATGCGATCCAGTGAGGACTGTACTGCCGTGTTGTGCTGCTCGGCCAGATGGCTGTAGTAGCGCTGTAGTTCACCACCAACGGCAACTGCCTTGATGACACGCATCAGATAGCCGCCAATGCCGCCGAATATTGTGGTGGAGAGCGCGAGCAGGATCCCTCCATCGACCAACCGTTGCAGAATGACGAAGGCACCGAGTTGCGCTGCGGTCTCAGGGTCGCCTAGAGCGAAGAGTAGGGCGCTGCGCATTCCGATGGCGGTCCAGATCACGCCAATACCGAAAAATAGCCCAATCCAGATATCGGTCAAGTGTGCGGCCTGGACGATCCTGTCGATGGATTGTCCCGCGGTAATGCGTTGCCGCAGGGTACGCAGACTTAGCAGAAACAGCAGCAATACGAGGGTGAAGGGCCAAACGGCCATGCCCATATTGCGGCTGCTCCAGCTAAGCAGGTTTTGCAAGCCCGCCAGAGATTCGACTGAGATTGTCACCAGGTTCTGGGTCGACAGCAGCCACAATAGCAGGCCGCCAATACTCAGAGTGATAGACATACCCAGCAGAAATCCCTTCAGAAAGCGACTGAGATATCCCCTTTTCATCGCTTCTCTTCCCGCGCTAATTGGCACCACAAGCGGTGCAGGTGGCTTCCAGCACAAGTTCCGTCTCTTTCAACAGTCGGTCCGCGCGCTGATAACTACCGGTATCCCGACTGATCTTTACCAGGCCGCGTTCCTTGTCGAGTAGCTCCTGTTCCATGTTTGACAGCACCTCCTGCTGTTTTGGACAGGTCAGGCTGCAGTTGTTGTAGTCCCCCATCAGGGAGACATATTTGACGTTGAAATAGCGATTGTAGATCGATTTAGCCTGCTGTTTGCTCAACAGACCTGCCTGATTTGACCAGAGCAGGAATTCGCTGAACTTCTCTTTGTTTGCAGGTTTTGGATCGCTCTCTGCAATATTCATCAGACGCTCAAGGTAGGCATTGAACTGGAAGCCGCAAACATCACTCAAATCACTCTTCGACTGGCTCACAGCGACATCCAGATCGTGACCCTGTGGTGGGATGCAGGCGTTGGCCTTGACCGGTTGGGTGTCGCAACCAGCGGCGAATGAAACGGTGGCAAACAGTGCCGCTGAGATAAGTGCTTTCGTGCTATTCATGATGTTTCTCCCTTAGAGGCTGAGTGGACTCTGGCATGCTGTGCTGTCAGCAGTGGTTGGAGGTGCCGCAAGGGGCATTTCACTCTCCGGATCACCAAACAGGATGCCCTTGACTCCGTTCACCACCTCCTGCATCTCAGGCGTGATGGTGCCGAAGGATTGATTGAGCTGGCCCATGAGGGTGGCTCGGCTGATCTCCTGTCGGGTGCGGGCGATCAGATCTGAGGTCTCTTCCATGTCCAGGTAGATGTCGGAGGCGATGACCGCCATGGAAGAACCCTGTGACGAAGAGCTGTTGGAGACCAGGTTGTAATACTGGCTGAAGCGGTCGCTGAGCCGCATGCCGGAGCGCCCACGCAGGTTGGGCCGGGTCTGTGATGCCTGCTTGCCGGACTGTCCGCCGAGTAGGTTTTCCTGCAGGGTCCAGGGTGTCATGCCATTCCCCAGCTCCTTGCGAAGACGTTTTGCGAGACTCTTGCGGGTTGTCTCCACCGCCTGTTCCATAGTGGGCAGGTTGCTCTCCATAATGTTAAGCATTTCGAGATAGGTTGCACCAAGTTGCTTGTTCAACTGGGCACAGCCGGGATCGTCATCCGCCTCTTCGCATTTACTGTCGATGATCAATTGCTGCTGTTGATCCAGGCGGGATATCACCTCCTGCAACCCGCTCTCCATCTCCTTGGCAACGCTGCCGGTGTGGCGAATGTCCTCAAGTACCGTGGTGGGGAAGAGCTTGAGGGTAGGGGTGTTGGATGCCTGGGTCGGGATGGCGAATAGCAGCATCCAGGCAAAAACAAGTGCCGAAAATGGTTGCACGCCGGTTGAATCTGATAGGTTGAATTTGCTTGGGGTGCTCATGGTTTTATCCCTCCTGATTGAGCGGTGACCCTTGCCATCCTCGAATGGCGATTTAGGATCTCTGTTGGAGATTGTGGAGGCTGTTAACTGAACGGAGCCTGAACGGTGTTCAGAAATGGCGCGGTCACGTATATTTCAATGCACTATGTCAAACCCGGAAATTACAACCCGATCCGAGACGCCAGCGATTGCACTGGTGACCTTGCATGCAGGCTACAGCCACTCCTCATTGGCGCTGCAGTCGATTGCCGCTTACTGTCACGACGAGCCTTTCTACGACGAGATCCACATCTTCGAGTCTCTGGTTAATGTGAATCACCACCAGCTGATCGAATCACTGGTGGCGTTGGCGCCGGCAGTGATCGGATTCTCAACCTATCTTTGGAATATCCAGGCATCCCTTAGACTGACACGGTTGCTGAAGCAGCTTCTGCCGGAGTCGCTTTTTATTTTCGGTGGTCCTGAAGCGGGACCGCGAGGCGCTGAATTGCTGGGCAGAGTGGATGCAATCGATTTCATTGTGGACGGGGAGGGTGAAGCCGCTTTTCGTGATCTGGTGCGGTGGCGTCTTTACGGTGAAGGTGATCTTTCAGATACATCGGGGCTGATCTGGCGCAAAGATGGAACGATAGTGATCAATCCGATTCGGATGCTGCCGGTGGAGGAGATTCCCTCACCGATTACCCTGGGTTTGACTGATTTCACCAAGCCACTGGTCTACTGGGAGACCTCCCGTGGTTGCCCCTACCGCTGTACCTTCTGCACCAGTGCCACCGACCGGCTGCGTGCATTTCCTGTGGAGAGGGTGGAAACCGAACTCCAGATACTGGAGGGGCTTGAGGCCAAAACGGTGAAACTGCTCGATCGCAGTTTCCATCTCGGAAAAAAGCGCACAGTAGAGCTTCTGCAGCGATTCGCCCATACGCCGGAGAGCCTGCGTTTCCACCTGGAGCTGAATCCGGACCGGATCTCTCCCGAGGCAATGGTGGTATTTCGCCAGGCAGCACCGGGGAAGTTTCAGTTTGAGATCGGACTGCAGACCCTGAGCGAGCCGGTGCTCGATGCCATCGACAGACAGATGGATATTCCCAAGGCACTGGCGAATATTCGTGAGTTGGTTGAACTGAAAAAACACCCGGTTCACCTTGACCTGATCATCGGGCTGCCGGGAGAAGATGCAGCACAATGCGGTGACTCCCTGAACCGTGTATTTCGACTCCATCCTGGCCATCTTCAGCTAGGCACCTTGAAAATGCTGCCTGGTACACCCCTACAGATGCAGGCGGGGCCACTGGGTTATCGTTGGGACAGGGAGCCGCCCTATGAAGTGCTCTCACATCCAATGCTTACTTTTCAGGAACTATCGCGATTTAAGCTCTATGCGGAATTGCTGGAGCGTCTCTGGAACAGCGACTATTTGGTACATACTTTGATGTGGCTGGTACCGCGTTATTTTGACGATGAGATCGTCGCCAGTTTCAATGCATTGTTAACCGCGACTGGTGAGCGACTGGCGCGTGAAAATATGCAGCCCGACCGGTTATTCAGCCTGGTCGTAGATTTCCTCCAACCCATGCTTGCAGGAGACCCGCTGTTGCGGGAGTTGCTGCTCTGGGACTACAGCCGATTCAGTCTGGTTAATGGCAAGACGCCAACCTGGATCGCTGAGCATCTGCATGAGCGTGGAAAATTCGTGGTGCAGGGCAGTCGCCGCCAGCTGCCGATACTGTCACTCTCCAGCGAGGCGGCAGAGATCATCAGCCGCCGTGCCCTGGAACCGATTGCAGCAGGTCGTTATGCAGTCTGGCCGCGACAGCACAAAAAAGGCAAGCCGGTGGAAATCTTTGAGGTGAAGAAGATTGGTGGTTAGGCGCGCAGGAAACAAACCCAATCCATTTTACGTATCTGACCAAACAGCATATTCATTACCGCTAGGGTCGCAAAAATGAAAACGACGACCGCCTGGAAATGAAAAGACCGGTTTTACCACGGTGCCTCCAGCCTCCTGTATTTTCGTTTGGGTTTTCTCTATGTCATTACTATAGAAAACGACAAGGGCACTACCATTTTCAGTAGAAGAGGATAGATCTGATTTGAAAAAACCACCATCAATACCTTCGTCAGAGAAGGCTGTATATTCAGGGCCATAGTCGACAAACGACCAGTTAAAAGCAGTGGCGAAAAACTGTTTTGTTGCTTCTATATTTTTTGCAGGAAATTCAACGTAATTTATCTTTTCATGCTTATTCATGATGATGAGCTCACTAATTATTCTGTTTTTACCCACAAAATGCGCTAGCCATTTATGAGTCCCTGTTGATTTGCAGTCAGACGATTGTTTGTGCGCGACTTTTTCCGCCGGAAATCAGCCAACGCAAAAATTTAACCCACAAAGTCCATTCTGAAACTGTTGGTGTAAGATTTAACCGTAGTTCAGCAAAACTGAGTGAATCTTCGATTAAAGCATCATGCAGTGGACAAAAGATCAGTGGCCACGATAGTTGTGCCATTCCATGGGTTTTCATTTTTAGTGTTTCACGTAGCTCTGTTTTATTGTTTTCGAGCTCAACTACATCATAACCGTGATAACCATCAAATCCATTTGGTCCAGTAAAGCGAAATACAATGCGTTTGCCAACCACATACTCTTCCACAAAGTAGCAAATTGGACCGTGTCCGCCATTTGCAGATACGGACAGTGGCTTGTCAAATTTCATTCGAGGCCAAAGTTTATGAGGCCACAGTAAATCATTATTAGAGGATAACGTATCCACTAAGGCACCAACTTTGTCTGATGGCACTTGATATGTGCGACTATGAATATTGGTTACTCTCATCACTTTCTTCTTTTACTGTTGTATTCAGTGTGATTTACATGGAAACGATGTGTATCGACTGCTCTTTTTCCTTGCATTGTTCTTGCTGATAGCCCTTTTTTGCATCACTCACTGTTACAAGCTGATCTGTTGCAATCCAAGCAACACCTTCTATATTGCAATAAACAACATTTCCATTCACATTCTTTGGAAACCTGTAAACCACTCCATCATCAACAACTTTCCAGTTCATTAGATCTAATCCTGCAACAAAAATGGCAGACGATTCTTGCGAAGTGATTGCCAACATATTATCACTATTGATATCTATTCCAGAATAATCAATAAATTCCAATGTTCGCGGTAACCTTATTGATGCAACATATTTCCATTTTTTCTGTTTCTTCTCGAAAACCTTGATTCTGCCCGCTCCATTAATCTTACTTGCAGACCCTGCGTCACAGTCATTGCCTTCGCATAAGGCGAGAATATAACTATTATTATCCTTAACTACAGTAGTAATGCCTTCGAATCCTTTATTATTTTTCTGGAAGTTATATTTAAGCCACTTTTTCTTTTCCAATGAAAACTTATTATTTGTAATGTTTATTCGTGCATTCAACGCCCCGTCATTATCATTTGATTCCTCAATCAGATAAAACTTACTGTTTACATTATCGTGACTTATCCCTTCATAACCGATCCCCTTTGTTGCTGTGCCGAATAGTTCTGCCTTGTGAAGGTCAGAATCAATTCGAGCAACCCTGCTATGGTTATCAAAAACAATAAAGAATGAATTATTTGCAAATAACACGCCACTTGCCTCGTGTTTTTTTTCTTTGCTTTTATTTACCAGAAGTTCATGTAAATTCCTTTCATTCATAACATTCAATATGCTGCTTCTGATTGTATATTCTTCTGCGAAACAGCCAAATGACGTCAAAATGATCAACAAGAATACTATAAATCTTTCTATCGTCATGTCTGCTCGCCTCATAATTGATTGGCTGAATCTGTATCTTATTGATGCGCGATGAGCCTGTAGAATAAACATTGTTGAGCAAAAAATTATTTAAATATTTTGTATGCGACTGTCTGAAAGTTATGGATTTACCGGGGAGGTTAGCATCCGTGTGAAGTTCCCTTGGAGCTTGATGTAGGCAAGTAATCTTACGGGATTATATCCATGATATTTGAAGCAATATTCTGTGCTAGTTCAATACCAAGTATATTCCCAATGAATATAGCTATTGCTGTCCACATAGCAATTACAAAAACCACTTTTACTATTTCAAAAATAACTTTTAAAACATAATACAGGATGTGCAAGGCGACTCCAGAAATAACCCATACGATTATTCCTGAAATTATGGCTTGACCAAAATCACTCTTTTCACTGTATATAATAAAACCAAGGAAAAGCCCTAAAACAAATGATATTGACCAAATAGCTTCTGATGGAGCATTTTGTTTCTCTTTCGCTGTTGAGTTAGATGAACTTGAACTAGTGGAACCAGATGAATTCGAACTAGTAGAGCTATTCTTTTTAGAGGATGTATGATTAACAGAGGCATTCTCATCAATAGTGCCTGCACCGTAACATTTCCAGCACTGTTCTTTTATTTCAGTTGTGGACTTCCCGCTTCCACCACATGAGGAACATGCTTGATCTGTACTTGAACCATACCCCCTACCGCCACATGAATAACAATTCTCGTACTCTCCTTTAGGAATATTGCCTACACCAAAGCATATATCACAAACTGCCATATCAATAATCTCTCTCTAATAAATGATCAATTAGAAGTGCGCAAAACAGAGGTAGATTCCCGGCGCTTTAAACTGTCTGAGTTAATTTGCCTTGTATGCGGTGCTTTGTTTGCAATTGAAGCATCGAATTTCTCTTTATTTATTACGAAACGCTCGTGCAGCCCTTTTGAGATTAAATCTATTCCATCGTGTGCTTCTACAGAAAACAATAATTTTCTTCCATCAACCTTAATTAGTTCAACTGTTGCCGTCACTTCAAGGCCTGGCGGTGTTGCAGCATCATGGCTTACATTAATATGAATACCGACAGTCTGTTCCTTTGGCCAATCAAGATGAGGATTAATTGCCTTTATACATGCCCACTCAAGAAATCCAACTAAGAACCCGGTCGCAAAAACCTCAGGCATTACAACGAATTCTTGTGACTCTGGATAGAGGGCTGGAACAGTCTTTGTATTTGGCACCACGAACTTGTGTTCGTATCTGATACCTGGTTTCAATGTGTCTTTCAATTTTTCTCCTATTACGCATAACGTTCAAGCTGTGCGGTGCAAACGACGCGCAGCGTAATTTGCGTCCGAACTGCTATGCGCTGCAATTGGACAATAGCGGCTCATTTTTTTGTCGATGCAGGATGTTTCATTTTCATATACACACCACCGACTTTTAGTTCATGCAGCATTTGGTTTAGACGTTTTTTCTTTGTTTCTTCTTTTTTTGCACACGCTATCCAACCCAGATAGTCATTTCTTTGATATGCGGGGCGTGCCATATAATCTTGTTTTACACCATTATCCTTTAATGCTTTTTCAATATAGTCAGGCATTGGATTAAGTTTTCTTTTTAATCTCTGGTTGTCTTTTCTCATTGATGTTTTTTTACGCATAACCGTCTAGTTAAGGGGCAGCTAGCATGGAGCGGTGTTTGCGTAATAATGGCGAAGCCATGCGCAAAAAGCCGCGGAGTGCTAGCTGTCCCAGTGAGCGAAGCGAACGCCTTGAACTGATTGTGTGTGCCCGGCATGGGCATGATATTATGAGGTGAAAGTCCTCTGTATATATTCCAGAAAGGAGACGAAAAGTCACCTTTAAAAAGTACTAGCCGATGGCAAGGGCGGAAGGGCGACCAACCGTCTGAAAGAAGCCTAAGTGCAAACCTGCGAGCTGACGAACAGAAATCGCATATAAGGCCGAACCCCTGGGTGAGTGAGCACAACATCACGAAACCCGCCTGGAGAACATGGGGGATGGTAAATGCGGCAGTTGTGCAGGGAAAGATCATGTTCTTACCCGGGGAGATCTGCCTGGCTTTGCGTCCACCGTTGGTGGGAGCGCCCCATGTAGTAATGCATGGGGTGACTGGGCAGAAGTCAGCAGATGGCATAGTAGTGGATTCTTAACAGATGAAGCGAAGGCCTGAAGCCAAGAGAGAAAATTTCGCATCATGCTCTATTCTCAGTTTGAGCCGACCGGCTCTCATAAGAGGTGATAGGCGCGCTGGTGAGTACGTTATTTTCAAAGTTAATCAAGTCTCTGTACCTTGGTTAGCTTGTCCGACTACGGTTCGACGCTTTTGGTAACCGCCATGGTACGGACCCGTATGCCTGGTGGTGTGGGAGGGAGGGGGATCAAAACCCCCTTCCTATCCCTCTTATGTTTTGATATTTATACCCACCAATATATTCTCAGTTACACCAGCAACACTTTAGCTGAATATACGATGAGTGTCATACCGATAATTGCCATAAAGATATAGGTAAAAAAGAATAATTTTTTCTGTTTTTTGGAACCTACTCTAAAACCTTCTTGGCGTAGGCTAATATTTTTTACTGCTTCTCTACCTGAAGTATCAAAATAGATCGCACCAGCTAGCAATGAAATTATTGGCCACCATTCATGGTCAACTATCATAAGGAAGCCAGCTAAAGGCATCCACCCCAAAGTTAACAAATCCCAAAATGCTATATATCTTTCCAATGTTTGCACGACTGAATCTGTTTCTTTTGGATCTTCCTGAATTCCCAATCGTTGACCTAGTTTGAAGTCAATGCTTGATATAATTTGAGCTGTATATAACAAGCCACCCAATATCAACAAAGCCCACCCAATTGCTATTTGCACAACTTCTCCATTTTCTTAAACATAACGTTCAAGCTGTGCGGCGCAAGCGAAGCGCAGCGTAGATTGCGTCCGAACGAGCGCCTTGTGTGTGCCCGGCATGGGCATGATTTTATGGGGTGCAAGTCCCCTGTACCTTATCTGGAGAGGAGTCATTGACCCCTTTAAAAGTACTAGCTGACGGCAAGGCGCGGAAGGGTGACCGACCCGCTGAAAGAAGCCCGAGAGCAAACCTGTGAGCCGACGGAC